>NZ_JHVJ01000004.1:139386-359421 GCF_000620085.1 Marinobacterium jannaschii DSM 6295 | reverse complement strand
GTCCCAGGCCTTCAAGACCCAGGACGGTGAAAATGAGCAAGACCCGCTATCCGGTTGATCGCAGTGCTGCCCCGCTTAAGTGAACGGCATTGGCCATAAGGCTGCCTTTCTATGTTTGGTAGCGGGGGCTGGATTTGAACCAACGACCTTCCCGGCCGTTATAAAGAGCCGAGCCCGACGCGCTCTTTCCGGGCTTATAACCCCGAAGGACGTATTAAATCGCCCTAAACGACGAAAGGCAGCCATAAGGCTGCCTTTCTATGTTTGGTAGCGGGGGCTGGATTTGAACCAACGACCTTCGGGTTATGAGCCCGACGAGCTACCATGCTGCTCCACCCCGCATCAATGTGGCGCATATACTACGTACAACTGCCATCTCTGGCAAGCTTTTATTTCACTTTCGTAGTACAGGCTCACTTCGCCGGGCTTCTACTTCTTTCCTGATCACCATTTTTTGCAGATGGAGTACCAGCCGCGACATCAGCAACTGCTCTCTTTCTGCCAAGCCACGAAACTCCGCCCGGGCGACTGCATTGATGGTGGTTATCACCTGCAACTGCAATTCAAATACATAGACCCGGTCGATCTTAAAGGAGATTCTGGCATCGTAGGTGCCCTCTTCCAGCGTCGAGGGGGGCTTAAAAGCGATACCGGTTGCCGATAGGTTGGTGATATCTACCTTGATACCGGCAACCTTCAGCCGAACCGGCAGGCTGTCATCAATATCAACCCTGAAAGCACTGCGCCGGTTGGCATTAGCATTATTTTCTTCTGGCAGAGTGAACAATGGGCTTACTCCGACTTTTCCAATACAAATTCAATACGTCTGTTTTTAGCTCGATTCTCAAGGTTGTTGTTCACAACCAGAGGAATCGCATCTCCATAACCGGTCGCCGTTACCCGGGTAGGCTGAACCCCACCCCTGACAAAATAACGTAAGACGGTTGTTGCCCTGACGGCTGAAAGTTCCCAGTTCGAAGGAAACTGCAGCGTGCGGATCGGCAAGTTATCGGTGTGGCCCTGAATATTGACCTTATATTGCGGATTTTTCCGCATCACCTGAACGATCCCATCCAGCATCGGCATCATCTGAGGATGAAACTCTGCTTCGCCCGAAGGGAACAGCGCCGAGCCTTTGACACGGATTACCAGCTTTCCATCCTTCGGCTGGCCCATCTCCACGGCATTGGTGGCATTAGCGATCTGAAACTTGCTTTCCAGTTCATCGGTTAAACGCTGCCACTCAGCGTCGATAGCAACATTCTGTGAATCCATCGCAGCTTCATTCGGCAGCTCTGATTCACTGCTTGCCAGATTATCCGCCGGCAGAACCTCTTCAGATTCTTGCGGTATCTCTGGCTTTACCGGCGCTTCGTGCTCCATGTTAATCACGCTATTAGCACCCTTTGCACCTTCAAGCGCCATATTCAACGAGCGCACCGCGTCGGTAAACTTCTCATTCTCCAGTGTAGACATAGAAAACAGCAGAATAAAAAACACCAGCAACAGGGTCATCAGGTCAGCATAAGTCAGTATCCACTCGTTGCTCTCAGGTTCGCTGTCCAATAACGCTTTAGTACCCATAATCAGTATGCTCGCTGGTCGTCTATTTGCTGCTGACTTTCAGAGGTTTGCGCTTCGCTTCCGGAATATAGGAGGAGAGCTGCTCATAGACGTGCATATAGTGATCGTTCGTCAGAATACCGATACAGCCTTCCCGGATGATTTCCAGGTTGGTTACTTCCTGCACGGTGCGCGCTTTTAGCTTGCCGGCTATCGGCAGAAAGACCACTGTAGACAGCAGAGAGCCATAAAACGTTGTCAGCAGCGCGACCGCCATTGCCGGTCCGATGGTATCGGGATTGCGCAACTCACTCAGCATCTGAATCAAACCGATCAGCGTCCCCAGCATGCCAAATGCAGGTGCGAAGGTTCCCATTTTCCTGAATACATCCTGGGTCGCATGATGGCGCGCCACCAGCGAGTCGATCTCGTTTTGCAGGGTGTTACGTATTACCTGCTCGGAAGCCGCCTCCGCCAGCAGGTTACAGACACGCTTTAAGACATGGGAGGGGCTGTTCACATCCGCCAGTTTCAGCAATCCATGACGGTGACTGACCCGGCTCAGCTCCAGCATGGTATCGATCATCTCCTGCGGATTAGTCTTATCACGGGTAAAAACGATAAAAGCCCCGTGAAAAGCGTTCAGTACATCCCGGAACTGGAACGTCAGAAGTGTCGCAGCCACCGTGCCGCCAAATACAATCATCATCCCCGGGACGTTAACAAAGACATCAGCGCTACCGCCGATAAAGATTGCAGAGACAATCAGGGCCACCCCTGAGATGATCCCTAACAATGAAGCAAAATCCATGTAAATCTCTCTATGCTTTGGTAAATTGCCTTACGCAGGAGGTAGCGACAGGATAGCCGATAAAGTCCAACTGCGAATTGCCTGACCAAGGTTATCAGACGCCCTGAAACTACGAAGAATTACCTAACCCCAAGCCAAGGTTTGCCCAGTATACAGTGACAACTTCAGATCAGACAGAGGCTCGCTGCTTTGCAGGTCTTCCACAATGGCAGCACCCTGCCTGGGAAGACAGTCTGCACTGTATCAGCAATCACGCCCACCCTCTCGCCAGGTACGCCAGCTATTTCAACAGCGTTGAAGGTAACACGACCTTCTATGGCCTGCCCGGGCACAAGTCATTAAAGCACTGGGATCAGATGGTTACCGAAAGCTTCCGCTTTTGCTTTAAGTTTCCCCAGACGATCAGCCATCAGGCAGAGCTGCGCCATTGCGATAAGGAGCTTGCCAGCTTTATCGAAGCGATGACTTTATTACAGGGAAAGATCGGCCTGCTCTGTTTACAGCTACCGGCCAGTTTCAGTATTCGCCAACTGGATATTCTGGCGGCCTTCCTGAAAAAGCTGCCGGCTGACTTCCATTATGGCATTGAGGTCAGAAACCCTGACTTCTTCCATAAGGATGATGCCGAACGCTCGTTTAACCGGCTGCTGATCGACCATCAGATTAACCGTATCAGTTTTGACACCCGGGCCCTGTTCGCCCTGCCTCAACAAGACCCTGTTTCGCTGGACGCCCAGGCCAAGAAACCACAGCTGCCCGTCCACGTGATTGCCACCGGCCAACGCCCGATGCTGCGCTTTATAACACCACTGGAGTGGGAAGCAGGCCTGCCCTGGCTGCAACCCTGGATAAAGAAGACCGCCGTCTGGCTGGATGAGGGCCGTTCACCCTTTCTGTTTTTCCATACACCGGACAACAACCAATCTCCCCAGCTGGCGGAGTATTTCGCCCGGGAGCTGAATAAGATCCGTCCGGGCAGCCTGTCGCTGCCCGAATGGCCCCAGCCGAACCTTAATCAGGAGTCTCTGTTCTGATGCAGTTTATCTATGTAATGGACCCGATGTGCAGCTGGTGCTGGGCATTTGCCCCGGTTATCAAGTCGCTGAAGGCGCAGTATCCGGGCATTCCGATCAGCCTGCTGATGGGAGGACTGGCACCTGACAGCGATCAGCCCATGCCGCGGGAGATGCAGCTCGGCCTGCAACAAACCTGGAAGCATATCGAACAGCATACCGCGACCAGTTTTAATCATGGCTTCTGGAGCCAGTGCCAGCCCAGACGCAGCACTTATCCGGCTTGTCGGGCGGTACTGGCCGCCGGGCAAATAGAGCCCGATAGCAGTGAAGCCATGATCGAGGCCATACAGCGCGCCTATTACCTGCAGGCTAGGAACCCATCTGACAGTGAAACGCTCTGTGAACTGGCCGGAGAGATTGGCCTGGATGAAGTATTATTTTCTGAGGCTTTGACAAGCGAGGTGACTGAGCAACAGCTTCAGGCCCAGCTGGCCCTGAAGGAGCGCTGGCAGATCAACGGATTTCCGACGCTGTTGCTGGCTGAAGAGGATACTTTAAAGATTGTCACGGCAGGATATTGTGACTGGGAAACACTTGAAGCACGACTAAGGCAGATGGGAATTTAGTCAACAAAAAACGGGAGCCAGAGGCTCCCGTTTTCGATATTAAGCCCGCGTCACCGAAACATCTTCGGCCTGCAAACCTTTATCACTTTCCCGCACATTGAAGCGTACTGTCTGGCCCTCCGCCAGAGAACGATGCCCACGACCACGGATATTACGGAAGTGAACAAATACATCATCCCCGTTATCACGGGTAATAAAACCAAATCCCTTGGATACGTTAAACCACTTCACTGTGCCAACTTCACGATTGTCATCTTCAGCCGGCTCTTCATATACGGTGTCCTGCCCTTCGTAGGACACTGACGCAGTTGCAGCATTTCCCCACGATGCAGCAATAGATGCGACAAGTACAACACCAAAAGAAACCAGCAATACTGGTGCTTCCAATGCAATCTCTACTCCAGCGACAGCTCCCAGTGAAACAGGAAGCAGAACAGCCGCCAGAGCGCTGATAACAACACTCCGAATCAGTTGACTACCACTCATTTAACTATCTCTTGTTTAAACTCTTATTCACAATATTTTTTGACTGTTGTATCTGCCGCTAAGGAAAAATCCCTAGCAGCCCAGAAGATATATCCAATTTCAACTATTTATTCAATAGCTTAAGGTAAATTGGGTGCTAAGAAGCCGCGACAAAGCAAAATTTCGGTTATAAATAGGGTGATTTCGGTTTTTTTGCGGCCCCGACAATAAGCCGTCGTTGTTTAAAGCAGGTTTTCCAGCATATCCAGCATTGCGCCGGTCTGAGATAATGGGTCTTTGCAGCAAACACACAGGAATATCGGATGTCGGTAGACGAACAGATTATCGAACTGGAAAGCCGTATCGCTTTTCAGGAAGATGCCATTGATAAACTCAGCGATGTTATTGCCCGTCAGGAGCAGGAGATCATGCGGCTGGAAAAAATGGTTCAGTACCTTCATCAGCAGGTAAAGACAATGGCGGAAAATCCCACCCGTAACCCTCAGGACGAAGCTCCGCCACCCCACTATTAATGAATAAAAATGCCCCCCTGATACAACGGCTGGCAGCCCGCCTGCTAAGACTGATCGTACGTCCGACTCTGTTGGGGCGGGCTAACCTGAACCATGGCGGCGACGTTTACTATGTGCTGGAAACACCGCGCAGCAGCCACCGGACCATTCTGCGCGGGCTCAGCGATAGGCTGATTGCCGATCACCGCTTTCTTTACGCCCATTCCGACGGACGCTATCCGCTCCGGGAAGCGATTGATGAGCTGTCGCGGATGCAGCACTCCAACAGTGAGCTCGATATACAGCTGGTACCCGTTACTATCTATCATGGCCGTATGCCGGAGCGGCAGCAGTCTTGGCTGAACCTGCTGTATGCCGAAACCTGGCACCGGGCCGGGGCGCTGGGGCGTGCCCTGCAGTTACTGGTTAATGGCCGGGCGACCCTGGTGCAGGCCAGTGAATCGATTGCGCTCAAATCGCTGATTGCAGAGACACCCGACGCCCATGCAACGATTGCCCGCAAGGCCAGCCGGGTACTGCGCAGCCACTTCAAGATCCGGCGCCAGGCCATTATCGGCCCGGACCTGTCCCATCGCCGCACCCTGCTGCAGGAAGTATTGCGCCACCCCAAAGTGCAACAGGCACTGGATCAGCAGAGTGCGGCCACAGGCAGTAGCCGGATCAGCCTGGAACAGCAAGCCCTGGCACAGCTGGATAAGATCGCCGCGAACTTCAGTCCGCTGACGGTACGTCTGCTTAATCCGTTGTTTGATCTGCTATGGCGCAAACTGTATTACGGCGTGGAGGTGCAGAATATAGACCGCATTCGGGCTATTGCCGGCACCCATCAGCTGGTCTACCTGCCCTGCCACCGCAGTCATATGGACTATCTGCTGCTCTCCTGGGCGCTCTATCGACAGGGTCTTATGCTGCCCCACGTCGCAGCAGGCGAGAACCTGAATATCCCGCTTATCGGTCCGATCCTCAAACGTGGCGGCGCTATCTTTATGCGCCGCAGCTTCAGGGACGACCCGGTCTACAGCGCCCTCTACGCCGCCTACCTCGAACAGATCAGTCATCGCGGACACTCCATCGAGTACTTTATCGAAGGCGGACGCAGCCGCAGCGGCCGTCTGTTACCGGCGAAAACCGGCCTGCTCGCCATGACCCTGGAGACCAGCCGGGGCAGCGCCGCCTACCCGGTGACTCTGGTACCGGTCTGGATCGGTTACGACCGGCTGGTCGAGAGCCATAGCTATCAGCAGGAACTGGAGGGGCAGCGGAAACAGGGCGAGTCGCTGCAGGGCGTCTTGTCGATGCTGAAGATCCTGCGCCAGCGTTTCGGCAATTGCTATCTCAGCTTTGGCGAGCCGCTGACACTCGCGGCAGCACCCGGCAACCGGGAATATCGTCCGGCCGAGCTGGGGAAGGAGGTTCTCAGGCGGATCAATCAGGCCGCCTGTATCACGCCAAATGCGATTGTCGCCACCACTCTGCTGGCGGCACCACGACAAACGCTGGATTGTGCAGACCTGGGCGCACGCTGCCAAGGCCTGCAACAACTGCTGAGCGAACTCACTGACAGCGGCAGACAAGTCAATGGCAGCAAAACTGATCACTGGATCGGGCAGTGCCAGAAACTACAGCAACTGACTCGCTCGGAAAACCGGGTTCAGCTGAACCCGGCACAGGCGCGGGAGATGACGTTCTATCGCAATAACCTGCTTCACCTGCTGGTGATTCCGGGACTCTACCTGCTGCTCTGCCATCGGCTCGGGCCACTGCCTTCGCAGTCGGTCAATCGCATACTCAAGCTGCTTATTCCCTATCTGGACGCCGAACTGCAGCTGCCCTGGGACGATGCGAGCTTAACCACTGAAATACGTCGTATCAGAGATCGCCTGGCCGAGAAAGGCCTGCTCAGGCAACAGCGACGTCAGTGGCAAACCAATCCGCTGCCACTGGCTCAGACCCTGATACAAACCGTCGAGCCTCTGCTGCTGCGTTACTACCTGACCCTGCTGGTGCTAAAGCAACATCCGCAGATCAGCCGTGATGACCTGATCCGCATTACGGCCACCCTGGCAACCGAGCTACACAAGACCTATGGCTTCAGCTCGCCGGAATATTCCGACAAGCGGGTACTGGGTATCTTTATTGACCAGCTGATCGAAAGGGAAATTTTGCAGCTACAACAAGGAAGGATCTGCTGCCTCAGTGATACCCGGGCGCTGCTACGCCATGCCCGCCGCACTCTGGGCGGACACCTGACGGAAAGTGCTGACCGACTGATCAGAACGCTTTAAACCACCTTTACTCTTCGGCGGTCAGCTTTTTCAGGGTATAGATATCATAGCGACTGGACTTACCTTCCAGCTGATAGCTGGGGGTACGCCCGGCCAGAAATGGCGCTTTTCGCGGTCGCTTCACCACAACCCGGTTTTCAGCGATCGCCAGCGCAGCATCCAGCAAGCCATCGGCATCCAGGTCATCGCCCACCACAGGACGAAATACCCGCATCTCCTTCTTCACCAGTGCCGACTTATCGTTATGCGGAAACATCGGATCAAGATAGACCACCTGAAAACGCTCGCCGGCATCGGCCTGCTGTTGCATCCACTGCTGGCTATTGGCGTGATGTAGCGTCATCCGGTCGACAATATCGAACACCTCATCAGAACGCTCTGCCCGCGCCAGGCCATCGGCCAGTAAGGCATGAATCACCGGCGCCCGCTCCAGCAGCGTCACCTCGCAACCCAGTGTGGCAAGCACAAAGCCATCCCGCCCCAGGCCCGCGGTGGCATCCAGCACCTGAGGCCGCACGCTGCCCTTAATACCCACCGCCTTGGCAATCATCTGCCCTTTACCGCCACCAAATTTGCGGCGGTGTGCAACCGCGCCGGTGACAAAATCCGCGCAGATCGCACCCGGCGCTTTGCGCCCGGTTGGCTGCAACTTCAGCCCTTCTGCCGTGAGCTGCAACAGCAATTCATACTGATCCGGCTCAGTGCCGAGCTGCGCCGGGCTGATCAGAGGCAGGGCGAGTGAATCCGCCAGCTGCCGGGCTTCGTTTTCAAGGAGGGGCTCCAGGGCGATCACCGCCAGAAAAAGTTCGCTCATAACGCTCAACTAATCAGTATCAGAAAGGATTGCCCGGCCGCAAAAAGCGCTTGCAGTCAGGCAGGACTGGGATACACAGGGGAGGAGTATAAAGGCCCGATGGTGACAGGAGCCACTGCCACCGCAGCCACTCCTGTAACAGCCTGAATCAGACGGCGAAGTAGACACCCAGCAGCGCAAAGCCCAGCAGCATGCGATAGATCACGAAAGGCGTCATCCCGATCCGGTTAAGCCACTGCAGGAACAGGTGAATACAGGCATAGGCGCTGAGCGCCGCAATCACCGCGCCCCCGCCGACCATCGTCCACTGGGCATCAGTGCCGGTTTCCGCCAGGTCTTTGGCTTTCAGCAAACCGGCCCCGAGAATCACCGGAATCGACAGCAGAAAGGAGAAACGCGCCGCCGACTGGCGATCATAGCCCGCCATCAGCGCGGCCGTAATCGTGATACCGCTGCGGGAGGTTCCCGGGATCAGCGCGATTGCCTGAGCAAAGCCGATAATCATCGCATCCTTAAGCCCCATCTCTTTCAGAGAGCGCACCTCGGTGCGGTTACGGTCCGCCCAGTACAGCAATGCACCGAAGATCAGCGTGGTACCGGCAATCACCAGAATAGAGCGGCCATATACATCAATTATGTCGTTGATTGCCAGACCAAAGACCACCGCCGGGATTGTCGCCAGCGCCACATACCAGGCCAGCCAGCCTTCGGGACTCTGCTTGCCGGTCAGGCTTTTCAGCCAGGCAACGATCATCTGAGCGATATCCTGACGGAAGTACAGCATCACCGCCGACAAGGTGCCGACATGGACACCGACATCAAATGCCAGTCCCTGATCCTCCCAGCCAAACAGCTGTGATGGCAGGATCAGGTGAGCCGAGCTGGAGATCGGCAAAAATTCGGTCAGCCCCTGTATCAGGGCAAGAAATGTAACTTGAAACCAATCCATGATTACTGTTGATCCTTCTTCTTCCAGGCTACTTCATCTCGCAGATAAACCGGCAGCGCATCCTCTGCGGCGACCTGCTTACCTGCATTCCAGTCCCTCAGCCCCAGGGACAGCATGTCCTGGGCGGAGGGATATATATCGTCATCAAGCAACGTCAGGCGCTGTTGAACCGCTGCACTCATATCGTCCAGATAACGCCAGCCACTGCCGGCCGCGGTCCAGTCCCCCTCCGGTAATACGAACTGATCCGGTGCGACCACCATCTCACGGCCCACCAGCTGCGGCAGCCCGTCGACCATCTCGTAGCAAGCGACATAGATCTCGTTCATACGGGCGTCCAGCGCGGTGACAATACGGCTGGCACCGGTCTTACTGAACACCGCCAGCGCCATCGACTCCAGCGTGGAAACCGGCAGCATCGGCAGCTGTGCCGCAAATGCCAGCCCCTGGGCGGCCCCCGTAGCGATTCGGATTCCGGCAAAGGAGCCCGGCCCGCGTCCAACACAGATCGCATCCAGCTCTACCATCTTCAGTCCGGCAGACTGCATCATCTGCTGCACCATTGGCAGCAGTTCTTTGGTGTGCTGGCGCGGAATAATACGGAAATCCTCCTGCTGCTGACCGTCAATATGCAAAGCGACAGAGCAGGCGTCGGTGGAGGTATCCAGGGCGAGTATTTTCGGCATGGCAATCGGTGTCCAACGGTGTAAAAGAGGCGGGAATTCTACCCGCCTCTAATGACTATTTCATCAACTTAAGCCAGGCTGTGGCAGGCTTATTCACGCCTTATGACTCCAGAGCCGAGACGATACGGCCGTGAATCCCTTCAAAGCCACCATTACTCATCACCACGATATGGCTTCCGGATAAGGCTTCGACAGCCAGTTGATCGATGATCTGCTGGGTCGAACGGCACAAGGCAGCCTCGACCGGACTGCTTTTGATCACCTCTTCCAGCGACCATTCCAGCCCCTGCGGCTGATACCAGAATACCTTGTCCGCTTTCGCCACACTGGCCGCCAGCTGAGCCTTATGACTGCCCAGTCGCATGGTATTGGAGCGCGGTTCGATCACCGCAATAATCTTCTCTTCGCCCACCTGGGCGCGGATACCCTCCAACGTGGTTTCGATGGCCGTCGGATGGTGGGCAAAGTCGTCATAGACCTTCACGCCATTGACGTCACCCACCAGCTCCATCCGCCGCTTCACACCACCAAAGCGGTTCAGGGCCTCGACGGCATGCTCGGGTAACACACCAACATTCCGCGCCGCCGCAATCGCAACCAGACCATTATTGACGCTGTGATCACCGGTCATAGACCAGTCGACAGTCCCTTTACTCTGGCCGTTGTGCAGCACCTCAAAACGGCTACCATCGGCGGTCAGCTTCCTTGCCTGCCATTCGATCCCCTCAAATACCTGATCGTCCTCTGCCAGCACAGCGCTACGCGACAGCTCACTCCAGCAGCCCTGCTGAATCACTTCATCCAGTGCCGGTTGCCCGGCAGGGACTATGATCTGGCCGATAGCCGGGACAATCCGCACCACATGGTGGAACTGGCGCTGGATCGCCTTGAGGTCGTCAAAGATATCGGCGTGATCAAATTCCAGGTTATTCAGGACCAGGGTGCGGGGATGGTAGTGGACAAACTTGGAACGCTTGTCGAAGAACGCCGTGTCGTACTCATCCGCCTCGATGACAAAGAACGGCGAGTTGCCCACCCGGGCCGATACATCAAAGTTCTTTGGCACCCCGCCGATCAGAAACCCCGGTTCCATCTGGTTGTAATCCAGAATCCAGGCCAGCATGGTAGCGGTGGTGGTTTTACCATGAGTTCCGGCCACGGCCAGCACCCAGCGATCCTGCAACAGGTGTTCACTCAGCCACTGGGGGCCGGAGATATAGGCGATACCGCTGTTCAGCATATGCTCCACAGCCGGGTTACCACGGGACATAGCGTTACCCACTACAATCAGGTCCGGAGCGGGCTCGAGATGGGCCGGATCATAGCCCTCCATCAGCTCAATACCCTGCGCCTGCAACTGGGTACTCATGGGTGGATATACATTGGCATCAGAGCCGGTCACCCTATACCCGAGTTGTTTCGCCAGCACTGCCAGCGACCCCATAAAGGTGCCACAGATACCAAGAATATGAATATGCACCCACTAATCTCCTTACAATGCCGCCGGGTATTCCAGTTTTAAAACAATTCACTAGGATATCTGGCACGAAAAGCTGATGAAAAAGGCATGAAAAAACAGAGGCCGGACATGAAATCAACGGCGCTTTGACGTACAATCCAGCGCCAACAACATAAAGGGCTTTACTGTATCAGACGCCTGTATCCGGGGCTTAAATTTTTCTGATCGGTAGCCTATATACCTTCACTGAGCCTGAGAGACAAACCACGAATGTTACTGCTGAGCCAGTTCCTTAAACAACAGGAAACCGACGACAATCTTATCGATCTGATCGGTACCCTGATGCTTGCCTGTAAAGAAGTTGCAATTCAGCTGCGCGAAGGCGCCCTGGCAGGCGTTTTAGGATCCACTGAAGACACGAACGTGCAGGGCGAAACCCAGAAGAAAATGGACGTTATCGCCAACGACCTGCTGAAAAAGTTCCTGCTGGACAATCCTCTGGTGGCCGGCCTGGCTTCAGAAGAGGAAGATCTGCCAGTAGCGGGTAACCCGGATGGCCGCTACCTGGTCACCTTTGATCCGCTGGACGGCTCCTCTAACATCGATATCAATGTCTCTGTCGGCACTATCTTCTCTATTCTGGAACTGCCTGAAGGCATGTCCGGTGCAGACGAAGCAGCTTATCTGCAGGCGGGTCGCAAGCAGATCGCGGCCGGTTACGTGCTTTACGGCCAGTCCGCTGTCCTGTCCCTGACCACCGGTAAGGGCGTTAACTTCTTTACCCTGGCTCACACCGGCGACTTCCTGCTGACCCGTGATAACATCGAGATCCCTGCTGATACCAATGAGTTTGCCATCAATATGTCAAACCAGCGTCACTGGGAACCGGAGATGCAGAGCTACATCGACGAGCTACTGCTGGGTGTTGAAGGCAACCGCGGTAAAAACTTCAATATGCGCTGGATCGCCTCCATGGTGGCCGAAGTTCACCGCGTACTGACCCGTGGCGGTATCTTCGCCTACCCATGGGACAAGCGTGACGAGAGCAAGCCGGGCAAACTGCGCCTGATGTATGAAGGCAACCCGATGAGCTTCCTGATCGAACAGGCCGGCGGACTGTCTACGACCTGCTACGGCAACATCATGGACATCGAGCCTCAGAAGATCCACCAGCGCGTAGCCGTGGCCCTGGGTTCTAAGAACGAAGTTGAGACCGCAATGGAATTCCACCGCGACAGCGCTGATTCCAAAGCCGCACGGCTTAACCGCTAAGAATTCCGGCCGGAGGTATAACTCCAGTTGGCGTTAAGTCTTATTCAACGCCACCTGTATGAAACGTTATAATCCGGCCAACCCCTTTCAGACTGACAACTGTTTACAGGAAGAAGAAGCATGAGCTTTGCGAAAATACCTGCAGGTAAAGATCTGCCAAACGATATCTACGTAGTTATTGAAATCCCGGCAGAGAGCTCTCCAGTCAAGTATGAGATCGAGAAAGAAGAAGATGCTATCTTCGTCGATCGTTTCATGGCTGCACCAATGTTCTACCCGGCGAACTACGGCTACATCAACAACACGCTGGCTGACGATGGCGACGCTCTGGATGTACTGGTTGTGACTCCTTACCCTGTGATCCCGGGTTCTGTGATCCGCTGCCGTCCGGTTGGCATCCTGAATATGACCGACGAAGCTGGCGAAGACGCTAAGCTGGTTGCCGTGCCTCACGACAAGCTGACTAAAGCGTACAAAGACGTACAGGACATCGAAGACCTGCCTCAGCTGCAGCTCGACCGCATCAAACACTTCTTCGAGAACTACAAGGGGCTGGAAGAAGGCAAGTGGGTTAAGGTTGAAGGCTGGGATAACGCTGACGCTGCCCGCGCTGCAATCGTAACCGCAGCTGCTGCGTACGAAGCTGCTAAATAAGCACCTCGTCCTTCAGTTCTGAAAAAACCACCCTCGGGTGGTTTTTTTGTGCCCGCCTGAAAGCAACCGGATTAATTAGCCATACGATGGTAGAATGGCGCCCTTTCCAAGTCAGCTCCAGAGACCACCGTGACCGATACCCTTTTCTCCGCCCTCTCCCTGCCCCCGGCCCAGCTCGAAAACCTTAACGCGATCGGCTACAGCGAAATGACACCGATCCAGGCCCAGAGCCTGCCCCAGGTACTGGCGGGCAAGGATCTGATTGCCAAGGCCAAAACAGGCAGCGGTAAGACGGCAGCCTTCGGCATCGGCCTGCTGGACAAGCTGGCACCCAGCGGCTTTTTCGTCCAGGCACTAGTACTCTGCCCGACCCGCGAACTGGCAACCCAGGTAGCGAAAGAGCTGCGTAAGCTGGCACGTTACCGCCAGAACACCAAGATCGTCACGATCTGCGGCGGTCAGCCAATCGGCCCCCAGATCGGCTCGCTGGAACACGGTGCCCATGTGGTTGTCGGTACTCCCGGACGCATCAAGGATCATCTGCGCAAAGGCACCCTGCGCATAAACCGCATCAATACCCTGGTGCTGGATGAAGCCGACCGGATGCTGGATATGGGCTTCAGCGACGATATTCAGGATATCCTTGAGCAAACTCCAAGTAATCGCCAGACCCTGTTGTTCTCTGCGACTTATCCCAAGGAGATCCGTCAGATCAGTGACCAGTATCAGCGGGACCCGGTTGAAGTCAGCGTGGAATCCTTCCACTCCGACAGCCAGATCAGCCAGCGCTTCTATCGGGTGGAAAAGGACCAGAAGACCGATGCCCTGATCCGCCTGCTGGGCCATCACCGCCCGGTTTCTTCCGTCGTATTCTGTAATACCCGCCAGCAGTGCAACGATATCAGCCAGGCCCTGAAAGAGGCCGGCCACGTCGCCCGCCCGCTGCATGGCGATCTGGACCAGAAAGACCGGGATATGGTACTGACCCAGTTTGCCAACGGCAGCTGCAGCGTACTGGTCGCGACCGATGTCGCCGCCCGCGGACTGGATATCGATGACCTCTCTGCGGTGGTTAACTACGACCTGCCGAAAGACCCGGAGATCTATATCCACCGTATCGGTCGCACCGGACGCGCTGGCAAAGAAGGTATGGCGATCAGCCTGCATACCGAGCGTGAAGAGTACAAGATGGAGATCATCTCCGAGTACCAGCAGGCTGAGCTGCCCCGCGTCTCGATGGACCAGATCAGCAGCCGACCCGAAGCGCCACAGCCACCGCGGATGGCAACCCTCTGTATCGCCGGCGGCCGCAAAGACAAAGTGCGCCCCGGCGATATCCTCGGCGCCCTGACTGGCGAAGCGGGAATCCCCGGCACAGCGGTGGGTAAAATCGATGTGGTTGACTATTTCGCCTACGTCGCTGTAGAACGCAAGGTAGCCCGCGAGGCGCTGGATCGCCTGCGCGATGGTAAGATCAAAGGACGCAAGTTTAAGGTCCGCAGGCTCTGATCTGAGCCCAAAAAAAAGAAGCCCGGACGCTATAACAGACTCCGGGCTTTTTTATAAGCGGCATTAGAGGACGGATCTAGACTTCAAAATACTCGCCCTGCTGCTTCATCTTGCGAATGGCTTTATCGCAGCGACGGTTGGCCTCACGCTGATAGAGGCCGTTACTACGGTGCTTATCACCGAAACTGCGCACCACCAGCTTGCGGGCGGCCATCCCCCGGTAACACTTCTGCAGATCGGCCAGAGACAATGCCTGCACAGCCGCAGCCAGTTGCTGCTGGGTATCAAAGTCTGAATCCGTCTCATCGATCTGTTTCCACAGACGGTTAGAGCGCGCGTGCAGGTTCTTATCCCGCCGCATCAGCTTGGATACCACGCTGCGTTTGAACTGCTCCAGCTGTGCTTCGTCCAGTGTCGCCAGCTGCTCGGTCATCTGATCCAGAAAACCATTAATATGCCCTTCCAAGGCTCCCGGCTCAGCCTTAGGACTCTGCACCACAAATGCCAGCCCCGGCGCGTTTCCCAGTGTAAGCGGAGTCTGAAAAACGATATAGCCCAGCTGCTTCTCTGTCCTCAACTGGGTATAGAAGGGAGAGGTGACGATCTCACTTAGCAGAGCAAACTCCGCCCGCGACTTCACTTCGGTATCCTCACCCTGAAAGTAGACACTGATCGCCGAATCATTATGGGAAATGTCCAGCGTCTGGGTCAGCTCGGTATTTTCCTCCAGCTTCACTACCTGCGCCTTCACATCCGGAGTCGTTTTCTGTCGGGTTACGATCGCCTGTTCGACAATAGAAGACAACGCCAGCGCCTCATCTTCAAGCAGGTTACCATGCGTCATCATCCGCACCTTATTATCGGACAACAACACCGGAATAAAACGCTCCAGGTCGCTGAACTCTACCGACGCCAGCGCCAGCGCCTTCTCTTCATTACTCCACTGCGGCAACAACAGGCGGAAGATCTCACCGATTGTCTGGTTGTAGGGCTTATCTTTGCGCGCATTCCCCAGGTCGGCTGCCAGCTGCTGCTTCATCCGGGCAAAGCGGGACTTATCCAGCTGGGTATCCGTCAGGCCATCAGTCACCTGCTGCAACAACAATGGCATTTTATCGCTGTAACCAGATAGGCGTACGGTAAAGCCACGCACATGGGGATAGATACGGGTATTAAATCCCGCCAGCCGGGCATCATAAAGAGACTCGCCGAGGCGATCCTGCACCATCCGGGTATAGAGCGCGGTCATCACTGCATTGCGGGCCGAGTCATTGGCCTGTGGTGATGTTACTGAAAAATAGGCATCGGCCTGCGGACTGTTAAACTCCTGATCCTGCAGGTGCCACAGAGTCAGTCCATCACGGTCAAAGATAACTTCGGGGGTTTGCTGATCATCATTTTCCGGCGTTTTCAGATCAAAGTGATCGGCGATATAGCGGTTCTGCCCCCGGACACTCAACTCAGCCAGCGACTCCGGTGTACTCCAGTGCGCCAGCTCGCGATCAGTCAGTGGTTCCACCTTGTATTCGGTATTAAACCAGGGGTCTTTCTGATCGGTCACTACGTCCTGAGCCTGCACCGTCAGCAACATATTGTCCGGGCGGATATCTTTCAGGAAGGCATGGATATGGTCCGCATTAAACTGTGACATCAGGTACGGGCCGTCGATCACATGCTCTGCCGGGTAATACTGCATCGATTTCGCCAGATGGCTCACCTCCTTCATCGCCGGCATCGCCTCACGGAAGCGGAAATGGGTCTGGGCCAGCTCCTGCTCCTCCTGGTAGATATCAGCCCGCACCCCTTCATCCTTCAGCTTAGCGATGAAACTGAAGAAGGATTCGATCACCTTCTCTTTATTTGCGTAGCCTTCATCGGTGAGGTCAATATCGACCTTAAAGGTGGCTTCATTTTTCAGATCCAGCCCCTGGCTGGCCATCAGGTTATTCGCCCAGCCCTGCTGCTTCAGGTACGCCAGCAAGCTGCCATGTCCCTCATAGCCGATCAGACTGGAGATATAACGCAACGGCTTCTCCTGCCAGTACTGCCTGACGCTATCCAGCGGAAAGGTCAGGCTCAGCGCTTCCTCGTTTTTCAGGCACTTGACAGAAAGCCTGGCGGGTAAAGTGTTGTCGGCAAAGACAGAATCATTGAAGCTGGCGGGTTTTACATCCTTATCCGGCACCTCGGCAAACTTCGCTTCCACCATCGCCTTCAGCTCTTCTACGGATTCCTTGCCCTCCACCACCAGGCTCATCATATTGGCGGAATAATAATGATCATAGAATGCCACCAGATCAGGCCTTACATCCCCTGCCAGCGTCTTCATTGAACCGACACTGAAATGACTGTAGCCATGGTCGGCATTCATCACCTGCTTGGTCGCCGAATACAGACGCTGACGATCATCCCGCATCCGGGCACGATACTCCGAATGCACTGCATGGCGTTCCCGCTCTACATACTTCTCATCCAGTAACGGCGCGACAAAGAACTGGGCAAACCGATCCAGCGCCGGCTCAAGGCTGTCCGCCGAGATATCGAAGTAATAGTTGGTATTGTCCGGTGAGGTATAAGCGTTGTGGCGTCCGCCATGAGACTTGATGAACTTGTGATAGCCATCGGCCTGGGGATACTTCCGGGTGCCGAGAAACAGCATATGCTCCAGAAAATGCGCCAGTCCCGGTCGACTCTGTGGATCGGCGCTGGAGCCCACCGCCACATTCATCGCCGCGGCGGCCTTATCGGAGTCCGGGTCTGAGATCACCAGCACCGACATATTATTCGGCAGCTTGAATGTGAGGTACTCACGGTGATCATTGGGGCTTTTATGGATACCGGCATGGGCCGCCTTACCAATAAAAGCCAGCAGGACAACGCCGAACGCGTGCCAGAGGGTGCGGAACACGGTTTTCACAGCCATAGCGATTACCTCACGGGACAGCAACCCTCCGTGGTAATGGGCAGGTAATAGATAAGTCTAGGAGTCAGAGAAGATACTGTCTAATTATATGAATGATCGATCATTAAATAATCAGATATCCACTTTTCATTTATTGTAGAAAACGGCCTGTGCTACCATGCTTCGGTTTCGTGCACAGGGAGTCGTGCCAAAGAACAGAAGAGTGACCAGCCCTCTCCCCGTGTAACTGTCTGTTCAATAGCGCAAAAGGAATTAGCTGGATGAAACCGCTGCTGTCTAAACTGGTTGTATCAGTATTCGTACTTCAGCTCCTCACCGCCTGCGGTGGCGGAGGCTCAGGATCGGGTGGATTTACGGGGGTTGGAGGGGGGAGTTCATCATCAAGCTCTTCCGGTTCTGGCAGTTCCGGCAGTTCTTCGGATTCTTCCGGTAGTTCTGGTTCCGGTAGCAGTGGTACAACCACACCGGTAAATCAAGCCTCACTCGCACTAAAACTGACCGACAGTAGCAGTAACGTAATTACTGCGATCAACGAATCAACTCCCGCCACGGTCAGCGCAACCTTCCTTGATGCCAGCAGCAATCCGGTCAAAGGCGAAATTGTGGAGTTTTCAGTAACTGACTCTACTATCGCCACGCTTGATCCTATCTCAGGCACGGCTCTCACCGACAGTAACGGCGTTGCCAGCATCACACTTAAAGCAGGTACCGCTGAAGGTGCCACTACGGTAAAAGCAACGTCGACATCAGACAGTATTACCGTAAATGCCGAGGCCAACTTTGAAACCTCTTTAGCCAACCTCGCTTTGGGTTCCGGGTCTGGAGGAAGCTTCAACAATGGAGCCTTGACACCTAGCGTAGTATCTCCGAACCAGCTTTCTGCAGGCGGCACTATGACTGTCACTGCTAATGTGGTAGACCTAGAGAGTAGTAGCGCTTTATATGCTAATCCAGTAGAAGTAACATTTACCTCCGCCTGTACATCAGCCACTCCTCCAACAGCTTCAATCGACACTGCAATTACGACTACAAATGGGACTGCAGTTGCGACTTATCGAGCTAATGGATGTGAAGGTACCGATACTATTACCGCTTCAATTCCAGGAGGCCACATAGCCTCTACCACTATTCAAGTAGCTAGCGCCGCCGCAGGTTCAGTTGCATTCGAATCCATCAGCAAATCGATTCTTTCTACAAAAGGTAATGGCACTACCGAACGACCAGAATTTGCAGTTGTTATATTCAAAGTTTTCGATATAAGTGGAAACCCAGTTGCTGGGCAAGATGTGAACTTTGAACTAGTTACCACCGATGGCTCAGTGGAGCTTCAAAATATTATTGCCACATCAGATTCGAATGGATTAGTACAAACTGTTGTAAATTCAGGAAATACTCCTACTTCTGTAAGCGTAAAAGCTTCCTTTAACAGCGGCACAAGCGTCTTATCAACTGTTTCAAATAAACTATCTATCGCAACGGGCCTCCCTGCTCAAAATAGACTCGCGATTAATCCAGAAACACTGAACTCAGAAAGCTGGAATATCACTGGCGTAGAGGTTCCCATTACAATTAGAGCAGGGGACGACAACAGTAACTTCGCCCCTAAAGGCACCAGCTTTACTCTCTCAACAGAAGCCGGCGATATCGAATCACCATGTGTTATCGATAATGATGAAGGAAGCTGTACTGTAAAATGGATATCTAAAACCCCACGCCCCGCAAGCGGCCGAGCCACCATATATGCTTACACAGTAGGTATGGAATCCTTCGATGACTCTAACAACAACGGCCTGTATGACCTTGGAGAGACGATAATTACTAACCTTCCCGAACCGTTTAGAGATGACAACGAGAGCGGGCTAAGGGATGTCGACGAGCTAGGTTTTAGCGAGCCCGCTGCCGACTTTAATGGCAATGCCCAATATGATGACGCCGATGCCTTCTATAATGGCCCCAATTGCTCCGATTCTGCTAAAGCGGCGGGCCATTGCGCGAACCTCACGTTCATTTTCAAAGGAACAGTAATCGTACTTTCAACCTCTGCTGCAACAATCACTATTGAGGACGGCGGCTCCGTTACTACTGGCTTTACTATGGAAAGCGAGCAGTCTCGCAGCTTGACTATCACGTACTCCGACACCAATGGAAATGCCTTACCCAAAGGAACAGCGGTAGCTTGTAGTTTTTCAGATGGATCCTTTGTCGGTACTTCTTCCTTCACTGTTGGCAACACACTTTTACCTAGCCAACAGACTATCAACATAAGAGCTGCAGACGTCGATAAAGTCACAAGCGCTATATTCTCCGTGGAAGTGACCAGCCCCAATGGCACTATTACTTCTAAATCAGTCTCTGTTACGATCAACCCTTAAATAAAAAGCCCGCATCTTCCGATGCGGGCTTTTTCATTTCGGCGTTCTACAAGCTTTTTGCTTAAGCCGCTACAGCCCCAGCCACCTGCCCTGCAACTGCTGACAGGATCGCATTCAGCGAGGCGGTAACGATATCTTCGCTGATTGCCACGCCGGTGCTGCGCTGGCCATCGATATTCATCTGCACATAGGTGATCGCTTCGGCGCCGGCGTCTTGGCTGAGAGCATGTTCGCTGTACTCCACCAGCACCATCGGCTGGCCCAGTTGCTTATTCATGGCGTCGACGAAGGCAGCGACAATGCCATTCCCCTGCCCCTGAATAGTGACGCTTTCACCGAACCACTGCATTTCGGCGCTCAATGTATCCAGACCATTATCGCGGCTGGCCTGATAGCCGTTCATCTGATACTGCTCCATCGGCTGCAGATAGTTCGCCTTAAACAGTTCATAGATCTGGGCGGTGCTGATCTCGCCTTCCATCTGTTCTGTGGCTTTCTGTACTACAGCGCTGAATTCGATCTGCAACCAGCGCGGCAGCTGGATACCGTATTCACGGGCCAACACATAGGCCATTCCGCCTTTGCCGGACTGGCTGTTGATGCGGATCACTTCCTGATAGTCACGCCCCAGGTCAGCCGGGTCGATCGGCAGGTAAGCGACATTCCAGCTATCCTCTTCCGCGCGGCGGGAGAGGCACTTGTTGATCGCATCCTGATGGCTGCCGGAGAAAGCGGTAAACACCAACTCACCGGCATAAGGGTGACGTGGATGTACCGGCAGCTGAGTACAGGCTTTGTAGCATTCGATAATTTCATCCATGCAGCTGAAGTCCAATTCAGGATCGATACCCTGGCTGTACATATTCATCCCCATGGTGACCACATCCAGGTTGCCGGTACGTTCGCCGTTACCCAACAGAGTACCTTCGACCCGATCGGCACCGGCCAGCAAACCCAATTCAGACGCGGCAACCGCACAGCCGCGGTCATTATGGGTGTGCAGGCTGATAATCAGGGAGTCGCGACGGGCAACATGGTCGATAAACCATTCGACCTGATCGGCAAAGACATTCGGCGTGGACATCTCTACGGTGGCAGGCAGGTTAACAATGACCTTTCTCTCAGGACTGGGCTGCCATACTTCGGTGACGGCATCCACCACTTCCACCGCATAGTCCAGTTCGGTGCCGGTAAAGCTTTCCGGCGAGTACTGGAATACCCATTCGGTGTCGGGATGTTTCTCAGCTTCCGCCATCAGCATATGGGCACCGTCGACGGCGATCTGAATAATCTGCTGGCGGCCCATTGCAAACACCTGTTCACGCTGGACAGTTGAGGTTGAGTTATACAGGTGCACAACCGCGCATTGTGCTCCCTTCAGCGCCTCAAAAGTACGTTCGACCAGATGCTGGCGCGCCTGCACCAAAACCTGAATGGTGACGTCCTCTGGGATCATGTCATTGTCGATCAGCTCCCGCACGAAGTCGTAGTCAGGCTGGGAGGCGGCTGGAAAGCCAATCTCAATTTCTTTAAAGCCAACTTTTACCAACTGTTTAAACAGGCGGATCTTCTGGCTGACATTCATCGGCTCGATCAGTGCCTGGTTACCATCACGCAGATCTACGCTGCACCAGCGAGGCGCAGTTTCGATAACATTGTCAGGCCAGCGGCGGTTGTTCTTTTTTACCGGAGCGAAAGGCTGGTATTTGCTGTGGTCGAAGCGGGACATAGTGAGAGTCTCTTTTTATCAGTATTCAGTTGTTCTGTATGTGAACGGAAAAAGCGTGGCTGTCAGAAGCTACAGGGCACCACTAAAACTCAAGGCCCGGTAACTGCTGCGCAGTCGTAGCGCTGGCAGTCTGAATAGTGAAAATAAGGTGCTCATCTGATCTCAGTGTCCATTTGATTTACTGTATTTTCCGGTCGGCTTAGGGGTTTCACCGATATAAACCGCTCTTCTGGAGGGGCTCAGGGCGTCTCGTCCCCGCCTTGTGAGCGGTTAGTGACGTGCTGTTGATTTGATAGGGAAAGTTTAAGGCAAGTTTGCTAGAGATTTCAGTCGAATTCAAACCCAAACAGACACTAATGAGCCTGATTAAGCCACAAAATCATAATTCTATAGCGAAAAGCATCGGACATGGGTGTTTGATTGCATCGATAGCACGATCTACAACTTCAATGCAGTGATTTCCGGAAACGGCGGTCAGGATGGCTGCGCCAAAGATAACTGCGCCCAAAGAGCACCGCTCAGTTTTGCTCCATTGCCATCGGGGCATCCTGATCAGCAAACCGATGATCGAAGGTCTCAATCGCTGCCGGGCGGGCGATACCGAAGCCCTGTGCCATATCGACGCCCAGTTCAGTCAGGCGGGTACGGATCGCATCGTTCTCTACAAACTCCGCCACTATCAGCTTATCGATAGAGTGGCCGATCTCGCAGATTGCCCGTACAAAGTGATCATCGACAGGATCGTTGAGGATATCGAGGATAAAGCCACCGTCAATCTTCAGATAATCCACCGGCAGCTGTTTCAGATTACTAAGAGATGAGAAGCCTTTACCGAAGTCATCAAGCGCAAACTGACACCCCAGTGCTTTCAGGGTGGTAATAAAATTCATCGCCTCGGCAAAGTTATTCAGCGCGCTGCTTTCCGTCAGTTCGATAATCACCGCGTCAGGAGAAGCTCCGCTGACTTTAAACTGATACTTCACATACTCGAGAAAAGCACTGTCACAGATACTGACTCCCGACAGGTTGATCGAGATACGCTGGCCGGAAAACTGATCGCGGTGCCGTCCCAGCCAGCCCAAAGCATGCCGGAAGACCCAGCGATCGATATCCGGCATCAGGCCGTAGCGCTCCGCTGCCGGGAGAAAAGCTTCCGGATAGATAAGCGAGCCGTCGTAATCATGCATCCGCAACAGTGCTTCGTAGTGACTCGGCTGACTGCATCCGGCCAGCGGCACTATAGGCTGAAACTGCAATTCAAACCGATCATCATCCAGCGCCTGCTGCAACCGGGCAACCCAGCGCATCTCACCTTCCCTCTGCTGGGTGTCCTGGTCGCTGGCACGGTAAAGATGCACCTGATTGCGGCCCCGCTCCTTAGCGATATAGCAGGCCGAATCGGCCGAGCTGAAAAGGTCCTGCACCCGGACCTGAGAATTATCAAGGGCAACCAGACCGATACTGACGCCGACATGAAACACCTGATCCTTAAAGCTGAAGCGATAATCCTGCACCCGCTTGCGGACCGCTTCCGCGCGTTTACGGCATACCTCCAGAGCACTGTTGCGGATCAGAATCCCAAACTCATCGCCACCCAGGCGGGCAAAGAGATCATCCTTATGCAGCTCCCGGGCGATCAGCCCACAGAGCTCCCGCAGCAGCTTGTCTCCCGCCGCATGCCCGCAGGTGTCGTTCACCACCTTAAACTGGTCCAGATCCAGATAGAGGAAGCCGTGCTCTGCGCGCTCTTCCTTCAACTGACAGATCAGCTGGGATAGCCGGTTCTCAAATTCCAGCCGGTTGATCAGCCCGGTCAGTGAGTCATGGGTCGCCTGATAGGCCAGCCGACGCGCCAGCAACCGATTCTCGGTGACATCACGGATAACGATCACCATACCAGCCGCCTCATCATCGCTGCCTTTAATGGTGGCAACCGATTGCTGAACGTCCAGGGTGGTACTGTCCCGGCGAACCAGCACCCCTTCACCATCAGGGATATCCTGATCGACCAATAGTGTCTCACCGTCCTCCACCGGCAGAACTTCATCCAGAAGCCGGTTCTTCGCCTCCTCCCGGCTCCAGCCTGTAATCTCTTCGGCAACTGTATTCAGGTACTGCACCCGATTCTGCTCATCAGTGGTGATAACCCCATCGCCGATTGATGCCAGTGTCACATCCAGATGGGCTTTCTGATGTTGCAGTACCTGCTCGGCGCTTTTACGGGTATTGACCTCTCTGCTGAGTTCAAGGGTACGCGCAGCCACCTGGGATTCCAGTTCATCACGGTTGCGTTTCAGCGCCTCCTCAGCCAGGCGGGTTTTGCGTATAACATGCAAGCTGATCATCAGGCTGAGCACCACAACACCGGCCAGCATACTCAGCATGCGGTCATAGGCCTTTGCATATTCCTGCTCCGCCCTGATCTCCGCCTCATTCACCGCCACATCGTAGATCGCCACCAGCGTGGTGAAGAGGCTGTAAATATGGTCCTGTGCGGGTCGCATCTGCTCGATCATCAGCGCCCTCGCCTGCTCCAGCTCGCCATCAATAACCAGAGCCCGTACCTGGTCATTCAGCGGCGCACCGACCAGCGTCGCCTGTCGCAACTCATCCAGCACTGCCTGTTCTTCCGGCGAGAAAGTCAGCGCATTGAGGCGGTTACGTGCTTTGATAAATTCATTGGCCATACCCCGGTTGCTCATCGCCTCTTCATCGATATCAAACGGGTCATCGAGGTAGAGCATACGCTGCAGGGTAATCACCCGGTGACGGTTGGTACGACGCATGATTGAGATTTGCTTAAGCTTTTCAGAGTGAACCTGGACAATCTCATCCAGTCGATTGCGCATCTCAGTCATGCTGGAGAGTCCGATCACCGCGATAGTCACCATCAGCGCTATCACCAGAGTAAAGCCAATACTGATCAGAAGGTTGCTTGAAGATATTCTCCGGACCGGAACTGCCAGTTGCTTCCACTCTGTCACATCCATTCTCCTGTCCCTATGACATTGACTCGTGCGCAACGAAAGCAGAAAGCGCAGTCACCGTCCCTGCAGTATAGGCGGGGTTTCTCCAGCCGACAGGGAGAAATGTAGGGATCGGTCAACAACAGAACAGGCCTTAAAGGTGCCGCCAGATGAGAGCAACACCAGGCTTCCAGCCTCTGAATTTATGCCAGCGAAGCCTCGGTGTCCGCCGTATCCGGCGACCAATGGGAATATGGTTAACTAAAAACCAAATACGGCCGATACATTGCAAAGGTATGTAGGTGTAAGTGTAGGTGTAGCTAAGGTCAGAACGGCAACCGCCCGAGGAGATATCTATGTGCATTGAGACCCGACCGCTGAACGGAGCATCCGGTTCACAGTTGTTTAACTACCTGGCAAGAATTGAAGAACCGGGACTCGAATCGGCGCGGGAGCTCTACTCTGACAGTATCGGTGAAATGATTCACTACCTTTGCCGGTGCCGGATAAACCCACGTCGGGTCACCGTGTTTGAGTGCGGTTATCCAGAGCTGCGCCCTGCCGACGCCCGCCTCTATAATGTTGCGAACGGCATCTGGCAGCCCCGCTAAACCATCAGGACGACGACAATCGATGGTTCCAACGGCCGGCATGGTCGCGCTGACAAGCCTCTTCGCTGTCGAAGCTGATCTGACGCTCCGCCCTGGGCAATTTCACCCCGATACCGGCCAGCTTGTCGACAATCAACTGACGTAAAAAAAGATCTTCATGCTTCAGCAGCAGTGCCGTTCGCGCTGCTTCATCACGAAAGACACAGACAATCTGCAGGCTGTGTGGAAAGCGATTGTAGTTCACCTGATGGGTAATCCATTCAAACCCCGCTACCTGATCCAGAGCGATATCACAGACATCGGTCAGCGCCTGACAGATCTGTGCTTCGGTTTTCTTATCGGATTTTTTCACTCTGACCGTCCTGCCGCATCTATGAGGCGGCCCAGTATAGCCGAAGCCCTGGTCTTAGCCAGCACCAATGGATAAGGATAAACCCTTAATGCTCTGATACACTCGAGCCAGAATAAAAGCATTTGTGGAGCGATTTGATGAAATTTGAAGGCACCGATCATTACGTTGCAACCAGCGAACTGCAACTGGCAGTCAATGCAGCGATTACCCTGCAGCGCCCCCTGCTGATCAAGGGTGAACCCGGCACCGGTAAAACCATGCTGGCAGAACAGGTGGCTGCCGGGCTGGGTAAGAAGCTGCTGCGCTGGCATATCAAGTCGACCACCAAGGCTCAGCAGGGCCTGTATGAATATGACGCGGTTTCCCGCCTGCGTGACTCCCAGCTGGGCGACGAGCGGGTGCACGATATCAGCAACTACATCAAGCAGGGTATGCTGTGGCAGGCATTTGCCGCCGATGAACAGGTGGTGCTGCTGATCGACGAAATCGATAAGGCCGATATCGAGTTTCCGAACGACCTTCTGGTCGAGCTGGATCAGATGGAATTCTTCGTCTACGAAACCGGCGAGCGGATTAAGGCTAAACACCGTCCGATAATCATTATTACCAGCAACAACGAAAAAGAACTGCCGGATGCTTTCCTGCGTCGCTGCTTCTTCCACTACATCAACTTCCCGGATCAGGACACCATGAAGAAAATCGTCGATGTCCACTATCCGGATATCCAGCAGCTGCTGGTGCGCGAGGCGATGGAGGTGTTTTTCCAGGTACGCGATATCAACGGTCTGAAGAAAAAGCCATCGACCTCAGAGCTTATCGACTGGCTGAAACTGCTGCTCAGCGACGAAGTCAGCCGCGAAACACTGCTCAACCGGGACCCGACCCAGGCGATGCCGCCACTATACGGTGCCCTGCTGAAGAACGAGCAGGATCTGCACATGCTGCAACGACTGGCGTTTATGGCACGCCGCGAACAACGCTAAGTCTGAGCGGAGAAGCCTGATGCTAATCGACTTTTTCTATCACCTGCGCAAATCGCGGGTACCGGTCACTATTAAGGAACTGCTCACCCTGCTGGAGGCACTAAAGCAGAACCTGGCCTTCTGCGATACGGAAACTTTCTACCAGCTGGCACGGATCTGCCTGATCAAGGATGAGAAGCACTATGACCGCTTCGATCAGGCTTTCGGCGTCTACTTTAAGGGGCTGGAAGCGATCGAAGACTTTCGGGATGCCCTGATCCCGGAACACTGGCTGGAAGCTGATTTCCTGAAAAACCTCAGCGCTGAGGAAA
This sequence comes from Marinobacterium jannaschii DSM 6295, assembly GCF_000620085.1. Taxonomy (GTDB): domain Bacteria; phylum Pseudomonadota; class Gammaproteobacteria; order Pseudomonadales; family Balneatricaceae; genus Pontibacterium; species Pontibacterium jannaschii. The sequence continues at coordinate 332,532 of NZ_JHVJ01000004.1, read as the reverse complement.
AGGCCGAGATCGAGGCGATGGGCGGGCTGGATAAGTTGCTGGAAACACTACGCCAGCGCCTGGACGAGCAGGAGGGCCGTCACGCCGGGGGCAATAAGTGGGTCGGTACCGGCGGCACCTCACCATTCGGTCACAGCGGCTATAACCCGGAGGGTATCCGGATTGGCGGCCAGAGCAAGCATAAGCGCGCCGTGAAAGTATGGGAAAAGCGCCAGTTTCGTAACCTGGACGACAACGTCGAGCTGGGCACCCGCAATATCAAGGTTGCCCTGCGCAAACTGCGTAAGTTTGCCCGCAGCGGTGCCGCCGATCAGCTCGACCTGGACGATACCATCCGCTCCACCGCCAACAATGCCGGTCTGCTTGATATCAGGATGGTGCCGGAACGCCATAATGCCGCCAAGGTGCTGATATTCTTTGATGTTGGCGGCTCGATGGATCCCTATATCCGGACCTGCGAAGAGCTGTTCTCAGCCGCCCGCAGCGAGTTCAAGCATCTGGAATATTTCTACTTCCATAACTGCATCTACGAGCGACTGTGGCAGGACAACAGCCGCCGCTTCAATGACACCATCAGTACCGAAGAGGTGATCCGTACCTACGGTTCCGATTATCGCGTGGTGATCGTCGGCGATGCCTCCATGTCGCCCTATGAACTGACCCACCGTCATGGCAGCGTCGAGCACCTGAATGATGAACCGGGCCAGGTGTGGTTACAACGCATTCTCGACAGCTGGGAGAAGGTCATCTGGCTGAATCCGTCCAACGAACGCTTCTGGCACTATACCCAGAGCCTGCAGATGATCCGGCAGCAGGTCGGCAATCATATGTATCCGCTGACACTCGAAGGGATGGAGTCGGGGATAAAGTACCTGTCGAAGTAAGTTGCTCCGCTATACGGACAGCCTGCACTCACGGGCTGGGCGTCCGCCGGAGCGCCGCACTCGCTTATCGTCGCGGACGCCGCCTGGCGATCTCCTTCTTTTAATTCCCGCCAGCCCGGCGAATACCAGCCAGATCACTTTCTCAGCAAAACACCCAGGCTCAGGACGGGTTTCCTAACTCTGTGACTTTCTGCCGGATCTCCTCATAGCGGTGCTGTTCGCAGAGCGCAAACCCCGCCAGCTGACGCACCTTATTGCGGCTAAACAGCGGGATGCTGATCCCCGCCAGAAAGCGGCACTGACTCTCAGTGCTCACGGATTGGCCTGTCTTAACCTGCAGGTGCTGACAAAGGCGCTCTATCGCTGCACGGATCTCGGCATCATCCGGCCATTGCGGCTGATAAGAGTACTGCAACTGCGCGACCTCTCCGCGGCAGACAGAACAGTGACCGCACTGTTCGGGTACCGCTGAGTCATCAAAATAACGCGCCAGATTCTGGCTCAGGCAGCGATCCAGCTCGAAAAAACGCACCAGCGCCGCGATCCGTTTGACTTCGGACTGTTCCCGCGCCTTAAAGTAATGATGCAGCTCTCCGGCCAGCGCCGGATCGGCCAGCCGCACCGGATCAACACGGTAGACCTCGGTCATCTTTTTGCTTTCCAGCTCGATCATGCCGCTTTGCTGCAGAAACTCCAGCGCCGTAATCACCCGGCCACGATCGCTCTGATAGTGCTGCTGCAGCACCTCGAAGTCCGGCTCCCCCCAGACCCGTTTAAAGCGGGTGGCATCAAACAGCGCCGCCAGGAATGCCTGGCGCTCACCGCTGAAGCGCGCCAGCACTGCTTCACGCGAGGAGGTAAACTTGTAGCGGTATTCTGCAAAATAGCTGTAAAGCGGCTGGATCAGGCCGCGCATCTCCAGCTGTACCATCAGCGTCTTGAGCGGCAACTGGCGGATATTACAGTCATTGGACAGGGGTAGCAGCTGCATCTCCCACTCCGCAGCTCCCTGCCCGGCCGGCACTCCCTGCTCGTTACCCGGACGCTGTTCCGAAGAGATGGTTTGTAGCAGTCGGGCGATGCTGTCCAGCTCCGGCGTATCACCATAGACAAAGTTTTCCACCGTATTCAGCCCATCCAGGCTGGCCAGTGTCATGCAGTGGGAGAGCCGACCATCCCGTCCGGCACGGCCAATCTCCTGACTGTAGTTCTCGATCGACTTGGGCAGGTCATAGTGGATGACAAAGCGGATATCCGACTTGTCGATCCCCATACCGAAAGCGATGGTGGCCACAATCACATCCACCCTGCCCGCCATAAAGTCAGACTGAATCTGCTGCCGGGTCGGATCATCGAAACCGGCATGGTAGGCGCGGGCATTAACCCCCTGCTGACATAGGTAATCCGCCACCCGCTCGGCACTGTTCTGCAGGGTGACATAGACAATACCGGCGCCCCGGCGCTGACGCACCTCCTCCAGCAGACGCCGGTCTCGGTTTTCCAGCGACACCGGCACCACCGCCAGGTCCAGATTGGCCCGGTAGAATCCGGTCTGCACTATATGCTGCGGCTCAATCGCAAACTTCGCCGCCATATCCCGCTTCACCTTCCTTGTCGCCGTGGCGGTCAGCAACAGTACCAGCGGTATATTTAACTGACGCCGGTAGTCCGGCAACTTGAGGTAATCGGGCCGGAAGTTATGGCCCCACTCCGAGATACAGTGCGCCTCATCAACCACCAGCATAGATAACGGCACGGACTGGATAAAATGCCGGAAGCGCTCATTCTTGAAGCGCTCCACCGATACCATCAGAATCTTGATACGACCACTGCGCACATCATCCATCACCTGGCGGCTCTGATCCGCACTCAGGGTGGAATCGATACTGGCAGCCGCAATCCCCTTGGCTGCCAGAAACTCCAGCTGATCCTTCATCAGCGCCAGCAGAGGCGATACCACCAGCGTCAGATGAGGCAACTGCAGGGCCGTAAACTGGTAGCAGAGTGACTTCCCCGAACCGGTGGGAAATATCGCCAGCGTCGAGTCGCCTGCCAGCAGCTGCCCGACGGCCTCCGCCTGTCCCGGCCGGAATTGCTCAAAGCCAAAGGTTTGTTGCAGTGATTGATTCAGTTCGGTATTCATCGCCGTTTCCCTCTCTAAATGGCAACGCCACTTTCCGTGTGGCGGCAAAATGGACTCAGAGGCGCCTACCCTAACGCTGACCGCTACAGGTCACAAGAGCGACAGTAATTGTGTTGTTGGCCGATATTCTCTACAAAGGGGAATCGGTATTGAAGGATCAAATATCTTATGGCTCTGTTTCGGCACCTTAGCTGGTTTTTTAAAGCCCACTGGCGCACCTACCTGCTGGCGATGACGATGCTGGCAGGGGTGGCCCTGCTCAATACTGCCGTGCCCTGGCTGGTCGGTAACAGTATCGACAAGATGATCGCAGCCAGCGATTTTACTACCGAAGTCAAGTTGCAGCTGCTGGCCCTGCTGGGAATGGGGCTGCTGATCTACCTGCTGCGCTTCGGCTGGCGCCTGATCCTGTTTGGCACCTCCTATCGCCTTGGCGGCCTGCTGCGTCAGCGCTTCTACCAGCGCCTGACCCGGCTTGGCCCGGCATTTTTCAGCCAGCACGGCACCGGCGACCTGATGGCCCGCGCCACCAATGATATCGATGCGGTCGAGCTGGCGGCAGGGGAAGGCGTGTTGTCGGGCTTTGACGGCCTGCTGACCTTTATTCTGGTGCTGATCATGATGTTCAGCCTGATCGACTGGCGCCTGACTCTGGTGGCGCTGATCCCTTTTCCGCTGATGGGTTATGGTTTCTACCGGATATCCATCGCCGTGCACCAGCACTTCCATCAGTCACTGGAGCGCTTTTCAGAGCTGAACGATAAAACCCAGGAAGCCCTCTCCGGCATCCGTCTGATCAAGGCAATGGGGCGCGAAGAAGCAGAAAGCGCACTGTTCAATACCATCGCAGCCAAGGCCGCACACAGCAACTATCAGGTCTCGCGCAGTGAGGCGATGTTTGAACCGGTCATCTACCTCGCCCTCACCGGTGCCCTGCTACTGACGCTGGGCTATGGCGGCTACCTGATCTGGATAGCTGAGCTGAGCGTGGGCCAGCTCACCAGCTTTACCATCTATATGGGCCAGCTGATCTGGCCGATGTGGGCATTCGGCTGGCTGATGAATATTGTCGAACGCGGCAGCGCCGCCTTTAACCGGGTCGATGCCCTGCTGAATGAGCCCGACTCGATTCCCGACAGCGGACAGCGCCCGCCACTGAATGCCGGGCTGCAGGTGAGGAACCTGAGCTTTGCCTACCCCAATAACCCTGAGCAGCCGGTGCTGCAGCAGGTCAGTTTCAACCTGCCTCGGGGCAAGGTACTGGGGATCGTCGGGCCAACCGGCGCGGGGAAGACCACCCTGGCCGCGCTGCTGATGCGGCAATGGGAGGCCGCTCCGGGCCTGATTCAGCTTGGCGAGCTGCCGCTGCAGGAGCTGGCGCTGGATCAGCTCAGATCAAGCTTTGCCAGCGTACCTCAGGACGGTTTCCTGTTCAGCATCAGTATCGCCGACAATATCGCCCTTGGACGTCCCGATGCCAGCAGGGAACAGGTCCGCCAGGCCGCACGTATCGCCGCGCTGGATGAGGATATCCGCCGTTTCCCTGACGGTTACGACACTCTGGTAGGCGAACGCGGCCTGACCCTCTCCGGCGGCCAGCGCCAGCGCCTGACGATCGCCCGCGCCCTGCTCTGCGAAGCACCAATCCTGGTGCTGGACGATGCCCTCTCGGCGGTCGATGTGCATACCGAACAGCGGATACTGGGCTACCTGCAGACCGAACTGCAGGAGCAGTCCGCCATTATTATCAGTCACCGCCTCTCATCGGTGGAGCATGCCGACGAGATACTGGTGCTGAATCACGGCCATGTCAGCGAACGCGGCCAGCACGCTGAACTGCTGCAACAGGATGGCTGGTATAGCCGCATGTGGACCTACCAGCAGATGGAGGCCAGCCTCAATGAGATCTGAACAACGCGGCGCTTTCCGCCTGCTCAGCCGATATATCTACCGCGACAAGCCGCTGCTGATTAAAGCATCCGCCCTGTTACTGCTGGCGACGCTGGCCGATGTGGCAGGGCCGATACTGGCTAAGGTGTTTATCGACGACTACCTGCTGCCCAAGAAATTCGACCTGACCGCACTGGCAATATTACTGGCTGCCTACCTCTTTACCCAGATTGCTGCGGCATGGCTGCGTTACCAGCAAACGCTGAAGTTCACTGAGATGGCGCTGGATGCAGTGCAGGATATCCGCCAGCGGGTATTCGCCCATGTGCTGAAACTCCCGATGGCCTACTTCGACCGCGCCCTGACCGGAAAGCTGGTCAGCCGGATTACCAACGATACCGAAGCGATCAAGGATCTCTATGTCCAGTTCCTGTCGGTAGTGATGGGCAACCTTTTCCTGCTGGTCGGGATTCTGGTCGCCATGGCGCTGCTGGATCTGCAGCTGATGCTGGCTGCCCTGCTGCTGATCCCTACGGTGTTTGGTGTGATCTTCTTCTACGAAAAATTCAGCGGTAAAGCGGTACAGCAGGCGCGCCAGCTGCGCTCTGAAATTAACGCCAACCTCAGTGAGTCGATCGCCGGCATGTCTGTACTGCAGGCCAGTAACCAGCAAGCGCGTTTCAGCCGCCAGTTCGACCAGGTCAATGACCGCTACTACGGTGCCCGGATGCAGACAATCCGGGTCAGCGCCGCGCTGCTGCGTCCGGCGATAGACCTGCTCAGCATTCTGGTGCTGCTGGCCATCGTCTGGGTATTCGGCCTGCAGATGGTCGAAGGCGTGGCTGAGGTCGGGGTACTCTATGCGTTCCTGAACTTTCTCGGCCGCTTTACCGAGCCTCTGGCCGAGGTCACCCAGCGTTTTAACCTCTATCAGCAGGCGATGGTGGCCGGGGAACGGGTTAATGACCTGCTGGACGAAGCGCCGCAAGGCTGGCAATCCAGCGATGCCCGCGTCCGTCAGGGAGCAATCGATGTCAGCGACCTGCACTTTGCCTACCAGGCAGATAAGCCGGTGCTGAAGGGAATCAGTTTTGCGATCAGGCCCGGAGAGTTCTACGCCATCGCAGGCCATACCGGCAGCGGTAAGAGCACCCTGCTGAGCCTGTTACTCAACTTCTATCAGGCCGCTCAGGGGCAGATTATGATCGACCGGCAACCTCTGCCGCAGTTCAGCCACGACAACCTGCGTCACGGTATAGGCCTGATCCCGCAGGAGCCCTTTATTATTGCCGGCAGTATTGCCGAAAACATCGATATGGGGCGCGGCCTCTCCCGGCAGGCGATCGAAACCGCGGCACAGCAGGCCCACCTGCACCAGATGATCAGCCAGCTGCCGCTGGGTTATGACACTGAACTGGGTGAACGCGGCACCCGTCTCTCCACCGGCCAGCGCCAGCAGCTGGTGATCGCCCGGGCACTGGCTGCCTCCCCACGCATACTGTTACTGGATGAGGCGACCGCCAATGTGGACAGTGAAACAGAACAGGTGGTACAGCGGGCGCTGCATGAGCTGCGCGGCAAGGTCACGCTGATCATCGTCGCCCACCGCCTTTCCACCATTAAAGAGGCCGATCAGATCCTGCTGCTCAGTCATGGCGAGATCGCCGAGCGTGGCAACCATCAGCAACTGATGGCAATGGACAACGGTATCTACCGCTCCATGTATCTGTTACAGCAGCAGGCACGCCGGATCGACGCGATCAGCTCTGAGTCCTGAAACAAAAACGCCCGGCTGTAAGGCCGGGCGTTGTTTGATGCTTTTACAGTGCTGTATCAGCTGCGGCCATGATCGACCAGATCTTCGACCACCGCTTTCTCGCTGGCCAGGTCTTCACTGGCATCTGCCTGTGGCAGCACCAGGTTCAGCACGATAGCCACGATACCGCACAGGCTGACGCCCTGCAGGTTGAGGTCGCCGGCACCGATTGCCATACCACCGATACCGAATACCAGAGTGGTGGAAACGATGACCAGGTTACGCTGCTGTGCCATATCGACACGCGCTTTCACCAGGGTATTCATGCCAACTGCAGCGATAGAACCAAACAGCAGGATCAGGATACCGCCCATTACCGGCGCCGGAATGGTCTGCAGCAGGATGCCGAACTTTGCGACAAACGCCAGCAGGATAGCGAAGACGGCTGCCCAAACCATAATCATCGGGTTGAAGGAACGGGTCAGCATCACAGCACCGGTTACTTCCGAGTAAGTGGTGTTTGGCGGCCCGCCGAACAGTGATGCGGCGGAGGTCGCAATACCGTCACCAAACAGGGTGCGATGCAGTCCCGGCTTCTTCAGATAGTCCTTACCGGTGACATTGCTGATCGCCAGAATATCACCCACGTGTTCGATCGCCGGCGCAATTGCCACCGGTATCATGAACAGGATTGCCGCCAGGTTAAACTCAGGGAAGACGAAGTTCGGTACCGCAATCAGTGGCGCCTCAGCAGCTTTAGCCAGATCAACCATACCCATGGTATAGGCCGCAGCGTAACCGACCAGTACACCGGCCAGAATCGGCACCAGGCGGAAGATCCCCTTCGCCAGCGTCGCAACCAGCAGCGTGGTCAGCAGCGCGATCATGGAGACGATCATCGCGTCTTTATATGGGAACAGCTCAATAGCGCCATCACCGGTCTTACCCATCGCCATGTTCACCGCAATCGGCGCCAGACCCAGGCCAATCACCATGATTACAGGACCCGTTACGACCGGCGGCATAATACGATGCAGGAAGCCTGAGCCACGTACTTTCACGATGGCGGCCAGCACCATATACACCACACCGGCGACAAACAGAGCGCCCATCGTCGCAGGTACGCCCCAGGTCTGGGTGCTGTAGCTGATCGGTGCGATGAAGACGAAGGAGGATGCCAGAAACACCGGTACAGTGCGCTGGGTTACAAACTGGAACAACAAGGTGCCGATACCGGCGGTGAACAGCGCTACGCTGGGATCAAGTCCGGTCAGCAGCGGCATCAGCACCAGCGCACCAAATGCCACAAACAGCATCTGTGAGCCGGCCAGCACGGTGCGCCAGCTGTTCTGTGAGGAATCACTCATGGATAGCTACTCTTATTTAGTGCCGAAGATCTTATCGCCAGCATCTCCCAGTCCCGGGATGATGTAGCCTTTCTCGTTCAGGTGGCTATCCACCGCAGCGGTGTACAGATCCACATCCGGATGAGCTTCCTGTACCTTCGCAATCCCCTCAGGAGCCGCCACCAGCACCAGTGCGCGGATGCTGGTGCAGCCGGCTTTCTTCAGCATATCAATCGTGGCGATCATAGATCCGCCGGTCGCCAGCATCGGATCGATAATCAGCGACATACGGTCGTCGATATCGTTTGCCAGCTTCTCAAAGTAGGCAACCGGCTCCAGAGTCTCTTCATCACGGTACAGACCTACCACGCTGATACGCGCCGTCGGCACCAGCTCCAGTACGCCATCCAGCATACCCAGGCCAGCCCGCAGGATCGGTACGACAGTGATCTTCTTACCCTTGATACGCTGTGCGGTAACAGGACCATTCCATCCTTTTAACTCGTAATCCTCGACCTCCAGATCCTTGGTGGCTTCGTAGGTCAGCAGGCAGCCAACTTCTGCTGCCAGCTGGCGAAAACTGCGCGTGCTCATTTTAGCTGCACGCATCAGACCGATTTTGTGTTGTACGAGGGGATGTTTAATCTCGTGGACGCTCATTTCAAACCTCAAACCAGGCACTGCGGATAAATTTACTTCAGAACAAAGCAGACGCAGCCACCACGGCCCCTAACCTCCAGACCCGGGAGATCAGACAGCACAACACCTGAAGCACATCAGTACCCCAGTTTTGGCCGCAGAAAGCATCCGGAATCGTTGTCGGCGAAGAGAGCCAGCGAATGGGCGTAGCTTTGCTACCTATACGGTAGATAAAAACCGCCAAGGTTAACGGACATGATGATCTTTGTCATCAAAAAGGTGAGCAAACACTTGCTCTTAAACACGATCCCCTTTATCGTTTGCGCCCTTTAAGCCGCTGCCCCTGAAATTACACTACTATTTCAGTTCTGGCATATCCCGTCAGGCAGCCCGCTCCGGTCAGTGTCTTATCACCCGGGGCTAAAGAAAGCATTAACAAAGTAAGCAACGAAGCATGTCAAACACCGATCTGGAACATATCAAACAGGTATATGCGGAAGCAGACCTGTTGCACAGCGAAGCCGAAGTTGAAGCAGCCATCACAAAGATGGGCGAAGCCATCACCGCTGACCTGGCGGATCAGGATCCGGTAGTATTCTCGATTATGAATGGCGGCCTGGTGATCGGCGGCAAGCTGCTGACCGAGATGGACTTCCCACTGGAAGCCGGTTACATGCACGCGACCCGCTACCGCAACAGTACTTCCGGCCATGAGCTGGAATGGAAAGTACGTCCACATATCGATTTCAAAGACCGCGTCGTCCTGATCGTTGATGACATCCTTGACGAGGGCCACACTCTGGCAGAGATCATCGATTTCTGTAAGCGCGAAGGCGCCAAAGAGGTTCGTATCGCGGTACTGGTCGATAAGGTTCACGACCGCAAAGCCCGCCCTGATCTTAAAGCGGATTACGTCGGCATCTATATCGAAGACCGTTATATCTTCGGCTACGGCATGGACTACAAAGGCTACTGGCGTAACGCCCCGGGCATCTATGCCGTCAAGGGCCTGTAAGAGACACTAAAAAGCGGAGCCTGGCTCCGCTTTTTCATGAATTATTCTCTATTGCCTGATTCCCGCCTCAGGATAGAATCGAAGAAAATAACCAATCCGGAACCCTCATGACGACGGAAGTCTTCATTCTGATTGCTTCGACAATCATCCTGTTTTTCTGGCTGATGGGCCTGAGAAACAAATCGGCCGCCTTACGCCAGCCCCAGCCCATAGTCAGCTCGGCCTTCAGCCGGGATAGCGGCCACAATAACTCCGGCTAAACAGCCAGCGCCACCTCTTCATGCAACTCGTCGTACAGCGCCATAAATTCCTGGGTCAGCTTATGTCCGGGTGCCATATGGACTAAAGGTGAAGCCTCATTATGAGACTCTTTCATCTTTACCGACGAGGATATCCGGCTTTTCAGCACCGGCAGGTTATCAGCTTCCAGATCCTCAACGATCTGGCGCGGAGCCGTCGCACGGGACTGGTACTGATTCACCACAATCCCCTCAACCTCCAGGCCTGCATTATGATCCGCCCGGGTTTCATGCACGTTTGCCAGCAGGTTATAGAGCGCCTGACGGGCAAATTCGTCGCAATCAAACGGGATCAGGCAGCGCTTTGCCGCCACCAGCGCAGATAGCGTAAAGAAGTTAAAAGCGGGCGGCGTGTCGATATAGATCGCATCGTATTCGGCATCAAGCTGATCCAGTGCATCCCTCAGCTTGTAGATCTTATGCTTGGTTTCCAGCTTGGACTGCAGGTCGCCGAGCTCGGTATTGGCCGGCATCACCGCCAGGTTATCGAACCGGGTCGGGTGGATAAACTGTTCAGGCCCGGCCGGCTTAAGCTGAAAGCTCAATGTCTGTTCAAAGAATCCCCGAATATCGGGTGAATAGTCCGCATAGTCCTCACCTAACAGGTAGTGACTGGAGTTACACTGCGGGTCCAGATCCACCACCAGTGTCCGCAGCCCCCGGCTGGCACTGATCGCCGCCAGATTCACTGCAATACTGGACTTGCCTACTCCGCCTTTCTGGTTAAACACCACCCTTCGCATCATTACCCTACTCCCTGAAGCCTGAAACGTCTAAAGCCCTATTACCGCACTGCAATATGGATAATTTTGCAGCGATCGTCAATTATACTGACGCCAAATTGCAACAAATAGATATAAACTGCACATTTTACGCTGACAGCAAAAAAATCCTGCAAAAAACGCTCACTGTTTAACCATTGCCCGCAGCGAAATAACGGCAAAGTTCGGCCAAAGTGGTAGAAAACCACGAAAACTTGCGCACTTATAGACATCATGACAGTAGTTGTGCAAACTATGGCGCTTAATTACCCCTGATCCAATTTGACCCGCCTTTACGGCTAAGGCTTGAGCATGGCAAAAATACTGGTTCTGCATGGTCCCAACCTCAATCTTCTCGGCACCCGGGAACCCGAGGTTTATGGTTCCACGACACTGGCCGATATCAACCATGCCCTGAGCAAACAGGCGAAGGCTGCGGGTCACTCGCTGGATAGCTTTCAGAGCAATGCCGAATTTGCGCTGATTGACCGCATACATGCCGCCCGTGATGAAGGCGTGGCATTTATCGTGATCAATCCAGCTGCGTTTACACATACAAGTGTTGCCCTGAGAGACGCCCTGCTTGGTGTCGACATTCCGTTTATAGAGGTCCACCTCTCAAACGTGCATGCGCGCGAAGCATTCCGCCACCATTCATATTTCTCGGATAAAGCTATCGGGGTGATATGTGGCCTGGGTGCCAGAGGTTATGAATTTGCACTGCAATCGGTCTTCGACCGGATTGCATGAGACAACGACTGAATATCAGAGAGAACAGAATGGACATCCGCAAAGTCAAGAAGCTGATTGAGCTGCTGGAAGAATCCAACATCAACGAAATCGAGATCAAAGAAGGCGAAGAGTCTGTGCGCATCAGCCGCAGCGCCGCTTCAGAGCACGTTTTCGCTGCACCTTACCCAGCATATGCCGCACCGGCAGCTGCTCCGATGCCTGCAGCTGCAGCTGCACCAGCTGCGGCTCCAGCTGCTGAAGCAGAAGCTGCACCGGCAACAACCGGCCACGTCATCAAGTCACCGATGGTTGGCACTTTCTACCGCTCACCTTCCCCTAGCTCTCCGGCATTCATCGAAGTTGGCCAGACAGTCAAGCCAGGCGACGTTATCTGCATTGTTGAAGCGATGAAGATGATGAACCAGATCGAAGCAGACAAAGCCGGTGTTATCGAAGCAATTCTGGCAGAAGACGGTCAGCCGGTAGAGTTTGACCAGCCACTGGTTACAATCGTTTAATTCTGCGACCTTACCAAGGATCATCTGATGCTGGAAAAAATAGTCATTGCCAACCGCGGCGAGATTGCACTGCGCATTCTACGTGCCTGCAAAGAGTTGGATATCAAGACTGTGGCGGTGCATTCCACTGCTGACCGCGATCTGATGCACGTTCGTCTGGCAGACGAAGCCGTTTGTATCGGCCCGGCGCCGTCCCCAAAAAGCTACCTGAATATCCCGGCTATCATCAGTGCCGCAGAAGTCACCGACTCTGTTGCCATACACCCGGGTTACGGCTTTCTGGCTGAGAATGCTGATTTCGCCGAACAGGTAGAGCGCTCCGGATTCGCCTTTATCGGCCCTAAAGCAGAAACTATCCGCCTGATGGGTGACAAAGTTTCCGCGATTGAGGCAATGAAAAAGGCTGGCGTTCCAACGGTACCAGGTTCTGACGGCCCACTGCCGGAAGATAATCCTGAGCGCGTACACGCTATTGCCAAGCGCATCGGCTACCCGGTTATCATCAAGGCCGCTGCCGGTGGCGGTGGCCGCGGCATGCGCGTAGTTCACAGCGAAGCATCCCTGCTGAACTCCATCCACGTAACCCGCTCTGAAGCAGCCGCAGCATTTGGCGACGATACGGTTTACATGGAGAAATTCCTGGAAAACCCTCGCCACGTGGAAGTTCAGGTACTGGCTGACGGCCAGGGCAATGCCATCCACCTCTATGACCGCGACTGCTCGCTGCAGCGTCGTCACCAGAAGGTCGTGGAAGAAGCCCCTGCTCCTCATCTAGACCCGGAAGCCCGCGCTCAGGTACTGCAGTCCTGTATTGATGCCTGCATCAAGATCGGTTATCGCGGTGCCGGTACTTTCGAATTCCTGTATGAGAACGGCGGTTTCTACTTCATCGAGATGAACACCCGTGTTCAGGTAGAACACCCTGTTACCGAGATGATCACCGGCGTTGATATCGTTAAAGAGCAGTTGCGCATCGCCGCAGGCCAGCCTCTCTCGATCAAACAGGAAGACGTTAAGATACTGGGCCACTCTTTCGAGTGCCGTATCAATGCGGAAGACCCTAAAACCTTCCTGCCTTGCCCGGGTACTGTTAAGTACTTCCACGCACCGGGTGGTAACGGCGTACGCGTCGACTCTCACCTGTATGCCGGTTACAGCGTACCACCTCACTACGATTCCCTGATCGCCAAACTGATCACATTCGCAGATGACCGTGAAACTGCACTGATCCGCATGCGCAATGCGCTGGACGAGATGCTGATCGATGGCATCCGCAGCAATATCCCGCTGCAGCAGGAAATCGTGCGCGACAAAGCCTTCCAGGAAGGCGGCGTCAATATCCACTACCTGGAAAAGAAACTGGGCCTGTAAGTTACAGCTCCCGGATAAAAGCCCGCTTCGGCGGGCTTTTTCGTTTTATCCCCTCAGCGCCCTCCTGTTGCGATGCGCAATATTTTTAAGTCATACTCAAAGCCTTCAAATGTACGGATGTAACCCATGCCCTGGCTCCAGATAACCATTAAAACCAGTCCCGATGTTGCCGAGCAGTATGAAGATCTGCTGCTGGAATCCGGCAGCGCCGCCGTCACCTTCCGCGACGGGGCTGACCAACCTATCTTCGAGCCCGACCTGGGCACGACCCCGCTGTGGAACAATACCGTGGTGACCGGCCTCTACTCTGCCGACCATGATCTGGACGCTACGACCGAGTATGTTCAGCAGGGACACGAAAACCTCTTCCCCGGCCAGCCGATGCCTCCGATGAAAGTCGAAATCCTTGAGGACAAAGACTGGGAGCGGGAGTGGATGGACAACTACCACCCGATGCAGTTTGGTAAGCGCCTCTGGGTCTGCCCAAGCTGGCGCGAAGCCCCGGATCCGGAAGCAGTGAATATGATGCTGGACCCGGGACTGGCCTTTGGTACCGGCACTCACCCGACCACTGCACTCTGCCTTGAGTGGCTTGACGGCCAGGAGCTGGATGACTGCCAGGTAGTCGACTATGGTTGCGGTTCAGGCATTCTCGGTATCGCCTCACTGCTGCTGGGTGCCCGCCACGTCATGGGTGTGGATATAGATCCCCAGGCCCTGCAGGCCACCCGGGAGAACCTTAAACGCAACCAGCTGACCGATGATCGACTGGATGTGTATATGCCGGAAGCGGCACCGGCAATGCAGGCTGATCTGCTGGTCGCCAACATTCTGGCAGGGCCGCTGGTCAGCCTGGCCCCCACTCTGGCAGCCCTGGTTCGCAGCAACGGCCGCCTGGCGCTATCCGGCCTGCTGGAAGATCAGGCCGAAGAGATTCGAAACGCTTATGGCCAGTGGTTTGACCTTGAGCCGGTTGCAGAACGTGAAGGCTGGATCCGCATCAGCGGCACGCGTAAGTAGGTAGCTTCAGCTATGGATCAACAGAGCATCATCACCTGCTGCCCCGGATGCGATACACGCTTCAGGGTGACCAGCCAGCAGCTGCGAAGCGCCGGCGGCAAGGTTCGCTGCGGCACCTGCCTCGCAGTGTTTGATGCTCTGGAGTGCAGGCAGTCGCCGGAAAGAAGCGGCAACGCCGATAACACGCCGAAAGGCCGTGACCGCCTCGATAGCCACTCGTCATTACATGACGGGGACTCCGCCAGACAAAAGCCCCCAAACCCGACACCGCCAAAGACACCAGAGATTATTCCGCAGCGCGAGCAACCGCTCCGGGTCTCAGCTCTGCCGCACTCAGCCGACCACTTGTCGCCACTGCCGACAGAGGTTACCGCTCCGAAAAGCGGACTCAGCCTGACAGCGGGTGAAGACGAAGTTACTCACACATTTCTCTGGAGTCTCGCCAGCCTGCTGGCAATACTCACGCTTGCCGCCCAGCTACTCTGGTTTGAGCGCGACCGCCTAGCCTGGCACCCATCCTTTACCGGCATCTATCAGATGACCTGCACCCGGCTGGAGTGTAATTTGCCACCCAGGCAGCAACTGGACGCCATCCGCAGCGAGTCACTGGAGATAAAACCTCACCCGCAGTACAAGAACACCCTCAGCCTCGAACTGTCACTGCATAACGGTGCGACGTTCTCTCAGCCTTATCCTGCACTCGATTTAAGCTTCTCCGACCTGAAGGGGCGTGAGGTCGCCAGGCGACGCTTTCAGCCACAGGACTACCTGCCACTCCAGGCCGGAACCAGGGGTTATATGAGCGCCGACGGACGCCATCTTATCCGCCTCGAAATCCTCAATCCCTCCGCCCGCGCAATCAACTACGAAATCGCGCTGGTAGCACCAAACTACTGATATTACTAGCCCTTCACCCGGAAAAAACGGTCAAAAAAGCACCAAAAACCGCTTGGATGGATGCCGCTGAGAGAGTATTATTGGCCGCCTTCCTTGATGAAACCAGCTTTGGAGCCAATATTGGCTTCACGGCATATTATTACCCGAAATAAGGTTGAGCATGTTCCGTATAGGACCCTACACCATTGACAGTCAGGTTATTCTGGCACCGATGGCAGGCGTTACGGACCGCCCCTTCCGACAGCTTTGCCGGAAACTGGGAGCCGGTCTCGTCGTGTCTGAGATGGTGACATCCGACACGCGGCTATGGAACACCCGCAAATCAAGCTATCGCCTTAATCATACGGGTGATGTGGAACCCCGCTCGGTGCAGATTGCCGGCGGTGAACCGCAGATGATGGCAGAAGCTGCTCGCATGAATGTCGAACGTGGTGCTCAGATAATCGACATCAACATGGGTTGCCCTGCAAAGAAAGTCTGCAACAAGGCAGCCGGTTCTGCCTTGCTGAAAGATGAACCTCTCGTCAGGGATATACTCAGGGCCGTTGTCGACGCTGTCGACGTTCCCGTAACACTGAAAATCCGCACTGGCTGGGCTCCCGGCCAACGCAATGGACTGGCAATTGCCCGCATCGCTGAAGATGCAGGCATTCAGGCACTGGCCGTACATGGCCGCACACGTGCCTGCGGATATAAGGGTGAGGTGGAATACGACACCATCTCGCAGATCAAGCAGGCGCTCGATATTCCTGTCTTTGCCAACGGCGATATTATTTCGCCGCAAAAAGCAAAACAGGTACTAGACTATACCCACGCTGATGGCGTATTGATTGGACGCGCAGCACAGGGCCGCCCCTGGCTTTTTCGTGAGATAGACCATTACCTCAGAACGGGTAACCTACTGCCGGAACCAAAGCTGGAAGAAGTCAAAGCTATACTGCTTGGCCACCTGCAGGAACTGTACACCTTTTATGGTGACTTCATGGGACCGCGTATCGCGCGCAAACATGTAGGCTGGTACCTGCATAGCCAACCGGAAGGCAGCACCTTCCGGAAAGCATTTAATAAGCTGGAAAGCGCAGAAGAGCAGACCTCAGCGATCGAGGACTTCTTCGTGCAGCTTATGAATTATAAAGCATCCGCCTGACAGACTTGGATACATATTCACAGTGGAATACAAAGACATCACCAAACCGACTATTGCACCTCAAGCTAACCCTGAAGTTACCCAGGAGACGCTGCGTGACTGCGTGCATCAGTCTTTGACAAATTACTTTCGCCAACTGGACGGACAGCCTGTAACCGACGTTTATCAGATGGTTCTGGCCGAAATAGAAGCACCGCTGTTTGAAACCGTCATGGCTTACACCAAGGACAATCAGACCCGTGCCTCCCAGGTACTGGGCCTGAACCGCGGCACACTGCGCAAGAAGCTGAAGCAGTACGGCCTGCTGTAACCGCATTCAAATACTATCGGAACGATATAGACCATGGCAGAGAATACCACTCCTGTTCGTCGTGCGCTGATCAGCGTATCCGACAAAACCGGCATCGTAGAGTTTGCTCAGGCGCTGAGCTCTCGCGGCGTTGAAATCCTCTCCACCGGCGGAACTTTCAAACTGCTGAAGGAAAACAACATTCCTGCAGTTGAAGTCTCTGATTACACCGGTTTCCCTGAGATGATGGATGGCCGTGTAAAGACTCTGCATCCAAAAGTTCACGGCGGCATCCTGGGTCGTCGCGGCAAGGACGATGCGGTAATGAGTGAACACGGTATTAACCCGATCGATATGGTTGTGGTTAACCTGTATCCGTTTGCACAGACTATCGCCCGTCCCGATTGCGATCTGCCAATGGCGATCGAAAATATCGATATCGGCGGCCCAACCATGGTGCGCTCAGCAGCGAAAAACCACAAAGACGTGGCTATCGTTGTGAATGCCAGCGATTACGACAGCATCATCAGCGAACTGGATGCGAACGAAGGCCTGGCGATGGGCACACGCTTCGACCTGGCGGTAAAAGCTTTCGAGCACACCGCCATGTACGACGGCATGATCGCCAACTACCTCGGCGCTATCGTTGAAGGCGAAGCAGAAGCTCCGGCAGACTTCCCTCGCACCTTCAACACCCAGTTCATCAAGGCACAGGACATGCGTTACGGTGAGAACCCTCACCAGCGTGCAGCCTTCTACGTTGAAGCCAACCCGGCTGAAGCCAGCATCGCTACTGCGAAGCAGCTGCAGGGTAAAGCGCTGTCTTACAACAACGTTGCCGACACTGATGCAGCACTGGAAGCAGTGAAAGCCTTTGCTGAACCGGCCTGCGTTATCGTTAAGCACGCCAACCCATGTGGCGTTGCCCTTGGCGGCGACATCCTGGAAGCGTACGAGCGCGCCTTCAAGACAGATCCGACCTCTGCCTTTGGCGGCATCATCGCCTTCAACCGTGAGCTGGACGAAGCAACCGCGAAAGCGATCATCGAGCGCCAGTTCGTTGAGGTGATCATCGCACCGTCCATCTCTGCAGCGGCTGCAGAAGTGGCTGCCAGCAAACCAAACGTGCGCCTACTGGAATGCGGCGAATGGTCTGGCGAACGCGCAACCGGCCTGGACTACAAGCGAGTGAATGGCGGCCTGCTGGTTCAGGATCGCGACCTGGGCAAGGTTGAACAGTCTGAACTGAAAGTGGTTTCCAAGCGCCAGCCTTCCGAAGAAGAGCTGCGTGACCTGATGTTCTGCTGGGAAGTGGCGAAGTCTGTTAAATCCAACGCCATTGTTTACGCTAAAGATGGCATGACCATCGGCGTAGGTGCAGGCCAGATGAGCCGCGTCTACAGCGCCAAGATCGCCGGTATCAAAGCCGCCGACGAAGGCCTGCAGGTTGAAGGTTCCGTGATGGCATCTGATGCCTTCTTCCCGTTCCGCGATGGTATCGATGCCGCAGCTGCTGCCGGCATTAAAGCGATCATCCAGCCGGGCGGTTCTATGCGCGATCAGGAAGTCATCGATGCGGCTGACGAAGCAGGCATTGCGATGGTCTTTACTGGCATGCGCCATTTCCGTCACTAACGGGGCATCAGCTGTAAGCTTGCAGCTGCAAGCCTGAAAGCCTGAAGCCCGGATTGGTTTTGACCAGCCCGGGCTTTTTTAGTCTTAAAGGATTCTATAAAGATGAAAGTACTTGTAATTGGTTCCGGCGGTCGTGAACACGCACTGGCCTGGGCAGCCGCGAAAGACGATTCCGTTGAGCAGGTGTTTGTAGCTCCGGGTAACGCCGCGACTGCACAGGAAGATAAACTGCAGAACGTTGCTATCGATGTGATGGATCTGGAAGGCCTGTCGGCTTTCGCGCAGGAAAACAGTATCGACCTGACCATCGTCGGCCCTGAAGCACCGCTGGTTGCCGGTGTTGTGAACCATTTCCAGAGCCTCGGTCTGGCGATCTTCGGCCCAACCTCTGGCGCGGCCCAGCTGGAAGGCTCCAAAGCATTCAGCAAAGACTTCCTGGCCCGTCACAAGATCCCAACGGCAGAGTACCAGAACTTCACCGAGATCGATCCGGCAATCGCCTACGTGCGCGAGAAAGGCGCTCCGATCGTGGTTAAAGCCGACGGCCTGGCTGCGGGCAAAGGCGTTATCGTTGCGATGACCCTGGAAGAAGCCGAGAACGCGATCAAGGATATGCTGGCTGGCAATGCCTTTGGCGATGCCGGCAGCCGCGTGGTGATCGAAGAGTTCCTCGAAGGCGAAGAAGCCTCTTTCATCGTCATGGTCGATGGTAAGAATGTACTGCCAATGGCCACCAGCCAGGACCATAAGCGTGTAGGCGACGGCGATACCGGCCCGAATACCGGCGGCATGGGCGCTTACTCCCCTGCCCCGGTAGTAACGCCGGAAATCCATCAGCGGGCAATGGATGAGGTGATCATGCCAACCATCCGCGGTATGGCGGAAGAAGGCAATGAATACACCGGTTTCCTATACGCCGGCCTGATGATCACAGCGGACGGAACGCCGAAGGTTATCGAGTACAACTGCCGTTTCGGCGACCCTGAAACCCAGCCGATCATGCTGCGCCTGAAATCCAGCCTGAGCCAGCTGTGCCTGGCGGCCCTGGAACAGAAGCTTGACCAGACCAGCATTGAGTGGGATTCTCGTCGTTCTGTCGGTGTCGTGATGGCCGCTGGCGGCTACCCGGGTAGCTATGCCAAAGGTGCTGAGATCACAGCCCCTGCGGAATGCCCTGAAGGCACTAAGATTTTCCACGCTGGCACTAAGCTGGAAGACGGCAAAGTTGTCACTGCAGGCGGCCGCGTACTCTGCGTTACTGCACTGGGCGATACGGTTACCGAAGCTCAGCAACGCGCCTATGATCTGGTTAAACAGGTCAATTGGGACGGAGCCTTCTACCGTAACGATATCGCCTACCGTGCGATTGCCCGCGAACAAGGCGAGTAACGAAGCGACGCTGAGTTGATTATCCAACAGCCACCTTCGGGTGGCTGTTTTGTTTTAGGGAACATAACATGTCAATTGAAATCTGGCTGACCCTGTTAGCCGCCTCTATACTGATCAGCCTCTCGCCCGGTGCCGGTGCTGTCACCGCCATGAGTTACGGCATCAGCCATGGCCCCCTGCGTGCCCAGCCAGCTATCCTCGGCCTGATCAGTGGCTATGGCGTGCAGTTTATTGTGGTCGCGGTCGGCCTTGGCAGCCTGGTCGCCACTTCAATGACCCTGTTCAATCTGATCAAATGGGTGGGTGTCGCCTACCTGATCTGGCTCGGCATCCAGCAGTGGCGCCAGCGCGGCGGACTGGATCTGGACAGCGGCCCCCGTGCCGGTGGCAGGAAAGCCTTCCTGCAGAGCCTGCTGATCAATATCACCAACCCCAAGGGGATGGTATTTCTGGTGGCCCTGGTACCGCAGTTTCTGAATCCGGCCGAGCCTCAGCTGGTGCAGATGCTGGTCATCGGCCTCACCCTGACCGGGGTCGACTGGGCCGTGATGACCGGATACAGCCTGCTCTCCTCACGCCTGCGGCCGCTATTGAAAAAAGAGAAAGCCGTACGCATGCAGGGGCGGGTTACCGGCAGTGCACTGATTGCCGCCGGCCTGGCACTGTCAACCGCATCCCAGCGTTAACCATCACCGATCTGCTGCTATAGGATACAGCTGTCATCCTATAGCAGTTATACTATGCGCCATTTCAGAAACCTATAGCTTCACTTGGATCTATGCCTACTCAACCTGTTGCGCGAAAAACATGGATTGTTGCAGCCATCGCCGCTGCACTGACCGGTGCCGGTGTATATGCTCTGACGTACAAGCCACCCATGCCGGCGACAACCGGATCAGACACCCCCTCAACGGCAATCACAGTCATCTCCGAACCCGCTACCACCGAAACCCTGACCAAACCAGAGCCACAACCTGCAGTAGTGCAGCCTTCACTGGATAAAGAGCTGGCAAATATCCAGCAACTGGCCAGCGACGGTTTTCCAAAGCAGGCACTTGAGAATGTCGATACCCTGCTGCTCAGCCAGCCAGAGCATTTCTCTGCCCGGCTCACCCGTTCCCAGATCCTGCTGCAGCTGAACAAACAGACTGAGGCAGAAGCGCTTCTGAAACAGCTGATCAGCGACCATCCGGAACGGCCTGAGCCGCTGAATAATATGGCGGTACTGATCGCCGCCCGTGGCGACTACAAAGCTGCGGTGGACACTTTGCTGAAGGCATTTGATACCCACCCAAGCTACGCCAATGTGCAGAAGAACCTCAGTGAGCTCTATGCCACTATGGCTTCTCAGGCCTACAGCAAGGCGCTGGATCTTGAAACCCAGGTGATCGCGCCACAAATGGCGGCCCTGAGCATGGAAGGCAAGCAACAGTCCCCGGGACCACTGCCCTTTATACCGGCTAAGAGTGTCAGCGAAACCGTCGCGGAACTGGCCGCGGCACAGACCAGCCAGCCGCAGGACACAACTGCAGACACTGCTGCGGATACAGCGGTTGCCGCCAGCGATAGTCTGGGTCAGGACAGCCAACAGGCTACGGCAGAGCCCGACAGCTCCGAGCAGGAGATCATCGCAACGCTGGCCCGCATAGAGCAGCAGGTAAATGCCGATAGCGAAACTCAGGCTGAAACCCGCAGCCCAGCCACTGCCGTTGCAACAGACGCTGATAATGCTGAACCGGTGAGCCGCCCTGAACAGGCCAGCAGCGGCAATGAAACGGATTCCGCGCCAGCCACCGAACCGCAGCAGTCACCCGAGCCGGCTGTCAGCGAGACAGTTACTGCAGCAGACTCTGCAGTCAGATCAGCTGAGGTTCCAGCGCAAGCCGCTTCACAACCGCAAGCGGTGATTGCCGCAACCGATACCGGGGAGAACGCTGCAGCGGATAACGCCGAGGCCGAGGCCCCGACAAACACAGCAGCGCCATCAGTAGTAACCGAGGCAAAGGAGCTGACCGCGGCAGAGTTGAAAGAATCTGCGTTACGGCGGGTCCGGTTCTGGGCCGACGCCTGGCAGAGACAGGATGTTGAAGACTATATCGCGGCCTATGCGCCGGACTACCGTCCCGACAACGGACTCAGCCATGAACGCTGGAAGCGCCAGCGCCACAGCCGCCTGACCCGGCCGAGTTTTATCAAGGTGGAACTGAGTGATATTAAGGTTTACCTGCGCTCCGGCAAACAGGCCGATGTACTGTTTATGCAGCGCTACAGTTCGGATAACTACAGCGATCGCACCCAGAAGCAGATTCAGCTGATCCTGCTGGATGATGGCTGGCGCATTGTCAGAGAGAAATCCCTGTAGACAGGGGCTCTCTCTGACCGCAGATATTGGCAGTAGCGACTTACAGAAAATTTATGGCAGCACGTCAGCGGGACAGTTTCGGCGGGGGCTGACCGGCAGAGACCAGCGTCAGCTAAGCGGCAATGTTATTGACGGCCACGTGACGGCTTACCTTCATAGCTGATTCGCCAGCGTCCCTCTTCACGCACCCAGTACTGGCGCTTGATCATAGTGCCGTTGTAGTTAGAGCTCTCATAGTCCTGATGAAAAGTCGCGACCATCAGGTCCGGATTATCCGGATAGCGGAACAGGCTGACATTGTCCATCTTCACCCGGATGTAGCTCTTGGCTTTTATCGCCCGGGTCTTACGGCCACTGAAGGTTTTGATACCACCGAGACTGTCTTTATAGCCTGGCGAGTAGTAGGTCAGGAAACGCTCCAGATCTCGTGCCTCCCAGACCTGTTTCCAGTCCTGCAACAAACCACTGAACTCCTGTTGCTGAGCCAGCCAGTCGCCGCGTTGCATCCAGCGCACATTTTCACCGATCAGCACCGGCGTATTGCGAATATCCACCAGACTATCCAGTTCCACAAAGTCCGGATTAGTCAGAGAGATACAGCCTTCGCTGGCCAGCGGCGAGCGGCTGTAGGTTTCCAGTGGCGAGCCATGCACCCAGATACCGCTGCCGGTGCGGCCGTGCCGGGCATCCCAGACATTAGGGTAGTTGATTGGCAGCGCACCCGAGCCATATCGGGAAGGTAGCTGGCGATCCTCCAGCCGGTTGGTAACAAAGTAGACGCCCAGCGGCGTTTTCAGGTCCCCCCGCTTTTCCTTGCGCACACCGCCACGACCATAGGAGATATAAAAGTCCTTGATCAGATGCGGCTGCCCGGCCCTGTTTTCGAACAGAAACAGGCGCGAAAGGCGAGTATCAATCACGATGACCGACGGCTGATCTTCACCCAGCATCACCATCGCCTGCGGTACCATATCGGCGGACGGCTTCTCCATCTCGATCAGCAGACGCGCCTTTGCTTCGGAGATAAGCCCCTTCAGCTTATCCTGGTCGGCGCTCTGATTGCCGATTCCGGTCAGGGCGGCCCCCCTGGAGGCGATCAGATCGGCATACACCAGCTGGGCCAGACGAAAATCAGGGCGCTGTGCGGTCAGGGCTTCAATACTCTGCAACGCCCCGTCGAAGTCATGGGCGCGCAGGTTCTGCAGGCTCTTTACCAGCAGTTCTTCGTTACCCTTAGCGACCCCGTAGGGAAGATCCGTCTCAGGGTCTGCCTGAACAGTTCCTGCGGTCATCAGTACAGCCGCGATCAGACCCTGTGCCACCGCCCGGATTAGCTCTCTACGCCCTTTTTGCATCAGCCTCAAAGTACCTGAAAAAATTCGATCAGAAATTATAACGATTAAACGGCGCAAACCAACTAACAAATAGCTATAACGAAAGCTTTACAACTGTTAATTGCATGCAACAGTCTAGCCGAAAATCTGTACCGCGCTTATCACTGACAGCCCTCCCTATGCACTTCCCTTTTGATACCAGTCAAACATCTCCTCTACTGATATCACTTCACCGCAATGATCCGGCCGGTAACCCGGCAATTCAGCGACGGCCTGCTGGAACGCATCCCCCCGAATCAGCTGTATCAGGCGCTGGGTGGCTTCCTGTTCCAGCGCCCGCTGATGACAGACCATCAGATAATATTCAGTGGTGACGGGGACAAAGCCCAGTCCGAACTGTTCGGCAGCGGCCTCAACGCCAAAGCCGACATCCGCCATACCCGAGGCCACATAGGCCGCCACCGCCGAATGGGTAAACTCCTCACTCAGGTATCCGTCGATAGCAGCCGCGCTGATTCCCTGCCGGACCAGCAATTCATCCAGCAGGGCACGGGTACCGGAGTCTTTCTGGCGGTTAATAAAGCGCACCTCATGACTGGCCAGATCCACAACGCTGTCTATATTCAGTGGATTTTCGGGTTTGACGATCAGTCCCTGACGCCGGCTGATAAAGCGGATGATTTTATGGCCGCGTGGTTTCAGGTAGTTACTGTAGGTTTGTGCCAGCTTATCGCTGATCATCTCCATCGGCACATGAAAGCCAGCCACATCACAGCTACCGCGATTCAGCGCCGCCAGCGCATCTTCGGCACTGACATATTGCAGGTCCAGTTCCAGCTGATCAGCAAAGCGCGGCAATAATGCCACCGCATAACCATGACTGGCATGCAGGCGCAACTGTGGACGCACCCCTTCGAGAGTACGGGAGATCTCCATATTCAGTTCCGACGCCAGGTTATCCAACTGCGGCTCCAGTCTGGCAATTACCCGCTTCTCCGCCCAGAGTAACTTCTCACCCAGCGGGGTCAGCCAGGCGCCCTTGCCCTTCTGCAACTCGACCAGCGGCGTACCGAAAAAGGCCGCCCACTTGTTCAGCAGATTCCAGCCGTGGCGATAAGATATGTCTGCCTCCCGGGCCGCCGCAGTCAGTTTGCGGTGACTTTCCAGCGCCCGCAGCAGCTTAAACAGTTGCGGGTCGAGCTGATTACCGCTTTCGTCACGGAATGACCAGGTGGGAACAACCTGAACTTTTTTAATATGCATATGTTTTCATATTTCTTAAAACCCCTACTAATGCTAAGTTTGCCCCATCAATGACGAAAAATTAACCATTAAATATGCACTTTTGTACATATTTAATGCCGATAAGAACTATAAATGCTTGAAAGGTGAGAGATTATGAGCGGCATCTCGCAATGGGACCCTCAGGCGGTGCAGGAAGTGATCGCCTCACTCAAAGACAAACCGGGCGCTCTGCTGCCCATTTTGCATGGTATTCAGGACTCTCAGGGCTATGTTCCCCCTGAAGCGGTTCCGATGATTGCAGACGCCCTGAACCAGACCCGTGCTGAAGTGCATGGGGTTATTACTTTCTACCACCACTTCCGCCAGACGCCACCGGGCCGTAACACGCTGCAGATCTGCCGCGCTGAAGCCTGCCAGGCACGTGGATCACGTGCGCTGGAAGCCCACGTCAAAGAGAAGCTGGGCGTAGGCTACCACGGCACCACTCTGGACAAAGAGTTCAGCCTGGAACCGGTGTACTGCCTCGGTAACTGTGCCTGCGGCCCTTCTGTCCGTATCGGTGACGAGATTGTCGGCCGCGTGACACCGGAGAAATTCGATCAGCTGGTTGATGAGCTGACCACTGTCGCTGTGGAGGTGAAGTAATGGCGGTTAAGATTTTTGTCCCGCGCGATACCACAACCCTGGCGCTGGGCGGCGAGAAAGTCGCACAGAAAATCCAGGACGAAGCCGCGGCTCGCGGCGCCGAGATCGAGCTGGTGCGTAACGGCTCCCGTGGCCTGTTCTGGCTCGAACCGATGGTTGAGGTAGAAACCGCCGCCGGTCGTGTTGCTTACGGTCCGGTTGAAGCCCGCGATGTCGCGTCCCTGTTCGAGGCCGGCCTGCTGGATGGCAGCGACGGCCACGCCCTCTCACTGGGTAACCCGGAAGAGATTCCTTACCTGGCGAAGCAGCAGCGTCTGACCTTCGCCCGTGCCGGTATCACCGATCCTGTTTCCATCGAGGACTATAAGGCTCACGATGGCTTCAAGGGCCTGGAGAAGAGCCTGGCCGTGAGCGGTCAGCAGATCGTCGACGAAGTCAAAGCCTCCGGCCTGCGTGGTCGTGGTGGTGCGGCCTTCCCGACCGGAATCAAGTGGCAGACCGTGCACGATTGCGCCGGTCCGCAGAAATATATCGTCTGCAATGCCGACGAGGGTGATTCCGGTACCTTCGCCGACCGTATGGTGATGGAAGCTGACCCGCTGATGCTGGTCGAAGGTATGACCATCGCCGGTCTCGCGGTGGGTGCCGATCAGGGTTACATCTACCTGCGCTCGGAATACCCGGTCGCTCACCAGATCATGAACGAAGCGATCGCCAACGCCAATGACGCTGGCTACCTGGGCGAGAATATCCTCGGCAGCGGCAAGACCTTCCACCTTGAGGTTCGCCTCGGTGCGGCGGCCTATATCTGCGGTGAAGAGACCTCCCTGCTGGAGTCCCTCGAAGGCAAACGCGGCCTGGTACGCTTTAAGCCACCCCTGCCAGCGATCGAAGGCCTGTTCGGCAAGCCAACCGTCGTCAACAACGTCCTGTCGCTGGCAGCCGTGCCATTTATCATGGCCGAAGGCGGTCAGGCTTACGCTGACTACGGCATGGGTCGCTCCCGCGGTACCCTGCCGTTCCAGCTGGCGGGCAACCTGAAATATGGTGGCCTGGTCGAGTTGGCGTTCGGCCTGACCCTGCGCGAACTGATTGAAGATTTCGGTGGCGGCAGCGCCAGCGGTCGTCCGATGCGTGCGATCCAGGTCGGCGGCCCGCTGGGTGCCTACCTGCCGGAAAGTCAGTGGGATACCCCGCTGGACTATGAAGAATTCTCCAAAGTCGGCGCGGTACTGGGTCACGGCGGCGTGGTGGTTTTCGACGATACTGTAGATATGACCGAGCAGGCGCGCTTCTCCATGGAGTTCTGTGTTGCTGAGTCCTGCGGTAAATGTACACCTTGCCGTATCGGCTCCACCCGTGGCGTCGAGGTAATCGATAAGATCCGCGCTGGCAACAATGTCGAAGCCAACCTGGAACTGCTGGAAGATCTCTGCGAAACCATGATCGACGGCTCCCTCTGTGCCATGGGCGGCATGACACCGTTTCCGGTACAGAGCGCGATCAAGTACTTTCCGGAAGATATCTCCAAAGCAAACCAACAGGCACGGGGTGAATAATCATGCTTCAGTACTTTGACCCTAATAAAGATTACGGTACACCGGCCAGCCTGTCTGAAAAGCAGGTAACGCTGGAGATCGACGGCGTCGAGATCAGCGTACCTGAAGGCACGTCCGTGATGCGCGCCGCAGCCTTGGCTGATATCAATATCCCTAAGCTGTGCGCCACCGATAACCTGGACGCTTTCGGTTCCTGCCGTCTCTGTGCGGTACAGATCGATGGCCGTCGCGGCCTGCCAGCGTCCTGCACCACCCCTGCCGAGCAGGGTATGAAGGTAACCACCCAGAATGAAAAGCTGGGCAAGCTGCGCCGCAACATCATGGAGCTGTACATCTCCGACCACCCGCTGGACTGCCTGACCTGTCCATCCAACGGTGACTGCGAGCTGCAGGATATGGCCGGTGCGGTTGGCCTGCGCGAAGTCCGTTACGGCTTCGAGGGTAACAACCACCTGGAAGCGGAAAAGGACAAGTCCAACCCGTACTTCACCTTCGATCCGAGCAAATGTATCGTCTGCTCCCGCTGTGTCCGTGCCTGTGAAGAGGTACAGGGTACCTTCGCACTGACCGTCGATGGCCGTGGTTTCGATTCCAAGATCGCTGCCGGCCAGGATGAAGACTTCCTCGATTCCGACTGTGTCTCCTGTGGTGCCTGTGTTCAGGCCTGCCCGACCTCGACACTGATCGAGAACAACGTGATCGATATGGGCCAGCCAGAGCACAGTGTTGTGACCACTTGTGCCTACTGTGGTGTTGGCTGCTCCTTCAAAGCTGATATGAAGGGCGACCAGGTTGTGCGCATGGTGCCTTACAAGGGCGGTGAGGCGAACCAGGGTCACTCCTGTGTCAAAGGTCGCTTTGCCTTCGGCTATGCCACCCATAAGGACCGTATCAAGGAGCCGATGATTCGTGACTCCATCGATCAGCCTTGGCGTAAAGTCAGCTGGGAAGAAGCGATCTCCTTCGCCGCGACCCGCCTGAAAGAGGTCCAGGCTAAGTACGGTCGCGAGAGCATCGGGGGTATCACCTCCTCCCGTTGTACCAACGAAGAGACCTATCTGGTTCAGAAACTGATCCGTGCCGGTTTCGGTAACAACAACACCGATACCTGCGCCCGTGTCTGCCACAGCCCGACCGGCTATGGCCTGAAGACCACCCTGGGTGAATCCGCCGGTACCCAGACCTTCGATTCGGTTAAGTATGCCGATGCCATGCTGGTCATCGGTGCTAACCCGACCGACGCCCATCCGGTATTCGGCTCCATGATGCGTCGCCGCCTGCGCGAAGGCGCCAAGCTGATCGTCGCCGACCCGCGTAAGATCGACCTGCTGAAAACACCGCACCTGAAAGATGCGATCCACCTGCCCCTGCGGCCGGGTACCAACGTGGCGCTGGTTAACTCGCTGGCACACGTGATCATGTCCGAGGGACTGGAAGACAAGCAGTTCATCGCCGAACGTTGCGACGACAAGGCATTCCAGAAGTGGCAGGCGTTTATCCGTGAAGAGCGTAACTCTCCGGAAGCCATGCAGGATATCACCGGCGTAGCGGCGGCCGATGTGCGCCAAGCTGCTCGCGTCTACGCTGAAGCCGGCAACGGTGCCATCTTCTACGGTCTGGGTGTAACTGAGCATAGCCAGGGATCCACCATGGTGATGGGTATCGCTAACCTGGCACTGGCTACCGGTAATATCGGTCGCGAAGGTGTCGGCGTAAACCCACTGCGTGGTCAGAACAACGTACAGGGTTCCTGCGATATGGGTTCCTTCCCGCACGAGCTGCCGGGTTACCAGCATGTTGCCGACGACGAAGCCCGTGGCCGCTTCGAGAAAGTCTGGGGTGTCGAGCTGGATCACGAGCCGGGCCTGCGTATCCCGAACATGTTCGACTCCGCCATTGCCGGTACCTTTAAGGCGATGTACGTACAGGGTGAGGATATCGCCCAGTCCGATCCGAACACCCAGCATGTTGAGGCGGCGCTGAAGGCGCTGGAATGTCTGGTGGTACAGGATATCTTCCTCAACGAAACCGCCAAGTTCGCCCACGTGCTGCTTCCGGGCTCTACCTTCCTGGAGAAGAACGGTACCTTCACCAATGCCGAGCGCCGTATCAACCGCGTTCGCAAGGTGATGCCGCCTCTGGCCGGTAAGGAAGACTGGGAAGTGACTGTCGAGCTGTCCAATGCCCTGGGTTACGAAATGAACTACAGCCACCCATCTGAAATCATGGATGAGATCGCCAGCCTGACTCCGACCTTCACCGGCGTCAGCTACGAGCGTCTGGAAGAGATGGGCAGCATCCAGTGGCCATGTAACGAAGACCACCCTGACGGTACGCCGATCATGCATGAAGTGGACTTCCCGAT
Source organism: Marinobacterium jannaschii DSM 6295 (assembly GCF_000620085.1). Taxonomy (GTDB): domain Bacteria; phylum Pseudomonadota; class Gammaproteobacteria; order Pseudomonadales; family Balneatricaceae; genus Pontibacterium; species Pontibacterium jannaschii. The sequence continues at coordinate 303,291 of NZ_JHVJ01000004.1, read as the reverse complement.
CGGTAAGGGTAACTTCGCTGTCACCGAATATGTGGCCACCGAAGAACGCTCCAACCGTCGCTTCCCACTGTTGCTGACCACCGGTCGAATCCTGTCCCAGTACAATGTCGGGGCTCAGACCCGCCGTACCGAGAACCAGGCATGGCACGACGAGGACGTACTGGAAGTACATCCGGTTGACGCCGAAGATCGCGGCATCCAGGACGGTGACTGGCTGGGTATCACCAGCCGCTCCGGCCAGACCGTATTGCGTGCTGTCGTCAGCGAACGGATGCAACCGGGCGTGGTGTACACCACCTTCCACCATCCGGGAAGTGGCGCCAACGTGATTACCACTGACAGCTCCGACTGGGCGACCAACTGCCCGGAATACAAGGTGACTGCGGTGCAGGTCGAGAAAGTGTCTCAGCCATCCGAATGGCAGAAACAGTTCGAAGCCTTTACCGAGCAGCAGCTTGATTTTCTGGAGAAGGGCCGTCAGCAGCCTGCCGGAGCCGGTCACTAATGACAGCCTGCCCCTGTCCTGAATTGTCGACGCCGGAGGTAATCGTGATGCAGCCGAAAAGCGATGTCACGGTCAGCCGCTGGCAACATGGTGAGGTCAGTCAGGCCGATGATACGGTGGCCGAAGAGGTCGCCGTCGCACTGGTCTACAACGGCATCTCCCATGTCGTGATGATGTGTACACCGGATAACCTGTCCGATTTCGCGCTGGGCTTCAGCCTGACCGAAGGGATTATCCAGTCACCATCCGAACTCTATGAGATCGACGAAACGGAACATCCCGATGGCATTGGGCTGCAGTTGACCATCTCAGCCCAGCGTCAGGCCGAGCTGAAGCAGAAACGCCGCAACCTCACCGGTCGCACCGGCTGCGGACTCTGCGGCGCCGAATCGCTGCAGCAAGCCGTACGCCCCGCCACTGAAGTCAGCCGTCAGGCCGCCATCAGTGATGAGGCGGTACAGCAAGCCGTACACCAGCTGGAGCAACACCAGCCGCTGCAGGCCGCTACTGGCGCCTGTCACGGTGCGGCATGGTGCTCCGCCGAGGGCGAGATCCTGCTGGTACGGGAAGATGTGGGCAGGCACAATGCCCTGGACAAGCTGATCGGAGCGCTGGCAAGCAGCGGTACTGACCGGAGCCGGGGCTTCGCTCTGGTCTCCAGCCGCGCCAGCTACGAGATGGTACAGAAAGTTACCAGCGCCGGTATCGGCACCCTGGTGGCCGTCTCTGCCCCTACAGGCCTTGCCCTGCGACTGGCACGGGATGCCAATCTGCAACTGATCGGCTTTGCCCGACCACAACGACATGTCAGCTACAGCCCGGGTCACAGCACCGGGGACACTGATTGCGGAGAACACGCGAAATGAGTCATTCACAACTCGACCAGCTCATTCACATGGCGAATCAGATCGCCGATAACAACCTGCACCACGGCGATGAAGCCGAGTCGGTGCAGATTGTGTCCAACCACCTGATGCGTTTCTGGGCCCGTACCATGAAACAGCAAATCGTGGCATACGCTAACAGCGACGGCAGCCAGCTGACACCGCTGGCGCGTAAAGCCGTGGATGAACTGGCAGCACAGTACGGCTAAGATCAGCTGAAAGCAAAAAAGCCCCGTAACAGCAATGTTGCGGGGCTTTTTTGCTGTTTGTAATTGCACTTAGCCCTGTCCTAGAAACAACATTCGCTTGCCAGAGACACCTGTCATCATCGGGATTATCGCTTCGAATCACTATCCGGCCTGCATATTGACTCATCCCCTTCTCATCGGGCCTTCCATGCTAAATATTCGGCAATAGCACCACTTCAGCCTGATCTCGGTGAGATTTGCTGACATAATAGCGCCTCAGAAATTTACCGCCGTATTAACCGGAGCACGATGTTGACGCAGTACGCTGAGCAATTTGCCGATTTCAAACTGGACCCCCGCCTTCTCAATACACTGAAGCATATGGGTATCGATACACCGACCGAGATACAGGCCCGGGCGATTCCGGCCGCACTTGCAGGTAACGACCTGATAGCGTCTTCGAAAACCGGCTCCGGTAAGACCCTGGCGTTTCTGCTGCCAACCATGCAGCGCCTGATGAAGTCACGTGCCCTGAGCAAACGCGATCCCCGTGCTGTGATTCTGGCACCCACCCGCGAGCTGGCGAAGCAGGTCTTCCAGCAACTGCGCTCCCTGACCAGCGGCTCACGTATCAATATCGCTCTGGTGCTGGGTGGCGAAAATTTCAATGACCAGATCAAGGCGCTGATCAAAGAGCCTGAGGTTATCGTTGCGACACCGGGACGGCTCGCTAACCACCTGGAAAAGCGCTCGCTGACACTGCACGGCCTTGAGCTGCTGATCATGGACGAAGCTGACCGTATGCTTGATCTCGGCTTTGCCAAAGAGCTGGAACAGATCAATACCGCTGCAGACCACCGTCTGCGCCAGACCCTGATGTTCTCCGCCACGTTAGACCATGCGGAAGTAGACAGCCTGGCTGCTAAACTGCTGAAAGCCCCTAAGCGCGTCGCCGTCGGTGCCGCCAATGCCGAACATCAGGATATCGAACAGCGCTTTTATCTCTGTGATCAGCTGAATCACAAACAGGCACTGCTGAACAAAATACTCAGCACTGAAGATTTCCAGCAGGCGATTATCTTCACCGCCACCCGCGCCGACACCGATCGACTGGCTAGCCTGCTGCGGGAAGACGGCCTGAAAGCGGCCGCCCTCAGCGGTGATATGAGCCAGGCGGAGCGCAACCGGATTATGGACAGCTTCAGCCGTGGTCAGCAGCAGGTGCTGATTACCACCGACGTTGCCTCCCGCGGCCTGGACCTGCTACAGGTCTCGCTGGTGATCAATTTCGATATGCCCAAACAGGCAGAAGAATATGTACACCGTATCGGTCGCACCGGCCGTGCCGGCACCAAGGGTGAAGCCCTGTCACTGGTCGGCCCGAAAGACTGGGATGCCTTCAAGCGGGTCGAGAAATTCCTGCAACAAACCATCAGTTTCAGCACTGTCGAAGGCCTGGAAGCTAAGTTCAAAGGTCTGAAACCGGCTGCGAAGAAAAAGCCCGCGCAAAAGAAATACACGCCTAAGGCCAAAAACGGCGCTAAAACCGCAACTCAGGGTCCGGATAAGCACAACAAACCGGCTAAGCGCCAGGAAAAAAGCTACAGCCGTAAACTCGCTGCCGAACGTATAAATGACGACGGCAACGCACCGATGATGAAGCGGAAGAAACCTTCAGCCAGTTAATCCTTTCCGTCGCCTGTAGCAGCCAGTACTGAAACAATCCGGAGCCAGCAGCGCTCCGGACAAGCACCTGGCTGCGGCTACGCTCTCCTCCTTAGGACCACCGACTCTGCGAGCGATACACTGCCTGCCCTCCGGAGTGATCCCGCACATCCAAACCGTCCGCCCCTATTTGACAGGCTCGACCCGGTAGCATAACCAGCCGCAATCCGAACAGGCCTTTAGCCTTTACCGGCATTGACGGGACAGGTTTTGGCGACTGCTCCCCCCCTACCTCTGACCAATTGTTTTCCGCATATTCAACACCCTGAACCGAAATAGCTGTACCGGTGACAGGCTATGCAATGAAAACCGCTATTACATAGAACTGTATGCCTCTGAGTTACATGCCCCCGGGTTGACCTCCCCCGACAATGGCCAAACACCACAGGCCGATCCAAGTCGGTAACGCGCAGCAGAGATTCCTGAAAAAATTGTTCCAGATCAAATTTGACATCCAGTATTATGGTATACCATCATATGCGTATTCACTAATCAGATCCGGACCGGTTAGTTCTGATGTTTCGGCGGCGCTAAGCCATAGCCAGACCAGAGCATCAAACCGGCTGCTAAAATAAGAAAGAGGTTTAAGCAACGCCATGAAATTCTCTCTATTCCTCCAGATGGAACGCTATGATGAAGACAAGCCACACCAGGAGTTGATGAACGAACTGGTAGAGCTGGTTCAGATCGCGGATGAAGCAGGTTTTGAAACTGCCTGGATTGGCGAGCACCATGCAATGGAATTCACCATCGGTCCGAATCCTTTCTCCTTCCTGGCCTATCTGGCACCGCTGACAAAGAATATCCGCCTTGGCACCGGCACCGTGGTGGCACCTTTCTGGCACCCGGTAAAGCTGGCCAGTGAAGCGGCCTTGGTCGATATCATGAGCAATGGCCGGCTTGAATTTGGTATAGCCCGTGGCGCATATCAATATGAGTTCGACCGCATGCTAAACGGCGAGTCTGCAGCGGATGGCGGTAAGTATCTCAGCGAGATGCTGCCCGCCCTGCAGAAATTGTGGCAGGGCAACTATGCCCATGACGGCGAGTGCTGGAAATTCCCAACCTCAACCTCAGTACCAAAACCGATACAGCAACCTTATCCGCCGATCTGGCAGGCCGCCCGTTCTCCGGAATCCCATGAAATGGCGGTGACAAACAACTGCAATGTGATGATCACGCCGTTGTTTAAGTCGGATGAGGAAGTGGCCGACCTGATGGACAAGCACCATACAGCCTGCGCTAAACACCCTGACAAAGCGCGGCCTAAAGTGATGTGCCTGCGCCACACCTATATTCATGACGATGAAGATGGTTGGAAAACCGGTGTTAACGGCATCCGCCGCTGGTACTCCTACTTCCAGGGCTGGTTCCGCAACGACCAGGAACCTCAAAATGGCTTCTGCCAGCCAATAAGTGAAGCTGAGCTAGATGAGATGGCCGATTTTGCGCCGGAAGTACTGCGCAATAATCTGATGATCGGCAAACCGGAACAGGTCATTGAGCGCCTGAAGCGCTATGAGGAGCTGGGCGTTACCGAGTACAGCTTCTGGTCTGATAACAGCCTTTCCCATGAAGAGAAGAAGAAGTCTCTGCAGCTGTTTATCGACCAGGTAATGCCTGCGTTCAAATAACAGCGACAGCACAACCCAATAAGATAGCCCGGCAAAAGCCGGGCTATCTTATTGCTCTCTGGATTTTTTGCGCCGTCTACGCTCAGCGGGCGGCCTCCGCTTCGTAACCCGGAGTGATACCAAAGCGTGCCTTATATTGTTTGCGAAAATAGGCCAGTGAAGCAAAACCGCAGGCCAGTGCGACATCATGCTCACTACGACTCCCTTCCTGCAACTGCCTGCGTGCCGATTGCAGTCGGATCCGCAGGTAGTATCGCGCCGGCGTCTCATCAAAGTAGCGCCGGAAGAGCCGCTCCAGCTGGCGGACCGATAGGTGAGCTTTCTCAGCGATCTGGCAATTCTTCAGCGGCTTACGCAGATTCTGCTGCATCAGCTGTAAGGCACGATGAACGCGACCATCATCCACATTCACCTGCCCCAGCGGTCCCTGGATTGAGCACTGGGCAAGCAGTCGCTCTGCCTGCGCCGGAGACAATCTAGGCACAACCAACGCAGCCATCTTTTCAGCTACCGCGGCAGGTGACGCAACCCGATCATCTCTCAGCACCTTGGGCTGCGTAAGCTCAATGACCGGTACTTGCTCCCACCCCAGCCGGGCCAAGCTCTGCATACTCTCCTGCACCTCTGCGCCCAGTACGATCAGCTGATCAACCCGATCCAGAGCAGCCGGATCGGCCAGGGTGCTGAGTACCATGCCGTTATCAGCTACGACCAGCGGCGCTTCATTCGAGCACAGGCGCCAGTGAAAGAGCGTCCGCTGAAGCTCGCCATTGGCACTGATCTCATTGGCCTTGCTCAACCAATTAGTGACAGTTAACAAGTCGCTCATCACAAAGCGCGGATAAAGCAGGACGACAATCTCCGTTGCCGCAACCTCTGCCGTCGATACCGATTGGTTCACTTATACCCCCCTACCTGCTCAGCCATACAACCAGAGCGCAATACTGATTTGGTCCAGTCTCATCACTGAATCAATTGCGATTGCAATCGGTGACGACGCTGTACTATATTATGGTATACCATATTACAGCGCAGACCAAAGCCAGTTAGTTTCAACTGACACTGACCTGCCTGACCAACTCCGGCACCCGGGTGCCTGCATAAAAAGAGATGGGGCTGTAAGCCCTTTCATACCGAAAAGACAGTTACAGAGGGAAACACCGATGAGCTTTGAAATTCGCAAAATCGTTACCACCATTGAAGAAACCCGTATCGAGGGTGGTAAGGCAGCGGAGAAGCCAGTCACCATGGTCGGCGTAGCAGCCATCATCAAGAACCCGTGGCATGGTCGTGGTTTTGTTGAAGACCTGAGTCCTGAAATCAAAGCCAGCTGCTCCGACCTGGGTGCCCTGATAGTGGAATATGTCGGCAAGTACATTGGCGGTACAGCCAACATCGAAGCTTACGGTAAGGCGGCTGTTGTTGGTGCCGAAGGTGAAATCGAGCATGCCTCTGCAGTGGTTCATACCCTGCGCTTTGGTAACCACTACCGCAACGCCGTTGACGCTCAGAGCTACCTGGCATTTACCAACAAGCGTGGCGGTCCTGGCACTTCCATTCAGATCCCGATGATGCACAAAGATGACGAAGGCTTCCGTTCTCACTACATCACCCTGGAAATGGCGATCGAAGATGCTCCTGCCGCAGATGAGCTGGTGATCTGCCTGGGCGCGTCTGATGGCGGCCGTGTACACCCACGTATCGGTAACCGCTACGAAGACCTGAAATCGCTGGCTGAAGAAGCAGAACAAGCCGCCAACAACTAAGCTGGAGCCAGACCATGACCTGCATTAACCACTTTAAAACCCCTGCCGGCACCAGTTATCTGGTGCAGGGTGAAGGGGCGCCGGTGGTGCTGATTCATGGCGTAGGGCTGGATAAATCCATGTGGGGCGGACAGCTGGTTGGCTTGTCCCCCTCCTATCAGATTATCGCCTACGACATGTTGGGCCACGGTGACAGCGCCATACCCGGCGACGATACCTGTCTGAAGGAGTACGCCACTCAGCTGAAGGAGCTGCTGGACCACCTGGGACTGGAGAAAGCACTGGTGATTGGCTTCTCCATGGGTGGGCTCGTAGCCCGCGCCTTTGCATTGCACTACCCACAGTACCTGAACGGACTGGTGATCCTTAACAGTGTATTCAATCGCACCGAGGAACAGCGCAGCGGCGTGATGGCCCGTACCCGGGAGGTTGCGATCAAAGGCCCGGCGGCGAACGTGGAAACCGCATTGAAACGCTGGTTCAGCGAAGAGTATGCGGCCTCCAGCCCGGCCCAGATCAATGCGGTGCGTAACCGTGTTCTCAGCAATGACCATCAGGGCTACCTGAAGACCTATCAGCTGTTCGCCAGCGAAGACAACTATATGGTTGACCAGCTGAAAGAGATTCAGGCCCCGACGCTGGTGATGACCGGCGAGCTGGATCCGGGCTCGACGCCACAGATGGCACGCGATATGGCCGCCCTGATCCCAAATGCCAAAGCCTGCGTCATCGACGATGAACGTCACATGATGCCGATGGAATCCCCGAAACGGGTAAACGAGAAGCTGCTCAGCTTCCTGTCAGCTGTCTACAGCACTCAACCTTCTAGCGAGGAGGCCTCTTGATGAGCCTGCAACAGTTTCAGATGTGTATTGGCGGCGAATGGACCAACGCCATCTCGGGCAACACCTTTGATAGCCTGAACCCTGCGACCGGCGAAGCCTGGGCACAGTTCCCCGATGCCAGCGCCGAAGATGTCAATCGCGCGGTGGAAGCCGCGGATACCGCTTTCCGCAGCGCCGAATGGCGCAGCCTGACCCCAACCGCACGCGGCAAACTGCTGCGTAAGCTGGGCGACCTGATTGCCGCTAATACCGAAACCCTGGCCCAGCTGGAAAGTACCGATAACGGCAAGCTGATCCGCGAGACCCGCGGTCAGGTCAGCTACCTGCCGGAATTCTTCTATTATACCGCCGGACTCGCTGACAAGATCGAGGGGGAAACCCTGCCGCTGGATAAGCAGGATATGCTGGCCTATACCATCCGCGAGCCGCTGGGTGTCGTGGCCGCCATCATCCCCTGGAACAGCCCGCTCTACCTGACGGCCATCAAAGTAGCCCCGGCTCTGGCGGCCGGCAATACAATCGTCCTGAAGCCGTCCGAGCACGCGTCTGCCACCCTGATTGAGCTGGTAAAGCTGGCCGAACAGGCCGGTATTCCTAAAGGTGTGATCAACGTCGTCACCGGTTACGGTCCGAGTACCGGTGCAGCGCTGACCAGTCATCCGAAAGTACGCAAGATCGCCTTTACCGGTGGTGCGGCAACCGCCAGGCACGTGATCCGCAGCTCGGCGGAAAACTTCGCCAAACTGTCACTGGAACTGGGCGGTAAGTCACCGCAGATCGTTTTCCCTGATGCCGACCTGGACAGCGCGGTAAACGGGATCGTTGCGGGCATCTTTGCCGCCTCTGGCCAGAGCTGCGTCGCCGGATCCCGTTTACTGGTGCACAAAGATGTCTATGAGCAGGTAATCAACGCGCTGGTAGAACGCGCGTCCCGCATCAAGATCGGTAACCCGCAGGCTGACGAAAGCGAAATGGGGCCGATGGCCACCGCCCAGCAGCTGGCCGTGGTGGAATCCTTTGTCGAACGCGCGCAGGCCGAAGGGGCTCGCCTGCGTCTGGGTGGTAAGCGCCCGGATGTCGATCAGGGCTGGTACTACGAACCGACGATCTTTGAATGCAGCAGCAATGCCGACTACCTGATGCAGGAAGAGGTATTTGGTCCGGTGGCGGCAGTGATTCCGTTCGAAACCGAAGAGGAAGCGCTGGCCATGGCCAACGACTCCCAGTACGGCCTGGCTGCCGGTATCTGGACCCGAGACATCGCCCGCGCCCACCGCGTCGCCCGTGATGTGCATTCCGGCATTATCTGGGTCAATACCTATCGCGTTGTCTCTGCCATGGGCTCGATCGGTGGTTTTAAGAGCTCCGGCTACGGTCGAGAGAGCGGCATCGACTCCGTGCTGGAATACACCGAACGCAAAACGGTCTGGATCAACCTGTCCAGCGAACCGATGGCCGACCCATTTGTAATGCGCTAAGCGTAGGAGTATCTCAGCATGAACGAAGATTTGTACAAGCAGGTTCTGGGATCCTTTCCCTCCGGCGTCACCGTGGTAACCGCCTATGACGACGACGGCGCTGTCACCGGTCTCACGGCCAGCGCGTTCAGTGCCCTGTCGATGGACCCGGCCCTGGTTCTGGTATGCCCGAACTACAGCTCCGACTCCTATCCGGTCCTGCGTGAAGCCTCACGCTTCGCCATCAATATCCTGGCCGCCGACCAGACCGGCCCCTGCTTTGCCTTTGCGAAAAAAGGCGAAGCCAAGACCGCGGCCATCGCCGACGTGGCGGTCACCCGCAGCGAATTCGGCACGCCGCTGATTGACGGTGCCGTTGCCACCATTGAGTGCAGCCTGTGGAAGGAGTATGAGGGCGGCGATCACGCCATCCTGATCGGCAAGATGGAACAGGCCAACGTAAACGAAGCACGCTCACCGATGGTGTATTGCCGCGGCAAGATGGCGGACTGGGCAACGCTGACAGACTGATCAGCCTGTTTCCGCCGCCACACCGATTGATTGGACTCTAAGAGATAAAAATAAATGAACAAGACCCTTTTCCGCCAACAGGCATACGTTGCCGGCCGCTGGATTGACGCAGCCAACGGTGAAGTACAAGAGATTTTCAACCCCGCCACCGGTGAAAAGATCGGCAGCGTACCGATGCTCGGTGCCGAAGAAACCCGTCAGGCTATAGATGCCGCCGAAGAAGCCCAGAAAGCCTGGGCCGCACGTACCGCGCAGGAACGTAGCAGCGTGCTGCGCCGCTGGTATGAGCTGATGGTGGCCCACGCCGATGAACTGGCCGAGATCCTGACCCTGGAACAGGGTAAGCCGGTGGCTGAGGCCAAGGGCGAGGTAATGTATGGCGCCAGCTTTATCGAATGGTTTGCCGAAGAGGGCAAGCGTATCTATGGCGATGTTATTCCGAGCCATAAGGCCGGTGCCCGGGTGGTGGTGGTCAAACAGCCAATCGGTATTGTCGGGGCAATTACTCCCTGGAACTTCCCCAATGCCATGATCACCCGCAAATGTGGTCCGGCTATGGCGGCGGGTTGTCCATTTGTTGTCAAACCAGCGCCAGACACCCCGTTTTCAGCACTGGCACTGGCCGCGCTGGCCGAAGAAGCCGGCATTCCGGCTGGTATCTTCAGCGTGGTTACCGGTGATGCCATCGCCATCGGCGGCGAACTGACCGGCAACGACAAGGTCCGCAAGCTCAGTTTCACCGGCTCCACCAACGTCGGCAAGCTACTGCTGCGCCAGTGCGCCGACACCGTGAAGAAAGTCTCCATGGAGCTCGGTGGTAACGCCCCCTTCGTGGTGTTCGATGATGCCGATATCGACGCCGCTATCGATGGCGCAATGGCATCAAAATTCCGTAATGCCGGCCAGACCTGCGTCTGCACCAATCGTTTCCTGGTACAGGACGGTATCTACGACCAGTTCGTCGAGAAGCTGAGCGCGGCCGTGGCTGAACTGAAGGTCGGTAACGGCTTCGACGCTGGCGTCAATCAGGGCCCGCTGATCAACGCAGCAGCCGTCGCCAAGGTAGAAGACCACCTGGCCGATGCCATCGCCAAAGGCGGCTCCGTCGCAATCGGTGGTAAGCGTCACGAGATCGGTGGCACTTTCTTCGAACCCACGGTAATCAGCGGCGTAACGACTGAGATGAAAGTTGCCCGTGAAGAGACCTTCGGTCCGCTGGCCCCGGTGTTCCGCTTCAGCAGCGAAGAGGAAGCGATCGCGATGGCCAACGATACCGAGTTTGGTCTGGCCGCTTACGTCTACACCAAAGACCTCGGGCGCGCCTGGCGTGTCGGTGAAGGCATGGAGTACGGCATGGTCGGTATCAACGAGGGCATTATCTCCACGACCGTGGCGCCGTTCGGCGGAATCAAGCAGTCGGGCCTGGGCCGCGAAGGCTCCAAGTACGGCATCGATGACTATGTCGAGATCAAATACCTGATGATGGGCGGCATCTGATCTGCCGGGGCTGGCGCTATGCAATGGCGACGGCCCCTTTCCCATCTGCCAAGAAAACAGAGGAGATAGAAAATGGCTTCGGAAAAATTTGAGCAGGGCCTGGAGATCCGCCGTCAGGTGCTGGGCGAAGAGTACGTCAACGCTAGCCTTGAGAACGCAGATGACTTCACCATGCCGCTGCAGGAGCTGGTGACCGAATACTGCTGGGGAACCGTATGGAAGCGCGATGGCTTATCCCTTAAAATGAGGAGCATCATCAACCTGGCCATGATTACAGCACTGAACCGCCCACATGAGCTAAAGCTGCATGTGCGTGGCGCCCTCAACAACGGTCTGAGTCGTGAAGAGATTCGCGAAGTTCTGCTGCAGACTGCAATATATTGTGGCGTACCGGCTGCCATCGACAGCTTCCGGGTCGCTAAGGCCGTATTCGCAGAAGAGGATGCAGCCGATGCTAAGTAACAGGCCCACCGCCGCTCTGCCCGAGTGCCGGTGACTTTTTAGTTTTATGGATAACATTATGATGCAGCGACAGCCCCTTGGCGATTCCGTCAAAATCGAACGCACAGCAATGACTCTTCGTGAGAAGGTATTAAACGCCCTGCGCAATGCCATTCTCAACTTTCAACTGCTGCCTGGCGATCGATTGGTAGAACGGGATCTCTGTGATCTGCTTGGGGTCAGCCGTACCTCGGTTCGCGAAGCGCTGCGTCATCTGGAATCCGAAGGCCTGGTGGACTATATGGAAGGTAAAGGCCCACGCGTGGCCATTATCACTATGGAAGATGCCCGCGAGATTTACGAACTGCGCTGCTCGCTGGAGTGCATGATCATCGAACTGTTTACGGTGCGTGCCAGTGACGAGCAGATCCTGGATCTGGAGTACGCACTGCGCAAGCTGCATTCACGACTGGAAGCTGGCGAGATAGTCCCGATCCTTGAAGCCGTAACCGCCTTCTACGATGTCCTGTTTGAAGGTTGCGGCAACAGCGCCGCCTGCAACTTCCTGCGCCAGCTGCAGGCGCGTATCAGCTTCCTGCGGGCCACTTCCGTCTCCCAGAATAACCGTTATAAGAACAGCAGCGCCGAGATGGCCGACATTGTGGAAGCGATCAAGACCCGCGACCCGGCCAAAGCGCATGCTGCCTGCCTTGAGCATATTAAACGCGCCGCCGACGTTGCCTTGAAGGTACTGGCCGAGCAGCAGGGTGACACCGCCCCCGCTCAGGTCGAGATCCGCTCGCCGCTGCAGGTTGATTTCCCGCAGATCGGTTAAGCCTCTCATCCTTCCCGGCCCGGCAGCCAGGATGAGTCAGATGAAATATTGTTCCGAGTGCGGTAGCGCCAACCTGGTGCTCCGCTCACCGGGCCGCGATACCCACCGCCGCCTGGTCTGTAATGACTGTGAAAAGATCTTCTACCATAACCCCCGGGTAATCGCTGGCTGTATTGTCGAGGACAACGGCAAGTACCTGATGTGCAAACGCGCCATCAAACCCCGTCCCGGTAGCTGGACCCTCCCGGCAGGTTTTATGGAATGCGGTGAAACCGTCGAAGAGGCAGCCCGACGTGAGGTCTGGGAAGAGACCGGCGCCCAGGTTGATATCCGCGCCCCTTACTCCATCTTCAGCGTGCCGCAGATTGATGAGGTCTACATCATGTTTCGTGCCCGGCTGATCGAATTCAGCGATGATCCCGGCCCGGAAACGGCCGAAGTCGCGATGCTGGCGCCGGATGAGATCCCCTGGGAAAATATATTTTATCCGGCCATCAAAGATATCCTGCAACGCTACATCGAAGAGAAGGATCGCGGCGTCTTCGGTATCTATATGGGCTGTTCCGAAGACGGCACTGTGCATTTTATGCAGTAACCCCCTATCTGCTGGCTACACTTGCCGTAGCCAGCAACTTACTTTTTCCCCCTCTCTCCTCCTCACTTATATTAATCGCGTATACTGTGACCTTCTTTAAACGAGTGAGATAACAATGGGCAAACAGAAGAAACTGCGGCAATCATCCAGTGCCACCGATATAGGACGCGGCACTATCAACGATAACTTCCTGGCTGCACTGGTGACCTCCAAGGCCTACAAGCAGCAAGTGGTTAAGGCGAAAAAAGGCAAAGGCGCTTACCAGCGTAAAGAAAAACACAACGGAAAAGGACGAGAGTCCTATTTAATGGCTGCCTAAGCGCAGACATCAAATAGGACTTTCCTCTTTTCCACTCCCTTATTCGAAACCGCAGATCGCCAGTTTGTTTGCAGCTGGTACCCTGAGTTGTACTGAATCCAGCACCTATCTCACCTGCCTCGCGCCCATCTGACTTTCCACCTCAATCAGGCCGGAAATCGCTTTCCTCAATAAGGCATTCACTGTTCAGAAAACGCCAACACACCTTTGCCGCCGGGATAAAGGTGGTAGGCTGATTTGAGATCGTCTCTCAGGGATGAAAGCTGTTTCCTGAATGTAGTGGCACTGATGTGCAAAAACACCGGTTTGGAGAATAGTAATGGCGAAGTTTCCTGCTAAAGCAAAAGTAGTGATTATCGGTCAGGGCGGTATTGTTGGTGCCTCTGTTGTGCATCACCTGATTGAACGGGGCTGGGATGATATTGTAGGTATCGACAAATCGGCCATCCCCACCGACATCGGCTCGACGGCCCACGCATCTGATTTCTGTTTCAATACCATGCATGATCAGATGACGATCTTCACTACCAAGTACAGTATCGATTTCTTCGAGAAAATGGGACGCTATGAGCGGATCGGTGGCCTTGAGGTCGCCCGGGTCGGCGACGATGAGCGTATGGAAGAGCTGAAACGCCGCGTCTCATCCGGCAAGGCCTTCGGCAACAGAGTCCGTATGATCAGCACCGCTGAAGCTAAGGAAAAGTTTCCCTTACTTGAGGAGAGTGTGATCCAGGGCGCGCTATGGGATCCTGATGCCGGCCTGGTTGTGCCCCGCTCTCAAGCGGTTTCGGGTGAACTGGTCGAACAGGCTGTAGAGACCGGCAAATTGAAGGCCTTCGCCAATACCGCCTGTACCGGCCTGAAAGTTGAAGATGGCCGAATTAAAGGCGTTGAAACCACCCGCGGTTACATTGAAGCGGACTATGTCGTGGTATGCGCGGGCTTATGGGGCCGCCTGATCGCGGGGATGGTGGGTGAAGACCTGCCAATCATGCCAGTGGATCACCCGCTGACCTTCTTCAAACCCTTCGACGAATTCGCCGACACCAGGAAGGAGATCGGCTATCCCCTACTCCGCGATCAGGGCAACTCCGCCTATATGCGCGATACCGGCGATCCCAAGACCGCCGAGGGTGGCCAGCTGGAGTGGGGCTACTACGAAGAAAACGCCCCACGTATGTGCCATCCGCGGGATATTCTGGAGAAAGAGGAAGCCCGCCTGTCGCCATCACAGCGAGACCTGGAGCTGGAGGAAGTAATCGATCCACTGGAGCGCGCCATCGAGCTGACACCGATCCTGGGCGAGCTGGGTTATGACGAGAAATACTCCTTCAACGGCCTGTTGCAGGTAACTACAGACGGCGGCCCGTCGATTGGAGAATCGTCCAATGTCCGCGGCCTGTGGTACGCCGAAGCAGTCTGGGTGAAGGATGGCCCGGGTGTCGGCAAGATCGTAGCCGACTGGATGACCGACGGCGTTACCGAATTTGACCATTCCAGTATCGATGTCTCCCGCTTCTATCCGTTCCAGCTGGATGAACAGTTTATCCATGACCGTTGCTACGAATCCGCCTTCAAGATCTATAACCCACCGGTACACAACCGGGAGCCGTTCTCCAAGGGCCGCGACCTGCACCGCAGCCCGTTCTGGGAGCGTGAGAAGGAGCTCGGCGGCTACTTTATGGAAGCCGCTGGCTGGGAGCGCGCCCACGGTTATGCCAGTAACGAACATCTGCTGGAGGAGTATGGAGATCGGATTCCACAACGTGAGAACGAGTGGGATAACCGCCACTTCTGGCGCGTCTCAAACGCCGAACACCTGAAGATGTCCGACGATGTCGGCATGATCAACCTATGCCACTTCGCTATCTATGACGTTACCGGCGAAGATGCTGCCGCGCTGATGGAGTATACCTGCGTTGCCAAGGTGGCGGGCGATACCCCGAATGGTAAAGGGATCTATACCCACTTCCTCGACAATGCCGGTAATGTCCGTGCCGATCTGACGGTGCTGCGCCTGGGCGAAGACCATTTCCGAGTGATCGATGGCGGCGATGCCGGTAACCGTGATTTCGTCTGGATGAAACGCCTGGCGGAGGATAAGGGCTTTACCAATCTAGAGATCACAGATCGCCGTACCGATTTCGGCTGTATCGGCTTGTGGGGTCCAAATGCCCGTACCACCTTGCAGAAGGTGGTCGCTGATCCGGAATCGCTGAGCAATGAGGCCTTCCCGTTCGCCGCAGTAAAAGATATCAGCATCAATGGCGTCACCGTTTCGGCCTTCCGCATCTCCTACGTCGGCGAACAGGGCTGGGAGCTGCACTTCAAGCTGGAAGATGGACTGGCGATCTGGGATGCCCTCCATGCCCAGGGTGTGACGCCGATCGGCATCGAAACCTACGCCAACAGCCGCCGCCTGGAGAAGAGCCTGCGCCTGCAGAATGCGGACCTGCTCACCGAGTACAACCTGGTGGAATCTGGTCTGCAACGTAAAGTAGTCAAGGCGGCTGACTTCCACGGTAAGGAAGCTTATGTGGCGATGCGTGAACGGGAACAGCAACCGGCGTATCTCTGCACCCTAACCATGGTCGACAATACCGATGCCCAAGGCGTCGCCCGCTATCCAGTAGGCATCTGCCCGATTATCGATCCGGAGAGTGGTGAAACCCTGATCGATTCCGTTGGCCGCCGTTCCTATACTTCCAGTATCGCTTACGGCCCCAGTGTCGGTAAGAATATCGCCCTGGGCTACCTGCCGTATGAATACTGCCAGGTTGGCCGGGAACTGCAGATCGAGTACTTCGATGAAGCTTATAAGGTGAAGGTAGAGGCGGTGGGTTGTGTGGGACTCTATGATCCGGAAAACCTGAAGCCTAAATCATAAATCCGGCCTGCAAGGCATCTCTGAGTTACTCAGAGGTGCCTTATTCAATACTCTCAAAGTCGGGACTAACCGATAACAGCCGCTGCCAGATAATGTAGAAGTTCTAACCTCTCCAGAAATTGCTTGGCAACTCCCGCCCGGCGACCGCTCAACGCTAGTCAGTAACAGAGTAGCATGCCGGCTTAGCTATCCGCCTGTTGAGCGGCGAGCAAGGCCAATGCATCGCGTTCGGCCTTTTTCAGCCCTTTCACCACCAGCTGATAACTGTTATCGATCATTCGCTCGATCTCACCGTCCGGCAGTGAACCATCGATCAAAACCGTATTCCAGTGGCGCTTGTTCATATGGTAGCCCGGTAACACGGCCTCAAACAGATCCCGCAGCATCAGCGCTTCCTGTGGATCACATTTAAGGTTGACCCTGACCGGATCATCCGCCGGGTCATACAGAGCGAACATCTTACCCCGTACCTTAAACACTCTGACGTCAGGTCCAAATGGATACTCCATCACCGCACCTGGCTTGGCTGCCAGATAGTCGGACAACTGCTGTTTGTTCACAAGGCGCTCCCTACAATCGCTGTTCGCTACAGGATACCTCAATCAATAAGCAGCGATGCTGTAATCAGGCCAATCCCTGTTTATGCACAATAGGTCCAAGCGATGGATCATTCCCATGCGTCGGAAGCTGACCCGACACCCTATCACCCCTATTTCATAGACCTAAAGTGTCGAGCTACGTGCATCGATTAACCCTGCTATATAAGGAGTAAAGACTCAAGTATCGTGAATCAGCTATTCTTCTCTTTGCCAATCGGCAGGAATCCCCCCGGTAAGATGCCGAACAAAACCGTTGTACGAATAGGAAACCCTAGATTATGGAAACAGTACTGATAACAGGAGCTTCAAGAGGGATCGGTCTTGAGATTACGAAGCAGTTCCTTGAATCGGGCTACAACGTGATTTCGACCTATCGAGGGCAGCCATCACAAGAGCTAGCGGCGCTGCAGTCTTCAAGCCATCTAGTGATCTACGAGCTCGAAGTTACGAACGAGAATTCCGTATCTAAGCTGGTCGAGAATGTTGCTGGCATGCCGATAGATATCTTGATTAACAATGCGGGCGTTCTTGGTCCAGAGAAACAGACGCTGGACACTATTGATGCTTCGGGCTGGCTCGAAACGATAGCCGTAAACACCATTTCACCCTTGCTGGTCAGTCGGGCCTTTATACCGAACCTAGAACTCTCCACAAATCCAAGAATTATTACCATCTCTAGCCAAATGGGTTCGTTACAGCGGGAAAGTGGCGGTATGTATGCCTATGGAAGCTCCAAGGCCGCCGTTAATAAGGTGATGCAAATGTTGTCCCTGGAACTAAAGGCATCAGGGATCACCGTTTGCCCTGTTCACCCGGGGTGGGTAAAAACCGATATGGGAGGCTCCGAAGCCGACATTACGGTTCAGGAGAGTGCATCAGGCATCGTAGCGCTGGCGCAAAGCCTGGATATTCAGCAGACAGGTAAGTTTTTTACCTGGGAAGCTAAAGAACATGATTGGTAAATACCCCTTGTCTGGAACACCGGACCCATCGGCACCGTTCCAAATGGAAGAACCCGGCCAATAGACCGGGTTCTTTTCTCATCAGTTGGCTTCCGGTTCGAAAGGCAGCGTTTCCACCACCTCCAGATCGTAGCCCTCCAGGCCGGTAAAACGCCAGGGTGGCCCCAGATGGCGGATCTGGCGCAGCCCGATATCCTTCAATATCTGGGCACCGGTACCTACATCGGCAAATACCTTCTTACGTACATCCTGCTTCTGCTGCACCAGCTGCGGCGCACGCTGCAACAGGCTGGCAGCGGTATCGGTATTCCCCAGGGCAACAACCACCCCTTTACCCTCATTTGCCACCTCTTCAAGCGCTGCCCACAGGCTCCAGTTCTGCGGACCGCTATATTCGGCGCCGATCAGGTCACGTAATGGATCGATCACATGCACCCGGACTAAGGTTGGTTCATCAGCCCTGACATCCCCCATCACCAGGGCGATATGCACAGCATCATCCAGCTTGTCCTCGTAGGTGATCATATTGAACTCACCATGTACCGTTGGCAGATTCTGCTGGCCAATACGGCTAACAGTCGTTTCATTCGCCAGGCGATAGTGAATCAGGTCGGCGATAGTACCGATCTTTAAACCATGCTTCTCGGCAAAGATCTCCAGATCGGGACGGCGTGCCATTGAGCCATCTTCATTCATGATCTCAATAATTACGGCCGATGGCTTGAAGCCTGCCAGCCCGGCCAGATCACAACCTGCTTCGGTATGACCGGCGCGGGTCAGCACTCCGCCATTTCGTGCCCGCAGCGGGAAGATATGGCCCGGCTGTACCAGGTCAGCCGGACGAGCATCAGCTGCGACGGCAGCGCGCACGGTTTCGGCCCTATCCGCCGCAGAGATACCGGTGGTGACATTGGCTGCGGCATCCACTGAGATCGTGAAGGCAGTACCATAGGCGCAGCCGTTATCCGGCACCATCATCTGCAAGCCCAGCTGATCACAACGGGCCTCATCCAGTGTCAGACAGATCAACCCCCGGGCATGCGTGGCCATAAAGTTAATCGCTTCAGGTGTTACAGCTTCAGCGGCCATGACCAGGTCGCCTTCATTTTCCCGGTCTTCATCGTCCACCAGGATAACCATCTTTCCCTGACGGATATCTTCGATAATCTCTTCGCTGCTGTTAAATCGCATAGTTTCTTCTTCTTAAAACGGGCCCGCCCTGACGTGGTCCCTTGCCTGCAAGCTGCGGCATTCAGCTACCACTACTGCCTATAAATCCTATCGCCAGATGTCGGGGATTTTTGTAGGATATGATCATGGTATACCATAATACAAAGAGAGACAAAACATGAAAGGTTATTGGATAGCGTTTGTCGATGTGACCCACCCTGAGCAATATCAGGACTACCTCAAGCTGGCTCCAGCGGCACTGAAAGCCTATGGCGCCCGTATTCTGGCGCGTAGCGATCAGCTCACCGCCCTGGAAGGATTCACCCAGCCGCCGAGCCGTGCTGTGGTGCTAGAGTTCGATAGCTACGAGCAGGCGCTCGCCTGCTACAACTCTCCGGAATACCAGCAGGCCTGCCATCACCGCCAGGACGCGGCAAATGCACAGATTGTCATTATGAAAGGCTCCGACTGACAGCCCATTCAAGTTAACCCCTGCGGGCAGAAAGACGGCTTATATAACAGCCTTTCTGCCCGCCCTCCCTGTACCTGCAATACCATCGCTGTTCGCAATCCCCCTATTCCCATACGCGCACCTATCTGACAAGACACAAAAAAACGCGGCCAAGGCCGCGTATTAAGGGGTGACGAGAGAAAGCCATTACTCTCACTCTGTCGCAGTAGCTCTGCCACAGTCGTACATTGCGACTGTGGCATCATTCAGATGACTATCCGTTGCTTGGAGTCGTCTGCGCCATCACGGCGCTGTCGCTATCATCCTGTTCCGGCGTCAGGTCTTTATCTACTGCCGTTGGATACACTACGCCATTGGCTTCATCATTAAGCCCTTTTACCAGTGCAGCACACATAAACAGCAGCACCACTGAGAATGGCAGAGCAGCCGCAATGGTCGCCGTCTGCAGCGCTTTCAGGCCTCCAGCCAGCAGCAGAACAGCCGCTACAGCCCCCAATCCCAGGCCCCAGAAGATACGGAAGCGCTGTGGCGGGTTACGGTCACCCATCGACAGGATGGTGCAGATTACCAGGGTTCCGGAGTCAGCAGACGTCACGAACCAGGTGACGATCATAAAGGTCGCCAGTGCAGCCATCGGCCAGGTCAGCGCTTCTACACCCAGAGCTTCGATGGTTTTATACAACGCCAGGGTCATATCATTGTTCACAGCATCAACGATACCGCCGGCACCATAGAGTTCGATATGCAGCGCGCTGCCACCAAAGATAACGATCCACAGGAAGCCACCCAGGGGTGGGATAATCAGTGCACTTAACAGGAACTGACGGATAGTGCGGCCACGGGAGATACGCGCAATAAACAGACCTACCAGCGGGCCCCAGGAGAGCCACCAGCCCCAGTAGAAGATCGTCCACCAGCCCTGCCACTGGCTTTCCGGATTCGGATCAGTCCAGAAGCCCATTGGAATCAGGTTCCACATGTAGTCGCCAACGCTGGTCGCAAACATCCCCAGCAGGAAGACAGTCGGTCCGGCCAGCAGGAAGAAGCCAATCAGTACCAGACTGATACGGATGTTCCAGACACTCAGCCAGCGAATACCTTTTTCCACGCCGGACACGGCGGATACGGTACCCACCACGGAGATGGCGGCAATCAGGATGATCTGTGTTGTGGTGGAGATTTCGATGCCGAACAGGTAGTTCAATCCGGCATTCATCTGCGCGACGCCCAGGCCGAGGGTAGTGGTCGTACCGAACAGCGTGCTGAAGATCGCCAGCATATCAACGGCATGTCCGATCGGACCGTAAATGCGCTCCCCCAGAATCGGGTAGAGCGCCGAGCGCACAGTCAGGGGCAAGCCGCGACGGTAGGTAAAGTAAGCCAGCGCCAGACCTACGATGATATAAATCGCCCAGCCATGCAGGCCCCAATGGAACAGGGTGATGCGCATCGCCATCTGCGCCGCTTCAGCGCTACCGGCCTCAATCCCGGCCATGCTGATAAACGGGTTTCCCTGAAAATGGAAGATCGGCTCGGCAATACTCCAGAACAGAATGCCTACGCCGATTGCGCAGCTGAACAGCATGGAAAACCAGGTAAAGAAGCCGAATTCAGGCTTCTCATCGTCAGCGCCCAGGCGCAGATCACCAAAGCGGCTAAACGCCACCCAGACGGAAAAGAACAGCACCAGGCTGACCACCGTTACGTAGTACCAGTTCAGTGTACTCTGAATCCAGTTCTTGATATCGCTATAGACCCCATTAGCGAGATCCACATTGAGTACGGTAAATAACACAAACGCCAGCACCATGGCTTTTGATGCTATCCCCATACCGGGATGAATCCCGCTAAGTAAACCTTTGTCGGCTAACAACTTGTTGGGCTGCATATCGCAATGCTCCCTTTTTGTTTTTGTTTGGTTAAGGCTCGTCAACGTCCGCCTGGCCTCGGTGGCGAACGATACAAGCACAGATTGAAGAGCGCCTTCGGTATTATGGTATACCATGTACCAAAAACTCAAATCAACCAAACCAGACTGGTATACCAAAGGACCATACGGCTTGACAGAACCGCTGATGGAGAGCCACCAGGCCGCTGAAGCGACTGTTTCCTAAAGGATTAGTCCGTTTATGCGGGATACGAAGCAGAAGATGGAAAATCAGACCAAATAAAAAAAACGTCACCGATTGCCGTTTTTGTTGCAGGCCAGGTTGGATAAAAACCTAGCTTGGCAAGCGGGGAGCACTAGGGCCAGGAGCATACAGACGCATGCTCTCGAGAGAAAAAGTGAGCCAGGCCGGCTTCTGTTCAGACAGCTATTCTCTACAGTGACAACGCCGCCAGTTAGAGCCTCTATACAGCCTCCTCTCTCAGCTGCATACTCTGCTGCAGTATCCGCAGGAATAAAGTCCATGTCCCTGAAAGCCCTTCGTGCCCTGCAAGCGATTGATCGTCATGGCAGCTTCGCCGCAGCCGGCGAACAGCTTGGCCTGACCCAGGCAGCCATCAGCCAGCAGGTCCACCAGCTGGAGGATCAGCTCGGCCTGCGCCTGTTCGATAAGGTCGGGCGCAGCCAGGTACTGAATCATGATGGTCGCATTGTGCTGGAGCGCTCCGAAGCGATTCTCAGTGCCTACAGCCGGCTCGGAGAGGGGCTGGGAGATCCCACCCAGTTTCGCGGCGAACTGATGATCGGCGCGGTCTTCAGTGTCCAGACCGGACCTCTGGGACCGGTGCTGGCACGACTGCGCGATCTCTATCCACAGCTGAAGATTAAGGTGTTTCGCGGTATGTCCGATGAGCTGATGCGCCGGGTCGAGAACAGTGAGCTGGATGCAGTGCTGATCACCGAGCCACGCCAGCCATTCAGCGATACCTTCAGCTGGCATACGCTGGATAGCGAGCCTTTCTATGTGGTGGCACACCGTTCGCTGAGGGCTGAAAGTGATGAGCAGCTGTTGCGCGAGCAACCTTTTATGCGCCTCGATCCCAAGGCGTTTGCAGGCACCATGATCGATAACGAATTACGCCGCCGCGGCATAATCCCGAATGAGATTATGGAGCTGGACTCGCTGCAGGCCGCGACCATGATGGTGGAACAGCAGCTGGGCATCACTGTGATGCCCTTTGGCAGCACTATGTACCCTTACTACAGCGAGCGCTTTCGGGTGATCCCCTTTGGCAGCCCGGTGATCCATCGTAACCTGGGGGTCTACCAGCGGCGGGAACACAGCCGCCGGACACTGGTCAGGGTACTGATCGAGGAGTATGAGCGTTACCTGGCTGAGCCGGAACAGAATCCCGAAAGCTAAATTTTTTCTTATATAAAGCTCAAAATAATATAAATTTTTATTTAGCCTGATATCTCCTATGCTGGCGGCAATACAAGGAGAAAGCGATGCCCGTTGCCATAGAAGTCCTGATTCCTGTTACCCTCTGCGTGCTGATCGGCTTTGTCGCCCGGCGCCATTTTGCCATTGGTAATGAAGTCTGGGCCGGTATCGAAAAGCTCACCTACTACCTGTTTGCCCCCTCTCTGCTGATCGTATCCCTCGCCAACAAGCCTCTGAACGAGCTGGCCTGGCAGGGTATTCTCAGCACTCTGGTTCTGGTGCTTCTGCTCAGCAGCCTGCTGTTGGTAATCATCCAGTTGCTGTTTCGCCCCTTTGATGGCCCCTCGTTTACCTCGGTATTTCAGGGCGGCGTGCGTTTTAACAGTTTTGTTGCCCTGGCCCTGACCGACCTGTTGTTCGGCGCCGAAGGTATGGTGATCGGAGCACTGGCCGCGGTGGTTGTAGTGATTACGGTCAATATCCTCTGTGTCACGGTTTTTACCGTGGCGGGTGCGGACAGCGGCGGCTGGCGCAAACTACCCAAGCAGCTCGCGACTAATCCATTGATTCTGGGCTGTGTTGCCGGCCTGAGCCTGAACCTCAGCGGAGTCGGGATTTCCGGCCCGACTGAATCGCTGCTGGCGATGCTGGGTAAAGTCGCGCTGCCCATGGCACTGCTCTCGGTGGGTGCGGCGCTGCAACCGGCCGACACACGCGGTAGTCTGGGAATGATCGGCGCTACCTCGCTGTTGCAGTTCCTGGTCAAGCCAGTCGCTGCGGTCTTTGCTGCCAGCTGGTTCGGGCTGGAGGGCATTACCGTCACCATCGTCGTCATCTGTCTCGCGGTACCCACAGCGCCTTCAGCCTACATTCTGGCACGCCAGCTGGGAGGCAACGCCAACGCAATGTCGGCGATTATCACCGCCCAGACTCTGATTGCCTTTATCACCCTGCCGCTGACCCTGAGCCTGCTATTGCCAGCCTGAGCGAGCGCCATATAGCCCCGCTCAGGCTGCAGTGTACCGGGCTGACGCGTCCCGCGCCTGAGCCCGGTTCCAAGCGGAAACAGCTTAAGAGCCGGACAGTGTCACTGGCATTGAAAACGAACGTTTAATCAGTCAGATAGCGGTATAAACTCAAACTTCCCCATTATTGATACAAAATATTTTTTCCTGTTTCAGCAATGCAACAACGCTGTAACAGTTTTTTAGCAACACCCCCGCTGTTTTCAGGCCTCCCCGGCCGCTTTTGCAACTGCGTAAAATCCAGCCCATTTGCCATAACCTCACCGAATACAAGGGGTTATCTACCTGAACTTTGCAATGGGCTGTGCTATCCAAAAGTAAGGAGAAACTAATTTGAAAACGGTGTTATCCGGCACGGCCACCACAGTCCGGACGACACCTGAGCTGCCGTTTTCCTGGTCTCACAAGTACGGAGGACCCCGTCATGTTCGAACAGATGGAAAACACCGGTTTAGAGCGCCTGCATTTCGCCAGTGATCCGGAGAGTGGACTTCAGGCAATTATTGCCATCCACTCCACGATCCTCGGCCCGGCGATTGGCGGCTGTCGTTTTATAGAGTATGACAGCGATGCCGATGCAATCTTTGATGCCTGCCGGCTGGCCCGGGGGATGAGCTACAAAGCCGCACTGGCCGACCTGCCTCACGGCGGCGCCAAGTCGGTGATTATCAAGCCCCGCAGACCCTTCGACCGGCAGCAGCTGATGCAGGCCTTCGGTCGCTTTGTCGATAACCTCGGTGGTGCTTATATAGCCGCCATGGACAGCGGTACCCAAACCAGCGATATGGACGCGATCCGCTCTTCAACCCGCTACGTCACCTGTACCAGCGATATCGGTGATCCCAGCCCCTTTACCGCCCGTGGCGTCGTTGCAGGTATTCAGGCGGCGGTTGCCAGCAAGCTGGGCCACGACAACCTGTCCGGTATCTCTGTGGCTATACAGGGACTGGGCCATGTCGGCTTTGCCGTGGCACAGCAGTTACACCAGCTTGGTGCCCGGCTGTTTGTCGCCGATATCGACCGTAGCCGGATGGAAGCGGCGGTAAACCAGCTGGATGCCATTCCGGTTGCCTGCGATGAAATCCTTAAGGTACGGGTCGATGTACTCTGCCCCTGTGGCCTTGGCGCCATCATTAACGACCAGAGTATCCAGCAGTTACATTGCCGGATCATCGCCGGCTCGGCCAATAACCAGTTGCTGGACGAACAGCACGGCGAGCAACTGCAACAGATGGGCATTCTCTATGCCCCTGACTATCTGATCAATGCGGGCGGGCTGATCTTCGCCGCCTTGCAGCACACCGGTCACAGTCATGAAGCGATTGACCGGAAAGTCTGCGCCATCGGTACCGCCCTGCGCCAGCTGTTTGACATGGCAGAGCGCTCCGGCACCCCCACCCATCGCATCGCCAATCAGCAGGCGGACGCGATCATCAGTGAAGCACGTCGACTGACGTCTGCGGCATAAACAATGGAGGCTGCGATGGAAACTGTATATCAGGGCGAGATCCGCCTGAACCGATACCTCGATAAAGAGGGAACACCTCTGCAGGCGATCCCGCAATGGGCCTGCGAGCCCGGCTGGCTAACCGACTGCTACCGCAATATGGTGCTGGCCCGGGCACTGGACAGCAAAGCGATCGCCCTGCAGCGAACCGGACAGATGGGCACCTACGCCTCACTGCTGGGGGCCGAAGCGATCGATGTGGTCTGCGGCATGGTGATGCGTCAGGAGGATGTACTGATCCCCTACTACCGTAACCATGCCAGCCAGATGCTGCGCGGCATGAAGATGGAAGAGGTGATGTATTACTGGGGCGGTGATGAGCGCGGCAACGCCGCCGCGGGCGCCGGTGAGGACTTTCCCAACTGCGTACCGATCGCCACCCAGTCACTGCACGCCTGCGGTGTTGCTACCGCGATCAAGGCACGCGGCGAGAAACGGGTGGCTGTCACCATGTGCGGTGACGGGGCAACCTCAAAAGGCGACTTCCTCGAAGCGCTCAATGTCGCCGGGGCCTGGCAGCTACCGGTGGTGTTTATCATCAACAACAACCAGTGGGCCATCTCCGTGCCCCGTGCTATCCAGTGCGGCGCGCCGACCCTGGCACAGAAAGCGATCGGGGCCGGTATCCGTGGCGAGCAGGTTGATGGCAACGATGCGATCGCCATGCGTGAAGCGCTGCAACTGGCGCTGGACCGGGCCCGTGACGGCAAAGGCCCGAGTGTTATCGAAGCGCTCAGCTACCGCTTGTCCGATCACACCACCGCCGACGATGCCACCCGCTACCGCGAGAATGCCGAACTGAAACAGGCGTGGGAAGTAGAACCGATCAAACGCCTGCGTAACTACCTGCACAATAACGGCTGGTGGGATGAGACCCAGGAACAGAGCTGGAGCCAGGAGGTAAACCAGATGGTGCAGCGCGCTGCTGAAAACTACCTGGCCAGCGATACCCAGCCAGTAGAAACCACCTTTGATTACCTTTACGCCGAACTGCCTGACAGCCTGCGCGAACAGCGCGACTGGGCTCAGGTACGTGCGATGCAGGGAGGAAGCCACGATGAGTGATCCAATCACAATGGTCGAAGCGGTCAACCTGGCGCTGGCCCACGAACTGCGCAGCGATTCCAATGTCGTGGTACTGGGCGAGGACGTTGGCGTCAACGGCGGCGTATTCCGTGCCACCGCGGGCCTGCGGGAAGAGTTTGGCATCAAGCGGGTGATGGATACACCGCTGGCCGAAACCATGATCGCCGGCCTGAGTATCGGTATGGCCTCACAGGGCATGAAGCCGGTGGCCGAGATGCAGTTTATGGGCTTTATCTTCCCGGCACTGGAGCAGATTATCTGCCACGCCGCACGCTTGCGAAACCGTACCCGTGGACGCCTGACCTGCCCGATGGTGTTACGCGCGCCCTTTGGTGGCGGCATCCGCGCCCCGGAACACCATTCAGAGAGTACCGAAGCCCTGTTGGCGCATATTCCCGGCCTGCGAGTAGTGATTCCCTCCTCTCCGGCCCGTGCCTATGGCCTGTTGCTGGCGGCGATCCGTAACCCCGACCCGGTGATTTTCCTTGAGCCTAAGCGGATCTACCGCGTAGCCAAACAGCCGGTTGCCGATAACGGCGAGGCGCTACCACTCGATCGCTGCTTTACCCTGCGCGAGGGCAGCGATCTGACCCTGATCAGCTGGGGCGCCATGGTCAAGGAGACGCTGGAAGCGGCAGAAAAGCTGGCCACTGAGGATATCCACTGTGAAGTGATCGATGTCGCCACCGTCAGCCCGCTGGATAAAGAAACCCTGCTCAGTTCCGTCAGTAAGACCGGCCGCTGCGTGATCGTGCAGGAAGCACCACGCCACTGCTCGGTGGGCAGTGAGATCTCTTCGCTGATATCGGAACAGGCCCTGCTCGATCTGCAGGCCCCCGTTGGCCGGGTCAGCGGTTACGACACCGTGATGCCCTATTACAAACTGGAAAACCAGTACCTGCCCAATGTGAAAGACATTATGGAAACGGTCAAACAGACACTGGAGTTCGCATGAAATATTTCAAACTGCCAGATCTGGGCGAAGGCCTCCCTGAAGCCGAGATTCTGGAATGGCACGTGAATGAAGGGGATGAAGTCAAAGTCGATCAGGTACTGGTCTCAGTCGAGACGGCCAAGGCGATCGTCGAGGTACCCTCCCCCCAGAACGGTGTCATCGCACATCTGTTCGGCGAAGCCGGCGACACTATCCATACCGGCGAGCCGGTGGTTGAATTTGTCACCGATGAGGCTGAAGACAGTGGCACCGTGGTCGGCGAGATTGAAACCGCCGGCCATAGCGCTTCGGAAGATCACTTCATCATCGGTGCCGCCCCCGGAAACCGGCAGAACGGTAACCGTGCCACTCCGGCTGTACGGGCGCTGGCGAAGCGCCTCAATGTCGACCTGAGCGGCCTGCATGGTAGCGGCCACAATGGCATGATCACGCCACAGGATGTAGAGAAAGCCGCCAGCATGGACCGGTTACACGGCAAGGCCGAACCCTTGCGCGGGGTACTCAAGCATATGGCGCGCAATATGGCCCAGGCCCATGCCGAAGTGGTTCCGGTCACCCTGTGTGAAGATGTCGATATCCACCGCTGGCCAAAAGGCACCGATATCACTATGCGCCTGATACAGGCGATCGCCCGGGCTTGTCAGGCCGAACCCTCTCTCAACGCCTGGTTCGATGGTCGCAGCATGAGCCGTCGCTTGCACAATAAGGTCCACCTGGGGATCGCCGTCGATACCGAGCAGGGCCTGTTCGTCCCGGTGATGCAGAATATCGCCAGCCGCTCACCGGATAACCTGCGCGATGGGCTGGAAAACCTGCGACAGGCGGTACGCTCGCGCAAAATCCCACCTGAAGATCTGCAGGGCGCCACCATCACCCTGAGTAATTTCGGCACCATTGCCGGGCGATATGCCAATCCGATTGTAGTACCGCCACAGGTAGCCATTCTCGGTGCGGGAGTCATCCGCGATCAGGTGGTGCCGTTTGACGGCGAAGTGGTCATACACCGCACTCTTCCCCTCTCATTGACATTTGATCACCGGGTAATCACCGGCGGGGAAGCCGCACGCTTTATGGGGATTTTGATCGAGGATTTAAAAAAAGAATATGCTTAATAATCAAGTAGTTAAGAAACAAGTTGCATTCTGAAAAAAATAACGGTCTAAACAGTTATTGAGCGCTTTTGCCCTCAGAATGTGAACTAAACTGAAATCAAACAGCAAGAATGAGTGTACAGAAATGAGCCCGTAACTAGTTGTCTGACAACAGGTTAACGCTTAGAAAGGAAGGTGAAAACCATGAGTATCTTCGATCATTACAAAGCCCGTTACTCGTCTACACAGAAGGAAGAGATGTCGCTCGACGAATATCTCGCTCTATGTAAAGAAGACCCGATGGCGTACGCCGACGCCCCGGAAAGGATGCTGAAAGCGATCGGTGAACCGGAGATGGTTGACACCTCCCGAGACCCCAGACTGAGTCGAATTTTTTCCAATAAGCTGATTAAACGCTACCCGGCGTTCAGCGAATTTCATGGCATGGAGGAAGCGATAGAAAATATCGTCGCCTATTTCAAACATGCCTCCCAGGGACTGGAAGAGAAGAAACAGATCCTTTACCTGCTCGGCCCTGTAGGGGGTGGTAAATCCTCCCTGGCAGAGCGCTTGAAAAGCCTGATGGAACATGTGCCATTCTATGCCATTAAAGGCTCACCGGTGTTTGAATCGCCACTGGGGCTCTTCAATCCGGATGAAGATGGCGACATCCTGGAACAGGAATATGGAATTCCAAAGCGTTACCTGAAAGGCATCATGTCGCCCTGGGCGGTCAAACGAATGCATGAATACGGTGGTGACCTGTCCAAATTCCGGGTGGTTAAACTCTATCCCTCTATCCTCGACCAGGTCGCCATCGCCAAGACCGAGCCGGGTGATGAGAACAACCAGGATATCTCCAGCCTGGTGGGTAAAGTGGATATCCGTAAACTGGAAGAGTTCCCGCAGCACGATCCCGATGCCTACAGCTTCTCCGGCGGCCTCTGCCGTGCCAACCAGGGTATGATGGAATTCGTGGAGATGTTTAAGGCACCGATTAAAGTGCTGCATCCCCTGCTGACCGCGACCCAGGAAGGTAACTACAACAGTACCGAGGGTATGGGGGCAATTCCATACAGCGGTATCCTGCTGGCGCACTCCAATGAATCGGAGTGGCAGACCTTCAAAAACAACAAGACCAACGAAGCCTTTATAGACCGTGTCTACATCGTCAAGGTGCCTTACTGCACCCGGGTGACGGAAGAGATACTGATCTACGAGAAACTGCTGGAACACAGCTCACTCTCTGAAGCGCCCTGCGCCCCGGATACGCTGAATATGCTGGCGCAGTTCACCGTGCTGTCCCGCGTCAAAGAG
Source organism: Marinobacterium jannaschii DSM 6295 (assembly GCF_000620085.1). Taxonomy (GTDB): domain Bacteria; phylum Pseudomonadota; class Gammaproteobacteria; order Pseudomonadales; family Balneatricaceae; genus Pontibacterium; species Pontibacterium jannaschii. Next base: position 273,666 of record NZ_JHVJ01000004.1, on the reverse strand, counting down.
CCGGAAAACTCCAGCCTTTACTCGAAAATGCGCATCTATGACGGTGAAAACCTGAAGGATACCGATCCTAAAGCCAAATCTCAGCAGGAATACAAGGACGCCGCCGGTGTTGATGAAGGTATGGATGGCCTCTCGACCCGATTCGCCTTTAAGATCCTGTCAAAGGTCTTCAATTTTGATGCCTCCGAAGTGGCGGCTAACCCGGTACACCTGTTGTATGTGCTGGAGAAAGAGATTGAACAACAGCAGTTTGCACCAGAGATTCAGGAACGCTACCTGGGCTTCCTGAAAGAATATGTGGCACCGAAGTATATCGAGTACCTGGGTAAAGAGATCCAGACCGCTTATCTGGAATCCTATTCAGAGTACGGCCAGAATATCTTTGACCGCTACTGCACTTATGCTGACTTCTGGATTCAGGATCAGGAGTATCGCGATCCGGAAACCGGCGATATTCTCGACCGTCAGTCAATTAACGAAGAGCTGGAAAAAGTCGAGAAACCGGCCGGTATCAGCAACCCGAAAGACTTCCGGCACGAGATCGTCAACTTCGTTCTGCGCGCCCGCGCCTCCAATAACGGCAACAATCCGACCTGGATGAGCTACGAGAAGATGCGTTCAGTGATCGAGAAAAAAATGTTCTCCAACACTGAAGACCTGTTACCGGTCATCTCCTTCAATGCCAAGGCATCCAGCGACGACCAGACCAAACACAGTGAGTTTGTAAACCGCATGATCGAACGTGGTTACACTGAAAAACAGGTTCGCCTGCTTTCCGAATGGTATATCCGCGTACGTAAGTCGCAGTAACCACTCACTTCCAGACACCGCCCGCCGTGCGCCGCACGCGGGTGGTATTCCACACTGGTACTCAGAAAGGCGTCCAGTGCCAGGCCGTATGGGGATCGGATTATGAGCTATATCATAGACCGCCGACAGAACTCGAAGAAAAAGAGCACGGTTAACCGCCAGCGCTTTCTGCGTCGCTATAAAAAGCACATAAAGGAAGCAGTTGAAGAAGCGGTAAACCATCGCTCTATCACCGACATGGATAAAGGTGGCAAGGTCACCATCCCGCGCCGGGATATCTCAGAACCGGTATTCCATCACGGTGAAGGCGGCGTACGTAAGCGGGTTTTCCCGGGAAACAAAGAATTCAGCGAAGGTGACGAATTCAACCGTCCACCTGCCGGGGGCGGAGGCGGCTCCGGCTCGGGGCAGGCCAGTAACTCCGGCGAAGGGATGGATGAGTTCACCTTTCAGATCAATCAGGAGGAGTTCCTCGACTTTATGTTTGAAGGTCTGGAACTGCCCTACCTGGTAAAGAAACAACTGCGTAACAGCACCCAGTTTGAGACCCGTCGGGCCGGCTTCACCAATGCTGGTTCACCGGACAAGATCCATATAGTGCGTTCACTCCGCTCCGCACTGGCGCGAAGGATTGCCCTGTCGGGCAGCGACCGCGGCAAGATCCGTGAGCTGCGTAAAGAGATAGAAACGCTGGAACAGCGCCTGCCAAGCAGCGATGCAGAACGCCAGATAGGTCTGCTGGAAGAACAGATTCTGGAGCTGCGTAAGCATATCAGCCGACTGCCGTGGATCGATGATTTCGATATCAAGTACAACAATATGATCAGGGTACCGGTGCCTTCCAGTAAGGCGGTAATGTTCTGCGTGATGGATGTCTCCGGCTCCATGACCCAGACCATTAAGGATATGGCGAAACGTTTCTTTATCCTGCTCTACCTGTTCCTCAAGCGTAATTACAAAACCATCGAAGTGGTCTTTGTCCGTCACCATACCCACGCCAAAGAGGTGGACGAGGAGGAGTTTTTCTACTCCCGCGAAACCGGCGGCACCATCGTATCCAGCGCCCTGAATATGACCGCTGATATTATCCGCGACCGCTACCCTGCCAATGACTGGAATATCTATGTGGCGCAGGCCTCTGACGGGGATAACTGGGATGGTGACTCCCACTCCTGCCGCGAGATCCTGCACAGAAAGATCCTCCAGCATGTGCAGTACTTCGCCTATGTCGAGATTACGACCGGGCCTCACCAGAACCTGTGGCTGGAATACGAGAAAGTGAAAGATGCCTGGTCCGAGAGCTTCGCCATGCATCAGATTGAAGACCCGGCAGATATCTATCCAGTCTTCCGCAAGCTGTTTGAGAAGAAAACGGAGGGTCCGGCATGACTAAGAAGAAGGAACCTATCTCTACCGGCGCTGAATGGACATTTGAGCTGATCGAACGCTATGACCGTGAGATCGGCCGTATCGCTGACAGCTACGGACTGGATACCTACCCAAACCAGATTGAGATCATCACCTCCGAGCAGATGATGGATGCCTACTCCTCGGTGGGTATGCCACTCAACTATAACCACTGGTCTTTCGGTAAGCAGTTTGTCGAGACCGAACAGAACTACAAGCGCGGACGGATGGGGCTGGCGTATGAGATCGTCATCAACTCCGATCCCTGTATCTCCTACCTGATGGAGGAGAACACCATGACCATGCAGGCACTGGTCATTGCCCACGCCTGCTACGGCCACAACTCCTTTTTTAAGGGCAACTACCTGTTCCAGACCTGGACCGATGCCTCGGCCATCGTCGACTACCTGTTATTTGCCAAAAACTATATTCGCCAGTGTGAAGAGCGCTACAGCGTTGAAGCAGTCGAAGAAGTGCTGGATTCCTGTCACGCACTGATGAGCTATGGCGTAAACCGCTACCAGCGCCCCACTCCGCTGACCGCAGAGGAGGAGCGGGAACGCCAGCAGTCCCGCGAGGAATATATACAACGCCACCTCAATGACCTGTGGAACACCATTCCACAGAAAGAGGAAAACGCCACCGCCCAGGAGATACGCTTCCCGTCAGAGCCGGAGGAAAATATCCTCTACTTCATCGAGAAGAATGCACCTCTGCTGGAGCCCTGGCAGCGCGAGCTGGTCCGTATCGTGCGCAAGGTCAGCCAGTACTTCTATCCGCAGAAGCAGACGCAGGTAATGAACGAAGGCTGGGCCTGTTTCTGGCACTACACCCTGCTGCACGGTCTGCATGACGAGGGCCTGGTCACTGACGGCTTTATGATGGAGTTTCTCCATTCGCATACCAGCGTGGTCTATCAGCCGGGCTTCGATTCGCCATACTTCAGCGGTATCAATCCCTATACTCTGGGTTACAACATGATGCAGGATATCCGTCGTATCTGTGAGAACCCGGAAGATGAGGACAGGGAGTGGTTCCCGCAGATCGCCGGCAGTAACTGGCGCGATACCCTGATGGATGCGATGCATAACTACAAGGATGAGAGCTTTATCCTGCAGTTCCTGTCACCGAAACTGATGCGTGAGCTGAAACTGTTCACCATACTGGATGATGCCGACAACCCGAAATTGCGGGTGTCGTCCATCCATAATGAGATCGGCTATGAGCGGATTCGTGAAGATATGTCCGCCCAGTACAACCTGGGAAATCGTGAACCCAATATTCAGGTCTACAACGTCGATGTGCGCGGCGACCGTTCCCTGACACTGCGCCACTATATGCATAACCGCCAACCGCTCGGCGACGATGCCGTCGAGGTCATGCGGCACCTGCACCGGCTTTGGGGCTTCGATGTCCATCTGGAGTCTGTAATGCCAGACGGTACAGTCGCCACCAGCTACCACTGCCCGTTGCAAACCAGTACCGAAGTGGTGTCAGCCTGAGTCACGACTTGTTCGCAGCCTCCCTCAGGGTATACTGCTGAAAAACGCCGTGCCGGATACCGGCACGGCGTTTCCGTCATATATCAGGAGAGACCACCGTTATGGATTGCTTGTTCTGCAAAATCAACGCTAATGAGATCCCAGCCGAGGTAATCTACGAAGACGATAAAGTGATCGCCTTTAACGATATCAACCCTCAGGCCCCTAGCCACTTCCTGGTCATTCCGCGTAAACATATCGCCACCCTGAACGATATCGGAGACGAAGACCGCGAACTGGTCGGCCATATGGTACAGGTCGCTGGCAAGGTCGCAGCAGAGAAAGGCTTCGCTGCCGACGGTTACCGCACCGTCTTCAACTGCAATCCGCACGGCGGCCAGACCGTTTACCACATCCACCTGCACGTTCTGGGTGGTAAACCAATGGGCTGGCCTCCCTATCAGGAAACCCTGAAAACCGAGGTTTAATCACTCCCTGGGTTTCGTAACTCAACCCACGCTACCGCCTGCAGTAGCGTGGTGTTGAGCGCAGCGAAACCCACGAATCCCCGCGCCGATCCATTAATCGATCTAAAAAATCAAACTCGCAGCGATACTCCACATTGTCAGGCCGACGATCAGATCCAGCACCCGCCATGCAATCGGTTTGGCAAACAGCGGTGCCAGCCAGCGTGCCCCAAGGCTCAGGCCGAAAAACCAGATAAAGGAAAAGCTGATCGCACCGGCAGAGAACCAAACCCGTTCCTCTGGTGCAAACTGTCCTCCGATACTGCCGATCAGTACCACGGTATCCAGGTAAACGTGCGGATTAAGCAAAGTGATCGCAAGCGCGGTCAATAATGCATGACGCAGGCTGGACGCCCCCTCTGCATTCCCTTTTAAACTGTGGCTCTGCAGCGCAGATCGGATCGAATTGAAGCCATACCAGCCCAGGAACAACGCCCCGCCCCAGCTGGTGATCGTCATCAGGGTTGGCGATTGCGATACCAGTATGCCCATTCCGGCGACACCCAGCGAGATAAACAGTGCATCAAAAAAGCTGCACACGGCGGCGATCGGCCAGTGGTATTGCTGACGCAATCCCTGTGTCAGTACAAAGGCGTTCTGTGCACCAATCGCCACAATCAGTCCGGCACTGGTCGCCAAGCCTTTCATCAGAGCGATCAGCTGCGCTGTTAGCAATAAACTCATTTGCGTCAGATCTCTTACAAAATTAATAGCGCTATTGTTTGCCAACGGATAAAGTAAGTAAAACTAATGTTTTTCATCTTTCATAAGAGAATTTAATCTTGTTAGATTTACGCCAACTGGCGGCACTCGCAGCGGTTATTGAAGAGCAAAGCTTCGATAAGGCCGCACAGAAGCTTCATATCACACAGTCCGCAGTGTCCCAGCGACTCAGACAGCTCGAGGATAAGCTGGGGCAGGCCCTGGTGGTGCGTTCCAATCCGATTCAGGCCACCCGGGCCGGTCAGCAAGCCCTGAAACATTACCGCCAGGTCAGCATGCTGGAAAACGAGCTGTTGCAGGAATTATCGCCCGAACAGCAGAGTGGCTTTACCCGGGTGTCAATCGGAGTCAATGCCGACTCTCTGGAAACCTGGTTCCTGGATGCGATGGAGCCGCTGCTGGCAAAACAGAATCTGCTGCTGGATCTTAAGATCGATGATCAGGACCAGACCCATCATCTGCTGCGCACCGGTGAGGTACTGGGCTGTATTACCGCCAGCCCGAATGCGATGCAGGGCTGCAGCTGTATTCCACTCGGCGTGATGCCCTACCACTGCCTGGCCAGTCCCGGCTATATGCAGCGCTATTTCCCGGATGGGGCAAACTCTGAAGGCTTTCATACCGCGCCGGTGGCTGAATTTAATAATAAGGACGAGCTGCAGAACCGTTACCTGGAAAAGTTCTTCTCCATTGGCCCCGGCGACTACCCGCGCCATCGCATCCCTTCATCAGAGACATTCTTTGAGATGATTCTGCGTGGCCACGCCTGTGGCATGGTTCCCGATCAGCAGAGCCGCCGGATGCTGGAAGATGGCCGGGCTCTCGATATGACACCGGGCCTCTATCTGGCCATTCCGCTCTACTGGCACGTCTGGAACCTGAACTCCGACCTTGCCCGGGCCCTCAGCAACTGTATTGTGGACTCGTCACTGGACCAGCTGGACCGGTTCGAAGATCACCCCGAGCTGACCCACCCCAACTGATCAGCGTCGTCATTTAGCCAGACCGCACCAGACCAATGGCTGAATCAGGCGGGAATGTCGTCACGATCGTCAGGCAGCGACTGATAGGCCTGCCTGACGACAGCCTCGCCATAGCTGCGCTCCAGTTGCCGCACAATAAAGTGCCCCCGCGCCATATCCTGAAAGTGATCCATAAACAGGGTGTTAATCAGCGCCCCCCCGGCCCCGCCGACAATAGGTACCGCCTGCGCTGCAGCTTTCTGGGATACCGAAATGCCGAAACGGCTGGCAACCTCGCTCAGCAGTTTCACCATCACCGGCGTGCTGCCTTTCGCCACCTTATGACTGGCAACAAAGCCGGAGGCATCGGATACCGCCCGGGCTAATGCCGCCCGAACCGCCAGATAACCGGATTCAGCCCCGTCATCACTGCTACTGCGCCCGCCAAGCGCAAACACTTCCAGACAGGCCATCCGTACCTGAGGATCACTCAGGTCTTCCCCTTCCGAGCGGGCAATATCGGCGATAGAACGCAGTATCAGGGTCGTTGATATCGGCAATTCGATTGCCAACGCCCCCAGGCCAAACGCCCCACCCAGGGCACCGCTGGCCCCGACCATCAGCTTATGTCTGAGGGGCGAAGCGGCCACTTCACGCTTCTCATCAATCGTCATCAATGCGGCATCAAGCGCTTTCTCCAGCGCCCGCTGTACATTGCGGTTGAGTCCATTCCGCCACTCTGTCGGCAGATTTTTAATCAGTCCCTCAACCGGACTGCCAATCAGATCACTGAGACGCGCAGCCAGTCCCGGGTTTTCCAATAGCTGGCGGGCATAGGCCAGCTGAGCTCGCTCATCGTCCTTCAGGGTCGCCACTATCGGCAGCTGCTCACTCATGCTGTTCTCCTTCTGGAAGTCAAAAACATACAAAACCTGCCTGAATCCGATCTGATACACTGCAATCTTAAAGGAGCCGCCATGACAACCGCTATCAAAGAGCAGGCTGAATTCCGCTATGCCAGTGATCTGGGCGGACTCGAACTGCTGAACGCTAATTACCACCAGCAATGCTTTTCCCGTCATGTCCATGAGGGGTTCTGCATCGGCGTAATTGAGCATGGTGCCCAGACCTTTTATCGTGGCGGTGCCAACCACATTGCACCGCGCGACAGCATTATCATCGTCAATGCCGATCAGGTCCATGACGGCCATTGTGCCACCGATTACGGCTGGTCCTACAGGGCGATGTACCCAACGCCCGAAATGCTGGCTCCGGTGGGTGCCGAGCTACTCGGGGCCGGTGCAGGCATCCCCTGGTTTGCGGAACCGGTAGTGCATGACCCGATGCTGGCACAGGCCCTGCGCCAGCTGTTCAACCTGCTGCAGCATTGCGATAACAGCCTGCAGCGCCAGACCGCCTACCTGAATGTAGTCACCACGCTGATCCAGCGCCACAACCATAGCCGCAGCGGACTACCGGAAACCAGCCGGGCGCCGGATAAGGTCAGACTGCTGCGGGAGTATATCGATAGCTACTGCCTGGAAAACATCAACCTGTCGGACCTGTCTGCCCGGGTGGAGCTCAACCCCCATTACCTGACCCGGCTGTTTCAGCGTCATGTCGGGCTGCCTCCCCACGCCTACCAGATCATGCGCCGGTTACAGCATGCCAAGCAGCTGATGCGCAGCGGCCTGTCACTGGTGGATGTTGCTGCAGGCAGCGGCTTTACCGATCAGAGCCACTTCAGCCGGCACTTCAAGCGGGTCATCGGCGTCACTCCGGGCCGCTATCTCAAGGCCGTGCGTTAGACGACGCATCAATATCGTACAATACCGACACTAACGTCTGACGTAGATTGTCCTTAATACAGAGGAGTTTCTATGTCACAGGTTCTAACTCACTTACCCTCCCCGGCGACGCAGGGTTGTCGGGATACATTGCCACTGCTGACCGGGGTAATCCCGTTCGGAATGGTATATGGCGCCCTGGCGCAGGATGCCGGCCTGTCTGCCGCGGCCACGCTGGGAATGTCGCTTATCGTTTTTGCCGGCGCATCACAGTTTATCGCTGTCAGCCTGCTGGCGGCTTCCGTTGCACTGCCGGTGATTCTGTTGACGGTATTTATCGTCAACCTGCGTCACCTGTTGTATTCCACCAGCCTGATACCTGAAGTCAGCGCACTGCCCCAGCGCCTGCGTCTGTTAATGGCCTTCTGCCTGAACGATGAGACCTATGCCGTGGTAACCCGCCGGATAGCAGCCGGCGAAACCCACTCACTGCCGGGCTACTATCTCGGCTCTGGTGCGACCATGTATATCTGCTGGGCACTCAGTACCTTTGCAGGTATGCAGCTGGGACTGCAGCTGCCTGATATCAGCAGCTGGGGACTGGAGGTCACTATGATTGTGATATTTATTGGTATCGTAGTCCCGGCCCTCAAAAGCAGGGCTCAATGGGGCTGTGCCATAACGGCGACCGTCAGCAGCCTGATCACGGCCAGCTGGCCTAATCAGACGGGCCTGATGGTCAGCGCCCTGCTGGCAATCGCGGTCGCAGCGCTGCTGGATTCAGAGGAGTCAGAAAATGTATGAGTGGCTGTTGATCGCCGGGATGGCACTGCTGACCTTCCTGCCACGCTATCTGCCGATGGGAATTGCCGGACGGATACGCCTCTCTGTCCGGATAGAACGGCTACTGGCCTTTATCCCGATTGCAATTCTCAGCGCGATGGTGGCACCGACCACCCTGATCCGTCAGGGAGAGATCGATCTTACACTGAGCAACTATCAGCTGCTGGCCGCCGCTACTGCAATAAGCTGTGCTCTGCTGACCCGCCGGCTTTTACCTACCATGATCAGTGGCTTAGCGGTGTTTGCCCTGTTGAAGCTTTTCGCCAGCTAGTCGTTGTTGATCGGTCACAGGTTGCGATCTGTCGTAAACTCGCCTTCTGTGGGGTTTCACTGCATGAGCACTGCGCTAAAAACCTGTGAATGCAGCGCGAACTTGCTAAGAGGGCCTGACAAAAAAGGGGAGCCATCGGCTCCCCTTTCTCACTCTCTTGCACTTATTAACCGCGGTTCAGCAATTCACGCAGGTCGATAATCGCTGCATTGGCGCGGGAGATATAATTCGCCATCACCAGCGAGTGGTTGGCAAAGAAGCCGAAGCCACCGCCATTGAGAACCACCGGACTCCAGACCGTTTCCTGAGTCGCTTCCAGCTCCCTGATAATCTGACGCAGGCTGACACGGGCATTTTTCTTATCCAGCGCCGGACCAAAGTCATGCTCGACCGCTTTCATGAAATGCAGGATCGCCCAGGCGGAACCACGCGCTTCATAGAAGACATCGTCGATCTCCAGCCACGGCGTCTTCACTTCGGTCTCGTCTGCAGTGGCAGTAGACTGGCTGGCACTCGGGTCGCCCGCCAGGTCCGTATTGACGCGTTTCTGGCCAACACTGGCAGAAAGGCGCTGGGAAAGGCTGCCGAGGCGGGTCTGCACATCACCCAGCCAGTTATTCAGGTTATCCACGCGGGCAAAGAACTGTGCCTGCTTTTTATCAGGATTACCCAGTGCCATGCGGTACTTGGTCAGTGCTTCCAGACCCTCTTTGTACTGAGACTCTGAAGACGGCAGCAGCCAGCTGGAAGCATCAAAGTTAAATTTCGGCTCGGCATCGGTCAGCTCTGCAATTTCCACCGACTGGGACTGCGAGCGACTGAAATCCTTACGCATTGCACGGGTCAGGTCACGGCTCTGTACCAGCGCGCCGTACTCCCAGTTAGAGATATTATCCAGCCAGATCCCCGGTGCGGTTTTATCATTGTGAATATAGCCACCGGGCTTAGTCAGCAGGGTATCCATCACCCGGCTCAGGCTATATACCGTAGAGTACCCGGTGGCCAGCTTCAGGTTATTGGTTTCGGCATCGGCTTTCGCTTCCGCCACCGGATCAAAGGCTCCCGGAGTGATGCTCCAGTAGACTCCAACCGGAATCGCCAGCAACAGATAGGCCAGCACCAGGCCCACTGCCCCCTGCACCAGCTTACCGCCGGGTACCTTATCCCATAAATCCAGACACGTATCGATTAACGCTTCGAGTAATCCCTTCATGGGAGCTCCTTTCCAATAATTAGACAGCAGATGCCTGAGGCGGTGATTTTAAGAAAAAGCGTTAAACTAACCGCTATCTCCCTCAAATACCCTGCACCCATCCGTTCTGTTGCTGCATGAACAGAACTCAGGCATCGACCCGGCAACTGAGCAAAAATTCAGGCCACAAGCTTAACCGATCTCCCGGTTGTTAGGGAGTGATAGGCAGCAGCTAAAGCGCAATTATTCGAGTTGTCGTAATCAGATCCCACCATATCCCACACACGACAAAGGGTTATTTTCTTTGCATCGGGGTATTGCCAGCAGCTTGTCTTAGCTTTTAGACTAATAATGTATTTTTTTTACATTATAAAAATTTCATCCCCGGCTGACAGGAGATTTCAGGGTGAGACCAGAAACTATTGCCATCGTTAAGCAAACCGTACCTCTGCTGGAAGCGCACGGTGTCGCGCTGACAACCCACTTTTACAAACTGCTGTTCGCTGAGAATCCGGAACTGCAGCATGTGTTTAATATGGCCAGTCAGGCCAATGGCCGTCAGCAGTCCACCCTGGCTGCATCTATTCTGGCCTATGCCGCCAATATCGAAAAACTTCAGGAGCTGGGGCCGATGGTCAACCGCATCGCCGCCAAGCACTTCAGCCTGGATGTTCAGCCTGAACACTACCCGATTGTTGGCCGTAACCTGTTGAAGGCGATTCGGGAAGTGGCCGGTGAAGAAGTAGCCACTGATGCCGTGCTGGAGGCCTGGGGCGAAGCCTACGGCGCTCTGGCGGATATCCTGATCGGCGCAGAAGACAGCCTTTATCAGGAAGCCGCTGATGCCGAAGGGGGCTGGCGCGGCTTTAAACCCTTCAACGTGGTACGCAAAGAGGTTCAGAGCAGCGAAATCAGCTCGTTCTACCTGCAGCCGGAAGATGGCGCGCCACTGCCAGCCTTCAGGGGTGGCCAGTATATCAGCGTCAAGATCACGCCAGCCGAAGGTGCCTACGAAGAGATCCGTCAGTACAGCCTGTCTGACTGCGCCGGTCATGATGCTCTGCGTATTTCCGTCAAGCGGGAACCGGCTCCGGCAGCAGACCTGCCAGCCGGCACGGCCTCAAACTACCTGCACGACCATATCAGCACAGGTGACAGCCTATTGCTGCACGCCCCTACCGGAGATTTCTGCCTCGCCGATGAGAGTGAAGCCCCGGTAGTACTGATCAGTGGTGGTGTCGGCGTCACGCCACTGCTGAGTATGCTGAACGAACTGGTGATGCAGGGTAAAAGCCGTCAGGTCAACTGGATTCACGGTACCCGAAACCGCGATACCCATGCCTTTGCAGCGCATATCCGCAGCCTGAGTGCCGACCTGGACTGGCTCGACAGCAAGGTCTTCTATGAAAACGGCGATAATGCCACGGAAGGAACGGATTACGACCAGCTCGGTTACATCGACCTGGCGACCCTGCAATCCTGCCCGGCTGAAGCCGAATTTTACTACTGCGGCCCGCAGCCATTTATGGCCGCGATCGAAAAACTGCTCGACCAGTGCGACATCCCGGCAGCACGCCGTCATTCCGAAGTCTTCGGTCCGAGTGAAGAGCGCACCTCTAACCCGGCCTGATCGGCATCAATCATCCCCTTCCAACCAGCCCCGTCCGGGGCTGGTTTTTTTGGTACTCATCCCCTTCCAGCTGTCTCATTCCTGACATAAAGCGGTGTAAGAATCTCTGCACCTCAAAGCTGACAGAGTAAAATCGATCTCTGCCAGCTGGAATTCAGCGGCCATCAGAGTCGTTTTCTGTAAACAAAAATCAGGTATTCAGTGATGAGCTCAACAGGCACCCCTAAGGATATGAACCCGTCTTCCGATTTTGAACAGATTATCGACCGCGGCCTCAGCCGCCGTGGTTTCCTAAAAGGTGGTGCGACCGCCATGGGGCTGTTCCTTGCCGCAACGCCGCTGGCGCAGGCAGTTGCTGCAGCAAGCACTCCGATGAAAAGCAAACTGCTGGGGTTTAAGGCCGTATCGGCCAGCACCGCAGACCGCTTTATCGTACCGGAAGGCTATGAAGCCCGCCCGCTGATCTCCTGGGGTGATCCTATTCTGAGCAATGCACCGGTTTTCGATCAGTCCGGCAGCCAGGATTCCGCTGCCCAGGCAGCACAGTTCGGTGACAACACTGACGGTATGAGCCTGTTCCCGCTGGGTGATAACCGTGCCGTGCTGGCCGTGAATAACGAATACACCAACTACGACCTGCTGTTCGCCCATAAAGGTGACGCCCTGACCGCCGACGATGTGAAAAAGGCCCAGGCGGCACACGGCGTATCGGTGTTTGAAATCAGCAAAGACGACAACGGTCAGTGGAAGTATGAACGTGTATCCGACTTCAACCGTCGAATCACTGCGTATACCGAGATGGAACTGACCGGACCGGTCGCCGGCCACGCGCGGGTAAAAACAGCCGCCGATGCCAGCGGCAAGAAAGTACTGGGCACTTTCAACAACTGCGCCAACGGTCAGACGCCTTGGGGCACCTACCTGACCTGCGAAGAGAACTTCAATAACTACTTCGGTACCGATGCCGAGATCGAACGTGATGCTCACCAGAAGCGTTACGGCCTGAAGGCAGAAGAGACCCGCTACCAGTGGTACAAGCACGATCAGCGCTTCGATCTGGCGAAAAACCCACAGGAACCAAACCGTCATGGCTGGGTGGTCGAGATCGATCCGATGAACCCAACCTCAACGCCGAAGAAACGCACGGCCCTGGGGCGCTTTAAGCATGAGAATGCCGCCCTGACAGTAGATAACAGCGGTCACGTCGTGGTTTATCTGGGTGATGACGAACGTGGTGAGCACCTCTACAAGTTCGTTTCCAAAAACCGCTTCAATCCGAACGACCAGATTGCGAACCGCGATCTGCTGGAGGAAGGTACCCTCTACGTTGCCCGCTTCAACGCTGAAGATGGTGAACTGAAAGGCCAGGGTGAATGGCTTGAGCTGACTCATGGTAAGAACGGCCTGACCGCCGAAAACGGTTTCGCAGACCAGGCCGAAGTGCTGATCTTCGCCCGTGAAGCCGCCACCATTGTCGGTGCGACCACCATGGATCGTCCGGAATGGGTAGCGGTGCATCCAAACAACAAATCTGTCTGCTGTACCCTGACCAATAACAAGCACCGGGGCAAGAAAGAGGGTCAGCCCGTTGGTGGCCCTAACCCGCGTGCTGCCAACCACTATGGCCAGATCGTTCGTTGGTGGCCGAACAATGAAGACCACACCAGCAACAGCTTTAAGTGGGACCTGTTCCTGGTAGCGGGTAACCCGAGCGTGCATAACGGTTCGGCTTATGCTGGTAGCGGCAATATCAATACCGACAACATGTTCAACAGCCCGGACGGTATCGGCTTTGACCGCAGTGGCCGCCTCTGGATCCAGACAGACGGCAACTATTCAAACAAAGGTGACTTCGCCGGTATGGGTAACAACCAGATGCTCTGCGCCGATCCGGAAAGCGGCGAAATCCGCCGTTTCGCCACCGGCCCGGTCGCTTGTGAGATCACCGGCCTCACCTTCAGCCCTGACCAGCGCAGCATGTTTGTCGGCGTTCAGCACCCGGGCGAGAAAGGTAAGGAGTCCCACTTCCCGGCAGGCGGAAACAGCAAGCCGCGCTCAACCATCATGGTTGTCACCCGCAAGGATGGCGGTATCGTCGGTGCCTGATCACTGCGGATAAACGCTGTAAACAAAGAACCCCAGCCATCGTGCCGGGGTTCTATTTACAAAGCTGTCTGCAATTGTCGGTTGTGAGAGAGCTTACGAGTCCCAACAATAAGACAAGACATTGTGGAGATAGTGATATTGGGGCACCAATCCTTCACACCGCCAGCTGCGGTGTGAAGGATCGTAGCGTGGTGTTGAGCACAGCGAAACCCACGTATTAGAGCGCTACCTTTTCACTTAACAGGGCACACGTCTGTTCAATCCCCTTAACAACAAACGCCTGCATTCCTGCGGCTAAAGCGCCGTCCACATTCACCTGGTTATCATCCAGAAACAGTACTGACCCAGGCGCAACCTGCATCTGCCCGGCAACATAACGAAATGCATCCGCGCAGGGTTTGGCCTTACCGATCAGGTGGGACGCAAAGTAGTGGTCGAACTTGCCATCTAACCGCATCTCGTCCATCACCCGCGGCCAGTGCAGTTGGTTGATATTGGAAAACAGCGCGACGGTCAGATCTATCTGACGCAGCTGCTCCAGCAATGCCAGCGTGCCCGGAAACAACCCTTTTGGCCACCAGGTGAAATGTTCGATAAAGGTATCGGCATCCACTGTCAGGTCCATTTCAGCTATCACAGCTTCTGCAAAGGCATCAGGACCGGACTCTCCCCGCTCAAACGCCTGGGCTGCCGGTGAACGCAACCAGCGAGCCCAGTTGCGCTCATGATCTTCCGGGTGACGCAGCCACTCGTTCTTCACAGGCTGTCCCTGCAGCTCGATCAGTACACCGCCGAGATCAAACAACACCACTTCAATATTGCCGCTCATAACCTGCTCCCTAATTCTCTGGGGCAAGTGTATCGCCTGCAAATGACATTAGCGATGCGCATCCGCGGCCCGGACTAAAGGCCCTTGGAAAACAGGATCTCAACCCGGGCCGTCAGTGAGACTACTGAATCGAAGTCCTTATCCCGAGGCCAGCTCACCCCCGGAATCACATCAAAAAACAGCCAGTCTTCATGCAGGCGCTGGCGGAAACGCACGTTAGCGTAGTAGCTGCTCAACTTTAGTGACGGATCTCGCTCACCTAACAGGCCCACCTCATATGCCAGGGCCTGGTCTTCGTTGAGAATATGATTCAGGCCAAACACCTGGGCCAGGTTAAACTCCTCGCCCTCATCCTGCCATTCAGCCTCGCTGCTGGTGCGCCAGAGAAACTGATCACCCCAAGGGCGCTGGAACGAGAGTCGGCTGCGGGCACCAAAGCCTTCCTGATGGAAGTAATACACAGACTGCCTGAACTGGCCCTCCCAGGGGCCTTCAATCTCGATCGGCCGGGTAGCCCGAAAGCGGGTAAACAGATCCACCGGGAAGCGCAGCTTAACCCCAAGCTCTGGCCGTAGCTGCCAGTTTTCGGTCTCTTTCTCACCGCTGATACCACCATAAAAACTATCATCGCGGCTTTCGGGACGAATCAGATCTGCACGATTACGGCTATCGAAATCCTCAAACTCATCCAGCTGGTTTTCAATAAACAGCTTCCAGCGTTTTTTGGTGATTGGCAGATCAATACGGACCTTCAGATCCGTATCTTCACCGACTCTTTCGCCCTCCTCCCAGCGCGCGCCAAGACGCAGGCGGACATAGCTTTTGTTCTCCAGTCCCAGGGAATCCTCTCCGGCAAAATATTCATCGATGGACGCCGCCATCGAATGAAACCGATCTGACCAGTCATGCCGCTTTTCGATCAGCCACTCCATGGTGGAATCATCAGACGTGTCGGCTGCCGGTTCAGCTCCAGCCGGGGTCTCAGCTGCAGACAGGTTTGTCGAACCCAGCACGCATATAGCACCAGGAAGAACAAAGTTCTTTATTATAATTTTTCTTAAACTCAACATCATACAGGCATCCCCTTGCAGCAACCTGCGCCGAGGCCACGCGACCTTAGCATTGATTTTTAAGGGTATTACAGATAGTAGCAGTCGCCTACCAATTTATCTTAAGCGACCTTAGGAAGGAGATAATTACACCAGATCAATAACAGTGGCTTCAGCTCAGGATTCGACGCGGCGAACTGTTCGTGGGTTTCGCACCTCAACCCACGCTGCTGGTTCTGGAAAACCGTGGCGTGGTATTGAACGAAGCGAAGCCCACGTACTAACACCCAATACTATTTCAGAATGATCGAACGCTTTCGCCACGGCCAATGCCGTAGTATTTAAAACCGAGATCCTTCATGCGCTTGGTTGAATAGAGGTTACGGCCATCGAAGATCGCCGCTGAAGAGAGCGACTTTTTAAGCAAATCAAAGTCCGGTGCGTAAAACTCTTTCCACTCGGTGCAGATCATCAGGGCATCAGCACCTTTAAGCGCCGCTTCCTTGGTGCCGGCCAGCATCAGGTCATCGCGGTGACCGTAGATACGCTGACACTCCTGCATCGCTTCAGGGTCATAGGCCTGCACATTAGCACCGGCTTCCCACAGCGCTTCCATCAGCACACGGCTGGTTGCTTCACGCATATCATCGGTGTTCGGTTTAAAGGACAGGCCCCAGACAGCGATGGTCTTACCCGCCAGGTCGCCTGCAAAGTGCTGCGACAGGTTATTAAACAACTTGGTTTTCTGGCTGTAGTTGACCGCTTCAACTGCTTCCAGCAAACGCGGCTGGTAGTCAACGCCCTGAGCCGTGCGCACCAGTGCCTGTACATCCTTAGGGAAACAGGAGCCGCCATAACCACAACCCGGATGAATAAAGCTGTAACCGATACGGGAGTCAGAACCGATCCCCTGACGTACCTTCTCAATGTCGGCACCCAGGATCTCCGCCAGATTAGCGATCTCATTGATAAAGGAGATCTTTGTGGCGAGCATGCAGTTGGCGGCATATTTGGTCAGCTCGGCAGAGCGCACATCCATTACGATCATGCGGTTACGGCTGCGGCTGAAGGGGTCATACAACTCTTTCATCACCTCTTCCACCGCTTCGCTGTCAGTACCAATAACAATGCGATCCGGCTTCATGCAGTCATCAATTGCAGAACCTTCTTTCAGAAATTCGGGATTTGAGACCACATCGAATTTCAGGCCTGAACCGCGCTCAGCCAGCACTTTGCTGATTTCCGCCTTCACCTTATCCCCGGTTCCCACCGGCACTGTCGACTTATCGACGATTATGCGATGTTCCGGCATATAGGTAGCAATGGTGTTAGCCACCGCCAGCACATACTTCAGGTCAGCCGATCCATCTTCATCCGGCGGTGTACCGACGGCGATAAACTGCACCTGACCGTGCTCAACGCCGGTTTTTGCATCAGTGGTAAAGGTCAGGCGACCCGCTTCGTAGTTCTTCTCAACCAACGGCGTCAGGCCCGGCTCATAGATCGGAATGATCCCCTGCTTCAGGTTCTCAATCTTAGCCTCATCGACATCGACACAGCAGACATCGTGACCCAATTCAGCAAACACCGCAGCCTGAACAAGGCCTACATAACCGATACCAAAAACAGTGACTTTCACAATAGTTTCTCTGGCAAATACTTAAGAACGCTTCACAACGCAGACACAAATACTATAAGTACAAGATGACACTTTGTTACACCTGTAATAATAATCCAGAGCAACTCAATATGTCCTGCAAAGCACCCGAATACGTAAGATAATGAATTAACTGGATAAATATTTATCACGCAGTGAATGGGCTGTATATCAGTACGATGGGGTAATTGATGGCGATATTAAAGCCAATTGACCCCGTTATGATCTTAAGCAGAATTTTTCGGTTTGTTTATCCACCGGAAGATAAGCACATACCAGAAAGCGTTTGCGATGGCGATCAACAACAGCCTTTATCGCTACAGAATTGCGTAACAAACCACGGTAGATATTGTCGACCACAGTCTTACGCAGGGACTTATCCAATCCACCCCACTGCACCATCCCGGCTTCGGTCAAGGTAGACTGCACCGATGGTTCCCAGGGACCGAAGCGGGCTGCGTTTGCCATTGCCGCAGCGTATTCAGGATCATTCTGATTCAGGTAAGCTTTCGCTAACGCCAGGTTTGCCCAGCTATAGGGCCAGCGTGGCCTTTGTTGAACCGACAGGCGGCTCAATTCCAAGACAGAAAAAACAGAGGCTTTAAAGCGCTCAGAATCTGCAAAACTGCCATAGGCCCGATAGAGCATCAGCTGAGACTTTACATCGAGCAACTCCGGATTCTCCGGCTGCCAACTGATAGCGCTATCGATATCGGCCAGGGACTGATCCAGTTCTGCTTCAGGAGGAGAAATCTTCTGCTGTTGCCACTGCTCTATTGCGTACTCGGCCCGATAAGCGATCAAGTCTGCCATCATCACCCTGAACAGCTGCCACACTAAAACCAGGCAGAGCACAATAACAGCACCGGCCAGCAGTTTGGGTAGTGCTGGATTGGATCGCCGTATTGCCGCTTCAGTCATGAACGAGCCGGGCCGGATTTTCCTGAACCAGCCTGAGGGCTTGCTGCTCACCGACAATTTCAGCTGCTGCTTCCACTCCGGCAGACAATCTGGGGGGCCGGTGTCGCTCATTATGGGCATCGCTGGCGATCACCGTGGCCCAGCCCCGCTCCAGTAACTGCTCACTTCGCAGTCGCGCCTCCTCACCAAAGCCTCCAGCCACGGACATCGCTGTCAGCTGGAACAAACAACCGGCTTCGACAAAGGGATTGATCTTATCCAAATCCCTGATGATGTCCTTGTTACGCTCGGGATGAGCGATCATAGGGAGTATATTGCGCGCCTTGAGCCAGGCCACCAACTTGTCGCTACCGGGAGGTATATGGCTATGAGGCAGCTCCAGCAATAACACCCTCTTGCCCTGCCAACTACCGATAAAGGGTAACGAATCGCTGGCGGTCATCGCCAGGATTTCAGGTGAGAGCCGAACCTCCGCCCCCATGGCCAGAGACAACGGCAACCCGGCCCGAACTATCTCAGCCGCGAAAGCCTCAAAGACCGGCTTGATCGTTTTCACGCTATTCTCGAAACGACCGGGATGGATATGTGGCGTGACCGTGATATGACGGATACCATCATCCACGGCAATCTGTACCAGGTGCAGAGACTGCTCCATCGTCTCTGCACCATCGTCGATGCCGGGCAGGATATGTGAGTGAAGATCAAACATCAGCCGTTACTGTAGCCATACACATCGTAGTAACCGGAATACCCTTCTCCATAGTACTTCGATGCCTTCTTCAGATTTACCTGGTTAAGTATTACGCCCACCAATGGCGCATTCACCTCTCGCAGGCGCTTAATACCCGACTGCACCTGAGGTGTAGGTGTCGCGTCAGATTTAACAACGTAAACAACCGCACCGACCAGCGGCGCCAGAACCAACGCATCACTGACTGCCTGGCAAGGCGCAGTATCGATCACAATACGATCATAGTGTTTTTCCAGCTCCGCCAGCACAGCAGCAAAGCGCTTGGAGGAGAGAAGCTCAAGGGGATTGGGCGGTATCTGTCCCGCTGGCAGCAGGTCAATACCATGCGCTTCACTATGGAACACCGCCTCAGACTCAGTACAGGTGCCTGCGACCAGTTCAGACAGCCCCTGACGTCCGGCACAGTCAAACTGCCTGGCAATAGAGGGTCGCCGCATATCCGCATCAATCAGCAGCACTTTTTCCATCTGCCCCAGCGAGAATGCCAGACTCAATGCAGAGGACGTTTTACCTTCGCCAGGTACGGTAGAGGTCACCGCAACCACCTTATGGGGATTATCCAGTGAAGATAGCATCAGGCCGGTACGGATAGTGCGTACCGATTCTGAAAAGCCTGACTGACTATCATCAAGGTACTGGTTATAGCTTGGATGGCGATTTTTACGTGAGCTCTTCAACAGAGGCAGCAGCCCTAGTACCGGCATACCCAGCTTGGTTTCAATATCACCGGAACTGCGTACTGTGTTATTCAGCGCCTCCAGCAGAAACGCCATCATCACACCAAACAGGGTACTCACCACAAAGCTAAGCGCGATGATGAGCTTCTTCTTCGGCTTAGCTGGTCCTAGTGGCGCTACTGCCGGGTCAGAGATCCGGGCATTGGCAGATTCCAGATCGCCCGTTGCAGCCGTCTCATTCAGACGGGTAAAGAAGGTATCGTAAAGCTGGCGGTTGACGTCCACTTCCTGCTGCAACTCTTTAAGGCGATATTCCTTACGGCCTAGCTCCTGCAGCTCACCCTTGGTGTTACCCAATGAGCGCTCCAACGCGACTTCGCTGTCCCGGGAGACCTGATACTGGTTTTTAATACCACTGATAACACTATTGATCTGCCTGTACAGCGCCTGCTTAGCGCTGGCCACGTCCGACTGGGCCGCAACCATCTTAGGATGCTTGGGGCCATAGCGCTTAGCCAGTTCAGAAACCTTTCGCTCGGCTTCAGAAAGGGAGGACTTGTAACTCTGCACCAGCGGATGCTGCAACACAGCCGGAATGCGCTCATAGGCGGATGGATCTGCCTTACCACCCGCTCGCTGCACCTGGCGATATACATTTTCCAGCTCCAGACGATCACGACGAGCATCCACCAACTTATCTGCCAGCAGATCCAACTCGTTACCAACAATGTCCAGACCTCCGTTGTCGCCAACGATCTGCTCACTATCGCGAAACGCCTGAAGACGCGCTTCAGACTCACGCAGTTTATCTTTCAAACCGCCTAACCGCTCATTCAACCAGGAAGAGGCTTTTACCGTGAGTTCAAGTTTGGCTTCCAGGTTATTCTCGATATAGGCTTCGCCCAGTGCATTCGCCATCTTAGCCGCAAATTCAGGCGAATAAGCCTCAAAGGTAATCTTTACCAGCTGCGTTTTGCGCACAGGGGATACCGTGACCCGACTGCTAAAAGCGTTTACCAACGCCTGATACCGGCCCTCAACAGTCGGCTCGCCCGGCTTCAGTTCCGGAATATAGTCACCAGCAATTTTCCGCCAGTTAAAATCAAATGTCGGCTCGCGATTAAATTCCGGATGGTCAAGTAGGCTATAGCGTTGAATCACCTTTTCGGACAGCTTACGGGATTTCAGAATCTCAAACTGAGTCAGATAATACTCATTATTCCCACCATCAAGGCCATACACCTCTTCGATAGACACAACCTTGGCCTGTTTGGATTCGATCAGCAGTGTAGCCGTGGCGCGATAAACCGGCTCCATCGAGAACACCACCATCGCAGCCAGCAGTGTCACCACTAAAGCAAAACCAAGAATACTCCACTTACGCCGCGAGATAGTACGCCAATACTGACGCAGGTCGATTACATCGTCTTTCAGCAAACGATCCAATGTATTTTTCTGCTGTGAATCCATCACTTACCACCGAAAAGAGATTGGCTGCGGACAAGGCACACAGCCATAAGGGCTGAAAACAAAGATTAAAACCGGTTCCGGTTAGAAAAAACTTTCTTCGATCGTAATAATATCGCCAGGCCGAATCGAGTCTGTCAGACGCAAACGTAATGGCGGGCGTCCTTCGTCACCGTCATGAATAACGTAGACTTTAGACTTCGAAGCCCGCTCAGTGAAACCGCCTGCCAATGCAACAGCTTTCTGCAGGCTAAGCCCCGGCTGAAACGGATAGCCACCTGGCTTTTCAACTTCACCGTTAATAAAAAACTGACGGTATTCCAGCACCGTAACATTAACGTTCGGCCGAACCAGATAGCCATCGGCAAGCTGATCACGAATCAGCAAGCTGAGTTGACCTGTCGATAACCCGGTGACCCGCAGCTCGCCCAGAAAAGGGTATGAGATAGTGCCAGCATCGCTGAGCCGAACTTCAAGGCTGAGGTCTTCCTCGCCAAAGACCTTGATACTCAGCAAATCGCCGGACCCGAGAGGATAGTCTGACAAACCGCCCTCCTGTGCACTAACACCTGAGGTAAACATCAACAACAGGCACATCCACCAGGCACGTAAAGAGGTTTTTAGCTTATACCGCATATTTCAGACCATCCTTTCCCTGAACAAAGAAAAGCTAACTCAGAGTGAGCCCAGCAGTGTGATCATCCACTGATTACGCTCGTAATCATTCCCCACTTCATTGGAGTCCCGTTCACCGTAGGTGTAGGCAAAGTTAATATCGAGCCAGCGCCGCATTTCATAAGACAACGCCAGAGAGAGGCTGTTGGTCTCATCTTCACGGGTAGCGCCCACATAATCCTCTTCGATCCGACTGATCGAAGCAACAGAACTAACCCGACCACTCCACTCATGGTTCCATGCCAGGGTCAGACTTTCGGTATCGATATAGTCACCGGTACCACTGGATTCTTCAGTTTCCTGAGTCGTCGTCAGGTCAAAGCTGGAATAGGTCTGAGGAGCCCAGCGTACGCTAACTTCCCAGCTAGCACCGGAGAAGTCTTCTGTTGCCGGACTATCGAAATCCTTACGGGCTGCACCAATCTTGGCGCTACCGCTGGTTTTGGCCGTAGCATCCCAACGCAAGCCCACCAGGTATTTCTGTTCGGTACTGTCCTGTGTACTAGTCGCAGACTGGTAATCGATATCTTCGTGGCGCAGTTCAAACAGCGCCTGAGATTTGGGAGCGAGACGATAGAGAAAAGTCGCGCCAAGACGAATGGTTTCCCGGTCACGCGCCTCTGTTAATGTCCGGAAATTATCATACTCGCGGTCATAGTAAGCTGCATTCAGCTCCAGGTTACCCTTAGCACCGCTGGCACCATAGGTATAAAGCCCTTGCAAATTGAATTCACTATACTCGATCGGTGTAGATACACCGCCACCACTCTGGTCATCAACACCGGTACCACGGTCTTCATGTTCCTTGATATACCCGGCTTGCAGATCAAAACGGTTACGACCGTTCAGCTCGATAATCGCCTGCCCCTGCAGTTCATGGTCGGTGTAATCGTCGTCATGGCCATCCGTAAAGGAGCCATTTTCCAGCGCATATCACACACGATAGGCATCGTTAGCACGCTCTGCCCGTAATTCAACCGATGGGGTAACGATGACTTTCGCTGACGACGTTTCGTTACTCTCTTCAGAGAAAATATTGTCATCATGGGCCAGCTGTACACTGAGCTGAGGGATAACGGCAACCGGGCCATCCGATACAGATGCCGGTTCTATAGCCTGAACGGTCGTCCCGTAGAGGCTGCAAATGCCAAGCACTGCAAAGCGCAGATCTTTAACGTCCATATTATCACCCTGTTTAAAAGCGAACGGTACAGCTAGTCCAACTTCAAAAAATTATAAAAGTTTTGCGTGCAGATTTTATCATCAGTCCTTGCAACTGGCAGCACGAAAATATACTGATATTCGTTCAATAAACCGATGATCCGGCAAGAACTTATCCCGTACTACATCCAGGCAGGATGACGGATTAATATATTGTTATTGAATACTAACTACGCAATAGTTATTGATTTATCGCTTGATAACTTATTGCCTAATACTTCCTTCAGGAGACGCTTAGCTGTTTTATCACCATGGACTAAACGGATCTCCTGAGGCGTCACTTTAGCCCCAGAGACAAAATCAACCAGTTCCTTCTGGTCGGCATGGGCAGAATAACCACTGAGAGTATAAATCGAGGCATTGATAGCAACTTTCTGCCCTTCCAAGATAACATAGCCATTGCCTGGCCCGTAACGCAGGATATCCCGCCCCGGGGTGCCTTCTGCCTGATAGCCTACAAAGAGAAGGTCTGTTTCTGGCTGTGGCAACAGCGCTTTAAGATAATTGACGATACGTCCTCCGGCACACATACCACTGGCAGCGATAACAATAGCGGGCTTGCCGCTATGTGCGAGGTACTTAACCAACCTCTGATGATCGCGATGCTCATCAACGGTAATCAGATTATCAAAGGCGAGTGGATGACGTCCCTCCCCGCGTCGCTGGCATGCTTCCTGATCCCAGAGATGAAAAAGATCCCGATACTGCCGGGTAAAACGCGCGGCAAGGGGCGAATCCAGTACCACATCCAGATTTTTGATCTTGTCAGAACGGGTTTCGTGAAGAATCTCCTCAATCTCATACAGCAGTTCCTGGGTTCTGCCGATACTGAAAGCCGGTATCAGCACCGTACCGTCATCGCGCAGAGCCTTGTGCAACACAGATTCCAGTCTCTGCCTGCGCGCTTGCCGATCCTCATGCAGGCGATCTCCATAGGTACTTTCAAGCACCAACACATCAGCCTTTTCCAACGGCGTCGGATCGGGCAACAACGGAGTATCACTAGACCCCAGATCCCCGGAAAAGACCACCCGGCGGCCTTCAGACTCGAACTCGATATAGGCAGAGCCCAGGATATGACCGGCGATCGAAAAGCGCACCTGAAGTTCACTGTCGTCAAATGGAGTAATCCACTGGCCATAAGGAACCGCGATGATCATCTGCTGTATCATTCCTAAGATCCGATCGATCAGTACCGCATCCTTCGTTACCCCGATACGCAGGGCATCTTCCAGCACCAGCGGCAATAACTGAGCCGTCGCCTCGGTGGCGTAGATCGGACCTTTAAAGCCAGCGGCTATCAGCCAGGGAATACGCCCGACATGGTCGATATGACAGTGTGTGACAAACAGCGCTTTGACCGTCGATAGCGGAAAATTGATGCTAAAATCACCCTCAGGGAAAAGCTCTGCTTCCCTGCCCTGAAACAGGCCACAATCAACTAACACACTAGAATCAGACTGGAAGAAAAATTGGTGGCAGGAGCCGGTAACACCTTCTACAGCGCCATGGTGGATAATATCAAAATTATTCATTTCAGATCCTTTAATTTGTAACTGGAACGTCCTATTCCACAATGAACATGTGTAGAGTCATATTCGATGAAAATGATATTCGCCGATGGGTCTCCTTATTCGACTACAGCCTCCACCCAGGCTAAGCTCCAAGACCTAACCTAGTCTTTACCAATAACCAGGCAAATTGAGAGTTTGTAACAAAGTACCGTTTCCACATCCGTCTTGGCTCTTGCAGTACCCGGTAGAACCATTCAAGACCACATCGTTGCATCCACATAGGGGCACGTTTGACCTTTCCGGCTACGACGTCGAATGTGCCGCCAACTCCCATTACAAAATCAACACCGAGCTGACCTTTCCATTTGTTTATAAATTTTTCTTTCTTAGGGGACGTAATGGCAACAAAAAGTAACTTAGCACCAGATTTTCGAATCTCTTCGACAACTGACTCTTCATCATCCCAGAAGTACCCATGATGGAAACCTGCAACCTGCAAGTTCGGGTGCGCTTCTTTCATTACAGTGGCTGTTTTCGAAACGATCTCCTCCTTCGCACCTAAGTAAAAGACTGGAAATTCATCCTTTTCTGCCATCGCGTTTAGCTGATGAAAGAGGTCAACACCCGCTACGCGCTCTGTAACATCATGCCCAAGGAACCGAGCCCCCCAAACAACCCCCATACCATCGATATTAATGATGTCACACTCTGTTACAGACAGCGCCAGCTCAGTGTCTTTACGCATATTAACTACTTTTGCAACGTTTACCACCACATGCTGCGTAAAGACACCCTTTATCAGGCGTTCTTTAATAAGTTGCACAGTCTCTTCCATACTCCCCATATCCATAGGAGAGCCAAGCAATTCAATTCGTTTCATTTTGTTCCGCTACAGTCCGATTGAAATATGAAAAAGAGTAATACACCCAGGCCTGAGTCCAGCGCATATAATCAACCTTGTTGGAAACCCCCTTGTGCTTCTGGTACATAAATCTCTTTTTAGCCGGCATATAAAGTGTCTCGATAGATTTTTCAATAACCTTACGCGCCAACTCTCGGTCCTCAAGACTTCCACTTACCTTAAGCAAAGTGATAACAACTTGAGTTACCGAGTGCATATCCAGCGGATAAGGATTGCTATCATAGTACTTGGCGGTGCCATCATCTTCGATCAACTTGTCTTTGTAGTACGATAAGCCACGCTCGATAGCATCATCAAATTCTGAAGTGCCCTGTGCTTTACGGATAATGTGCAGTGCTTCTAAATTATACCCGGTATGGAAACCATCGATGAACTGATGATGATGTCGGGCACCATAAACCCAGGATCCGTCCTCAGCTTGTTCTTCTACAGACTGACGGGCGACCTTAAGAGCCAGCTCCTTAAATTGATCATCAGATTTTTTATCACCAACAAAAGCAACCCAGGCAGCCCCCCATAGGCTGGCATTATGCACAAACGCATCTTCACCGGGAATATAGGCGAAAAATCTCCGCCCATCAGCTTCGGTATACAGTGAATCAACGATAAAATAAGCCGCATCCAATGCAGCATTAGTATAGGACTGCCCACCCGTCTCAAGCCCTAGAGCGTACAATGCCTGAGCCACATAAATCGTTGTAATGATATTGGGCTTACCCTTAGGAACAAAAAATGCACGTGCATTCCAATCGAAATGATAACCCCAACAGGCATGCTTCCACACAGACTGGTCGCTTTTCTGCTCTAGTAACCAATCCCCAAGCCTTGTTGCTTCTTTCAAGAAGGCTGCGTCACCTGTCCGTTGATAATCCTCCAGCAGCCCCAGAATAAATAGCCCAACGCCCTTTGGATTACGTGCTTTTTGGACACCCAAAAGCGGCCGTAGATTAAGTGTTGAGCGTTTATGCAGCTGAATCCAAGCAAGCCCAAAAATTCCCTTCTTCAATGAAGGGGCTAGTTTGAATAGTTTGCTATTAAGACCATCGAAAGGATCAAAGCCCGCAAAATTATCTCTACGGGCATTCTCCAGAATTTCAGCACTATTGGCTTCAAACATTGAGTCTTTAGTCCTTATCAAGAACTGACAAATCCACTTTCATCGGTGCGCCGGTCGCAATAGACTCAACAGCCATGATCGTTGCCATACTGGTAGCCATGAGGCACTCGTAAGGCACAGACTGCTGTCCTGCTTTCATCGCCGTCAACCAGTCCTTGAGCATGATCTTCTGCCCCTTATCTTGTGCTGACAGCTTTTTTTGCACAACCTTTGTGTCACCACTAAACAGCTCTGCCTCTTTAAAGTCTTTAATGACCGCACTCTTACCTCCGCCAAACACTTCGATATACTCTTTGGCCATAGCTTTAGAGCCGTCTGCGCAATAGATAATGTTTGCGATGCTGCCATTTTCGAATTGGAGAGAGAGTGAAAGGTTGTCATTCAACAGAGCAGATTTGTCGGCCTTAGCACTCGCAATAGCCGAAACAGTGACAGGATTAGAACCCGTAAGTGCAGAAGCCAAGTCTACAAAGTGACATCCTTCGCCGATCATACGTCCACCGCCCACTTCAGTATCCTGAATCCAATGATCACCTGGTATCTGACCAGCGTTCACACGAACATTCACGACTAGTGGGGATTTGACGTGCTTGAAGTGCTCAACGACTTCAAGTGTTGACGGCGCAAATCGACGGTTAAACCCAACCATCACCGTACCTTTTGAACTTTGATAAGCTGTGTGAACATCCGATAGCTCATCAATCGTCAAAGCCAACGGTTTCTCAACATATACATGCTTGTTTGCAGCAAGCGCCTTTGAAACTGACTCGGCGTGCGTGTCATGACGAGTCACAATCATGATCGCGTCGGAATCTTTATCCAATAGCTCATCGTAATTCGCTGCACAGAACGAGAAACCAAATTGACTGGCAACACCTTGAGCAGTCCTACCACTCGCAGTAACCAAACCACGAAACTCTATATCAGTATCCGCCTTCAATGGAGGAAGCAGGCTTGCAGTAGCGTAATTACCTGCACCAAAAAACGAAACACCAATCCTATCTGTGGAAACTGGTTTTTTACTTACACTGATACGACCGCCGCTCTCAACCTCGGAAAGATCAGCCTGATACTGCATCAAAATACCGAGATACGGCTCAGTCTTATTTCCCTCGATCAATTGATACGCCTCTTCGGCCTGGTCAACCTCAAAGCGATGAGTAATAAGAGATTTAACATCCATTTTTCCTTGAGAGATAAGCTCAAGAAATGCCTGCATATTGCGCTGTTCAGTAAAACGAACATAACTAAGCGGATAGTCATTTCCGTTTTCTTCATAAAACGGATCGTATCGCCCTGGCCCGTATGAACGGGAAATGACGACGCTTATCTCTTTTTTGAAGTAATCTTCACGAGGAATATCCATGCGGACAGCGCCCACTACAACTACACGGCCTTTTTCACGTGTTACCTGGCCACATAGCTCGATCGGCTGATTACTGGAGCTACCTGCGCAAACCAGCACCCCATCAACACCATGTCCAGCGGTAAGTTCCTTGCACAGACCACCAAGGTCAGATCCTGGGTACGCACCGATCGCACCGAAACCTTCCGCGCGCTTGACCAGATCAGCATCGAGATCAGTCGCAATTACCTTACAGCCATTTGCTGTTAGCAGCTGAACAGCTATTTGACCTAGAAGCCCCAAGCCCAGAACCAAAAAGGTTTCGCCAAGCTTAGGATCAGCCAATCGAACACCCTGTAACGCAATCGAACCTACAGTGGTAAATGCAGCTTCTTCATCAGAAACATTTTGAGGTATTTTAACGACAAGGTTCTTTGGTATCGCAACAAACTCTGCATGGTTGGCATAGTCTGCGCCGCCACAGGCTACTCGATCTCCGGGACGAATCCCCTCTACCAACCCACCTGCCGCTACAACTTCACCTGCGCAGCTGTAACCAAGGGGAGAAGGTGAATCTAGACGAGAGTTCACCGTTTGCAGCGTCTTCTGCAGGCCTTCGGCCTTTACTTTTTTAATTACCTGCTTAACAAGATCTGGGCGAGCTTTTGCTTTTTGCAAAAGGTTCTTTTTGCCCATATCAATCTTGGTTTTTTCGGTACCTGCGCTGATTACAGATGCTGTGTTTTTAACCAGCACAAACTTGTCAGTTAAGGTTGGCACTGGAACATCGTTCACTTCTACAACACCAGTTCTAAGAGTTTGGCATACCTGTTTCATTCGAATTTATTCCTTAACAATAAGGGAAACTTTTCCACCCTGCGTTTTAATGGGACTACTGATCAGCTTAAAATCAACATCCATATTTAGCCCCGATGTATCAAAAAGCAACTCGCAGTTTAAGTCAGAAGATTGCGATGTAACATATACTGTTAACCTACCAGCCTCAGCTTGCTTAACCTGTACAAATTCTGCATATTCGAATATTCTATGATGCCGCCCAAAAACAAGCGCAGTTAATGAAATATTCCGACCATTCAAGTCTGAAACAAACTCACCTGTACGACCCTCTGATATCTTAAAAGATTCGAGCAGACCATTTTTATAACTTACAGAATCAATTAAATCGCCGGTATCATATCTTATCAGGGGTCCCAACTGATTATGAACGGTAGTACCAACTAAATGATTCCGCCCCTCAATACTAACCGACTCTGAGAAGCCATAAGACTGAAAGGGAAAATAAACAAAAGGCTCTTTATATTCTCGTGCAAGAATGGCCATTTCAGAATGACCATACCAAGACAATGTCGGAATACATAGTATTGACTCGATGTAATCTCTATATACAGGTGCAGGATACTCGGACCCTAAGAAAACCCCTTTCACATTTAATCGAATCTTATCAATTAATTCGGGATACAACTCAGCCGAATGCTTTAGAAACTCATAAATACCACTAGGGTAGCCATGAAGATATTCAATTTTGTACTTAGACAATACTTTATATAAAGCATCAACCAAAAGCTCAAAATCACAATATGCATTTACCTGAAATTCATTATGAATAAAATTATATACAACAGGAGCTTCACCTAAATTCATACCGCGAAAGGTTAGCTTCATGCATTTTGTTTTATATCCTAGCTGTTCCCATATAGCATGCATATGCGACCACTCTCGTGAATATGCTTGCCCGTCCAAAAGCAACTTCAATGGCTGGCCTGAAGTACCACCTGTGTTTGTAACCACTCCCCCTTTCAAGGATACTATCCGATCTTCAAACTTTACCTTTTGCAAGTCTTTCTTTTTGATAATCGGTATCGATGATAGGTCGTCAAACGAGTTTAGCTCCAAACTAGAAAAATCATGTTCTTTGTAAAACTTCTTGTAAAAAGGAACCCTTTTTTCACATATAGAAACCAAGTTCTTTACTTGATAGAAAATCTCTTCTGGACGCACCACAAGTTTAGATTTTTCTTTGTATACAACATAACTTTGACCTAATCTATATTCGAAGGGCAAGGCTGATAAATGTTTACCCAAGAAAACTGGCGTCTTCTGAAAAAACCTCTTAACACTCTGTTTCATAAAAGCGCCTCAGACCGCACATTAATGAATGTTTAAATCATCGTCAAATAAATCTCTCATACCACCAACACCTGACTGAGAGTGATCAATACCAAACATTGTATTTGCTTCAATCACCAATGGTCCATCATCTGTTAACGCAATATCCCAACCAATCAAGTTTTGAAGAACCATTTTATTCGCAAATGAAACAATCTCTCCCTTAATATGGTCCCAGCCTTCAATTTTCATATTACCAAAATCGAACTTAGTATCTGGGTGGTTAAATATTTTGTCTGATCCATACTCATAGCCAGCATAGGGCCTCATTGCCTTTCCGGTCAATAAATCAATACCTATCAATAGCCCTCCTAAGTGACTGTTATCAACCTGCCTCCCGGCGGTACCCATTCGAAGCGTGACCGCTATTAACTCAGCATTTCCTGTAAAGTTTCTTTTTGTGACCGCTCTCAGCGTATTTACACTATGAGGATACACATCATTAAGAAATGAAATTTGCTCTACTTGCTCTTCTATTACAAAATCACCGGATAAACCCAGAATATATTTCAAGCCAACAAGCACATCACAAATAAAGAATTCACCACCCTTCTTAATAGCAATATTAATACCCACACCACCTTTACCATCAACAGGTTTTATAAATAGTTTTCTAGATTCTACCGAGGATAAAATATCATTAAATTGAACTTCATCAATCACCGTGCCTTCTGGAGTCAACAACTTTCCTCCCTTCTTGAACGCCACCATCTTAGGCACTGGAAGACTCATACCTTTGAATACATAATAAGATAGAATTTTATTCTCCAATGCACCTTTAGCCGTTTTAGTATCATCATACCTAGGATACAAAATATTGTAGAAATAATACCCTGGTATATACGCCTTCATTTCCTCCAACCCTAATTCACAATCACTTCTATAAAAGTCATGTGTATAATACTGCATTGGAACACAGCCCCAGTACGCCCTCAATTCTTTAAGCTCCTTTTTCATCAACGGAGCTGGCTTACTAACCTTACAGTCTCTATACCTCCTCATATTAAACTTATGCCTACCATTAAAAAACATATAATAAGCATACCTAAGAAAATCTTTAACATAATCTAAAGACTTCATATTCCACTTATATGAAAACTTACTCATTTATTACGCCTCTCCATATGCAATACATCTCACTCCCACTAATGCCTGAATAAATATTACAGAAAGCCAGACGAGAGATCCTATCAACAAAAAAAAGCTCAACGAAAGCGACAGCATATAAACGAAGAAGCAGCTTAAAACAGCTCCAAACAATGCCATCATATTGAAAACAAGGTTTAGCCTTCCTAAATCATGCGTCTCATAAACAACGGTGACCGGCATCAGCACTACATAAACTAAAGTACAAGGCAAAATAGCCAACAATAATTCGAGATCAACAGGCTCAAAATCTAATACACGATAAGTCAAAAAAACCATAAAGCAAACAATAAATAATATTGCCACCCCTTTTATTACAACCCCTAAAAAAACACCGCTAACACTTCCAATAACGCCTCTATTTAGAGAGTATTTAATATTATTAGCCTGTATCGTACTATATGCAACAAATGCCTTCACCAAATACATCATACAAATATAATACAATCCAGCTGCATACGCCCCAAATTGAAAGTTTATAAATGTAACAATAACTAATTCACGAGCCCCTGCAGAAAGTGAAGTTAAAACATAGGGAAAACCAATCCTCAAGGCATCATTAACCTTAGCAACATTTGACAAGACCAAATATTCTCGGAAAACACCATACCTTTCTCCCCCGAGCACTGCACATAGAACAAATGCAATCATTGCAGAAAACAACATACCCTCAACAGAGGAATCAATAAAAAACACCATCCCGAACATACAGTAGAGGACAAAATTCTTTAAAAATTGAATCTTAGAAAACGCGAATTCATCCTTAACGATAAGATAATAATTAACAATATTAAACAATCCTAAGCAGACAGAGAGCAATAATACTGCGACCAACAAATCGATAGTCTCATAAAAAAACACTACCAGCACAGAACCAATCAAACTTGTATACAACAGAATCGTCAAGCATACGGAAAATTTTTCACGCACATCCTCAACCAGGTTTAATTTACCAATGATAACTTCACTTCTCATCGTAAGTAGATATGAAAGCATCGTTGCCCATGACATAACAAGAGAGTATTTCCCAAATACAGCTCCGCCATAGAACTTAAAAATAAAAGGTGAAAAAACAAAGGGCAGCGCTAAAGCACCTCCCTGAAATATATAATTTTTATTTATACCCATCTTTCAAACAGGCTTCGCATAATATGACATTAAGAACCTAAAAAACTCAGTCACACTTAGCTCCTTAATAAGAAGCTTCATTGCAAACCTAGCCCCCAAAAAATAACCTCTTACACCGTAGTATTCTTTATATATAAACCACAACGATACGTAATAATTTTCGTTCCTGACATGCATGGTGCTTCCACTAACAGGATGATAAATAACAGTGGATTTAGTACTATATATTCTCAAATCACTCTGAAAAGCCTGTAAACAGAAGACGGAGTCCTCACCGCATATAACACTAGTCCCCGCACCAATTCCCTCTATAAACGCAAGATTATGCTTATCCCAGCTACTCCTTTTTACGGATATTGTGGAGCCCGCACCGGTAGCCATTGATACGGAGATAACTTTTCCAAACTGATACTTAATCTTTTCACCACAAAAATTATAGCTTTCAAAGTCAACATATTTAATGACCCCAAACGTAATATCCGCATCACTTTCTATATAATGCTGAGCCAGGCTATCGAAGTATCCTAAAGCAGGCTTAACATCATCATCCAAAAAAACTATAACACTGCCTTCCGAGTGCTCCACACCCAAGTTTCTAGCTCGAGACAATCCCTTTTTATTTACTACTATTTCTTTAACGATAATTCTACCACGCCTTCTTTCACTGATAGATATAGGCCGCTCAGCTCTAACATCCTGCTTAACGATAACAACCTCAATGTTTTTATTAAGAAAATCTTCCTCACCTAATACATCATTAAAATCAAAACCAATATTAATTGTAGGAATAACTATCGACAATTTCATTTAATATTTACCAAGTCACTTTTCATACTTGCTTTTAGCAAACCAAAAACCAGCCAAAAGCTAAGAGCATAAATCGGATGCTCAAACCAAAGGTTCAATACGGCAAAAACACACATACCAGTAATCACAGAACGGAAATACAGTGTAGATACAGCCCCTTTAATAGGCTTTACCATCAACCAAAACATGCTAGCCACAAAGAACATCGCTGGAAAAATTCCAAGATAGTACAGTGGTGTTAAGTATGAATTGTGATGCAGTGCATAATATACTTTGTCGCCCATCGTGCTTTCACCATATGCATATGCTTCACCTAACCCATGACCGAAAGGAAACTCAAACCAGTCATTCAGCACCAAATAGTACAAACCTAATCTTGCATTTGTGTTTCCATCACCTCCCGACAAAGAAGCAGAAAACAAATCAATCATAACCTGCCCGCTACTGGTAAATAACAAATACAAAACAGCTATACTAAAAAAACCCATCACAACTCTAAACTTAAACGGCCTACTTACATCTGAAGAGTACAAAAGCCAGAATCCAAACTGAACAGCCAACGCCAAGAAAGCGGATCGGTGAGCTGCTGTAATCACAAAAAGTGCTAAAAAAGCAGAAAAAACTACTTTGTACTTAACTTCAATAGATTTAAAGTAAAGCAAAATCGGAAAAATAATAAAAACAAGCGAAATACTAAAAAAATCATGAAACCTAACCCGCTCACTTTGAGCTAGAATAGATGATACAACTTCTTCATAATAAATAATAAAAACAGGAAGCTTCATTAAACAGCAATAAAGCACTATTCTGGAAACCGCCGCTTCCGTAAAGCTATACTTCAAATTACTCGCTATATATTGTGAAATAGGAATAAAGAACATCAACCCCTGCCACCCAATGTACTTTAAGGGTTTTTCATTCACAGTTGACTCAAGCACATAAAAAAAACACACTACCAAACATATCATCCATCCTAGATCTATAAAGTATATATCATTTATTTTTGTTCCAAAAAACGCGACGAAACCTAATAAAACAATCCCAATTGCAAATGGGTATTGCATGCCAGTGGATTCAAGAATCAATGAGCATATTGATAAAACAACCAGAACTAAGGACAACGTATATTTCAGCAGCACTATTCAACCCTTTTTCATCAAAACAGCACCCAAATTATCGAAATATTTTTTTTCAGTGAACATTTTTTGATATCGTTCATAGGCACTAGTAACAACCCCGAGCCTTTCTAGATCTTCAATTGACTCCAATATCTCAACCGCCTCATTAACAAAATCTTCTACAACAAAACCACTTCCTTCACTTAATATGAAAGGGGAAGATGTTGTCCGGCTCGAAATTACAAGAACTCCTGCTGACATACCTTCAACAATAACGTTCCCAAAAGATTCACGATATGAAGGGAACAAAAGCACATCTGCCCATTCAAACACCTCAGATTTCTGCTGTCCTGAGGTATGCCCTTCGACACAAACCTTTCCGGTCCGTAGAATACCCCCTAGTCTTTTTTCGAAATACTCATGGGAATAACCCCCTAGAAGGCTCCCACAAATCCTTGCTCTGAAGTCTACCCCCCTCCTCTCCAGCTCCAGAACAACATCAATAAACTCCTCTATGCCTTTTTCCTTAAAAACATTGGAGAAAAATAAAAGATTCAGACACTCCATTTCTTTCCGCACATAGTTAAAATTGCAAAACTCATTAACACCATTCGGTACCACACGTTCTTCGATACAATCTAGCCATTCATGCTCTTGTTGCAGGCCGTCTGACACATAAATGATAACATTGTCGCCTATAATGAACTTAATAACGCGCCTATATAGTCTATTTTTTAAACTTAGCTCCGTTCCATGTAAATAAATATAAACCTGCTTTCTAAAAACTCTAAAAACTAATACGATAAGTAGATCCCTTACTAAGGCCACACGCAGCGTGGCCAAATAAATACATACAACATCCCTTCTACGCGTCACACAAATCCTAAACGCTTCAAATATCAATCTAACCATCAGACAAAGCAACCCAAAGGACTCGATGATCGAGTTACGGTGTTTTAGGTGTAGACGCTTAGGGCTTGTCCGACATACACGCACATCTATAGAGTTTTCGTTACAGTAGCCGACAAATGCTTCAACTAAAAGAGACACTCCATGAACCGGAGGTGGTAGCGGCCCAAATATTCGAACACACACTTTCCTTTTACTTTTTGGTTCCAAAACACACCTCTTCAGTGGACTCGATACTTCTAATTACTTCAGCTGGAATTCCACCCACCACCGAATTACTAGAAACATTCATTGTCACCACAGAATTTGCAGCAACCGCAACATTATCACCAATAATAATGTTACCAAGAATTTTCGAACCAGCCCCTAACTTGCAGTTATCGCCTATTTCAACAAACCCCGCGCCAATCGTTACTTGCTGTAATATGACACAATTATCACCAATCACGGCAGACTGACCTATAACCACACCATTCCCATGCCATATTTGCACTGACTTTCCTATCTTTGCGTTATAGTATATCTCGATACCAGTAAAAAATTCGGAAACGCGGCTCAGAATCCGCCCTAAAACACGAGAGCCAATTCGATTAGCCACTCTATATATCAAAAGTGCCAACAACCCTTTATCAGTAAAAACAAGGTAAAAGTAACTAAAGAAATCAGGCTTAGCATTACCAGAATTGCAGCGCACTATAAAATAAGAGTAAGAAAAACCATCCTTCCTCATTATCAAAAAAATATATGAAGCTAGTAATAAAACAAAAATCACAGCCAAAGTAATTAGCATATATTAACCTACTATTCCTCGGCTATCGATGACTACCTTATTTGCATATATAGCTTTATCTATCAATCTAAAAGACTTATGATCAACCAAAACTGCTACAACATTTGCTCTTTCAAGAGCTGCTGCTAAACTACATATTTCAATATCTCTAACAATCAAACTTTCAGGCAACTCGTGAATATTTGGTTCAACCGCAATAACTTTTCCAACTCCACTTTCAGCTAAGCTTTCGACAATCTGTAACGCTGGGCTCTCACGTAAATCATCTATATCTGCCTTAAACGATAATCCTAGGCATGCAATTACTGGTTTTTTAAACTGGTCCGCTGCCTCCTTGATCATTTTAAGCACATAATATGGCTTAGCATCATTAGTTATCCGTGCCTGTTGAATAAGCTTCGCTTCGTCAGGACAGCTATCTACAATGAACCATGGATCTACAGCTATACAGTGTCCACCTACACCAGGCCCGGGGCTTAAGATATTTACACGCGGGTGTCTATTTGAGAGCTTAATCAACTCCCATACGTTTATTTTCAGCTTGTCACAGATAACAGAGAGTTCGTTTGCAAACGCAATGTTTACATCTCGGAAGGAGTTCTCTGTAAGTTTTGCCATTTCCGCTGTACGCGCATTGGTAATCACGCACTCACCACGCACGAACGTCTTATATAGTTCTGCTGCACGTTCGCTACAGGCATTGCTCATGCCGCCAATCACTCGGTCATTAGACACTAACTCCTGAAGCACATAGCCAGGTAGTACTCGTTCAGGGCAATGGGCCACCTTAATATCCGCAGCATCACCTTTTTGTTGTGGAAAAGTCAGGTCAGGACGAGCTTGAGCCAACCATTCTGCCATCTTTTCAGTTGCCCCAACCGGCGATGTGGACTCAAGAATTACCAAATTACCTTTCTCAAGCACTGGAGCGATTGCATTAGACGCGGCCTGAATATAATCGAGGTTAGGTTCATGGCTGCCATTATCACTGTGTTTGAAAGGTGTCGGCACAGCCACCATAAAGGCGTCAGCAGGCTCTGGTATTGTTGTCGCACGCAGGTTGCCAGTAGTTACAACACCACGCACGATAATATCCAGGTCTGGTTCTACGATATGAATATCACCATCATTAATGGTATCAACCGCGTGCTGGTTAACATCCACTCCCACAACTTCAATACCACGAGAAGCTATAACTGCGGCAGTAGGTAAGCCAATATACCCGAGACCAATTACAGAAACTTTTTTAAATGACATGCTTAATTCCTTTCGTGCTATCTGTTACAAGTTTTCTGCCAGCGCATCTGCTATTCGACGACAAGCGATTCCATCGCCGTACGGGTTATGTGCCATGCTCATCTCTCGATATTGATTTTCGTCTGTGAGCAACCTCCCCAAGCTGGAGGCAATTACATCAATATCAGTGCCTACCAATTTAACAGTCCCCGCTTCGACTGCTTCAGGACGTTCAGTGGTATCACGCATAACTAATACAGGCTTACCTAGTGAAGGTGCTTCCTCCTGGATACCACCGGAATCGGTCAGAATCACGTGGGCACGAGTCATCAGGTATACGAACGGGAGATATTGCTGCGGCTCTATAAGATGGATATTGCCCACATCGCTCAAAAGTCGATTAACCGGCTCCTGAACTTGTGGATTAAGATGTACCGGATATACAACTTGGCAATCGGAGTGCTTACGAGCCACCAGCTGTAGTGCTTTACAGATGCGCTCAAAACCACCACCAAAACTTTCGCGGCGATGTCCTGTTACCAGCACAAGCTTTTTGTTGGCGTCAAGCATTGGAAACCTTTCTATTAATGACCTGCTTAACTGATCATCTTCTTCCAACCTGCATTTGATCATTAGTAATGCATCGATAACCGTATTTCCGGTTACATATATGCGATCTGACGGGTATCCCTCTCCAAGTAAGTTACTTTTGGAGGCTTTAGTGGGGGCAAAATGGAATCGGCTCAGACATCCGGTGAGCTTGCGATTTGCCTCTTCCGGCCAGGGAGAATATATGTTCCCAGTGCGTAAGCCAGCTTCAACGTGACCAACCGGGATTTGATGGTAATAAGCCGAGAGTGAGGCCGCGAAGGTAGTTGCAGTGTCACCGTGCACCAAAACAATATCCGGCCTGTACGAAGAGATTACCTCATCCAAACCGGTCAGGATTCTCGCAGTAACCTGAGACAACGTTTGACCCGGTTGCATGATATTCAGATCATACTCTGGCTCTATATCGAACAGTTCCAGTACCTGATCCAACATTTCACGATGCTGACCAGTCACACAGGTTTTCGCCTCGAAGCGGCAGTCTTGCTTCAGTATATGAACGAGGGGGGCCATCTTAATAGCTTCGGGCCTTGTACCAAAGACCAGCAATACTTTACGCATATCGTCCCTAATATCGCTTTTCTAATAGATTTCTTTTGAAAACAGTGACAGCGGTGTCTTAATCAGGATCTTGATATCCAGCCCCACTGACCAGTTGTTTATATAGGCCAGGTCGTATTCGACCCGTTTCTGCATCTTGTCGAGGGTTTCAGTCTCTCCCCGGTAACCGCTTACCTGGGCCAGCCCGGTAATGCCCGGCTTAATACGGTGTCTCGCCAGATAGGCGTTGATCTTGTCGGAGTAGTAATCGTTGTGAGCCACCGCATGGGGCCTGGGGCCCACCAGCGACATGGTGCCTTGCAGCACATTAAACAGCTGCGGCAGCTCGTCGATGGAGGTACGGCGAATAAAGCGTCCTATGTCAGTGACCCTGGGATCTTCCCGGGTCGCCTGAGTGACTGAGGTCTCAGCCTCCCGATGCAGCTTCATACTGCGGAACTTCCACACTTCTATGATCCGGCCATCCCAGCCGTGTCTTTTCTGTCGGAAGATAATGGGGCCTGGCGATGATTTTTTTACCTTCCAGGCCACCCAGACCATCAGGGGGCTAATCAGCAGCAGAGTGATGGTCGCTAGACTCTTGTCCAACAGGTCTTTCAGTAAAGAGGCTGATTTCGATACCGATAAGGGACTTTCATTGAGTGAAATAAGCGGCACACCGGCCACTTCTCTGACGGAGTGATTCAGCAGGTTGAGGGCAAAGATATCCGGCACCCAGATTACATCGACATTCATATCCAGCAGGTCGATATTCAATCCTTCAATCTGTTCTGATTCGCTCATCGGCAAGGCGATGTAGATTCGGCGTATTTTATGCTTCTCTATCAGGTTGCGGATATTCTCCAGCCGCCCTAATAATGAAACCGAAGGTTTTTCATCCACCTCCTCTTCGTCACCGGCAACACAGCCCACCACCTGGTCGGGTAACCAGCGATTCTGATTGAGACTCTTCACAAGATGGCAGGCGACGGCCCCGGTTCCCACCACCAATGTCGGCAGGTTACGGGAGAAGCGCTCCCGGTACTGCTTGGCAAAGTAGCTAATGGAACAGAAGGCGCAAAGTTGCAGTAGCCAGGCGAGTATTGCCCAGCTAACCAGCACCTGCCTTGAAAATACGGCTGATGTTTTAGTAAGAAACCCCAGCACGGCCAGAAACAGGATCACGGAGAGCCAGGCCACAGAGATACGCAGACAGCCTTTCAGATAGCCATTAGCACGGCGATAAACGCCCTGCGCACCGTAGATAAACCACATCGACAGCAGTGTGACTACAGCCAGGACCTGATAGGCAGTTTGAACTTCGCCACTCCTTAACATTAGCAATATAAACAGCGATGCCAATACCAAGGCCTGATCAACGATCAACTGCAGCGTCGCTGTCAGAGAGTCATGGTTTCTCAGCAGACGCTTCTTTCTTGTGGACAGGCCGGTAATTACCGGACTGGCATTTATTTCCATTCAGATCTCCATCGGCGTCTTCAGCTTAAATTCCTGCAAACCGTCCCGGTTTTCCTTGCGCCTTCGATTTAGCTAGTCTATCCCGCCATCAAATACGGGTGAACAATATTTTATTCAGGATCGATCATTCTTAATAAACAAAACGTGTTAATTCAATGAGTTAAGAAAACACCCACTATAAAAACCATACTTTTTTCTAATACTGGAGATTATTTTATAAACAATCATTCAATTTAAAAGCATACCAAACACCAAGGATTCATTAATATTAATCTTAAAAAACAACCCCTGCATTTGAGAAACCACTAAGAAAAAACATCCTGCTAATAAACCTTTTTTCCGGTAGAAAGCACTTTATTTGCCACGTATACTGAAGCTTGAATTTCACTCAATGGAGCTAGATACTCATGCGCCGAGTACTTCTTGGAACTTTGGCAGGGATGTTAATCCCGTTGTACTCTGCCCACGCCGACGTTGCAGCAGACGTAGCCGCTGGGCTTTCACCTGAAGCAATTGTTGAAAATGCGATCGCAGAAGGAATGACTCCTGAAGAAGCCGTTGCAGCCATTGCTGCAGAGTCTCCTGCACTAGCAGCCGCAGCCGTTGCCGCAGCGGCTCAGGCGGCTCCTGAACAGGCTGCTTCTATCGCACAGGCAGCCACCGCTGCAGCACCTAAACAAGCAGCTGCCATACAGACAGCTGCCACCCAGGCCGCACCAGCAATGGCAGCTACCATCGCAGCTGCTGTGAGCCAAGGCGTTGCAGCAGCAGAGTCAAACGGCCCATCGGGTGAATCCGGTGGTAGTTCTGTTGACGCTGAAGTTGCAGCCCTGCAACGGGCAATCGAAGGTGGTGATGACCCGACCCAGAACGCTGAAGCCACTGCTGCTGGCCCGGCCCAGGGTAACCCACAAGGGCAGGGACAGGGCTTAGGTATCGCGCCTGGATTGACAGGTGTACCGGTTACACCATCGCCTTTCGGTAATAGTTCCGGCGGCGGCGGCGGCGGTAACGGCAGCCCAAGCTGATCAATCAAGTTAGAACACTGTTATCCAGCCCGAATAAAGCGCTTTAACCGGCGCTTTATTTTTTTTGAGCGTTTAATTGGTTATAAAGTCCGTGAGTAAAGCGCCTGACCGTTTTATTTTTTTCAGCTATTTGATATTGCTGGCCTGGTTGCCATTACCACTCGGTAGTGCCCGGCCATGGTCGTTATCTCTATTCTCCATAGCGGTATTTATACTACTGGGCGGATGGCTGCTTCTCTTTTTAAGAGGAAAAGCCCTTCCCAATAGAACGCTCAATAAATCACTGCCCGCTATTATTTTACTATTACTCTGTCAGTTCTGGGTCCTCCTTCAAACACTTTCTCTTTCATCCGGCTCTCTTCATATTACGACATCGGATAGTGCTATATCTCAGCTGATGCTCTATCAGGGACTGGCTTTAACAGCGCTTTTCGTTCTTACACTATTATTATTGAACACTAAATCGCGTATTCAATGGGTGATCTATACTCTGGTGATTTCCGGCGTATTCCAGGCGGTATACGGCAGCCTGATGACCTTATCTGGCATCGAAAAGATCTTCTTCGTCGATAAAACGTCCTATACCGGATTGGTAACAGGCACCTTTATTAACCGTAACCATATGGCAGGTTATATGGAGCTTTGCCTGGCAGCCGGGCTGGGGATGATGATTGCGGGATTGGCCACCAGCCGCAGTGGCAGCTGGCGTGAGCGTGGTCGTCGCCTGATGGAAGCGATGCTGGGCAGCAAGGCGCGTATCCGTATTAGCCTGGTCATTATGGTGGCAGCATTGGTGATGACCCACTCCCGTATGGGCAATACAGCCTTCTTTGCCAGCATGACGATCGCCGGGGTTATCGCCCTGTTGATGGGCCGCTTCGCGACTCGCAAGCTGGTTATCCTGCTGACCAGTCTGTTAATTATCGATATTGTGGTGGTCGGCACATTCTTTGGCGTCGAGAAGGTGATCGATCGTATTGAAAATACCACAATGGATAAACAGGTCCGAGACGAGGTAAACGTCTATACGATTGAAATGATCACGCAGTCTCCACTAACAGGAAACGGTGCCGGTACTTTTTATAGTAGCTTTCCGGAATTCCGGGATGCTGATGTTGGAGGGCGTTTCTTTCAATACGCCCATAACGACTATCTGCAGTTTGCCTTTGAGCTTGGCCTGATCGGCTTTGCGCCGTTACTATTGATGCTGCTATTGACCGCTTATACCGCTCTCAAAGCCCAGCGCGTACGTAAAGACCCGTTAATGAAAGGACTCTCTTTCAGCTGTATTATGGCGATGATCGCCTTTGGCATTCATTCGACGGTGGACTTTAACCTGCAGATTCCGGCGAATGCGGCTACCTTTATGGTGCTGTTGGCGCTGGGCTGGATCTCGCTTCACTTCAAGGAGGAGAAGTCCCTCCGTCGGCGTCGCTCATCCTCCAGGTCAGATCGGGATGCCGGGCATCTTGCTGATCAATTGATTTAGCCAGTGTAAGGATATACAGGGTTAGAAGGTGACTCAGGGACCACTTCACTCAAGTAAGGCAGGCTATAGCAGCTCTAAGGGCTGC
The DNA here is from genome assembly GCF_000620085.1 of Marinobacterium jannaschii DSM 6295. Lineage (GTDB taxonomy): Bacteria > Pseudomonadota > Gammaproteobacteria > Pseudomonadales > Balneatricaceae > Pontibacterium > Pontibacterium jannaschii. The sequence goes on along the minus strand of NZ_JHVJ01000004.1, from coordinate 231,231 downwards.
GGCTCGGTATCGCTCCCTCCTCTGCTTTTATTGGGCCTGCTTTTTCTATCTCTGCTTATCTCCCTGACTGTTATCGGCGCCGACAGTGTACGCCTGAGCAAGGCCTATATCGCAGAACTGAGTCACCGCTACGGACCGGAAGCCGGTGAGCGCCTGACCGAATGGCAGCAATTAATACAGGATCTGGCCGATCAGCCTGAGTCGGAAAAGCTCTACTGGGTAAACCGTTTCTTTAATAAGGTACGTTTTTTAAACGATATCGATCACTGGAAGAAAGAGGATTACTGGGCCACGCCGGTAGAGTTTCTGGTCAGCAATGGCGGCGACTGTGAGGACTTCTCTATCGCCAAGTACTACACCCTGCGCGAGCTCGGCGTGGCCGATAAGAAGCTCAGTATCGCCTACGTTAAAGCACTGGATTACAACCAGGCCCATATGGTGCTGACCTACTACGAGTCTCCACGATCGGTTCCGCTGGTATTGGATAATCTGGTGCCGAAAATCAAGCCGGTGAGTGCGCGCAAAGACCTGCGCCATGTCTACAGTTTTAATGGTGACAACCTCTGGCTGTCCAAGAAAGGCCGACGGTCAAAACTGGTCGGCACGTCAGACCGACTTGGCCCTTGGGTCAAGGTAAAATCCCGCATCGGAAACCAGCAAGTCAATCTACAGTAACTCAGCAAGGAGCGCTTCAGCATGACGCTGTCCAGACAACTGATAATAGCCATATTCACGGTGCTGCTGAGCCTGTTAGTAGGTTCACTCTATCTCACCACTGAAAGCACCAAGCAGCTGTTGCTGAGTCAGCTGCAGTCGCACGGTCAGGATGCCGCGACCCATCTTGGCCTGTATCTGGCTCCGGAGATTCAGAATCGCGACGCAGCGGTCATCGAGGCCACGGTGAATGCAATTTTTGACAGTGGCTTCTACCAGCAGATTATCATCGAGGACAGCGAAGGTAACACGCTGTTTAGTAAGGATACCTCTCCGCGTATTTCCGATTCTGTGCCTGAATGGTTTGTCTCCATGGTGGATATAGCGCCGCCGCAGACGATGCGTGATGTCACCTACCAGTGGGCGCCGGTTGGTAGTGTCCATGTCCAGAGCCGTGCTGGCTATGCCTATGATCGGTTATGGCAGGGGGTCAGTGAGGCTTTTGTCTGGTTTGTGGTACTGGTGGTGCTGGCTGCAGCGGTGGTGAGTTACCTGCTGATGGTGATCATGAAGCCCCTGCGCGGGGTTGAAGAGCAGGCGATCGCGCTAACCGAGCGCCGTTATATCGAACAGCCTAGAATTCCACTGACACGTGACCTGCGCCGGGTAGTTGAAGCGATGAATCAGATGGTACGGCAGGTCCGGCTGATGTTTGATGAGCAGAGTCGTCAGCTAGAGGAGCTGCGTCGCACCGCTTACCAGGATTCACTAACCGGCGTCGCGAATCAACGCGCTTTGCAGAACCAGCTGGAGGAACGGCTCGATTATCGTAAGGATTTTGGCCCCGGCACTCTGATCTATCTGCGGATCAATAACCTCAAAGAGCTCAATGAAAGCTTCGGCATGGAAAAAGCGAGTAATTTCGTCAAAATCGTCGCCGACAGACTGAAATCAGCCGCCGGCGACAATGACGATACCATTATCGGTCGTTTCACCGGTGCGGACTTCCTGCTTCTGGCACGACGCACCGACAGCGATGCCCTGCACCGCACCCTCTGCAGCCTGCAAAGCAGCTTCTGTGAAAACTACCAAGCACTGGGTGGATCAGCAGACCAGCAGCCGGTGCATATTGGCGTCGCTCACTGTGACGATACTACCGGCTCGGGCGAGGTACTGTCCCATGCCCGACTTGCGTTACAGGAATCGATCCGGCGGGGCAGTACCTTTGAACTTTTTGCAGAGGACAGCAGCGAACGTATCCACTCCAACGCCTGGCACCAGCATGTTGCAGACACTATTAATGCCGAGAATATTTTCTTACAGGCACAGAATCTGGCCGACCTGCGATCACTGGACTCCTGCCATCAGGAAGTGTTCTCCCGGATTATGAATCTGGATGAAACCCCCTGCTCTGCCGGTGAATTTATCAGCGTGGTAAAAGAACTGGGCTTGATGAGCGCACTGGACCGCGCCGTGATCAACCGGGTTATTGCCTATCTGGACCAGCACCCCCAGACCGCACCTCTGGCCGTAAATCTTAGCTCTGATGCGCTGAATAATGATGAATTCAGCGACTGGCTGGAGTCTCGCCTTGGCGACTGCCCGGTCAACTCCCGCCTTCATATAGAGGTCAGCGAGAGTGCTGCACTGAACAACCTGGATGCGGTAACACGATTCCGCAATATGCTGAAACATCAGGCGGTCTCTTTTGGTATCGATAATTTCGGTATCCATCCGGCAGGGTTTTCCTACCTCTATACCCTGCAGCCGGATTACCTGAAGATCGATGGATCACTGATCAGGGCGGTGGATAGCAATGCCGAAGACCGTTTCTTTGTCAGCAGCCTGATCACAATCGCCCACAGCCTGCAGATAAAGGCCTATGCCGAGCATGTCGAGCGGGAGAGTCAGCTGTATGAGCTTAAGTTGCTGGATGCCGATGGCACCCAGGGTTATCTGCATGGACAGCCAATTGCGTTGTAGGGTCGGTTAGATCGATTCGTGGGTTTCGTACCTCAACCCACGCCGCGGGATGGTGATTTCCCACAAAGGCTCGGCAAACCTACAGCTCTATGACTCTGGGGCCAGTAGCAGGTTAAAGGTCGCCCAGTCCTGTTTTACACAGCGGGCATAGTTCAGCGAGACTGCGCGCAGGGTGCGGATAAAGGCCTTGCGGTCGGTTTCCACTTCATCGCGGATATAGGCGATGAAGCGATTTTGTGGTTCCTGGACTTGCCACGAGCCGCGGGCGTGTTCGCGTCCCAGTATCTCACCCCAGATTTCAGCCATATTGACATACTCGTCGATACTCAGCTGATGGGTCGGGAAGTCTTTCTTAAAAGGTGAACGCTCACGTACCGAAAATGAAAGGCCATCCATCTCCATCCAGCCCAGCCAGCGATCGGGGTGCTCCGCGATTGCGCGGTAGGCCTGGGCATGGCGACGGCCTTCATTAGTGAAGTTGCTTCGGTACCAGTGCTGCTCTGCATCGGGCATCACCGCGACCGAAGCCGGCTCACGCTGCTGCTTAATATCCAGGATCAGGTTTTCCCCGGCGCAGTCCCCGGCGATCAGGGCATAGTAGCGATCCGTTCCAAGTGATCCGGTTCCTGCCTGGGTACGCTGTGCCAGGTCCAGAATGACCGGCAGATTTTTCGATGTGTCTACGCGACAGGTCTTGAAATATTCAGAAAGCGCCTGGCTGAGCTTTTGACTCGCCTGATCTGACAGTTGTTCGAGCTTGTCGTGTTCCAGGTTTAGACGACTGGCATCATCAGAGGTCCATTTGTCCAGCATCTTTTCACGACTGTTTTTGCGGTGGACCTTCTGCAGGAAGCTACGGATCGGCTCCGGGGCATGCTCCAGGCGCAACGCTGGATTATCCCCGTCAGCTTTCACGACGGCATCGATATAGGCTTTTCCCAGTGCTTTCACGGCGCGGTCAGCTAGGTTCTCGGAAAAAAACGGCCGCTCGCTCAGATCGAGCACCATACTGGCGGCCAGGCGCCAGAGGTCAAACTGATAGTCGCCGACAACCGCATCATCGAAATCATCCATGCCGAAGTAGATACGGTCTTCATGATCATGCAGGGCACCAAAGTTGTAGACATGAGCATCGCCCTGCAGCCAGACCTGAGAGGCAGGCCGGCCACCAAACAGCGAGATTCGCCAGTCCCTGGAGACATCCAGCCAGTAAAGGTGACTGGTACCACGAAAGAAGACAAAGGGGCTGGCGGCCATTTTGCTGTACTTCAGCGCTCTGGCGTCTGCTGGCAGATCCTGATTGAAACGACTGATCTCATCGACTACACGACGAGCCCGGGTATCCAGTACTTTCATGCTCTGTCCTTGTTACTTAATTACTTCAGATAGCAGGACTTTAACACGTCCGGCCCAGCCTCTTTATGACAGTATGAATAGCTGTATATTAGATGATCTGCATCAGCAGTCCGGGGCATGGATGGCCGTCATAATCGGTTCACACATTCGGCCTAGGCTGAATCTGACAACATAAGCACAGGAAGTCTCACTGTTATGATTATCAAGGATAAACCACCGCTTCACGATCAACTCGAATTTTATATCGAACAGGCCAGCGCAGCCCGCCCGATACGCACGGCGGTTGTCCATCCGACGGATCACAACAGTTTACTGGGGGCTATTGAGTCGGCTGAGCGCGGACTGATTGAGCCCGTCCTGATTGGCCCCCGCAGTAAAATCCACAACGCAGCAGATAAAGAGCAACTGGATATTTCCGGCTATGAGCTGATCGATACCCCGCACAGTCATGCTGCCGCTGAACTAGCCTGCGATATGGTACGCCAGACCGCCGCCGAAGCACTGATGAAAGGTAGCCTGGGTACTTCAGAGCTATTGGCAGCCGTGGTGCACAAGAGTAAGGGAATCCGTACCGAGCGCCGCCTGAGTCATGTCTTTGTGTTTGATATCCCAAACTACCACAAGCCACTGGTGATCACCGATGCGGCCATCAACGTCGCCCCGGACCTGATGACCAAGCGCGATATCATCCAGAATGCGATCGACTTTATGCAGGCCCTTGGCGTCGCCACACCCAAGGTAGCCATACTTTCGGCGGTCGAGAAAGTGAAACCTAATCTGCAAAGCACCATCGATGCCGCTGCCTTATGCAAAATGGCCGATCGCGGTCAGATCAGCGGCGCTATCCTGGATGGCCCCCTGGCCTTCGACAATGCCATTTCACTTCAAGCGGCTATCGACAAGCATATTGAATCTCCGGTAGCGGGTGACGCCGACATCCTGTTGCCACCGGATCTGGAGGCTGCCAATATGACGGCTAAACAGCTGATCTACTTTGCCAACGCTAAGTCCGCCGGTATTGCCGTCGGTGCCCGGGTTCCGATCATTCTGACCAGTCGCGCCGAAACCCCGTTGGGACGCATCGCCTCCTGCGCCCTGGCGTCTCATATGGTTCACCATCCGGCAAAAGGAGCCGTGCTTTGAATAACCTGCTTACCGTCAATGGTGGTTCATCCAGCCTGAAGTGTGCCCTTTATCAGGCCAGCGGCGATACGCTGAAATGCAGCTACCAGCTTAAAGTCAGTACCATTCTGGGGGCCGCCACCTTCAGTGTCCGCAATTCCGCTGGCCTGCAGGTCATCGATAAAGAGCCGCTGCAGTTTGAGCGCATTGCGGAGACCAAACGCCATGAAGCCGCCCTGCAACAGGTACTGGGCTGGCTGGACAAAAACCTTCCGGAGGTCAGCCTGGACGGTATCGGCCACCGGGTGGTACATGGCGGCGATCAGTATTCAGGACCGGTTGAGATCGATGAAGCGCTGATCCGCCAGCTGGAACAATATGTGCCCCTGGCCCCCCTGCATCAGCCCTATAACCTGCGCCTCGTTCAGGCCTGCCATGCGATGCTGCCCGATGTACGCCAGATCGCCTGCTTCGATACCATGTTTCACCGCCAGCAACCGGCCATTGAGCGCAACTACGCCCTGCCAAGGGAACTGACGGAAAGCGGTATTCATCGTTACGGCTTTCACGGCCTCTCCTATGAATATATCCAGCGCCAGCTTGACTCACTGAATTGCGGCCAGTTTAAAACCATCATCTTCCATCTTGGTTCCGGTGCCAGTATGTGTGCCGTAGACAAAGGGCGCTCCATCGCCTCCAGCATGGGCTTTACCGCAGTTGATGGACTACCGATGGGCAGTCGCTGCGGCAGCATCGATCCCGGCCTGATTCTCTACCTGCTGAGAGAAGAGAAGATGGACCTAGATACGGTGGAACAGCTTATCTACAAGAAAAGTGGCTGGCTGGGTATCTCCGGTATCAGCAGCGATATGCAGGAGCTGCACAAGGCAAATCACCCCAAAGCAGAAGAAGCGATCGATCAGTTCTGTTATCGCGCCGCACTGGAAGCCGGTCGCCTGGCGGCAGCTTTACAGGGCGTTGAGCAGCTGGTGTTTACCGGCGGGGTCGGAGAAAACGATGCCGATGTCCGCCAACGTATCGCAGAGCGCTGCCGATGGTTGGGAGTCACCATCAATCCGGAACGCAATCGCCAGGGTAAGGGGCTGATTAATGACATCGACTCCACGGTGATGGTGCGGGTGATCCCTACGGATGAGGAGGCGATGATTGCACGGCATATTCTGGAAGTATTTACCGAACAGGAAAATGGGTCGGATATAACCCATTAGGCCAGGCACAATGGGGCCAGGATCACCCATTCTTCCTAGCCCACTTTGACATCCCGGCAGAGCAACCGTGCTCAAAGCGCCCTTTACCGGCACTTTGAGCGCTTTACCAACCAATCGCTCAATTATTAGTAAGCACGGCATACTTATTGCTGATCCCTCAATAAACAATAAAAGAGGGAGAAGCTGATGCGCCTGACACTGGGACATAAACTCGGGAGCAGTTTCCTGCTGATACTGATCATTCTGGCAGGTACCGGAGCCCTCGGGATGCTCGGGCTGAGCCAGCTACATGATCTGCTACAGCATATATCCGGCACTGCCTGGAAGAGCGCCAGCTCTTCAATTGAACTGGCACAGCAGGTACGCACCAGTGCCAGCCGGGTCAGCACCCAGACCGCTAAGAGCCAGCCGCCAACCAGCGCAGAGCTGAATCAGATCAACCTTGATGACCTGCAGATAGCCAGCCTGCTCGATAGTATCCGCGACAGTGAATATCAGGCCGAAGCCCAGGCACTCGATGAACAGCGCCAGCAGTTGCATCAGCAACAAACCCTGCTGCTGCGTAATCATCGCAGCTATACCGAAACCCTGCATACCACACGCTTAAGAATCGATGCCATTCACAAACTGATGCAACGCCTCAGGCTTTATGGCAACTTCCAGATCGCGGCACTTGAAGACGCCTTTCTGCGTGACCAGGTTCACTCCTGGGAGAAAGATATCGAGAGCAAATGGCGCTTTGTCACCGCCGCCTACGACGCCCGGGTCGCCCTCGCCGAGAGCAGCCGTAACCTCGAATTGCTGTTAAGCCCGGGCAGCACCCCACAGCTATCGGAACGGCTTGAAGAAAACCTGCAGGCAATCGAAGAGGCATTTGGCGAGCTCAGCCGTTCCCCCCTGGCGAGCCGCAAGATCACCATGGGCGAGTGGCAGGGGATGACTTATGCGGAGACTCTGAGCCTGTTACAGACCGAATATCGCCGCGATATCGAACACCTTCGTCAGTTGTTCAATGCGTTTAAACGCGCCCGCATTGGGTTTGAGCAGCGCACACAGGCTTTCATCAACACCTCAGAACAGCTACGACAGCACATCGGCGAACAAGTCAGCACAGAGACCTCAGCCGCCCAGCAGATCGCCCGGCAGCGCAAAACCGCTCTCACGGTGTCTCTGGTTGCCGGCACTCTGATCGCTCTCCTCGCTATCGGGCTCTCCTACAGGCTGGTTATTACACCACTGCGCCGGATCTGCCAGCGCATGCAGGAGATCAGCTGTGGCGATGGCGATCTCTGTGTCGAGCTACCCTGCCGTGGCCACGATGAACTGGCCCAGCTGGCGGCCAGCTTCAATCAGTTTATTGCCGCGATCCGCAGTACCGTGGCCACCGTCAGGGACAGCAGCCAGCACCTGGGCCAGGCCTCTGAGACCCTCAATCAGGTATCTGTCAGTACCCGCCTGTGCGTCGATCAGCAGCAGATGGAAACCGGCAGCGCCGTAACAGCCATGGAGGAGATCAATCAGACGATCCAGCAGATCTCTGCCCATGCCCGTGAAGCCGCCAGCGCCAGTCACAGTTCTCAGCAATACGCCGATGCCAGCCAGCAACTGATGGGGCGTAACCGCACCGCCATTGCCGGGCTGACCGCGCAGCTAGACCAAACCACCGCAGTGATCGCTAACCTGGCCGAAGAAAGTCGGAAAGTAGGCAGTATTCTGAACGTGATTCAGGGCATCGCCGAACAGACCAATCTGCTGGCGTTAAATGCGGCAATTGAAGCGGCCCGCGCCGGTGATCATGGCCGGGGGTTTGCCGTGGTCTCTGATGAGGTACGTTCGCTGTCGCTCAGCACCCAGGCCGCGACAGAAGAGATCAACCAGCTGATCAACCGGTTGCAGACCCAGGCTGATGATGCTGTCGCCGCGATGGAGAAAGGTCACCAGCAGATGGACCACAATATCAGCCTGACCCGGGAGGTCGAAGCCGCACTGGATCAGGTTGTGGTTGAGGTTGACCGGATCAGTCAGCTGAATCTCAGCATTGCCACCGCCACCGAGCAACAGGCCCAGGTGACTGCGGCAACCCGGGATAATCTGGAGCAGATCAGTCAGGCCTCAGAACAGACCGCCTCAGGGGCCGAAGCCAATGTACAGGCCAGCGAGGCGATCGGTCAGCAGGCACAGCAGCTGATTACAACGCTGGCCCGGTTTAAGACCTGAGAGATGCTATTGCAGATATCAGGAGATCCGTGGGATTCGTGCCTCAATCCCACGCTGCAGGCGTAACGTGGCAAAGCAGCGAAACCCACGGAGCACGACAGCGGGATCAGCCAGCCTTGCGCTGGCGCACCGCTTCGAACAGGCAAACGCCGGTGGCAACAGACACGTTAAGGCTGCTGACCTCACCGGCCATCGGGATCTTCACCAGCTGATCGCAATGTTCGCGGGTCAGGCGACGCATGCCCTTACCTTCGGCTCCCATCACCAGCGCCATAGGGCCGGTCAGGTTGGCACCATAGATCTCCTGGTCGGTTTCACCCGCCGTACCGGTAATCCAGACGCCGGCCTGCTGCAGAAACTGCAAAGTCCGCGACAGGTTTGTTACCTGTACATAAGGCACCGCTTCAGCAGCACCGCAGGCAACCTTTGCGACCGTGGCATTCAGTGGCGCTGACTTATCCTTCGGTGCGATCACGGCATGTACACCAGAGGCGTCTGCCGTACGCAGGCAGGCACCCAGGTTATGGGGATCAGTTACCCCGTCCAGTACCAGCAGAAACGCCGGCTCCTGCAGATTGGTCACCAGCTCTTCAAGGAAGCGCTCATTGCGGGCTTTGACCGGCACAATAGAGACTACAATACCCTGATGTACCCCGCCTGCCGCCATCTGATCCAGCTCCTGACGGGACGCCGGCTCAACCTTGATGCGTTTTTCGTTCGCCAGCTCCAGCAGCTGCTGGATACGCTCGTCCCTGCGCCCCTTAAGAACACGTATCCCCTGGATACGTTGTGAATCCCGCTGAAGGGCGGTTTTTACGGCATGGATACCAAACAGGTAATCCTGAGACATTAACTAGCGCTCCTGCAACCAGTCACCGGCTTGTTCGGCGACCAGCTGACTTAACAGATTGATAAACCCGGCATCCGCATTGAGCGCCGGAATGTAATTGTATTCGTCCCCACCTGCCTTGATGAAGACATCGCGGTTTTCGATAGCGATCTCTTCCAGAGTCTCCAGACAATCGGCCGAAAATGCCGGGCAGGCGATCTGCAGTGACTTAATGCCCTGCTCCGGCAGTTTCTCCAGTGTTTTATCCGTATAAGGCTGCAGCCACTGTTTAGGGCCGAAGCGGGACTGGAAAGTGGTCATCCAGGCATTGTCGGCCAGCCCCAAAGCTTCGGCCAGCAATTCAGAGGTCCGGTGACACTGTTTAGGATAGGGGTCGCCCTTGTCAGCGTATTCCTGTGGAATACCGTGATAGGACAACAGCAGCCGGTCCGCTTCGCCATGTTGCTGGCGATAGCTGCGCACAGATTCAGCCAGTGCCGCAATATAGTCCGGATGATCGTAGTAAGATTTCACCACCCTGATATCAAGAACTTCACGACAGCCGCGCTGGAAATCAGCCAGCTGATCATAAACAGGGGCGGTTGTGGTCGCGGAGTATTGCGGATAAAGCGGCACCACCAGTAGGCGTTTGTAACCGTTCTTAACCAGTTCCTGCAGCAAAGGTGTCAGCCCGGGGGAACCATAGGTCATGGCGGCATAGACTGTCGGTGCATCAGCCGCAAAGCGGTGCTGCAGGCTTAGCTGAAGCCCGGCAACCTGGCTGTTAAGCACTTTGCGCATCGGTGAATCATCTTCCCAGATACTGGCATAGGCCTTAGCAACACGGCGCGGGCGCAGACGCAGGATGATCCCTTTCAGAACAGCCAGCCATAGCAAACGGCGCAGGCCCTTTCCTTCTACCACCCGCTGATCGGAGAGGAATTCATTCAGGTAGCGCCTGACAGAAGCCGCATCCGGCTTATCAGGGGTGCCCAGGTTAACGAGAATAACGGCAGTTTTAAGCTGTTCCCTCATGGATCACTCATCCTAAAAAATTAAGTCGCTGATTATACGTGAATTATCGGGAAAGCTGCGAACAACTCACTGACTTTATTAGCCGTTGCTGACTAAGCGCCGGAGCGCACTTCCGAGCGCCCCCGAGAGCCCCCCCGACTCACGGCCTGACGTTATTTTACGTTGCAACGCAGCAAAGCGATCAGGGCAGTCTGATCCGGCAATACCGTTCGTTCCCTAATTGTTTAAACCGGACACAAAAACATAAAGCGACACATTTTAGACTACAAACGACAAAGCACCTAAAATCAGGTCTGTTATTCTTACTAAATCATTAAAAAACTTAGAAATTCTTACTTTAAAACCATAGGGAATAAAGGATTGTATTTTGAACCCTAAGGATGCTAGCCTGTATTTGCCCGTGTTGGAGATGCAAAAACTTAGCCGGACCAAATATCGGCCCTTCCAACACACCAATTTTTTGCACTACGAGGGCTTGGTTTTACTGATTCAGTGTATCGATTCGGGGTTGAAGGTATCGCGCATCAAACGTTCGTCAACCAAACCAGTCTCCGACAGACCTGTATCAGCATGACTGACGCCTTATTTAAAGGAGCCTCTGTGTAAGTGCTTAGGCAGTTTCAGTCTGAGGGTTTATACAGCGCCTCCCGTATCACAAGGGAGATTCAGATGCGTAGAAATACCACCTTTGCGGCAGCAGCTCTGATGCTGGCAACCGCCTCTTTCCAGGCTCAGGCTGAATGCGGCAAAGTCGCTATTGCCGATATGAACTGGAGTTCAGCCACCCTCATCGCCAATATCGACCGCTTTATCCTAGAGCACGGCTATGGCTGTGATGCAGAGCTGGTTCCTGGCGACACCATGCCAACCGGCGCCTCTATGATTGAGAAGTCCGAGCCGGACGTTGCTCCGGAGATGTGGAGCAACTCCATGAAAGACGCTCTGGAGCGCGGTGTAGCTGAGAAACGCCTGCGCCTGGTCGGCAAGTCTCTGGCTGATGGCGGTGAAGAGGGTTTCTGGGTACCGAAGTACATGGTCGACAAAGACCCAAGCCTCGGTACGATTCAGGGCATTATGGCCAACGCCAAGCTGTTCAAGCATCCGGAAGATCCGGAGCTGTCCGCCATCATGGGCTGTCCGGCTGGCTGGAACTGTCAGATCACCTCCGGCAACATCTTCAAGTCGCTGAAAATGGAAGAAGCCGGTTTCGAGCTGATCGATCCGGGTTCAGGTGCCGGTCTGGCCGGTTCGATCGCCAAAGCCTACGAGCGTGAGCAACCATGGCTGGGCTACTACTGGGCTCCGACCGCGATTCTGGGTAAGTACAACATGGTGAAAGTCGACTTCGGTACCGGCGTCGATGAAGAACACTTCACCAGTTGTATTACCGACCCGGATTGCGACAACCCGAAAACCACCATGTGGCCACCTTCTCCGGTACATACGGTTATCACTGAAGAGTTTGCGAGCCGCGCCCCTGAAGCCGCTGCCTATCTGAGCAAGCGTGCATTCTCCAACTCAGAGATGAACGCCCTGCTGGCCTGGATGGAAGAGAATCAGGCCGATGGTGATATCGCGATGGAAAACTTTATGACCCGCTTCAAAAACACCTGGACACCTTGGGTAACCGCCGAGGCATCTAAAAAGATCGAAAAAGCGCTATCTGAGCTATAACCAATAACAATAATCAAATGGCCCGCTGCGATTGAATAGCTGCGGGCCGTTCCGGAGCAGGCCGGCAACGGAGGGCTCCGGATTCTGCAATGTCTTGTTGCAATGGAGTATTAGAGCCTATGTCCGACAAATCCTGGCTAACCGAAATTCCCCAACTGGATCGCTCTGAACTGCGCGATATCCGTAAATACCTTGATGGCGCCTACCGTGACTTTTCCCGTGAATATGGCGACCTGATCGAGAGCTTCTTTGACCCACTGCTCAGCTTCCTGATCTGGTTCGAAAAACTGCTGCTGGGTACGCCCTGGTGGCTGGTCATTGTCGTGATCGCTTTCCTGTCCTATATGGCAGGACGCTCCTGGAAACTCGCCGCTGGCGTTGTCGTCTCCTTCCTGCTGATCGGTTACTTCGGCATGTGGGACAACACCATGCGGACGTTGAGTATTATTACCGTCTGCACCCTGCTTGCCATTGGTATAGGTATACCGATAGGCATTGCTATGGCCCGCTCTGACCGTGTGCAGTCGATTGTTACCCCGACGCTGGATATCATGCAAACCATGCCCGCCTTCGTCTACCTGATACCGGTGGTGATGTTGCTGGGTATCGGTAAGATCCCGGGCGTTATCGCGGTTATTATCTATGCCATTCCACCGGTAATCCGACTGACCAACCTGGGTATCAGACTGGTTAACAAAGAGGTACTGGAAGCCGCCACCGCCTATGGCGCAAGCTCATCCCAGAGGTTGTTCGGCGTGCAGCTGCCACTGGCGATGCCAACCATTATGGCGGGCGTTAACCAGACTATTATGATGGCACTGGCCATGGTGGTTATCGCTTCGATGATCGGTGTTAAGGGCCTCGGCCAGCCGGTATTGCAGTCGATTACCAACCAGTACTTCACCCTCGGCCTGCTGAACGGCCTGGCCATCGTCGCCCTGGCAATCATCTTTGACCGCGTATCCCAGAGCTACGCAAAACGTACCCAGGCTCACCTCGGAGGACGCGACAATGGCTGATAATGAAAATACCTCCGAACCGCTGATCCGCATCGAGAACCTCTATAAGGTCTTCGGTAGCAATCCTGCCAACGCGATGAAGCTGGTTCGTGCCGGCAAGAGCAAGAGCGAAGTACTGGCTGAATGCGGCCATACCGTGGGCCTCAAGGATATCAACCTGTCGATCAATCGCGGCGAGATCTTCGTGATTATGGGCCTGTCCGGCTCCGGTAAATCCACTATGATCCGTCACTTCAACCGCCTGATCGAGCCAACTGAAGGCCGTATCTTTGTCGAAGATGTCGATGTCATGCAGCTCGACAAAGCGGCTTTGCAGGACTTCCGTCGCCATAAGATGTCGATGGTATTCCAGCACTTCGGACTGATGCCTCATCGTACCGTGGTGGATAACGTTGCCTATGGCCTGCAGATTCAGGGCGTCGACAAGTCCGAGCGGCAGAAGAAAGCCCTGGAGTGGCTGAATACTGTTGGCCTGGAAGGTTATGAAAACCAGTATCCGAACCAGCTTTCCGGCGGTCAGCAGCAGCGTGTCGGCCTGGCCCGCGCCCTCTGCACCGATGCCGAAATCCTGCTGATGGATGAAGCCTTCTCGGCACTGGACCCGCTGATCCGAAGCGGTATGCAGGACCAGCTGATCGACCTGCAGCAGAAACTGCATAAGACCATCATCTTTATCACCCACGATCTGGACGAAGCACTGCGTATCGGCGACCGTATCGCTATCCTGCGTGATGGCCTGCTGGTTCAGCAGGGTACGCCGGACGAGATCCTGCTGAATCCTGCCGACGATTATGTCGAGGACTTCGTGAAGGATGTAAACCGTGCCCGCGCCCTGACCGTGGAAACCGTGATGCATCCGCCGGCCTGCCGTATCACCGCCGATACCATCGAGGAAGCCCTGAAACAGATGCGCCGCAGCAAGGAAGATTACGGCTACCTGATTCAGGACGACCAGTACCAGGGAGTTATTACCCAGGAGTCTCTTGAAGAAGCCAACCGGGATGACAGTGTTTCCGAGCTGTCTGAAGCGGTACTGGATGAAGCCGATGCGCCGGCGATCCAGACAGAGGCCCTGATCGAAGCAGTCATCCCGGAAACTCTGAACTCCGACATCCCGCTGCCGGTAGTCGATGCCGATGGCCAGCTGCAGGGTGAGCTGTCGCGTGAAAACCTGGCTGAAGTACTGGCCGAACACCACGCTGCAGGTCAGAAGGATGACGGCGAGGAGCCGAAGCCAGAACCTGAAGAGCAACCTGCCAAGGTGAGCTGATCAGCAATGCTCTGCAGCAACGAAAAGCCCCGCAAGCTCTGAGCCTGCGGGGCTTTTTCATGTCATTTGGCCGCCCGCCACCGCCTGCTTAGCGGCGGTTAAAGCGTAGCCGTTGCGCAGCCTCGGGACGGCACAGTACCTGCTCGCCATCAAAGAGTTCAACCCCATTCACAAAGGTGCTGCAGATCCGGGCGCGGAAACGCTGGCCCGCAAATGGCGACCATCGGCACTTATAGCGGACCGCCGCATCAGTCACGGATGTCTCGCCATCGAGGTCGACCAGCACCAGGTCGGCGGCATAGCCTTCACGGATAAAGCCCCTGCCCTCAATCGCATAGCGGATCGCCGGGTTATGGCTGACCTTCTCAACCACCTGCTCCAGGCTAAGCACGCCCTGTTTCGCCAGCTCCAGCATCAACGGCAGAGCGTGCTCGACCAGTGGTAAACCCGCAGGCGCACTTTCATACGACTGCTCTTTCTCCGCCAGCAGATGCGGCGCATGGTCTGTGGCGACGATATCCAGGCGCCCGTCCAGCAGCGCGGACCGCAACGCGGCACGATCATCCGCCGATTTCACCGCTGGATTGCACTTGATCCGGTTTCCCAGCTCAGCATAGTCCTGATCGCTAAACCAGAGATGGTGGACACAGGCCTCGGCGGTAATCCGTTTACCCTCAATCGCTCCGGTCTGGAACAACGCCAGCTCCTTAGCTGTGGTCAGGTGCAGTACATGCAGATTGCTACCGAAACGCTTCGCCAGTTCGACCGCCTTGGAGGAGGAGGCATAGCAGGCTTCCACATCACGGATCTGCGGATGCATATCGGCGTTCAGTTCACCCGGATGAGTCTCACGCAGGCGTTTCAGGTTGTCCGCAATGCGCAGGCTATCCTCACAGTGGGTAGCAATCAGTACCGGAGAGTCACGGAAGATCAGTTCCAGCGCCAGCTCATCATCCACCAGCAGGTCGCCGGTCGAGGCCCCCATAAAGACCTTAACACCGCAGACCGAATTGGGATCGACACGGCGAATCTGCTCGATATTGCTATTGCTGGCGCCCAGGTAAAAGGCATAGTTAGCCAGCGAGCGTCCCTCAGCACGCTGGTACTTCGCCTCCAGTGCCGCCAGGTCCAGTGTTGGCGGACTGACATTGGGCATCTCCATATAGCTGGTGATCCCACCGGCCACGGCGGCCGCTGATTCGGTGGCTATATCCCCTTTAGCGGTCAGGCCCGGCTCACGGAAATGAACCTGATCGTCGATCATTCCAGGCAGCAGGTAGAGTCCTTCAGCATCAATGACCCGGTCAGCCGGACAGTGCTGTAAATCATCCCCAATGCGGGCAATCTTGCCCTGCTCCAGCAGCAGGTCGCACTGCTGCTGTTGCCCCTCGTTGATCACCCGGGCATTCAGTATCAATGTGGTTTGCATCTGAAAGGACCTCAATACGTCAGTTGTGCGGTATATCCCTGCTCAAGCCCACGGGTAGCAATCGCCACCGCATTGTGGGCGTGCAGGCTCTCCTGGTGCTCTACTTTGAGCCAGAAATCGCTGATACCGGGCTGATCCAGCAACGCAACGCGCACCCGGCGTGCGGCATCTTCACAGAACATCAGATTGGCGCCGTTGAGACGGGCAAACTCCTGCTCATCCTCGCGCTTAACGGCGGTCTGTACCGGCGTTTTCAGCGCCGTCTCGACCTGATCGATCAGGCGTGAGATAGGGAACCCCTCCGCCGTGAAGTCATCCGCCAGCCTGATCCGCAGGTAGGCCCAGCTGCGCTGGCTATGCGGTGTCGCCACAGAACCGCGCTCGCTCAGCAACCACTGGCTGATAGCCTCCTTACTGATACTGGCAGTGTCGGCAAAGTCATCCTGCAGTGCCTGTGCCAGTAACTGGCGAGACAGGGACGCCGAGCAAGGACAAGTGCTGGAGTAGGGAATACTCAGTTTCAGCTCGATCTCCACCCGTCCTTCAAGCAACCTGGCTTCGATCTCCGCCGGGTAGGCCTTCCAACCACTGTAAGCACTTTTCAGCGCCGGGCGACGGCTGAGGTAATCGAAGCGCAGGCTGATCGTAGCACTGTCGCTGATATCGGTATGGGTACCCAACTTCTGGTCCAGGAATGACCGGATCGATTCCGGCGTAACCGCTTCGGCTTCGCTCCACTGCTCCAGCAACAGATAGAGGCGGGACATATGGATGCCCTTGATATCCGGCCGGGCGATGTTGACGTAGGCCTGCGCCCTGCCCTGGCAATGGATCGCCCCCTGTTGCTCATCCTGGACAATAAAGGGTAAGGCGATTTCGGACATACCGACCCAGTCCAGGGTCGACTGTATGGCAGCGCGATCGGACGCGGCAACATCGGGCAGAGCCCGGGCGGATTGTGGGGCGGGATTATTCATGGCTTTATTCATAACAACAGATCCGGTTCGGTATTAGGCAGTCTCAGGCTGGCTGGCGTTGACGACGACTTCGCCGCTGTGAGGCAGCATCGTGTAGTAGAAGCAGTTATCCCGCCCGGTGTGGCAAGCGGGCCCCTGCTGATCAGCCAGACAAAGCAGGGTGTCGCCGTCACAGTCGGCTCGCAGCTCGATCAGCCGCTGGCGGTTGCCACTGGTTTCGCCCTTGCGCCAGAGACACTGGCGCGAGCGGGACCAGTAGGTCACCCAGCCCTCCTCTAAAGTAAGCCGCAGTGACTCAGCATTCATCCATGCCACCATCAGCACTTCGCCACTGTCATACTGTTGGGTCACTACCGGTATCAGCTGTTGTTCGCTCCAGCTCAGATGATCGATAAACTCGGTCAGCTCAATACGATCACCCCGCTGACGGGTCTCCATCTGACGGAAAAACTGTCGTGTCATTGTCGTTATCGTCGTTGGTATGTGGAAAGGGTCTGGAAATTATTTATTTGTTACAATATAACATATCATCTATTAGTTTTCGGCAGTTAACTGCTGGCGACCCAACTATAACAATGAGGCAAACGTATGGCGGCGGCGGAACAGCTCAAGACCCGGCAACTCAGCACACAGCTCCCCCAGGCACAGATCAGCGACAGTCCCGAGGTCCTGACAGAGATCTATCAGCCGGATTGTAATCTGGCGGTGTGGCAACGGGATCTTGTCCCTGAGATCAACAGCTATATCGCGCAACTGAACCAGAGTGGCCGGGAGATCAACCTGCGCACCCTGCTTAGCTGCGATGACGGACTGGAGAGCGAGAGCCAGGCTCTGCTGCAACGAAAACTGCCCGAGGGCGAAGGCAAGCAGGCCCTGATCGACAATATCTGTGAGCTACTCGATATGTATCAGTGCCTGTTTGAACCGCAACAGATCGGTGTGCGCTTTGCCACCCTGCGCCGGGCGATGTGTCCTAAGTTCCATGTCGACTACCTGCCGGCACGGCTGGTGACCTGCTTTGGCGGCAATGGCACTGAGTGGCTGCCGGAGCCACAGGATGGATCGCCACGTATCCCGGAGGGTGAGCCGAAAAAGATCGAACAGCTCAAGGCCGGCGATGTGGCG
This sequence comes from Marinobacterium jannaschii DSM 6295, assembly GCF_000620085.1. Classification (GTDB taxonomy): domain Bacteria; phylum Pseudomonadota; class Gammaproteobacteria; order Pseudomonadales; family Balneatricaceae; genus Pontibacterium; species Pontibacterium jannaschii. Next base: position 213,312 of record NZ_JHVJ01000004.1, on the reverse strand, counting down.
CTGTTAAAGGGAGATGGCTGGTTTGAGAACGAGGGTTACGGCATCGTACATCGCTCCCCGGCCGTTGCGCCGGGCGAGATGCGCCTATTCCTGTCGCTGGATTTTGCCGACTAGGCCCTGTCCGCCGAGCAGGCCCTTTCCAGTGTTACGTAAGTGAGGTACTGGGTGTTTGGCATCTCCAGCCAGTAGGCCCGTAGCGTCAGTCCGGCCTGCAGTGCCGGACTCAGCGATTGTTCCAGCCTAAAGCTGATCTGCTGTCGAGCCGGATCTATAGCGGTCACCGAGAGCACAGTAAAGTCAAAAAAGCGTCCCACCTGCGGATAAGCGGCCTTATAGAAGCTCTCTTTCAGTGAGAAGATCAGGGTCAGGATCAGCGGATCAGGCCTGGCTCCGTATCGCAGTTGCTCCGCCGGGGTCAGAATCATCCCGGCGACGCTGGCAGCGGTATCTGCACTGACCAGCGTCTCCAGATCGATCCCCATATAGGCATCCCGCAACACAGCCGCAACTGCCACACCATCACTATGACTGATACTGCCCTGCACGCCGGCCGGCCAGTGCGGGCTACGATCACTGTTATAGCCCGGAACGGCATCCGCTAAGCCCGCAGCAGATAACGCGGCCCTGGCACAGCAGCGTCCCGCTATATACTCCACCCTGCGCTTGGCCAATGCCGAAGCAAGTTTCTCCGGCAACTCAATGCCTAGACACTGCTCGTCGCCGGGCCGATACAGGCCCGGATCAAAGCGGCAGTGCCAGAACTGTAACGGCCCAGGCTCGGGGATCGCTTGCGGCGACGTTATAAATGAGGCGTGTCCGGTCATCGATTCTACTTCTGGGTTTTCAGGTCCCGCTCGGCGATATGGGAAAGCAACAGGTAAGCCGAACCGGTCAGGCCGCCCATTGAATCACCATAACGGCTGCGATTGAAGTAGAGGAACTGGTTGTTCTTAACCGCAAACAGGTTCTGCCACTGGGGCGATGCCCTGAATTCCTCGGTTTCTTCACGGCTGTCCAGCAGCGGCTCATAGGTATCGATAATGATATCGGCATCGAAATCGCCGACCCGCTCCAGGCTGTAGTTGATCCCTTTCTTCGCATTCTGGTAGCCCACTGGACGCCCCAGCCCCATATCGGCGATCACATCATCCAGGCCACCGCGGCCGATCAGCTGGAAGTTATCTTCATAGATCTCCAGCGTGGTCACACTGACATTCTCAGGCTGTGGCACCAGGCGCTTAAACTCCTCGATCACCCAGCTGTATTCCTTCTGCTGATCACGAAAACGGTCACCGGCACCGACCAGATCGGCCAGCTGTGCCGCCCACTCAGACACCGGCGTCTCCTGGGTTGGCAGGATCACCACTGGAGCGATCTGGGACAGTTTGTCCTTCAGCTGTTCATGATAGGAGAGACCAACAATCAGGTCTGGCTCCAGCATGGCGATCGCCTCCTCATCCGGAGACTTGTGACTGCCGACGTAAGCGGTATCACCCAGATCAAAACGATGCTGCACACCGCGGAAATAGGGATCGGACCAGAGTTTCTTGCGCGCGACTGAACCACAGGGGCGCACGCCCAGCTCCAGCAACTGGATAGTCAGACTGAAATCATGCAGTGAGACCACACACTGGGGTTTTACCGGCACCTCGACCTTGCCGAAGCGGTTTTCAAAGGTGCGGGTCTCTTCAGCAGCTGACACTGACACAGCAGACGCCAGACCGAGGGCGGCCAGGGTCAGCGCTGCAAGCTGTTTAATCCGTTTCATAGCAGATCTCTCCATCGCCGGGCTAGCGCGCCCGACTCATCAGAACAATAAAATAGGGTGCGCCGACCAGTACGATCACCAGTCCGGCAGGCAGCTGTAGCGGTGCCAGCAAGGTGCGGCCCAGGGTATCGCCCAGCAACACCAGCAGGGCGCCCATCAATCCGGCCAGTGGGATCAAGACACCATGGCGGTCGCCACAGAAGCGCCGTGCCATATGGGGAGCCATCAGGCCGACAAAGGTCAGGGTGCCAGCAGTCGCCACCGCCGCCGAGGTCAGTGCCACACTCAACAACAGCAGCCAGGGGATCACCTTGCGGTTATCGACACCGCGGCTGAGGGCCACCTTATCGCCCAGGCGCAGCAAATTGAGCTGCCGGAACCCCAGCCAGGCAGGAATCCCGGCCAGCACTAACCAGGCTGTCATAACCTGCACCTGCTCCCAGCTCACCTGATGCAGGCTGCCACCCAGCCACATCAATGCCGATTCCACCAGCTCGATATCGCCGTAGGTGATCAGCATCTCGGAGAAGGCCCCCAGCATCGAGGTAATCCCCACGCCCACCAGAATCAAACGCACCGGCGAGTAGCCCCGCGCCGAGGACAGCAACCAGATCAGCCCGGCAACGGCAAAGCCGCCCGCCATAGCACCGACCGGCAGCCAGAACACCGGGATCAATCCCGGCAGCAGGATCACACATATCAGCAAAGTGACACTGGCCCCCGCTTCGACCCCGATCAGGCCCGGCGATGCCAGGGCATTGCGGGTGATCGATTGCAGCATTACCCCGGCAATCGCCAGCGCCGCACCACAGAGCACCGCTGCTAAGATGCGCGGCAGACGAAACTCCCACAGCACCCGCACGATCCGCTTCGGCTCGGTTTCCGGACTCACCAGCGCCTGCCAGCTCTGAGCCATACTGAGGCTATAGCTGCCACTGGCCGCACTCCAGACCAGCACCGCCAGCAACAGTGCACTAAAGAAACCGAGCCAGAACAGATCCCTGGCCCGAATACGCAGGCTGATCCCGGGCAGCGGTGTCAGGTGTAGTGGCTGGGCGGTAAAAGAGAGCAGGCTCATTTCATCCTCCCGATCACCAAGGCGATAAATACCGGCGCACCCACCAAAGCGGTGACGATACCGGTATTGATCTCAAACGGCCGAACCACAATACGGGCCGCCAGATCCGCCGAAACCAGCAACAGTGCCCCCAGCAACAGCGAATAAAGCAGCAACCAGCCATAGTGGCTGCGCACCAGCAGTCGTGCCATATGCGGCACCACCAGACCGACGAAGCCGATCGGCCCGGCCACCGCGACCACCGAGCCGGAAAGCACCACCACCAACACCAGGCTACCGAGCTTGAGCAGACGGATATTCACGCCGAGGCTGGCAGCCGCACGCTCGCCCAGGTGATAGGCATTCAGCGAGCGGGTGAGGAAGAAGCTCAGCACTAATGCCGCCGCCAGATAAGGCCAGACCCAGTCGAGCTTTTTCAGATCAGAAGCGCCGATCGCCCCGGTCAGCCAGTGACGCAGCTTATCCAGTCCCTGCTGGTCAACGATCAGCAGGATCGCGGTCATAGCGCCAAACAGCGCTGTCACCGCCACCCCGGCCAGCACCAGCCGTTCCGGACTTTGCTGACGGCCACTCAACAGCAATACCAGCACCGCGGCAAAGGCCGCCCCGGCAAAGGCGTAGAGTGGCAGATAGTGGTGCTGGGTACCCGGCAGCATCAGCAAGCCACCGACAACGAAGAACGCCGCCCCGCTGTTAATGCCCAGCAGGCCGGGATCGGCCAGCGGGTTATTACTGACCGCCTGCATCAGCACCCCGGCCACGGCAAGCGCAGCCCCCACCACCAGCGCCACGATCAGGCGCGACTGGCGGATCTCCCGCACAATACTCTGGTCGGAATCCTGCGGATCATAGGCGGTCAGTGCCTGCCAGATGGTGCTCCAGTCGAGGCTTTTGGCTCCCAGGCTCAGGTGCAAAAAAGCCGCTACGGCCAACAGCAACAGCAGACCAATAATCCCCGTCAGGCGAATGGCGGTGAGGCTGCTGCGGGCCGGATTCTGTGTAATTGCGACCGACATCCCTAGCCCACCTGCTTCAGATCAGAACAGAGATGGCTTTCCAGCAGCGGCACTGCGATCGGATTACCGCTGTGGGGATCGCTGATGATATGGGCATCCAGATCGAACACCGCCTTCAGGTTCTGCGGCGTAAACACCTGGTCGACATCACCCTGAGCGTAGACATTACCGCCCTTCATCATCACCAGGTGATCGGCATAGGTTGCCGCCTGATTCAGGTCATGCAGCACCGCAATGATGGTTTTACCCTTCAGGCGCAGCGATGCAATCAGGTTCATCAGCTCCACCTGGTGGGAGATATCCAGATAGGTAGTTGGCTCATCCAGCAGCAGTAGCGGCGTATCCTGAGCCAGGGTCATGGCGATCCAGCAGCGCTGGCGTTGACCACCGGAGAGCTGTTCCAGCGGCATATCCAGATAATCAGCGATACCGGTCGCTGCAATCGCCGCCTCCACGGCCGCCTCATCCTCATCCGACCACTGCCGCCACCAGTTCTGCCAGGGAAAACGCCCCTGCATCACCAACTCACGCACCGTCAGTCCGGCCGGTGCCGTCGTCACCTGCGGCAACACCGCCAGCTGACGGGCGATCTGCTTACTGCTCAGTGACTTTAGCGGCTCGCCATTCAGTACTACCTGCCCCGCTTCCGGCTTCAACAACCCGGCCAGGGTGTGCAACAGGGTGGTCTTGCCACAGCCATTAGCGCCCAGCAAGGCGGTAAAGCCGCCTTCAGGAAAGCTCAGGCTGAGATCCTGCAAGATCCGTTTGCGTTTGTAACCAACGCTTAATTGTTCGATAACCAGCATCAGAAAATAACCACATCTCAGAAACACAAAAAGCGGCACCATCGCTGGCGCCGCTGTTTTCGCTTACTTAGCCCTGAAATCAGAACTCAAGGCGAGCCGTCAGGTAGACCGTGCGAGGGTCGCCGACGTTGATTCGGTAGGCATTACCACTACCGTTAGCCGGGTAGTAGGTCTTATCGGTCAGGTTCTTAACACCCGCCTGCAGACGCAGTTTGCTATCGCTGCCAACCGGAATGTAGTACCAGGCCGCCGCATCATAGATGGTGTAGCCAGGCAGCTTGAAGGTGTTGGCATCGTTGCCGAAACGCTCATCCACATATTCAGCACCCAGACCGAAGCCCAGACCTGCCAGGTTGCCGCCCTGGAACTCGTAAGAACCCCAGACACGCGCTTTGTTATCCGGCACGCTGAATGGCGTGTTGCCTTCGTTGTTCTTCGTGGCATCGTTGTCATCAACGATTTCAGTGTCCATGTAAGAGTAAGATGCCAGAACGTTCAGCCCCGGAACAAACTGCATGGTCGCACTCAGATCGACACCTTTGGTTTGCTCTTCGCCATTCAGGCGAGCAACCAAGTCTTCGAACTTCATAACATTCTTACGTTGCAGCTTGTAAACAGATGCAGTCAGACGCAGCTTGTCATCCATCAGGCTGGACTTCACACCCACTTCGTACTGCTTGGCTTCTTCCGGAGCCAAATCACCAGTGAAAGAAGCAACACCTGCGGTTACGTCAGGGTAGTTCGGAGTAAAGGACTCAGAGTAAGACGCGTAGACAGATAACTCATCGGTCAGACGGTACAGCGCACCCGCCTGGCCACTGATATTGTCGTTAGAGCTATCGATATCTACCACATCAGGTGATGATAGTTTTGACAGAGAATTTTCCGCCAAAGTATCTACAGGCCCTGGTCTATAGAAAGTGGTGTTGGTTTTATCCAGATCGTAGCGGTCATAACGCAGACCCAACAACACATTCAAGCGATCCGTCAGGTACGCCAGGTTTTGTACAGACAGGCCAAACTCTTCAGCGGTCTCATCAGAGTGACTAACGACAGTCTGGTCAATTCGGCGATTAGCACTCTGCGTTGGACTGTTGATATCAATCATGTTGAGGTCAGGCATGAATGGCAGCAACCCTAGTCCCTGTAATGGGGCTGGCGTTGAAATTAGCCCGACACCGTCACTGTGTTCTTTATTGCGTCGGTAGTAGTTTCCACCGACATACAGCGTGTTGTCGATACCAGCCAGGGTGTAATCGCCTGTAATGCTATCGGACAGAAACAAGTCACTCTCCGTAACATCGATGTTCGAATCAGCTAATCGTCCCAGCAAACCGTTAGCCTGGACGGAGCCAGACTGTAGTCCAGCCATAGCGATTAACGTCTCATTATCTAAGTCAGCTGGTGTCCCGAGAGTACCGAACCTTGGCCGTGTCTGATAATCATCAAACGTCTTTTCGTAATAACCAATCTTAAAGCGATTGGTCCAACCGTTATCCAGTTCATGATCCCAGTCGAACTGAACCATATCTTCTTTGCTGTCACGGATATCGAACTCGCTACCCAGGCGACGCTCTACCGGTAGTTCTGCGATCGATAGGTTACCGCTGCCATCGTCAATTGCCACAGTACCGCGGTCAATTGGCAGTTCCTGCTCTGTATGGCTAAAACGCAAAGTAAAGGTATTTTGCTCATCCGGGGTGTAGCTTAAGGATGGCGCTACAGTCAGGCCCTTGCGCTCGGAATCGAAAGTGCCATCAGTAGTAGTCACCTGACGGAAAGTTTCAGAGTCTTCGCCGGATACAACCAGGCGGTACTGCAGGGTATCAGACAGGGAACCGGTACTGTCGATGGTCAGCTTACGCTTACCGTGTTCATCCAGCTCAGCCTGGATAGAGTTAGCGCTCTCTTTCTGAGGCTTCTTGGTGATGATATTCACCAAACCACCCGGACTGACCTGACCGTGCAACACGGATGCAGGGCCCAGAATCACTTCAGCACTCTCGATGTTGGCAACATCGATATTGTGACGGTTACTGACCGGGTTACCGTCAACAAAGATATGATTGTTCAGGAAACCACGGATATTCACTTGGGCTTCAGTGCCACCGAAACCGTGCGCGCGGGTAACGCCCGCCGCGTTAACCAGCACATCAGTCAGATTATTAGCGTTCTGGTCAAGGATCAGCTGCTCAGGCAGTACCTGCACGGTACGCGGCAGCTCATCGATATCAGCGTTGAAGCCGGTTACGGACTCCGCTTCGTCAAACTCGTAGCGGCTCAGTTCTGTTCCGTAAACCACCTGAGTATCAGCATTCTCTGTCGCTTCCTCTGCCGCTATCGCCATCGGCGCAGCTAACATGGATGCCATCCAGACACCGGCTACTTTCCGTTGAGTTTCCCGACCGATTGCGCGGGCCAACGCCGTTTTCTTCATGTGCTGATTACTCCTAACTACAACGCTATTGGGTTAATTTTATTTAATGTATAGTAATAAGAATGCGAATAATTATCGATTAGATGTGCAATGTCAATCTTTTATGCAACTTGCTTTACCTTAATCTTCGCTGACTAAGTGTCTGATTCTATTGAGACACGCATTCAAGAACTAACCCATCACCGGCTACCTGACCTGCTTTATGAATCTCAACCGCGCCTGTTTTCCCCTGACCTCTTCGCTTGCAACAACCAAAACCACCCTCTTCTGCCTGCCCTGTGCCGGAGGTTCCGCAGCCATGTACCGCACCTGGCCCGCTGCGCTATCGGAGGTTCAAGTGGTACCGGTGGAATACCCCGGTCGCGGCGGCCGCTTCAGCGAACCCTGCGCCACCGATGCCCGAGCGCTGGCTAAACAGCTGGCGGATAAGATCAGCCAAACAGGCGTGAAAAACTTCAGCCTGTTCGGCCACAGCCTGGGCGCACTGATCGCCTGGGAACTGACACTGGAACTCCGTCGCATAGGCGCGGCTATGCCACAACATCTATGGCTATCAGCCCGCAAGGCCCCCCCACTTCAGACCCGAAGGCGAGCCACGCCACAGCCTGCCGGAAACTGAATTAGTTGCGTTGTTAAAGGAGATGGGCGGTACACCGGATGAATTTCTCGATAACCCGGAATTCCGCCAGCTGTTGCTACCGGTAGTCAGAGCAGACTTCCAGATTCACGATCAATACCAGTTCGAACCCGCCGAGCCCCTGCCCTGCCCGATTACCGCGATCGGCGGCGAGTCAGATAGCCAAGTGCCGTTTGCAGCTATCAGTGAGTGGCGGGAGTACAGTAACGCTGGATTTCAGCAACACCAGCTGCCGGGCGGGCATTTTTATTTGCAGGAGGAAGGGTTTCTGGCGTGGTTTCGAGGGCAGTTGGGGTAAGGCTTTACGATGATCATCAGCAGAAAGACTATCGATTCGACGGCCTGAATCGATAACTGTGCGAGAGGGGCTATCAGGTAAATACCATCTGTACAACCAGTAGATCGCCCTGAATCTAAAACACATCTACCGGGATTTTATGGAGATCAGTAAATCCCGGCTGTAAATTTGTTGAGTTCAAATTTTGTGGGTGTCCTTTTTCTTACTTATCTTTTCTTAATCTTGACTCTGGGGTGGCTCATATGTGTTATAAGGCATTATCAAGCAACCAAGTCGTTGTAAACCCGAGAGTTAAGCTGAACAAGGCCCAGCCTAAAACACAAAAGCCATATATGTACCGAAACATCGGAAATGTGCCATTCCGGTGCTGTTCAAGCGCTGACTTGTAAGAATTGCTGTTGAAAAGAAACTTCGCTCCCAAAAGCATTAAACTAAGGCTTACAACCATGAACATGATGTAGCCTTGCCCGTGCACAGCGGTGGTTACCGCAACGACTAAACTTGCAGGAATTCCCACATATTTGAGGAGCTGTAGCAGCCGCTGATCTCTTTGTTGTTTGGTTGGTTTCATGGAGCCTTGTAACGCTCGCCATAAATGGCGAGCATAGCGAGTCCAGCGCAACTTTTGCACGCTATTTGATGGCTTTGTTATAAGAAACGGCTAGACAAAGTAGAGCTTTTCCAAGTTGCTTTTACCAAAGTACTTTTCATATTCCTGAGCGGCATATGAATCCATCATACCTGATATATAATCTGTCACTAAACGGGTTTTACAATCACTGATACATCTCAGCTCAGGTGGCAATAACACATTATCTTTATTGTATTTATCATCGCAATATACTTCAAACAATCCTCTTATTATTTTTTCGCCACGGCGCTCATAAAGCTGAATATCTTTCTTTCTAAGAATCGCTTTAAACAGTAGCTTCTTTAAGCCCTCAGCTAGCTTTGAGTGTTTTTTATATCCCAATTGCCCATCAACAAGACCTATATCTGAACAAAGAGTATTAACAATTTTTGATGTTAGCTCTTTTTTGAGTACTATCGCATACTCCTCAGAGGTGCCGATTCTATTAGCATTCATCGCTTCACTCTGTACTTCTTGAGCGATTGTAGCCATGGTTAAGTAAGCCGCTTGATACTTTTCGCTAATTTTAAACTCATGGACCATTTCACCCAAGCTGATCATACCGAAGCTCAGAGCATCTTCTAAATCATGAGCCGCATACGCTATTTCATCTGCGAGATCCATTATTTCTGCATCGATACTTTTTTTAATAGAAATATCATGCCTATTAATTTCAGTACACAAAAAATCATAATCACTATCGTACAGGAATTTCCTGTCGTTTTTATTTTTATTGAAGAAGTACTTAGTAACTGCCATCAAAGTTCGAACAGTTAGATTTAAACCAGAATATTTGTGGTGCTTTTTCTCAAGAGTACGCAGAATACGAAACGCTTGAGCGTTTCCTTCATAACCACCACAACCAGCACTCAATTCATTTAGAACCACCTCCCCATAATGACCAAACGGGGGGTTTCCGATATCGTGTGCTAAAGAAGCTGTTTCACTGACAACTGTATTTTCAAGTCCTAGATCCATTGCAATAGATCGTGCTATCTGAGCCACTTCAAGACTATGCGTTAGACGGTTTCGATTGAATCTATTTGCATCTACACCTAGCAGCTGCATCTTTCCCTGAAGTCGCCTAAACGACGATGAATATAAAACCCTTGCATAGTCTCTCATAAGTTCCTGACGCCCTTCTGAGCGCCCATCATCGTGTTCAAAAATACGATAATCTAAATTTGAGATGAGCTGCTCTTGTGCTCGAGCATAATCTTTAACTTCTTGATCGTACATCTAATTCCCTTTATATGTATCAGATTGCGAGGAAGGCTTATAACAGTTAAATATATGTCAATTTTACGTGTTTAAACGCGTCAATTTGATGTATATCTACAGAGCAGGAATTTAATGGTAAGGGATAAGTATTTGATTTTTCTTGAATCCTTAAGCATTGCTCCAGAGTCCTTCTGTGAAAAAGCATCAAAGTGACGTATATCCTCGCATAACTCTATCGGCTAAGACATCCCCCGAACTCTTTTAGTCACCATTGGTTGATCCTACTCCAACTTGCAAACAGCACTGTCACTCCATATCAGGCTACGGAGTGCCCCAATCCCCTTCGACGCAGCCGAGCATTGGCGGCTGAGGCGGGCTTAGCGGGCTGGGTGTCTGACGAGCGCAGCGAGGAGTTTCCAGCTCGCCCCGCAGCAGGCGACAAGCGCAGGGAATGGCGCAGCCCACAAGTCGTGGGGCGCACTTTTGGCCGTTTTCTTTATGCGAGTAAAGAAAATGAATAACCACAGGAATTAGTCTTGGCAGAGGGGTAGATTAAGACCTCGATACTCTACATCGAGAAATATGCGTTCCCACAGAGGCCGAGGGAAAGAAAAAAGCAATCGGCCTCGGAGCTGGCTTCCGAACATTAAGGGCACCCATAAAAATTCACTGCTAAGTTGTATCTGGCAGTACTTTTTAAGTCCAAAGAATCACGACGAGCAACTAAGATGGGACAGTCCACCCACCTCAAAGAACTCAGCTGGTTTCAACCGATAGTATTTATCTTCCACGTCCTTCGACTGCTCTGCATATGGCTGTGTCATCACGTCCTGCAGTTCCTGAAGTAGCGCGTAATTGCCCTCTGCAGCTTGCTGATAAGCTGGCACTACAAACCACTCTCGCAAAATGTATTTTGGGTTGACCCGTTTCATCTGGCTGGAGATTTCCTCGCTGGTTCGGGGCGAAGTCGCATTCGCCTCATGGGTGCTATTGAGAAGCGTTTTCCATTTTGCGAGCCACTCCGCCCAGCGCTGATCCATCTCTTCGGCGTCTTTATCATGCGACGAGTTAATGTAGAAGCTTTTCTTGAGTGGTCCAATATCGTCAGGGATTGACGACAGCTCGCGGAAGAAAATAGTGTAATCAACAGGCGTCTGCATCATGAGCGCTTCCAGCTCGCCGAGTACTTCCTTGTATAGCGCCTTCTGAGACTCGGTGTTTAAAGTGCCAAGACCCAGTTTGGCAGCCCACATCGTTTCCATTTGCGCGTACATGACTTCGGGAAATTCACGTTGAATCTCATCAAGTGCTAGCAAAGCGTCCTGCTGCGATACCAACAGCTGTCGTAAAGCCGAGCAGAACGAGTCGAAGTTACGCTGCGCTGCGTTTGTCTGGTTCATGAACGAGAAGTGATGACCACCACCCGTCCAAGGCTGATAATACGGATTATAGACATCGCAAAATCCGAAGGGACCATAATCAAGTGTAAAGCCACCCGCTGCACAGTTATCACTGTTGAAATTACCCTGACAGAAGCCAACGCGAATCCAGTTCGCCACCAGAGACGTAAGGCGGCCACGGAACTCGCGCGCTAACAACACCACTTTTTCCGGAGTGGTCAGCTGCTGATCGATAACGTCAGCGTACTCACGATCAATCAGGTGCAGCACTATCTTCTCAAGTTCTTCCATCGCTTTCGGGTGTTCGTTTTTACGGGCCCGACGAGCGAAAAGCTCGAGCTGGCCAACGCGGATAAACGACGGTGCGACACGTGTCGAGATCGCGACAGCCTCAGAGATCAGCATGTCGGGATTCTCCGAGCGCGAGCCCGGTGAGTACCAGGGGCGTTTTACCTTTTCGGTTTTTGAAACATACAAACTCAAAGACCGTGTTGTCGGCACACGCAAAGCGTGCATCAGCTCCTGCGCCAGGAACTCGCGGATACTGGAGCGCAAAACAGCGCGACCGTCCGCGCCGCGGCAATAGGGTGTGCGTCCACCTCCTTTGAGCTGCATCTCCCAGCGTTGACCGTTGATAACGGCCTCAAGCACAGACACGGCACGGCCGTCTCCATATCCGTTGCCGGTTTTAAACGGGCATTGCTGGGTGTATTCAGTACCGTAGATGGAAAGTGCGTAACCAGTCGCCCAGCCGACCTTGCGCATCGGCGCTGGAACCTGAGAGATATCGCCGGAGAACATGCGGACGAAGTCGGAGGACTCTGCCATGCTGTCGGCGAAGCCTAGCTCGGAAAAGAAGTTTTTGCTGTGCGCTACATACTCAGGGTCTTTAATTGGCGTAGGGGTAACGGGGACATAATGGCCGGTAAAGACCTGTCGCGGCGCATGGTCGGCACCGTTTTCTGTCGCGTCAGGGTCACAGTTGAGCCTGTCCATGAAGGAATAATTTGCCAATTTCGCAAGATCATCGAGCGTCGATACAGTCGAGGAGGTTTTCTGGGACAGTCGGTTCTTCATAGTTGTTTATACCAAGGCGAGTAAAGATAAATTTTGATACTTTGTACCTGACCACATTATTTGTACGGATATTTGTACTTGTCCCAGAACGCCGCGCTCTGTGGAAATTTTGGAGCGCAGCGCCTTGATACTCATTGAGCCTTATCCATTTTGCCCGGCTGGCTGCCTGGGCTGATAAGTGACCAAACCATACCGGATAATGACTAGTAAGATTTTACATCAATAACCAACGTTTTTACTCTGGTATCGATCTAGATACCAGAGTCCTGTACCTGTGTATTCTCGAGAATATTAAAGACACCCATAAAAATTCACTCCCTAAAGAGGTGGACTGAATACGACCCACCCCAGCCCGCCCAGGCCGCCGAAAACAACCGCCGCGACTGAGCTGTAACCCCTTGGCTGCATCACCCTTAACCACTGTTCGGCATCGATGCCAAAGCGCTGTAGCATCGGCGGCAGGCTACCGGGAAGATGTTGGACTTTGTCGCTTCGCTCCGCAGTTCCAACCTACGCGTACTTGCACAGCCTCGGACTGTGGGAACGAGAAAAGAGCCGAAGCAACCAGGCTTTTGTGGGAATGCAGGAAGTCTGTAGCTCGTGGCTCAGATCACATGATTAAGCACATAGAGCGTCAGCAGCCCCGCCGCAATCGGCTTGAGGCCACCGGAGAGGGTTTTGGCGACGATAACAGTGATGATCGCGGCGATAATCTGCGGCCAGTGCAGGCTTAGCTCGGTGGCGCTACGATCCAGCACGATCGGTGGGATACAGAGCGCGGCCAGTATCGCCGGGGGCAGGAAGATAAACAGTTTCTTAAAACGATCCGGGTTGGCCTTGCCGCGCGATTGCAGGTAAACAAAGGAGAAGCGGATCAGGAAGGTGCCGGTACCGATGCCGAGGAACAGCAACCAGAAATGGAGTTCAGTCATTATCCGCCTCCTTAGCCTGTGCCGCTTTCGGCAGGAACAGGTTACTGAGCAACAGGCCAAGGCCGACGCCACCCGCCACGGCGACGATAAAGCCGCTCTGGTAGGGCAGCTTGGCCAGTAGTACCGCCAGTAAGCCAGTACCGACGGCGGTGGCCAGCAGCAGGCGATCCTTGATCGCCGAGACCAACATGGTCAGGAAGGCCAGCGGGATGGCGAATTCCAGTGACCACTCCGGCGGGATCTTCGCGCCGACCAGTATCCCCAGCCCGACCGAACCAAGCCAGCAGGCCCACATGGAGATAGCAGTCCCGGCAAAGTACCAGATAATGCCCTTTTTACCGACCTCCATCGCACAGAGGCCATAGCTCTGGTCGGACAGGCAGTAGGTCAGCGGCAGGCGGAAACGCTTTTTCAGCGGAATCAGAATGGGGGCGAAGGTGGCACTGTAGATCAGGAAGCGGATATTGATCATCCACACCGTCAGCATAATGATCAGTACCGGCGCCTGGTCCTGGATCAACTGATAAGCAGCCAGCTGACCGGCACCGCCATACATCAGCGCGGTCATGCCCATAATCAGTTCGGGGCTGAAGCCCAGCGCGACACCGTTGGCACCGGCGATCAGGCCGAAGGCCAGTACACCGGGCACCAAGGGTAAAAGGTCACGGCAACCGGCCAGAAAGGCATCCCGCCGGCTGTCGCTGGGGCTTACCTGCCCCGGTATGGAGTACTGCATCGGGCACCTTCAGCTGAAAACAATAGATCAGGCACCTTAGCAGGAATCAGTAACGCGGGAATCCCTTGGCCGCGCCTGGGAGTCGGTGACAGCTAATGCTGTCGTAACCGGATATAGGCTATTCAGATTTTTCCTGCCAGGGACGCAGGCCACCTTGCCGATCCCACTCTAAAGTAAAGTCAGCAAAAGACTTACGCTTGGCGGGGGCGGTGCGTTTTGGTGTCCCCAGAGAAAGTACGCCCAGTATCAGGTCCTCCTCGCTCATCTGCAGCATCTCGCGCAACCCCTTGTCCGCTTCCAGCGAGTGCCAGATGCCGCCAAAGCCCAGGGCATGGGCCGCTAACAGGATATGCTCGCAGGCGGCGGCACCGGCCAGTTGCTGTTCCAGTACTGGGATACGGTGTTCGGTTTTCAGCGCACTGCAGACATAGATCATCATCGGCGTGGCGGCGATTTCATCAACGAAGGCTTCCAGCTGCTGCTCGGTCATGCCCTTGTCGGCATAGCGCAGGCGCACCAGCTGGGAGAGGTCTTTAATGCCCTCGCCCTGTACCACCACAAAGCGCCAGGGTTTGAGGTTACCGTGGTCCGGCACCGTCATCGCCGTTTGCAGGATCTGCTCCAGTTGCGCCCGCTCAGGCGCAGGCTGGATCAGGTTACGGCGCGGGTAGGAGCGCCGGCTCAGTAAAGCTTCAATAGCATCCATTTAGAGAAATTCCTTAGGCCGAAACTGCCTGCTGCTCGGCAAACAGTGACTCGCGATTAACATCGAAGGGGCGAATAGTACCGCTTTCCAGTTTGTAGATCCGGTCTGCCGCATCGAAATAGCGGTCGTCATGGCTGATGGCGATAATGGTCTTACCGGCGGCCTTCAGTTCAGGCAGGATCTCGCGGTAGAACACTTCGCGGAACAGCGGGTCCTGATCCGCCGCCCACTCATCCAGCAGCAATACCTGGCGGTCTTCCATATACATCAGCAACAGTGCCAGACGCTTGCGCTGGCCCTGAGACAGGGAGGTGGTCGACAGCCGACCATCCTGCACCGAGACTTTGTGATCGATCGCCAGGCGCTGCAGGTAGTGGTCGATACGCGGGTTGTAACCGCCCTCCCCTTCGCTATCCAGTACATCATCGAACAGGAAGAAGTTAGGGAAGATGGTAGAGAAACAGCTGCGATAGCGCGCCGCATTGTCGGCGTTAAGCGCTTCACCGTTGATCATCACGCTGCCGCCAGTGGGCAGGTAGAGCCCGGTCAGCAGCTTGGCCAGGGTGGATTTTCCGCTGCCGTTACCGCCGATCAGGAAGATCAGCTCACCGCGCTGTAGCTGGAAGTCCACCGGCCCCAGGGCAAAGCCCGGCTCATCGTCCTGAGCGGGATACTGGTAGCGTGCCTCAGCCAGCTGCAGCGACTGGAACTGCAGCGGCTCAACAGTCTGCGCTTTGTCTTCCGCCTCGCCCAGCACCAGCTTATCGATCGCATTCAGGGCCACGGTGCCGCGGATTACCGCCGGAATCGCTTCCAGAATCATCGCAATCGGGGTGCGCAGGAACATCGTGGTCAGGACATAGCCGACGATCACCTCCTGGGTGATCGATTCCAGGGTCATCCCCAGGAAGAACACCAGGCCGATCAGGGCGAACACCAGCACCGTGGTCCAGTTCAGGTTCACCGCCCACAGCAGGTCCGCCTTCACCGCCTTATCCATCGCACCACGGGCTGCGGGCTCGAAGCGCTTGTCAAACAGGAAACCCCGGCGCGGCTGGCTCAGACCCAGTTCATTGCGCCCTTCGATCACCGCTTCATACTGCTCAAACAGCTGCTCATCAAGCTGGCGCACCTCGGCCATCATGGTCTTGATCCGCCCCACCAGCTTAAAATCGCCCCAGACCCCCAAGGCAACGATCAGCAGGGTGCAGCCAAACAGCAACGGCGACAGCCAGGCCAGGTAGGCGATACCCGCCAGCAGCAACAGTCCGTTATAGAGCGATACCGGCAGCTGTTTGGTGGCATTCGCAACCATGGTGACATCACGGGTCAGCACGTTATAGAGCGCAGGCGCGCCGAGCTGTTCCTGACGCTCCAGGGGCGTATTGAGGATACGACCGACCAGCTGCAGGCGCAGCTGATAGACCATGCGGTGGCCCAGGCCCACCAGCAGCGACTGAGACCAGACGCCGCTGGCAAACAGCAGTGCCACCATAGCGATATAGGCACCCAATGCCAGTGTCAGCGATTCGATACCGTTCTCCAGCGCATGGTTAACGCCACCGATAATGGTAACGCCAACCACCGCGCTGAGGGCGCTGGCGACAATCGCCAGCACCATGCTGCGGCGCGACTGCGCCAGCAGTTGTTTAATCATACCCATACTCAGGCAGTTCCCTTTGTCTCGCTGTCGCCAGCGTTGATCAGCTGCATCAGCTGCTGTTCCAGTTGCCCGGAAGCCAGGATAGAGAAGTGATCGGCATTCAGTCGCCAGCCCTGCACCGGCTGTTGGCTGTAGGCCTGCCAGCTATCGAGATCAGCGCTGTTTTCCTCGCTCAGCCATAGCCACAACGGCAGATTGAGCTGTGGTAGTGGCTGGCTGTAGAACACCTGTTTCAGGGTACGTCGCTGCGCTACACGGGCGGCAATCGCCTCCTGTGGTAGCTGATCCCCCAGCACCGCCTGCAACACCGGGCTTGCCAGCAGCGCTTCGGCACCCTGACGGTAGTCACCGGCAAACAGTGGCTGCAGCTGCTGCCACTGGCTGTCACTCAGGCTCAGGTTGCGGCTACCAAGGTAGTGCGCGAGATCACTGCGCAGCTGTGCCGGATCATCGCCATCACTCTCCAGTGTGCGCTGCGGATCATAGTCGATAATGGCAACTGATTGAACATTAAAGCCTTTCTCAAGCAGGCGCGGCGATAGCTGCAGCAGGATACGGGATGCCAGGCTCCAACCGACCAGGATCAGTGGCTGCGCTTTCAGCGGTGCCAGCAACTCAGCATAACCCTCCAGTAACTGATCAAACTGTTCAGCCGTGGCACCTTCCAGCAACCCGCTGTCCGGCATCAGTCCGTAGAGGCTCACCTTCTCCTGCAGCGCCTGCTGCAAAGGCCCATAAGCGTTGAGATCGCCGTTAACACTGTGCATCAGTACCAGGGTCGGCGCACCGTCGATCTGACTGATCGGCACCAGGCGGGAGACCTCTTCATCGCTGTTCAGGAACTCCGCCAGCTCCATCACGCTTTGCTTGCGGAACAGCAGGTCCGTCGGTAGCTCACGCGCCAGCATCTGACGCAGGCGCGCCACGACTTTGATCGCCGCCAGGGAGTGACCGCCCAGCTCAAAGAAGCTGTCGGCGATGCTGACCTGCGGCAGCTGCAGGATCTCCTGCCACAGCTCGCAGATCTGCTGTTCCAGCGTATTGCGCGGCGGCAGATATTCCCGTTGCGCCTGCTGCTCAGCCAGGGCCAACAATGCCTTGGCATCGACCTTGCCGTTGGCATTCAGCGGCAGACTGGTCGCAGCGATCAGCTGGGCTGGCACCATATAATCCGGCAGCTGATCTGCCAGCCACTGGCGCAGCAGCCTGTCATCGATGCGACCACCGGCAGCCGGTACCGCAAAGGCGATCAGACGAGCCTGTTCGCCGCTGCCCTGTAGCAGCACGGCGGTATGCTGGACTGTGGCGTGGCTGCCCAGCAGTGCTTCGATCTCTTCCAGTTCCAGACGGAAGCCACGGATTTTCACCTGCTGGTCGGCACGACCAACGATCTCGATAGCACCATCGGCGCGGCGCAAGGCCAGATCGCCACTGCGGTAGCAACGCTCACCGGCGATAAACGGATCCGGCAGGTAGCGTTCGGCGGTGCGGTCACTGGCGCCCAGATAACCACGACTCAGGTTAGGACCGGCAATATAGAGCTCGGCAACCTGACCACTAACGGCGGGATTCAGATCTGTATCAAGCAGGTAGATGCGGTTGCTACCCAGCACCTCACCCAGGGCGCTGCTGCCCGCATTCAGATCCAGCTGCTGCCACAGCACGCCCACGGTGGTTTCGGTCGGGCCGTAGTGGTTGTAGATGCGGGCGCTAAGCTCGCCTGCCTGTTGCCACTGCGCCAGCTGTGCCAGCAGGCTGTCGCTGATGCGCTCACCGCCCAGCACCAGAGCCTGAGTTGGCAGCAGTTCAGCGTCCTCGGCTCCGCTGGTCAACGCTACCAGGTGGGAAGGTACTATCTTCAGGCAGTCCAGCGGCTGCTGCTTCAGATAAGCCGCCAGCGCCACGCCATCGGTGCTCTGCTCGCGACCGATCAGGTGCAGGCAGCCACCCTGCAACCAGGCCGGGAACAGCATGGTGTTACCCAGGTCTGCCATCAAGGAGGAGACCAGACCGTAGTGGCCGCCTTCTGGCAGTTGCAGTGCCTCGATCGCGGCCTGGCTGTAGTGCATCAGGTTGCTCTGAGTCACCTGTACCCCTTTAGGGGTGCCGGTGGAGCCGGAGGTATAGAGCAGATAAGCCAGCACCTGCGGCTTAGCCTCAACCGCCGCCAGTTGTGTTTCGGCCTGCATCAACTGCGGCCAGCCCAGTAACTCACCCGCGCTCTGGAAATCGCCATCTTCAGCCACCAGCACCACAGGAGCGGCATCGGCCAGAATGGCGTTGATACGGGCCAGTGGCTGTTCAGGATCCAGCGGCAGGTAAGCTGCGCCGGTTTTCAGCACTGCCAACATCGCCAGCAGCAGCTCGGCACTGCGTGGTAGACAGAGCGCTACTACTGTTTCCGGGGCCGCCCCCGCCTGTTGCAGGTTAGCGGCGATACGATCACTGAGCTGGTCCAGCTCGGCATAGCTATAGAGCTTATCGCCATCACGCAGCGCCGGGCTATTTGGCTTTGCCACGGCTTGCTGACGGACCAGACTGACCAGATCGGCGCAGTCTTGGCTATCCTGGGCAGCAGCCATCTCAGGCGCTTCATCATCCAGCAGGCAGCACAACTGGGTCAGTGCCCTGTCTGGCTGGGCCAGTGCCTGTTGCATCAACAGTGGCAGGCGGGCCAGCAGGCGCTGCATCGCCGCTTCGCCATAGCGACCATTGTCATAGGCCAGCAGCAGTTCACCCTCGCCCTCATCAGTGGCGATCAGCTGCAGGCTCAACTGACCCGCAGCGGGCAGGCCTTCACCGCGGATATCATCCAGGGCATTTTGTGAGTGCCAGTGGAAGCTGACCTGTCGTGCGGCAGCACTCTGCTGCGCCACCTGGCCGACATACTCCTGATACTCCAGCTGCTCTTCCAGCAACGGTGCCAGACCGCTGACAGCACGCTGCAGATCTAGGCCGTTGAAATCATAGAAAGGCACCGGCAGCGGCTGCTGCATCAGGCCCATCGCATCGTCGAGTTCTTCGTAATCATCACGGCAATCGTGGTAGCGGCTGAGCTGGAACTGCTCGCGACCACTGAGACGCTGCAGCAGCGCCGCCCATACCACCAGCGCCAGCAACTGAGGCTCGGCCTCCATCGCTTCGGCCCGGGCAACCAGCTGGTCCTGCAACCCACGCGCCAGAGGCAGGCGAATCAGTGAAGTCTCACCACTGGCCGCACCCTGACGTTCGTTCAATTCAATCGCTGGCAGATCCGCCAACTGCTGGCCCTGCCAGAACGCCACCGCTTCGTCGGCATCCTCATCCTGCTGCAGCTCACTGATCCAACCGGCGTAGTCGAGGTACTGCATCTCCGGCTCGGCATCGGCTTCACGCTGGCCGATCAACACCTCACGGATCCGTGCCACAGTGCCCTCATCCAGGCTGAGGGCAGAACCGGCCAACAGTAGACGCTTGGCGCCCGCCTCACCGGTCCAAAACCAGGCCAGCAGGTGCGGCTGTTCGGCCTTGAACACCTGCTCCGCTTCGGCCCGGATCGGCTCCAGCATCTCACCGCTGGTCAGACGCCAGTCCAGGCGTGGAGCCTGAACCTGCTGACGCAGAGCGCTGAACCCCTGAGGGATCGCATAACCGGTCGCCAGTGCCTGCTGGCTCTGCATCAGCTGGCGCAGTCGTGCTTCAGCCTCAGCCGCATTGGTTTCGGTATTGCTATCAGCCAGATCCAGCCAGAAGAAACGCAGCGGCGCGGACTCCACCAACTGTTGCTGCTGCAGGGTCAGGGCCGCACCCATATCGCTGGCCGGGTTATCCCAGTAGGAATTCTGCTCGTTCAAGCTCATGATGCCAGCTCCTGCTCTGCCTCGGTTTCTACATCGGTTTCTGCATTAAGTTCCTGGGCTGATTCCAGGCTCAGATCGTCAAGCTGCTCGCGACGGTAGAGGTCGCCCATCGCTACCGCCATCTTGCGCTTACCCTCAAACGGATCGCGGGCATGCGCCGCCAGCATGTTATCCACCATCACCACGTCACTATGACGCCACTTAAAGCGCACCGCGCAGGCTTCATACAGCTCGCTGATCAGGTCAACCACCTCCTGCTCCAGCGGCTCGCCGTCACCGTAGTAGACGTTACGCGGCAGGTTCTCTTCGCCGCCAACCTCCAGCAGGTGCTCGCGCACATCCGCTTCGAGGAAGCTGTAGTGGTGCAGCTGGATCTGGTTAAAGAAGCTCATCTCGCCGGTAATCGGATGGCGGATCACCGCCGGGCAGACCTGGCTGATGCGCAGTTTGTCCTCGCCATACCATTCGAAGTCGATATTGCCGTCGCGACAGATCGCCTCTACCTCGGCGCGATCTTCAGTCTTGAAGAAGTGCTGCCAGCTAACATCCAGGCCGCTGAAATTACGCACATAGCGCAGCTGCTTGGCCTGTAACTTATCGCGCACCGCCTGCGGCAGGCGGTTATACAGCTCTCGGCAGTCTACGATCGGGGTTGCGCCACCGGACTCCGCCGCAATCTCGCAGTAGAACCACTGACGGCGCGGCCAGCGGTGCTGATGGGAGCTTTCGTTGTGGTACATGATCATCTGGTCATTCGGATACGGGGTCGACTGATAGATCTTCTCGCCCACCTCTTTCTTCGGCAGGTCGCCGTACTGGCCATAGAGTTCCGGATAGATTGCCTGGCAGAACTGCTCGAACTCCACCGGTGTCGGCAGGCTGAAGCCACGGAACAGGATGCCGCCGTGCTTCTCGATCCACTGCATGATCTGCTCGCGGTTGGCTTCCGCCCAGGCCATCGGGTCCAGGCCGCTTTCATTGCACTCCACCAGCAGCGGGAATGGCGCATCCTCACGCAGAGGACGGGCATTGACCAGGGACTGGCTGGCAGCCGGTGCGGCCTTGGCTTTTTTCATCTTGCTGAGTTTGCTCAGCTTACGTTTTGCAGGGGATTTGCTTTCCATCTTCTGGCTTCCATCCGCGCGTTTAGCCAACGCGGTTAACGGGGTATTCGGGTTATCGGTAATGCGGCGCAGCAGCGCCATCAGGTCATTGCCAAGGCGCTCCATAGTGGCGCGCTCAAACAGCTGGTTGCGGTAGACCCAGCGCAGCGCCAGCTCGGTGCCATCGGCAGCGGCCTCTTCGCTGACGAAGAGCGCCATATCGAACTTGGAGTGCTGCTGCTTGTTGAGTTGCGGCGTGATGCTCAGCCCCGCCAGCTCGCGACGGGCATCCGGGGTGTTCTGCATCACCAGCAGCGCCTGGATCAGCGGGTGGCTGCCCGGCATACGCGGCGGCTGCACCGCCTCGACCACGCGGTCGAACGGGATCTGCTGATGGGCGAAACCATCGAGGCAGACCTTGCGCACCTGCTGCAGGTAGTCGCTGAAGCTGAGGGTGGCACGTGGCTGCATCCGCAGGGCGATCAGGTTGACGAAGAAGCCGATCAGCGACTCGGTCTCACTACGCTCGCGGTTGGCGATATCGGTGCCCATCACAATGTCCTGAGAGCGGGTCTCCAGATGCAGCTGGGCGGTGTAGGCTGCCATCAGCAGCATAAACAGCGAGCAGCCCTGCTGGTTGGCCAACTGCTGCAGCGCTGACGCCAGCTCGGCAGGTACTCGCAGGTCAATGGCATCACCGCTGTAGCCGCGCTCGGCACTGCGCGGATGATCCAGCGGCAGCGCCAGCTGATCCGGCATACCGGCCAGGTGGCCACGCCAGTAATCGATACCCGCCTGCTGTTGCTGGCGTACCGCATCGCTGGCCTGCCAGGCGGCGTAGTCGAGGTACTGCACCGGCAGCTGCGGCAGGCGGGCTTCACCCTGCTGTCGCGCCTGCTGGTAAGCATCGATCAGGTCGTTGATCAGCAACGCTGTCGACCAGCCATCGGAGGCGATATGGTGCTGTACCAGCTGACACAACCAGCGCTGCTGATCCAGCTGATAGAGGGTGACACGCAGCGGGCTCTGGCAGGTCAGGTCAAACGGCGTTGCCGCTTGCTGCTCGGCAAGCTGATCAATCTGACCAGACAGCGCACGGCAATCCTGCACCACCAGCTGTGGTCGCAGCTGTGGTTCAACTCTTTGCACCGCATCGCCATCGGCGGCGGCATGGTAGGTCACGCGCAGGATCTCATGGCGCTCGGCCACAGCATCCAGCGCCTGCTGCAGGGCAGTCATCTCAAGCTCGCCTTCCAGCTCGATCAGGCTGCTCATATTGAAACCGGCGTCCTGCGGATTGAGCTGCTGCATAAACCAGATACGGCGTTGGGCATCGGACAGCGGCATCGCCGGATGGCGTTCCACCACAGGGATCGCCTGCTCCGCCTGCCCAATCTGCATCGCCTGTAGCGCGCGTGCCAGATCGGCCAGTACCGGGTTCTCAAACAGGGTACGCAGCGGCAGTTCATAGCCTTGCTGACACAAGCGGGCACGCAGCTGCGCTGCCATCAGCGAGTGACCACCCAACAGGAAGAAGTTGTCCTGCGGATTGATCACTGAGAGATCCAACAGTTCGCACCAGATCCCTGCCAGCAGCTGCTCATCCGCTGTCAGCGCTGACTGCTCCGCCATCTCTGGCACGTCTTTGCTACTCGGCTCAGGCAGCGCCTTACGATCAACCTTACCGCTGGCATTGAGCGGCAGCGTTGGCAGCCATTCATAGCCCTGCGGCAGCATATAGTCCGGCAGCTGAGCGGAGAGGTGCTCCTGCAGACCGGCGTTATCCGAAGTGGCGCCGGCAACGGCGACACACCAGGCGATCAGACGTTCACCATGCACGGTCACAGCCGCCTGAGCGATCTGAGGATGGCTCAGCAGCGCCGCTTCAATCTCGCCCAGCTCGATACGGAAACCACGCAGCTTGACCTGCTGATCGACACGACCGACGAAATAGAGGGTGCCGTCCGGCAGCCATTTCACCAGGTCACCGGTACGGTAGATACGGCCACCTTCGGCGCTGAACGGATCCGGCAGGAAGCGCTCGGCACTCAGTTCAGGGCGGTGCTGGTAACCACGGGCCACGCCTTCACCGGCGATATAAAGCTCGCCTACAACGCCCTGAGGCACCGGCTCCAGCTGCGCATCCAGCACATAACAGTGGTTGTTCAGCACCGGCGCACCGATCGGCGCCAGCGGCTGTGTCAGCTCTGTCACTTCAGCTGCGGTCGACCAGACGGTGGTCTCTGTTGGGCCGTAGACATTGATCAGAGTGCGGCAACGGCTGCGCAGCTGGCCTGCCAGCTCGGCATCCAGCGCCTCACCACCGGCTAGTGCAGTCACGCCGGACAGGGCCTCTGCTGGCATATCCTGCAACAGGCGCCAGCCCGATGGGGTCGCCTGTACCAGGTCGATGCCATTGTCGCTGATCAGACCTGCCAACAGCTCGCCATCACGACGGGCATCCTCGTCGGCCAGCACCACCGCGGCACCTTTCACCAGCGGCAGGCAGAGCTCCAGGCCTGCGATATCGAAGGTGATGGTGGTCAGCGCCAGCGCCTTGTTAAAGGCGGGCAGCAGCTGCTCCATCGCCCGCAGGAAGTTTGCGAACTGGCAACGCTCCAGCTGCACTCCTTTCGGCATCCCGGTAGAGCCAGAGGTGTAGAGGGTATAAGCCAGCATCTGAGGTGCAGTTTCTACCCAGGGATTGCTCTGCGGCTGGATCGCCAGGGCATCACCCAGCTGATCCAGGCACACAGGCTGCATGCTGCCACCTGGCGGCACCACGGACTGACTGTTTAGATCGCAGAGACAGAGACGGGCCCCCGCCTGTTCGGCGATCAGTTGCAGACGCGCCTGGGGCTGTGCCGGATCCAGCGGCAGGTAACCGGCACCGGCCTTCTGGATCGCCAGCAGGGTCACCAGCAAACGGCTGTCGCGCGGCAGGCAGAAGGCTACCAGCTGCTCCGGCTTAACCCCTTGACTGATCAGCCAGTGGGCCAGCTGGTTAGCTTCGCGGTTCAGCTCAGCGTAGCTCAGGTGACGATCTTTAGCCTGCAGTGCCAGCGCCTCTGGCGTAGCCTCCACCTGGGCCTCGAAACGGCGGATAAAGTCATCAGCCGCCGTGATCTCAGCGACAGCACCCTGTCCCTGCGGCTGCTGCATGGATGGCAGCTGCAGCTGGTGCAGCGGCTGCTCGGCTTGTTCTGTCAGCTGCACAAGAACGGCCTGATAGTCGGCTAGCAAGCGCTCGGCAATGATGGCGCTGAACAGGTCTGAGTTGTATTCCAGTTGCAGGGAAAGCTGCTGCTGGCGGAACAGGTTCAGGCTCAGCTCGCTCTTGCTGCTGACCTCGGTCTGCGGCAGCGCTTCGATAGACAGTCCCGGCAGCGCCAGACTGCGCTGGCCCTGCTGGTCGGCCTGGTAGTTGAACAGGGTCTGGAACAGCGCCGGACGGGCCAGATCGCGTTCTGGCTGCATCAGCTCCAGCAGGCGCTCCAGGGCGATCGGCTGGTTCAGGTCTGCAACAGAGGCTTCAGCACTGGCGCTCAGCCACTGACCCAGGCTCGCCTGCGGATCGATCTGGCAGCGGCTTGCCAGGGTGTTGATAAAGACACCCACCATCTGCTGGCTGGCCGGGTCATCACGCCCCGCCACCGGTACGCCGACCGCAAAGTCCTGCTGGCCGCTGTAACGCCACAGCAGCAGCTTCCAGCCGGCCAACAGCAGCTGGAACGGTGTCAGGCCAGCCTCGCGGGCATGGCTTTCGATCGCGGCGGTCAGGCTATCCGGCAACACTGCTTCAACGCGAGCGCCGTTATCGCTCTGCAGTGCTGGATAAGCGTAGTCGGTGGCCAGAGCCAGAGTCTGCGGCATGCCCTCAAGGCGCTGCTGCCAATAGCTTTCGGCTTCGGCGTTATCCTGCGCCTGCTGCGTGGCCGCCCAGTCGATATAGGCTGGCTGCATCGGCTCTACCTGCAATGGCTCACCGGCGGCGGCCTGCTGATAGAAGCCGAGGAACTGCTGCACCAACAGCCCCATAGACCAGCCGTCGGTGGCGATATGATGCAGGTTGATCAGCAGCTGATAGTCATCTTCACCGAGCTGGAACAGATCCAGTGCCAGCAGCTCGCCGCTGGCCAGGTCGAACACCCGGCGCTGTTTTTCAGCCATCAGGCTCTCCAGACCAGCACCCAGCCCAGCATTCAAATCTGCATCCGTCAGTGAGTGAATCTGCAGCGGTGAGTTCCACTGGCTCAGTGGCTGCTGCACAACAGCAGTGTCGCCCTCGCCTTCAAGCTCGAAGAAGCGGCTACGCAGGATCTCATGGCGCTGCAGCAGCGCGTCACAGGCTTTAGCCAATGCCTCAGTGTTGAGGGCACCGCGAATCGCCAGGCGTTGGCTGACATTCCAGGCGCTGCTCTCCGGCGACAGCTGCTGCATAAACCAGATCCGCTTCTGCGCCGCCGACAGTGGCTGCGGCTGCTTGCGGTCTGCCAGCGCTATAGCCACGGCTTCGCTACCTAGCTCTTCACCAGCAGAGACTGTGCTCTCTGCTTGTGGCGCCAGCTGCTCGGCCAGTTGTCGTGGTATCGGCATTTCCGCCAGTAGCTTAGGCGTCAGCTGCAGACCGGCAGCGCGGGCACGAGCGATCAGCTGCAGGCTAAGGATAGAATCGCCACCGCTCTGGTAGAAATCCGCATCCTGATCCAGCTCAGGCTGACCGAGGATATCGCGGTAGAGGTCACGCAGCTGCTCGGCAGCCGGGCTGATAGCCTCTTGCGGGATGGCCTCTTGCGGTTGTGGCAAACAAGCAGCCATCGCACGCAGGCTGCGGTGCTGCATCACCTGCAACGGTGACAGCTCCAGCCCCTGCTGGCGCGCCAGGCCGATCAGCTGCAGGCTGAGGATGGAGTCACCGCCCAGGGCGTAGAAGTCATCCTCGGCACTGACACTGTCGAGCGCCAGCAGCTGCTGCCAGATCGCCGCCAGTGCCTGCTCGTTGGCGCTCAGTGCACCCGCTTCAGAGTCCTGCGTGTCTGCGCCTTTCGCTTCAGTCTCCAGGGCCGCCGAAACCAGTGCCGGCAGCTGCTGGCGATCGATCTTACCGTTGGCGTTCAGCGGCAGCTGTTCGCTGCAGATCAGGCGATCCGGCACCATATAATCCGGCAGCTCCGCTTCCATCCGGGCTTTCAGCACTTCATTCAATACAGCTTCCTGACCTGCCTCAGCCTGCAGGCAGGCAACCAGTAGCTGGCGCTCCTCCTGCTGCCAGATCAGGGCCGCAGCCAGCGTCACTTCCAACTGCGCCTGCAGCCAGCCGCTGACTTCGCCCAGTTCGAGGCGATAGCCACGACGCTTAACCTGATCATCAGCACGGCCCAGATATTCCAGCAGACCGCTGTTGTTCAGACGTACCCGGTCACCACTGCGATAGCTGCGTGCAGCAGCCTGGCCAACAAAAACTTCGGCGCTCTGTGCTTCACGCTGCCAGTAGCCCTCAGCCAACTGCGGGCCGGCGATATAGAGTTCACCCGAGGCACCTTGCGGCAGCAGCTGTCCGTCGCGGCCCCGCACCTCAAGACGCATACCCGGCAGCGCCCGGCCCAGCGGCGCAGCGCTGCTGGTCAATTCGCTAAACTGTTCGATACGGCTGCAACTTACACCCACGGTGGCCTCACTCGGGCCATAGTGGTTGATGATCGCCATCTCAGGCGCCAGCTCGCGCAGCTGTGCAAACAGACGCGCATCCAGACCTTCACCACCGCTGATCAGCGCCTTGCGCGGCAGAATCCGCGCAGGTTCGGCAACGCTGAGCAGGCCCTTGAGATGGGAGGGTACTATCTTCAGGTAATCCGCTGGGTGGGCAGAGAGAAACTCGGCCAATGCCGGTGGATCGAAGGCCAGTTCGGCCTCTGGCAGCAGCAGCGCCTGCCCCTGGTACAGGGCGGCAAATACTGAGGTCAAACCCAGGTCGGCAGCCACCGTTGCCAGGGTCAGCCAGCGGGCATCCGCCTCGGCCGGGATCTGCTGCGAGATAGCGGCTGCATAGTGCGCCACCGCTCCCTGGCTGACCAGTACGCCCTTCGGCTTGCCGGTGGAACCGGAGGTATAGAGGATATAGGCCGGATCGGCAGCACTCAGCTCAACCGCAGTTGGCGCAACCGGTTGCTCGCCGTTGCTGTCGCTGGCCAGCTGTGACCAGCCCGGCAGTTGCAGTTTAGTGATGGAGCAAGCCTCCACCGCCTCACCCAGATGCAACAGCAGTGCGGCATCAGCATCTTCCAACAGTGCCTGCAAGCGCTGCTGCGGCTGACGCGGATCCAGCATCAGGGCGATGGCGCCGATACGCCAGCACGCCAGCATCGCTGCGACCTGGCGTGGCTCACGGGGCATGCAGATCGCAACCCGGTCGCCCTTGGCGGTACCGCGCTGCTGCAGTTCAGCGGCCAGCAGATCGACCACTCGATCCAATTCGGCATAGCTCAGCTGGCTGTCGCCGCTGTCCAGGGCGATACGGCTGTCACCCTGCTGCGCCCACTGCCGCAGACGCGGATCGATCAGCTGTGCCGGGCAGGCCAGTGCATCGCCCTGCTGGCGACTCATCTGACTTTGGAAATGCAGTTCGGAAAGACGCAGCTGCGGTGCGGCCAGGGTCTGTTCCAGGGTCTGCTGCAGGTGTTCCAGCAGGCGGATGGCGCTGACCTGATCAAACAGCTCGCTGCTGTATTCCAGCTCCAGGCTGATATGGCCTTCAGCGGGCTCAACCACCCTCAGGGTCAGGTCGAAGCGGGCATGACGCTGCTGCGGCTCGACAATCTCAACGTGGGTGCCCGGCAACCCCACACGACGGTTACCCGGCAGTGCGATGTGGACAAACATCACCTGGAACAGTGGCGAGTGCAGGCCACCGCGCTCCAGCTGCAGCAGGTCAGGCAGATGTTCCAGCGGCAGGTCCTGATGGTCAAAGGCGGCAGCGGTCACCGCCTGGGTGCGGGTCAGGGAATCGCTGAAGCTGGGATCGCCCTTCAGATCATGGCGCAGCACCAGGGTATTCAGCAGCGGGCCAACCAGCCCGCTCAGTTCCTGACGGCTGCGGTTGGCCACCGAGCTGCCGAAACAGAGATCGGTCTGCTGACTGTAGTGCGACAGCAACCAGCTGAAGGCCGTCTGCAGATAGATATAAAGGGTGCTGCCAATGCCGCTGACCTGTTGCCGCAGCTGATCACTCAAAGCCTGACTCAGGCTGAGACGTTGTACGGCACCGCTGAAACTGCGGGCATGGGCCGGTTTCCGTGGCCGGTCCAGCGGCAACTCCAGCAACGGCGGCGCATCCGCCAGCTGTTGCTGCCAGTAGTCGCACTGGCGCTGATAGTCCTCCCCTTGCCGCCAGTCACACTGCCAGCGGGCATAGTCGCTGTACTGAATCGGCAGTGCGGGCAGCTCGGCATGCTCGCCCTTGGCGGCGGCGCTATAGAGCAGGGCCAGCTCCTGGTTCAGCTGCTGTGCCGACCAGGCATCAAAGGCGACATGGTGGATAGTGAAGAACAGCCAGTAGCTGTCGTCAGCGCTATCAGCTTCTGTCTGGAACAGGCTGATACGAAATGGCAGCTCGACCGTCAGATCAAAGGCCTCGGCCAGCTGGCGCTCATACTCAGCCTGAGACCAGGCTTGCAGGGCACTGACAGCACCGATTGCCAGTGGCTGCGCCTGCAGCTGCAATTCGGGCAGCGGCATCAGTTCCGGCTGCCAGTTACCCTCACCATCCTGACGGTAACGGGTGCGCAGCACCTGATGACGCTGTAACAGCGCGCTGATCGCCTGCTGCAAGGCGGCAATATTGAGGCCACTGTCGAAGCGCAGTACGGTACAGAGGTTATACAGCGCCCGGTTGCTCATCTGCTCGGCCACCAGGAAGCGCTGCTGCGCCAGCGACAGCCGGGCAGGCGCGCCTTCAGATGCAGGTACGATCGGCAGCTGCCAGCTGTTGATCCCCTGCTCTGCCAGCTTGTCGCGGAACAGCTGCTGCTTCTCCGCTGGCAGGCTGGCCAGTCGTTTCGCTATGTCCAGATAACGTGATTGTTTCATCGCGGAGATCGATTCCTAGTCTTCAAATTCACTTAGCAGCTGGTCCATAAAGTCCAGCTCATCATCTTGTTGCTGATCGGCCTGTGGGCTGACCTGTTCTGCCAGGGCGGCGATGGTCGGACGCTCAAACAGGGCTTGCAGCGCCAGGCGCAGGCCAAACTCCGCTTCCACCTTGCTGATCATCTGCATCGCCAGCAGGGAGTGACCACCCAGCTCGAAGAAGCTCTGCTCGGCCCCCGGCTCGACAGCCAATAGCTGTTGCCAGATCGCCGCCAGACGCAACTCGACATCGCCTTCAGGGGCACGGCCCTGATCCTGCGGCAGCTCTGCGCCATCAAGCTCAGTAGGTAACGCCTTACGGTCGATCTTGCCGTTGCTGTTGAGGCCGAAGCTGTCCACGCAAACCAGCTGGTACGGCACCATATAGGCGGGCAGTTGCTGCTCCAGCTGCTGACGGATCGCACCACGGTCAAGATCAGCCGCCTGGATATCGCCTGAGGCCTGTAAATAGCCGAGCAGGCGCTGCTGGCTGTCCGCCACCACCACCGCTTCGCTGACGCCCTCAAAACGGCGCAGGCAGCTTTCGATCTCGCCCAGCTCGATACGGAAACCGCGTACCTTGACCTGGAAGTCGCTACGGCCGATGTATTGCAGGGCACCGTCGGCGCGGCGCCGTACCAGGTCGCCGGTCTTATAGAAGCGACTGCCATCATTGCTGAACGGGTTCGGCAGGAAGGCGGCGGCGGTCAGCTCAGGGGCATTCTGGTAACCACGGGCCACGCCTTCACCGGCGATATACAGCTCGCCCGTCGCGCCCGGCGGTACCGGCTGCAGCTGCTCGTCCAGCAGGTAGCAACGGTTATTCAGCAGCGGCTGGCCGATGGCGGCGACGCCTTCGGCGGCTACCTCCGTCGCATCCAGCGGCTGCGAGGTCGACCAGATGGTGGTCTCGGTCGGGCCGTAGACGTTGGTCAGGGCAACGCCCTTCTCCAACAACTGTGCTGCCAACGAGGCCGGGACAGCTTCACCGCCAATCAGACCACGAATGTTTGGCCATTGAGACGCATTCTTAGTCAAAAGAAGTTGCCAGCTGGCCGGAGTGGCCTGGAATACCGTGGCCTGCTGCAACAGCTCAAACAGGGCATCAGCGTCGATCGCCTGACGGCGGTCGGCGATCAGTACTGCGGCACCCTGCAGCAGCGGCAGGTAGAGTTCCAGCGCACTGATATCGAAGGATGAGGTGGTCACCGCCAGCCAGCGGTCGGCGCTTGTCAGTGTCACTTCCCGATCCATGGCGTAGAGGAAGTTAGCCAGGTTGCCACGGCTGACCGCCACGCCCTTTGGCTTGCCGGTCGAGCCGGAGGTGTAGATCACATAGGCCAGCTGCGCCGAATCAACGGCACGCTGCGGATTGTGCTCTGGCGGGCGCTCAAGCGGTGGCTGATCCAGCAACAGGGCTTCGGCGCTGCAGCTCAGCAGGCCGGAAAATTCCGTCTGGGTCAGCAGCAGTGCAGGCTGGGCGTGCTGGCAGATATAACCCAGACGCTCGGCCGGTTGGGCCGGATCCAGCGGGATATAAGCGGCACCGGCTTTCAGCACCGCCAGCTGGGCCAGCAGCAACTGCGGGCCGCGTTCCAGCAATACCGCAACCGGCTGCTCGGCAGCGATGCCACGGCCGATCAGCTGATGCGCCAGCTGGTTGGCCTGGCGATTTAGTTCGCGGTAGCTGAGGCTCTGGTCGTGGAAACGCAGCGCCTCGGCATCCGGGGTGCGCTCGGCCTGGGCCTCGAAACGACGGATCAGGTCGAGGCCCGGGTCCAGTTCGGCATCGGTGGCGTTGAAGGCGATCTCGCGCTCGAAGTCGCTGCTCTCCAGCATCTGTAACTGGCAGAGGCGCAGCTGCGGTCCGGCCAGCATAGCCTCCAGCAGTTGCAGGTAATGGCGGGCATAGCGCGCTGCCGTCGCGGGCAGGAACAGCTCACTGCTGTACTCCAGTACGCAGTGCCACTGATCCGCACCCTGCTCGATCTGCAGGCCGATCTCGCTCAGGGCCGTGCCCTCCTCGAGGTTGATACGGCGGGTTTCCAGCCCGGCAAAGGCGTTACCTGAGTCCAGCTGGATCAGGTTAAACAGGCTCTGGAACAGCGGCGCACGACCGTTATCCCGTGGCAACTGCAGGGCATCGACCAGTTGTTCGAACGGCAGGTCCTGATGCTGTTGCGCCTCGTTCAGGGTCTGCTGCAACGCCTGCCAGCTATCACTGACGGCCAGTTGCGGTGCCAAAGGCGCTTTCACCACCTGAGTGGAGGCGAAGAAGCCGATCAGCTTGCCGCTGTGGGCCTGGTGACGGTTAGCCACCGGAATACCGACCCGGATATCCTGCTGGCCGCTGTAGCGCGACAGCAGCAGCTGCCAGGCATTCAGCAGCGGCACAAAGGCGGTCACCGACTGTTCGGCACTGCGCTGTTGCAGCTGGCTTACCAGTGTGGCGGGCAGTTCAAAGCGGTGACGCTGGCCCCGGTTACCCAGTTGCTTCGGTCGTGGCAGGTCAGTCGGCAGGTCGAGCAATGGCTGCTCACCGGCCAGCTTCCCGGTCCAGTAGGTCAGCTGCTGTTGCAACAATTCGGCGGCTTCCTCACCCTGCCACCAGTAGGCGTAGTCAACAAACTGATAGGGCAGTTCGGACAGCTCAGCGCTGCGCTGGTCCAGTACCGCCAGATAAAGTGCCTGCAGCTCTTCGAAGAACAGCTGTAACGACCAGCCATCGGCGATCAGGTGGTGCATACAGAGTTGCAGTACCTGCTCTGTGCCCTCGCCTTCAGCCACCTGCTCAGGCTGCAGCAGGTTGATGCGCCACGGCGCGCTGGTCTGCGGTTCAAATGGCTGATCGGCCAACTGACGCAGTTGCGCCTCCAGTGCCTCTTCAGCACCTTCGGCCAGCAATTCGGCGCTGACTGGATGTACCTGCAGTGGCAGTGGGATCTTCGGCAGCACCTGTTGGTAGAGCTCGCCCTGATGTTCGGTAAACAGGGTACGCAGGCTGTGCTGACGCTCGATCAGCTGCAGCAGCGCCAGTTCCAGCGCACTCTGCTCCAGCGTACCTTTAATACGCAGCGCCAGGGTCAACTGATAGGCGCGGCTGGCACCGTTAAACTGCTCCAGGAACCAGAGGCGTTTCTGGGTCGCGTGCATCGGCAGCAACCCTTCGCGACCACAGGCCTGGATACGGAGGCTGTTGCTGCCCTGCTCTGCCAGATTTTCCAGCTCGGCGGCCAGCTCAGACAGCTGCGGCTTCTCAAACAAGCTGCGCAGTGGCAGCTCGATGCCCTGCTCTTCCGCCAGGGTTGCCACCAGACGTGCAGCCAGCAAGGAGTGGCCGCCCAGATTGAAGAAGTTGTCTTCACGGCTGACCTGCGGCTGTTGCAACAGTTGCTGCCAGTAACCGGCCAGCAGTTGCTCCCAGTGCCCCTGTGGCGCACTGCCGCTGCTAACCGTACCTTGTTGCTCTTCAAGCAGTGCAGGCAGGGCCTTACGGTCAACCTTGCCATTGGCGTTCTGTGGCAGCTCAGCTAGCCACTGCCAGGCGCTTGGCAGCATATATTCCGGCAGGTGGACCGCCAGGTGCTGACGCAGTAGATCGCTGTCCTGCTTGCTGCCGCTCCAGTAGGTCACCAGGCGCGCCTTATCACCACTGCCCTGCAGCAGCACGGCGGCATTATCCACCCCGTCCAGCTGTGGCAGCAGGGCCTCGATCTCACCCAGCTCGATACGGAAGCCGCGCAGTTTGACCTGAAAGTCGTTACGGCCGATATAGTCCAGCACGCCATCGGCGCGGCGACGCACCAGATCGCCGGTTTTGTAGAGTCGTTCGCCATCAGGGCCGAACGGGCTTAGCAGGAAGGCGGCCGCGGTCAGTTCCGGTGCGCGGTGATAGCCCAGCCCGACACCGTCACCCGACAGGTACAGTTCGCCAACCACCCCGGTTGGTACCGGGCGCAGGGCGCTGTCCAGCACATAGGCCTGTAGCCCTTCGATGGCGCGACCGATCGGCATCACGGCGTTGCCATCGTGCTGGCAATCGCCTGGCTGCAGGCGCTGGAAGCTGGCCCAGACGGTGGCTTCAGTCGGGCCATAAGCGTTGGTCAGATCGACTCCACGCGCCAGCAACTGGCCGGCTAGTCCCGCGCTTAACGCCTCACCACCGGCAATGGCAGTGATGCCGTCGAAGCGGCGTGGCGTCTGAGCCAGCAACATGCTCCAGGTGGCCGGGGTTGCCTGCATCAGGCTGACCGGGTTTTGATCCAACAGCAGTGCCAGCTGCTGCGGATCACGCACCTGTTGCTTATCGGCGATCAGGATGCTGGCACCACGGGTCAGTGGATAGAGCAGCTCCAGCACCGAAATATCGAAACAGTAGGTGGTCAGCGCCAACACCTGATCCCGCTGCTGCAACGGGAACTCTGTAGCCAGGGCGCGGCACAGGTGGGCGATATTATCGCGACTGATCTCAACCCCCTTAGGACGTCCGGTGGAGCCGGAGGTGTAGAGGATATAGGCCAGCTGGTTTTGTTTCAGCGCCACCGGTTGCAGCGGCTGATCGGCAGTGGCCTGCGGTGACAGGCAGGCCAGGCCCGGCTGCCACTGTTCAATCTGACCACGCAGGGCATCGTCCACCAGACAGAGGCTTGGGCGGGAATGTTCGAGAATATAACCCGCACGTTCGACCGGCCAGGCCGGCTCCAGCGGCACATAAGCTGCGCCGCACTTGAGTACTGCCAGCATTGAGATCAGCATCGCCCCATCACGCTCAACACAAAGCGCGACACGCGCTCCAAGGGTCACGCCCTGCTGCTGCAATGCGGCGGCGAGGCGGTCGCTGCGCTGGTCCAGTTCGGCATAGCTCAGGCTGCCGGTAGCGCCTTGCAGCGCCAGGGCTTCAGGCGCGGCCTGTACCTGGCCGGCAAATTGCGCCAGCAGATCCTGCAGCGGCTCGACGGCAACCGCTACTTCAGTCGGCTGCCACAGGTTCATCTCCGCCAGATGTGCAGCCGGGTTATCCAGCAACCAGGCAAGGATACGCTGATAGTCGGCCGCCATACGCGCCACGGTTTCCGGAGCGAACAGCTCACTGCTGTACTCAAAGCTCAGGATGAAGCCGCCGTCATGGGCCTGCAGGTCGAGCTTAAAGTCACAGAGGGCAGTATCCGGACGGTTGTCGATCGCTTCGGCTTCGATACCGGCGATATCCAGCTGTTCCAGCGCCGTGCCGGAAAGGAAGTTAAACATCGCCTGGAACAGCGGGTTGTAACTCAGCTGGCGGTCGACGCCAAGCTGGTCGATCAGGTAATCAAACGGCAGGTCCTGATTCGCCTGGGCCTGCAGCGCCTGATCGGCAATGGCGGCCAGCAGCTGCTCGACGCTCTGCTGTGGCTGCAGGTCAGCGCGATGCACCAGGGTATTGATAAAGCAGCCCAGCATCGGCTGGGTGGCAGCATGGTGACGGTTCGCCACCGGCACGCCAATCAGAATATCCTGCTGGCCGCTGTAGGCACCCAGCAGCAGCTGGAAAGCGGCCATGGTGGTGGTGAAGTGGCTGCGACCGGCACTGCGATCAGCAGCGATCAGCTGCTGTGCCAGCGCGGCGGGCAGCTCGGAGACCAGACGCTGACCGGCACCACTTGGCTGGGTCGGACGCGGATAGTCGGTGCTCAGTTCCAGCAATGGCAGTTCGGCCTGACCCTCAGGCTGCAGCAGTGAACGCCAGTATTCCAGCTGAGTATCCAGCAGGCCGTCACGCATCAGTTGCTGCTGCCAGATGGCGTAGTCGGCGTACTGCAATTCGGCGGCGGCCGCCGCTATGTCGCTGCCAGCAGCCTGAGCATCATCGACAAGCGCACGGTAATCCTGACAGAACTGGTCGATCAGCAGGCGCAATGACCAGGCATCGGCGATGATATGGTGGCAGTTGAAGGCCAGTACCTGACTGTCTTCCAGCTGGTAGAGGCTGACGCGCAGTAGCGGTGCTTGTTCCAGCTTGAACGGCTGCATCGCATCGGCGCGCAGGGCCCGGTTCAGAGCGGCATCAACATCGGCTTCAGCGCGCAGATCCTGCTGCTGCAGCACCAGCTTCAGAGAGTATTCAATCAGCTGGCGTGGCTCGCCCTGCTCGACCACGAAACGGGTACGCAGCACCTCATGCCGGGACAGCAGCTGGTTCAGCGCCTGTTGCATTAATCTGGCATCCAGCTGACCGCGAATACGCAGTGCGGCTGGCAGGTTGTAGGCAGCACTCTGCGGCTCCAGCTGCTGCAGGAACCACATCCGCTGCTGTGACCAGGACAGAGGCATCAGCACATCGCGCCCCGCCGGTGTCAGCGCTGGCAAAGCCGCAACATCCTGATTCTGATCCAGCCAGTCGGCCAGCAGCTCGATGGTTGGCTGCTCGAACAGGCTGCGCAACGGCACTTCATAACCCAGCAGGCGACTGAGCTGGCCGACTAACTGAGTCGCCAGCAGGGAGTGGCCGCCGAGTTCGAAGAAGTTATCGCTGATGCCCACCCTCTCCAGCCCCAGCAGGGACTGCCAGGTCTCGGCCAGTTGTTGCTGCAGTTCGTTCTGTGGTGCTACATAGCTGGCTTCACGCTGACGGTTGAAATCCAGTTCCGGCAGCTGTTTACGGTCAACCTTGCCGTTGTTGTTGCGCGGCAGTTTCGTCATCGCAACAAAGGCAGCCGGTACCATGTAGTCCGGCAGACCCTCGGCGACAAAGTCACGCAGGCCGCGCCAGCTGCCACCTTCGGCCAGGCTCTCGGCGTCGCTACCGGCGATATAGGCCACCAGCATCTTGCCACGCTGGCTATCATCAGCGGCGATCAGCACCACTTCGTCGATCAGCGGATGCTGACCGAGGCGGGATTCGATTTCGCCCAGCTCGATACGGTAACCGCGTACTTTGACCTGATAGTCGACACGGCCGACATACTGCAGGCTGCCATCGGGCAGTAGGCGCGCCAGGTCGCCGGTGCGGTAAAGACGGGAACCCTCGCTATCTGGAGAGTCGTTAAATGGATTCGGCAGGAAGACACCGGCGGTACGTTCCGGTTCGTTCAGGTAGCCGCGACCGACACCGGTACCGGCCACATAGATCTCGCCAATAGCACCCACCGGCATCGGCTCCAGTTCAGGACTAAGCAGGTAGAGGCGGTTATTGGCGGTGGCACGGCCGATCGGCACATGGCGCACGCTGTCATCCAGACGTTCGGTGATCGGGTGGAAGGCGACATCGTCGGAACACTCCGCCGGACCGTAGGCATTCATCAGCGGGATCGCCGGGTAGCGCTCGCTCCACTGCTGTGCCACGACGGGCGGCAGCGCCTCACCGGTCGGCAGCACCCATTTCAGACTGTCGAGCGGCTGATCCTGCAGCAACATGCCCTGCAGCAAGGCCGGTACCGGCTCCAGAATAGTGATACCGCGCTGTTCGATCTCCTGCACCAGACGCGCCGGATCCTGGCTGACACAATCGGGCAGGATCTCCACCCGGGCACCGAGAATCGGTGCGATCAGGAACTGCCATACCGAGATATCGAAGCACTGAGAGGCGGTCTGAGCGATGACATCCTCAGTACCCAGTTGCAACGGCGCGAACTTGCCGAGCATGTTATTGAGCATACCCTGACGGGTCACCATGGCACCTTTAGGTGTGCCGGTGGAGCCGGAGGTAAAGATCACATAACCGAGGTTTTCGGGGCTTGTCGGGACGGAAGGATTTTCAGCGGAAGCGGAATCAAGTACCTGCCCAACCAGATCGAAGGGGAAAAGATCTGGAAGGGCCGTACCTGCATCCAGCACATCAATTGCCTGCTGAGCGAGTTGCTGAGTAGAGGGGATCGCCAGAAGCAGCGGGGAACGACTCTGTTTTAACACCTGTGCCAAACGCAGTGGGGGCTGCTTAGGGTCCAGTGGCAAATATGCGCCACCGGCTTTTAGCACGGCCAGAATCATTACCAACAGCTCGGCGTTACGCTCACCCAGCAAAGCAACGATGCTATCTACACCGACACCCTGTCGGATTAATAGCTGTGACAGTGAATTGGCGCGCTGGTTCAGTTCTTTGAAAGATAATTCCATATCACTGCCACGCACTGCCGTACGATCGGGGTTAGCGGCCACTTGCGCTTCAAAGCGGGTGATATAGTCAGCGCCCAGCGGCAGTGCGTCGCCCTGGCCCCATTGCTGCTGTTGTATCAACTCGGTGGTGGAAATCATCGGCAGGCTGTCGAGGCGGACATCCGCCGCCTGCCCGGCCATCGCCAGCAACAAGGTGCGGAAATGGCCCAGCATGGTTTCTACCGCGCTATGGCAGAAATCGCTGCCCTGATAGGTCAGCTGCAGGTGCAGCTGCTCGCCGGGGATGATCACCACGGTGATCGGGTAGTTGGTATGGGTCCGGTTGGTAGCGTCCTGAACGATAAACTCCAGGTTTTCCTGGCTCAGGCCGGCATCCATCGGCGCGTTCTCAAACACGAACAGGCTCTGGAACAGGTCCTGCCCCTCCACCTCACTCCACTGCTGGATATCGGCCAGCGAGCTGGTCTCATGTTCACGCAGGGCCAGGTTTTCGCGCTGCAGTTCACGCAGCCATTCGCCCAGTCTGGCGGTCGGCTTGACCTGCCAGCGCAGCGGCAGGGTATTGATAAACAGCCCTACCACCGATTCCATGCCGTTCATATGGGCAGGACGGCCGGCCACTGTGACACCAAACAGCAGATCCTGCTCGCCACTGTAACGGTTCAGCAGCAGCGCCCAGGCACCCTGTACCAAAGTGTTGAGGGTCACCTGATTCTGCGCTGCCAGCTGCTGCAGCCGTGCGGTGTCGGCGACACTGAGCTGCTCGACCACGTCGACCACCGGCTCGGCGTCGGCGAACTGCTGTGGCTGGCGGATGCCCAGCGGCGTCGGGGTATCGAATCCGGCCAGGCGCTGCTGCCAGAAATCCCGGTGGCCATCGGCCGGCTGCGCCTGCAGCCAGTTGATAAAGTCGCGGTACTGGCGCGGCTTCTCCAGGCTCAGGCTCTTGCCCTGGCTGAAGGCGCGGTAGCAGGCGAGGAAGTCCATCATGATCAGCGAGAAGCACCAGGCATCCATCAGGATATGGTGATAGCTGCGCACGAACTGGTAGCGGTTCTCGCCCAGGCGGATCAGCCGCACCCGCATCAGCGGTGCCTTGTTAAAGGCCAGCTCTTCGCGGCGCTCCTCTGCCAGCATCGCCTCCAGCTGCTGTTGCTGGGTTGCGGCATCCAGGCCGCGCCAGTCGAGCTCTGCCACCGGCAGATCCAGCTGCTTAAAGACTACCTGCAGCGGCCGCTTCTGCTGTTTCCAGACAAAGGCGGTACGCAGCAGTTCGTGACGCTGCACTACGGCGTTCCAGGCACGCTGGAAGGCATCGGTGTCGAGATTGTCCATCTCCATCACATGGCGGTACTGCAGCAGGTACATACCCTGGCCCGGATTCATCAGGGTGTGGAACAGCAGTCCCTGCTGCATCGGCGCCAGCGGGTAGATCGCTTCGATATTGTTGGACAGCTCTTTCATCGGCAACGGTGTCGTAGATGTTGGGTTCTGTGGGTTTGCCATAGTCTTTCGTTCAGAGCGCTCAGGCTCAGGCCTCCAGTTCTGCCAGCAGGTCGATAAATTCCGCGTCGCTGATCCCGGCATCGGGGAAATCGGCGGCGGTGGCACGGCCGTTGGCCGGATCGCAACAGTGATCCAGCAGGCGTTGCAGCAACAGCAGATAGTCTTCTGCCAGCATGGGCACGCGGGCAAAGGCCGGATCGCTGGCCGGATAACTCCATTCGATATGCAGCTCGCCGGCCAGTACCAGGGCATTAATATCCAGCAGGTGCGGGCGCTGGTTTTCATCGGCACGCATCCCCGGACAAAGCGCAGTAGCCAGTGAGAACGGCCTCTCACTGGCCTGTTCCTGCTGTCCCAGATAGTTGAAGGAGACAAAGCTGTGTTGCGGCCAGCTGTCGCTGTCAGTCGCCAGATAACGCAGCAGGCCATAGTCGAGACCGTTACCCGGCAGGCGGCGCAGTTGCTCCTTGTTGTGGATCAACGCGCTGGCCCAGTCGGCCGCCGCCGATAGCTTCTGTGGGTAGCGACTGGTGAACCAGCCGATGCTGGCGGAAAGGTCGAGACCACTCTCGGCCGCTTCACGGCCATGGCCTTCCAGCTCGATACAGATCTCTGGCAGCTGCTGCCACTGTCCCAGCAACCGGGCCAGGGCAGTCAGCAGCAGTTCCTGCACGCGGCTGTTGTAGGCACCATTGGCCTCGCCCAGCAGGCGGGCGGTGGTGGCGGCATCCAGCCGGGTACTGATGGCAGCACTGTTGCCATAGCAGTTGTCAGCAGCGCTGCGTGGCAACTCAGGCTGAACCTGCTGCTGCCAGTAGTGGCGTGCCTGTGGGGTATCGATCGCAGCAGTGCGTTCGACCAGTTGCTGCTGCCACTGATGGAATCTCACGGCATCCACCGCAACCGGTGCCTGAGCATCACCCAGCTCGGCGGCATAGAGTGCTGCCAGATCAGTCAGCAGGATCTGCCAGCTGACGGCATCGACGATCAGGTGGTGAGCCGTACACAGCAGCTGTCTCTGCTGCGGCAGCCAGACCAGTTTCAGCAGCGGCGCACTGTCGAGGTTAAAACCGGACTGCAGTTGCGCCAGCAACTGATCGTCCAGCTGATCGCTCCGGCACTCGGTGGCCAGGCGTTCAGCCCAATCCTGCGCCAGCGGTTGGTACTGCTGTAGCCATTGGCCTTCGTGCTGGATAAAGCGCAGGCGCAGGCTCGGGTGACGTTCGGCCAGCTTCAGGCTGGCAGCGCGCAGGGCCGGCAGATCGATATCCAGCTGGCTGTCGAGCAGCAGTGACTGGTTCCAGTGGCCCAATTGTGACGGGGTCTGAGAAGCGGACTGTTGCTGGAAGAACCAGTGCTGTATCGGTGTCAGCGGGAAGGGTTCGGTGGGCAGTAGATCCTGCGGCTTGCTCTCTGCTTCGCGGCTCTGTTCGGTCAGGCTGGCAACCTGTGCCAGTTCGGCCATGCTCTGATGCTCGAACACCTGCTTCGGCGTCAGGGCGATACCCGCCGCCCGGGCCTTGGCAATAATCTGCAGGCTGAGGATAGAGTCGCCGCCGACAGCGAAAAAGTTATCCGTGGCGCTCAGGTCCGGCTTACCCAGCACGTCACGGGCGATCTCCAGCAGCGCCTGCTGCAACTTACCTTGCGGGGTCTCCGCCACGGCAGCCAGCTCTGCGACGGTCTGGTGTTCGAAGATCGCCTTCGGCGTCAGGGTAATCTGCTGCGGGCGTGCTTTGGCGATAATCTGCAGGCCGAGGATGGAATCGCCACCGTTGGCAAAGAAGTTGTCATGAATGCCCAGCTCCGGCTTACCGAGCAGCTCGCGCCAGATGGTCAGCAGCGCCGCTTCAGTGCTGTTGCGGGGTTCACCGTTATTGTCGGCCAGACTCTCGACGGCCGTTTCTGGCTGCTGATCCGGATCAGGCAGGGCCTTGCGGTCAACCTTACCGTTACCCAGCAATGGCAACTGGTCCAGTGCAATCCAGACAGCGGGCACCATATAGTCCGGCAGCACAGCTGCCATCTCCTGGCGCAATACATCGAGTGCTGTCTGATCGGCCACCAGGTAGGCCACCAGGC
The DNA here is from genome assembly GCF_000620085.1 of Marinobacterium jannaschii DSM 6295. Taxonomy (GTDB): domain Bacteria; phylum Pseudomonadota; class Gammaproteobacteria; order Pseudomonadales; family Balneatricaceae; genus Pontibacterium; species Pontibacterium jannaschii. The sequence goes on along the minus strand of NZ_JHVJ01000004.1, from coordinate 172,161 downwards.
GGTTATTGCCGCGCTCGTCCGGAGCGTTGATGACCACCGCGTCGTCGGCCTGCTGTTTCAGCCAGCTTTCCACTTCACCCGGTTCGACCCGGTAGCCACGGATCTTCACCTGAAAATCACAGCGGCCGATAAACTGCAGTTCGCCCGCGACCTGCATCACCCGGTCGCCGGTGCGGTACCAGCGAAGGCCCGCAGCCTGATAGAAACGCTCGGCAGTCATCTCCGGCTGGCCCAGATAGCCCGCGGCCAGGGTCGGACCTGCCACCTCCAGCTCGCCGGCAAAGCCCTGTGGCAGCGGCTGGCCACAACTATCGACAATGCGCAGCTGGACATTGGCCAGCGGCTGGCCCAGTGCAACCACCGGTTCAGCCGCATCGAGTCGTTTCATCACCACGCCAACGGTGGTCTCGGTCGGGCCGTAGTGGTTAAACAGTGCCAGTTGCGGACTGCGCTCTTTGATCCGGGCGATCAGATCAGGCGTCAGCGCCTCACCGCCTGTTACCAAGGCGCAACGCGGCAGCAGCTCGGCGCGCGGGCTGGCCAGCAGCAGGCCGTTGAGGTGGGACGGCACTATCTTCAGGCAGTCGACCGGGCGCTGGGCCAGCTCATCGGCCAGCGCTTCGGCATCAAAGGCAAGATCTTCTGGCAGCAGACGCAAGGTACGGCCGCTGAGCAGGGCACCGTAAAGCGCGGTATAACCCAGGTCGGCACCGTTGCTGGCCAGAGTCGCCAGGCTGGCATCGGCATCCAGTGCTAAGCGATCGATCACCGCACTGGCGTAGTGGATCAGGTTGGACTGGCTCAGCACCACGCCTTTCGGCTGGCCGGTGGAGCCGGAGGTATAGATCAGGTAAGCGGCATCGCCAGCCTGCGCCGGCGCAACCTCAGTGATCGCCGCTGTGCCAGCGCTGATCGCCTGGGGCGAGAACCAGTGACAAGCGTCAGCCAGCCAGTCCGGGCGTTCGCCTGCACCGGCAATCAGCTTCAGCTGCGCATCCTCAGCGACGAACTGCAGACGCCCCTCAGGCCATTTGCCATCCAGCGCCACATAGGCAGCGCCCAGACGCCAGCTTGCCAGCATCAGTACTACTTGCCCGATGCTGCGCTCAAGGCAGATACCGATACGCTCGCCCGCCTGAATGCCATCGCTATGTAACTGCGCGGCGGCACTTTCGACCCGCTGCATCAGCTCGGCATAGCTTAGACTGTCACTACCCTGCTGCAGGGCGATAGCGTCCGGGCGCTGGGCGCAATGGTTCGCAAAGGCCTGCCAGGCGGAATCAGCCAGAGGTGCCAGTGGCTCACCCTGGAGTATTGAAACATTCTCATCCGATGCCAACGTCAGGCTGTGCAGCGCCTGCTGGTTATCGTCCAGCAACTGGCTGACGAAACAGAGGAAGCTCTCGCGAATGCGTTCGGCGCTTTCACGGCGGTAGAGGCTGTTATTGTAGCGCCACTTACCGGTAAAGCAGCTGCGGTCGTCGACCACCACCAGGTTCAGCTCATGGGCTGCACCGCGCTGCTCGGCCAGCAACTCGGCTTCGATCAGTCCGGCCTTTCCTGCTTCCGGGCGTTCATGGTTTAGGGTGAACATATGTTGGAACACCGGGCTGCGGCCCGCTTCACGCTGCACCTCCAGTTGCTCAACCAGGGCGGCAAAGGGATAAGCCTGGTGACTCAGGGCCCGTTTTACCTGCTGTGCCACCTGGCCGCTCCAGTCCGCGAAGGACTGCTCCCACTGCGGCTGGCAACGCAGCGGCAACGGGTTGACCAGATAGCCCACCAGGCGACTATGTTCCGGTTTAAGGCGGCCCGCACTGGGGGTGCCGATCAGAAAGTCATCCTGGCCCGATAGACGGGCCATAAACCACTGGAAGGCGGACAGCCACCAGACATAAGGGGTGATGCCCAGGTCGCGACATTGTTGCCGCAGCTGCGCAGCGCGCGGCTCGGCCAGTACAAAGCTGATCTCCTCGCCTTCGGCGCGGGTATCGCTACCGGGCCTGAAGTCGGTCGGCAGCTGCAGTTGGGGCAGCCCTTCCAGCTCAGCCAGCCAGTATTCGCGACTCTTCTCGCCCTGACGCAGGGCCAGTTGCTGCTGCACGGCCCAGTCACGGTAACTGTATGCAGCGGCCTGCGCCGGGGTTTTGCCACCCAGCAGCTGCAGGAACTCCTGGCGCAGCACTTCGAAAGAGATAAAGTCGGCGGCGATATGGTGTACCACCAGCACCAGATGCGGCTCGGCGCCCTGCTCGGTCTGGTTGATCGCCAGTGCAGCACGGCAGATCTGACCGGATTCCAGCACCAATGGCCGGTCCGCCTCTTCGCTGATCCACTGCTGCAGTTGCTCGGCCCCGGCATCCAGCATCATCCGGGCTTCCAGCCTGCCGGGGGTGACCGCCCTGGCCCACTGCAGCGGTTCGCCATCGCGCTCTCCATAGGGTGTACAGAGGATCGGATGACGGGCTAAGAGCGTGGCGAAGGCCTGGTTAATCGCCGCTTCGCTGATTCCGACGGACAATTTAACCGCATAGGCCATATTGTAGGCGGCGCTGTCCGGCGCCATGCGGTAGAGGAACCAGAGTGCCCGCTCGTTGGCGCTGAGCGGACGGGGTTCGAAATAGTCGGGCTGGGCTTGCAGGGCACTGATCAGCCCAGTCTTATGCTGGCGAATCTCCGCCAGCATCGTCTGATCCATAACACCCGGTGCTGCCTTGAAACTGAGCTTGTCATCTTTCAGGCTGAGGTTGATGCCGCGCAGCCAGCACTGCTTCAGCAGGGAGATCGCATCACTCATCAGATCTCTCCCTCCAGCAGCAACTCCTGTTCTGGCTCGGACTGAGGTGCAACGGCCAGGCTCTCTTCTAAGTACTGGGCCAGGGCATCGATAGTGGGATAGTGCCAGACCAGATCCGGCGACAGTTCGCGCCCCAGCCCTTCCGCCAGCTCGTGGGTCAGGGTCATGGCATCCACCGAGTCCAGCCCGGTCGCCACCAGCTCCTGAGAGGCATCGACGGTGTCGGCAGCGATTCCCAGGCGATGGGCGATCCAGCCACAGATCCAGGCGCTGATCTGGCCCGAATCTCCAGCCACCAGCGGCGGCAGCACCTCGGCCTGATCAGCATTGCCCGGCCCGGACTGCTGCCACTGCGCCTGGATGCGCAGTGACTGCTGCTGGTATTGGTCACGGCACTGCAGGCGCTGGATCTTGCCGGAGGTGGTTTTCGGCAGAGAGACCGGTGCGATCAGCACCACCGCAGCCAGGGTGATCTCATGCACTTCGGCCACGGCCTGACGGATGCGGGTGATCAGCTGATCCAGGCCTTCACGGCGACAGCCCTGACGGCTCAGTTCCTGCACCGCGATCACCTGGCCACTGCCGTCGCCAAGTTCAAACACAGCACCACCATGGGCCGCCAGATCACTGTCGACGGTCTGGATAGTCGCTTCGATATCCTGCGGGTAGTGATTACGGCCGTTGACGATCAGCATCTCCTTGCGGCGACCGCAGACATAGAGATGGCCGTCAAGGATAAAGCCCAGATCGCCGGTACGCAGATATCCGGTAACGCCATCGATCTGGTTGCCAAAGGTCGCGGCGCTCAGCTCGGGCTTGTTCCAGTAGCCCTGTGCTACGCTGGCGCCACGGATCCAGATCTCGCCAACCTGATCGGCCGGCAGCGACTGACCGCTTTGCGGATCGACGATCCGTACGTCCATCTGATCATTAATACGTCCGGATCCCGCCTGCTCCAGGCTATTCTGATCAGACAGACTCACACGCCCCTGCTGCAGCAGAGTCTTATCCAACTGAACAGCACGATAACGCTCATCTTCCGGGGTGGCTGTAACAAAGAGACAGGTTTCGGCCATGCCGTAGCTTGGCTTCAGGGTCGTCTGCGCCAGGCCGCTAGAGGCGAAGGCACAGTTGAAGTCTGCCAGGGTCCGGGCCTGGATCGGCTCGGCCCCGTTCACGCTGCAGCGCCAGTGACTCAGGTCCAGTCCGGCTTTCTGCACCTCGCTGATCCGGGCAACACAGTGCTCGAAGATAAAATTCGGGCCGCCACTGGTGGTCGCCTTAAAGTCCGAGATCGCCTTCAGCCACAGGTAGGGGTTCTGCAGTGCCACCGGCGGTGGGATCAGCCAGGTAGCAGCGCCCAGCGCCAGCGGAGTCAGTACGCCGCCAATAAAGCCCATATCATGGTACATCGGCAACCAGCTGACGAAGCGGTCTTCACCACCCATGCCAAATTCACGGGCGATCAGCGCGGTGTTATGCAACAGGTTTCCATGCCCCAGCATCACCCCCTTCGGCGATCCGGTCGAGCCGGAGCTGTACTGCAGGTAGGCGACGGTCTGCTTGTCGATCTGCGGCATCTGCCACTGCGCCGCCTGCACCAGAGATTCGCTACCCACCTGCAGCAGCCGGCAGCCGTGCGCCTCAGCCTGGAGCCAAGCGTTGACCTTCGCGCTGTGCTCTGCGGCACAAAGTACCACAGCCGCTTCACAGTCGGTCAGCATACCGCTGATACGTCCCCAGTCACGACGCTTGTGCTGTGGCGGATAGGCAGTGACAGCGATCAGGCCGGCGTAGATACAGCCAAAAAACCCGACCACATAATCGATGCCATTGGGCATCAGCAGCATGGCACGGTCACCGGCACGGGCATGCTCAAGCAACTCCACGGCCAGGGCGCGGGCACGCTGATCCAGCTCGGCATAACTGATCGAAGCTGAAACATCACTACCGTTACCCAGCAGGCTGAAACAGGTGCGTTCACCATGACAGCGGGCCTGATACTGCAACAGTTCAACCCAGTTGGCGGGCTGTTCGACGGTGGTCAAAGAGGCATTGGACATAAGGGCGTTCTCCTACACCCGCCGTGGCGGGTGCAACTGAATAGGGCTACTGGAATAATCGGGCGCGGCAGTCTGAGTCCGGCCTAGCGATGAGGCTCGGCCATCGCCACGACCACTTTGCGCTCACCCTTGAAGGTGCTGCGGCCATGGGCAGCCAGCATGTTGTCGAGCATCATGATATCGCCCGGCTGCCAGCGGAACTGCACCTGGCAGGCATCCAGCACCTGGCGTACATGGGCAAGATCGGCCTCCTCGATCGGGCTGCCGTCGCCGTAGTAGACATTACGCGGCAGGTTGTCCTCGCCGACGATGGAGATCAGGGTCTCACGCACATGGGGCTGCAGGTTGGAGACATGGAACAGGTGCGCCTGGTTGAACCAGACCGGCTCACCGGTACGCGGATGGATCGCCATAGCCTGGCAGACCTGGCGGGTGCGCAGCTCGCCATCGCCCTTCCACTCAAACTCAATCTGGTTGTCGCGGCAGAACTGCTCGACAGTGGCCTTGTCTTCGGTACTGAAGGCTTTCTGCCACGGCAGATCGAGGCCGTTGCCGTAGTTACGCACATACATCAGCTTGCGCTGGGCGAACTTGTCACGGATGGCCGGATCGATCTGCTGGTAAACCTTGCGGCTATCGGCGATCGGCGTCTCGCCGCCCTCTTCTGCAGCGGTGATAGAGCAGAACCAGATCTTCATCGGCCAGGCCAGGGTATAGGCCTGTTCGTTGTGCAGCGGAATTACCTGATGGGCCGGGTACTCGGTCGAGGTGTAAACCTTGCCTTCCACCTGGCTGCGTGGCGTTGAGGCATAGTCATAGCTCAGCAGGTCATGGCCAAAGGCCTTGGCAAACGCCTGGAAGTCCTGTTCTCCGCCGACTTCGAAACCACGCAACAGTACGCCTCCCACCTGCTCCAGCCGGGCATCGATCACGGCCTTGATCTCATCAAAGCAGTTACGCCAGTTGCGGTCTGCCGCCGGCTCGATCAGCAGCGGCAGCGGGCCTGTAGCCTCCAGCTGACCGGTGATGACAGTCGATGTCGCGATATCTGTTTCAGGAGCCATCTGTAACCTCTTCCTTAACGCTGTGAATATGAAAATCTGGATCTAGCCGCATAACCAAACAGTCGTTTGGCAACTGAGGCTGGGCATAATACATAATCTATATGAAAAGTTAAATTGTATTGATAATAATTCGCATTTGCCTTATAAAACCGCTTCTCGAATGCAACATGCTAAACGGTCGTTTAGTAACGGCCCCCTTCAACAGCACTTGTAGTCGTCTGTTAAACAAGCCACCTAAAGGGAGTGGAAGATGAGCCTTGATGATCCGAACACCATCTTTAATGTCGTAATCAACCATGAGGAGCAGTACGCCATCTGGCCGGAGTACAAGGAAATTCCAGGCGGCTGGCGTGAAGCGGGCAAGCAGGGCCAGCGCGAAGACTGCCTGGCCTGGATCAAGGAAAACTGGACCGATATGCGTCCCAAGAGCCTGCGCGACGCAATGGCTAACCGCTAAGACCCAACCCGGAATCCATCACCATGAACCAAGTTGTCAGTGACACCCTGCTGCAGAGCGCCGAGGCAGTTCAGGATCAGGACGCTATCAGCCCTTGTCTGAATCACTTCCTCACCCAGCCGATGCGACAGCTGAGTCAGAATTCGTACCTCGAACGTCAACAGAAACGTGAGTCCAATGCGCGCAGTTATCCACGGCGCTTGCCACTGGCACTGACCAGAAGTCAGGGCATCTATGTGCAGGATTCGCAGCAACAGCTCTTTATCGATGCGCTGGCAGCAGCCGGTACCCTGGCGCTGGGCCACAACCACCCGCAGATCACGGAAGCGATCAGCCAGACCCTGAACAGCGGTGTGCCGCTGCAGACACTGGATATCACCACCCCGGTCAAAGACCAGTTTATCGACCGCCTGTTCGGCCTGTTGCCGGGCAAGATGGCCGACAGTGCCCGCATCCAGTTCTGCAGCCCTTGTGGCGCCGATGCGGTAGAAGCGGCAATCAAGCTGGCCAAGACTGCCACCGGTCGCAATACGGTTATCGCCTTCTCCGGCGCCTATCACGGTATGACCCAGGGCACCCTCGCTATCATGGGTAACCTGGGGCCGAAATCGGCACTGGGCGCGACGGTACCGGATGTGCAGTTTATGCCCTTCCCCTATGCACCACGCTGTCCTTATGGACTCGGCGAGGATGGCGTCAGGGCCAGCCTGAACCAGCTGGAAACTATGCTGAGCGATCCGGAATCAGGCGTGCAGAAGCCGGCGGCGATTATTCTGGAAGCGGTTCAGGGTGAAGCCGGCGCCCTGCCAGCGGATATCGAATGGCTCAAGGGGCTGCGCGAAATCAGCCGCCGTCACGATATCCTGCTGATCCTGGACGAGGTTCAGGCGGGTATGGGGCGCACCGGTGAGATCTTTGCCTTCCAGCACGCCGGTATAGAGCCGGATATTATCGTGCTGTCCAAGGCGATCGGCGGCGGCCTGCCGATGGCGGTGATCGTCTACCGCGATGAGATCGACCAGTGGCAGCCGGGCGCTCATGCCGGCACCTTCCGTGGTAACCAGCTGGCGCTGGCATCCGGCCAGGTGGTGATGCGCCATCTGGCAGAGGAAAAGCTGCACCTGCATGCCGGAAAGATGGGCGCTCGTTTGAAGGGCCTGCTGAGCCAGATCTGCAGCCCGATTATCGGTGATGTGCGCGGCCGTGGCCTGATGCTGGGAGTGGAGATGGTTGATCCGGCGGGTAAACGCGACAGCCTGGGCAATGCACCACAGGACGGCGCACGGGCCCGCGCGGTGCAGCAGCAAGCGTTGCAGCGTGGTTTGATCCTGGAGGTGGGTGGCCGTTTTGGTTCGACGGTACGTTTCCTGCCACCATTGATCGTCACGGCGGAAGAGATCGATATCATCGCCGAGATCTTCGCCGAAGCAGTTCAGGCGGTTAGCCAGGTAACGCTGTAAAAGCCGCTTTTAGCTTTAAGCAGCAGGCCCACAGCAGCAGGCTACCCGGTTGTAGCCCGCTGCTTGTAGCTTTCAGATAGTTGGGTTTTGTCGCTACCCAATCTACAAACGCAGATTCAAGACACCCACCTACAAAGTAACTTGTAGGCTGGCGATGAGCCTGCGAATCCCAGCATTAATCAAATTGCGCAGGAGCGTTGGGTTTTGTCGCTGCGCTCCGCTACCCAACCTACAAACGCAGATTCAAGACACCCACCTACAAAGTAACTTGTAGGCTGGCGATGAGCCTGCGAATCCCAGCATTAATCAAATTGCGCAGGAGCGTTGGGTTTTGTCGCTGCGCTCCGCTACCCAACCTACCACTCATATCAGATTTCTACACCGAGCTTTAGCAATAGCTTCGGCAGCAGCTGGTCGAGCTGATCCAGATCTTCAGGCTGCAGCTCGATCAGACCAAAACCCAGCTCATCAATCCGCTCCCGCACCGCCATCATCTCCGATAACTGTCCGGCACCGCTGAGATCGCCCCAGTACTGGATACAGATATGCGACTGCGGCAGCCAGAAGTCCACCTTCAGCGGCTCATCCAGAGGCAGTGGATGCTGGCAGCTGTGCAGCAATCCCGCCAGGTAGAGCCAGTTATCGATCTGTACCCGTGCCGCTGAGTCATGCTGATGACCGTCCAGGGCCGCTCCCGGGCGGGGCTGCAACCAGCGTTGGCAGATATCCGCAAAGGCAGGATATGTGGGCAGATCCTCCGGCCAGAGCAGATAGGGCACGCCACTGCGCTCATTCTGGCGTTGCGCAGCGCCCACCAGCTTACCGGCCCGGGTCGTCACCCAACCTTTCTGCTGCGCCTCAATCCAGCCCAGCGTCTTCAGCAACTGGTTGATGCGGCCGGCAGACAGATCCAGCTCCCGGCCGAGGGCCGTGGCACTTTTCAGATGACTGTCAGGGGTTACCAGCGCCTGGTGCTGCAACACTGTCACGGGCCAGACCACGTAGGTACCGAACTTATCGCTGGTCTTATAGCGGCCACCTTCAAACTCCCCTTTCGGGGTCAGTATCCAGTGGTCATCCTCACGCTTAATCCAGCGCAGGGCTTCCAGCTCGGCAAACATCTGTTTTGAGGATTTACCCAGCTTCTTAGCCAGGACGGAGGTGGAGATCGGACTGTTATCGGAGGTCATAGGATGGGCTGTCAAACAGGACGGCAGCCCTCAGACTGCCGCATTAGTGGAGGGATCAGCTGATGCGGCGGATTCGCTGGGCCAGCGCTTCCACATCGATGATCTGGTCACGGGCCATAATCAGCTCACAACCAATGCGCAGCGCCAGTTTCTCAGAGTTAGCCCGGCTCTGCGGGTCCTCGATGGATTCGATATCGGCAACATGGGCCAGACCGATAGTACGACGGATCATCTCGGTGCCGGCATACCCCAGGGTATCGGCAAACAGCTTATCCAGATACCAGGTGCGGTAGATTTCATTGTTGAAGCTCGGGTCCTGGGTCTTTTCGCGCATATGGATATAGAAGCGCTCGGCGAAGGTATTCCACAGGGTCTCGACGCTGTCCAGCAACCAGGCCTGGTAGTCGCGGCGTTCCGCCAGGTCTCCCGGCAGGTTGGCCTGACCGGCATAGTTCAGCAGGAAGTTGCCCAGAATAGAGCCGATATCGAAACCGATCGGGCCGACATAGGCGAACTCCGGATCGATCACCTTGGTACCGCTGCCGCTGGCGAACACCGATCCGGCATGCAGGTCACCGTGCAACAGCGCTTCGGCATCGCAGAGGAACTGGCGCTTGAGCTTGTAGACTTCCAGTTTCAGGGCGTCATCGGCCCACAGCTGTTCAGCATAAGGGCGCAGGTGCGGGTTAATGCTGTTGCGTTCGTGGTCACAGTACGGGTCCCAGAAGAACAGCTCTTCCGTGATCTTACAGAGGTCCGGATTAATATAAGACTTCACCAGCTCCTTCTTGGCATGGGAATCCAGGTGGAGGTCGCTGCTGTGATACAGGGTATCGGCCAGGAAGCGCCCCAGGTCGCTGGCCAGGTTAGGCAGGCGACGGCGGGCGATCAGGGCGTGGCGCAGGTTCTCGTGCTGGCCGATATCTTCCATTACGATGGCGCAGAGATCGGCATCAAAGTGATACACCGTTGGCACCAGGTCCGGGCAGTGGCTGCCTTCATACTGCAGGGTTTCCGCTTCGATACGCACCCGGTCCTGAGACAGCGGCCAGCCTTCGCCGATAATACGTACATAGGGCAGCGCCTGCTTGACGATAACGCTGTCGCCGCCGGGCTGACCGACCCGATAGATAAAGTTTATGTTGCCATCACCTATCTCTGAAACCGTTAGCTGGGTATCCGGTTCAAACAATTCAGTGTTATGAAGTACAAACTCGGTAACGTCTTTGTCGCTGTCAAACTTACGGAATTCCATGGCTTTACAGACTCTTATTATCGGGGGACCCGGCAAAACTGACTCTCAGGCCCCCTGTATCGTTCATAATAAAAAAACGGGGTTTGACACTCTACCCCTGTTGCTGCCCTGCGGCAATCATCCAATCTGCCCGCTGCAGATCAGGCGGAACCTTTTGTTACAGTTTGATTTCAAACGCAATTACATACTGGAATTGGCTTTACAGAATTTAACTAACTGTTAATGTAGCGGCCATCAAAGCTTAAGAACCTGCGGACCGTTGCGGCAGCCTGACTACATAAGATAGCCAGTTGCTGCGCAGGTTCCCCTGACGGAGTTTGTTGCAATGAAAGATCTGATTGCCACCAGCCTGAAATATCAGTCCGGGCAGCTGCTGGTGCTGGATCAACATCAGCTGCCACATAACGAGATCTGGCTCGACTGTCAGTCAGTTCCGGGGATGGTCAGCATGATCAGGAAGCTGCAGATTCGCGGTGCCCCGCTGATCGGTATCGGGGCCAGCCTGCTGCTGGCCGATATGGCTAAACGCGGTATCGCCGAAGCCGCACTGATCGAGGCCGCCAACACCTTGCGTGCGGCACGGCCGACGGCAGTTAACCTGATGAACTGTATGGACCGGATGGTCTCGGTGCTGCGCGATCGCGGCCCGGCGGCGATGATGCAGGAAGCCGAGCTGATCTTTGAAGAAGATATAGCGCTGTGCGAGCGGATGTCCCTGCTGGGTGCCGACCTGATCCGACCCGGCAGTAACATCCTCACCCACTGCAATACCGGCAGCCTGGCGACCGCCGGCGTCGGCACCGCCATTGGCGTCATCAACAAGGCCCATGCCCAGGGCAAGGATATCCATGTCTGGGTCGACGAAACCCGCCCCCTGCTGCAGGGCGGTCGCCTGACCAGCTGGGAGATGAAGCAACTGGGCGTACCCTATACCCTGATCTGCGACAATATGGCCGCAATGCTGATGGCGCAGGGCAAGGTCGACACCATTCTGGTCGGGGCTGATCGTATCGCGGCCAACGGTGATTTCGCCAATAAGGTCGGTACCTACTCGCTGGCGGTCAACGCCCGCTACCACAAGGTGCCTTTTTACGTGGTCGCGCCTTATACCACCGTCGACCCGGCCTGCCCGGATGGCAGCGCGATTCCGATCGAAGAGCGCAAGGCCCCTGAAGTACAGGGCGTCAGTGGCAGCTTTGGCGATGTGATCTGGAGTCCGGAGGATGCCGCGGTATACAACCCGGCCTTTGATGTCACGCCCGCCGAACTGGTAAGCGGATGGATTCTGGATACCGGTGTGTTTTCCCAGGCCGATATCGATGAAGGTGCGCTGAGTAGCTTCCGGCTGTAAGGCAACAGAGGCGCCTCAGGCTATCGCAGATTGCATCTGGTAAGCGGGATATAGAAAAAGGAGTCCGGCGCTGTCACTACCGGAAGATAGTGCGGGCCTGCGACTCCTTTCTGGCGAGAACGAAATCAATCGCGGCGGCGGAATCCGCCCTGTGGACGCGAGCCCCCCTGCGGACGTGGCTTGGCCTGATTAACGATCAGCTGACGGCCTCCGGACTCCTGGCCATTCAGACTCTCTATCGCACGCAGTGCTTCACTGGAGTCGGGCATCTCGACGAATGCAAAACCGCGGGAACGGCCCGTTTCACGATCCATGATGATTTTTGCAGACTGCACTTCGCCGAATTCGGCAAACAGCATTTCCAGTTCCTGATCCTGCATCCGATAGGACACGTTACCAACGAAGATATTCATTTTTATTGATCTCGAATCTCACCGGCGTAGAAGCTCCGTTTTCGCCTGACCGCCGGTTGAATCGGGCGATAACGCTCATAGCCCAAAAGGCCATTTAGACTCCAAATCACCCTCTCCCGGGTGACAATGCAGACTACTTTTTAGCCGCTCTGCCAGGATGATTCAATATAAAATTGGTTAAATTTTGATTTATTCTGGTTATAAATCAGACAACTTCTCCGCAGCAACACGGATTGAATATGCTGATCGCGACCTGTTAAATAGGGCCCTTCTCTCTCCTCTACTCCCGGATTCAGGTGTTCATGAGTAAAAAGATCCTCGTTATTTATACCGGCGGAACCATCGGTATGCAGGCTTCAGATTCAGGCTACGTCGCTGTCCCAGGGTTTGAGCAGCTGCTTCGTAACCGGCTTGACAACAGCCATCACGCACTGCTACCCGAGTTTGAAGTACTGGAGTATGAGCAACTGATCGACAGTGCCAATTTACGACCGGATAACTGGCGTCAGATCGCCTCCAGCATCAGTGACAATTACGCCCGTTACGATGGCTTTATCGTATTACATGGCACCGATACCATGGCTTTCACCGCATCGGCGCTGTCTTTTATGCTGCAGGGCCTTGGCAAACCGGTAATCCTGACCGGTTCACAGATTCCGCTTTCCCAGCTGCGTAATGATGCCCTGGATAATATGATTACAGCGCTGTTGCTGGCGGGAGAGTCCCGGCCGGTCAACGAGGTCTGTGTCTACTTCAATGGCCGCCTGCTGCGGGGCAACCGCGCCAGCAAGGTGAAAGCGACCGGTCTGGACGCCTTCGATTCACCCAACTTTCCCTGGCTGGGACAGGTGGGAATCCATATCGAACTGCACCGCCAGCTGCTGATTCAGCCTGCCGCAGAGAAGTTTCAGATTCCAGAATTTGATCCGGCGGCAGTGGCGATCCTGCAGATCTATCCCGGCATGCCGGCCACAACCGCGGCGGCAATCATCAATCAACCGGGCGTCCGGGCGGTGATTATCCAGAGCTACGGCGTTGGCAACCTGCCGGATGCAGATGCTGAGCTGATTGCGGTATTACGCGAGGCCGCGGCCGGCGGCATCCAGCTGCTTAACCTGAGCCGCTGCCTGCAGGCACAGGTGAGCCAGGGAGCTTACGCCTGCAGTGCGGTACTGAATGAGATCGGGGTGATATCCGGGGGCGATATGACGCTGGAGGCCGCTTTCGCCAAACTGCACCTGCTGCTGGCCACTGAGAGCGATCCACAGGCCATGCGGGAACAGCTGCAACGCTCGCTGGCAGGCGAGATCAGCCTGGACTGAAGGCCAGGTCTGATAAAGCCACAGCGGGCCGCAGAGAAGCTCTGAACAATGCCTGCCTTCAGAACCGGCGAGGCACTTAACTGTGTCTGCTGACGCCCCCCGGCCTGAAGGGCCGGGCGATCAGAGGACTGAGGGACAAAACAGGGTGCGGAAAAACAACGATCTTGGACATAGTCTTTCCGCACCCGGCTACAGCGCCTCCAACTCCTCCAGCCAGGCTTCCTCTTCCGGCTCCATATAGGCCTGCTCACGCAGTTCCGCCGCCCAGGCTTCGCGTTCTGCCACCTGGTCCAGCATCGCCAGCGCAGCAACCTTAACCGCCGGGGTATCATTCCAGATGGAGTTATAGAGACAACGCCAGTGATCGGCATCGAGGCGTTTCGGCTTCTCGATCTGTTCGTAACAGGTTTCACAGATCATGATGCAGTGGTCCAGCATTGCATCGGCCGGAATCGGCGGCACTTCATATATCTTCAGTTTTACGCCCTGAGCATCACACAGCTCACAATGGGCGCTGCAGCGGCGCACCAGTTCTTTACCAAAGTGGTTCAGGTTGTGGTGCGCGCCATGACGGGAATGTCCTCTGGCCATGGGAATAACCTCCCTCGCATTAGCAAGTTATTAGTCAGACCCGGCTCAGTTCGATTAATTCCCGTATTTCCCTATACCAGTCAACGCCTGAAGCGCTGTTAATCAAACAACGGAAACCGTTCCGCAATGTCTGAACCGGTGAAATTGGCAACCCAGCCATCCGGGTTGTTAAACAAACGAATAGCAGAAAAATCCGGATTTGGCCCCATATCAAACCAGTGAGTTGTGTCTTTTGGTACTGAGATTAGGTCATTCTTACGACAGTGTACGGCAAACACTTTGGCCTCCAGGTGCAGGTAGAAAAGCCCTTCACCAGCGACGAAGAAACGTACCTCATCTTCGCTGTGGGTGTGCTCCGCCAGAAACTTCTTACGCAGCTCATCCTTTTGTGGATGACTGGCATCCAGACTGATCAGGTCGACGGTGACATAACCTTCCTGCGCTTTCAGCTTGTCGATCTCGCTGCTGTAGGCAGCCAGTACCTCAGCGGCATCCATCTCCGGCGTCACTTCACGATCGGCCTGCCAGCGCTCGAAGCGTACCCCGATCTCAGCCAGCTTGCTGCTGATCTCAGCACCCTCATCCGTATGGAACAGCACCTGTTGCGGCGCGTTATCGTTGTAGATTGTCAGTGCGCTCATCTCTCACCTCTGCTCAAAGGGAAATTTCATCAAAGTTGCTTACGACCCGGTGGGCTGAATGTTCCGGTAACTGATCGCGCGCCAGCAGCAGGGTCTGCATGCCGGCCTCGGCGGCGCCATCCAGCTCCGCCTCGACATCAGACAGGAACAGGATCTCAGTCGCATCCACGGCCATCGCCGCCGCGATCTTGCGATAGGATTGCGCCTCGCGCTTCTGCCCAGTGGTGGTATCGAAGTAGCCGCTGAACAATGGAGTCAGATCACCGAAATCGCTGTAGCCAAACAGCAGCTTCTGCGCCTTTACCGAGCCGGAAGAGAAGATATTCAGGCTAAGGCCGGCCTGATGCCACTGTTTCAGCTTCTCGTAGGCGTCCTTATAGAGGTGACCGCTGAAGTCGCCCTGCTGGTAGCCGGTCACCCAGATCAGTCCCTGCAGGGATTTCAGGGCCGTAACCTTCTTATCGGCATCGATCCAGCCAAGGAAAGCGGCGATCAGCGTCTCCAGATCCGCCTCCGGTTGACCCAGTTCAGCCCGGGCCTGGTCCAGAATGGCAACCACATCATCGCGCGAGGCGTGCTCGCGCAGAAAGCCCGGCAGTTGCTTGTAGGCGTAGGGAAACAGCACCTTATGGACAAAGTTAATGTCCGTGGTAGTGCCTTCAATATCGGTCAGTATCGCTTTAATCGTCATTCGTTGACTCCCAGTCGCCACATCTCAAGCTCACAGGCGAATAAAAATTCCAGTCCTTCCAGGTGACGGCGGGCTTCCGCCATATCGCGGCCCCAGCAATAGAGGCCATGGCCCCGCACCAGAAAGCCCCACTGCAGCGGAGCCACTTGCCAGCCGGCTTTGAGAATCTCTGCCAGCAACGGCATATCCTGGGAATTATCCAGAATCGCAATGCGGATCTCCTCCTCATGGCTCTGGTTGCCGCTGAGGGCTTTCTGCATCTCGTAACCCTGCAGTGTCAGCATGCCCTTGTGGATCAGGCGCGACAGCACGGTGGAGGTCACTGAGTGGGTATGCAGCACGGCTCCAATGGAAGCGTCCAGCTCATACAGGGCGGTATGCAACAGGGTTTCCGCCGAAGGCTTCAGGTCGCTCTCAACAGGCTGGCCGTTAAAATTCACCCGCAGGATATCGGCAGCGCTTAGCTGCCCCTTGTGACGTCCGGAGGCGGTCACCAGCACGCTGTCGCCGTCACGGACGGAAAAGTTACCGCCGGTGGCCGGGCACCAGCCCTGACTGTCGATCCAGCGTCCAGCCTCGATGATTGACTGAATCAGTTGCTCTGCCATGCAGCACTCTCTATAAGCCGAAAAATTGCCGCTAGTTTACGGCAAAGCCGGTAGTTAGCGAAGTCAGGGCCTGAGGGCAGACGTAAAAAAACCGCGCCCCGGACTGATAGGCCGGAGCGCGGTTTCTGGAGGATTCGGCCGGGGCCGGATTCAGTCTTTTCGGTCGAAACAGTGTTCGGCGGCCGGAAAGATACCTCCGCGGACCTCTTCGGCATAGGCATGGGCAGCCTGACCGATCTGATCGGCGACATTGCCATAGCGCTTAACGAACTTCGGCGTAAATTCACCGAACAGGCCGATGATATCGTCGGTGACAAGTACCTGGCCGTCGCAGGCAGCCGAGGCGCCGATACCGATGGTTGGTACACTGACCGCGTCGCTCACCTTCCGCGCCACCGGCTCGGAAGTACCTTCGATGACCATGCTGAATGCACCCGCAGCATCCATCGCCTGAGCGTCGACCATGATCTGCGCAGCGGCCGCTTCATCCCGGCCCTGCACTTTAAAGCCCCCCTGGGCATTGGCAGACTGGGGTTTTAGCCCGACATGGGCCATCACCGGAATGCCCCGCTCAGTGAGGAACCTGACGGTCTCGGCCATCTCCTGGCCCCCTTCGAGTTTCACTGCCTGGGCTCCGGTCTCTGCCAGAATACGCGCGGCATTGCGATATGCCTGCTGCGGCGACTCCTGATAGCTGGAAAACGGCATATCCACTACGACACAGGAATGCTCTGCGCCCCGCACCACTGCCGCCCCGTGATTGATCATCATATCGACACTGACTGTCAGGGTATTGGGCAGGCCATACAGCACCATCCCAAGCGAATCCCCTACCAGCAAGATGTCACAATGAGGATCAAGCAACCGGGTCATGGGTGTACTGTACGCTGTCAGCACCACCAGTTTTTCGCCACCTTTACGGGCCTGTATTTTCGGCACCGTCATTCGGTCGCGACTGAGATGTACACTCATCTCAAACTCCTGTGTTCCTGATTCGGTGGCAATGGTATGCTGTGCAACACCTGTCGCACTTGCTGCATCCAGACAACCAATAATGCAAAACAGACATAATTGGCAATTACTGCCACCGCCAAACTTCAGAAACCTGCAACGTCCGGTGTTTTTCCGGGTGATGCAGATCCCGGCTAATCATATAGTCGAAACCCATGACCATCCCTGGGGACAGCTCTCGTTCGCCACCGACGGCGTGATTCTGGCCCGGGTGGAAGATACCAGCTATGTCATTCCGCCCCAGCATGCCCTCTGGTGTCCGCCCCATGTGGCCCATGAACTGAGCAGTTCTAACGGCGTCGACTTCTGCGGCTTCTATATCGACCAGCCGTTTCTCGATCAGATGCCGACAGAGACCTATGTGCTGGAAGTGACGCCGCTGTTGCGTGAGCTGATCCGGCATGCCTCCACCCTGCCCCGGGAGTATGAGCAGGCCGGGGCCGAGGGGCGTCTGATCCGCTGCCTGCTGGATCAGCTGGTCGCCGCGCCGGAAGTGGGCTTTGAGCTGCCGATGCCACAGGATAACCGGCTGCGCCAGTTGACTGAGCAGCTGCTGCAGCAACCGGACAATAACCAGACTCTGGAGGTCTGGGCTGACCAGATCGGCGCCACCAGCCGTACCCTGAACCGGCTGTTCCAGAAAGAGCTGGGGATGGGCTTTCGTGAGTGGCGGCAGCGGCTACGCATGCTGGAGGCGATACAACGGCTGGAAAACGGCGAAGCCGTTACCAGCGTGGCACTGGCGCTGGGATACAGCTCGACCTCGGCCTTTATCAGCCGCTTCCGCCAGCTGCTGGGCGTCACGCCGGGCGAGTATCTGCGTAAACGGGAAAACACAGAATAGGCCCTGCCCCAAATGACAGAACTGGAGAAGTTTCAGCAGTATCAGTGGCACCAGCCTCGCGATAAGGCCCTGAGCCAGCTGCGCCAGAGCGCGGCCGAGGTCTGTCGCCGCTATACCCAGCAACCGACTCAGGGACATCAGAAAAAAATCTGGCAGCTGTTTGCCGAACGCGGCCCGAGGCTATGGCTCGATGCCGGTTTCAGCTGCGACTATGGCTGCAATATTTATCTGGGCGACAATATCTATTGCAACCAGAATGTACTGCTGCAGGATGTGGGCCGCATCTCTATCGGCGATAACGTGCTGATCGGTCCCGGTTGTCATATCTATACCGCCGAGCACCCGCAGGATGCGGAAGCACGGCGCAGCGGCCTGACCCGGGGACAGGCTGTGAATATCGCCGAGGATGTCTGGATCGGCGGTCAGGCGATTATCCTGCCCGGCGTCAGCATCGGTCGCGGGGCCATTATCGGTGCCGGGGCCGTGGTCACCCGCGATATACCCGCAGGCCACAAAGCGCTCGGAAACCCGGCCCGCTCCACACCACTAAAAGCCCCCTAAAAACGCCATAAGTAATTGTTCTTACATAAAGATTTCATTACGGCTCGATTACAGATTGTAACAAATAGGCAATCTTCCAACGGTAGCATCCGCGCCACTAATGCGCCCCCTTAATAAACGGATGTCGTAAGAGAGCTGCCGTCGTGAAGACCACCGTATTTGATCTAATCTGGAAACTGAAACGCGCCCTCGAAAAAGACGGGCATTCCTCTATTGAGCTGCACCGCTTTACCGAAGACCCGGCCTATCGCCGTGAGATCATGCTGAATGTCGACATCAGCCAGTTCAGCGCTGATATTCAGGCGATCCATCAGGATCTGCTGTCGGAGCTGCCGCTGGATCTGAAAAAAGAGGTCATTCTGAACAGCGCTGCGCGCGCGCCCCTGTCAGCGCAGGCCCCACAGGAAAAGGCCATTGCAGCCCCCGCGGATAAGAAAGGTGGCTGGCTGTATTTAGGGCTCGCAGCGGGCATCCTGCTGGCCGCCGGTGGCTTCATGCTCTATCAGAAACAGCTTGCCAGCGACCTGTCTCTGCCCCAGCTGGCAACACAGAACAATCCCGGCGTTACAGACAAGACTCCGGTTCAGACAGAAGTCCCGACCGCCTATGTCAGCGCCGGCGCATTGAAAGAGCCGGCTTCGCCGCAGCCAGCCGCGATCGCAGAACAAAAGCAGGCCGCCACTGAGAAGACTGCGGTTACCGCGGCATCAGTAGCCCCGGCAGTTACAGTGCCACGGACCGCTGACAAACCGGTCTTTCGTCTGCATGGCTCCAATACGATCGGTGAAGCACTGGCACCGGAACTGCTGAAAGCCTTCTATACACGGGAGGGTGCCATTGACCTTCGTATCGAGAAAGGCAAGGTCAGCGTGGAGAAAGACCTGACCTTCAAACTGCCGATGGAATCCATGCGCCGCCGTATCGAGATACAAGCACACGGCTCCAGTACCGGTTTTAAAGATCTGGACAAGAATAAGACAGACCTGGCGATGGCTTCACGCCGGATCAAGAATAAAGAGCGGACCCTGCTGGAACAACGCTACGGAAACCTGACCTCCAAAGGTACCGAACATATTATCGGTATGGACGGCCTGGCGATCATCGTTAACCCGGGAAATCCGCTGGACCATCTCAGCACTGCCCAGCTGGCAGACCTGTTCTCAGGCAAAACAGAAAACTGGTCTGAGATTGGCGGACCGGATGCGCCGGTCAGGATCTACTCGCGCGATAAAAACTCCGGCACCTGGGATTCCTTTAAAAGCATGGTGCTGAAGAAGCATAAGGCCAAGCTGTCGCCGGATGCCATTCGCATCGAGTCCAGTGTCGAACTGTCAGACAGTGTCAGCAAGGAGCTGGGGGCCATTGGCTTTATCGGCCTGCCCTATGTGTTGCGTTCAAAGGCTCTGGCAGTCTCAGACGAGCAGAACGCCCAACCGATCTACCCGACATCCTTTACCATCTCAACCGAAGACTATCCTCTGGTACGCCGCCTCTATATCTACGAACCGGCCACCATTGAAACCTCTTCACCCGCCCACCAGTTTATCCGCTTCGTGATGTCGGAAGAGGGACAGAACGTGGTGAAGAAAACCGGCTTTATCTCACAGAACGTCTATAAGACCCGACCGGTGCTGAGTGGCGATATGCCTCTGGAGTATCTCAACCTGGTCACCAATGCGAATCGCCTGTCACTCAACTTCCGCTTTAACAGCAGCACCTTTGAGCTGGATAACAAGGCGCAACGCGACCTTGACCGGGTGGTGAAGTTCTTTGAGGATAATCCGGGACAGAGCGCCTTCCTGATCGGCTTCTCGGACAGCATCGGTGAAGCCGAGGCCAACCGGAAACTATCCAAGCAGCGTGCAGAGCTGGTACAGCAAGCGCTGTTTTCGCGCGGCATCAATGTGGAAGCAACCTATGCCATGGGCGAAAGCGTGCCCATCGCCTCAAACACCACCCGGGCGGGCCGCCAGCGCAACCGCAGGGTTGAGATCTGGGTGCGTTCTCCGCAGGGCAACCTGGCCTCAAACTGAGTCCGCCCCTCTGGGGCAGCCGCTATCATAGCAACGGCCCTGTTTCCGCCGCTGGCATCCTCCTGCGCTCACCAGTACACTGCGGCCAACGTGTATAGAGGAAGCGGGAATGGCGAAAAAATTCTATGTGGTCTGGCAGGGTCGTGAGACCGGTATCTTTACCGACTGGCCAACAGCACAGCGGTCGGTCGATAAGTTTCCCAATGCGCGCTTTAAGTCCTTCCCGACCCGGGCTGAGGCGGAAGCCGCGTTCAGCCAGGGCGCAGCGGCAGCGCCTAAACGGACATCGCCCGGCCGCTCCTCCACTCCTGCGACCAAACCCCGCAGCACAGCGTCGACGCCGTCTGCAGCGGAATCTGAATTTCAGATGCAAATCTACTGTGACGGCGCCTGCGAGCCAAACCCGGGCGAAGCGGGCTCCGGCATGGCCGTCTACCGCGATGGCAAAGTCGAGCAGCTCTGGTACGGCCTGTACAACCCTCAGGGCACTAATAACAGTGCCGAACTCAATGCGCTCTATCAGTCCCTCTGTGTGGCCGAACAGGGTATCCGCCAGGGTCTCAGCGTTCAGGTCCTGTGTGACTCCACCTATGCAATCAACTGCATCAGTAAGTGGGCCGCCGGCTGGCAGCGTAAGGACTGGACAAAGTCCGGCGGTGAGATCAAAAACCTTGAGATCATCAAACAGGCCTTTGCCCTCTATAGTGAGATAGCAGACCGGTTCACCCTGAGCCACGTAAAGGCGCATGTGGGCACTGAGGGCAATGAACTGGCAGACCGCATGTCGATCGTGGCGGTAGAAACGAAGGAGAAGGCCTTCGTTCGCTACCAGGAGCCGTATGACATCCAGTACCTGCTCAGCCTGCGCCAGGGCTGAGACTGGACTGCGTCACGGGTGAAGCCCACCTGCAGCGCCTCACTCAGTCACACCGGTAGCGCTGTTGCATCAGCTCTACCGAAGCCCCTATCAACTGTTCGAAGACCCCGATATCCACATCGGCCAGCTTGTTGATATAGAGACAGGACCTGGCCGTCTTATACTTGCCCAGTCGGTCAAGTAACTCGGTGAAGGGATCGAACCCCGGCATAATATAGATCGTCAGGTTGTGTTTCCGTACCGAGAAGCCGGTGATCGGCCAGCTGGCCGCCAGCCCGCTGCGCTGCCGGTAGTGATAGCGGCCAAAGCCGATAATACTGTCGCCCCAGACAACCGGCTTGCAGCCGGTTATCTCCGAAAATAACGCCAGTAATATGGCAGCATCGCGGCTCCGGACAGGATGTTCCAGCTCGCGAATCAGTTTTTCCGCGCTTTTTCGGGTAGGCCTGGTTTTAAGTCCGGACATAGTTTTTCCAGCCGTTTCAGGTTGCTTTCAGTTTACACCGTTATGCTGATAACAAGTCGAACAGCACCGTGAGCGGGAGATCCCGGAGTATCGACTTTCGGAACAGGGCTTTCGTCCAGGATCACAAAGTAAGAAAGGAAGTGGTTTAATTTGTCCTCATGTATAAACCTCTTACTTAGCCTGATCCACCCATCGGGGCCTTGATTCCGAATCCATTGCAGCATATTGATCATTTAGTATTCAGGGCCACATCCGTATGTGGCCCTTTTTTATTTCCCACTAATCAATTCCGGTAATACAAGCAACAAACTGTTGCATCGATAACTCAATCATTACTAAAAATATCATCCGTCTTTCAGCTTTATTTCAGATCCCTCGAATATGATGACTCCAACGAAACATATTACGGGGAACAAAATCATGAAAACACTGACTACTTCAATCGTTCTGGGTCTGGCACTGGTTTCTGGCGCAGCTTCAGCCGCCTCATACGGCTACGGTGAAAACCCCAGCGTTGAGCAGAGCCAGCTGGGAGCGGGTATCAATTTCGAATCCAATACCCACTTTATTGACAATGAACGTGTCGAGCTTAACAGCTTCGTAGATTCAGACCACTACGACCCATCGCTGTACACTAACCGCTAACAGGCTTTCAGCTATAAGCCGGAAAGCCTTTAGCAGCAAGCAGTTTTCCTTTCATCGCAATCTTTCGCCACCTCAGGTATTGCCGGGGTGGCTTTTTTATTTAATGGAACAGTCTGTTTTCAATTAGAAACAATACCCTGATTAAAACAGGACAAACTGTTGCACCAATAACCAGAATATATTTAAAAAGCGCCAATTATTTTCAGTTAAATTTCAGGAGCGCTATCTACTATTACCTCAACGAAACACATTACGGGGAACAAAATTATGAAAGCATTTACTACTTCTATCGTTCTGGGTCTGGCACTGGTTTCCGGCGCAGCTTCCGCCGCCTCTTACGGCTACGGCGAAAACCCAAGTGTTGAGCAGAGCCAGCTGGGTGCTGGCATCAGCTTCGAATCCAATACCCACTTTATCGACAATGAGCGTGTAGAGCTGAACAGCTTTGTAGACTCAGACCACTACGACCCTTCGCTGTACACCAACCGCTAACAGGCTTGCAGCGATAAGTCAGGAAGCCTTTAGCAGCGGGCAGTTTTCCTATCATCACAAGCAATCTTTCGCCACCTCAGGTTTTACCGGGGTGGCTTTTTTGTTTAATGGAACAGTCTGTTTTTAACAGGCAACATTCATTAAATGACTTAATAAAAAACAGACCGTTGCATTAACAACCACAATATATTCTGTCAGCACCGGATATTTTCAGTTTAATTTCAGGACCGATATCTATTATTACCTCAACGAAACACATTACGGGGAACAAAATTATGAAAGCATTTACTACGTCTATCGTTCTGGTTCTGGCACTGGTTTCCGGTGCTGCTTCCGCCGCCTCTTACGGCTACGGCGAAAACCCAAGTGTTGAGCAGAGCCAACTGGGCGAAGGTATTAATTTTGAGTCCAACACTCATTTTATTGATAACGAGCGTGTAGAGCTGAATAGCTTTGTCGATTCCGGTGAGTATAACCCGGACCTTTACACCAACCGTTAATACGGGTTCCCGTAATAAAGGCCCCTTTCTGTTGCAGCAGATCGGGGCCTTTTTATATTTCCAGATTCGTTCATCAATCGGGAACAGACTGTTTCATAAACAACAAGCTAAATCGCCAATAAAAACTCAATCTTTCAGCTGCATTTCAGTTCCACTGAATAAGATTACTGCAACGAAAAACATTACGGGAACAAAATCATGAAAGCATTTACTACTTCTATCGTTCTGGGTCTGGCACTGGTTTCCGGCGCAGCTTC
Source organism: Marinobacterium jannaschii DSM 6295 (assembly GCF_000620085.1). Classification (GTDB taxonomy): domain Bacteria; phylum Pseudomonadota; class Gammaproteobacteria; order Pseudomonadales; family Balneatricaceae; genus Pontibacterium; species Pontibacterium jannaschii. The sequence goes on along the minus strand of NZ_JHVJ01000004.1, from coordinate 148,572 downwards.
CGCCGCCTCTTACGGCTACGCTGAAAACCCAAGTGTCGAGCAGAGCCAGCTGGGCTCAGGTATTAATTTTGAATCCAATACCCACTTTATCGATAACGAACGCGTTGAGCTCAACAGCTTTGTGGATTCAGACAACTACGACCCTTCGCTGTATACCAATCGCCAAGCCAGCTTAAAGCTATTCGCGGGCAGTTTTAAGCAACACACCGTTTTCCTTGCATCACAAGCAATATTTGGCCACCCCGGGTTTTACCGGGGTGGCCTTTTTATTTTCAGCTGAAACAGACAATGACCGGGGCACGCCCCGCCTGAGTCTACGCGCCTGGATGTGAGAGTTTGAGTCTGAGAGCCCGGGACTGAGGACTGAGGGATTAAAGCGACTGAAAATAAACAAGGGGTAACCTTACGGTTACCCCTTGTACACCGAAAACAGATTTCGGTTAAAGGCCTATAGTAGGCTGGGTCGTGATGAAACCTGTTTTTTCACAGGCTTCCAGTTGGCGAACCCATCTTGTCCGGTCACTTCCACCAGTGCTTGTGGGCAGTGTTTCTGATCAGGCTGAAGGCTTACAGCAACCAGTCACTCTAAGTTCACCAGCATCTTAAAATCGCATCATGGCTGCCGGGTCTGATCCTTAGCCTGTAGCTGAGAGATGTAACGGCCTCAGCAACCTTTGAAGAAAGTATAGCGTTTATCTGGGAAACAACAGCTAAAGTGCCACTAAAATTCTTGAATTATTTTCAATAAACAATTTTCACAGGCCTCTGGGATTCAGCTGGCACACAATGCCGGGGGTAACCGCCGCGGCCGGAACTTCATCCCTGAAATTCCGGCGTCAATGAAGCAACCCTCTTACATTAGTAGGTCAGCATCGGTGTGCCGTAGAGGTAGGCCTCAGAGTCCAGCTGATGGGTAATAAAGTGCGCCACATCGGCGCGGGATACACAGTCAGCGGTGATACCGTCTAACTCTGTAATCACTTTATACTGGCCGGTTTCCGGACCGTAGGTGAGTTGTGCCGGGCGAACGATAGTCCAGTCAAGGCTGCTGTGACGGACGTAGGCTTCCTGACGCTCCTTATCCTGATTGACGGTACGCATCAGAATCGGATTGATCAGGTGATCTGTAAAGAAACCACAATGCCCCTTGGTGTCACCCACTCCGATCCCTGTCACGACCACCAGTCGGGTAATACCAAACTGCTGCATCCCTTCGACCAGATTGCGGGTTCCTTCAGAGAACAGATTCACTTCGTTAAAGCTGGGTTCTTTGCCGATGCAAAGCACCACCGCATCGTGGCCGGGCAATACCCTCTGCAGGGCAAACGAATCAAGTACGTCAGCCCGACAGCATTGCAGATGGTTATGGTCGACATCACTTCCGTAGAGGTGTCTCGAACATGCAGTTACGCGGTGTCCCTTATCCAGCGCCTTTTCTACCACTCCCAGACCTATTCCTCGGCTGGCACCTATAACCAGGAGTTTCATAGCGCCTCCGGTGTTGTTTCTCCTTTACAGGATTGACCGCATTTCTTTACTAGTCAAAGTTCTAGTGTAAATAGATCTCCGTCTAACTGGGCGGGAAAACGCTGACGAAACTGCTGTAACGCTGGCATATCAAGGCTTTGAGTTAAAACGAAAGCCTCACTGTCCGGCTGATCAATTAATTTTTCACCTTTGAAGTCGATCAGCAGCGAATCACCGCTGTAGTTCAGTCCATTATCATCGCTGCCACAGCGATTCACGGCCGCCACGTAGCTGAGATTCTCGATGGCCCGGGCCTGCGCCAGAATACGCCAGGGCTGACGCCTGGGTGCCGGCCAGTTAGCCACACAGAGCAACAGGTCATAATCATCCCGATTGCGGCTGAAGACCGGAAAGCGCAGGTCATAACAGATCAGCGGCAGAATGCGCCAGCCAAGGTAACTGAAGACCTTGCGTTCGGCCCCTGGCAGATAGTGGTTATGTTCACCGCCCATCCGGAACAGGTGCCGTTTGTCATAGGACTGGACTTCGCCGTCCGGGCTGACGAATAGCATACGGTTGACGTATCCCGAGGCCGTCTGGATAGCGACACTGCCACAGATCGCGGCCTGCAGTTCGGCAGCCTGCTGCTGCAACCAGTGTTCGGTCGGCCCCTGCTCCGGCTCCGCCACCCTCTCCGGCGTCATCGTAAAACCCGTAGTAAACATCTCCGGCAGTACAATCAGATCTGTACAGCCCTGTAACGCCGCCATACGCTCTGTAAACATCTCACGGTTCGGTTGCGGCTGATGCCAGTGTAAAGGCGCCTGTACCAGGCTGACCCTGAGTTGCCGTTTTACAGTTGACATAGTTTCTCCGCCGCCGCCCGAAGGGTGGCATCATCTTTGGCAAAGCAGAAACGTACCAGCCGGCTTTGCGGCGGGGTTTCACAGAATACCGAGACGGGAATCGCTGCAACACCAGCACTATCCACCAGCCACTGGCAGAATTCGGTATCCGGCAGGTCGCTGATAGCGCTGTAATCCATCAGCTGAAAGTAAGTCCCGGTCGCCGGGGTGAAGCGGAAACGACTGTGGGCCATTAACTGGCAGAACAGATCCCGCTTCTGCTGGTAAAAACCGGGCAGGTGATCACCGTATTCCGGATCCTGTGCCATATAGTCGGCCAGCGCCAGCTGCATCGGGGTCGTGGTACAGAAGGTCAGATACTGGTGTACCTTGCGCAGCTCGGCACTGAGTTGCGGCGGTGCACAGCAGTAACCGACCTTCCAGCCGGTGGTGTGATAGGTCTTTCCAAAGGAAGACACCACAAAGCTGCGGCCGCGCAATTGCGGGTGGCGCAGCAGGCTCTGATGCGGCGCGCCATCAAACACAATATGTTCATACACTTCATCCCCCAGCAGCAGGATATCGCTATCGGCCAGCAAGGCGGCCAGGCGGTCGAGATCCTCCGCACTAAGCACCGCGCCGGTCGGGTTGTGCGGGCTGTTGAGGATAATCATCCGGGTGCGGTCGCTGATCGCGGCCGTCAGCTGCTGCCAGTCGATGGAAAATGCCGGCGGTTGCAACTGCAGATGGACCGCCCGGCCACCACTGAGTTCGATGGCCGGTTCGTAGCAGTCATACGCCGGGTCAAACACAATCACCTCATCACCGGCGCTGACCACTGCCGTGATCGCCGCGAAGATCGCTTCACTGGCTCCCGAGGTGACGGTTACTTCCTGTTCCGGACAGATCTCGGCGCCATAGTGATACTTCACCTTATCGGCAATTGCCTGGCGCAGGCCCGGTGCCCCGGTCATAGGCGAGTACTGGTTGGCTCCCCGGGCAATATAGTGCCCCACACGCTCGCGCAGGGCTTCAGGGCCATCGAAGTCCGGAAACCCCTGTGACAAGTTGATGGCGCCCTTCTCTGCGGCCAGTTTCGACATCAGGGTAAAGATGGTCGTGCCGACTTTAGGCAGCTTGGTATCCGGATACTTCATATCAATGCTCTTTGCGCAGGTAACCAAAAGAGTCCGATTTTAATCACAAACGCCGCTGAACGCCTATGGCCTCAGTAGAGGAAAAATAAATTATCTGCGCGGGAACCTTTCATCATCCGGCAGGCTCCAAGCAACAGACTGATTTTTAAGGAGTGAACATGGCTGAACCTAAATGCCCTGAGTGCAAGATCGAAGGTATCCATCACATCGTATCCAAGGACAGCCATGAGCAGGCCCGGGATAATAAAGCCTGGTTTCAGGTCGCACACTGTGACAGCTGCGGCCATATCTATGGCGTTTTCAGCAAGCATGTAATTCAGGGTGGGAAAAGCGGCCCGCAGCTGGTGCTGAACCGCATCTGATGTGCCTGTGACGCCGGGCAGCACCTGCTCAGAAGATCAGCAGGTGCAGAATACCCCGTAGCAGCATACCGGCGCAGGCCCCGATGACGGCAATCCTCACCACCGATTTGACCCGCGCTCCGGCGGCAGCCAGTACAGCCACCCCCACAATATCCAGCGGGTTGGTGGCAAAGCCCGCCATCCGGTTCAGCTCCTGTACCGTCAGCTGCCCCTGGTTCAGCAGCTCCATGGTGACGCCCATAAACGCGGTGCCACCGGCGATAAACTTAGTAACCAGTGGCAACACACTGGCTTCCGGCAGGCCGATCAGGCCCAACAGAGGGGTCAGCAGCGCGCTGATCAGGCCGATCGCTCCACTGACCTTGAGCGCATTGACGAAACAGATCGCCAGGATCAGCATCGGGATCATGCCGATAACGATCTTAACCCCCTCCTGACCGCCGTCAGACATGATCTGGATAGGGCTTTTCTTCGCGGTTACCACTACCGGCACCTCGGCCGTCGGCTCAGGCTGGTCCTGTGCCAGTACCCGTCCCAACAGGTAATAGGTCAGTGCAGCAGCAAACAGCCCCCCTACCACTGAGGTCGCCATGATCACCGGCAGGTTCAGCCCCACTGCGACCATGGGGAAAACCACATTGGCCTGGGACATGGTCAGCACCATCGCCAGCGTCGAGGCGATATAGCGGCGTGCGGTGCCGTTCTGATCCATCAGGGTCAGAGTTGCCACCGGGGCGGCAAAGCTGACAAACAGCAGCTTCACCATCGCGAATATGCCCAGCCCCGGTACGCCAAAGATACGCAGGAGCGGTGCCAGCAGATTCGCGATACGGGCCAGTACACCGTAAGCATCCAGCAGTTTCATCACGGCCAGCATCACCACCATGACCGGAAGCAGGATATAGAGCGCCATATCCACTGCAGAACGCCCTGAATCCAGAATGACATCAATGATCTGTTCCACCCCGAGCTCCCTTGTTGCGGTGCAAACCCGTCATCTTAACCCGCGCGCCGTGCCACTACGATGCCGTCGGCGCGATTAAATTGCTGCTGGTCTGACCAACGCGGCAGGATAAACATTTATCAGGCGGCGCGCATCACCTATGCTGAATAAAGACTCAATAACCTGCGATCCAAGATGAAACGCCTGATAACCACCGCAGGTTGCCTGCTTTGCCTGATATCCGGGCCGCTGTCTGCAGCAACCTATGCCATCCCTGAAGGGGACTCAGTGGTAGGGAAGCTAAGCTGGGTCAAATCGCGCAGTGAAGATACGCTGCTGGATATCGCCAGGCGTCACAGCCTGGGCGCTAACCATATCCAGATGGCCAACCCGCACCTGGATCTGTGGCTACCGGGAGAAGGCTCCCGGGTGATACTCACCACCCGCCTGATTCTGCCGGCCGCACCACGCAAAGGTATCGTATTGAATCTGGCAGAGATGCGTCTTTATTACTATCCGTTTAACCGCCCGGGGGTGGTCGAAGTCTATCCGGTCGGAATCGGCAGGGAGAGCTGGCCGACGCCGGAAACCGTAACCCGAATCACTCAGAAAACCAAAGGCCCGCGCTGGTACCCGCCCCGCTCGATTCGCCAGGAAGCCGAGCTGAGGGGTAAACCGCTGCCTGAGTTTATTCCCCCCGGCCCGGAAAACCCGCTGGGAGACTATGCCCTCAGGCTGGCGCTACCGCGCTATCTTCTGCATGGCACCAACAAGCCCGCCGGCGTTGGTATGCGCGTCAGCCATGGCTGTATCCGCCTCTATCCGGAACATATAGAACGCCTGTTTAATGCGGTCAGGAAGGGAACCCAGGTACGTATTATCAACAGCGCCTATAAAGTTGGCTGGCGCGGCGATGAGTTGCTGCTGGAAGTACATTCTCCGGCCTATGCCGGAGCCAATGCCAAAAGCCTGGATTACGAGGCGCTGATGAAGACAATCCGTGCTGCCGGTATCGGGGATAATACTCAGCTGGATCTGAATGCAGTGGCACGGGCGGTGCGGGGGGCGAACGGTATTCCGATGGTGATAGGCGAGCGGCTGGATATGACATCTCCCTGAAGCTATCGACTGCTTTCCGATGCTGCAGGGAGAAGCGTTAACTCCTGGCTTATTTACTCATGGCGTCCTTAAACGCCCGGTTGATTCGCTGAGTGTTAGCCTGACAACAGGCCTGTGCATCCCTGGCTGCTTCCATTGCCGCTGCTGCATCGCGAGATGCCTGTGCAGCCTGACTGGACGCCTGACCAGCGGCTGCTGATGCTGCGTCTGCACGTTCCATCGCTTCCTGAGCCATACCCCGCAATGAATCCATTTCGGCGGTACCGGTGCTGGCACAGCCACTGATAAGGGCTGCCGCAACCAGAGGAATCAGAGGTACTAAGCGTTTCATACTTCGCCTCCACTGACGGAATTTTAGAGAGTCATGAGAACTACAGCTACTCCCCTCCAGTATAGACAAAGCCCCTGATCTTTCGGCCCGACAATCAAATTCTTATAAAATTATTCAAAAATATTTGCGCTGACTGAACCCATGGGTTCTGTAACCGCCGGACCAAGAGTCTCCGGGTTACAGCGCATAGGGTTCGATCTGGTAGGCTTCCATAACATAACCCGCCGCCCCCATCTCATGGCTGAAGTCTTCAGTGCGCAACTTTCCGGTAATCCAGACCGCATCGAACAGGTTTTCCACTTTGGTGCCCGGCTCATAGCTGACATGGATAATCTGGTTGGAGGGCGGCGGCGGGGTATGGATACAGGCACCGAAATATGGCACCAGAAAGAAGGTCGTGACGCGCTGACCATCTCCCTCCAGTGGTACCACAAAGCCCGGAATCCTGATCATCTTGCCATCCATCGCCGCCACAACCGGTGCCGACTGCAGCAGATTCATCATCTCCTTCAGCTTAGCTTCCGCCTTGGGATCGAAATCATCCAGCATAGCCAGGTCCTCCTGGCTATCAAAGATATGATCCATTGTGAAGTCGGCCGGCATCAGCGCCTCCCACTCCACAGTAGTTACCTCCTCACCGTTAATCTGCTCCGCCTGCAACGGCGGAACGGCAAGGAACATCAGCGCAAGCGCCAGACAGATCGGCTTGAACATGGATTTGGCTTCCTAGATTCGTACGGAAAGACCATCGGCCAGCGAATAACGGTAGGCACGATAACCGGGTATCAGTCCCACCATTATACCCGCAATCATCACCATACCCAGCAGTTGCCATTGATAGGGACTTGGAGGCCCCAGAGTAATGTAGAGGCCAAAGGCACTGCTCAGCCAGGGCTTAAAGGCGGCCAGTCCGGCATAGAGCAATAAGGCCCCAAGGATTGCGCCAAGCAGTGTCAACGCAGTGGTTTCCAGAATCAGTAATGCCAGTATATGGGCGGGACGCGCGCCCACTGAACGCAGGATGGCCATCTCTCGGCGGCGTTCATTCAACGAGGTCAGCAACACGGTGAGCATGCCGATCAGGCCGGTAAACACCACCAGTATAGAGATCGCCACCAGTGCCTTTTCCGCCACGCTCATCAGGTCCCACAACTGCTGCAGCGCCACACCGGGCAGGATCGCCAGCAACGGCTCCTTGCGGTAGTTATTGATTGAGCGCTGCAGATGGAAGGTCGCCATCGGTGACTTCAGGCCCAGTATGAATGCAGTGATCTGCTTCGGCATCAGGTCCATCTGTGCAGCCTCTTCCGCCGACACAGTCTGTCCCGGCAGCCGGGTCCCCACCTTCCAATCGACATGAATCGCCTCAATCGCTTCGAGCGAAACATGCACGGTACGATCTACCGGCGTCCCCGTCGGATCCAGGATGCCGACAACCCTAAAGGGTTTATCATCATGTTTGGCAAAGCTGGTGTTACCCAGTCCATGGGCGACGACGATCTTATCGCCCACCGTATAGCCCAGTTTCTTCGCTACTTCAGCACCGACAACCGCATCATAGAGACCGTCAAATGCCTGCCCCTGTTGAAATTCCAGCAGCTGACGCTGGCCGTAGCGAAAGTGCTCAAAGTAAGCTCTTGAGGTACCCATCACGCGGAAACCGCGATGGGAGTCTCCCAGGGATATAGGGATACTCCAGGCCACCTTGGAATGGGCGCTGATCTTCTGATAGCTCTCCCAGGAGATATTGCTGGTCGCATCACCGATACGAAAAACCGAATACAGCAACAGCTGAACCGGTCCGCTGCGGGCCCCCACGATCAGATCGGCACCCGACACCGTGTTGGCAAAGCTGCTGCGCGCTTCGGTACGTACCTTTTCCACCCCCAGCAGCAACATTACGCTGACGCTGATCGACAGCAGGGTCAGCAACACGCTGGTCTTACGGTTAAGCAGGCTATGCCAGGCAAGGTTAAGCAGAATCATAGCGCCCCCTGCATCACACGGTTGATCGCATTGAGTTCGATCGTGCGGTGAAAGTGTTCCTGCAGTGCCGAATCATGGCTGACAAAGAGCAAGGCGGTTCCCTGTTGCTGACATTCGCTGTTAAGTAAACGCAGGAAACTGTCACGGCTATCGCTGTCCAGCGCCGAGGTCGGTTCATCCGCGATCAGGATCTCCGGCGCACCGATCAGGGCGCGGGCTACCGCTACCCGTTGCTGCTGTCCCATGGAGAGTTCGGTTACCGGACGCTGCAACAGTGCCCGATCATTCAGTCCGAGATCATCCAGGTAATGACCTACAGCCTGTTCCAGCGAGCCGAAGCGTTGCTCCGCCCGCTGCCGGCGCAGGGCAGAGAAACGGCAAGGTAGCAGAATATTTTCCTGCATGGAGAGGAAGGGCAGCAGGTTGAACATCTGGAAGATAAAGCCAATATGATCGGCCCTGAAGCGATCCCGGGCAGAACCGCTGAGCTGCTGCAGATCCTGTCCTAACAGCTGGATACTGCCCTGACCGGGCCGGATAACCGCCCCGATCAGGTTCAGTAAGGTGCTCTTGCCACAACCCGACGGCCCTTTCAGAAAGACCTGTTCACCCCGGTCAATCTTCACTGGCTGTAGGTCCAGCACCAGTTGACCCGGTTTCCAGCCAAATTTCAGAGCATCCAGCTCGATTGCGCTGCCCACTACCCCATCTCCACTTGCCTTTACCAACTGATTTTATTGCTGTCAGCCGTCAGGCGCAGCAGCTTCTGCCCGGTTGGAGCGATCAGCTGGACTTTTAGTTCCTCAAATGCCGGGAATGCCTTAAATAATCCCACCTCTATCTGATCCAGTTTATCCACCGCCACACAGCGGAACTGGTAGCTGACGCTGATATCGGAATGACCACCTTCATCATGTTTGTGCTCTGCGCTTTCGTGATCTTCGTGATCTTCGTGATCTTCGTGATCTTCGTGATC
>NZ_JHVJ01000004.1:0-139376 GCF_000620085.1 Marinobacterium jannaschii DSM 6295 | reverse complement strand
TTCGTGATCTTCGTGATCTTCGTGATCTTCGTGATCTTCGTGATCATGATGATCTTTATCAGCCTCAAGCAGGCTGTGCTGCAGACGCGGTGTATCCAGCACACACAGTGCATCTTCCGGCAGGATGATCATCTGGTAACCCTGGCGCAGGGTTTTCTCCATCGCCCGGACCCGTTCGATATCCTCTGCCTGGGTTGCCTTATGTTCGAAGCCAACCAGATTAGCCGCCGGAGACTCCAGCATCACCTCAAGCTGCTGTCCCGCCAGGGCGATATTCAGTACCGCCTTGCCATGCTCATGGGCGGCGTGCTGGGTATCAAACTCTTCAGCCATTACCGGAGCTGCGGTCAGCCCCACCATCAAGGGAATCAGTTTCTTCACGATCACTCCTGCCAAAAGTCACATCAAAATTAAGTTATAACATAACAACAATACTAGCAGGATCGATTCCACTGGGCGAGTTCCCGCGCCTGAAGATACGACCGAATACGCGCAATTTACGGCGGATTCAATAATCAGCGCCCGAACTAGGATAATGACCGAATACCATGAGATTCGCTTCAGTGATGCGGCTGGGACTGGCGACTGCGTTTTGCCCGGGCCTGCTCGAGATAGATCGGTTTTCCACGCAGGCTGATCCGGTTTAAACGCCCCATCGCTTCCTTCGCCTCCAGCCGGTCTGACATTGTGACAAAGCCATAACCCCGGGAGAGCCCCGTCTCGGGATCTGTAATCACCCGGACATCAACGACTTCACCAAACTCCGCGAAGCAATCCCGCAACTCCTCGGCCTCAAGATCACAGGACAGATTACCCACAAAGATATTCATCAGTGCCACCCTCCGTTGAGTCAGACGCCCCGCTGCCTGGTGCTGCTTCAACATCGGCGCCTGATCTCAATGTAGAAGGCGATTATGACAGTCGGATGGCAACCGAACAGATCAAAAATGCCTGCGCCGCTTATCCCTCAGCGCCGCCGATCAGTCCAGCAGGGTTCCCAGCCGAATCAGCGCATCACGACGTTTCTCATCCCAGGGCAGATCAAAGCTCATACGCAGACAGTTGCGATAGCGACTTTGTGAGGTAAACAACGCCCCGGGCGTAATGATAATGCCCTGCTGCCTTGCCCGCCGGTATAACGCCAGCGTATCGATATCTGCGTCCAGCTCCAGCCAGAGCGCCAGCCCGCCGGCCGGCTCGCTGGCTCGGCAGGGCTGCTGCCAGTGCTGATCAAGCAGCTGCAGCAACTGGTCACGCTGTTGCCGGAGTTGCTCCCGCATGCGGCGCAAATGGCGCTCGTAGTGGCCGGTGGCAATAAAGTCAGCCACCCCCTGTTCAACAAAGCTGTTGCCGGAGAGCAGGTTCACCATCTTCAGGTGATTAATACGGGGCTGCAGTTCTCCGGCGCAAATCCAGCCCAGGCGCAGGTCACGCGACAGCGATTTGGACGCCGAGCCACAGAGAATCACCCGGCCCTCACGATCATCAGCTTTCAGCGGCGAAGGACGAAACTCGAAGCCGATATCTCCGTATATATCATCTTCGATCACCATCAGGTCATAAGCGCTGGCCAGTGCCAGCAAGCGGTGACGGGCTTCAGCCGGCATCAGGGCACCGGTCGGCGTCGAAAATGCGGGAGTCACCACACAGGCCTTGACCGGCCACTGCTGCAATACCTGCTCCAGGGCATCCATATCCATACCGGTCTCCGGTCGGCAGGGGATCTCGACCACTTTCAGGCCAAGGGATTCCAGCAGCTGCAGCACACCGAAGAACCCCGGAGACTCCACCGCCACCACATCACCGGCATCGCAGCACAGCATCAATGCCATAAACAGCGCCTGCTGACAGCCCGCCGTGAGCGTGATCTGCTCGGCTGGTAAGTTCAGCCCCATGCGCTGGTAGCGGCGTATCAGCTGATCACGCAGGCCGGCAGAACCAGCAGGGTCAGCATAATAATGATGCTGCTGCCCGCGCTGACCTCTAAGGGCGCGTCCTATGCAGCGATTCAGCTCGACCACCCCCTGCGGCGGGGAGCCGCTTTGCGGGCCTTTGGGCAACAGGTCAAACACTGCGCTCTGGGTCATGATATCGCCCATCACTTCGGTGACATTCACCAGCGTGGGCTTACTTTCCAGAGTCCCAACGGCGGGCAACTGTCGCTGGGGTACCGGACGGCTGACAAAATACCCGGCCCGGGGCCTGACTTCGATCAGGCCTGCAATCTCCAGCCGTTCATAAGCATGCAATACTGTGGCCTTAGACAGACCTCTCTGCTGACAGAGTTGGCGGATTGACGGCAGGCGGTCACCGGGCAGAAAACGGCCCTGGGTAATCGCCTGGCGCAACTCCTGCTCCAGCTGCTGATAGAGATAACTGCTCACCTGCGTCTCCGGCTTATCCATCTGTACCTAATAAAATAACTTTTTTTGAACCTGTTCCTATTTTAACGGCTGTATAAAATGCGCTGCAATGGTTATTGCGGAGCCCATCATGCAACAGATCCCTGTCCGAAATGTCCCTTCGACCACTACAGCAGTGGGCGGAAAGATCCATGTGCGCCTGACAGAAGGCAAATTTCAAAACCTGCGGCGGATAATCAGCGGGCCGCTTCTGCTGGCCTATCTGCTGCTGGTCTGGATAGAGGTCGATGGTCAGCCTTGGCTGCTGTTCGACTTTTCCAGCCACCGAATCCAGATGTTCGGCACCAGTCTGAGCTGGTACGACCTGCCCTTGCTGGCCGGAGTCATGATCGCCGGCTCGGCGCTGCTGTTCTTTATGGCAGTAGGCTGGGGGCGCCTCTGGTGCGGCTTTGCCTGTCCGCAAAGTATCTGGACCTGGCTGTTTATCCGCATCGAGACCTTCACTGAAGGGCGCTCCAGCGTTCGCGCCCGGCAGGAAGCCAACAGCCTCAGGGGGAAACGCCTGCTGCGCCGGATCGCCAAGCATCTGCTCTGGTTGCTGGCCGCCTTTATTACGGCACTGACATTTACCGGCTACTTCGTACCGGTACGTGAACTGGTTTCCGATCTGGCTCAGCTGCAGCTGGACTGGACCAGCACCGGCTGGCTGATCACTATGACCGCCCTGACCTACCTGAATGCCGGACTGGCACGGGAAAAGGTCTGTACCCACATGTGTCCCTATGCCCGCTTTCAGGGTGTAATGTTCGATTCCGCGACCCGTACCGTCAGCTATGACGCCGCCCGTGGCGAACCACGCAGCAACCAGCGTAACCGCGGCAGTGACAGTGGCGACTGCGTCGACTGCGGCCTCTGTGTACAGGTCTGCCCGACCGGTATCGATATTCGCGACGGCCTGCAGTACGAGTGTATTGACTGCGCCGCCTGCATCGATGCCTGTGATGCGGTGATGGATAAGGTTGGGCGCGAACGCGGCCTGATTCGCTTTGCCTCGGAACAGCAACTCAGCAAGCAATCCAGCCCGCTATGGCGCCCCCGCCTGATCGGCTACGCTGTTGTCGTGATGCTTTCGGTCGCCGCCACGGTATGGGGCTTCAGCCAGCGCAGCCCGGTGCTGATCGAGATTCAGCGTGAACGCGGAGCACTGTTTCAGGTCGATAGCGCCAACAATATCTGTAACTACTACCAGATGAAACTGGAAGCTTTCGATGACGGATTGAAGCCCTTCCAGGTGATCCTGACCGGACCTGACGGACTCACCCTGAAGGGACCATCGGTTGTCGAAGTCAGCCTGAAACCGCGCTGGTTCGATTACCGTGTCTGCAGCCCGGCAGGGACCATGAAAGGCACTTCAGAGATCGCCTTCGAGATCAGTAATGGTACGCTGCAACTAAGCAAGTCCAGTACCTTTATTGCACCGGGCATCTGAATACAGATATCGGCCAAGCTGATGAGAAAGCCTCTTCCCCGTTCGGCGGGCAAGAGGCTTTTTTATTGGCTGCCGACAGCCTCTGCTGTCTGACTGAAAAGTGTCACCAGCCGCAGCTTATCGGTCCGGCGCAGGGCTTTAACCGCCACCTCCCGCCGGCAGGCAGCCGAGCGGTCTGGCTGAGGCTCCTGCCAGACCAGCGCCACCGGACGGCGGGCACGGGTATAACGCGCGCCCCCCTTAATTTCACCGTTGTGCTCACGCAGGCGACGACAGGGATCGGTGCTGACACCGGTGTAAAGTGTGCCGTCGGCACAGCGCAGCATATAGACATACCATTGGTTCATGGCGAGGGATAATGCCCTGATTGCGGCCCGAGTTAAAGCGACACCGCGCCCTCAGCCGGAACCTCTTTCTCCGCCCCGGCATCCTGAGCAAGCGGTAACCGGATAGTAAAAACCGTCCCCTGGCCAGGCTGGCTTTGCACCGTTAGCTCACCGGCATGGGCCTGCACGATGCCGTAAGAGACAGATAACCCCAGCCCCGTGCCCTCCCCCACCGGCTTAGTGGTAAAAAACGGGTCAAAGATCCGCTCCAGATGGGCCGGATCGATACCCCGTCCGGTATCACTCACCCGGATCACCACATACCCGGCATCCACCCTGGTACTGATCGTGATAACGCCGTTATCGTCCATCGCCTGCGCGGCATTGACCATCAGGTTCATAAATACCTGATTCAGTTGCGCCGGAATGCAATACACCCGGGGCAGATCGGCCAGGTCCTGACGCACTTCTGACACTACATATTTGATCTCATGCTGGACAATTTTCAGGGTACTGAGAAGCCCCTGATTGATATCGCTCCACTGCCACTCAGCATTGTCTCCGCGGGAGAAGTCCTTCAGCGAGCGTACGATGCCCTCGATGCGCTCAATGCCATCAAAGGTTTCCTCCAGCATGCTGCCCAGGTCAGAGGTGATAAAATCCAGATCCAGCGATTCCCTGAGGGCGTCGCGTTTCGCCTGTAACTGCACATCACTGCTGTCGATCAAATGGTCATACTGCTCCAGCGCCTGCCCGAGATCTTTCACGTAGTCCCGCAGGGACAGCAGGTTGGACTTGATAAACCCCACCGGATTATTGATCTCGTGGGCTACGCCGGCGGCCAGCTGACCGATCGATGCCAGCTTTTCCGACTGCAGCAACTGATTTTGCGCCTCCTCCAGCTTCTGATTCAGATCCTGCTGATAACGCTTATCCTGATCCAGTTTTCGCATCAGGTTCTTCAGCTGCGTCTGCACGACCGCCGTCGCGGTCACATCCGCGACCGTGATACAGACATGACTCACCTGACGGTTGCCATCGCAGATCGGAAACAATGTGCAGGACTGATACATCAGCTTGGAGGTACCGGTAATCGGCCGGCTGCTTGGAAAGCGAAATATAAAGGGGCGCTGCTGCCAGTTGGTGAATGAACGGGTCCTGAGCAGGAATACCGACTCCAGACGCCGCCTGAGCCAGACTTCCGGCAGCTCCGGATAAGCCTGAAACAGTGACATACCGACAATGTCACTGTTTTCATGTCGGGTGTTATCAGCCATAAAGTTGTTCCAGTAAGCGATAACATAGTCGCTATCGACGACCAGTACCCCTACACCGAGCTGGTCCACCACCTGGCTGTGTAAAGACATCATCTACTCCTCCAGCAACCTGCCTATCAGGCTGAACAGTGCTTCGGTATCTTCATCCGGCATACAGATAAGCAGGTCGGTACTCATTGAGATACTCTCGACCGTAAAGCGGATATCCATAAACAGCGCCTCAGACCATCCCAGTGATTTCTGACTCAGCAACGCAGGCAGGCTGACATTCTGGCTGAGCATACTGGGGGCACTGAAATGCAGATCGACCTCCAGCTGCTCTGCCAGGCCGTTGATACAGGCGCCGGACAGGATATTAGTCAGCTCCAGGGTTAACTCCTGACGTTCCAGTGGCGTCATTCCGCTGCCGTAGCCCATACACTCTCCCAGCAGCTGATGCCGCGCCCCCGCCGCAAAGCACACCAATACCTCACCCCGGAGATACCCGGTAAACGCCTGACGGGTGAACAGGCTCCCCTCGCTCAGCGACAGCTGCTCAGCCAGCGCTCCCACTTCGGCACGGTTGACCCAGTGCAGCTTGGGGATCGACAGATGCACGCGGGTATTGATCAGCTGGGCCAGGCTGGCTGCCGCCTGCCCCATCGAGATATTCAGCACCTCCTGTAGCGCATCACGGTACTCGGCGTTGTCACGGGCCAGTAACGTCATATCAAACCCACCTGACGCAGCACATCGGCCAGACGCTCTTTGGTAACCGGCTTGGTGATAAAAGACAGTGCCCCCAGCTCGATCACGCGCTGTGAGACTTCGGCCTGAAAGTCAGCGCTGATCACTATGGTGACCGTATTGGCATCTTCCTGCTTCAGCTGCTGCAGCACCTCCAGGCCGTCCATCACCGGCATCGTCAGGTCGAGAAACAGCACTTCAGCCTTTCCTGCATGACAGGCTTCTATCGCCTCCCGGCCATTACAGGCCTGAGTCAGTTCAACATCCCAGTCATCAGGCAGCGCCCTGATCACCGATTTTCGTGACATCATGGAGTCATCACACACCGTTACAGCCATCGCCATACAAGTTCTCCTGTCGCTAGGAACCCTCCGTAATGCGCTTGTCTGCGCCCGGAAGACAGCTGTTCAGTGGTATTACCGAAGGATTGCAGCCTTGCAGGTCAGCGCCCTCTGCCGCTGAACCAAGCTGCGCTTAAAATGGAAAATACTGACTCCGCTGGGCCAGAATCCCTCCCTGAATGTTTAACGCCCGTAAAAAAGGTTTAGCAAAAGTTTCGTAATCCGGCCAAGCAAAACTACGCCCGGGCCATCATGATCCATTACAATCGTTAGCTGGACATCATTGAGCGAAGGATAAAACGATGCCTCACTCCCTGGATCGAATTGACCGTCACATCCTCAGTATCCTGCAGGAAAATGCGCGGATCAGCGTTACGGACCTGGCCGAACGGGTTGGCCTCAGCCCTACTCCCTGTGGCCGTCGTCTGAAACAGCTGGAGGACTCCGGCCTGATCGAACGTCAGGTTGCACTGCTGGACCAGCGCAAGGCCGGGCTGCCAATGACGGTATTGGTGCAGGTCTCGCTTGAAGCCCAGACCCAGGAAAAGCTGCAGGCCTTTGAGAATGAGATTTCGGTGTTGCCGGAGATTATGGAGTGTTACCTGATTACCGGCAGTGCGGCGGACTATGTCCTGAAGATTGTGGTACCTGATCTGGACAGCTATCAGCAACTGCTGCTGAACAAACTGACCAGCCTGCCCGGCGTACGTTCGGTGATTTCGAACTTTGTCCTGCGCCAGCCGGTGAAGAAGACCGCCCTGCCGCTGGACCAGCTTAGCTAGGCGGGCCTTGCGGCGTCGGGGAAGCTGTTGCGGTGTCGCCAAACTGTCACCGGATTCGGATAGTATTAGCGCGACGGCCCAGCGCATTACAGGGAGTAAAACAGATGGAAATTGGAATTCAGAACCTTCCGGCACAGATTAACCAGGATGCCGTGCGCCGCCTGCTGCACAACGATCAGCGCATAAACCGTATTCTGCTCACCGATGCCGGTAACTCAGACCGGGTACTGGCCTGGGTGCGGATGGATATCTCCAGGGTTGAGGCTAACCGGCTGATTAAACGTCTCAGCCATAGCTGGTATCAGGACCGTCACCTGCAGGCTTATGCCTGTCTCTTCTTCCGCTGAAAACACATTTAGAAACTGAACGCTCAGGAATTACTCCACAGCGATTTAATAGCCGTCCGCTGCGCTGGATGAACAACAACGAAAGCGGGCTGCTATCAATCACTGCCAGAAAAAACCCTGTAAATTCAGTCGGCTCTAAAAACTGGTTAGAAATCAGACAATTTTCAGCAAGAGTGGATTAATGCGTCCTGAGCTGGATTACAAAGATATTACTCACAGAGTTATACACAGTTTCTGTGAGTAAGTTGAGTGACCCATCGCTTAACTGTTACCCAGCCCCTGCCAGCGCTGCACAAGATCATTATCCAGATCAAACAGGTCCAGCACCCGCCCCACAGTATGCTTAACCATATCGTCCAGCGACTCAGGCCGGGCGTAAAAGGCCGGTACCGGCGGCATAACGATCGCTCCCATCTCGGTTACCGCCGTCATACTGCGCAGATGCCCCAGGTGCAATGGAGTTTCCCGCACCATCAGTACCAGCCGCCGCCGCTCTTTCAATACCACGTCGGCAGCCCGGGAAACCAGATTAGAGGTTGAACCATAGGCAATATCCGACAGGGTGCGAATAGAACAGGGGGCCACAACCATGCCCAGGGTTTTAAACGATCCACTGGCGATAGAGGCACCAATATCACCGGTCGGATGCACCTCATCCGCCAGGGCGCGCAGCTGGTCGAGGGAGTAGTCAGTCTCCTCTGCCAGGGTAATTCCGGCAGATTTCGAGATCACCAGATGGGATTCAACCTGCAGCTGCTTCAGTGCCTTGAGCAGCTCGATGCCATAGATGATTCCGGATGCGCCGCTGATGGCAACAATCAGGCGTGGCTTACTCATTGGGTATCTCCCTTTCTACAGATCAACAGAAACAAACTGTTACGCTACACAACCGCAACAGATCAGCTATCGTACTCAGTTTTTTCCTTGTACTCACAAAGATCTTCGATCAGGCAGATGCCGCACTTGGGTTTGCGTGCGACACAAACATAACGTCCGTGGAGAATCAGCCAGTGGTGGGCGTCCAGCAAAAACTCCTTGGGTACGAAGCGCATCAGTTTCTGCTCCACTTCGTTGACGTTCTTGCCCGGAGCAATCCGGGTACGGTTAGATACCCTGAAGATATGGGTATCCACCGCCATCGCCGGCTGGCCAAATGCTGTATTCAGCACCACATTGGCCGTTTTACGTCCCACCCCCGGCAGTGCTTCCAGGTCTTCCCGGTTATCCGGCACCACTGAGTTGTGCTTTTCCACCAGCGTACGGCAGGTTTTAATAACGTTCTCAGCCTTGGAGTTAAACAGGCCGATCGTCTTGATGTACTCCTTCAGCCCGTCCACACCCAGTGCCAGTATAGCTTCCGGGGTGTTGGCAACCGGGTAGAGCTTGCGGGTAGCCTTATTGACCCCCACATCAGTCGCCTGGGCAGACAGCAGCACAGCGATCAGCAGCTCGAAGTTGGAGCTGTATTCCAGCTCGGTGGTCGGATTGGGATTCTGGTCACGCAGGCGGGTGAAAATTTCGTGTCGTTTTTGCTTATTCATAACGGGCGGGGCGATCCCACAAGATGGCTCATAAGTGGGCACCCATGATAACCAGCGAAAGCCTGAATGCAACTCGGTGCCGCATCAGAGTTGCGAGCGCCCCTGCCGGAGGGCTGAGACTGAACGGCAACGGAGGGATTATTCTATATAAACGCGATAGCGGTTTCGCCCTTCAGCCTTGGCCTGATAGAGGGCTTTATCCGCCTGTGCCAGCCAGGCGGCTGCGCCCTGCTGATCGGTTTCCACCTCGGCAATTCCCAGACTGATGGTAAAGCTGATCTCAGTGCCCTGATAGTTCACCAGCATCAGCTCTGCCGCCCGACGTAAACGTTCAGCAAAAATCTCGGCCTGGCGGGCTGAGGTATCCAGCAGGATAACGCCATACTCCTCACCGCCGTAGCGGCCAACGATATCAGTCTTGCGGGCGTGCTGATGTAACAGCCGGGCCAGCTGAGAGATCACCTCGTCACCGGCCGGATGCCCAAGGCGGTCGTTGATCTGCTTAAAATGATCGATATCCACCATAATCA
This sequence comes from Marinobacterium jannaschii DSM 6295, assembly GCF_000620085.1. GTDB lineage: Bacteria > Pseudomonadota > Gammaproteobacteria > Pseudomonadales > Balneatricaceae > Pontibacterium > Pontibacterium jannaschii. The sequence continues at coordinate 129,654 of NZ_JHVJ01000004.1, read as the reverse complement.
GGCTGCTTTTACGCCGGTTACGCAAAAACCGGTTGAACTCCGCTTCCAGGCACTCCTGCCAGTATCCGCGATTATGCAGGCCCGTCAGGGCATCGCGCCGGCTCAATGCCTCCAGCTTGCCGTTAGCCTCTTCCAGTTTACGGCGGCTGACGGCCACATCGGTAACATCATAGATCAGCATACCGACATGTTCCGCCGGACCACAGACAGAGGGCAGCGGTATCAGGTGGACATTCTGATACATGAATGCGGAGTGTCCGGTGATCGGGCGGTGGCTCTTAAAACGAAACAGGCTGGGGCGCTGCTCCCAGTTGATATAGGAGGGAGTTTTCAGCAACAGCACCGCATTGAGCTTACGCTGCAGCCAGCTTTGGGGAAGTTCGGGGAAGGTTTCGAACAGATCCCGACCTGCCACTTCGGCCGGAGCCCTGCCGGAATGGTTTTCCATAAATCCGTTCCAGAACTGAATCCGGTAACAGTCATCAATCACCACCAGACCCACATCAAGGGTCTGCAGCAGGGCCAGATTCCAGTCGGTTGCGGGATGCTGGTTTTGTGTTTCCTGAGGGGTAAAGCGATCGCGACTCATAACACCGCCCGTAGTAGTCGTTTCAGCGCAGGCAGCGAGTCTTCAGTAAAAATCACCAGCAGTTCGCAGTGGATATCATCGCTTTCGATCTGGTAATCAATGGTGATCGCCAGACTTTGCTGCCAGCTTTCAGAATCGGCCGGAAAGCCGTCAGATTCGATCAGCGTCGGAGTGCCGCGACTGAGGCTTATTTTCAACTGCTGGGCGAAGCTGCCAAGGAAGGCACTGGTGAGGGTGTTAGCCACCTCCATCATCAGCTCTTCCTGCTGCAGAGAGGTAATCGCTTCGGTAACCCCCATGACGCCGGCGAGATTGCCGACACAGCTGACCGGTATCTGGATCAGTGCTTCGCCGGCAATACCTCCGCCGATAAACCCCTGACCGACAATATTGAATGGCGGACGTTCAGAGGCAAACAGGTGCATTTCCAGCGCACTGCGATGCACCATCCGCGCATGGGGAATAGGCAACGATACGTAGACACCGAGCAAGCGGGCCAGCAGATCTCCGGCCCGCCCCATCGCGATATTGGCTATTTCCTGATAGTACTCGGGGACAGATTCCGGTTCCTGACCGCCGGTTATCTCACGTGGCTTTTCCAGCTCCTGCAGAATACCGAAGCGCTGCAGAACCTTGCCGATATCAGCCGCAGATGTGGGTTTGGACACAAAATCGAGGGCGCCCATGTTCATTACCCGCTGCAGCGCAGCTGGCTGGACGTCACCTGATACAACGATCACCAGCGTTTTCAGGTCATCCCGGCGGATGCGCTCCAGCACCTGGTAGCCATCCATAATCGGCATATTCAGGTCAAGAAACAGCAGGTCGCCCTTGCCCGCGCGAATCGCCTCCAGTGCCTGCAAGCCATGCTCGGCAAAGGTTACTTCTATATTCCAGCGACATAGGGCGTTTGCCATCTGCTTGCGAGCCAGACGGGAGTCGTCGCATATCACCACTGGAATCGGCTGATTCACACCCAATTTAGTTAACCCATACCTGGTATTCTGGTTTGTGTTTGGATTGCCTGCTGCAAGGCCCGGCTTGTACGCCGGATCCTGAGACGGGATAACCTGAGACCGTATCAAGCAGCAACGGCCGGTCACTACAGCAATAAAGCATTCAATAACCGGTTTCAGCTGCTAGCAATTGCGAAAACAATTATCAGTGTTTTTACCATGATCCTTCAGCTCAATTATTCATGCTGAAAGGCGGTAGTCAATCAAACTGTTCTGTCGCCGGAAATAAATTCGGCAGAAACAAAAAAGCACCCGCTTTCAAACAGTTGTATGAAAGCGGGTGCTTTTCAGGATTCGTAGAAGCCCGTTAACGGCGGCGCATCTGAGAAATGCATTTCAGCGGGCCACTCAACCGGTCACCCGGACCCGCTCGACACCACCATCCGATTCCGGTTTCTGTTGCTGGCGTCGCTGCTCCAGGCGGCTGTCGATCACATTCTTCAGCGCGATCAGCAAGCCCATACCGACAAAGGCTCCCGGTGGCAGGACGGCAAACAGGAAGCCCTTATAGTCGTCGATCAGGGTAATTTTCCAGCTTTCAGCGGCAGGACCAAACAGCAGCTGCATATCGGCAAACAGCGTTCCCAGCCCGAGTGCCTCACGCATCGCCCCCAGCACCACCAGTACAGCGGTGAACCCCAGCCCCATCATCAGGCCATCCAGCACCGAAGCTCCGACGGTATTCTTACAGGCAAAGGCGTCGGCACGTCCCATAATCGCGCAGTTGGTTACAATCAGCGGGATGAAGATACCGAGAATCAGGTACAGCTCATAGGCAAAGGCCTGCATCAGCAGCTCAATCGCAGTAACGAATGAGGCGATGATCATCACAAAGATCGGCAGCCGCACCGATTCCGGGACAAACTTACGAAAGGCCGATACGGTCAGGTTGGAGCCCAGCAGTACCAGGGTACTCGCCACTCCCAGACCGATCGCATTTACCACCGAACCGGTGACGGCCAGCAGCGGGCAGAGACCCAGCAACTGCACCAGAGCCGGATTATTGTTCCAGAGCCCGTCGAGGGCTATTTTTCTGGCATCAGCAGACATCAGCTACTCTCCTGAGAGACTTTCTTCGGCGAGTCACCCAGCAACTCGGTTTTATGACGCTGGAAGTAATCGATCGCCCGGCCAGCCGCATTGACGATAGCGCGCGGGGTAATAGTGGCGCCGGTAAACTGATCAAAGCGGCCACCATCCTTAATCACAGCCCAGCTGCTGTCATTACGGCCACCTTTACGTTCGCCATTAAAGCTCAGTACCCAGTCGGACTTTTTCAGATCCACCTTGTCGCCCAGTCCCGGCGTTTCCTTGTGTGCCAGAACCCGCAGGCCAGCCACGCTGCCATCGCGGTGGATACCGATAATGAAGTTGATCTTGCCGGAGTAGCCATCCGGCGCAACCACCGGCAGTATCACAGTCTCGATAACCCCGTTGCGTCGCGCCAGATAAGCGTTGGCCGGCTGCTCGCTGCCCTGAAGTTCAGGCGCGACAAAGGAGAACGTATCCTCCAGCAGGTCATTATCGATACTGTCTTTGGGCACGATTTCATACAACGCCCGGGCCTGCTGTTCGCGCTCATTGTGGCTGATACGCGACTTGGTTGAGACCTGTGTGATCGCAATCAGTCCGGCGGTCACAATGGCAAAAATACCAATGCCGACGGAGCTGCGACGTACAGCGGATAACATCTCCATCACGCATCTCCCTTCATGCCGCGGCGGGCTTTCTGATGGCCATAGGTACGCGGCTGGGTGTATTGATCGATAAAGGGTGCCGCCAGGTTCATCAGCAGCACCGCAAAGGCCACGGCATCCGGATAGCCACCCCAGGTACGGATCACATAGATCAACAGGCCAATACAGGCACCGTAGATCACCTTGCCGCGGTTACTGGTTGCGGCCGTGACCGGATCCGTAACGATAAAGAACGCCCCCAGCATGGTGGCGCCGGTGGTGAGATGGAAGAACGGATCGCCATAGGCATCCGGCTCCACCGCAAAGAACAGCGTCGAGATAACCGTCAGGCTGATCAGCATCGACAGCGGACCATGCCAGGTGAAGACCTTGCGATACAGCAGGAAGATACCACCCATAAAATAGGCTGCGCTGACAGCGTGCCAGGCACCGACACCATCAGCCAGTACCGGCACAGCACGCCATGCTTCTTCGGTGGTCAGGCCGCCACGATGGCGCAGGGCATCCAGCGGCGTGGCACCGGTGTAGCTATCGATCTGAGTCGCATCGATACCGCCAAAAATAATGCCCAGGGTCTCAAACAATCCCGGGAAACCGCCATCCACCATCACGGTTGGCAGGGTCCAGCGGGTCATATCCACCGGGAAGGAAACCAGCAACAGCGCATAGGCCACCATCGCCGGATTGAACGGATTCTGTCCCAGACCACCATAGAGGTGCTTGGCGATCACGATGGCGACAAACACGCCCACCAGCGTCAGCCACCAGGGAGCGAACGGTGGCAGCGCCAGACCGAGCAACAGGGCCGTCACCAGCGCGCTGTAGTCGGTCAGGTAGTAGCGCACCGGGCGGTTACGCAGCTTGATGATCGCTGCCTCAAAGCCCAGCGCTAGCAGGGAGGCCCAGATCACATTGATCAGGGTGCCCCAGCCAAAAAAGAAGGTCATCGCAAGCAGCCCCGGCAGGGTCGCCAGCAGTACCAGGCGCATCACATCGCTGGTACGGCTGACCTTATGCAGGTGCGGAGAGCTGGTTCGGATCAAAGCCATCGCTCAGTTAATCCTTAGTCCGTAAATCGACTCAGTGTCGCGTTCAATTCATCAGCGCGCTGCTGCGCCAGCTGCAGGGAATCCTTCAGCTGACTCAGTTCATCACTGTCTTCATCTGTTACCTTGCTGATCGCCCGCTCGGCCTTGGTGACCTCGGCCCGGGCCATAGCGGCATCGACCTTCAGTTTTTTCAGGTCGACCCCTTCGGCGGCCGCGAGCTCAATCTGACGGGATTCAGCCGCATCAAACTCAGCCTTAGCGGCATCATGGCGCTGGCTCAGTTCGGCTACTTCAGCCTGCAGCGCAGCCAGATCGTCGCCCTCTGCCTCTTCAAGCGCCTTCTCTGCCTTGCGCAGCTTGGTACGCATGATAGACACCTGCTGTTTAAGCGCCTTTATATCCGGCACGATATCCGGCACGGCAACGGCTGACTCTGCTGCATTGCCATTGAGGGCCGGTCCGGCGGCCTCTTCGTAGGCCTGGCGGGCCTCCTCATATTTACCGCGCAGCTTTTCAACCCCGGCCTGCATCTTCTCGGCCGTTGGCAGTCCCTTCTCAGCAGCGGCTTTAGCCGCCGCCTCGGCTTTCTGTACCTTGCCCTGGGCAGCGTCCATATCGGCTTGCAGCTCGGCCAGCTGGGCGGGCGACACGGCAGGCTGGATTGCAGCGGCGGATTGTTGCTGAGCCGCTTCAAAAGCCTGTTTTGCCTCTGCGTACTTGCCGCGCAGCTTTTCAACCCCGGCGCGCATTTTCTCAGCGGCGGGCAGGCCTTTTTCCTCGGCAGCAGTGGCTGCGGCTTCGGCTTTCTTCACCTTGGCAAGCGCAGCTTCCATATCCGATTTCAATTCATCAATATTGATTTTTGAAGGCTGCTTTTGGTTATTTGATAACTGTGCATCTTCAAAAGCCTTTTTTGACTCTTCATATTTTCCGCGTAATTTATCAACACCGGCTTTCATCTTATCAGCCGTTGGCAATCCTTTTTCGGCTGCGGCATCCGCCGCCGCCTGAGCTTTTTCCACCTTGGCCAGCGCTTTTTCCATCTCCTCCTTAAGCGGAGCCAGATCGATCGCCGCCGCAGAAGCCGGCGCACCCGCGGCCCCGGATTCTGCGCTGTCATAGGCTTGCTGGGCCGCTTCGGTTTTGGAGCGCAGCTGCTCAACCTGAGCCTTCAATTCAGCCAGATCGCCTTCGCCGCTCTCTTCCGCCGCCGCCAGTTGCTTCTCGGCCTTTTTCAGCTTGGTCCGCGCTACCGCGGCATTGGTTTTCAGTTGCTTGATATCGGCAACGGGTGCCGCAGGCGCGCTCGCGCCCGACTGGGCATCATCGTAGGCCTTCTGCGCGGCATCGGCTTTGTCCTGCAGCTGCTTAACCGTATCACGCAGCGCATCGACGCCATCCTGGCCTTTCTCTTCCGCCGCCTTCAGCGCGGTCTGGGCTTTCTTCAGCTTGGTCCGGGCGACCGCCGCGGCGGTTTTAAGCGCCTTGGTGTCCGGTGCGGCGGCCGCACCGAGCTGGCCTTTCTCCGCTTGTTCCAGTTTCTGCTGCGCAGCGTTGGATTTCGCCTGTGCCGCCTTAAACTCCGTTTCCAGCTCAGCCTGGTTATCAGCCCCGCTCTCCTGCGCCTGCAGGAGCGCCTTCTCGGCCTTTTTCAGCTTGGTACGGGCGACGGCAGCAGCGGTCTTCAGTGCCTTAACATCGACAGCGGCGTCTGCCTTCACGGTCTCTTTGCGTTCGGCAGCATCTTTCTTCACCGCCTGAGCCTTAGCGGCTTCTTCAGCACGGGCCTTACGACGTGCCTGCTTCTCTGCCTCTTCCGCTTCCTGACGCGCCTTGCGGGCTTCAAATCGCTCACGGGCGTGATCGGCCTTACGCTGCTCGGCTTCTTCGGCGCGGATTTCGGCCTTGGCAAAGCGGTAGTACTGCACCAGCTCGATATTGGATGGGCAAACGAAGGAACAGGCGCCACATTCGATACAATCAAACAGGTTGTGATGGCGCGCCTTATCGAACTCCTTTGCCTTGGCAAACCAGTGCAGCTGCTGCGGCAACAGTTCAGCCGGGCAGACCTGTTCACACATACCACAGCGGATACAGGGGTTGGCAGGCGGCGCAGGCGGCATCTCGTCAATTGTGGCGGCGATAATGCAGTTGGTGGTTTTCACCACCGGCACCTCTTCATCGGTCATCGCGAAGCCCATCATAGGCCCGCCCATCACCATGCGGTACATCTCCTTGCGACGCACACCGGAGTGGTCCAGCAATGTCCGGAAGGGAGTACCAATCAGCACCTCCAGGTTATGGCGGTGATTGACCGCATCACCGGTGATGGTCACGACGCGGGAGATCAGCGGCTCGCCATGGTGTACCGCGCGATAGATAGCACTGGCGGTACCGACGTTCTGACAGACAATGCCGACATCGGCGGGTATCTTACCGCTAGGCACCTCGACGCCGGTCAGCAGCTTAATCAGCTGTTTCTCACCGCCGGAGGGGTATTTAGTCGGTACTACCACTACATCAATATTCAGCGGGTTACCGCGCTTGGCTTCTTCCAGCGCGCGAATCGCCTGAGGCTTGTTGTCCTCGATACCGATCAGGACATGGCTCGGCTTGAGCAGGTGGGCGATAACTTCGATACCGCCGATAATCTGGTCGGCTCGCTCACGCATCAGCATATCGTCGGCGGTAATATAAGGCTCGCACTCGGCCGCATTGATCACCAGGGTGTTAACGATATGATCATCACCCAGGTGCAGCTTGACGTCGGTCGGGAAGCCCGCCCCGCCCATACCGGCAATACCGTGGGCGCGGATATGATCAGTCAGCTCCGCCTTTTTCAGGCTGCGGAAGTCCGCCAGGGCACGACGCTCTCCCCACTCATCCTTACCGTCAGGCTCGATGATGATGCAGGGTGCCTGCATGCCTGAGGCATGGGGTATGGCATAGAGGCCAATATCCGTCACGATGCCGGAGGTCGGCGCATGAATATTGACACTCACCCGGCCGATCGCCTCGGCAATGATCTGGCCTTTCAGAACCCGCTGGCCTATTTCGACCACGGCATCCGCCGGCGCCCCTATATGCTGGTTAAATGGCAGTACCAGGCGATCCGGAATCGGTGCCGCACTGATCGGCGCACCGTTGGACTGACGTTTATTCTCCGGTGGGTGAATACCGCCATGAAATTCAAATACCGATCCCATCAGGCCGCCCTCCCCTCAACTTCACCACGCACATCAGTGGCAATCAGGTTTACACCGGACTTGGGCATATCCCATTTCCAGGTCTGCAGGGTGGTTTCAACAGGAATCATATCAATACAGTCAACCGGACAGGGCTCAACACATAGATCGCATCCGGTACATTCAGACTGAATCACCGTATGCATCTGCTTGGCGGCGCCGAGAATGGCATCAACCGGGCACGCCTGAATACACTTGGTACAACCGATACACTCATCTTCGCGGATGTAAGCGAAGGTCTTAACCGGGTTTTCTTCATGCTCACCGTCCAGCGGCAGTGCTTCTACGTCCAGCAGGTCGGCCAGCGCTTCGACGGTGCCCTGTCCGCCCGGCGGACATTTGTTGATCGCCTCACCATTGGCGATCGCTTCAGCGTAGGGACGACAGCCCGGGTGACCACACTGACCACACTGGGTCTGCGGGAGCAAGGAGTCGATCTGATCGACCAGCGGATTGCCTTCAACCTTAAAGCGGACCGAGGCGTAACCCAGGATCACACCGAAGATTACGGCCAGGCCAAAGACTACGATTACTGCGATTAATACTGCACTCATCTCTGTCTCCGCCTCAGAACTGAACCAGTCCGGTAAAGCCCATAAACGCCAGCGACATCAGTCCGGCCGTCACCATACCGATCGCCGCGCCACGGAAAGGAGTGGGAACATCCGCCACTGCGACACGCTCACGAATCGCCGAAAACAGGATCAGCGCCAGCGAGAAGCCGACGGCAGCACCGAAGCCGTAAACGATAGAGTCGATAAAGTCATTGGTCTTTTTGATATTCAGCAGCGCCACGCCCAGCACCGCACAGTTGGTGGTGATCAATGGCAGGAAGATCCCCAGCACCTTGTAGAGCAGCGGGCTGGTCTTATGCACCACCATTTCGGTGAACTGTACCACCACGGCGATCACCAGGATGAAAGCGATGGTCTTGAGGTAGCCCAGACCCAGAGGGTCCAGCAGGTAGGTAAACACCAGGTAGCTGCAAACCGACGACAGTGTGAGGACAAAGGTGGTCGCCAGGGACATGCCCATAGCGGTTTCCAGTTTGTTGGAAACGCCCATAAAAGGACACAGGCCCAGAAACTGGACCAGGACGAAGTTGTTTACCAGCACCGTGCTGATCAGGATGAGGATATATTCCGTCATAACGTCCGCTGCAGCTACTCTGTGGAAACCGGAGCCCCGACAAAGTGATTAAATTAGAATTTGCTAAAGTTTACCGAAATCCGTTCCGATGAGTACAGAATCCTATTTGATCAAGCGCACTGTTTGCGCTTAAAAGCCTCTGAATAAAACGTGGGCGAAAAGTTCACCACGGTTTATGCAGAGGCTCTAATAACAGAGCGGCCTGAGGCCGCCCTGTTCTGTTCCGTGCAGCCCTTGAGGCTACCGGATTATCGCTGCCTGAATCAGATCAGGCTGTGTTCCGTCAGCAGCTCGACCACCGCCGTAACCTGCGCCGCTGCGCCCTGTTCCGGATCCAGACGCAGTTCTGCGTCGGCCCCACTCAGGGAAACATTGAACAGGTTCTCGCCCTGCAGTGCCTCGGCACTGTCGGCCAGTACCAGTAAGCCACTCTGGTTCAGCAACTGCGCCACCGGCAGCAGCTTATCACCCAGTTCGGCACCCAGCTGCGCCGGGTTCAGGACACTCACCGCACGGCCACGATCAAACAGGCGTTTTTCCAGGCTGTAGATCAGAGTGTCACGCTGGGCCTGCTCGCCACCGGAGATAACAACCGTCACGGCCTGCTGACCGTAACGACGTGCACGTTCGTCACTGCTGACCAGTGATTCTGTGGTGATCAGGCTGCTGTCGTCCAGCAACTGCTGGGAACCATCGTTGATGATCATGCCGGCAGCGACAGTCTGATTGCTCAGACGATCGACAATGATAAAGGAACCGGTGCCCTGATGTTGCTTGTAATCGTCAGCAATAATCGGACGCTCGACAGAGATTTCACAACGGGCGATCTCATTCAGTCCCAGTACCGCCGTCGCAGACTGCTCCAGGGTGTTGACATCAACCCGGTGACGGATTGCCGTCACGCTGCCTGCAACGCGGCTGGTCGAGAGTTTTACTTCATACTGACGGCCCGGCACCATCTCCTCTTCGCTCATCCAGACCACCATCGCATCGAAGCGGTTAGTGACCTCAGGCACATCGGAACTGTTGACCAGCAGGTCGCCACGGGAGATATCGATCTCGTCTTCCAGGGTCAGGGTCACAGACATCGGCGGATAGGCTTCTTCCAGCTCGCCATCGAAGGTCACGATCGATTTAACCTTGCTGGATTTGCCCGACGGCAGCACGGTGACTTCGTCACCGGGGCGTACGATACCAGATGTCAGGGTGCCACAGTAGCCACGAAAGTCTAAGTTCGGACGGTTTACATACTGGACCGGGAAACGCAGCGATTCAAAGTTATTATCGTTAGCGATTTCAACGGTTTCCAGCGTCTCCATCAGCGGCTTGCCCTGATACCACGGAGTGGATTCAGACAGGCTCACAACGTTGTCACCCTTGAGGGCCGACAGCGGTACAAACTGTATGTCCGGCAGGTCCAGATCCTTGGCAAACTCAAGGTAATCGGCCTTGATCTCTTCGAAGCGCTGCTCGCTGAAATCCACCAGGTCCATCTTATTGATAGCAACAACCGTATGTTTCAGACCCAGCAGCGAAACGATGTAGCTGTGTCGCTTAGTCTGAACCTGTACGCCGTGACGGGCATCGATCAGGATGATCGCCAGGTCACAGGTAGAGGCACCGGTCGCCATGTTACGGGTGTACTGCTCATGTCCCGGGGTATCCGCGATGATAAACTTACGCTTATCCGTCGAGAAGTAGCGGTACGCCACGTCGATGGTGATGCCCTGCTCACGCTCGGCCTGCAGGCCATCCACCAGCAACGCCAGATCCAGCTCTTCACCCGCATTACCGACACGGGCGTTATCCGCCTGGATAGACGCCAGCTGATCTTCATAGATCATCTTGGAATCGTGCAGCAGACGACCGATCAGGGTCGACTTACCATCATCCACACTACCGCAGGTCAGAAAACGCAGTAGCTCTTTATTCTCGTGCTGCTTCAGATACGCCTGAATATCACTGGCGATCAAATCACTCTGATGACTCATTGTTAAAAGCTCCGGGCTTTAAGCGCCAAGTGCTGAGCGGCCTGTGCCATCCTCAACACTCGCGAATCTTATTTAAGAGGGCATGCAACATGGCTGATATCTCGCGCGTCTCCTGAACAGAACTTTTCGCAATTCCCGGGGATAGATAACCGATACGTTCCCCAACCAGAATCTGAGTCCTGAGCTCAGCGCATGAGCCTTTTGCCACCCCTAAAAAGTAAACTTTTTCTTTATCCGTCAGTCTTTCCATGCCTTCAGCAATATTGCTCGGTATGGAAAGTGCTGATCTGGTTATCTGTTGCTTAAAGCCAAAGTCTTTCAGCTTGTCTGTTTGCTGATAGACGCTGCAGCAAAGCGTCATCGCTCGCTGCCAAACCACCAGGCGCTCGAAATCCATTTCTGCCTCCGCTTTCGCTCAAGCCAGCGTCCTGCTGGCTGCTACTGATTGCTTGCGGCTTTAAGCTAACAGCTATTTCGTTAGAAATAACCTTCCATCTTTTTCTTCTCCATGGAGCCGGAGCTGTCATGGTCGATGGCGCGCCCCTGGCGTTCGGAGGTGGTGGTCAGCAGCATCTCCTGGATGATCTCTGGCAGGGTTGCGGCTTCAGATTCCACCGCGCCGGTGAGCGGGTAGCAGCCCAGGGTACGGAAGCGGACGGATTTCATTTCCGGTACTTCGCCCTCTTCCAGTGGCAGACGCTCGTCGTCGACCATGATCTGCATACCGTCGCGCTCTACAACCGGACGCTCGGCGGAGAAGTACAGCGGCACGATGTCGATGTTTTCCAGGTAGATGTACTGCCAGATATCCAGCTCGGTCCAGTTGGACAGCGGGAATACACGGATGCTTTCACCCTGATCGATCTGGGTATTAAAGGTATTCCACAGTTCCGGACGCTGGTTTTTCGGATCCCAGCGGTGGTTCTTGTCACGGAATGAGAACACGCGCTCTTTGGCACGGGATTTCTCTTCGTCGCGACGGGCACCACCGAAAGCCGCATCGAACTTGTACTTATCCAGCGCCTGCTTCAGGCCCTGGGTTTTCATAATGTCAGTGTGCTTGGAAGAGCCATGAACAAAAGGACTGATGTTCATGTCTACGCCGTCCTGATTGATATGCACAATCAGGTCCATGCCGGCTTTCTCAGCCATCTTGTCGCGAAACTCGATCATTTCGCGGAATTTCCAGGTGGTATCCACATGCATCAGTGGAAACGGCGGCTTACCCGGATAAAAGGCTTTGCGCGCCAGGTGCAGCATCACCGAGGAATCCTTACCAATGGAGTAGAGCATTACCGGGTTTTCGAACTCGGAGGCTACCTCACGGATAATATGGATACTCTCAGCTTCGAGCTGCCGAAGATGGGTCAAGCGATGTTCCGGCAAGGAAGTCATTAGTCACACTCTTTCATTAATTAAAAAACGTATAGATCCGGGTGGTCGATCCGCCGAGGCGCCCGCCACCTCTTTTATCTGGCTACCGGAGTTCCTCTCTTTGGCCAAAGCGGCGATGGGGAACTTCCTGATGTTGCCGCGCATTATGACAAAGCAACCCATAAAACAAAAAAGAATAAATAGAAATTTATCTATTCTTTTTAGATATATTGAAAAATTATCGCGCACTCCCACCAGGCGGGCTCAGCATCGCTCCGAGCCACTGTTCGCGCACCTTAGAGGGGGAAGCTATATCAGAAATACCGCGTCTGAGGAGAGGGACGCTATGCCTGGAGGGTTAGTCTGCTAATGCTGCGGTCAGGGCTCCGGAGCCCAGTAACCCCGGCAGCCAGGTCACCAGCCGGGATATCAGCTCTCCTGCCGGCATCTGCAGGCGCTCACTGAGCTGGCTACACGGCTCAGACCAGCCTTCAACACCGTTACAGCTATGCATAAATTCCGCCTGCCAGGGTTGCAGCTCCATCAGCCGCACCCTATAGGCATGACGATAAACCAGTAAACACTGGCTCTTCAGCATCGGAAAAGCGACTGACTCACCCTTTTCAACCGCCTCAACACAAGGCACAAAGTCAAAATCAGCCGCCGTAACAAAGCTGGTATCAGGCAGCTCAAAACACCAGCCCGGTTGCATCAGCAACTGACTGGCATCCGGCGACTCTGCCCGGCTCTGCTCTGTCCCCAGCCCGCGGATACTCATCACCCTGCAGCGCTCCAGCTCGGCCAGTTGCTCGGGCATATAGAGCTGGGCAGGCAGTGGTGCAGCGCCAGCCTCAGGTGCCGGGCGGGTAGCACGGAGAAATGCCGGGAAGCCGGCTCCCAGATCAAACAAGGTATGTGATTCTGATGGCCTGGCATTCAGATAGCCAAGGGCAAACTGATCAAACAGCGCCGGTCCCAGTATTGCGCACAGGCAGGCGTACTCGGCCCTCATACACTCCAGCAGACGCAGGCGATAGCCTTCGGCATAAATCCCCAGCCGCTGCTCGGCGTTCAGCTGACCTGCGTCGGTGACCGCCTCCTGCAGATCGCGCGGGTCCAGCTGCAGGCGTATTACGGCGCGGCCAAACCAGTGTTGCAGCTCAGTCAGATTCAGCATAGGAAACCTGCAGGTTGTGATGAAGTGGGGTCGAGACAATCGCAGCATCAGGCTGATAGCCGTCGACCGGCGGGCTGTACTGCAGCTCCTCACCGGGCAGCTCACCCTCAAGGGCCAGCCGGGCCTTGTTTAGTTCCTCCAGCAGTAACGGAAACTCCGGAATGCTGGCATCCCATTCCAGCAAGGTTGAACACCCGGGGACATACTGCTGGGCCAGCTGATATAAACACCAGACCTGGCGGGGCACCTGCCGATCATGCGTATCAATAATATGAGTGCCACAGTGGGTCGGCCCGGCCAGATGCATCTGCACAATATGCTGATGAGGCAATGCCTTTATATAGGCCTCAGCGGAGAAACCATGATTAAACGCCGACACAAAGACATTGTTTACATCCAGCAGCAAGCCGCAGCCGGTCTCGTTACAAAGCTCAGTAATAAATTCCCATTCAGTCATACTGGAGCTGTTGAACTGCAGGTAGCTGCTGGGATTTTCCAGAATCAGCGGGCGTTGCAGAAAATCCTGCACCTGACAGACCCGTTCAGACAGATGGCGCAGGCTCTCTTCGTTGTAGGGCAGCGGTAACAGGTCATGGCTATTGACGCCGGCAACACCGGTCCAGCAGATATGATCGGACACCCAGGCAGGCTCGATCCTCTGGGCCAGTGCCTTCAGCCCGCGAAGGTAGTCCATATTCAGCGGATCGGTCGAGCCGATCGACATCGACACACCATGCATAACGACCGGGTAGCGCTCCCGTACCCGATCCAGCATGTACATGGCAAAGCCCTGATTATCCATAAAGTTTTCGCTGATGATCTCGAACCAGTCCAGCGGCTTTTCAAGCTCATCCTGCTGTGCCGGATTCAGATCGTTTTTCAGCAGCCATTCAAAGTGACAACTGCGCAGCCCGGCACCAAAGCCCAGGTCGGGCAAACCCGAGAGCCGCTCAGCCGGGACAGAAGGAACCGATAGAGTGTCATCCATAGCAAATCCTGCTGTGGGTAGAAGTAGAAGATAAAGTGCTGGCAGCGGCCAGGCAGCTGTCAGCACTTTAGACGCTTTCGCAGGCTAACGACCTGTGAGGTTTACACCATCATCAGGTAGAAGGTGGGAATACCAGGCGCAAGTCACTTGGTGCAGGTTTTTCAGGCAACGGCTCGACACCCTGGGCCTTCAGCACCTCGGTGTATGCCCGCCAGGCCACATCGTAAACCGGCTCTCCCTCGGTAAACGGCATGACCGCCAGCTTGTCATAGTTGTTTTCGGCATCTGACTTAAGATTAAACAACTGCATATTGCCGCCCTCAGGCAGCAGCTGGGACGCCGAAATCGGTACCGCACAGCCGCCCTTACCGCCACACTGATTGTCGGCCGGGGCGCTGAATACGCTATCAGTACCGCTGCCCCCACCCGAATGGCTGCAATTCCCGCCCGAGTAAGCGTCATGGACATAGCCACAGCCGCCTTCGCCGGCACAGCCATTGGAGCCCTTACAGGTGTGGTAAACGCCTTGTGTGGCGCAACTCTCCTGCCAGCTATTTATATCGAAGCTCATGCCCTGACAGGCATGGTTGGCCGGCACCTTACCTGGGCCCTGTGCTCCACCAGGCTGACGCGGATAAGCCCCCTTATCCAGCTCCGGCGTAAGACCAAATAACGCCCAACAGATAGCGATACGATCGCCGGAGCCGCCCATAGACGGATAGGGGAACGCCGTCGGGTTGTCACTGAAGTAATCGTTATAGTCCCAGTAGTCATTCAGGACCGTAGTGATCCCCGCAATCGAACCGGCAGCAACGTGGCTGAACGACAGATAGTTCTGCGACATATCCGTCTCTTTCAGTCGATTCATCGCGGCGGCAATATCTGCCGGGTCAGGAATATTTTCCTGAACCTCGTAGTCAGCCGTTTTCAGATCCTCGGCGCTCCAGCGATTTCCCTGCGCATGCCACTGTTGCCAGGTTGAAAATTCCGGCCTGGCCATCAACTCTTCAACGATCTGAAAACGTTCGTAGTGATCTTTGTCACCCCAGGTATAGCGTGCGTGTGCATCCGACGATTGTGGTAACTTGTTACCGTTCTGGTCATAGGATGGATAATCCTCGGTCAGTGCGGCGAAGTCCGGCTGATATTCACAATCGACGGCTCCAAGCAGTGTTGCCTGCAACGGCTGCGGTACCGGCTCAGGAATCACATCCAGCTTACCGCCCTCACCCTGATCGGTAATCCCGCTCATCAGGTTAAAGATCTGCTCTTTGGCTTCGCTCAGGTTACTGCTGGTGACTTTCAGCCCCCCCATCCGCGGGAACTCCTGGCAGGGGTGCCCGCCCTTGGCATCCTCGAGATTAAACAGATCCTGCTGGGCAGACTTATCGGTATAAACCGCTTCGAACAGGGTGCTGCCGTCGTCATAACTGATATTCAGGTAGGTCGCCAGGCACTGATACATATAAGAGATAGTACCGAACAGCGGCAGATCAGCCTCACTGCTGCCCTCAGTCCAGCCGGCAAAGGGAACGGCTGGGAAATATTTATCCTTCGCCGAATCACGGATAATCGCACAGGCATCGGCTTCCGGTTCCTCAATCGCTTTAAACAACGTGATGCGCTGTGCATCCAGCGGCCCCAGTTCAACCGTTAAGCCTTCCAGGGTAGTGTCATTAAAGTCGACGATATGAGGGATTGAAGTACAGTTCTTGCCATAGCAGATCCAGGCATCCGGGTAGGAGGTTCCCTGATCGTCAAAGCTTCCCTGCAAAAGGGGACTGGTAAAGGTCGGGAAATACCTGACCTTATCCCGGTCAACACCTTTGCTCAGTGCGGTAGATATATTAGCCGCCAGCTGAAGGTGTAACATCTCCTGGATGAATACGCTGAAAATGATGTTAAAGCAGGTTTCATTCGGCGTCTCACCGCTGCCTGACGTCGTCGCCATACCCGGCCACTGGCGTCCTTTATAAAATCCATGCTTGGTATTGATCTCATGCATTCCCTGAATGGAATACATCGCGGTCATATAGAGTGGAATGGTGAAGAGTTCAACATTAACAGCAGCCTGGCACAGCTGGCGCACAGCATTAATATCGGCGGGTTTATCGCTTAGTGGGCGATTTTTCAGGGTCGGTTGCTCTTGCAAGCGAAGGTCAGCTATTTGCTGGTAGTCCACGGCGTTCTCCTTATGCCTGATGGGCTTAGTTATTTTCGGGTATGGTATTCGCGGGAAATCCCCTTACCCTGCCGCCTGCTTACCTGCCAGATTTCATTGAGCAACAGCCTGGATGACTCCATCACCTCTACTGCAGTCAACCGACAACCCACGCACAGCAATCCACTGTAAATATAGCTCCATGTCCTGACCGGACCCCGAAGCAGACTCCAAAAAGCTAACATGGGCATCACATTCAATACAATCAGATTCCAGAACAAATTCCGATCTATAACACAATCAGAAATAAGTGCCTTTCCGGACCGGATCTGACCTCACGTCGCTGCCGCTATCAAACCGAATTCAACTCAAACCGCCCCGCCCTCAGTCCCGACAACAACAGCACAGAAGACAGCTTCAGCGCTGGCATTCGTCAGGCACCAACAACAAAACAAAAAGGAATAATAAAAGTTCTAAATATTATTTTGAGTTATATGCAACAGTCTCTAAACTCCGTCGTCATTAACTTATGACAGGTAGATCAATGGAATTCGCGTATAGCTTCGCAGGACTGGTAGTCGGATTTATCGTCGGCCTTACGGGCATCGGCGGTGGAGCCCTGATGACACCGATCCTGATCGTTATATTCGGCATTCCGCCGGTTGCCGCGGTCAGTACTGACCTTTTGTATGCCGCTATTACTAAATGTGGCGGTATCTGGTCTTACGCCCGCAAGCAGCTGGTGCAGTACCGCATCGTCGTGCTGCTGCTGGCAGGCAGTATTCCGGGCAGCCTGATAACCCTGAATTACCTGAAAGGCCTGGAAGCGCTGGAACAGATTGAGCACCTGATGAACCTGACTCTGGGTGTCTCACTGGTACTGACCTCCATTGCGGTCTTTCTGCGCAACCAGATTCGTGATTACGCAGCCAGTATGCAGGATCACCCGCTTGCAGCTAAGGCACGTCGAGTGCGCCCGGCAATTACCGTGGCCACCGGCTTCCTGCTGGGCGGACTGGTCACATTGTCGTCTGTCGGCGCCGGCGCTCTGGGTACAGCACTACTGATCGTGCTCTACCCGCGCCTGAGCATGCAGCAGATTGTCGGTACCGACCTGCTCCATGCCGTAGTGCTTACCGGTATTGCCGGTGCAGGCCACTACACTATGGGCAATGTGGACCTGACCTTGCTGGCATATCTGCTAATCGGTTCTCTGCCGGGAGTCTTCCTCGGCAGCCATATCGGCGCACGCCTTTCTCCGAAGGTGATGCAGCCGATTATGGGCTCTATTTTGTTAGCCATCGGCCTGAGATTTGTGCTGGCGGGTTAATCCGCAAAACAGTCTCGTGAATCCAATAATTAGGTGAGGTGAGCAGATCACTCTGTGATCTGAGAGGTTTTAGCCATGTATCAATACAACGAAGTCGACCAGAAACTGGTAGATGAGCGTGTCGAGCAATATCGTGATCAGACACGTCGCTATTTGGCCGGCGAACTGCCGGAAGATGAATTCCTGGCCCTGCGCCTGATGAACGGCCTGTACGTACAGCGCCACGCACCTATGCTGCGTGTCGCTATCCCCTACGGCCTGATGAACTCAGCACAGCTGCGTAAACTGGCTCACGTTGCCCGTAAGTACGACCGCGGCTACGGTCACTTTACCACCCGTACTAACCTGCAGCTGAACTGGCCGAAGCTGGAGGAAGTACCTGATATTCTGGCGGAGCTGGCTGAAGTCCAGCTGCATGCTATCCAGACTTCCGGAAACTGTATCCGAAATACAACGACCGACCACCTGGCAGGCGTTAACGTGGACGAGATAGAAGATCCACGTCCGTACTGCGAAATCATCCGTCAGTGGTCTACACTGCATCCGGAATTCGCCTTCCTGCCACGTAAGTTCAAAATCGCTGTGACAGGCGGTCCACAGGACCGGGCTGCATCCCAGGTGCATGACATTGGTCTGCACATCGTCCGCAACGAAGCCGGGGACGTAGGCTTTGAAGTGCTGGTCGGTGGTGGCCTGGGACGTACTCCGGTCATTGGCAAGCAGATCCGTGAGTTCCTGCCTAAGGAGGATCTGCTCTCCTTTCTTGAAGCGATCATTCGCGTCTACAACCTGAATGGCCGCCGTGACAACAAGTACAAAGCCCGTATCAAGATCCTGGTACAGGCAATGGGCATCGATAAGTTCCGTGAGCTGGTTGAAGCCGAATGGGCCGAGATCCGCGACAGCGAACTAAAGCTGCCAGAAACTGAGATCAGCCGCGTACAGAATTTCTTCAAACCATTTGAGTACGACAGCAATGCAGCCGATGATGCGGTTGATACCCTGCTGGCGGAAAACAACGACTTCCGCGTCTGGTACGAACGTAACACCGTGGCCCATAAAGTCAGCGGCTACCGCGTCGTGGTGGTATCCCTGAAGCCGTACCTTAAGCCTGCTGGTGATATGACTTCCGAGCAGATGGAAGCAGTAGCAGACCTGGCTGAAAGCTACAGCTTTGGTGAGATCCGCGGCACCCACAACCAGAACCTGGTACTGGCTGACGTGAAGAAATCTGACCTGCTGGCGGTATGGCAGGTACTGGCCGACAACAACCTGGCGCGCCCGAATATCGGCACACTGGCGGATATGACAGTTTGCCCGGGCGGCGATTTCTGCGCCCTAGCCAACGCCAAGACCCTGAGTGTAGCCGACCGTATCAATGAGAAGTTTGAAGATCTGGACTACCTCTACGATCTGGGCGACATCAAGCTGAACTTCTCCGGCTGTATCAACGCCTGCGCCCACCACCATGTCGGTAATATCGGCCTGCTGGGTGTGGATAAGAAAGGCGAAGACTGGTACCAGATTACCCTGGGAGGCCGTGACGACGAACAGGCGGCACTGGGTAAGGTCCTCGGTAAAGCGGTGTCCGCGGAAGAGGTTCCGAATGTTCTGGAGAAAGTCCTCAACGTTTACGTCGAGCATCGCAATGAAGGCGAGAGCTTTATCGACACCTTCCAGCGCATTGGCCTGGCCACCTTTAAGGAGAACGTAAATGCCACTGCTCATTAATCGCCAGCCGGCTGCCAACGACAGCTGGACTCTGGTCAACGAAGAAACTCTGAGCAGCACCGGCGGTGACATTATCGTGCCTCTGGCGCTGCTGGAAGCCAACGCCGACAGCCTGCAAGATCGCAAAGGTCGCGTTGCGGTGCAGATCAACGGTGACGATAATATCGACGCCCTGCTGGAAAACCCAAACCAGTATGAGCTGATCGCCATCGACTTTCCGGTGTTCCGTGACGGTCGTGGCTTCAGCCTCGCCCGGCTGCTGAAACGCGCCGGTTTCGAAGGCCAGATCCGCGCGACCGGCGATGTTGCCCATGACCGCCTGACCTTTATGGAACGTTGTGGCTTCAACGCCTTCGAGATCAGCGAAGAGCGTTACAGTGACGAGAGTCTGGCGGTCTTTACCGAGGTCAGCGTACGCTACCAGGGTGCCGCCGACGACCCGCGTCCGGTTTACCACCGGTAAGAACCCCGAAAGCCCGGTCTCAGTACCGGGCTTTGCGCACTCAACAGAGTGCAGGATTAGAGAGAGGAAACGATGAGCATCGATCTGACAGCAGCCAATACAGAGCTGAACGATAAGACCCCGCAAGAGATAATCGCCTGGGCCCTGAGCCAGTCCGACAAGCCGCTGGTGACCACCAACTTCCGTCCCTACGAGTCGGTGATCCTGCATATGGCCGCTCAGGTTAAGCCTGACATTCAGGTGCTCTGGGTAGACTCCGGCTACAACACCTCTGCGACCTACCGCTTCGCTGAAAAGCTGATTCAGGACCTGAACCTGAATGTCGTGACCTACATCCCTGAAATGACTGCCGCACGCCGCAATGTGCTGATGAAAGGCATTCCTGACGTGGATGACGCACTGCATGCGGAGTTCACCCGCCAGGTGAAACTGGAGCCATTCCAGCGCGCCCTGTCAGAGCTGAAGCCGGACCTGTGGCTGAATGCCATCCGTAAGGATCAGACCGAGTTCCGTCAGAGCATGGATATCGTCAGCGCCAGCAAAGATGGCATCATCAAAGTGGCACCTCTGTACAACCTGACTGAAGCTGACCTGGATGCTTACCTGGCAGAGCACAACCTGCCAAACGAGCATGATTATTTCGATCCTACCAAAGCGATCGAAACCCGCGAATGCGGCCTGCACACTCAGCTGTAATATCCTGACTCAGCACTGAGTCCTGCTGGCACGCGCCCTGCGTGCCAGCGATATCCCGAGCAACGGCGCTCAACCATCAGACTTCCGGGAATACGCCTGGCCGCCAACCGGTTTGAGCACAGAACGCCCGTTTCCTCACCGCTTCTGCCACTCTGCCACCCGGCCCGCAGCCAAGGGGACTTGGCAGGCTATTCCCTGATAAACTTATGCCTATTGGCATTATCAGTACGGCAGGAGATACGCTGTGGATTATTTACCACTCTTTTTTGATATCAAAGACAAACCGGTATTACTGGTCGGCGGCGGCAATATCGCCCTGCGTAAAGCCCGTTTGCTCGTTCGCTCCGGCGCCACACTGACGGTTATCGCCCACGAGATTCACACGGAACTGAAACAGCTGCTGGACCAGCACAACGGCCAGGCGCTGATTGGTGAATACCACCCCGGCCTGCTGGATGAGAAACTGCTGGTAGTTGCCGCCACCGATGACGATGAGCTACATAAGCGTATCCACTTCGATGCCACTGAGCGCCATATCGCGATCAATGTGGTCGATAGCCCGGCGCTCTGTACCTTTATCTTCCCGGCCATCGTCGACCGTTCTCCGATCGTCATCGGCATCTCCTCCGGCGGCAAAGCCCCGGTCCTGGCCCGCATGTTGCGCGCCAAGCTGGAGAGTATTATCCCCAACGGCTACAGCACCCTGGGCCAGCTGGTCGGCCGCTTCCGTAACAAGGTTAAGGCACGCTTCAGCACGGTCGACCAGCGACGCATGTTCTGGGAGCACGTCATCCAGGGCCAGGTAGCCGAAAAAGTCCTCTCAGGGCGTGTTGAGGATGCAGAGCAGTTGCTGCAGGAAAAACTGAATCATCAGGACCCGGAAAAGCAGGTCGGCGAGGTCTATCTGGTCGGTGCCGGTCCCGGCGACCCGGAGCTGCTGACCTTTAAGGCGCTGCGCCTGATGCAACAGGCTGACGTGGTGCTCTACGACGCCCTGGTTTCTCCCCAGGTGCTGGATCTCTGCCGCCGCGATGCCGATATGGTGTTTGTCGGCAAACAACGTGACAACCACAGCGTGCCACAGGAAGGGATCAACGAACTGCTGGTGCAGCACGCCCTGCAGGGCAAGCGCGTGGTGCGTCTGAAAGGAGGCGACCCCTTTATCTTTGGCCGGGGCGGCGAAGAGCTGGAGAAGCTCAAAGAACACGGCATTGCGTTCCAGGTGGTGCCGGGTATTACCGCAGCCAGTGCCTGCTCCACCTATGCCGGCATCCCGCTGACCCACCGCCACTATGCCCAGTCAGTAAAGTTTGTTACCGGCCAGCTGAAGAACCGTACCAGCGACCTGAACTACGCCGAACTGGTACACCCGAACCAGACCATTGTCTTCTACATGGGCCTGCACAGCCTGCCATGCCTGTCTGAGCAGCTGATCAAACACGGCAAGCCTGCCAGCACCCCGGCGGCAATTGTCAGCCGCGGCACCCGTGCCGATCAGCAGGTATTAACCGGAACCCTGGCAAACCTGGCCGAACGTCAGGCCGAAGCACAGCTCCCGGCACCCGCCCTGATCATTGTCGGTGAAGTGGTCGGGCTGCATCAGGATCTGGCCTGGTTTGGCGAGCAGCTGCTGAGTGAGGGCAACCACAGCCTGATTCAACAACCCGAGGCCTGATCAGTCACCTGTTCTGGGGGCCTCATGCCCCCAGAATTTCTAATCCCGCTACACACCAACCCTATCACCAGATTCCCGGTGGCTCAGGGCAAGAAAACGATCACAAGCACCTTCACTGCATTTCCCTGCCATATATCGGCCTTAGAAGGTAATTTACCGATGCTTTAGCCACTTTTACCTGGCATTAGCAGACAACTGTCCGGAATTACTTTTACTAACAACCGATGTCCGGCGTGCGTGGCAAAATCCTGCAATCAATCAGCAACACTCAACAGACAGACTGGGCAACTTTCAAAGATTACGGATTCGCAGCCTTACCACTGCACCCGTAAGTGACAGGAATTTGTGACAGGATTTTTTATGCCCCTCGCGCTGTTTGATCTCGACGACACCCTGCTGAAAGGCGACTGCTCCTCCCTCTGGCACCACTATATGGTCGATCAGGGCCTGACCGACGATCCCGATTTTCTCAAGACGGATAAAGCCCTGCAGGATGCCTACCATGCCGGCCTGCTCGATATGGAATCCTATATGGCATTCCACCTGAGCCCCTTTAAAGGTAAGAAATGGTCACAGATACAGCAGATGGTGGAGCCCTTTGTCGATCAGGTGATCGAGCCAATTATCTATCCCCAGGCCCGCCAGCTGCTGAAGGACCTGAAGAACGACGGCTATCAGATCATGATTATCTCTGCCTCGGCAGAGCAACTGGTTGATCCCATCGCCCGCCGCCTCGGAGTCGAGCAGCAGCTTTCCGTGCTGATGGAATTTGAGCAGGGTATCCACACAGGCCGCACGCGCGATGTGATGACCTTCAGGGAGGGAAAAGTCCTGCGACTGCAGCGCTGGCTGGAACAGCATCAGGCAACCCTGGCAGGCTCCCGCTTCTACTCAGACTCACATAATGACCTGCCATTGCTGGAGATGGTTGACGTACCTGTGGCAACCAACCCCGACAGCCAACTCACCCGGCATGCCACTGCGCGAGGCTGGCAACAGCTGAACTGGTAAAACCTGACCGCTTTCAGGCGACCTCCAGCCCTGTGGCTGCAGGGATGTAATCCCCGGAGGTCGCCGCTTTAGGCCTGAACACAGTTACCCCCAAAATCTGTGAATAACTCTGGTGATAAACATCATCCGGTGTCACAAAGCCCCCGCGACAGCTGGGTGTAGCTTAATTTGGTTATTTTGCAAACAACAATCTATCTTGCTGATTTTGCTAAGTTAGCGCGATCTATCCACACTGACTGTCATCTAATAGTCAAGAATAATTATGTATTTCAGCCCTACTGGTCTGACCCCCGCCAGCGACAACAAACAACACCCCTGGTCAATAGTTATCCACTACAACCAGCCCGGCTCAGGTAACCCCTTGATTTTAAGGAAGGCCGGGTTAAACAGCTTACTCTGATAACGATTCCCCTGATCACAGAGTACCGTCACAATGGTATGGCCCGGGCCAAGCTGTTGTGCCACCCTCACCGCCCCCGCAATATTGATCCCGCTGGAGCCGCCCAGGCAGAAACCATCCTTCTGCAGCAGATCAAAGACATAGGGCAGCGCTTCCTCATCCGGTATTTCAAAGGCACCGTCGACCTCCAGCCCCTCAAGGTTGGCCGTTACCCGGCTCTGACCGATACCCTCCATTACTGAACTGCCTTCGGCTTTCAGCGAGCCTTCGGTGTAATAACGATAGAGTGATGCCCCCACCGGGTCACTCAGAAAGATCTTTGTCTGCGGATGCTTCTCCCGCAACGCCTGCGCCACACCGGCCAACGTGCCGCCGGTGCCCACAGCACAGCAGAAGGCATCTACCAGCCCGCCGGTCTGATGCCAGATTTCATGGCCGGTGGTTTCATAGTGGATCTGCCGGTTGGCGACGTTATCAAACTGATTTGCCCAGATCACGTTCCCGGACTCCTGACTGCTGTACTCTTCCGCCAGCCGCTGTGAAACCTTGGTGTAGTGGTTTTCATCGGCATAGGGCACGGCAGGCACCAGGACCAGTTCGGCACCATAGAGGCGCAGCATATCGATCTTCTCCTGACTCTGGGTGTCAGGCATCACGATAGTGCAGCGGTAACCCAGTGCATTCGCCACCAATGTCAGGCCGATACCGGTGTTACCGGCCGTCCCTTCGACGATACGTCCACCGGGCGCCAGCTGCCCTCCGGCGATGGCATCGCGGACAATCCCCCAGGCGGTACGGTCTTTCACCGAGCCGCCCGGATTCATAAACTCAGCCTTCCCCAGAATATGGCAGCCGGTCTGCTCAGACAGGCGGTCAAGATGCAGCAGTGGCGTATTACCGATCAGCTCGATCAGTGCAGGATTGGCGGTCATCACAGCCTCCGAAAAATACAATGCGATATCACGGAAATTCTTCAACCTGGGCACGAAATTCAGCTTGATTTTTCGCCCACGGCTAGAAGTATGGCACAACGATGACAACCGGTGTGCTTACCCACACATTCTGTGGATAAGTTGGTGAATAGTTTTTGGGTATATAGCTAAGGCGCCCTGTTAAAGGGGCCTTCAGCGAATTGTTCATTATTTATACAGACACAATTTAGTCTTTATTTTTCAATAAGTTAAACAATGCAATAGGCTGGAATCAGGAAAATGACTGGGTTAGTACTCAGTAACGCTGCAAGGCGGTATTTACTGTGCAAAAGAAATAGCCAGGCACAAAAAAACCTCCCTTTTTCAAGGGAGGTTTATAGGAATACTCACAGCTGTTCAGTCTTCGGGAATCTCAATCTCTATATGGCTTTGCGGGATACAACAGCAGGTCAGTATCTCGTCATCGGCCAGGTCAACCAGGCTATCCTGTACATACTTCACCTCCCCTTCCAGCAACCGCACTTTGCAACAGCCACAGTAACCGCCGCGACAGTTGTAGGGTGCCGGAATCTGCTGGGACTCAAGCGCATCCAGCAGAGTCGGCTCGTACTGGTAGTAGAAGGTGTGATGCAGATTGACTTTGACGCGTGGAATACCTGACATGCAGCGCTGTTCCTTTTATAGATCAAACCCGTCGAAATCAGACTCGTCCACCTCGTTGTCGATCTGACCAACCAGATAAGAGCTGATTTCCGCTTCCTGCGGTGCTACCTGAACATTGTCACTCACCAGCCATGCATTCATCCATGGCAGCGGATTCTGACGGCTCGGGAAAATCTCATCGAAGCCCAGCGCCTTGATACGGACGTTGGTGATGTACTCAACGTAATCGCTCAGGATCTGGGCATTCAGACCGATCATAGAGCCTTCGCTGAACAGATAGTGCGCCCAGTCCTTCTCCTGCTGCGCTGCTTCGCGGAAGATGCGGATCACATCATCCTTGCAGGCCGCAGCAATCTCCTTCATCTCTGGGTCATCGCTGCCGGAGGCCATGATATTCAGCATATGCTGAGTACCGGTCAGGTGCAGCGCCTCATCACGGGCGATCAGCTTGATGATCTTGGCATTGCCTTCCATGATCGCGCGTTCAGCAAAGGCGAAGGAGCAGGCAAAGCTGACATAGAAACGGATCGCTTCCAGTACGTTGACCGACACCAGCGTCAGGTAGAGCTTGGTCTTCAGGTTGCGCATGGTCGTGTCATAGACCTTACCATCCACGGTATGGATACCTTCACCATGTATGGTGTAGACGTTCACCAGCGCAATAAACTGGTCGTACAGTGAAGTCACTGCGTCCGCCCGCTTGATGATCTCTTCGTTAGTCACGATCTGATCAAACACTTCGGACGGTTCAGTGATGATATTACGGATGATATGGGTATAAGAACGGCTGTGAATCGTCTCACTGAAGGCCCAGGTCTCAAACCAGGTCTCCAGCTCCGGCAGGGAGACCACCGGCAGGAAGGCAACGTTTGGCGAACGTCCCTGCACAGAGTCCAGCAGCGTCTGGTATTTCAGGTTACTGAGAAAGATATGCTTCTCATGTTCCGGCATCTGGGCAAAGTCTTTGCGGTCAGTGCTCAGGTCCACCTCTTCCGGACGCCAGAAGAAGGACAGCTGCTTCTCAATCAGCTTTTCAAAAATCGGGTATTTCTGCTTGTCGTAACGGGCAACGTTAACGTGACGGCCAAAAAACATTGGCTCTTTGGTCGCATCGTGGGTGCTGTGACTAAACGTGGTGTACGTCATGACGCTGGTAATTACCGCTATATAAGAGAGTTGCTATCACGGCTGCCGGGATCGGCAGCCGCGTATTCAGAATGATCCGAAGTGGATCAGAGCTTGCAGGCACCGCCTTCGCAGCCACCGCCCAGATCATCCTGCTTGTCGGATGCACCATCACGGGTATTGTGGTAGTACAGTGTCTTGAGGCCTAGCTTGTAGGAGGACAACAGGTCCTGCAGCAGGGTTTTCATCGGAACCTTATCACCCGGGAACTTACCTGGATCGTAGTTGGTATTGGCAGAGATCGCCTGATCGACAAACTTCTGCATGATACCGACCAGCTGCAGGTAACCGCTGTTATTCGGGATATCCCACAACAGTTCGTACTGCGCTTTCAGTTCAGTGTAGTCCGGCACCACCTGCTTCATGATACCGTCCTTGCTCGCCTTCACCGAAACGAAGCCACGTGGCGGCTCGATACCGTTGGTGGAGTTGGTGATCTGAGAGGAGGTCTCACATGGCATCAGCGCCGTCAGGGTACTGTTGCGCAGGCCGAATTCACGGATATCTTCGCGCAGGGTTTCCCAGAAGTGATGCAGCGGTTCAGCACAGACATCATCCAGATCGCGCTTATAAGTGTCGATCGGCAGCAGGCCCTTAGCGTAGGTGGTTTCGTCAAACTTCGGACAAGCACCACGCTCTTTCGCCAGCTGGTTGGAGGCTTTCAGCAGGTAATACTGAATCGATTCAAAGGTCCGGTGCACCAGGCCATTGGCTGAGCCATCGGAGTAACGCACACCGTTCTTCGCCAGGTAGTAGGCAAAGTTAGTCACGCCGACACCCAGGGTACGACGCGCCATCGTAGCGTTGTAGGCGGCCGGAATCGGATAGTCCTGATAATCCAGCAGGCTATCCAGTGCACGTACGATCAGGTCAGCCAGGTTTTCCAGCTCATCCAGATTTTCCAGTGCACCGAGGTTAAAGGCAGACAGGGTGCAGAGCGCGATCTCGCCATCCGGATCGTTGACATCCTTCAGCGGCTTGGTCGGCAGGGCAATCTCCAGACAGAGGTTGGACTGCTTCACCGGTGCGACAGCCGGATCGAACGGGCTGTGGGTATTACAGTGATCGACGTTCTGGATATAGATACGACCGGTCTGGGCACGCTCCGCTGCCAGCAGACCAAACAGCTCTACCGCCTTAATCGTCTTCTTGCGGATGCTGTCATCCTGCTCGTACTTCAGGTACAGGCGCTCAAACTCATCCTGATCGGCAAAGAACGCATCGTACAGGCCCGGCACTTCATGCGGGCTGAACAGGGTAATATCGCCACCTTTGATCAGGCGGGTATACATCATCTTATTCAGCTGGACGCCGTAGTCGATGTGACGCACGCGGTTCTCTTCGACACCACGGTTGTTCTTCAATACCAGCAGGGATTCAACTTCCAGGTGCCACAATGGGTAGAACAGTGTCGCGGCACCGCCACGCACACCACCCTGCGAGCAGGACTTAACCGCTGTCTGGAAGTGCTTGTAGAACGGGATACAACCGGTGTGGAAAGCCTCACCGTTACGGATCGGGCTACCCAGGGCCCGGATACGGCCTGCGTTGATACCGATACCGGCGCGCTGGGATACGTATTTCACGATGGATGCCGCAGTGGCATTGATCGAGTCCAGGCTGTCATCGGTTTCAATCAGCACGCAGGAGCTGAACTGACGGGTTGGCGTGCGCACACCGGCCATGATCGGCGTCGGCAGCGACAGCTTAAACAGCGAGCAGGCATCATAGAAGCGCTTGACGTATTCCAGCCGGGAGGCCTTGTCATAGCTGGCAAACAGGCAGGCGGATACCAGCATATAGAGAATCTGCGGGCTCTCGTACACTTCACCGGTGACACGGTTCTGAACCAGATACTTGCCTTCCAGCTGCTTAACCGCAGCATAGGAGAAGTTCATATCGCGATTGTGATCGAGATAGCCGTTCAGCTCATCCCACTCGGCTTCGCTGTAGTCTTCCAGCAGGTGGTTGTCGTAACGGCCCTGCGACACCATTTTACCGACATGGTCATACAGGCGAGGCGGCTCGAAGGTACCGAAGGCGCGCTTACGCAGGTGGAAGATCGCCAGACGGGCAGCCAGATACTGGTAGTCAGGCGCTTCCTCAGAAATAAGGTCGGCAGCAGATTTAATCAGCGTCTCATGGATATCGGAGGTTCTGATTCCTTCGTAAAACTGCAGGTGAGCTTTAAGCTCCACTTCGGACGGTGAAACCGCATCCAGCCCGTCTGCGGCCCAGATGACAACCCGGTGAATTTTTTCCAGGTCAATATTTTCGCGACGACCATCCCTCTTCGTTACCAACAGATCTTGCTGCATGAAACCCATCCACCAACGTTTATCGTCTAATAATTAACCGAACTGCAAAACCGGCAGAATACTTTAAGAAAATACTTGCCAAAACCGAATTAATTCGCTTTGAAATCTGTACAAATAACACACAGATACACTACATATTGTAGCTCGATCGTTAATTGCGCCTAAATATAGTTTTCTGTCGTTTAATTTCAATATTGATTTGCTGCCTTATCTGTGTAGGCCAAAGGTAGTAACCTGAGCCAGCGCAGGCGATTACTGGCTTCCTGTCTCTGGCAGGCCTTAAAGAATTATTTTCACCCTCCCCTTCAAATCCATTCCTAACATTCATTTAAAAAAATGTAGGAAAGTACTCACAAAAAGCTTTACATCCTCCCGCCCCGATCGGTAAGATACGCGCCTCTTCGAGAAGAGGTGGGATTCCCGAGTGGCCAAAGGGATCAGACTGTAAATCTGACGCGCAAGCTTCGGTGGTTCGAATCCACCTCCCACCACCATCTTCTCAGAGGCTTAGCCTCAGACCTCAAGGACATCAGCGCCTGCTCCTGCAATAATATCCCAACACCCGATTCAGCCAGATAAATAGTCAGGCACCTTCTGCTTGTAATCCGATAAGCATTTTGACTTCAGCTGTCATTAATTCCACCTACGATAAACCCTGACGTTTCTGGTTAAAAAACGCTCAACACTATTCCGCGCAAAAATTAGCCTGTCATCTCCCAGCCGTAGTAGACTGCTCTGACACTGATTCAGGCAGCTCCGGTTTTATCTATACGCGGTTGGGCGGCTTAAGGTTTAATCCGAAAGAAAACCACTGCATATTATTTAACCAAACAAATCCATACCTGAACCGAATACTTCACCTATCCGAGGCTGGCCGTGTTACGCGCCGTTCCGGGTTATACATTGAAATTTCCGAAGCCAGATACTGATGTCGACGAATACCCCCCTTGCTATTCAGCCCCTCAGCCCGCTCCACCAGCAGATGCAGCAGTGGCGTAGGGAGATTCATCAATACCCCGAAACCGCTTATGAGGAGTTCCTCACCAGCGATAAGGTGGCGGAGATACTCGGATCGCTGGGTCTGACAGTAGACCGAGGCCTCGGAGGCACCGGCGTTGTCGGCCTGCTGGAAGGAGAACTGGGTGAGGGCCCGATGATCGGCCTGCGCGCGGATATGGATGCCCTGCACCTGAATGAACTCAACCAGTTTGAACACCGCTCCTGCCACGAGGGCAAGATGCACGGCTGTGGCCATGATGGCCATACCGCCATGCTGCTCGGTGCCGCCAGCCATCTGAGCCGGAACCGGCAGTTCAGGGGCAGTATCTGCTTTATCTTCCAGCCTGCGGAAGAGGGCCACGCCGGGGCACGCAAGATGATCGAAGATGGCATGTTCGAGCGCTTCCCGATGGATCAGGTTTATGGCATGCATAACTGGCCGGGACTGGAACAGGGGCGTTTTGCGGTACATCCGGGCGCAGTGATGGCCTCCGCCGATACCTTTACCATCAGTATCACCGGTCAGGGTGGCCATGCGGCGATGCCGCATCAGGGAGTCGATCCGGTGCTGGTAGCAGGCCAGATCATCAGCGCCAGCCAGAGTATTGTCTCACGCAACATTAACCCTCTGGAAAGCGGCGTTATCAGCATTACCCAGATGGAAGGCGGCGATACCCATAATGTGATTCCGGAACAGGCCACTCTGAAAGGCACCGTGCGCACACTGGCACCGGAGCAACGCGAACTGATCCAGCAGCGCCTGCGCACCCTGGTGGAGAATATCGCCGCCGGCTTTGGCGCTCAGGCTGAGCTGATCTACCGCGATGGCTACCCGGCAACCATCAATACACCGGATAACGCCGAACAGTGCCGCCGGGTGGCAGCCTCTCTGGCGGGTGACGAGAATGTGGACTGGGCGATTGCACCGAGCATGGGGGCCGAGGACTTTGCCTTTATGCTGCAACAGAAACCAGGCGCCTATATCTGGATCGGAAACGGCGCAGGCCCTGATTGCTGCGCCCTGCATAATCCCCACTACGACTTCAACGATGAGATCCTGCCACTGGGTGCCAGCTACTGGGTGGCGCTGAGCTACCAGTTGCTGAGCTAAGGCTCAAACCTGATTCAGCAGATCCCCGGCTACCAGGGGATCTGCTTACCGTTGTATTCGATAAACTGTCCGCTGCTCTGCAGATCCAGCGCATCGATCACTTCAACCAGTCCGGCAACACTCTCTGCCGTGCTGATAAGGGCATTAGGCCCACCCATCTCGGTCTGCACCCAGCCCGGATGCAGCGCTAATACGCTGATTCCCTTCTCTGCCAGATCGATCGACAGGCTTTTAACCACTTGGTTCAGCGCCGTTTTGGAGCTGCGGTAGTAGTAACCGGCACCGCCGGAGTTATCGCTGATACTGCCCACTTTGCTGCTCAGCATTAGCACCTTCTTCTGTCGTCCCGCCATCAGATTGCCGATCAGTGCCTGGGTCAGCATCAGTGGCGAGATCGTATTGATCTCCAGCACCCGACGCCAGCGATCCCGGGTCACCTCACCAAAGGCCAGCTTCTTGGGACCGTAGATTCCGGCATTGTTGATCAGCAGATCCAGCGGTTGCCGATCCAGGGCAAGCGTCAGTTCAGCGATCTGCTCATCGGAGCTGATATCCAGCTGATGCAGACTCAGACCACTGCCCGACTGCTCCAGCTGCTGCAGCTCTGTCGCCTCAGCAAGGTTGCGGGCACAGGCATGTACCTGCCAGCCACGGGCCAGATAGTGGCGCACAAATTCGAGCCCGATTCCGCGCGCCGCACCGGTGATCAGAACAGTCCCCGTCCGGGTCGTCATAACGTTTCCTCTTTTCCCTATAACCAGTAGGTATTTTAAAGTTTCAGCTTACTGTACAATCCGCGACCAACGACCGCTCATCCTGATTTGTTGCAACCCTATATCAGCAAGTTATCACAGCTGATCCGGCAACGACCGAGCGACCCACTCACTTTCCGGAGATTCTGTCCTATGCGCCTGGCTGAAGTAGAAGCCCTGATGTTGAATGTTGGTCTTGCCGTCTTTGCGGCCTTTATCTTCTTTATCATCTACGACCTCGCGAAGAAATCTAATGCCGGTAAGTTCGGTACATTCGTGCTGTTCTTTGCCCTGGGTCTGGGTCTGGCAGCTTTTCTGGTCAAGACCGTTGTGGTGGAGATGATAGGGGCCTGAACAAGCTGTTACCGCCTGCCCTGCTGCAGGCGGTCCGCATCGATATGGCTCAGCTCCCCACTCTTCGGATCCACATCAAACGCCTTACCGAACCCCACAACATAGCGCCCCTGCTCAGGGATTAAGCACAGAAGATGGAAGTCCGGCAGGCTGCGTAACATCGCCACAGTATTGCCCAGCTGCTGCTCCATCTGATCCAGCCGTTCCTTGTAGTCCGTATCCTGCGGCGTAATCTCCGTGACCTGACAGCGAAAGCTCAGGCGCTCGCGGGCAAACAGGTTACGGCTTTCCGATTCTTCGCGGATAAACAACACCGACGCCCGCCTGCTGTGCAACAGATTCAGAGTGTGTGTCGCCAGACGGCTGACAAAGATATAGAAAGCCCCCTGCCCATCGCGGATATAAGGCGCATAACTGATATCCGGCGCCTCTTCGCAGTTAACCGTTGCCAGCAGTAAAGACTGGCGATCGGAAATCAGCTGGTGACAGCTACGCTGATAGGCCTGAAGACTGTTTTCCTGCGACATCGTTCTGTTTCCCGCTTCAATCAGTTAAGTCTCTTATAGGCTTTGAAAATCTCAAAATAGCCAAATGGAGTAAAGCAGTTTAAGAGACTGGCGACTCTAATGTTACAGGAGGTACTGAATATGGGCAGTTATCAGATCTACCTGCGCCACCCGGATGAGATTCCGGTCAGCCTGCAGCAAGCCGGGCAGGACAGGCTGCCTGCCGCTGGCAGCGACGGGATCGGCGTCATCTGTCATTGCGACAACGGTT
Source organism: Marinobacterium jannaschii DSM 6295 (assembly GCF_000620085.1). GTDB lineage: Bacteria > Pseudomonadota > Gammaproteobacteria > Pseudomonadales > Balneatricaceae > Pontibacterium > Pontibacterium jannaschii. The sequence goes on along the minus strand of NZ_JHVJ01000004.1, from coordinate 96,821 downwards.
ATGCCCCTGGCGAACAGGTCCGCATGATGATTCCACTGATCGATGATGCCATCGATCCCCTGGGCCGTGTCGACTGGTGCCAGCCCAGCCAAGGCGGTTATGAACTGGCTATCCGCTTTCAGGACAACGATAACGCCATGCGCGCCCGGATGCTGGAGCAACTCAGCCATATCTACCGCTATCGCCAGCATGTCCTGCAGCAACAGCAGCGCTACCTGAGCCTGGATGAGGCTGCTCTGGAATGGATTGAGCGATACGCCGCGCTTTTCCCTGCTGATCACGTATAATCGGGTAATTACTGATAATTGATTACTCAGAGAGATGTATGGAACAGAAAATCGTAAAAGTCGCGGATATTGAGATCGGCAACGACAAGCCGATGGTATTGTTCGGTGGAATGAATGTTCTTGAGTCACGCGATCTGGCACTGCGTATTGCAGAGCACTACGTGGAAGTGACCAATAAGCTGAATATTCCTTACGTTTTCAAGGCGTCTTTCGACAAAGCCAACCGCTCCTCCCTGACCTCTTTCCGTGGCCCGGGCCTGGAAGAGGGCCTGAGAATTCTGGAAGAGGTGAAAACCACCTTTAACGTACCGCTCATCACCGACGTGCATGAACCACATCAGGCGGCTCCGACCGCGGAAGTCTGCGATATCATTCAGCTTCCGGCATTCCTCTCGCGCCAGACCGATCTGGTAGAGGCGATGGCTAAAACCGGTGCCGTGATCAATATCAAGAAAGCCCAGTTCCTCGCACCTCAGGAGATGAAACATATCCTGAACAAGTGCGAACAGGCCGGTAACGGTAACCTGATCCTGTGTGAACGCGGCAGCTCCTTCGGCTACAACAACCTGGTGGTGGATATGCTCGGCTTCAGCATCATGAAGGAGTTCGGCTATCCGGTGATGTTCGATGCCACCCACGCCCTGCAGATGCCTGGCGGACGGGCGGACTCTGCCGGTGGCCGCCGTGCCCTGGTGGCCCAGCTATCCCGCGCCGGTCTGGCCCAGGGGATCGCCGGCCTGTTCCTTGAAGCGCATCCAAACCCGGAAGAAGCAAAGTGCGATGGCCCTTGCGCCCTGCCTTTGGATAAACTGGAGCCTTACCTGCAACAGATGAAAGCGATAGACGATCTGGTGAAAGGCTTCGATCCGCTGGATACATCCGGCTGATGCGTTCGGCCCCCGCCTTGTCTATGATACGAAAATATTCTTAGAGACAAGGCCAAGGGGGCCGTTTTCCGTGTCGACCACCCAAGCACAACGCTACAACGAACTCACACCGGAACAGGTGATCGGCCCGAGCCATCACCGCTACAAATTGATCCAGTCCGGCGATCGCTGGGCACTGGGCGATCAGTGGCGTGCCGAAGATATCAGCGCCGCCGGCCGACCCGAAGTCACCCTGCTGTTTCTTGATGCCCTGCTGACCGAAGCACCCGCCCGGATCAATACCCTTAAGCGTCACCTCACCGACAGCCGTCGCCTGAACCACAAACATATACTGCAGCTATACGGCCTGATGGCCGATAACGGCCTGCTGTTCCTGGCCCATGAGCCGGTCGATGGCACCACCCTGAGCGAGTTGTTCAGCGATGAAAGGCGCAGCGCATTGAACCCTGCCCAGCAAAAAGCCCTGCTAATACAGATCGCCGCGGCAATCGAGATCGGCCACCGCCGCCAGATCACCCACGGCGCACTCTGCCCCGACCTGATCTTTGTGAACCGTCGAGGCGGTATCAAGGTCAGCAGCTTTAATCTGCGGCCAATGCTGGACACCCTCAGCGATCAGCTTGCATCGGCACCGGACTTTGCCAGTTGCCAGGCACCGGAAGCATTCCATCCCGGCAACCTCAGCCCCCGCTCCGACGTCTACTCACTGGCCTGTATCGCCTACCAGCTGTTCACAGGAAATACTGTCGAGCCACCGGACAGCAACAATAAACGTAAGCTACTGACCAAACCTGACAACCTCAGCACCAGTCAGTGGGAAGCGCTGCAGCAGGCCCTGTCTAAAGAGCCGGAGCAGCGTCAGCCGAGCGTGATAGAGCTGGTGCAGGCCCTGTTTAAAGAGGAAGACGATACAGAAGCGGAAATCGCGGAGAACGAAGACACCCCAGCCGATTCCGTAGCGGACGGCAGCAAGACTGATCCGGCCCCCGATGAGGCCGGTAAGACAGCTGAAGTTAAGGAAAAGCCCGCTAAGCTCGCAGGCAGATTCAGCTTCAGTCTGCCCAAACTACGCTGGCTGAAACCATTGCTGATCGGAAGCGGACTGCTCACTACGGGTTACCTACTGGCTTTCTTTGTTCATGCCGACAAGCAGCGGCTGCAAACAGCCAGTGATGAAAACCAGCAGCTAAAATCCCAGCTGGCCGAACTGCAGTTAACCCTGCAACAGCAGACCGAAGCGCTGGCACTGGCCAGCGAACGGCAAGCCGCGACCCAGCTTGAACTGGCCAACGCCAAAGCCAGCAAGGTCGACCAGGGCGACACCGACGCCCCGGGCCAGAAGGTCTTTGCCGACCTGATCGGCGAGTCGGCGATCTACGGCCCGGAGATGGTGCTGCTACCGGCAGGCAGCTTCAATATGGGTGATCAACATAAGATAGGCGACGATAACGAACAGCCGGTGCATGAAGTGACCATTGCCAACCCATTCGCCCTGTCACGATTTGAGGTCACCTTTGAACAGTATGACCTGTTTGCTGAAGCTTCCGGACGGCCCCTGCCGGATGACGGTGGCTGGGGGCGCGGCAAGCGCCCGGTCACTAATGTCAGCTGGTATGACGCCAGGGCATTCAGCAAATGGCTGGCAAAGGAAACCGGCCAGCCCTATCGGCTGCCGACGGAAGCAGAATGGGAGTACGCGGCACGGGCAGGTACCACCAGCGCCTACTGGTGGGGCGACAAGCTGCAGCCCGGCTACGCTGTCTGTGATGAGTGCGGCAGCGAATGGGATGGCAAAAGCAGTGCCCCGGTGGGTTCTTTCCAGCCCAACCCCTGGGGTCTGTATGACCTGACCGGAAATATCTATGAATGGGTCGCCGACTGCTATAACGACAGCTATAAAGACACGCCGACTGACGGCTCTGCCAGTCGCAGCGGTGAATGCCAATACCGGGTGATGCGTGGCGGCTCCTGGTTTGAAATCGGACGCCTGATTCGGCCTGCCAGCCGTTATCGTTATGCCATCGACGAGCATCGCGACAGCTGGGGCTTCAGGGTCGCACTGGATGTGACACCACAATGAGGAATGTAGAATGCTGATACCTTTTTCACGCAACCTGATTACGGCCAGCCTGCTGGCACTTTTACCAACACTGGCATCAGCACAGCTGAGTATCAGCGACCAGCAACGGCAGGCGCTCTCCCTGACCCTGTACAATCAGGATCTCGGCTTGGTGCGCGAACAACGCCAGCTGCCGGTGCTCAAGCCGGGCCAGCAGGTCACCGTTGAAGGCGTCAGCCGATTGCTGCAGCCGGCAACCCTGCAGGTTAAGAACGCCGGCCGTATCCTGGAACAGAACCTCAACACCAACCTGCTCAACCAGCGTAGCCTGCTACAACACTATCTCGGCAAAGAGCTGCAACTGGCACGGACCAATCCGGCCACCGGCGAAGAAACCACCAGCAATGTGCGCCTGCTTAGTATTGAAGGCAACCGCGCACTGGTAGAACGTAACGGCCGGGCAGAATCTATCCCCTACGGCGACCAGTGGCGTTTTATCTTCCCGGCAATCCCGAAACGCCTGCTCAGCCGTCCCAGCCTTAACTTCCGTTCCGGCGGTACCTCCCAGCCTGCAAACGCCCAGATCAGCTACCTCAGCGGCGGTATGAACTGGGGCGTGGATTATGTCCTGACCCTGAACGATAAGGGCGACAGCATCAGCCTGGACGGTCTGGCCACACTGAGCAACAACACCGGCAACGACTTCAGCCAGGCCGAGATCCAGCTACTGGCCGGCGACCTCAGTCAACCACGCCAGCAGGCGCAGATCCGCCGTAAAGGCATTGAGATGATGGCGGCGATGGCGGACAGCCCGATGCCATCGCGCGAGCAACTGGCAGACTTTCACCTCTACCGCCTGCCCGGCCAGTATGACCTGCTGGATGGACAGCAGAAACAGGTCAGCCTGATCGGCGCAGAAGCAATCCCGGTCGAGCGTGAGTACAACCACAGCTTCCTGGTTTCCAACTACCTGGACAGCACCAAACATGAAGCTAAACCCCGGCTCCAGCTGCGCTTTGTTAACGAGCTTTCCGAAGACGGCACGCCTTTACCGGGCGGCAATGTGCGGGTATTCAGCCCGGACCAGAAACAGCAGCTGCAGTTTATCGGCGGCTCGGCGATCCGACATACTGCCAGCGGCGAGAAAGTGGAGGTGGGGCTGGGGCGCGCCTTCGATGTCAGCATCAGCCGCAAGCAAACCCAGTTCAGCAAAAGCTACGACGGCCTGATCGTCGAGCAGCAACTGAGCATTCGTAACAGCCGCAACAGCCCTGCCAGGGTGGTGATTAACGCTAACTTCCCACAGATCTGGGAGATGGAGCGTAGCGCCCCCGAGTATGAGAAAACCAACGCCGGCACTGCGCGCTGGGTCGTCGAAGTTCCGGGGAAAAGTGAATCTCTGATAGACTTCCGCGCCAAGTTACTGAAATCAGAGCGCTGATGTCCGATACCTGTCACTGCCAGCTGCCGGCCCCCTACTGCGTCTGCCATACGGCGACGCAGTTCCGGCCAGCGCTGAAGATCGCCCTGCTACTGCATGAGAACGAGCCGCAAAGGCCGACCAACACCAGCGGCCTGATCCGCCAGCTGCTGCCGGAGACCGAATGCTTTATCTGGCAGCGCAAAGAGCCACCGCAGGATCTGATCAGGCTGATCAATGACCCCGCCTATCAGCCCTGGCTGCTGTTTCCCGGCGATCGTCCGGAGCTGGCGGCACGGATCAAGCCACTTGAAATCAGTTCTCAGCGCACACCGCTGTTTGTGGTACCGGACGGTACCTGGAAAGAAGTACGCAAGATGGTACGCAAAAGCCCCTGGCTGGATCAGTTACCACTGCTGTCGTTTACCCCGGAGCGGAAAACCCGCTACGACCTGCGCCGAAACCCGGACTTCGACCACCTCTGCACCGCGGAAACCATGGCAGAGTTACTGCGCCTCAGCCAGCAGGATCAGGTCGCGGCGGAGCTGGACAAGCTGCTCGACCGCTTCCTGACTCACTACAAAGCCTGGAACCAGCACCAGCCGATACCCGGCACGGCCTAACGTCCGCCAGGGATCTCCGGCAGGCGATCAGACCAGCGACCGGCCTCAGCCTTATCAACCTCCAGTCCCAGTTCGCCTGCATCATAGGCATCGGCCAGACGCCGGATCGCCAGTTGATGGCCTGCCTCAGCCGCCTTACGGTAGAAGCTCAGGGCCCTGGCCTGATCGGGCTGAAAGTAATGCTCGAAACCGCTCTCATAGATTTTACCCATCTGGAAGCAGGCTTTACTGTCACCCTTCTCCGCCGCCCGCTGCAGGTAGATACCGCCCTGTATCCGGTTCTGAACCCCCTCACCGCGAAAATGCAGCAGGTGACCGTAGACCGACAGCGCCTTCTCACTACCGTTATCAGCCGCAAAGCGGAACCACTTCATCAACAGCCTATGTTTGCGCTCAGAGCGCTTAAACGGCGATGCCCGGAACAGCATAAAGGTAAACCAGAACAGTGCAGGAGCCAGTAAACGCATCAGAAAACGCATGGTAAAACCTTCCGCTGAACAGCAACGATAAATAGGAACGCCATCATATCAGACGTCGCTAATATTGATCATCCTGTAGCCGAGACCTGGCCTGATAAAAAAGGCATAAAAAATCTGGAATACAATAGCATTCCGTTATATAAGAATGGATCGCACCCAGCAAACGACAGATCCGAAGGGAATGAGCGCCATGAACACTTTTGAAGATAACTCCCAGACCATCGGCGGTACACCACTGGTTCGCCTGAAACGCCTGGCCCCAGACGCAGACATCTACGCCAAGATCGAATCCCGCAACCCTGCAGGTTCTGTAAAGTGCCGCATTGGCGCCAATATGATCTGGTCAGCGGAACAATCCGGCCAACTGAAGCCAGGCATGGTACTGGTCGAGCCGACCAGCGGTAACACCGGTATCGCATTGGCCTTCGTCGCCGCATCACGTGGCTACCAGATCACCCTGACTATGCCATCCTCTATGAGTCTGGAGCGTCGTCAGCTGATGAAAGCACTGGGTGCCGATATTGTCCTCACCGAGCCGGCTAAAGGCATGAAAGGTGCAATCGAAAAAGCCCAGGAGCTGGTCGACTCTGACGCCGACAAATACCTGATGCTGCAGCAATTCGAAAACCCGGCAAACCCTGAGATCCACGAAAAAACCACCGGCCCGGAGATCTGGCAGGACACCGATGGCGCTATCGATATTCTGGTTGCGGGCGTAGGCACCGGCGGTACCATCAGCGGCACCTCGCGCTACATTAAGACGACTCAGGGCAAGGCGATCACCTCGGTAGCCGTAGAGCCAACCGCTTCTCCGGTCATCACTCAGACAATCAATGGCGAAGAGGTGAAACCATCACCGCATAAGATTCAGGGTATCGGTGCCGGCTTTATCCCGGGCAACCTGGATCTAGAGCTGATCGACCGGGTAGAACAGGTCAGCAATGAAGACGCCATTGCGACGGCACACGACCTGATGAAACAGGAAGGTATTCTGGCGGGTATCTCCAGTGGTGCGGCAATCTGCGCAGCACTGCGCCTGGCCGCCGAGCCGGAGAATAAAGGTAAGCAGATCGTGGTGGTCCTGCCGGATTCCGGCGAGCGTTATCTGTCATCGCCGTTGTTTGAAGGCGTGTTTTCCGATAACGAGACCGCTCAGTAAGCCTCACAGGCCGTCTCAGCTGAAGCGCAGCCATTAAAAAGCCGGGCATGTTTCCATGCCCGGCTTTTTTACTGTTCGCTGCGGGTGTATCGCTACGGCCGAACAGTGAAATCGCTATTTCTGATCAGTTCATCAACGTACGCAGTGAATCGTGAGTCGGGAACTGGTCCAACTTATCTACACTGACGGAACGATCACTGGAACGGGTCACTGTATACCAGCTCGCCTTGCGTTTCTGGCCTTCAAAGTGACCGGAAACTTCGTAGTTTTCACCATCGACTGCCAAAATTGCGATTGTACGGCTAGTCATAGTTGGCTGCATGATTCTCTCCTGGCTAGGTAATTCTTGTAGTTCTTTTACAAAATCATAGCTTAACCAGCGATTTTTACAAACTTGTGATCGAAAATTGGACTATTTATTACACAAAACTACAAGAGTAATCATCGACCTTCAAGGTACAGACAGATAAGATCACTGGATTCAGTTTCGAAGACAGTCTTTTTCCTTGATTTTATAAAAAACTATGCGGCATCCTAATGTTCTTCCACTCACTACACAGCAGTTTTGTAGTGAATACTCGTAAAAGGAATCGATAGTGAAAAGCGCCTTTCTTCCCAGCGGACTGTTAGTGGCATTTGCCATCGCCTATGTCGCACCTGAAGCGGGTACCCTGCTTAAGCAGATCGGACTGATTCCCTGGATGGTCGCCACTATCTTTCTGGTCAATGGCTACCAGACCAACCTGAAAGAACTTCCCCGCGAGTCCGTATTTATCAAAGCGACTCTGGCCGCCGGGGTGATTTCACTGCTGATTGGGCCGCTGTTAGGCGCCGCCACTGCCAGCCTGCTTGGTTTTGGCGCGGGCATGACTCTGGGACTGGTAGTGAAATCCACCGTGCCCTCCACCCTTTCGACCTGTATTGTCATGACTCAGCTCTGCGGCGGCCGCAGCCTCTGGGCGCTGGTGATGACAGTGATACTCAATATCGTCGGCATCTTCACCCTGCCCTTTATGCTGGCACTTACCCTGAGTCAAAGCGGCGATATCAGCATTTCACCGCTGCCGCTGCTACTGACCCTGCTGAAGCTGGTGCTGCTGCCATTTATCGTCGGTGCCGCGCTGCGTACTCTGCTCAGCCTGTCACCACAATCCCTGGCATTGCAATACCTGCCCTCTCTCTGCGTGATCGTCACCGTCTGGATGGCGATGTCAGACTCCGCTGAGGTTCTGCGCCAGATAGAGGGGGCTGATCTGATCAAGATTGCACTGGCCACCCTGATCATTCACTTTGGCCTGATGCTGCTCTGCTGGCTGGCGGCCAAAGCGATACAACTGGACTGGTCGGTCACCCTGGCGCTGCTATTTACCGGCTCACAGAAAACCCTGCCTGTTGCTGTCAGCGTGCTCACGGCCCTTAACCAGGCGCTGGGCGAAGCCTTGTTGGTCTGCGTGCTGTTCCACTTCCTGATCCTGTTCAGTGACTCACTGCTGCTGCCGAAGCTGAAGCGTCCTGAGACTCAGACAGGTTAGCCGGAATCAGAGGCACTCCGCCAGGCGCTCGGCGTAGTGCCCGTGACCCGCTTAAACTCACGATTGAAGTTGGACTTGGTCATAAAACCCACCGCTTCCATAATTGATGTCACGCTCCCGTCACTACTTTTCAGCAGCTCACAGGCCGCAGTGATCCGCTGCTCGTTCACCCACTGTGAAACATTCTGTCCGGTCACCAGATTGATTGCGCGCGACACACGCCGTGCCGGAACACCACATTTACGTGCCAGACACTGCAGATTAAGCTCAGGATCTTTGTACAGCCCCAGTTGCTGCACCAATGTCTGTAATTGCGGCATTAGTTGCTGAGCCTCTACATCGACAGCCTCCTCATTGACCTCCGGCCTCGGCTCCAACTCTTCATCCTCCTTTGCCTCTACCCGCTCTTGCCCAGCAACGGCAGCAGCCACACCCAACAAAAGCAGCATCGGCACAGTGGCAATCGCCACTACTGTCGAGGCATGCTGGCCCTGATAGCCATGTATATCGATGGAGATCAGCAGGTCCACCAGCACAAAAAAGAACATCAGCAATGCGGTCACCACCAGAGCGCGATGACTCAGCACCGCGCTACTCAGGCGCACCATACCCAGGGCATCGGGCCCACGCCGGGCCAGGCGCGCCAGCATCACACCGTAGACCAGATAGGTCAGCATCAAGATCACCTCGATGGGAGACGGTCCAAACAGTATGCACAGCGTCACAGCCGACACGGGCAACAGATGCGGCCAGTCATCCGGCCATTGCCAACTGGGCTTACCATGACTGAGACTGCGAAATGCAATCCAGGCCAAGGGGCACCACAAGGCGGCGATCCACGACTGCAGGGGCAGCAGATACATGATGTCGTAGCCCCAACGGATACCGATCAATACCGATTCAACGCAGTACAGCAATAACAAGATTCCGAACACACGTCCGGCGGGTGCAGACAGCAGGCGCTCACGCAAGATAAGCAACATCGTCGCCAGCACCAGTGCCGCCACGATGGGCAGGGGCAAGAAAACCATGGGGGTACAAACTCCTTCTGATACATTGTCCGTCAGAACATTATGCGCAGGACTATGGCCTAAATCGCGTTCTGCTTCGACCTGAATCGCGATTGAGGACGCTATTTTGGCAGGCTAGCGGCACTATCGTCACCTCTAACAGTCCCGTATGGAGTAATGCTATGCCCCCGCAACAGCCGATGAAAATCACTGCAGCAACAGACAGCAGCCCACGGTTGTTCTGGCAAATACTGCTGCAGCTTCTGACCCTCGCACTACTCAGCGTGCCGCTATCGACTTATGCCACCGGCTTCAGCCTACTAGCGGTAGAGTTACCTGAAGAAAAGCCACTGCAGATCGGCATCTGGTATCCCACTGACAGCCCCGTACCTGAGAATCCCAACAGCCCATTCGGCCAGGCCCTGGCCCTGAATGCACCGATAAAAGGGAAGGACCGGCCCCTGATCCTGATTTCCCACGGTTATGGTGGCTGGCTCGGTAGTCATGCCAACACGGCACTGGCACTGGCCCAGGCGGGCTTTGTCGTTGCTGCACCAAGCCATAGCGGCAATACCTTCGGCGATATGAGCTCGCCATCACCACAGTGGGTTCTGGATCGGCCACGCCATATCAGCCAGACCATCGACCAACTAACCAAGCATTGGCCGCAGCGCGAGGCGCTCAGAGATGGCAAGGTAGGCATCTTCGGCTTTTCTGCAGGCGGCCTGACAGCACTCAACCTGATCGGAGCCCTGCCGAACCTTGACCGGGCAGCGAGCCACTGCGAATCAGTCCCGGAAGAGTTTGCCTGTAAAGAGGGACTGGTTGCCAGCCTGGCCAAGAGCGATCTGCCACAGCTCCCACCAGCAGCCTGGGGCGCTGACCGACGTATCGGTGCCGCCGCTATTGCCGCGCCGGGACTGGGTATCGCCTTTGATGCAAATGCACTGGCGGGTATTGAGGTGCCAGTACAGCTTTGGTCCGGGCTTGAAGACAAGCGGGTACCCCATAACAGCAATGCGCAGCCGATTGCCGACGCCCTGGACGAGCGTGCTGAGTTCCACTGGATTGAAGATGCCGGTCACTTTAGTTTTCTGCTGCCCCGCTGCCGTCCGGCCTTGAAGCAGTCTGAACCGGACACCTGGGAGCTACTCTGTGTCGATAAACCGGGCTTCGACCGTCAAGCATTTCACCAACATATGAACCGGGAACTGGTGCGTTTTTTCAGGCAACAGCTGCAGGACTAAGCCTGCCCTGCTCCGTACTTCATCCGCCTTCTAAATCTGCACCCGATAAAACGATTCTGGCTCTTTGAGCTGAAATCATTGGCGGCCTGACAAGTAATCAACATACGTTGGCAAATGAGATTAATACGCTGAGGTAGCATATTCGGGCGCGATATAGATAGATGTGATTGAGGCGATGGGTCTTAGCAGGGTAGCAGAGCAGCCCTCTTGGTAGTGTTCAAAGTTCTGTATCGCTCCCTGTTTTAGTCAGTGTAGGAAAAGACACAGAACTTTGAACACTACCCTGGAATCTGACACTGTCTCAGTTGAGCATCCACTTCGAAGGTCGGATCGACGAATACGTCGATCTGTAAAACTCGGATGACACAGAACTATGAACACCCTCTAAACTTATGGCTTCTTAGCTTCCTCGTAATAAGATTTTATTCCTGCATTAGCAGTCTCAGCCCCCGCTTCAATAAGCCCAACCCCTTCAAGAACCATCGATGTCTTTTTGGTAGCAGCATTAGTAGTCAAACTAATCGCATGATTCACCACCCCAGAGGATAGGCTCAACTTATCATCTGTACTAAGACTTCCATCAACTCCTGCTGATATTAATTCAGCACCGAAAGAGGTTATAAATCCTGCTCCAGAAACAGCGATAGCTGCTTTGCCTCCATTCATCGTTAGTTTTGAATGACTTTCACATCGTGAATGAAATCGCTTTAATTGTTGAGGCGTTTGCCCATAAACCTTTTCTCTATTCCAGAAAACATCTCCGCATGCAGCTCTCTCGGGAACTAGATCTCCTCGACCAATCTTACGCACTTTCTCAATACCATCTCCATATTCATCCATCGACCTCTCGATCATTGCTGGCTGAGAACCTGGGACCCAAGAAGGTAGAAGTGCTCGCCAAGAGGGGTTTGGAGCCTTTATATCCTGACTACGACTTTTTTCATAGATATCCGCCAACAATTCACTTTTTTCGACAGGGCTAGGCGTTAGATCAAGGTTACTCTTTTCCAAATCATCAGAACTATTAAAATTAGCTTTATGTGAAACCCCAACCTCTAGACTTTTACTCCCGACCAGGTCATCAATAAGATTACTAAGTACTTCATCTGTTACTTCAGCACTTTCTAAATAGCTGTCATATGCCTCATTCAGCTCGAGCTGATTCTGCTCTAGTTGTTCTAAATATTCATCACTCCCTGATAACGAGTAAGCTTCTCCTTCGTAAACACTTTCATCAGGATTAGAGCACAAACTACGATGGACTTCACCTTGCCCCTCTCCACAGTCCTTCAGCTTATTTATTTTCCTAGAGACTCCATATGATTCATAAGAAGATTCATTAATCTCATTTTGTATGTCTTGGTACCCCTCAACGGAGACTTCACGCACCTCACGCTTACTTACATCATACGTCTCATTAACGTATCCGGAACTGTCTTTGCTTTTAGGAGGTGCAGATATCCCGCAAACCTTGAGGATGCCAGAGAAGTACAGTGGCGACTTGTGATATTCCTTCCTAGCTCTCTCACAAGTTTTTTTATCACTTTTCACACTATCAACAATGAGATCTCTCTCACTAGCATAACCTACGGAAGTTATTGACCCTGATACAAAAAACATCAAAAAAGAAAAGCATAAGCTTCTAAACATAACACCTCCAAAGAGAGCCAATAACTATCACTCAATACAAAAAAGTTCCTATTTATTCAAATCATCCTCATTACTTAAGTAGCTACGTATTTCTTCATAGCTGGACTTTTCCTTTTCCTTCTTTAAAACCACATAGCCTTTTGAGGTAATATATACTTCAACGCTACCGTAATAGTCTTGCGGAACAATAACAATAGGAGCCTTAGATCTATATTCGTAACGACGCTTTTCTTTCTTATCTGTAGCATCCGCTTCTAAAGGAAAGAGAAACACCGACACAGAAAAAAAGCAAAAACACTTAAAATTCTGCCTTCCAAATAAAAACATAATATCCCTCCAAATAAAAAAGGAGCCAGCTAAAAGCAATGACTCCTTTTCACCCTTAATACACTGATTAACGAAAAGCTAAGTTTGAATCTATAGCTTGGATGAAGTCACCTGTTTTGAGACGGAAACGCCCGACATGTTTGGCAAATGAATACTTCTCTTTTACTGTAGTAATCTTAACCTGACCAACCTCTTTCTCTTCACGTCCCAACAACTCACCAGTAAGAGGATCTTTAAGCTCACGACCAACTGAATAGACGGTGAAAACATCACCCACCTTAGTGCCATTGCGCTCACTTGCTGAGACAATAACTGTACCTTTCTGAACTTGTACAACTCGTCCTCGATACGGCTTATCCCCCAGCTTCACAGCGATAGCCTGAACAGCTTTATCTATGACTTGCTGTACAGCCATGCTAACGGGGTCTTCCTTTTGACTTCCGGTCTTGAATCCAATGCCACCGAAGTCAACACTAACAGCGGATGCCGACCCCTCGGCTATACCTTGCACACGCTCTGATGCAACCACCTCTCCGGTAGTTGTATCGATCATTCGAACAATCAAGCCAATATGCGTTGAAGACGAAGCTCCTCCCAAGGAAATTCCAGCAAAGGAAACTCCAGATCCCCCCTGGCCGGAGTCCATCTTAAATTCGGTAATGGTTCCCTGAACCAAAAACTGCGCAGCAGTTGCCTTTCCTGTTCTCGCAGACTGGGAGCGCTGGACCCGCCCACTGCGAGATAAATCCTGTTCTCCAAACACATCAGTCAAATTTTGACGCTCTAGAACAACAAAGCGTCCGCTTTGAACAAGTGCATCAGCAAGCTGATCTCGCATGCCAGCACCTAAATTCATTGCCCCTTCGCTATTGAAAGATGATCGATTTTCAAATCGAGAAACCGCAACTATTTTTTTATAACCTGAGAATACTGGTAACGGTGCCGAATTTTCACTTTTATCGCTAATAGCTTCTGCAGACGATGCACGCTGGGCCTGTTCTTGATTGTGCCCGGACGCCATGTCTGCAACAGGCTTAGTGATGTTATCAATCAGTGAGCCACTTCCCATTGATTGGCAAGCTGTCAAAAATAATACGCTGCTACATACAGCCAATTGATTCAATTTCATAGCTCTTCTCTATCCCCCATCCCAAAGCAAGACCATTTACCTATTTACAGGCACCCAGTACTTATATATACACTCATTAAAATAAGCGGTATCAAAAGCATTCACCAATGCTAATTCAATAGAACACAAGGATTAACTGTCACATGTGACAGTAGAGATTATGGAAGACATTTGGGATTTGCTTGCCTCGACCAATTCTGCTGAGTCTATCGACGACTTAGAAAGAGCTTTTCAGAATTCTGTCTCACAGCTAGATATGGATAGATATATCTATATACATACAAGCCCTCTCGCCTCTACTAATCCGTCATGTGGCAATTATCCTTCAGAGTGGATTAGCCACTATATTGAGAATGACTATCATCTAGTTGACCCTACAGCGTACTGTTGCGCCGCTCTAAAGCGGCCCTTTATATGGAAAGATTGCAAAAAAGTAATTGAGCCAAGTGCGAAGGCTATTCAGTTCTGGCAAGAGGCAAAGGAGTATGGCCTCATCAAAGGTATTGGCGTTCCAGCCCAAAGCTTTGATCAATCTATTGCGGGCTGGGGACTAGCACTGCCAAACAATGTAGATGAAGAGAAATGGCTCGCCCAGTTTGGAAGCAAGCTATTTGCCTTTACAAATACATTCCATTATAGATTTGAACAATTAATCAAAAACAACAACCACTCCAGAAAAGCTTTTCAGCTATCAAATAGAGAGGCCGAATGCATTAAGTGGTTGTGCGCTGGAAAAACTTATTGGGAGATAGGAAAGATTCTATCTATATCGGATAGAACAGCTAGATTTCATATTAGCAATGCCCGCCAAAAGCTTAGGGTCAACACTAATAGCCAGCTAATTTCTAAATCGATACTCTACAATATAGTCTCTTTATAGACTCAAGAGATGCTATTAAAGCTAATCGAGGTTCATTCATATACGCTGATGGATCCTCAGATAGCTATTAACACTAGCAAGCGCAATCATCCCAATTACGACCCAGCGACCTTTGAATCGGTAGTGTTCAAAGTTCTGTGTCGTTTCCTACACTGACTAAAACAGGGAGCGACACATCATGGCTGATAAGTACGAAATCGATATCCAGGCATTCGCCAAAGCACTGCAATCTGGCCAAAGCCTCAACGGCAAGGACGGCCTGCTTACACCGCTAATCAAGCAAATCACCGAGGCGGCTCTGGGTGCTGAACTGGATGAGCATCTGTCCAAGGATGATACCTCCAACCGAAGAAACGGTTCCTCTAAAAAGACCGTGAAGTCGCCTTCCGGCGAGTTTGAACTGGAGACACCCAGAGACCGTAACGGCTCGTTTGAACCGCAAACCGTCAAGAAGTACCAGACTCGCCTGACTGATGAGATGGAAAGCAAAATCCTATCATTGTTCGCGCTCGGCAATAGTTACCAGAGCATCCGTGAACACATCATGGATATGTTCGGGATGAGCATCTCCAATGGCACGATCAATGCCATTACAGATCGCCTGGTACCCGAGTTAAGGGCCTGGCAGGAACGGGATCTGGATCCGATCTATCCCTTTGTCTGGCTGGATGCCATCCACTACAAAATCAAAGAGAATGGGCGTTTCGTCTCCAAAGCGGTCTACACCATCCTTGGGCTGACCATTGAGGGTAAGAAAGAGCTACTGGGCCTTTACCTCTCTGACAGCGAAGGCGCACACTACTGGCTCAGCGTCCTGACCGACCTGCAGAATCGAGGCCTTAAGGACATCCTAATCGCCTCTGTCGACGGCTTGAAGGGCTTCCCAGAGGCCATCGAAACCATCTATCCGGATACCGATGTGCAGCTATGTATCGTCCATCAGATCCGCAACTCGATGAAGTACGTGGCCAGTAAGAACCAAAAAGCCTTTATGGCAGACCTGAAGTGCGTCTATAAAGCTGCGACCTTGAACGCTGCCGCGCAAGCTCTGGATGACCTGGAAGGCAAATGGGGCCAACAATATCCGCTGGTGATTAAGTCCTGGCGCGGAAAATGGGAGAACCTATCGGTATACTTTAAATATCCTGAGCAGATTCGCCGGGCTATTTATACCACCAATGCCGTTGAGGCCGTGCACCGCCAGTTCCGAAAGCTGACCAAAACCAAAGGGGGCTTCGCAAATGAGACCAGCTTGTTGAAGCTCCTCTATGTGGGTATGACGAAGGCATCTGAGAAGTGGACGCATCCGGTGCAAAACTGGAATCTGACGCTATCCCAGTTGACCACTACAATCTGTGATTTACGCTGACACAGAACTATGTATTCCTTATGAATACCGGATTTTTTTGTGCCTATTCAACAGATGCTGCTCGGGTTTGACGACCTGCACTCCTTTACCGATCTTGACGCTTTCTCTCAGAACATTCCCATCGAATGGATCGAGTCGGCTCTCCAGCTCACAACTAAAGCTTCCATCCGGCGCCGTCGCTTACCTCCAGAGCAGGTTTTGTGGTTGGTAATGGGGATGGCACTGTTTAGGCATGAGCCGATTGGAGAAGTCGCCCGTCGGCTTAATATATGTGCTGAGGGGTTAGCCAATGAAGCGTTGCTGGCGCGCAGCGGCTTATCAGAAGCGCGCCAGCGTCTGGGGGATCAGCCACTGGAGTGGCTGTTTAAACGCACCGGCCAACATTGGGGAACTGAACGTTATCCGCAAGATGACTGGCACGGTTTGCAAATCTTCGCGGTAGATGGGGCTTTGTTCCGAACACCGGATACACCTGAGCTGCGTGAACACTTCGGTTCAGGCAATACATCGAGTCAGCGCCAAACTGCATTTCCCATGATGCGGCTGGTCGCTCTGATGAATGTTCGCTCCCATGTCATCCTGAACGCACAGTTGAGTCCATACCGGCGCAGCGAAATGCGGCTGGCTGAGACCTTCATCGCTCAAATACCGGATCACTCAGTTACGCTGTTTGATAAGGGCTTTTGGGGCGCGGATTTGCTATTGAGCATCAATCGGACCGGGGAGCAGCGTCACTGGCTGATACCGGAACGCAAAGGCCTGGTCTATGAAGAGGTTGAAGCCTATAACGAGCATGACCGTTTATTGCAGATGACAGTCTCGGCTCAAGCGCGTAAGCGTCATCCCGCCTTACCGGAAACCTGGACTGTGCGGGCGGTATCCTATGAAGTGAATGGCAAGCTGAAGACTGTCTTTACCTCCTTGCCTGCTGAGCGGTTCAGCACGGCGCAGGTCGCGACACTTTATCAGGAGCGCTGGGAAATTGAGCTTGGCTTCCGGGATATAAAAAGCTCAATGCAGCACAATGCAATCACCCTTCGGAGTAAGAAAGTCGAACTGATCTATCAGGAGGTCTGGGGCATGTTACTGGCGTATAACGTGATCCGCCGAGAAGCGAGTCAGGCGGCGGTCTGCTACGGACGCAGTCCCAGCGAAATACGCTTCAAGCCAGCCTGTCAGTTTATCGCGGCACAACTGATCGTCATGGGGGCGGCGCAACCGGCGTCGAAAACCGGTGCCGATTATCAAAATTACGAGCAGGCGTCGCGAGCCTGTTTCTGGAGCACCGTCCTCGGCCATCGACACCGAGGACGGTAAAGATATCAAAGACCCGATACCTCGTTGACCGCAAAGCTGCTCCGCTTAAGTGAACAGCATTGCGCCAATTGGCGGGTCTCTTTATGTTTGTAACCGCTTACTTGACGCTGATCACCGGATGCTTCGGGTTCCTGATCCATTCGCTCCAGGAGCCGGCATAAATACGCGAGCCGCAGAGGCCGGCGATCTCCATCGCCAGAAGGTTGTGGCAGGCAGTGACGCCGGAACCGCACATATGCACTATATCGCTTGCAGGGGTATCACCCAGTACAGCTTTCCACTCGGCGTGCAGCTCACCGGCGGATTTAAATACACCGTCGCGCAGGTTGTCGGTCAGGGGACGGTTGAGGGCACCGGGGATATGTCCGGCAACCGGGTCGATCGGTTCCTGCTCACCACGATAGCGCTCGGCGCTGCGGGCATCGATCAGGGTAAAGCGGGGCTGATCGAGATTAGCTTCGACCGCCGCCAGCTCCACCCGCTCAGTATTGCGTGGCGTCGCCTCGAAGTTACCGGCTTCGTACAACGGATTATCAGCGCTGAGTTCGCCCTTCCAGGCGCTGAGGCCACCATCGAGCAAGGCAACCCTTTCGTGCCCCAGCCAGCGCAGCAGCCACCAGGCGCGGGCGGCCATCATGCCACTGCAGTCATCGTATACCACGACCTGTTGTCCGGACTTTAGGCCCAGCGCTTTCAGGCGAGTACTAAGCGCATCGGCATCGGGCATCGGATGACGGCCTGTTTGCGGCGTAATCGCCGAGGAGAGGTCTTCATCCAGATCCAGATAACGCGCGCCCGGTATATGCCCTTCGCCGTACAAACGTTTGCCATAGCCGCTGTCGGCCAGACTGAAGCGGCAGTCGATCAGCAGCCAGTCCGGATCGTTGAGGTGCTGTTGCAGGGTATCAGCGTTAACAATGGTGGTATACATGGCGGTTTACCCCAGATATTCAGCCAGCTCTTCGCGCAGCAGTTCCAGCTCGTTTTCAGCTTTCTGCTTCGCTTTCTTCTTCAGCGTTGCTACTTCTTCTGCTTTAGCGGCAACGATGGCCTGAGCTTCTGCCGACTTGTCTTCCGCCGCGGCAACCTTGTCCAGCATCGGTTTCAGCTGCATCAGAATGGCACGACGGCGACCGGCTTCCGCACGGGCGATCTGCTCGGCAGACTTCTCTTTTTTCTGAGCTTCTTCGGTCTTATCCTGCGCCACATAGGTCAGCGGGCGGATGCCAGCGGCGATACGCACCTGCTCCAGCATAGGCGCTGAGAATTCACGCGCTTTAGCCGCCCCTTTATTCAGCACCTGCTCAACCTCGCCCAGATCGTTCATCAACTCATTGTAGCGCTGACGTGGTGCGCTCAGCTGGCTGTCGAGAAACTCAAACAACTCGGTCTTGGCATCACCCCAGCCGATTCCGTTGGCAAACTTATCGGCCATCTCGGCCGTTTGCTGTTCGCTCGCGAAGCAGCTGTACAGCTGGTAGATGGTGTTGTCTTCCAACGGCTTCGGCTCGCCCGGCAGACGGGTGTCGGTCTTGATCTGGTTGATCAGCTTACGCAATTCGTCGGCACTGCAGAACAACGGGATGGTGTTGTCATAGCTCTTGGACATCTTACGACCGTCCAGTCCCGGAATCAGTTGAGTCTGTTCGTCCACGACCGCTTCCGGCAGGTTGAACAGGCTCTTATAGGTGTGATTAAAGCGACCGGCGATATCACGCGCCATTTCGATATGCTGGATCTGGTCTTTACCCACCGGGATACGGTCGGCATTAAACATCAGGATATCGGCCGCCATCAGTACCGGGTAGCTGAACAGTCCCATAGTGACGCCATCGTCCAGGTCCTGCTTACCGGCATCGCGGTTCGCATCCACGGAGGCCTTGTAGGCGTGGGCGCGGTTCATCAGGCCCTTGGAGCACATGCAGGTAAGGATCCAGGTCAGCTCCGGAATCTCTGGGATATCGGTCTGACGATAGAACACTGCCTTATCGGTATCCAGCCCCAGCGCCAGCCAGGTGGCGGCAATCTCACGGGTAGAGCGTGCGACACGCTCCGGATCGTGGCACTTGATCAGGGCGTGATAGTCCGCCAGGAAGAAGTAGCTCTGGAAATCCGGGTTTTCACTGGCCTCAATGGCAGGCTTGATCGCGCCCAGATAGTTGCCGATATGGGGGGTGCCGGTGGTCGTGATACCGGTTAATACAGTCTTCTTATTACTCATGAATCCTTCGTCTCAACCAAGTTCTGTGCAAACAGCAGGCGGCTATCATACCCCAATTTTTCAGGCCGCACTGCCCCCGCAGTTTGACAGACCATTCATCCTGACCAAAACTTGATGTCAGGGTTATTAATCGCCTCAGAGGATGCTGTAATGGATACCTCAAGTCATACGATCAATACGCTGTTCCAACAGCTGGGTCTGCCCAGTAGTGATCGCTCGATCGATCAGTTTATCGCCACTCACCGGCTGTTCAGCAATAAGATCGATATCACTGAAGCCACATTCTGGACCCCCGCACAGGCCGGCTTCCTGAAGGAAGCGCTGGAGTCCGATTCGGACTGGTGCGAGGTCGTCGACGAACTCAATATACGGTTACGTAACTAACTCAGATTCTGATTCAATTCCCATCAAGCCAGTCGTTTCACCCTCTTCGGGCCGGTAGTCTCCGGCCTTTTTTGTTTCCGGTCGCAGCGGTATGATTCAGCCTAAAGAGGCTTTCGCTCAGTCTGTCCACCATCAGCCTGACTGCCGGATGCTGTTCACTCTTCGCCAACGGATCTGAACACCCACTATGCTGACAGTTATTTCACCTGCCAAAACGCTGGATTACGAAACCCCGCCAATTACCGAGACGGCCACGCTGCCGGAGTTTAGCGACCACTCCGCCGAGCTGATCCGGCAGCTGCGTGAGCTGTCGGTGCAGGACATTGCCGTCCTGATGAAACTGAGTGACAAACTGGCAGCCCTCAACGTCGCCCGCTACGAATCCTGGCAGCCGGAGTTCACCCGGGAAAATGCCAAGCAGGCGTTACTGGCGTTTAAGGGAGATGTCTACACCGGTCTGGATGCCGAGAGTTTCAGCGAAACGGATCTGGAATTCGCCCAGCAGAACCTGCGCATGCTGTCCGGCCTCTATGGCCTGCTGAAGCCGCTGGACCTGATGCAGCCCTACCGGCTGGAGATGGGCACTAAGTTCGCCAACAGCCGCGGCAAGGACCTGTACGCGTTCTGGGGTTCGATTATCACCGAGAAGCTGAACGAGCTGCTGGCGGAACAGGGCTCCGATGTGCTGGTCAACCTGGCTTCGAACGAATATTTCAAGGCGGTAAAGAAGAAGGAGCTGAAGGCGCGGATCATCACGCCGGTATTCAAGGACCAGAAAAACGGTCAGTACAAGATCATCAGCTTCTATGCCAAGAAAGCCCGCGGCCTGATGAGCCGTTATATCATCCAGCACCAGATCAGCGACCCTGAGCAGCTGAAGGACTTTGACCTGGAAGGCTACCGCTTTGCAGAGACGATGTCGGAAGGCGATACCCTGACCTTTATCCGCGACCACGCCGAGTAAGCGTTTTCCGGGATGCGCCGCGAAGCGATAATGCCCGGCACAGGTATCAAAGGGCTTCGCTGTCCGCTACCCATTCAGCGCAAAACAGTTAAGGAGCCCGAGAGACGGCATTCACTGATAGCAGTTTCGTTAAGATATAAAAAAGGCGGATCAGTGATCCGCCTTTTGAATTTCACGACAGCAGGTTACTGCTGTTCGATACCCACGATAAACCAGTCTGAGTTCTGCTCAGTGGTATCACGGGAAAGGTGCCAGGTTTCGTTAAACTCAGTGGTTTCGTCACCCTCTTCCTTCAGCCAGCCGTAGAAGTTGATGCTGACAATAACGTGATCGTTGTTGTCGATAAAGTTAACCAACTCCGCCATCACTGAAACGACTTCAGTGTGCTGTTGCTCTGGCAGTTTGGCGCGCTCTGCTTTCAGCTGCTCCAGCAGTTCGGCTGAGGTATAGGTCTTGATCTCATCCCAGTCGCAGTTATCCCAGGCTTTCTGCAGCAATGTGAAGTGCTGGCGGGCGCCTTCAACAAAACCTTCTTTGTCGAACCACTGCGGCAGTTTCAGCTCGTCACCGGAGAAGCCGCCACCGTTGTAGGCAGGCATTGGCGAGAACTTAGGTTCCTCTGGCTGGGGCTGTGGCGCTTCGCGCTTCATCGGCTCAGGACGGATCTCATACTGCGCATTACCGGTGGCGTATTGCGGCTGACGTTGTTGTCGGAACATCGCAAACAGCTTGAAGCCGATAAAGGCCAGCAACCCGACCAGCAGGATGTCCATAAACTGGATGCCCTCGAAGGCACCACCGGCAAACAGCGCCGCCAGCAAGCCACCCGCCAGCAGACCGCCCAGCAAGCCGCCCATCAGGCCGCTTTTCTTCTTAGGCTGAGCTTGAGTATTATTGGCCGTCTGTGAAGTCTTCTGCTGGCTGGTTGCAGAATCAGTCGAACTCGGTGAAGTTTTCTTAGGGGTTGAGTAGGATTTACCCAGGGAAGAGCCACCACCAAAACGCTTCTTGGCTTCAACCTGATCGACTGCCAGGGTAAAGGTTAGAAATACTGCCAGCAGACTGGCTACCAGTGTCCGCATAAAAACTCCTGTCTCTTGTTCTTTCTCGTTGGATTTGGAACAGATATCTGCGTTTATGGTTATCGGTGTCGTCGCAGAATCTTCAGTGCATCGGCGATCAACGCCAGATAGATGCCTGTGAATATTAAAGCGACCCCATATAAATGGAAAGCATAGATCTGCTCACCCAGCAGTAAAGCTGAGAGTATGAGGCCAAACACCGGCAGTAAATGTATAAAGAGGCCGGCCACGGGGGCACCCAGCTGCTCCACTCCTTTATTCCAGAAGATATACGACAGTATGGACGGAAACAGAGCCATATAGAGGATGGTCGCGATACTGCCCTGGCTCCAGTGAATCTCGGCACCCTGTCGCAGCTCATAGTAGCTTAGCGGTGCCAGCGTAAGTACAGCCACCAGCACCGTGACGCCTAATAAGGTCAGTCCATCCAGCTCTGCCGGTCTCCAGCGCAACGCCACAGAGTACAGAGCCCAGACAACCACCGCCCCCAGAATCCATATATCGCCCGGGTTAAACGTCAGTGCCGCCAGGTTTTGCCACTGCCCCTTCGACACCAGGAAGCAGATCCCGGCAAAGGAGATCAGTACCCCCAGCCATTGCCGCCGGGAGACCGGCTGTCTCAAGCCCAGCGCAGAGATCACCAGAATCAGTATCGGAATAAAGGATTGCATCAGGGTGGCATTGGTGGCCTGAGTGTCCTGCAGACCGAGGTAGATCTGAGTATTAAACCCGGCCACGCCGACCACTCCGTAGAACACCAGAATCTTCCAATGCCGGCGGATAACGGCGCGTAACCGCCAGAACCGGGGAATAAGCCAGGGGGAGATAAGTATGAACGCCAGTGACCAGCGCATAAAGGCCATCGTGACCGGCGGCAGTTCCAGGTGCATCGCCCGGGCCACCACAAAGTTGCCGGCCCAGAACAGCACCGTAAACACCAGCAGCAGATAGGCCATCTATTTTTTCCTGTTGGCGTAATAATCCAGCAAACGAGCCAGAACATTGTGGCTGCGCTCCTCACCGGTCATCACGTATTGCAGTACGTTGTAATTATTGACAGTCCACTGACTGCGTCCAAACGCCTTCGACAGGCCGCAGAACAGCACCTCATCCCCCAGCTGCATACTATGCAGCTCACCTGGCAGCATAAACAGCTCGCCCTGGCGCCGCATCAACAGCGGGAAAGCCTTCAGGTTTCGTTTGCGGTCACGCGGATCTTTCAGGAACAGAGACAACTTGGGTGCCATCCCTTCTGCAATGGCGGTGCACAGTGCCGGGGTATTCTCTTCGCTGATGGTAAATGACCAACTATCCAGCTCTTCATCGGTGCTGATACTGGCCATGCGGTTAAGCAGGGTATGCGCCCAGACGTCGTCATGTTGCAGCGCCTGTTCGATAAATACCGGCAGCAGCGGGGTTTTTATCTGGGCCAGAATCCGATTGGCAATAATGCGCCCGGGCTCCATGACGAAATCGGCGCGCGAATTTTTGAACACCAGGCTGTTGGCATCGATATTCTGGCGTACCACTGTGACCAGCTTCGGATTCAGTTCACGCGCTGTCATCATAATCGACAGGTTATCGGCATCATTTCCGGTACCGGCGATAATGCCGACGGCATCCCCCACTCCGGCTTCAATCAGGGTTCGGGCTTCTGTACCCACCCCTTCGATCAGGTGCGGCAGATGTGCCAGGTGACTGGCATCCGGGTCGACGACGGTCAGCGCCACTTCATCCTCATTGAATTCCCGGTACAGCGCGCGGCCAAAGCGTCCGTGCCCACAGATAATCCAACGCCCCTTAGTTCGCTGGTAAGTACTGGCCAGCGGCCGGTGAACCGGATTGAGCAGCCAGTCATAGACCAGGTGCATATAAGGGGCATGGGCCGCCAGAGAGAGATACTCGGCATAGGCCCGGAACGGATCGACCACCAGATCAGTACCAAAGGATTGCAGATTGGCGGTAGTGATATCCGATTCGGTGCGGCTGATCACCATCCGGCCCGGCATCAGCAGTTTGCTGGCGATGGCGATCGAGAGATTGACCTGATCGCTGTTGGTCAGGGCCAGCACACCGATACAGTGACGATGCTGTAAGCCGGCATCGTCCAGTACATCGGGTAGCGAAGCATCAGCCACCAGCCCCGGCACCGGCAGCTCCAGCCCGGCCATTTCCAGGTTATCGATGCGCTGATCATTAATATCCACCACCACACAGAGAAGGCCGCGCCGGGAAAGGCTGCGCACTACGATGCCACCCGTCACGCCATGACCACAGACCAGGTAGAACGGCTGGGCGATCTTTCGCACCCGGGCGGCAAACGAGCGCCGGCGCATTACGCGACTGAGTACCGGTTCCTGCAGCGCCGCCAGGGTGGCACCGATGCCATACAGCCAGGCGATTACGGTGCCATAGATACAGACCATCGCCCACATGCGCTGGCCTGCAGTAAAGGCATAGGGAATCTCACCAAACCCGATGGTAGACCCCATAAAGGAGACGAAGTAGAAGGCGTTAAAGAAGCTCATCCGGTAGGGCTGGCCCTGATCGTCCATACCCGGTATCAGCACAAACCCCAGAATCGAAATCGTATAGACCGTAATCAGCGTGATGAGCGGCATACGCAACCGCCGCAACAGCAGATAGATAGCATCGTTCTGCATCATGACTGCAATGCCCGTCCGGGTTAACGACGCACCATAATGGTCTCAACCATCAACAGGACCACCGAGATAACATTTGCCATCAGCGCACCACCGGTCAGAGAGACCACGCTGGACATATGCTCCGGCGTCATGCCTACCATCGAGACATTTTCGGCATAGCCCCAGATCGCTGCGGCGATTACCAGCTGCAGGTCCGCGACCAGCGAGGTGGCCAGCATCAATGCCCCCAGGTGGGTTCGGTCACCAAACTTCAGTACGGTACAGACCATGCTGACGGCAATGGCAGCGAAAAACTCATAGATATTGTGATGGGCGGGATTGTCGATATCCCCGAGGAAAAAACCGAAGTTCAGCGTCATCGCCAGAACGATAAAAAATGCGAAAATAACCTTCTCTTTGTTCATGGCGACCTTCCTTCGGCACGTATAGCGGCAATCTGACAATGGCGCGATTCTAGCACTCCGGCGCCGATCTTCCATGACTTCCGGCAGAACCATTTTACATTCAGCCGGTCTACCGTTTACTTTTAGCCTTATGATCGATAGAACTAACCCTGATTCAGATATAACAAATCAACCACTGAATAATTATTAGACAGTTCTTGAGTGTTCATTTAGGATGGTGAACTTTACCCCTGCTAACATTCTCAGGAACACTTCAGCCCAGAGGCCCCTGAATATGACCCGACTGAAGCAACCGAACACTCTGAAATACCTGCTGCTCTGCCTGCTGTTTTTTATGGCAAAACTGGCCCACGCCAATGTGCAGAAAAGCCCGAACGATCATCGCGAATACCTGGCGTTCTCCCTCAAAAACAATCTGAAAGTACTGGTTGTTTCTGATCCCCAGGCAAAAAAAGCCGCTGCGTCAATGGATGTTGCGGTCGGTTCCGGGGCTGACCCGGCCGGTCGTCAGGGACTGGCCCACTTCCTCGAACATATGCTGTTTCTGGGCACGGAGAAATACCCGACAGCCGGCGAGTATCAGGAGTTTATCCGCTCCAGCGGGGGCAACCACAATGCCTACACCTCATTTGATAACACCAACTATTTCTTCGACGTAAAGGCCGAGCAGCTGCCCGGTGCGCTGGATCGCTTTTCACGTTTCTTTATCGATCCGCTGTTTACGGAAGAGCTGGTAGATCGCGAGCGTCACGCGGTTTACTCCGAATACCAGTCAAAGTTACGGGATGATGGCCGCCGCGCCTATGCCGTCAGTAAACGCGCCCTGAATCCGGCTCACAGCTACAGCAACTTTTCTGTCGGTAGCCTGGAAACCCTGGCCGACCGCGAGAACAGCGCGGTACGGGATGATCTGCTGAAGTTCTACCAACGCTATTACTCGTCCAACCTGATGGCACTGGTAGTGCTGGGACCGCAGAGCACCGAAGAGCTGAAACAGATGGTCACCAGCCGCTTCAGTGATATCCCGGACTTCTCAGCCAAGAAATTTGTTAACAGCGAGCCGCTGTTCCTGAAAAAGCAGTTACCAGCACAGCTGAACATTAAAACCATTAAGGACCTGCGTAGCCTGAGCCTGACCTTCCCGGTGGCCGCCGTGCGCGATCACTGGCGCACCAAGCCGCTGTTCTACATCAGCAGCCAGATCGGCTACGAAGGTGCAGGCAGCCTGCTGTCTGAATTGAAACGCCGCGGCTGGGCCACCGGCTTCTCCGCATCCACCGGCCACGATCTGATTAATGATGCCTCGTTTCAGGTTCAGATCGCCCTGACCAAGTCCGGTATGAAACATTACCAGCAGGTCACCTCGCTGTTCTTCGAATATGTTGAGATGATCACAGCGGAAGGTGTAAACCCGGCCTTGTACGAAGAAGAACGCCAGCTGAGTGATATCCGCTTCCGCTTTCAGGAAGGCAGCGAACCGATGCGCTACGTCGGCGCACTGGCGCGTAATCTGCAACGCTTCCCTGATAAGCATGTGATCGACGCCGGTTACCGCTTCGAGCGCTATGACCCGGCCGGGATCAAAAGCTACCTGAACGCCATTCAGCCCGAGAATATGCTGCTGACTCTGATGGCGCGTGACCTCGAGACCGACCGTAAGGAGGAGTGGTATGGCACCAAATACAGCCTGAAACAGCTGGATCAGGCCGCAATCGCCTCGCTGACCACTACCGTCGCAGCTAAGCAACTGGCTGCCCGCCAGGCGAATCCGTTCGTAGCACAGGATCTGGCGCTGAAGTCGCCGTCTCAACCGACAGACGGCCCGGAGGTGATACTGCGCTCTGAAGGCGTCACTCTGTGGCATCAGCAGGACAGCACCTACAAGATTCCGAAGGCCGATTTCTTCTTTACCGTGATGACCAGGCAGGCCAATGCCAGCGCCAGAAACGCGGCACTGACCTCGCTATACACCCGCATGGTACAGGAACAGCTTAACGAAACGCTCTATGATGCCTATGTGGCAGGGCTGAGCAGTAAGATCTACCCTCACCTGCGCGGTTTCAGTGTGCGTATCTCTGGCTATAACGATAAGCTCGATCGACTGCTGCAAGACGTGATCAGCGGCCTTAAGCAGCCCGAGTTTGATCAACAGCGCTTTGCCGACATCCGCCAGCAATATATCCGCAGCCTGAAAAACAGTCGGCGCGACAAACCCTACAATCAGACCATTAATGAGATTTTCCAGCTGCTGCTGCCGGAATGGTCTGAGGAAGATAAGCTAAGCGTCGCCGAAAACCTGACACTGGAAGACCTTAAAGCCTTCGTACCACAGCTGCTGGCAGAGACCGAGCTGCGCCTGCTGGCACATGGCAACCTGCAGCAGCAGGATGCGGTCGAGCTGGCCCAGGTGGTTTCAGGCACATTGTTTGAGGGCGCCCGTCCGGCCCGCGCAGAAGAGACCCCGGTCGTCCGCTTGCAGAAAGCCCGTAACCTGGTCCAGACACTGGAGGTTGATCACAACGACTCCGCCATCAGCGTCTATTTCCAGGGCGATGATACCAGTCTCGATACCCGTGCCAAATACGCGCTGCTGAGCGAACTGATGGCCTCTCCGTTCTATAACCGCCTGCGCACTGAAAAACAGCTGGGCTACGTTGTCTTCGAAACACCTCTTCAGCTGCGCCGTGCTCCGGGACTGGCCTTTGTTGTCCAGTCTCCGGTAGCCGCGCCAACCGAGCTGGAAAAACACATCAACGGCTTTATCAGCGGTATGCAGGCTCAGCTGGACGAGCTGGATGAGCAGCAGCTTGAGCGCTACAAACAGAGTGTGGTTTCACGTGTGATGAAGCGGGAGAACACCCTTACCGAACGCTCTGCACGCTACTGGCGTGAAATCGACCGCGACCAGGCTAACTTCAATAGCCGGGAAGAGCTGGCGGCAGCCGTCCAGGCCCTGTCGCTGGCCGATATCAAGCGTAGCTTCCGCGAGATGGATCAGCGCCGGCTCACGGTTCGCAGTTTCGGTAACAAACACCTGGCGGAGGCCGACCAGCAAGAGATCGCCAGACGCTGCGATGCCGATATTCAGGCCCTGAAAGTCGCCGGCGAGTTTATGCCGGAAGCCTGAGCCTCCGGCAGATTCGCTGCGGCACCCGATCCGGACATTAAAAAACCTGCCAGCTGGCAGGTTTTTTAATGTCCGCAATCCCGATAAGGCTAGCGCAGCCGAATCGGTAACTCGATACGCGGCGGCATCTCCGGCTTCTTCTCCTCCGGGCAGTCGCCCAGCAGGATACAGCGAGACTTGATTACATCGATAGCGATCTGCTTGAAGATCCTGTCCTCTCCGGTCAGCCTGATCTTTCGCTCGCCCTCTTTGGTGCGGATCACATTCGGCCGGTCTTTGTAAGGCACCACCACCGGAGTTGCCAGATTCTTAGGGATCTTCTGCGGCAGAATTTCATCCATCACCTCACGGTCGAAGGTGCCCCGCTTCAGCCCTTCATAAGCAATAGCACCATGACGATATTCGGCACTCTGTCCGGGCAAGGTGAGACGATAGGGAATCGGTACTTCATCCGCCGCATCAGCTGCCCACAGCGCAGGGCTCAGACAGCTCAGAATCAGGCAAAGGGTACCGGAGCCTTTCATCAGTAAAACTCATCTCCCATCGGATAGATTGATTCCGCATAGATCGCCAGCTCTTCCAGAATGGTCCGGTCCCTGGCGCTCAGATCAGTGTCAGTATAGAGCTCATTCAGCCGTTCGTAGTACTTGGCAAACGTCAGGAAGCCGTTACCACCACCTTCCAGTAGCTTCTGCTTACGATATTCCTCCCACTGCACGCGCTCCTCGTCAATCAGCGTTGCCGGGAAGTTACGTGCCTTATAGCGCAGCAGCATCTCTTCCAACCGGGCATCCTGAAATCCCGGATCCAGTTGCATCAGCTCTTCAGGCGACGCATTTCGAATCCGTTCCATAGCCGACCGGTCACTGTCGCCAAAAAAGCCGCCGCTGTAGATCATCAGATCAGGATCATTATCGGCTTCAAAGCGGTTTTCATTAAAGACCTCAGCAACCTTTTCCCGCAGGCCATCAGAGCCACGCAGCATCTGCAGGTGGGTGCGACAGATGTCCCCGTCGATATTGAGGCGCTGTGCCTCCGCCGTATTCAGCATCCCGGCCGGTGCAACGATCGGGCATTTGTTGATATGCAGCTGCTTCAGGGCGATCCGTGGAGCCCCCTCCGCCATATCAGCCCGCGCGGTATAAAGCAGGCGAC
Source organism: Marinobacterium jannaschii DSM 6295 (assembly GCF_000620085.1). Taxonomy (GTDB): domain Bacteria; phylum Pseudomonadota; class Gammaproteobacteria; order Pseudomonadales; family Balneatricaceae; genus Pontibacterium; species Pontibacterium jannaschii. Next base: position 67,443 of record NZ_JHVJ01000004.1, on the reverse strand, counting down.
GAATCTCCTCCACCGGCAGATCCAGCAGGGCACGCGGATCTTCCCGCAGGTCCCAGACGATCACGCCATTGCGATTGGTCGGGTGATTGGCCAGAGGTGCCACGATGGCGCAATTACCCCACTCCGCAGGATACCTCGAAGACACATGTAAGACCGGTTTGTAGGTGCTCACATCGATCATCCGGCCGATTGCCTGCTTACCCCGGTTATTCAGCACATACTCATAAAGCTTGGGCTGCTTATCCCGTACCAGTTTCGCCATCTCAATCGTGGCATAGACATCCGACAGGGCATCGTGGGCATTGCCATGATCGATACCATTCGCCTTGGTCAGGTCTTCAAGACGCAGGCTGGGAGTGCCGTCCTCATAAGTGGGCCAGTGAATGCCTTCCGGACGTAAAGCACGGGTCAACCGCATCATATCGATAATATCCCAGCGCGAGCAGCCGTTTTGCCATTCCCGGGCATAAGGGTCATAGAAATTTCGATACAGGGTGTTTCGGGTGACTTCATCATCAAAGCGCAGACTGTTGTAGCCGACGCCACAGGTGCCCGGACGCGCCAGTTCCAGATGCACCCGGCTGATAAACTCCGCTTCGCTAACCCCTTCACGCAATGCATCCTGCGGCGTGATGCCCGTAATCAGACAGGCGTCCGGATGCGGTAACAGGTCATCCGCCGGTTTACAGTAGAACATCACCGGCTCTTCGATGATGTTCAGATCAGCATCGGTACGGATGCCGGCAAACTGCATCGGACGATCACGACGCGGATCTGCTCCGGACGTTTCATAGTCATGCCAGAAGAAGGTAAGCGGGGCCTGAGCCATAAATTTCCCTTAGCGGATAGATGAAGACAACAGTTATACTTGCGAGGTGACCAGATTAACATTTCAGGGTTGAGGGATCACCAATGTTGCATAACCTAGACACCAGCAAAACCTGCCCCTGCGGATCAGCCAAGCCATTTGCCTTCTGCTGCGAACCGGCAATCGAAGGACAGATGCCAGCTCCGACGGCTGAAGCGCTGATGCGTTCACGTTACACCGCTTTTGCCCTGGGCGCAGTCGACTACCTGATACAGACCACGGCACCTGAAAAGCGCAGCGCGGATGACGCCGCGATCATTACTGAACAGGTTAAATACACTAACTGGCTGGGCCTGCAGATTCTCCAGAAGCATCGGGGCGACAAAGAGGATGCCACTGGTGTAGTGGAGTTTGAAGCCAGGTATGAAGCCGGTGATGAGAGTGGCGTTTTGCACGAGAGGTCCAACTTTCGTCGCGAAAACGGTTTCTGGGTCTATGTCGATGGTGATGTAGAAGTTCACACCTGCTGAATAATATTCAGCTAAATGTATGATTTCTGCTATCTATAGCAAATATCGATATAAGCTTCTGAGCCCCTGCCCAACGGCCGCCGCCCTGCTCTGCCGGCCTCAGCCGTTATCGCCGCAGTAGCAGCATAATCGCCCCATATTCGGAGCCAAAGAGCTGGATCTGGCCGCCAGAGTGATCTGGCGCCTACACCTTCAGCGTAAATGTTGCAAGATTGACTTAATTGCTGGATTGAATAGGATTACAGCCCCCGTCGAATAGTGGTTCTGTAAGCACCACTTCGTAATCTTCAAATGTTACAATTCGGCCTGATATAAAAATAATACGCGCAGCACCGGGGAAAGTGGGTTTAGGCTTGCAATATCAATAAGTTAAAAGGGTTAAAACCCTGAAAGCCATCGCAGGACGTCAGCGCTAGTACCTATGTTTATATTGAAACAGTTCTTCAAACCTAAGTGGCAGAGTAGTAATCCTGAAGCGCGTATTCGCGCCGTCGTTCGCCTGAGCGACAGCGATCCCGACCGTACCGAAATCATTTCACGAATTGCCCTTGAAGATCAGAGCGCCCCGGTTCGTAAGGCCGCCATCGAGCGTCTCGAAAGCCTGGATCTGCTACTGCGTGTCTATCGCCACGACCAGACTGAAGAGAACCGCCAGACCGCGGCTGCCCGTACCTGCGACCTGCTCCTGAAGAGTCCGGATATTACCGAAGACAAACGTCAGGACGCGATTCGCAATATCAGTTCGCCCGACATCCTGACCCGCTTTATCCTGCATGCCAATAACAGCAGCCTGCAGGAGATCGCGCTCAACCAGATCAATCAGGATGAACACCTGATCACCCTGCTACTGAACAGCAATAAGGTTCAGCTACGCTGCAAAGCCGCCGAAAAGATTGAAAACCCTGAGTTGCTTGAAAGCCTCAGCAAAGAACTGCGCGGCAAGGATAAAAGTGTTCATCGCATTCTGCGCGACAAGCTGAAGCAACTTCGCGACGCTGAAAAGCTGCAACAGGACAAACAGCAGGCCCGACAGGAGCTGCTGAGCACTATCGAACAGCTGAGCCAGTCTGAGTATTATCCACAATACGCCGCCCGCCTGAACGCACTGATTCAGGAGTGGGGCAAACAGGCCGGCGATGCAACCACCGAGCAGGCACAGACATTCGCCCGTGCCCGAGAGCTGAGCCAGCAAAAAGTAGACAGCTATCAGGCGCAGCAGGCTGCCAGTCGCGAGCTGGAACAGCAACGACAAGCCCTGAAAGAAGCACAGCAACAGCTGTGCAACGATGCCGGGCAACTTCTGACCGAAACAACCGACCCGACCAGCGACCTGCAGCAGCAGACTGCACAGCTGAAAGCGCTGAAGCAGCGCGCAGAAGAGCTGGATAACCGCGACAAGTCCGTCAGCCAGCTGCTGAGCAACTGCCGCAATAACCTTGAAGCAAGAACCCGACTGACAGAGCTGCAGCCGACACTGGAAGCACTGCTGTCCGAGTCAGCCCCGGACAAGAGCAGCCCTAAGGCCCTGCGGCAACAGCTGAAAAGCTGTAATAATCTGCACAGCAAGCTGAACTGGCCATCACAGATTCCCCAGCCCTCGGTTCTTAAACAGCTGCAGGCACTGATTGGCCGACTGGAGCAACAGCAGGCCGAACTGAAAAAAGCCGAGAAACAACAGCAGCAACAGCTTGAACAGCTTCTGACCGAGTGGTCTCTGGCCATCGAAGCCGGTGAGATTCGTAACGCCGACAAGATCCGCAAACAGGTCGAGCCGCAACTGCCGGCCAGACTCAGTGGCGCGCTGGATAACCGGGTGAAATCGCTGCAGGCTCAGCTTCAGGAACTGAAGGACTGGCAGGGCTACGCGGTACTGCCTAAGAAAGAAGCCCTTTGTGCTGAGATGGAACAACTGATCGACTCAGAGATGCTGCTGCCGCAGCGGGCCAACCGCATCCGCCAGCTTCAGCAACAGTGGCGTGAACTGGACTCCACAGACTCACATCACTCACATACGCTCTGGAAACGCTTCAAAGCGGCATCTGACCGCGCCTACGAGCCCTGCGAGAATCATTTCAGCGAGCAGCGTGAATTACGCCAGCGCAACCTTGCAGCCCGTAAAGAGATCTGCCAGCAGCTTGAAGGTTACCTGAACAGCATCGACTGGGATCAGGTTGACTGGAAGGCCCTGGAAGAGATCCTTAAGGTGGCAAAGTCTGAGTGGCGTAACTTCAGCCCGGTGGACCGCGCCCCGGGCAAAAAGGCGCAGGAGCGCTTTAATAAGCTACTGCAAAGCCTGGAAACCCCTTTCAAGGCGTTTCGCGAAAAGAACCGTGACAGCAAGCAGGTGCTGGTCGAGCAGGCCCGGCAATTGCTGGACAGCGAAGACCTGGCCGCGGCGACCGAAGAAGCCAAGCAATTGCAGCACCAGTGGAAGCAGGCCGGTGCCACCTTCCACAGCCAGGAACGAAAACTCTGGTCTGAGTTCCGCCAGTACTGCAACCAGCTGTTTGACCTCTACCACCAGCAACGTCGCCAGCATTCGGATCAGAAACAATCGGTTCGCGAGCAGGTTAACGCCATCTGCGATCAGCTGGATACCCTGCAGGAAACCCCACACGGCCTGACCCAGATGCAGCAGCAGCTGCTGCAGGCGAAAAGCCAGCTGGGCGAACTGAGCAAAGAGGGCCACGAAGTCGATAACCAGCTCAGCAAGCGCTTTGATGCCGCACTCGCGTTTATCGATCAGCAGGAGAGCGCCATGGCCTCCCTGCAGAGTTGCGAATTCCGAACGCTTGAGCAGAAAATCGAACTGTGTCAGCAAATCGAAGCTGCCCTGCTTGAGGGCCACAGCGGCGATCTGGACAGCCGCCTGGATGCTGAAAAGCAACAGCTTGATACCTTGCCGGCGACTTATGCCCCGCTGATGCAGCAGCGCTATAATCTGCTGGCCCAGTTGGCCGAAGCTCCGGAACAGCTGGAACAAGCTGTCGCCGAACAGGAACCGGTGCTGAGACAGCTTTGCATCCGGCTGGAAATCGCGCTTAACCGACCTTCCCCGATTGAAGATCAGGCCCTGCGAATGGAATATCAGATGCAGCGGCTGCAACAGGCGCTGGCACAGCAGGATGAATCGCCCGATTTGACGGCGATAAAGAAACTGGAATACGAGTGGCAATGCGCTGCGTTCAGCAGCTGCTTTGAAGACCTCGAACAGCGCTTTACCAGCCTGCTGAACGAGCTGGAGTAACCTTAAGGCTGGCTCGGTCAACACCGAGGTGGCACGACTTCAGACCAGGCCAGTGGCCTGATACCAATAGAGCAGACATAAAAAAGCCAGCGCAAGCGCTGGCTTTTTTTGTTCTGATCCGCAGATCAGGACATATGCAGACCACCGTTGACGGAAAGGTCCGCGCCGGTGATGTAGCCAGACTGGTCATCAACCAGGAAGGATACAGTGCGACCGATCTCTTCAGGGGTACCAAAGCGGCCAACAGGAATACCGGAACAGATCTGATCCTGAACTTCCTGAGCGATTTTAGCCACCATAGCGGTTTTGATATAGCCCGGAGATACAGTGTTAACTGTCACGCCCTTACGGGCAACTTCCTGCGCCAGAGCCTTAGTAAAGCCGTGGATACCCGCTTTTGCAGCAGAGTAGTTACACTGACCAAACTGGCCTTTCTGGGCATTTACAGAGGAGATATTGATCACGCGGCCCCAGCCCTTGTCGATCATGCCATTGATCACCAGGCGGGTCATATGGAACATGGAATCCAGGTTTGCACTCAGGACTTCGTCCCACTGCTCCCAGCTCATCTTCTTGAACTGGCCATCGCGGGTAATACCGGCATTGTTAACCAGAATATCCACGCCGCCGCCGGCAACTTCAGCCACCGTGTTAATACACTCGGCACAAGAGTCGGCATTCGTCACATCACCATAGGCTACCAGAATATCGTAGCCATCCTTTTTCTGTTGCTCTTGCCAGGCCAAAGCCTTCTCATGGTTACCGCCGCTGTTATAGCCAGCAACAACCTTAAAGCCCGCATCAGCCAGCGAGCGACAAATTGCAGTACCCAGACCACCGGTACCACCTGTTACGAGAGCAATTTTCTGACTCATATTCACATCCCTTCAGGTATATGTTGTGAATTGTATTTTTGTAGTTGTTATCTTTTATTGGTACGTTCCTTGACCTCAGCTGATCATAATACCAACAGCGCAGTTAAATAATATAACTTTGGTCGCTATTTCTGCTGACCCTGATCATTAAGATCAGTTTGACAGCCGGATATCTCGATCTATCGCCGGGTCAGTTCAGACTACAAACGGGATATGAACAATCAATGACAGCCTTTGTGGATACTTATGACGATTCCTGAGTCGCGACAGAATCCGCCAGGCGATTGAGGTGGCGCCTGATCCAGAAGGCGGCCACTGCTGCAGTCAGCATATTCGCCACCACCAGGCCGATAAACATGCCCTGCAACCCGGCCAGGTAACCACCCAGCCAGGCCAGTGGAACATAAAGCAGAAACAGGCGGGTCACGCTGATCCGCATCGCCCGCATGGGCTGATGCAGAGCATTGAAGCTGGAAGCCGAAAGGAAGGTCACCGCCTGAAAACCAAAGCCCAGCGGCACAATCCAGATCCAGAGCCGAATCAGCTCCTGCACCTCAGCCTGATCACTAAACAAACGGGCGACCGTACCCGCCGACAATATCAGCAGCAGATAGATCACGGCCTGCAGAACCAGGGCAAAGCGCACCGACAGCAACCATGCCCGGGCAACACGCGCCGTCTGACCAGCACCATAGTTCTGACTGATAAAGGGCGGCAGAGTCATAGACAACGCCAGGCAGGCCAGCAGCGAGAGAGACTCCAGCCGGGTGCCCACCCCAAAGGCCGCGACCGCCTCAGCGCCATAACTGGCAACAACCGCTGTCAGGACACCACTGGCCAGCGGAGTCATCATATTGGAAAGCGCCGCAGGTAAACCGATCTTCATCACCTTCAGCCAGTGACGGCGCAGACGCGTCAGCTCCAGCGCCTGCAGGATCAGCAGCTTTTTGTGATGGTAGAGGATATGCAGGGCCATCAGCGTGGTAATCCCCCAGGCAATGACACTGGCTATCGCCGCCCCCTGTATGCCCAGCGCCGGTACCGGCCCCCAGCCGAAAATTAGTAACGGATCAAGTATCAGGTTAAGCACAGAGGAGAATGCCATTATCTTCGCCGGCGTTTTCGTATCACCGCTGGCTCGCATGGAACTGTTTGCCACCATATTGACCACCAGGAACACCGCTCCCAAGAGCCAAATTGACATATATTCCTGAATCGTAACCAACAACGTGGACGGCGCTCCCATCAGGGTGAACAGCGGAGCACTGAGCAATTGCATTCCTGCGGCGATTAGCAGTGTCAGCAGTGCCGCCAATAACAGATTATCACTGGACAGAGAGCTGGCCTGAGCCTGATCACCACTACCAATCAGCTTTGCCAGTGTCGCCGAGGTACCGATGCCCAGGCCGATCGCCAGACTGACCACACTGAACGTCACCGGAAAGGTAAAGCCAAGCGCCGCCAGTGGTGCAGTACCCAGCTGCCCGACAAAATAGACATCAGCAATATTGAACAGCATCAGGCTGACTATCCCCATCATCATCGGCAGGGTCATTCGAACCAGCACGGAGCCAATCGAATCCTTTAACAGATCAGTTTTTACGGGCATAGGGAGTCTCTGTCAGCGCGCTGCATTTCATAGCAACATGGCTAAAGCACTTGTGATTGAAAGGAGGGAACAGGTCAATTTTAACTGCTTTTCAGCGCTACCTGTATTCATCTAAGACGAACAGACTGTTGTCCTGATAAACAGCCCCTGTCAACCTCGCCCCTGGCACAACTCTGATCTACAATGACGCCCTTTTCTCACCGGGCTGCAATATGAATCTGATCCTGCTGTTTGACGCCGACTTTATCGCCCCGACGACGGCCCGACTCAGTGACCGTCGCTATACCCATATCAGCCTGGTGCATAAGCCCGAAGTCGGTGAGCAGCTCCGGGTTGGCCGGCTGAACGGCGAGACCGGTACCGCCACTGTCACCGCAATCGGCGATCAACAGGTGACGCTGGAGGTCGCGCTGGAGAGACAGCCTCCCGCACCGCTACCTGCGACATTACTGTTAGCCCTGCCGCGTCCCAAGATGCTTAAGCGCACCCTGCAAACCATCACCGCCATGGGCGTCAAACAGATCTACCTGATCAACTCCTATCGGGTCGATAAAAGCTACTGGTCGACACCCTTATTGCAACCCGGGGCGATCGAAGAGCAGCTGCTGCTGGGACTGGAACAGGCTGGCGATACCCTGATACCCGAAGTTCATCTGCGTAAGCGCTTCAAGCCTTTTGTCGAGGATGAGCTGCCGGATATTGCCGCTGATACTCGCGCCCTGATTGCCCACCCTTACGGGGCATCGGCCTGCCCGCCACCATCGGATCAACACACCACACTGGCGATCGGCCCTGAGGGTGGCTTTATCCCCTACGAAGTCGAGAAGCTCAATGCCGCAGGGTTTGCATCGATCCATATTGGTCAGCGTATCCTGCGGGTTGAAAATGCAGTGCCTGTGCTGCTGGCGCGGCTATTCCCACTGATCTGATGACAGGCTTATTGACTCGTTTGACCTCTATCAATGATGCAAACGCAATTGAGAATAAAACTCAGAAAAGATTGACTTTAGCCTGAGAACAAACAAGAATTATTCGCATTACTCTTTGTAAACCTGCTTCGGAATGTTGTAACTATGATGCGATACGCTAAGAACGCCCTGCTGGCCCTCAGCCTCACCGCGGCAACCCTCGCGCCTGTAGCTCAGGCAGCCGATGAAGTTAACATCTACTCATTCCGTCAGGCTTTCCTGATCAAGCCCCTGCTCAATGCCTTTACCGAAGAGACCGGCATTAAAGCCAATGTGGTCTTCTCCAAGAAAGGCCTGCTGGAGCGCCTGAAGCATGAAGGCAAGAACTCACCGGCCGATATCCTGCTGACCTCCGATATAGGACCGCTGTATGATGCATCCGAGCGCGGCCTGCTGCAATCCATCAGCAGCGATACCCTGGCAGCGAATATCCCGGCCAAATACCGTGATCCGGAGAACCGCTGGTATGGACTAACCTCCCGTTCACGTATTATCTACGCCTCCAAAGAGCGGGTAAAAGCGGGCGAAATCAGTCGCTACGAAGACCTGGCCGATCCGAAGTGGAAGGGCCGTATCTGTACCCGCAGTGGCAAGCACACCTATAACCTGTCCCTGTTTGGTTCTATGATCGCCCACCATGGCGAAGCCGAGGCCAAGCAATGGACCCTGGCGCTGAAAGAGAACCTGGCGCGCCGCCCTCAGGGTAACGACCGGGCTCAGGTAAAAGCGATCAACGAAGGGGTCTGTGACCTGGCTCTGGGTAACTCCTACTACTTCGGCAAGATGATTACCAATGAGAAGAAGCCAGAGCAGATCAAATGGGCTGAATCCGTCAACCTGATCTTCCCGAACCAGACCGATCGCGGTGCCCATATGAATATCTCCGGTGCCGGTGTTACCCGCTATGCACCGCATAAAGAAGCGGCGATTAAGCTGATTGAGTTCCTCAGCAGCGAAAAAGCCCAGCGTCTCTATGCCGAGGTTAACTTCGAATTCCCAGTCCGCCCGAACACCGAACGCTCCCCGTTGATTAAGGAGCATATGGGCGAATTTAAAGAAGATGATATCAGCCTGAAGCAGATCGCATCACTGCGCTCGGCAGCAGCCAAACTGGCTGATCAGGTACAGTTCGACAACTAACCTCGCCCTACCCGGCAAGGCCATTAGTTTGTCAGTAACGGTAGTCCGCTTCGCGGCTACCGTTTTCGTCGTTATTGAGGTACGCGGTTTTGACAACATCTACCAGCACACTAGGCAGTAGTCCGATGGATCAGAGTGAAAAAGGCGACAGCCTGATCCACTGGTACGGTTCAACCTGGCTGGTTGCGTCCCTGGTAGCCTTGCCAGTGTTGTCTGTGTTCTACCTCGCCCTCTTCCCCACCGAAAATATCTGGGGCCATCTGGTCGATACGGTACTGCCGGTCTATATCAGCAGCACCCTGATGCTGATTACCGGGGTCGGTGTACTGGCAATCAGTATGGGCGTGCTTTCTGCCTGGCTGGTGACCATGTGCAGCTTTCCCGGCAAGCGAATCTTTGAATGGGCCCTAATGCTGCCCTTCGCAGTCCCTGCCTATGTGATCGCCTACGTCTATACCGACCTGCTGGAGTATTCCGGCCCGGTGCAGATCTTCCTGCGCGAGCTGTTTGGCTGGAGCAGTGCACGTGACTACTGGTTTCCGGACATCCGTACATTAGGCGGCGCGACTCTGATGCTGGCGCTGGTGCTCTACCCTTATATCTACCTGCTGGTGCGTGCCTCTTTTCTCGAGCAAAGTAACAGCCTGCGCGATGCCAGCCGTTTACTGGGCTGCACACCGACCACCAGCTTCTTCCGGATCTCACTGCCGATCGCCCGTCCGGCCATCGCAGTCGGACTGGCACTGGTGTCGATGGAGACCATTAACGATTTCGGCACCGTGGATTACTTTGCGGTCAAAACCATGAGTGCCGGCATCTATGACACCTGGCTCAATATGGGCAACCTGGGTGGCTCGGCCCAGATCGCCAGCCTGACCATGATGTTTGTGGTACTTCTGATTGTGCTGGAGCGCTTTGCCCGTCGCCGCCAGAAACAGTTCCACGCCAGCGACCGCTATAAGGCGATTGAAACCTTCCAGCTCAGCGGTATCAAAGGCTGGGTTGCCACCCTGCTGTGCGCCATGCCGGTATTACTAGGCTTCCTGATTCCAGTCTCATTGTTGGCGACCTATGCCAGCCGCCACCTGGACCAGCTCTGGACTGAGGATTTCCTCACCTACGCCAGCCACAGCTTCTATCTCTCAGCCACCGCTGCACTGGTAACCATCCTGATCGCCCTGCTGCTGGCCTACAGCAAGCGCCTGCACCAGCGTCGCTCGCTCACGGCCGCCAGCAACTTCTCCAGCCTGGGTTATGCCATGCCCGGTGCCGTACTGGCAGTAGGAGTTGTTATCCCGCTGGCCGCCTTCGATAACAGTGTCGACAGCTTCCTGCGCGCCCACTTTGATATCTCCAGTGGTCTGCTGCTCAGTGGTACCAGCTTTGCCATCGTCTTTGCCTACTCGGTCCGCTTTCTGGCGGTATCGACCGGTGCTATCGAATCCAGTCTGAACAAAGTCACACCAAGTATGGATATGGCCTCACGCTCACTGGGACTGACACCCTTGCAGACATTGATCAAGGTACACCTGCCTCTGATTCGTGGCGGGATACTCTCCGCTGCATTGGTGGTCTTTGTCGATTGCATGAAAGAACTGCCAGCCACCTTGATCCTGCGCCCCTTTAACTACGACACGCTGGCAACCTATGTCTATCAGTTTGCTTCAGACGAGATGCTGGAAGAGAGTGCGCTGGCAGCACTGTTGATCGTTGCCGTGGGGATTATTCCGGTGATCCTGCTGACCCGTACAATCTCATCTACCCGATCGGCAAACTAGTCGGCAGCACTTTCCAAAGAGACAAAAAAAGCCGGCAATACCGGCTTTCTTAATCAACGCAAAACTGGATCATTCTACTTCAAAGACGATTGGCCGATGTACCGCGACCCGCACGCCGACCTGCTCGCCATCACTCAGGGCCGAGGACTCGAAGCAGAGCGACTCAACCTTACGACCATTATCCAGGCGCAGCCAGTAACGAATTGATTCTCCGAGGAACTCACTGCACTGCACCACCGCCCCAGCTCCACCCGTCACAGGACGCAGATCGCCGGGACGGATAAACAGATCAACCTGTTTACCAACCGGCAGGCAGAAAGGCTCGGCGAATTCCAGTACACCCAGTTCGGTTTCAACCCGGGTTTCCGTCAGGCACTGGCCGCGGAATAACTCGCCCTTACCAACAAAACCTGCCACCATCGCATTGATCGGCGTGTTGTAAAGCACCTGAGGCGGTGCCCATTGCTGTAGGGTACCTTCGGCGAGAATACCGACCTGATCCCCGATGGTGAAAGCTTCCTGCTGGTCATGGGTAACCACAATTGCGGCGATCTTCTGCTGCTTCAGGATATCCCGCACCTCCAGCGACAACTGCTGGCGCAGGTCGGTATCCAGGTTCGAGAACGGCTCATCCATCAACAATAACTTCGGTTTCGGTGCCAGCGCCCGTGCCAGCGCCACACGTTGCTGCTGGCCGCCGGATAGCTCATGGGGATATCGGTCTGACAGATCAGGTAAGCGCACCAGCTTCAGCATCTCGGCTGCCCGACTGCGTTTCTCGGCTGCACTGACTCCATTCAGGCCAAACGCTATATTGTCCGCCACACTCAGATGGGGAAACAGCGCATAGTCCTGAAAGACCATGCCCATCTGGCGCTTCTCCGGCGCCAGTGTCGCTGCCTCAGAGGAGATAATCTGCCCGCCCAGCGCAATAGTCCCCTGGCGTACCGGCGCAAAGCCGGCAATCGCCCGCAACACCGTGGTCTTACCACAGCCACTGGGGCCCAGCAAACAGGCGATCTGTCCCGGCGCTACTGAAAAACTGATATCACGGGTAATGATATGGTCCTGATAGGCACAGCTCAGACCTTCAACTTCCAGCAGTAGCGACATCGGTTCAGCTCACACAGACAAAAAAGGGGAAGGAAATTATAAATGAAAACAATTATTGCTTATAGCCGCCCGACACCGTGACATCTACTTCAGTGATGAACGGTAGCGTAACCAGTCAAACGCCTCGCCCGGATCAGTCTTTCGTCCCGGAGCGATATCCGAATGGCCTGTGATACGCTCAGCCGAGATTTCCGGATATGCATGCTGTATTGCCTGGGTTAGCACTGACAACACCTGATACTGCTGATCTGTATAGGACTGACTGTCAGTTCCTTCCAGCTCGATCCCAATCGAGAAATCATTGCACTGATCACGGCCCTCAAACTCTGACATCCCGGCGTGCCAGGCCCTGTTGTCCAGCGAGACAAACTGAACCAGTTCGCCATCACGGCGGATAAACAGATGTGCCGACACCTCAACACCTCGAATTTCCTGATAGAACGGATGGCTGTCAAAATCGAGCTGGTTGCAGAAGAAACGTTCGACATCGTCGCCGGCAAACTGCCCCGGCGGAAGGCTGATATTATGGATCACCAGCAAACTGATATCGCCCTGCAGCGGCCGCTGGTTAAAGTTAGGAGACTCACAACAACGAGCTCCCCGAACCCAGCCATCTACAACCTGAAACTTAGTGCTCATCTCTCTGACTTCATCTCTATCAGCCCATAGGCAATTTCGCTAGAATAAGCGCCATCTTATCATCGAATTAGCTTTGGCAGTGCGCCGCTACAGGCTCCCAACACCGTTTTATGGAGCACCCGGCATAAACGCATAGCAACCCTGCAGACCCGGACGGACAACCTGATACCATGCTGACCCAATACGATCTGAAACATAATATTGCCACCACCGTACGCAACTCACTCGAAGAGGATATCGGAGACGGCGATATCACTGCCCAGCTGATCCCGGCTGAGAACCAGGCCGTAGCCCGTGTTATCAGTCGCCAGCAAGCAGTGATTTGTGGTGTCGACTGGGTCAACGAAGTCTTCAAGCAGGTAGATCCGGAGATGATCGTAGAGTGGCAGGTTGCCGATGGCGACACAGTCGAGCGAGATCAGGTACTGTTTATAGCCAAAGGTGCCGCCCGCAGCCTACTCACCGCTGAGCGCGCCGCCCTGAACTTCCTGCAGACCCTCTCCGGCACAGCCACTGAAAGCGCCCGCTATGCCGCGATGGTCGCCAGCACCAATGTTAAGCTACTCGACACCCGCAAGACCTTGCCTAACCTGCGTAACGCCCAGAAATATGCCGTGACCTGCGGCGGCTGCTTCAACCACCGTATCGGCCTCTACGACGCCTTCCTGATCAAAGAAAACCACATCATGGCCTGTGGCGGTATCGAACAGGCTGTCAGCACCGCTAAAGCCAACGAACCCGGCAAACCGGTAGAGATCGAAGTAGAAAGCCTGGAAGAGATGCGTGCCGCCCTGAATGCCGGTGCCGACATCATTATGCTGGATAACTTCAGCCTGGCCGACATGCGCCACGCCGTCGAAGAAGTAGCCGGTAAAGCCAAACTGGAAGCCTCCGGCGGCGTGACAGACGAAACACTGCTAAGCATCGCCGAAACAGGTGTGGATTACATCTCGATTGGCGCCCTGACCAAGCATGTGCAGGCCGTGGATCTTTCTATGCGATTGATTGAGAGTTGATTGGTATTACCTGACCTACAGATACTAAAAAGGCGCTTATCGAAGCGCCTTTTTAGTATCTGAACTGCCTGAGACCCAATCTATTGGGCCATCGCTGCGCAATTAGCGCTACCAATCCGGGTCCAGTTATCGTTCTGCTGGATCTCCACGATATCGTAGATCTCTACCAACAGATCAGTTACACCATGCTCTTTAGCAATCTTACAAACAGTGACTGCATCTTGGTCGTGGTTATCGGACTTTTTTACTACGCCAACAGCAAGTACAGAATCGTTTTGCCACCAGACTGGGCGGGCAGGAAAAGTAGGTAATCCAAGCACCGATTTTTCAACTTCACTTTTTGTCGACAAGCTAAGTTGGTCACTACTTTTATTAAGGTAAATCGTTATGCCAACGCAGGCAGCAACCAGAAGGATAATAAGTGTGCGTTTCATAAATTAGCGTACTTCCATTCATAAGAAGCTTCATGATAACCGATCACCAAATGATTACCACTGTAGCGAGATTATGCTTATAGCTGACTCTTTCGAAGATCTATCAACCACAAAAAACCGGAAATAGGAATCAATTCCCATATCCGGTTTCAATGAAATAACGCTGTTCTAAGTTATCTGTAACGTACTATATATGTAACAGCGTCACTGACAATTACTCTGCTGCTGCTGTACAGTTTTGATTAGCTGCCAGAGCATTACTAACGGTACAAGCCCACGCGATAGTACCCGAACCATTAGGGAATGTAGCAGTCAATGTAGCAGTTGTTGCGGCACTTCCGTCGCCGAAGCTTGCGCTAACAAGCACTGCGCCACCGCCCTCAGGTACTGTACAACCATTATTGTCACCACCGGCTCCGGTATCTACATTAGTACACGCGCCGTTACCTAAAGACCAGTTTTCAGAAACCAGTGCTTTAGATTGAGACAGCGCAGATACAGCCTGAGAGCCATTTGCCCGTGCGATATAGCCTTGATATGCAGGCAGCGCAATTGCTGCCAGAATACCGATGATCGCTACCACAATCATCAATTCAATCAGGGTAAAACCCTTTTGATTTTTTTCTACGGTTTTCATTGATAGTTCTCCAGCAAAAGATCCCTAAGTATTTGAAGTTGCCATCACTCCAGTGTCCTACTGGTCCCCAGTCGCGATACCAACCGCCTAGCAGTATAACCGCATTTTCAAACAATTGTACAAATGCTATTTTAACTTTGACCCAAATCATCAGACAGATCATACAGGGAGCAGAAGTGCAGTCATTCCAACCGCTGAGTGGGCTGGCCAAGAGGCTGGTTAATGAAGGAATATTCTCTACAGAGGTCGCCGCAGAGGCCGCGCAAAGCGCTCGACAAAATCAGCAAACCTTTATCAGCTATATCATTGAACAGCGCCTTGTCAGTGCCGCCCGTGCGGCGGCCGCAGCCGCTGATGAATTTGGCATACCACTACTTGATCTGGATGCTATTAATCTGGATTCCCTCAGCCGTGGACTAATCGATGAGAAGCTGATTCTTAAGCATCGCGCCCTGCCTTTGATTAAGCGTGAGAACCGCCTCTTTGTTGCTATTTCGGACCCAAGCCATATCCAGGCCTTAGATGAATTTAAGTTCCAGTCCGGGATTACCACTGAAGCAGTGATCGTTGAGGAAGACAAGCTGCATCGCATTATCGATCAGTACCTTGAAGCCCAGGAAGGAGGCGCACTGGATGACTTGGAAGATACCGATCTTGATAACCTGGAGATCGATGATAGCCTGCAGGGGGGCAGCAAGGAGGAAGATGAAGAGTCTGATTCTGCTAATGACGCCCCTATTGTTCGCTTTGTAAATAAAGTGCTACTGGATGCTATCAAGGTCGGCGCGTCGGATATCCATTTTGAGCCCTATGAGAAAAGCTACCGTATTCGTTCCCGCATCGACGGCATACTGCAAGAAGTCGCCAAACCACCGGTTAACCTTTCCGGCCGACTAGCTGCACGCTTAAAAGTCATGTCTCAAATGGATATATCAGAACGCCGCGTTCCTCAAGATGGCCGTATCAAGATGAAGATATCCAAGACCCGGGCAATCGACTTCCGTGTCAACACTCTACCTACCCTTTGGGGGGAAAAGATCGTACTGCGTATCCTTGACCCATCCAGTGCAAAAATGGGCATCGAAGCGCTAGGCTTCGATAAGGAACAGCATGATCTCTATATGGATATCCTGCATAAACCGCAGGGGATGATTCTGGTTACTGGCCCGACCGGTAGCGGTAAAACCGTCAGCCTCTATACCGGGCTGAATATCCTTAATACCGAAGAGCGCAATATCTCCACCGCCGAAGACCCGGTAGAGATCAATCTGGACGGTATCAACCAGGTACATGTAAACCCTAAGGTCGGCCTGAACTTTGCCGAAGCCCTACGCTCCTTCCTACGCCAAGACCCGGATATTGTGATGGTGGGTGAGATCCGAGATCTGGAAACGGCCGAGATCGCCATAAAAGCCGCCCAGACCGGTCATATGGTGCTATCGACGCTGCATACCAACAGTGCCGCCGAAACCCTGACCCGTTTGCGCAATATGGGGGTACCTGCTTTTAATATTGCATCCTCAGTCTCACTGATTATCGCCCAACGCCTCGCCCGACGCCTCTGCAATAGCTGCAAAGTAGCAGCTAGCATCCCCAAGGAAAGTCTACTGGAGGTGGGATTCAATCAGGATGAGGTAAAAGATCTACAGCTTTTTGAAGCCAATAGTATCGGTTGCAGTAAATGCAATCGCGGCTATAAGGGACGGGTCGGCATCTACGAGATGATGAAGATCACTAAAGCCCTGTCAGAGATCATTATGGGTAATGGCAGCTCTCTGGATATACTCCGAGTCGCTCAGGAGGAGGGATTCAAAACCCTGAGTGACTCCGCCCGTGCCAAGGTAGCTCAGGGTATTACCAGTCTGGAAGAGATCAACAGGGTTATTAAAACCTGAAGGAAACCGTTGTGGCTAATAAAGAAAAAAAGCAACTACAATTTCTGTGGGAAGGCAAGGATAAAAGCGGTAATAATAGCAAGGGACGCATTTGTGCTGACAGCATATCCAAGGCAAAAACGGCACTTCGACAGCAAGGCATCACTCCAAAGAAGGTACACAGAGAAAGCAGCTTTACCCTGTTTGATAAGAAAAAGGCCGCTGTTAAGCCGGTTGATATCGCTTTTTTTACCCGACAGATGTCGACAATGATGAAGGCTGGCGTGCCACTGCTTCAAGGACTGGAGATTGTTGCCAACGGCGTAGAGAAGGATAAGCTACGCGAAATGATTCTTGGTATCCGCAATGACGTTAATGGCGGTAGTGATTTTTCACAGGCTTTAAGCAAATATCCGGACTACTTTGATGCGCTGTTTTGCAACCTGGTTCAGGCTGGCGAGCATTCTGGTGCCCTTGAAACCATGCTGGACAGAATTGCAACCTATAAGGAAAAGCTGGAAAGCCTGAAAGCAAAAATCAAGAAAGCGATGACCTACCCAGCGGCAGTATTGGTAGTAGGCATCCTCGTATCTGCAATACTGCTGGTCAAAGTAGTTCCTCAATTTGAGACAATATTTAAAGGTTTCGGAGCCGACCTACCCGCATTTACACGACTAGTTGTGCAACTATCTGAGTTCGCCCAAGACTGGTGGTTGATAGGACTCGCTGCGTCCATAGGAGCGGGACTAGCGTTTGCGAAAGCCAAAAAGCGCTCTCAGAAGTTCGCCGATTCTGTTGATCGTACTATGTTAAAAGTTCCTGTAATTGGAAGCATATTACACCAAGCATCGATAGCGCGCTTTGCAAGAACCCTTGCTACCACTTTTGCGGCAGGCGTTCCATTAGTCGATGCACTAGACTCAGCTGCTGGAGCTTCAGGAAATGTTGTTTATAGGAATGCCATTCTCCAGATAAAAAATGGCGTTTCTACCGGTCAGTCCCTACAATCAGCAACCGTTATTACTGGCGTATTTCCCAATATGGCTACCCAGATGATCGCCATAGGCGAAGAGGCCGGCTCTCTGGATATGATGCTCTCCAAAATAGCTGATTTTTATGAAGAAGCTGTCGACAATGCCGTAGATAACCTATCTGATCTGCTTGAACCTTTAATTATGGTGGTACTAGGCGTTTTGGTTGGCGGACTGGTAATAGCAATGTACTTACCAATATTCCAGCTTGGCTCGGCCGTTTAGACCAAATATTCTAAGAAGTCTCTGAACTGATATATGTATTTCGAATTTCTCCTAAACAATCTCTGGCTGGCTATCAGCCTAAGTACTATTTTCGCCCTGCTTATCGGCAGTTTCCTTAACGTTGTTATCCACCGCATTCCGGTGATGATGCAGCGGGAGTGGCAGGCACAGCTGGATGACACTGATGCCAGCCAGCAAACACCCTATAATCTGATCGTACCGGGTTCCAGCTGCCCCCATTGCCAGCACAGTATCCGCTGGTACGAGAATATTCCGCTGTTCAGCTATCTGATGCAGAAGGGACGCTGCAATGGCTGTAAAACAAGCATTTCAATTCGCTACCCTATCGTTGAGCTGATTAGCGCCCTGCTAGTTGGCTTTATTGTTTACACTTATGGCCTTAACGAGATTAGCATTACGCTGACACTGCTGACCTGGGCGCTGATCTGTCTGACGGCAATCGATATCGATCACCAGCTGCTGCCTGACCGGATTACCCTGCCGCTGCTCTGGCTGGGGCTGCTGGCAAACAGTTATGGTCTTTTCACCACGCTGCATCTGGCGGTATTCGGCGCTGTGGCTGGCTATCTAAGCCTGTGGAGTATCTTCTGGCTGTTTAAGCTGGTCACCGGCAAGGAAGGTATGGGTTATGGCGATTTTAAGTTACTGGCGGCACTGGGTGCCTGGGCTGGTATCGATCAACTGCCACTGATTATACTGCTCTCTTCCGTGGTTGGTGCCGCTATTGGTATCGCGATGATCCTGTTTCAGCGCCATGACCAGCAGAAGCCCATCCCATTTGGCCCTTATCTGGCTATTGCCGGCTGGATCGCGATGATCTGGGGACAGGATATTACCCAGGCTTATTTCCGGTATATAGGACTCTAACTGATGTTTATCGTAGGCCTGACCGGCGGTATAGGTAGTGGTAAAAGCGCGGTATCTCAGCAGCTGGAATCCCTGGGCATCAATATTATCGATGCCGATATCGTTGCGCGCGAAGTGGTCGAACTCGGAGAATCAGCACTGGATTCTATCGCGGCTCACTTTGGTAATGAGGTACTGCTTGAGTCCGGCGAACTCAACCGAGCCGCCCTGCGCGCCAGGGTTTTCGCAGAACCAGCTGAGCGTGAGTGGCTTGAGCAGTTGCTGCATCCCCTGATCCGTGAACGTATTATCTCCCAACTACAGAGTTCTGCATCGGAATACACCGTCCTCGCTTCTCCTTTGCTGCTGGAAACTGACCAGCACTTATTGGTAGACCATATCATCGTGGTTGATGTGCCTGAGGAGATCCAGGTCAGCAGGACAACGTCCAGAGATCAGAACAGCGAACAGCAGGTCCGGGCGATTATTGCTGCACAGATGGCGCGCAAACAGAGACTGGAAAAAGCCGATTCGGTTTTAGATAACAGCGGAGATCTGTATCATCTTAGGCAAAGCGTTAACCAGTTGCACCTGAAGCTGTTGCAACTGGCTTCTGAAAGCCGTTGAGAAGATCAGAAATGAGTAAAGTTAAACTGAATTGTCCGCAATGCGGAAAAAAGATGGAATGGAACAGTAATAGTCCATTCCGCCCCTTCTGCAGCGAACGCTGCAAACAGATCGATCTAGGCGCCTGGGCCAACGAGGAGTATCAGATCAACACTCCCGCTGATGCCAATGACTTCAGCTCCGGAGATGACCTCTCAGAGCAGGAATTTACGCCCACCACGCACTGATAGCGGCAATCCCCTGGGCTCCGGCATTGGACGCCAGAGCCAGATCCTCCTCTCCCATTCCACCCAACGCAAAAACCGGTACTGGGCATTCAGCCAGCAGATCGGCAAACCGATCCCAGCCCATACCAGCATCTCCCGGATGACTGGAGGTTTCCTTTACCGGTGACAGCAAAATAAAATCCACACCCTTCTCCACCGCCATCTGCAGCTCTTCACGACTGTGGCAGGAAGCACTGAGCCAGCGACCGCTAAACTGCTTGCGATCCTGTAATTCCTGCAAACGGTGTCGATTAAGGTGAAGCGCATCAGCACGCAGCTTTTCAGCCATCTCAATGGAACAGTTCAGGGTCAGAAAACGCGCCTGTGTGAAACCGGTCTGCAATACGGCGGCCAGCTCCGCGAAGGAAGCGTCATCAAGCGCATTAGCCCGAAACATCACGCCTTCAGCCCCGCGATTGACCGCCTGTGCGACCTTCTCAACATACTCCTGAGGTTCAGCGGTGCCAGTAATCAATAAACGCTGTGGTAACAATGCAGCATTGACGATCGGCCGGTTAGCCGCCGGAAACTGATAGTCATCCAGATCCGCTGGCTCAACCCAGCGTACCTGCTGACCTTCCCGACCATAGGCTTCGCCGGTAAAGGCCGTCACCTTATAGACGTCCAGCAACACCGACTTATCCGGATAGTGGTACGGAACCTTAATCAGGGGAAAAGACGCCATGACGGTGATGCCCAGCTCCTCATCCAACTCTCTGAGCAAAGCGGAGGAAACCGGCTCACCGGACTCCACCTTACCACCCGGAAACTCCCAGAGACCGCCCTGATGCTTATCATCAGGGCGCTTCGCCAGGAGAATCCTGCCGTGATCATCAACGATCACGGCAGCAGCTACATGCACGATTTTCTTAGCAACTGACATCTTAACTACGGTAATCCGCGTTGATGCTGACATACTCCTGCGACAGGTCGGTGGTCCAGACGGTTTCTGACACTTCACCACGGTGTAATACAACCCGGATGCAGATCTCTTCCTGGTCCATGACGGCCTGACCTGCCTCTTCGGTGTAATTTGCATCGCGGCCACCGGCAGAAACAATACGCACATCGCCTAGGTAAATCTCCAGCGCATCGATATCCAGATTTTCCACACCTGCGCGTCCGACTACTGCCAGAATACGCCCCCAGTTCGGATCGGAAGCAAACAGTGCGGTTTTAACCAGCGGGGAGTGAGCGATATCAAACGCGACCGCCAGTGCCTCGTCCTGAGTTGCAGCCTCATCAACCTGAACAGTGACAAATTTAGTCGCCCCTTCGCCATCACGCACGATGGCATGGGCAAGATATTGCATCAGCTCTTCCAGTGCGCTGCTGAAAAGCTGCAACAGTTCAGGTTCCTGCGCGGATACTTCGATCCCGGACTGACCGGTAGCAACCAGAATGCAGGAATCGTTGGTAGAGGTATCACTGTCAACAGTGATGCGGTTGAAAGACTTATCAGTAGCCTGCGTCAGTAGCTGCTGCAGTAGAGGCTGGGCAATGGCCGCATCCGTTGCTACATAGCCCAGCATGGTCGCCATATTTGGCTTGATCATACCGGAGCCCTTAGAGATACCGGTGAGGGTAATGCTCTGACTCTGATACTCAATCTGCACACTGCTGCCCTTAGGTCGGGTATCAGTGGTCAGAATACCGCTGGCTGCACGTTCCCAGCCGGCTTCTTTCAGATCAGCCTGAGCCTGGGGCAGCGCCGCGACAATCTTTTCAACCGGCAGTTTTTCACCGATAACGCCGGTGGAAAATGGCAGAACTTCAGCGTCCTGAGTAGCAGTCAGGCCCGCCACTGATTCGCAGCTCAGTATCGCATCCTGATAGCCCTGCTGACCGGTACCGGCATTGGCATTTCCGGTATTCACCAACAGATAGCGTGGAGATGCGACCTCAAGGTGACGCTTGCAGATCTGCACCGGGGCAGCACAGAAAGCATTCTTAGTGAAGACACCGGCAACGGTGGAATCTTCCGCAATCTCCATCAGCACCAGGTCCAGGCGTCCTGGGGTTTTAATTCCCGCCGAAGCCGTGCCCAGTTTAAAGCCCGCGACAGGCAGCATCCGCTGCAAGGTATCAGGTCCAACAGCCATTTCAATCTCTCCTAAAGACAAACAAAGCAGCCGGGGCTGCTTTGTTTATGTGTTACGAGTCACAGGCATGACTGCCAGTGACCGGATGCCCGGTGCATCGCCGATATAGATATCAGCTCAGCTTGCCATGACACTGTTTATATTTTTTACCCGATCCGCAAGGACAAGGCTCATTACGACCGACCTTACGCTCATCACGCACAAAGGTCTCGACTGCTTCATCAGTTTCTACTGCGACATCAGACTCTTCCAGCTGCATATCCTGCTGCATGGCAGAGCTCTGTTCATGCTGGTAGTTCATCTGCTGACGCTCGGCCTGCTCTCGTCGCTGCTGCTCCATAGCATCCACGTCTTCAGGTTCGCGAACCTGAACATGAGACAGGATACGCACGACATCGCGCTTAATGTTTTCCAGCAGTTGCTGGAACAGCTCAAAGGATTCACGCTTGTATTCCTGCTTCGGGTTTTTCTGCGCATAGCCACGTAGATGAATACCCTGACGCAGATGATCCATGCTCTGCAGATGTTCTTTCCACAAGGTGTCCAGTACCTGCAACATCACCTGCTTCTCAAAGGTGCGCATAGTTTCCGCACCCACCTGTTCCTCTTTAGCTGCGTAAGAGGCGTTCACTTCATCCTGAAGCTTCTTACGCAGTGATTCTTCGTGCAGGTTATCGTTTTCTTCCAACCACTGAGCGATCGGAAGTTTCAGGCCAAACTCAGCTTCCATGGTCTTCTCCAGACCCGGCACATCCCACTGCTCTTCCAGACTCTGTGGCGGGATATACTCGCTGATCGCAGCATCGACAACCTCTTCCCGAACGGCAACTACAGTTTCGGAAATATCATCGCTGGCCATCAGCTCGTTACGCTGTCCGTAGATCACCGTACGCTGGTCGTTTGCCACGTCATCGTACTCAAGCAGTGCCTTACGAATATCGAAGTTACGGCCTTCAACCTTACGCTGGGCCTTTTCGATCGCGTTGGTCACCATCTTATGCTCAATTGCTTCGCCCTTCTCCATACCCAGCGCCTGCATAAACTGGCGCACCCGGTCAGAAGCGAAGATCCGCATCAGGTCATCTTCAAGGCACAGGAAGAAACGGGATGAACCCGGGTCACCCTGGCGACCAGCTCGACCACGCAGCTGGTTATCGATACGACGTGACTCATGGCGCTCGGTACCCACGATATGCAGGCCGCCGGCTTCGAGGACTGCTGCCTGACGCTGTTTCCAGTCCGCTGTTGCCGCTTCAATCTGTTCTGGCGTCGCCTCGTCGCCCAGTGCAGCTAACTCAGCGTCAAGCTTCCCCCCCAACATAATATCAGTACCACGTCCGGCCATATTGGTAGCAATAGTAACCGCTCCCGGGCGACCCGCATCGGCGATAACTGTCGCTTCACCGGCATGGTTCTTGGCATTCAGTACATTGTGAGCGATCTTCTCTTTCTTCAGCAACGCCGAGATCAGCTCGGAAGACTCAACAGAAGCGGTACCCACCAGAACAGGGCGTTTGGCCTCCTGACAACCACGAATCTCTTTAATAATCGCCTGATATTTCTCGTCCATGGTCAGGTAGACCAGGTCATTGGCATCTTTACGGGCAACGGGCTTATTGGTTGGGATCACCACCACATCGAGGCCGTAGATCTGGCGCAGCTCGAAGGCTTCAGTGTCCGCGGTACCGGTCATGCCTGACAGGTTATTGTAGAGGCGGAAATAGTTCTGGAAGGTGGTGGAGGCCAGAGTCTGGCTTTCCTGCTGAATCGTCACACCTTCTTTTGCCTCAACGGCCTGATGCAGGCCTTCAGACCAGCGGCGGCCCGGCATGATTCGGCCGGTATGCTCATCAACGATGACAACCTGACTGTCCTGAACTATATAGTCCTTGTCACGCACATAAAGGTGATGGGCACGCAGCGCGGCCAGCACATGATGCAGCAGGTTCAGGTTCTGAGGGGCGTACAGGCTTTCGCCTTCCTGCAGCAGGCCGTGGCTGTTAAACATCTCTTCCACCATCTGGTGGCCAGCCTCGGTCAGTTCGACCGTTCTGTTCTTCTCATCAACCACGAAGTGCTGGTCGATTACCTGAGATTCATCTTTCGGGTCTATCTCGCCATCAAAGCGTTCCAGTTCCGGAATCAGGGTATTGATCGCTGCATAAAGTGCGGAGCTGTCTTCAGCAGGGCCGGAGATAATCAGCGGCGTCCGCGCTTCGTCGATCAGGATAGAATCCACTTCATCGACAATGGCAAAGTTAAACTCGCGCTGGACTTTTTCATCCAGGCTAAACGCCATGTTGTCGCGCAGGTAATCGAACCCGAACTCGTTGTTTGTGCCGTAGGTAATATCACAGGCATAAGCTGCACGCTTGGTAGCAGGGTCCTGTCCCGATACCGCAACACCTACGGTCAGCCCCAGAGCTTCATGCAACGGGCGCATCCAGTCAGCATCACGCCGCGCCAGATAGTCATTCACTGTGACAACGTGAACCCCCTTCTCGCTCAGGGCGTTGAGGTAAGACGGCAGTGTGGCCACCAGGGTTTTACCTTCACCGGTACGCATCTCTGCGACCTTACCTTCATGCAGCGTCAGGCCACCGATAAGCTGTACATCAAAGTGACGCATACCCATCACACGCTTGGAGGCCTCTCGCACTACGGCAAAGGCTTCCGGCAACAGCTGATCCAGCGTCGCGCCATCCTTAAGACGCTGGCGAAACTCTTCAGTTTTAGCCTTCAGTTCAGCATCAGATAGTTTTTCCAACTCAGGCTCGAAGGCGTTGATCTGTTTAACCAGACGTCCCATCCGCTTGAGTTCACGATCGTTCTTACTTCCGAATATCTTTTTGAACAGAGAGGTCAGCATGCTTGCACTTTCAGCTAGTTAATATCGGGTTCCTTTCCACATAGCGCGGAAGTGATTCATTCTACCTTTATTGGGGCGAAGAATAGAATCTCAAGGACGTATATTTATGTATTAAATCAAAAGGATGTGACTAAATGCCTAGAGCCCCGGCGAAAAGCCCGCCCCTGGGGATGACGGCTAGTCGACACAGACTTAGTCAAACAGAAAGCCACGGACAAGGCGGGCTAAGGGCATAAAAAAGCCGAACCCGGAGGCTCGGCTTTCCTTTTTATCCTACCGCCAGCACCGGCTTTTGATAGGAGATCGGCGCTTCTGCGTCCTGATCCTCATAAGTCACAACCTCCCAGGCATCTTCCTGAGCCAGCAGCTCGCGAAGCAGCAGGTTATTCAAGTAGTGACCTGACTTGTGCCCGAAGAATTCACCGACCAGGCTTTTGCCCAGCAGGTAGAGATCGCCCACGGCATCAAGCACTTTGTGCTTAACAAACTCATCTTCGTAACGCAGACCGTCTTCATTCAGAATTCGGTAGTCGTCAACAACGATCGCATTCTCGAAACTACCACCCAGCACCAGATTCTGGGAACGCAGGTATTCGATATCCCGCATAAAGCCGAAGGTACGGGCACGGCTCACCTCTTTTACAAATGAGGTGCTGGAGAAATCCAGACAGGCTTCCATATTACGGCCTTCGAACGCTGGATGTTCAAAGTCGATTTTAAAGCCGACCTTAAAGCCGTGAAACGGACGGAAAGTCGCAGACTTATCATCAACCTTAACGGTTACTTCACGCTTTATACGGATAAATTTTTTCGCTGCATCCTGCTCATGAATCCCTGCAGACTGAATCAGGAATACAAAGGGAGCAGAACTGCCATCCATGATTGGCACTTCTTCCGAGCTCAGTTCAATAACCGCGTTATCGATACCGAGGCCAGCCATAGCTGACAGGAGATGCTCAACCGTCGCAACACGCACACCATCTTTAGCCAGATTGGTGGAGAGCGTGGTATCAACCACGTTGTGTGCATGCGCCTCAATCTCAACGACAGGATCAAGATCGACGCGACGAAAAACAATACCGCTGTCTACCGGGGCAGGCTTTAATGTCAGATAAACTTTCTGACCTGTATGGAGGCCGATGCCGGTAGCTTTGATACTGTTTTTTAGTGTTCGCTGTCTGATCATATATATCGCCGTGTTAGTGGTGCGCCGTCAAACGGGCAATCATACCAAAGTTGTGTTTCTTACAGCAACTTGAGCAGGCGAAATCAATCCGCCTGCTTTCGTAGAAACGTAGGAATATCAAGGTATCCCAGGTCTCCATCTTCTTTATCGGCTGGCGCTGCAGCATCTGAAGAACGGGATGGGTGTGTCTCCGGTGCGGCCAGCGCATCTTCCTTCTGGCGACGCAGGACAGTTGGCAGTTCGATCTGTTCAAAATCCAGGCTGCCATCGGTCTTTTTGGTCGTATTGGAAGAGACTACCCGCACTTCTTCCTGAGCCTTATCAAGACCAGTTGCCACCACTGTGACCTTGAGCTCGTCAGTAAGTTCACTGTCAAATACAGTACCCACCACAACCGTGGCATTCTCGGACGCATACTCATGCACCAGATCACCGACTTCGGAGAATTCGCCCAGGCTCAGATCCATACCTGCAGTAATATTTACCAGTACGCCTTTCGCGCCCTTCAGGTCGATGTTATCCAGCAACGGACTGTTAATCGCGGCCTGAGCCGCTTCCAGTGCGCGTCCTTCACCACGGGCAACGCCGGTCCCCATCATCGCCATGCCCATTTCGGACATCACGGTACGGACGTCGGCAAAGTCGACGTTGATCATACCCGGACGGGTGATCAGGTCAGAGATACCCTGCACCGCGCCGCGAAGTACGTCGTTCGCTGCATTAAACGCATTCATCAGGCTGCAGTTGCGCCCGAGAACCTGCATCAGGTTGGCATTCGGGATAATAATCAGGGAATCCACGCTTTCACGCAGAGATTTGATCCCCTCTTCGGCGATCAGCGAGCGCTTCTTGCCTTCAAAAGGAAACGGTTTAGTGACAACCGCAACGGTCAGCACACCCATCTCTTTGGCGACTTCAGCCACGATAGGCGCAGCACCAGTACCAGTACCCCCGCCCATACCGGCAGTGATAAACACCATATCGGTACCGTGCAGCATCTCGGTAATGCGTTCACGATCTTCCATGGCCGCCTGACGGCCGACTTCAGGATTTGCACCCGCCCCCAGACCTTTAGTGAGTTCACCACCGATCTGCAGCACGGTGCGGGCAGCCATATTGTTAAGGGCCTGAGCATCAGTGTTAGCACAGATAAACTCAACACCTTCAACCTCGGTGCTCACCATATGCTGGACAGCATTACCACCGCCGCCACCGACACCTACTACTTTAATGACCGCGTTTTGCGGTAAGTTATCTAATAATTCAAACATCTGCCAAGCCTCCATTTGTGCGCCTGCCACTACCTTCCGGCGCTATCATAATTCTGTCATCAGCAACATCAAGCGATTAATGCAAGATGGCGTTAAAAATTACCCTGGAACCAGGATTTCATGCGTTCCAGCAGACTGATCTGGGGCACAGGTTCTAAAATCGGTTCGGGTGCGTCCTGCTGGGCAGGTCGCGCGGACTCAAAACTACGTTCCTGATTCTGTCCTGCATATTGCAGTAAGCCAACGCCGGTTGCGAAGATAGGGCTTTCAAGAATGTCGTCCATTCCCCGAAGGCCGTGAGGTCGCGACAGCCTTACCGGCATATGGAAAATTTCCTCTGCCAGTTCCACGGCGCCTTCCATGGATGAAGTCCCGCCGGTCAGTACAATGCCGGCAGCAACCAGATCGTCGAAACCACTGCGGCGTAACTCGGCCTGAATCAGTGTAAACAGTTCATCGTAACGGGGTTCGACCACTTCGGCCAGCGCTGCACGTGAAAGATCCCGCGGAGGACGATCCCCCACACTCGGTACCTTAATCGTTTCATCGGCACTGGCCAGCTGTCCCAGCGCACAGGCGTACTTGATCTTGATCTCTTCGGCATGCTGGGTTGGCGTGCGCAGAGCCATCGCAATATCGTTAGTCACCTGATCACCGGCAATAGGTATCACCGCCGTATGGCGGATGGAACCACCGGTAAATACCGCGATATCAGTGGTGCCACCGCCGATATCGACCATGCAGACACCGAGTTCCTTTTCGTCATCCGTCAGCACCGCATAGCTTGATGCCAGCTGTTCCAGGACCACGTCATCGACATCCAGTCCGCAGCGACGAATGCACTTTTCGATATTCTGCACAGCATTGATCGCGCCGGTTACCAGATGCACCTTGGCTTCCAGGCGCACGCCGGACATCCCCAGCGGTTCCTTGATGCTGTCCTGGTTATCGATTACATATTCCTGCGGCAGAATGTGTAGAATTTTCTGATCAGCCGGGATAGCCACCGCCCGGGCAGCGTCAATCACCCGTTCAAGGTCGTAGTCCGTTACTTCCCGCTCCCGTACAGCCACTATGCCGTGGGAGTTCAGGCTACTGATATGGCTGCCGGCAATGCCGACTGTGACGGAATGAATCTTACAGCCCGCCATCAGCTCGGCTTCTTCAACAGCCCGCTGAATGGAGCTGACGGTTGATTCGATATTGACGACAACCCCGCGCTTCAATCCACGGGAGGGATGAGAACCGATGCCGACAACCTCAATTGCGCCGTCCAGCGTCACCTCGGCAACGAGGCAAACCACCTTGGATGTACCTATATCCAGCGCTACTATCATATTGCTATTTGTCGTTGAACCCATATCTCTGTCAACCTGTGTTATCTTCTTCCGCTTCCGGGCGCCATTTTACCGCAACGCCATTGAAATAGCGGATATCTACCTGCTCAATGCGCTCAGCCTGAGCAGACAGCTCACGGCGATAAATGCGTAAAAAGCGCTGCAGGCGCTCATTTATATTTTCTCTTCCAACTACAACCCGGATGCCATTATCAAGAATCAGCGTCCAGGCACCACGCGCTTCGAGATTAAGCCCCTTTATCGTCAGATCGGCCTGCCTGAACATCTGGTTCAGGTCGTGGAACTGGACCATAACGGTCGCCGTATCCGTAGCCGGGCCGCTTAATCGGGGTAACTTTTCATATTCCGGCTTCAGCTCCGGCCAGAAAATATCTCCCTGATGATTCAACAATCCCTTTTCCCCCCAACGCGCAACAGGCACCTCTTCCCTGACGGTGATCTGCAGCGTTTGTGGCCAGTCCCGGCCTACCGACACTTCCCGTACCCAGGGGTGGGCGGCCACCATATCCCGTATGGCAGCAATATCCAGCTGTAACAACGTGGCATCCACCACAGCAGCCACATCTTCCGCAAGGCGCTTTCGATCCAGGTGATAAGTGTCACCTTTGACCGCAATCTGCGTCACCGGACGATCCAGCCATAACCAGAGCCGCTGGCCCTGTCCGGCAATCAGGGCAATAAAGATCAGCAGCGCGGTCAGCGTCCAGAGCGGTAACCACCAGCCCTCATCTGCAACCGAAGCGGGTGCCCCCCGGGAGGCCTCTGTGACAGAGGGAACCGGTTCGCGAAACCTGCGCAGTCGTGCCAGCACTTAAACCGCCGTTTTCAGAATTTCGACAACCAGCTCAGAAAACGCCATGCCGTTCTGGCGAGCAGCCATCGGCACCAGACTATGATCCGTCATACCCGGCGCCGTATTAATTTCAAGCAGCTGGAAATCACCATACTGGTCCTGCATCACATCAACTCTTGCCCAGCCGCTGCACCCTACCATCCGAAACGCCTCTTCACAGAGTTTTTTCAACTCGGCTTCTTTCTCCTCACTGATTCCCAGTTCAAACAGGTAATGGGTATCATTCGAAGTGTATTTGGCGTCAAAATCATAAAAACCGTGCGGGGTCTCAAGCCGGATGGCGGGTAACGCGCGCCCGTGCAACACCGCTACGGTAAACTCAGCCCCGCTCATCCAGCGTTCGGCCAGCACCAGGCCATCATAGCCATGGGCCAGCTCATAGGCACTGCGCAGCTGAGCCATATTCTCGGCTTTTGCCATACCAATGCTTGAGCCCTCATGCGCAGGCTTCACCATGACCGGAAATCCGATCAATGCCTCTAGCTCAGCCAGATCCTCAGGCCTGCGCAGCACCATAAAGTCAGGGGTAGGCAGGCCGGCTCCTTTCCACAGCTGCTTGGTGCGCAGTTTATCCATTCCCAGTGCCGATGCCGTGACATCACTGCCGGTAAACGGCTTGTCCATCATTCGCAGTACGCCTTGCAGGGTACCGTCTTCACCGACAGGACCGTGCAGAATAAGGAAAGCGCGATCAAAGCAGGCCTCAAGCAACTGACGAATCGGATCTTCAGCCGCACCCTCGCCATAAAGATCCAGCCCGAATGCATCGACACCCGCACGACATAAACCATCCAGCACTTCGCGACCGCTGTTCAGCGAGACACTACGCTCGGCGGAGTTTCCGCCATAGATCACGGCGACCCGGCCAAACTCAGCCGCCTGTTCAGCAGTAATCCGGTAGTCAGTCATCGCTTACTCCTCTTCGAACAGGGTCTCGTTAGTCAGGGTATGTGCCAATTGGGTAATGTTACCTGCGCCCTGGGTCAGTAGCAGATCATTATCCTGCAGGATGTTCTTCAGTACAGCGGATACTTCAGATGCATCGCTGACAAAGACCGGATCTATCTGACCGCGCTGACGGATACTGCGGCAGAGACTGCGCCCATCAGCACCGGCGATCGGCTCCTCACCGGCGGCATAAACGTCGAGCAACAGCAGCACATCCACATCCGACAACACCTGTACAAAGTCTTCATACAGGTCCCGGGTACGGGTATAGCGATGAGGCTGATAGATCATCACCAGACGGCGGTCAGGCCAGCCTTCACGGACTGCATTGATCACGGCTTTAACTTCACGAGGATGATGGCCGTAATCATCAACCAGAGTCGCCAGACCATCCTTCGCCTTAATTTCACCAAGCACCTGGAAGCGACGGCCAACACCGGCAAACTTCTCCAGCGCCTGGCAGATTGCCGCATCACTCAGTCCTTCGTCGGTCGCCACGGCGATTGCCGCCAGGGCATTCTGTACATTGTGGCGGCCCGGCATATTCAGAGTCACATCCAGTACGGCATGTCCCTTAGGCCGGCGTACCCGGAAGCGGGTATACATGCCGTGCTGCTGCAAGTCGAACGCCTGGAAATCGGCCTCTTCACTGAAGCCATAGGTCAGCATCGGACGACTGACGGATGGCATGATTTCCCGCACCACAGGGTCATCGACACACATCACGGCCAGGCCGTAAAACGGCAGGTTATGCAGGAAATCGATAAATGTTTTCTTCAGCGTACCAAAGTCACCGCCATAGGTTTCCATATGGTCGGCATCAATATTGGTAACGATCGCCACCATCGGCTGCAGATGCAGGAAGGATGCATCACTCTCATCCGCTTCGGCTACCAGGTAACGGCTTCCGCCCAGCTGTGCATTGGTGCCGGCACTGTTCAGGCGTCCTCCAATTACGAAGGTCGGATCCAGCTCACCTTCGGCAAAGATCGACGCTAACAGACTGGTGGTTGTGGTCTTACCATGGGTTCCGGCAACAGCGATACCGTGACGGTAGCGCATCAGCTCCGCCAGCATCTCAGCGCGACGCACAACCGGCACCCGACGTTCCCGTGCAGCCATAACCTCCGGGTTCTGTTCATTCACCGCGGTCGAAACCACCACAACATCGGCCGCCGCCACATTACCTTCGGCATGGCCAATAAAGATGGTTGCCCCTGCTGCCTGCAGGCGGTTAGTGGTCGCTGACTCACGTATATCGGAACCGGTGATGGTATACCCCTGGTTCAACAGCACTTCAGCGATACCACACATACCAACGCCACCAATACCAACAAAGTGGATACTGCTGATACGGCGCATCTCAGGTACTTCAAACATCGCTGCCTGTCCCTGTTTAATCATTACTTCATCACCTCTTGGCAAACTTCCGCCACCCGTTTCCCGGCTTCGGGGCGGGCCAGCTGTTTAGCCTTTCTGGCCATAACCAGCAGCGCATCGCGACTGCTGAAGCGGCCATTAATTATCTGTTTCAGTGTCTCTGCATTCAGCTCCGGCTGCGGTAGCAATTGTGCCGCCCCCAGAGAGGAGAGATATTCTGCATTCTTAGTCTGGTGGTCGTCGACGGCATGCGGGAAAGGCACCAGAAGCGATGGAACACCCGCAATCGCCAGCTCGCTGACCGTCAAGGCTCCGGATCTGCAGATCACAAGATCTGCCCAGCCGTAAGCCTCACTCATATCATCGATAAAAGGAACGACTTTTGCTGTCACTCCCAATGACTCATAACTCTGCAGCGTCTCGGTAAAAGTACGTTTACCGGTCTGGTGCCATACCTCCGGGCGCTCCTCCTCCGGCAATGCCGCAAGATACTGCGGTAGCGCCTCATTTAACGCCTTAGCCCCCAAACTGCCGCCAACCACCAGCAGACGCAGCGCCCCTTGACGATCACCGAAACGCTGCTCAGGCTCGCCCATTTGCAGGATAGGACCGCGCACCGGATTACCGACTTGCTCGGCTTCCACCTTGCCCTGAAAGCCATTGTCAAACGCTTCCAGTACCCGACGGGCGACACGGGACAGCAACCGGTTAGTCATCCCTGCCAGGGCATTCTGCTCATGAATCACCAGCGGGATCCCCAGCAGCCACGCCGCCACGCCGCCCGGTCCGGAGGCAAAGCCTCCCATACCCAGCACCACATCAGGTTTCACCTGACGGATCACCTTCAGCGCCTGCACCAAAGCCCACAGCAACCTAAACGGTGCCAGCAGTAAGCCAAGCTTACCTTTGCCACGCAGGCCACTGACGCTGATACAGTGCAGTTTCAGACCAGCAGCAGGCACGACTTCAGCCTCGATGCCCTTTGCCGTTCCCAACCATTCGCAATGAACACCGTTGCCCTGTAACTCATGTACTGTTGCCAGGGCCGGGAAGACATGTCCGCCAGTGCCACCCGCCATGATTAATGCAACTCTGCGGTCACCCATTCTTGCCGCTCTCCCGTTCATCATTTTGCGGGTCTGGATCTCCCGCTGCCCCAATCTGAAGGCGCTTCAGTTCGTAATCAATACGCAAAATCACCGCTAACATCGCCACGCAAACCAGTAAACTACTACCGCCATAACTGACCAGTGGCAGAGTCAGACCTTTAGTCGGTAAAGCTCCGACATTCACCCCGATATTGATCAGGGCCTGTCCGGCCATGATGATGCTAAAGCCATAAGTCACGTAGGCCATAAAGAACTGCCGCATGCTTTCAGCTTTACGGCCGATCAAGAACATCCGCACCACCAGCACGGCATAGATCAGGATAATCACCAGCGCCCCGATCAGCCCCATCTCTTCAGCCAGCACCGAATACACGAAGTCGGTATGCGCCTCCGGCAGATAAAACAGTTTCTGTACGCTGTTTCCCAGACCGGTGCCAAACCAGTCACCGCGCCCAAAGGCGATCTGCGCCTGAGATAACTGATAGCCGGTGCCGAAGGGGTCTTTCCATGGATCCATAAAGCTCTGCAGCCGAGCCACTCGATAGGGTTGCAGACCGACCACCAGAGCCAGCAGGCTCGCAGCGCCCCCCGCGACCAGAATGAACTGGGAGAAGCGCATGCCTCCGAGAAAGATCATTCCCATCACCGTGCTGGTCAGCACCACCACCGCGCCAAAGTCGGGCTCCAGATAAAGCAGTCCCACATAAATTCCCAGAGGCAGTGCCGGCTTGGCGATGCCGGACCAGCTGGTCCGGACCTCTTTCAGGCGGCGTACCAGATAGCCTCCCATGTACATCACCATACAGAACTTCGCGACCTCGGAAGCCTGCAGGTTGATCGGCCCCAGCGGCAACCAGCGATGGCTGCCATTAACGCCCCGCCCAACCCCCGGAATCAGCACCAGCACCAGCAACACCGCAGCTCCGATCATCCACCAATGACCTTTCTGCTGCCAGAAGGCCATCGGAATACGCCAGACGATCAGACCACCCACCAGCGCCATCAGGATAAAGATCCCCTGTCGCAGCATATAAAAATAAGGCGTGCCATTGTTGCGAGAAGCGACTTCCAGTGATGCGGAGCTGATCATGATGAAGCCGGTCAGCATCAGACAGGCGGCGCATAATACCAACCAGGGATCAAAGGGCAATACTCCCCCCTTCATCCGTGGGTTGGCTACGCCCGCCATCGCCATCATCACAGCGCCTCAACCTCTTGCACAAAGGCCTCGCCCCGTACATTGAAGTTCTTAAACATATCGAAACTGGCGCATGCCGGAGAGAGCAGGACAATATCACCCGGCGCAGCCAGTTCTGCCGCCTGCGCCACGGCATCCGCCATCGAATCAGCGTGCCGGGTTTCGATATCCACTGCGGCCGCGATCTTCGGTGCATCTTCACCGATCAGCACCAGACCACGCCCAAAGCGCTGCATTGGCGAATTCAGTTCGGAGAACTCAGCCCCTTTACCCACGCCGCCGGCGATCAGCACAATACCCGCGCCCTCTGCCAGCGTCGGCCCCAGTCCGGTCAGCGCGGCAACAGTAGCGCCGACATTAGTGCCTTTTGAGTCATTCACCCAACTGACACCGTCCTTCTCAACAATAAACTCACAACGATGAGGCAAGCCGCGAAACTCCCGCAGCGCCTGCAGCATCGCCTCCTGCGGCAGCCCCGCAGCAAAACCCAGCGCCAGTGCCGACAGCGCATTCACCGTATTATGCTGCCCCAGCCCCGGCAGCTCTGCCACCGGCATCAGCCGGTCCAGACCGACCGCCAGGTAATCCTCGCCCTGCTCCTGCGCAATACCAAACAGCTTCAGGTCGGGACGGCCGGCATGATACGCCAGCTGTTCTACCCCCTTAGGCAGCAACGGCAGAGTCAGGGAATCATCGCGATTAACCACCGCCTTGCGGCATCCCCGGAAGATCCGGTGCTTAGCCCGGTAGTAATCCTGCATGCTGTCGTAGCGATCGAGGTGATCAGGGCTGATATTCAGCACGGTCGCCACCTCCGCCCGCAACAGGTGGGTGGTCTCCAGCTGAAAGCTGGACAGCTCCAGCACATACAGTGCCTGCTCCCGCTCCGCCAGCATATCCAGCACCGGGGTGCCCAGATTCCCGCCAACGCCAACATCAATACCAGCGGCTTTCGCCATCTCACCCACCAGGGTGGTCACCGTGCTTTTCGCGTTAGAGCCGGTAATCGCGATCACCGGTGCCGAGATCCGCTCGCAGAACAGGTCAATATCGCCGCGGATCGCTACACCGGCATCCGCCGCTGCCTGAATCGCAGGTTCGGCAATTGCGATACCCGGGCTGACGATCAGCTCACTGGCGTTGCTCAGCCAGTCCGCATCCAGCGGCCCGGTCCGCACCTCAAGCTCCGGATGGTCAGATTTCAGCTGTTCCAGTCCCGGCGGCACATCCCGGGTATCCGCCACAGCAAATGGCAGCCCCTCTCGCAGGAAACAGCGCACCACCGACATTCCGGTGATGCCCAACCCGATCACAATGCGTTTCTTATCGCTGGTAATTAAACCCATGATCGTGCCCGCCCCTAACGAATCTTCAAGGTTGCCAGCCCGATCAGCACCAGCACTACGGTCATAATCCAGAACCGGACGATAACCCGCGGTTCCGGCCAGCCTTTCAGTTCAAAGTGGTGATGAATCGGTGCCATACGGAAAATACGGCGCTTGGTCAGTTTGTAGGAGGCCACCTGCAGGATGACTGAAACCGTCTCCATTACAAACACACCGCCCATGATCAGCAGCACCAGCTCCTGGCGCACGATCACCGCCACAATCCCCAGTGCCGCCCCCAGCGCCAGCGAACCTACATCGCCCATAAACACCTGCGCCGGATAGGTATTGAACCAGAGGAAGCCGAGACCGGCGCCGATAATGGCGCCACAGAAAACGATCAGCTCACCTGAACCCGCAACATAAGGAATCAACAGGTACTCGGCGAATTTGATATTACCGGTCAGATAGGCAAAAACAGCCAGTGCGGCGGCGACCATCACAGTGGGCATAATTGCCAGCCCATCCAGGCCATCGGTCAGGTTCACTGCATTGGAGCTGCCGACAATCACGAAATAGGTGAAGACGATATAAAAGATACCCAGCTCAACCACCACATCTTTGAAAAACGGCAGGATCAGCTGCGTTTCAACCGGGGTCTGAGCGGAAAAATACAGCACGATCGCAGCACCGAAGCCGCCCACGGATTGCCAGAAATACTTCCAGCGAGCGGGTAGCCCCCGGGAGTTCTTCTCGATCACTTTACGGTAGTCATCCACCCAGCCCACTGCGCCGAACAACAGTGTAACGATCAGCGTGATCCAGACATAACGGTTGCTCAGGTCTCCCCACAGCAGGGTGCTGATAGAGATGGCCAGCAGGATCAGGGCTCCGCCCATGGTCGGCGTCCCTGACTTGCTCAGGTGTGACTCAGGCCCGTCCTGGCGAACCGCCTGGCCAATCTGCTTAACCTGCAACTTACGGATCAATACCGGCCCGAGCACCAGTGAGATCAGCAGCGCGGTCAGTATGCCAAGAATGCCTCGCAGCGTCAGATACTGGAAAACCGCGAAACCGCTGTGGAATTCCGCAAGAAAATCAGCAAGTAACAATAACATCTAGTTTGTTTCCCCTTCCTGCAACGCCTTAATGATGATCTCCATTCCGGCACTGCGAGAACCTTTGACCAACACCGTTACCGTTTTCCCCAAAACGCTTTCCAGTGTTTCGATCAACGCTTTTTTAGTTTTAAAATGACGCCCATCACCGCCATACTGCTTAAATTCCGCCACCGATAACGCACTCAGCTCACCCACCGCAAAAACACGGTCGATCCCCTTCTGTGCTGCGTAAG
Source organism: Marinobacterium jannaschii DSM 6295 (assembly GCF_000620085.1). Classification (GTDB taxonomy): domain Bacteria; phylum Pseudomonadota; class Gammaproteobacteria; order Pseudomonadales; family Balneatricaceae; genus Pontibacterium; species Pontibacterium jannaschii. Next base: position 30,806 of record NZ_JHVJ01000004.1, on the reverse strand, counting down.
CTCCGATTGCAGAGTGTTCTTCAGCTGCGCCCTCGCCCAGCTCACCCATATCCCCAAGCACCAGTACCCGCTCGCCACCGAGTTCGGTCAGCAGGTCAATGGCCGCACGGACTGAGCCTGGATTGGCGTTATAACTGTCATCAATCAGCAGCGCACCCTGCGCCCCCCGATATCGCCGCATCCGCCCCGACACTGCGCAGAATCGCTGCAGCCCTGTAACAATCTGATCCACAGCAATGCCACAGGCTGATGCGGCTGTAGCCGCCGCCAGTGCATTGGCCACATTGTGACGCCCCATCACCTGCAGGGCCAGCTCACGACGCTCGCCGTTCAGGCAGAGCTGAAAGCGGTAGCAGCCATTGTTCTGCGCCTGAAGATCCAAGGCGGTAACATCGGCATCGGCCCGGTCGCGGGCAAAGGTCATCACCCGCACCGCCAGCGAAGCCACCTTTTTCAGCCAGTGGTCCGCATGAGGATCATCGCGATTGATTACCGCAACCCCATCCTTCTGCAGGCCATCAAAGATCTCTGCCTTAGCCCGGACAACACCCATCAGCGATCCGAATCCCTCGAGATGAGCGCCCATAGCATTATTCAGAATCGCGATCTGGGGCGCCGCCAGGCGGGCCGTATAATCGATCTCACCTTCGGCACTGGCACCCAGCTCGATCACCGCCGCGTGGTGTTGCGCTCCGATCTCCAGCAGCGTCAGTGGCGCACCAATATCATTATTAAAGTTGCCACGGGTTGCCAGCACCGGCTGAACCTGTCCCAGAATACTGGCCAGCATCTCCTTAACGGTGGTTTTGCCGCTACTACCGGTGACGCTGATCAGCGGGCCATCGAAACGCTGCCGGTTCAGGTTGGCGAGCTGGCCTAGCGCGATACGGGTGTCTGCCACACACCACTGTGCGATATCACTGTCCTGCAGCTTGGTAACCACGGCGGCAGCGGCACCTTTTTCCAGCGCCTGCGCAACAAAGCGGTTACCGTCAAAGTTCGGCCCCTGCAGGGCGATAAACAGCTGTCCCGGCTGCAACTGGCGGGTATCGGTACTGATGCCCGTGAACTTCACCTGGCGGCCGTCATCACAGTTCAGCTCACCCCCAAAATTCTGCTGCAACAGGGAAAGATTCCACTCACCAATCATCCCTTCACCTCCGCCAGCATAAGTGCAGCTTCTTCCGCATCATCAAAGTGATGGCGCACGCCCATAATGTCCTGATAATTTTCATGCCCCTTGCCGGCAATTAACACTACATCCCCCGCTCCGGCGGATGTAATCGCCTGCTGAATAGCGCTGCGGCGGTCAACCTCGGCCTGCACCTCGTCACCCGAGGGCATTGCTGCCAGTATCATGTCGATAATTTGCTGCGGCTCTTCCGAACGCGGGTTATCACTGGTGACATAGCTCCGGTCAGCCAGCGCTGCAGAGATACGCCCCATTTCAGGGCGCTTGCCATTATCCCGGTCTCCACCACAACCGAACACACAATAGAGCTGTCCAACTGTATGCACCCTGACTGCCTCCAACGCTTTCTGCAACGCATCCGGCGTATGGGCATAGTCGATCACCACCAACGGGGCTTCACCACCGCCCAGGCACTGCATCCGTCCCGGCACGGCATCCAGCTGCCCCAGCTGCTCACCTATCTCATCGGCCGTCAGACCACACAGTCCCAGGATACCGGCACTCAGCATCAGGTTATGCAGGTTATAGCGCCCCACCACAGAGGTAACGGCATTCACCTCACCCCAGGGCGTAGCAAGAGTCAGTTCAATACCGCCGCTATTCAGTTCGTAGTTGCGCAGATGCAGATCAGATGCAGCCTCGCCAAATCCCAGGACGCCAGGCGTTTGCGACAGCTCACCGATCAGCGAGCGGCCAAACGGATCATCGGCACAGATCACCGCGCCCTGCAGGGCAAAATCGCGAAACAGTCCGGCCTTGGCAGCGCCGTAAGCCTCCATTGTGCCGTGATAATCCAGATGATCGCGGCTGAGATTGGTAAAGGCAGCAAAATCAAACTCGATTCCCGTTACACGCCCCTGCTCAAGAGCATGACTGGAGACTTCCATCACCACCGCCTGCGCGCCCTCGGCCAGAAAGCCTGCCAGCAGCTGCTGTAAGCCGATGGCATCGGGTGTGGTATGGCTGGCAGACTGCAAACTTCCCGGAAAGCCATTGCCGACAGTGCCAACCAGTGCAGCTTTACAGCCACTGCGATTCAGCGCCTGAGCGATAAAGTGACTGCAGGACGTTTTACCATTGGTACCGGTAATGCCAATCATCCTGAGCTGACGGGAAGGGTGATCATAGAAGGCTGCGGCGATCGGCCCCATCCGTTGTTGCAGATTTTCAATGGCGACGACCGGAAGCGAGGTTTCCAGGCCGGACAGATCAGCGGCAGCATCAACCAGTACTGCAGCGGCACCCTGCTGCTCGACCTGGGCGATGTAGCTCAGTCCGTTGGCGGCAGCCCCGGTGCGCGCCACAAACAGCTCGCCTGGCTTGATCAGGCGACTGTCCTGCTGGATACCGGACACAGAAATATTACCCTGCGGATGATCCGCTGTTTCAGCGATCAGTTCGGAAAGTGTTTTCACAGATCCGGTCATCGTTGAGCTACCTGCCCATTACTCTTAATTACTGTATCGGGTGCCACATTCATCATGCGCAACGCCCCCGCCATTGTCCGGGAAAAGACCGGTGCCGACACTTCTCCGCCGTAGTATTCCTGCCCCCTGGGGTTATCGATCATAACCGCCATCACCAGGCGTGGATTTTTCGCGGGCGCCATACCGGCAAACACCGAGATATACTGATCGTCGATATATCCTTGGGCACCGACTTTGTGCACCGTACCGGTTTTACCTGCAACCTTATAGCCCTGTACGGCAGCCCGGCGTCCGGTACCGGCCACACTGATTACCGATTCCATCATTCCGCGTACCTGACGCGCGACGGTGGCCGGCATTACCCTGACGGGATCACGCTTCATATCCTGCCCCTGAATCAGCGAAACCGGATTCAGCAATCCATCATTGGCTAATGGCAGATAGGACTGGGCCAGCTGGAGCGGCGTGGTGGAAAGCCCGTAACCATAAGATAATGCCGCACGTTGTACGTCTTGTTTCTTACTCAGGAATGGCAGCCGTCCGCCCTGCTCGCCCGGAAAGCCGACTCCGGTAGCCTGCCCGATACCTGCATTCGACATAAGATTGCGTACGGAACCGGCCTCCATACTCAAGGCCAGCTTGGCCACCCCGACGTTACTGGATTTGGCGATGATGCCGGTTATATCCAGTGAGCCGTAGTTCCGGTGATCGCGTATGGTCTTGCGTCGCACTCGCATATATCCCGGAGAAGTATCAACTACGCTCGATGGTGTGTAACGGCCACTCATCAGCGCGGCCGCAACGGTCAGCGGCTTCATGGTCGAGCCCGGCTCAAAAACATCGGTCATCGCCTTGTTGCGCAGTGCGGTCGAAATACGCTGGGCGGGATCATTAGGGTTGTAGGAAGGCTGATTGACCATCGCCAGCACCTCACCGGTAGCGGAGTCCAACATAACCAGAGAACCACCATCCGCTTTATGGGCAGCGACTACCGCTTTCAGTTCACGATAGGCCAGGTATTGCATCCGCAGGTCGATGGTCAGTTGCAGTGATTTACCGTTACTCACCGGCGATAGCTCACGGATATGCTTGATCGTACGACCCAGGCGATCTTTCATCACCAGTTGCCGGCCGTTCTCAGCCCCCAGCCACTCTTCAAATGCCAGCTCCAGCCCTTCCTGCCCACGGCCGTCCAGGTTAGTGAAACCAACAAGGTGTGTAGCAACCTCTGCCGCCGGGTAATAGCGTTTATATTCCTGATCGACATGGATGCCCGGTATACGCAGCTGACGTACCTGCTCTGCCAGCTCCGGCGTAACCTGACGTTTGAGGTAGAGGAAACGGCGTTCGCGGTTATTCGCCAACCGCTTAACCAGTTTCTTCTTGTTACTCTTTAACAGCTGGGCAAGACGCGCAAGACCGGGATTATCCAGATCAGACTTCTTCGGGTCAGCCCAGATCGTTGCCACCGGCGCACTGACCGCCAGCGGCTCACCGTTACGATCCGTGATCATGCCGCGATGAGCCGGCACTTCGATAGTCCGCAGGGAGCGGGCATCGCCCTGGCTCTGGAGAAATTCCTGATCCTGCAGATAGAGACTGAACAGTTTCGCAGAGATCGCACCGGCAATAAGCAGCAACAATATCAATACCAGCCAGAGGCGCCAGCCCCGGGCTTTGTCTACCAGAGCAGGGTCACTCATCGCGAACCACCTCGATGGATTCGAGTCCGGGCACATTCATATTGAGTTTTTCAACGGCCAGCTGTTCTATACGATTGTTGGCAGCCCAGGCGCCGGTTTCCAGCAACAACTGCCCCCACTCAACCTGAAGGTCATCTCGTTGCTGCACCAGTAACTGATGCTGATGGAAGCGTTTCCTGAATTCATGGGCACTGAGAATGACGCTGAGTGCGCTACCCACCAGCACCGATGTCAGTAGGAGGAGGAGCAGAGCCGGACGCAACAACTGCTCGAAGCGATACAGCGACAACTCAGCCGCCGCCGTCTCGGAAACGGGCGCAGAATTCTGCCGCTGCTGCCACGCCTGACGCAGTCTGTCCAGCATACTTACCTCAACTTGCTGGCAACGCGCATAACGGCGCTGCGGGCACGGGGATTATCGTCGACTTCCTGCTTACCCGGTTTCAACGCCTTTCCGACGGCCTTCAGACGCTGATCCAGCATCTCTTCAGTCACCGGAATACCACGCGGAATATGCTCATCGCCCTTGACGTACTTGCGAATAAAGCGTTTAACGATACGGTCTTCCAATGAATGGAAGCTGATCACCACCATGCGCCCACCTTCTTTCAGCATCTCAAGCGACTGCTGCAGGCAGTTTTCCAGATCTTCCAGCTCACGGTTAACGTAGATACGGATCGCCTGGAAAACACGGGTGGCGGGATGCTTACCCTTTTCCCAGGCCGGGTTCGCTTCGGTGATAATCTTTGCCAGCCGCGCTGTGGTCGTGATCGGTTCCAGCTGACGCTCGGCAACCACGGCTTTGGCCATACGGCGGGAGAAGCGCTCCTCACCATAGATGTAGAACACGTCGGCCATCTCTTTCTCGTCGACACGGTTGATCCAGTCAGCAGCACTCTCACCCACCGTCGGATTCATCCGCATATCAAGCGGGCCGTCATTCATAAAGCTGAATCCACGGGAGGCATCATCCAGCTGAGGTGACGAAACTCCCAGATCCAGCAGGATGCCATCAACTTTTCCGTTCATATCCCGGGCAGTCACGAACGACTCCAGCTCAGCAAAACTGCCGTGACATATTGAAAAACGGTTATCGTCTGCGAACAGGGTCTGAGAGTAAGTAATCGCTTCGGGATCTTTATCGATCGCCATCAACTGCCCATGCTCACCCAGATGCTTCAGGATCAGACCACTGTGGCCGCCACGGCCAAAAGTCCCATCAACGTAAAAGCCGGCCTCATCTGTGACCAAAAGGTTCACCGCTTCATCCAGCAATACGGTGGTATGTGAAAATTCCTGCGCCATCTGTTAGTGTCATCCAGGCTCAGAGGGAAAGGCTTTGCAACTCATCCGGCAATGCCCCGCTTCCCTCAACTTCTTGTAAATACTGGTCTCTTGTCGCCAGCCACAACGGCTCACTCCAGAGTTCGAATTTCCGCCCCTGCCCGAGCAATACAACTTTCTTATCCAGCACCGCATATTCACGCAAAGGCGCCGGCAAAAGCAGACGCCCGTTGCTGTCCATATCAAGGTCAGTCGCATGACCAATCAGCAGGCGCTGGATTCTTCTGGCCGCAGGATTAAAGCTGGGCAGTGCTTCAACCTTTTCCTGAATCTCTTCCCACTCTTCCAGCGGATAGATCAGCAGGCAACGGGCCTCGGTATCAATAGTGGCAACCAGTTGGCCTTCGCAACAGCGATTAATCTGCTCACGATAACGAGCCGGGATCGCCATGCGCCCCTTGGCATCGAGATTGATCTGATTAACGCCCCGGAACATACAAGTCCACCCCAGAAAACCACTTAACGGCCCAAAATCCCACTTTTACCCACTTTATCCCACAGCACGACACTATAGAAATTAACCATAGCCAATGCAAGGATGCTGCATCGCAGCAAACCAATGGAATCAAGCAATTATGAGTCACCTTGATAGATGACCAGGTAGTGGACCAATCAGAACAAACAGGAAGTGTTGTAAATCAAAGGATTACCACAAGGCGGACTGTAACGGATCCGTCACAGCTGTATCAAAACTTGAACAAAATGATTGGAGGAGACCGCCGATAAGCCGGGTTCTGTCTTGGACAATCATTCATCTACGGTATACGTCACCATATACCTTTAGCGACCTACCCGGACCCAGCGCGGGCCACGCCGTAATGGGTCCCTATTTGGTCTTGCTCCGAGTGGGGTTTACCATCGCCGTGGAGTGTTGCCACCCACGCGGTGCGCTCTTACCGCACCGTTTCACCCTTACCGTCAACCGGATCCGAAAACCCAGCTGCTTAGGCGGTTTGCTTTCTGTTGCACTTTCCGTCGGCTTTCGCCGCCCAGACGTTATCTGGCACCCTGCCCTCTGGAGCCCGGACTTTCCTCCCTCCCGCAAGCGGGACAGCGATTGTCTGGCGATCTCCTCGGCCGCAAGACTACCAACATTAATGCAGAATGCAACGCTCTTTTAAAAACAGCGTTTACATCGTGCAAATATCGAACAATTCAACCTTTATTTATCTCCAGGGCGGCCTGATAGAGCACCTTTTTCTTGATCCCTGTGATCTTTGCCGCCAGGGCCGCCGCCTGACTTACCGGCAGCTCCTCGGTCAGCAGAGATAATATCCGGAGCTGTTCAGCACCCAGGCTTTCCTCTTTGCGGCGCGGCGCAGCCTCAACCAGCAATACAAATTCGCCTTTCTGCTGGTTGTGATCCGCCTCCATCCAGACCAGCAGCTCATCCAGGGAACCGGAACGGATAGTTTCAAAGGTCTTGGTCAGCTCCCGGGCAACAGCAACCTTACGATCACCACCAAACGCCTGCGCCATATCCCTGAGCGAATCCAACACCCGATGCGGCGATTCGTAAAAGATAAGAGTACGGCTTTCATCCGCCAGCGAACGATACTGCTCCAGCCGGGCACCTTTCTTGGCCGGCGGAAATCCCTCGAATGAGAAACGATCCGATGCCAGACCGGCCGCACTCAGCGCTGTGACAAAAGCGGCACAGCCGGGCAATGGCACAACCCGGTATCCAGCCTCCCTCACAATCCCCACCAGGATATAGCCGGGATCGGAAATCAGCGGCGTACCGGCATCCGAAATCAATGCAACGCTGTTACCTGCAGCAAGCTGTTGTACAATCATCTCGCTGCGCTGGCGCTCGTTGTGCTCATGCACCGACAGCTGCCGCGTATTAATGTTAAAGTGCGACAATAACCGAGCGCTATGGCGGGTATCTTCAGCAGCGATCAAGCTGACTGACTGCAATACTTCGACCGCGCGTAGCGTCATGTCCTGGAGGTTACCGATAGGGGTAGCAACCACATACAGGGCAGCTTCTGACATTTTTATTCCATCCTCACAAACGGGGTGAGAAGTATATGATGATTCAATGGCGTCTGTCTTTGGCCGCCGGACTAATAAGTCTTGCTATAGCCGGCTGCAGCTCGCAGCCGGAAAAACAGGCACAGGTACAGCAACCGCTGACACCTCTGCAACAGGCCACCCAGCTGATCCACAAGGCGGGTCAGTCGCAGCCTATTCAGGCAGCTCAATACCGCGCTGAAGCGGCGCGCATACTGATTGAGCAGGGCCGCAAGGAAGAAGCTCTGGTTCTGCTGGAGACCGTTGATATACAGCTGCTGCCACCAGCACTGAAGTTCGATATTGCCCGACTGAAAGCAGAAGCCGCACTGGAAAATCAGGATCCCGAGCAGGCCCTGGCCTATCTGCAGATGCTGCCGAAAAGAAGCGCGGAATTATCACCACAGCAGGACCTGATCTCCACCCAGCTGCGTGCCGCCGCCTACGATCTCAAGCAGGACACAGAAAGCCAGCTTCGCGAACTGATCTACGCCAGCCTGCTTCAGCAGGATACGGAACAGCAGCAACTCCTGCACAATCAGATCTGGGGCCTTCTGAACAGCATCAGCAGCAGCGAACTGCAGCAGCTGCTGAGTAAGAACAACACTTATTACGAGCAGGGCTGGTTTGAACTCAGCCAGGCCGTAAAAAGCAGTAACGGCCTGGCTGCGCGCAATCAGGCTGTATCCGAATGGATGATTCTGTGGGAAGCCCATCCCGCCCACGAGCTACCGCCACAGGGACAAGCGGCTGCCAGCGCCGAAATCATTCAGGCAAACAAGGTTGCGGTGATACTGCCGGAAAGCGGCAACCTGGCCAAACCGGCTGAAGCCATCCGCAATGGCTTGCTGGCGGCTTATTATGCTGCCCGCCAGAATGGAGAAAGCACGCCGGAACTGACCTTTATCGATTCAGCTACCGTGACTGACCCTCAGCAGCTGATCGCCACCCTGAACGAACAGCAAGCCGATCTGGCCATAGGTCCGTTGGATAAGAACTATGTCAGCTCTCTGACTCTCTCCGGAGACCTGCCTGTTCCGATGCTGGCACTGAATTTCAGTAACGACGAACTGATCAACCAGAACCTGTTCCAGTTCGGTCTTTCAGCCGAGAGCGAAGCCGAGCAGGTCGCCGACCGCATGTGGCAACAGGGCCATCGCGTGGTACTGGCTATCAGCGCCGATGCCAACTGGGGACGTAAGGTACTGGATGCCTTTAGCAATCGCTTCGAAACACTCGGCGGGGTCGTTGCCGATTACGCACTCTATGCCGACACAGCCGGGCACTCTGACCGCATCGCCGCCCTACTGGCGACCGACAAGAGCCGCGAGCGCAGCAAAAAGGTCCGTTCCCTGATTGGTAAAAGCATCAAGTTTGAAGAGCGCCGCCGCCAGGACGCCGATGCTATATTTATGAGCGCCCTGCCGAACGATGCGCGCCAGCTAAAGCCGATTGTCGACTTTTACTACGGGGCCGACCTGCCGGTATACGCAACCTCGCATATATACTCAGGACAGGCGAATGCCAATAGCGACCGGGATCTGAACAAGGTGCGCTTCTGTGCCACCCCATGGAACATTAAAGCGCCCTCGGCGGAACATCTGCTGTTAGCACAGCAACACGAAAACACCTCCGGACGCTTTGGCCGGCTCTATGCACTCGGCCTCGATGCATATCGCATCTACCCGTTCCTGCGCCAACTGGCCGCCAACCCGGACGCCAGTATCAGCGGCGAAACAGGCGAACTGTCGATCAGCGAAAACAATCGCATCACTCGCGAGCTGGAATGGGCGATCTACCGACAGGGCATTCCCTCTATCGAACAATAAGGAGTCCGCATGGATGCGCGAGCACTCGGCAAGGAAGCCGAACAACAGGCAGAGAAGTACCTGCTCAGCCAGGGTCTGAAAACCCTCTGTTGCAATTTTAATTGTCGTGGCGGCGAGATTGACCTCATTATGCTGGAACGCAGCACACTGGTCTTTATAGAAGTACGCCGCAGACTTCACCACCAATACGGCAATGCAGCGGAAAGTGTGAATTTCACCAAGCAGCGCAAGATCATCCACGCCGCAGAGTACTTTTTGCTCAAAAACCCACGCTGGGCCAGCCATAACTGCCGCTTTGATGTGATTGCCTATGACGGGAATACAGCAAGCAAGGCTCCACTATGGTATAAAGACGCCTTCAGAATTTGATGCCCGACAAGTAAGGACCGAAATGGAGCTAGAAGACCGAATCGTCAGTCAGTTTCATAACTCAATGGAGATAAATGCCGTCACCATTGAGCAGTACACCCCCCTGATTGCACATGCTGGAGAACTTCTGCTCCACTGCCTCGTTAACGAGAGCAAAATCGTCTGCTGCGGCAATGGCGGCTCAGCGGCTCTCGCCCAGCACTTTACCAGCCTGCTGATGAATCGCTTCCGCCAGGAACGCCCGGGCTTACCTGCCATCAATCTCAGCGCCGATGCAGCCACGGTCAGCGGCATCAGCAGCGACGGCAACTTCAGCGAAGTCTACGCCAAACAGATCAGTGCGATCGGACAACCGGGAGACATACTGCTCCTGGTCACGACCGATGGACGCTCAGGAAGCCTGATTCAGGCGATCCAGGCAGCCCACGACCGGGAGATGACAACTATCATCCTGAACGGTAACGACGGTGGCGACGTAACCTCCCTGCTGGGCCCGGACGAAGTGGAAATATGCGTTCCGTCTGATGACCCCATCCTGGTTCACGACGCCCATCTACTTGTACTTCATGCACTTTGCGACCTGATTGACTACCAGTTATTCGGAGGTGACTTCTGATGATACACAGAATTTCGGCTCTACTGATGGCCTCAACCCTGCTACTGGGTGGCTGCTCGAGCCTGATCAGCGCCACGCGCGACGAACCCATAAAAGAAGATAAAACCACCCGCACCCTGGGCACCTATGTAGATGACCAGCTGATTGAGACCATGACGCTGGTTAACTTCAACAAGGCCACCGAAGCAGTAAAGAACTCCAATATCAGTGTCACAAGCTTCAACGGTATCGTACTGCTGGTTGGCGAAGTGCCTAATGAGTACGCCAAGAAGGAAGCCGAACAGATTACCGCCCAGCTGCGAAAGGTTCGCAAAGTACACAACGAACTACAGATCTCAGGCGGCGCATCCTCCCTCTCTCAGACCAGCGATATCTGGCTGACCCTGAAGTCCAAAACACAGCTGCTCGTCGATGAAAATGTCGTGGGCGGACGCATCAAGGTAGTTACCGACAAAGGAACGGTCTACCTGATGGGACTCGTCACACCACAGGAGGCAGATGATGCCGTCGGTGTTGTCAGCAATATCAGCGGTGTCGAACGCATCGTTAAGATCTTTGAATACATCTGAGACATAAAAAAGCCGGGATATCCCGGCTTTGTTTTAACTGACAACCCCTGCCTACTTAACAACCTTCAATGAAGGACGGCCCTGCGGGCGGGCGTCCGGCTCCGGCTGCTGCACCTCATCCTGAACAGGCTCTTCCTGCTCATATAGCTCAGCCCCCGGCTCCATACCAAAGCCCATCCCCTGACCATCTTCACGCGAATAGATAGCCGCCACTGCGGCCAGCGGGATATAGACATCCATTGGCACACCGCCGAAACGGGCGTTAAAGGAGACCGCCTGATCATCTATATTCAGCGCCTGCACAGCCCCCGGCGCGATATTCAGCACGATACGACCATCTTCAACAAACTGTTCAGGAACCATTACACCGGGAAGCTCAGCCTCTACCAGCAGGTATGGCGTGGCATCATTGTCCAGCAACCACTCATACAGCCCCCGCAACAGATAAGGACGACTCGGATTCATAAAGATACTCCATAAAAAAAGGGATGAAGCAGCCTTCATCCCTCTGTAAAACTCCGCGACAGCTATCAGTCGCGCATTTCACGCTCTGCTTCAGACAAGCTTTCCTGGAAAGACTCGCGCTGGAACAGTCGCTGCATGTACTTAATCAGCGGCTTGCACTGATCTTCCGGCAGCTCAATACCCATCAGAGGCAAACGCCAAAGCAGCGGCGCCAGGCAGCAATCAACCAGAGAGAACTCTTCGCTCATGAAGAAATCCTTCTCAGAGAAGATCGGCGCTACAGCCACCAGGCTATCGCGCAACTCCTTACGAGCCTGCTCCACTTCCTCTGTATCATCATCTGCATTCAGGATGATATCAGCATGTACGCACCAGTCGCGCTGGATACGATACATATAAAGACGGCTTTCTGCTCGCGCCACTGGATAAACCGGCAGCAATGGTGGATGCGGGAATCGCTCGTCCAGATACTCCATCATCACACCGGATTCAAACAACACCAGGTCTCGATCCAGCAGAGTCGGCAGACTGTTATACGGATTCAGCGCTGCCAGGTCTTCAGGCAAGTTACCTTCGTTGCAATCAACAATTTCAACCGCCACACCTTTCTCAGCCAGCACGATACGTACGCGGTGACTGTAATGGTCTTCACCATTGGAATAAAAAGTCATGGAAGAACGCTTCGCCACTACTCCCATCAATAAACCCCGTTTATCTCACTGATGCTAGAAACAAATATACGCGGCCCTGTGGGGGCCGCGTATCTATAGTACCACTAATTCAGACCAATCTGATTAGTGAATGTCTTTCCAGTACTCTTTCTTCAGCGCGAACGCCAGGAAGAACAGCAGCACCAGGAAGATCAGCACATAAGTACCGATACGCTGGGACTCAAGCTTGGTTGGCTCACCAATGTAAGCCATGAAGTTAACCAGGTCGTATACAACGCGGTCAAATTCAGCCGGAGTCAGCTGGCCGGAGCCATCCTTTACGCTGGAACAGTTATTCAGCGGCTTATTGGTCAGCGGATCGATACCAGTACCACGGATACCGTGGGCTTCCATCTCTTCGCGTGAACAATGCGCAACCTGGACACCCTGCAGTTCAGCCAGTACGTTTGGCATACCAACGTCTTTGAAGACAACGTTGTTTACGCCCCACGGACGGGACTCATCAGCATAGAAGCTACGCAGGTAAGTGTAGATCCAGTCTGGCTTACGCAGGCGCGCTTCCAGCGTCAGATCCGGCGGTGGGTTACCGAACCAGTTACCGGCGTCTTCAGCGGGCATAGCAATACCCATCTGCTCGCCCACTTTCTTCTCATCGAAGATCATGTGCTCCTTCACCAGCTCAGGATCCAACCCCAGATCAACAGCAGCACGCTCGTAGCGCTGATACTGAGCCGAGTGGCAACCCATGCAGTAGTTGACAAAAGTCTTCATACCACGCTGCAGAGACGCCTTGTTCTCCAGATCAACTTCCATATGGTCCAGGTGAGCACCGGAACCAGCTGCAGTTGCCGCCAGCGGCAGCACTGCCATTAACAATGCAACAAGATACTTTTTCATTAGCCTGTAACCCTTTCCGGAACCGGTTTAGTGCTTTCCATCCTGGTGTAGAACGGCATCAGGAAGAAGTACGCAAAGTACAGGAACGTACAGATCTGAGCCATCACCGTACGCACAGGCGTAGAGGAAACCACACCCAGGTAACCCAGGATTACGAAGCTGATTGCAAAGATCACCAGAGAGACCTTGCTGATCATGCCTTTGTAGCGCATAGATTTAACAGGGCTACGATCCAGCCAAGGCAGCACGAACAGGATTGCGATAGCGCCACCCATTACAACAACACCCGGGAACTGGGAGCCGGCAATTGGCGGAATCGCACGCAGCATTGCGTAGAATGGCGTGAAGTACCATACAGGCGCGATATGCTCAGGCGTTTTCAGCGGGTTAGCAGGTTCGAAGTTAGGCGCTTCAATCATGTAACCACCGCCTTCCGGGAAGAAGAAGATGACTGCACAGAAGACAAACAGGAACACCACCACACCGACGATATCTTTCACGGTGTAGTAAGGGTGGAATGGGATACCGTCCAGCGGTACGCCGTTCTCATCCTTGTTTTCCTTGATTTCAATACCGTCCGGGTTGTTAGAGCCCACTTCGTGCAGTGCGATGATGTGCAGCACAACCAGTGCCAGCAGCACGATCGGCAGCGCAATAACGTGCAGGGCAAAGAAGCGGTTCAGAGTGATACCCGATATCAGATAGTCACCACGGATCCATTGCGCCAGGTCTTCACCGATAAACGGCACCGCCGAGAACAGCGAAACAATTACCTGAGCACCCCAGTAAGACATCTGACCCCATGGCAGCAGGTAGCCCATAAAGGCTTCAGCCATCAGCGCCAGGTAGATTGTCATACCGAAGATCCACACCAGCTCACGAGGCTTACGGTAGGAACCGTACATCATGCCGCGGAACATGTGCAGATAAACAACAACGAAGAATGCAGACGCGCCGGTGGTGTGCATATAACGCAGCAGCCAGCCATACTCAACGTCACGCATGATGTATTCGATAGAGGCAAAGGCGCCTTCCGCAGAAGGGTTATAAGCCATAGTCAGCCAGATACCGGTCAGGATCTGGTTTACCAGCACCAGCAGTGCCAGGGAACCGAAGAAGTACCAGAAGTTAAAGTTCTTCGGAGCATAGTATTTAGACAGGTGATCTTCCCACATCGCTGTCGCAGGGAAACGATCATCGATCCAGCCCATCAGGCCCGGATTACCTTTATTGCGGCTACCAGCCATTACGCAACCTCCTGATCAACACCAACAATGATCACATCCTGACCCTCATAGGAGTGCGGCGGGATCACCAGATTGCTTGGCGCCGGGGAACCCTGAATTACACGACCGGACAGATCGAAGCGGGAACCGTGGCATGGGCAGTAGAAACCACCGACCCACTCAGCACCCAGATCTTCAGGTGCGATCTCAGGACGGTAGGTTGGTGAACAGCCCAGGTGTGTACAGATACCGACCAGCACGACGATATCGTCACGCTTCAGCGCACGCGCTGCAGTACCAGGTACATAAGCAGGCTGCTGCGGAACCTCGGAGTTAGGATCAGCCAGGGTATCGGTGATCTTCTCCAGGTTCGCCAGTGCCTCATCACCACGACGAACAATCCAGACCGGCTTACCACGCCATTTGACGATGGTCTGCTGACCCGGCTCTAGTTTACTGACGTCAACCTTAACCGGTGCACCGGCAGACTTCGCCTTAGCACTTGGGTTCCAGGAAGCTACGAACGGGACAGCCGCTCCGACAGCACCAACCGCGCCCACCGCGGATGTGGCACCTATCAGGAGGCGACGCCGACCCTTATTCACGCCATCATTGCTCATTAAGATTATCTCCCCTCAATCGACTTTTCGCCCCCTGTTTAATCAGGAGTGCAATTGGCCGCATAAGCAAAAAAAGCCACGGAAACATGGATTTTAAAAATGTGCCAAATAGTAAAGAAAATACCCCTTCCTTACAAGGTGAATTGCCCTGCCATTCCGTATATTAGGCCAAAGTATTGACCTGAAACCGGGCATAAAAAAACGCCCGTTCCTGTAAGGAAACGGGCGTTTTTTTGAGTATTTCGCAAGCGCGTAATATTAACGCTTGGAGAACTGTGGACGCTTACGTGCTTTACGCAGACCCACTTTCTTACGCTCAACTTCACGAGCATCACGGGTAACGAAACCAGCCTGACGCAGGGAAGGACGCAGAGTTTCATCGTACTCCATCAGAGCACGGGTAATACCGTGACGGATAGCGCCAGCCTGACCGAAGCCACCGCCGCCTTTTACAGTCACGTATACATCAAACTTCTCTTCAGTTTCAGTCAGCTGCAGCGGCTGACGAACGATCATGCGAGCAGTTTCGCGACCGAAGTACTGTTCGATAGTGCGATCATTGATAGTGATCTTGCCAGTACCTGGACGCAGGAATACGCGTGCAGTTGAAGTTTTGCGACGGCCAGTGCCGTAATACTGAGTAGCAGACATTTCCACGTTCCCCTTAGATAGTCAGTTCTTTCGGCTGCTGAGCCTGGTGTGGATGTTCAGCACCAGCGTATACTTTCAGCTTGGTGTACATAGCGCGACCCAGAGGACCTTTAGGCAGCATGCCTTTAACAGCCAGCTCGATAGTGCGCTCAGGGAAAGTCTCTACCATTTTGTTGAAGTTTGCTTCCTTCAGACCACCTGGGAAACCAGAGTGACGGTAGTACATTTTGTCATTTGCTTTGTTGCCGGTTACAGCAACTTTCTCAGCGTTAACAACTACGATGTAGTCGCCAGTATCAACGTGAGGCGTGAATTCTGGCTTATGCTTACCGCGCAGACGGCGGGCAATTTCAGTAGCCAGACGACCCAGGGTCAGACCCTCGGCATCAACAACGTACCAGTCGCGTTTTACTTCGGCTGGTTTTGCAACGAATGTTTTCATCTGAATTTAAACCTTAAATTCATTCAGAGCTGGCAATGACGCTAGGCCACGACCGTTCTGACTTATAGTTATTGGTTGCCGCGACCATCGCGACAACTAACACGCCCTCACCCAGAGATGAGGTGGCGCGCATTATACGGACTGAAGCAGATAGCTTCAAGGGGAAGCTGCAAGTATCTGCACTCAGCCCCGCTCTTTCCGACGATAACCTCAGGCACGGTGTTCGCGCGCAAGGTATTCATGGGATTGCATCTCCAGCAGACGGCTCTGGGTACGCTCTATCTCAAACTCGAGCCGCCCTTCAGAATAGATCTCATGGATCGGTTTGTCTGCTGACAGTATTACTTTAACGCCACTGTCATAGAACTCATCGACCATATTGATAAAGCGGCGCGCAGCATCATCATTGGAACGGCCTAACTGGGGTACGTTACTCACCAGCACCGCATGGAAGATCTTGGCCAGCTCAATGTAATCACTCGGTGAACGCGGCCCTTCACATATCTCACTGAAATCAAACCAGACCACGTCTTCGCAGCAGCGACGGCTTTTCATGTCTCGTCCATTCACATCCAGCACTTCAGCTTCCACCACCTCTTCCAGATCAGGCGCCAGGCTTTCAAAGCTGCGGTTCAGACTTTCATCCGCTTTATCGTCCAGCGGCCAGTGGTAGAGCTCGGCCTGCTCCAAGGCACGCAAACGGTAGTCCACCCCGCCGTCCACATTCACCACTTCGGTGTATTTATTCAGCATATCGATCGCCGGCAGGAAACGGGCTCGCTGCAGGCCGTCTTTATAGAGACCATCGGGCACGATATTGGATGTAGCCACCAGCGCCACACCGTTGTTGAACAGCTCCTGCAGCAGGCTTCCCAGAATCATCGCATCGGTGATATCGGTAACGAAGAACTCGTCAAAACAGATAATCCGTGTTTCGTCTGCGTACTTTTTAGCAATGGCAATCAGCGGATTCGGGGTGCCATCCAGCGCCCGTAGTTCGCTGTGAACCCGCTGCATAAAGCGATGGAAATGGGTGCGCATCTTCTGCTCGAACGGCAGGCTGTCGTAAAACGTATCCATCAGGTAGGTCTTACCCCGACCTACACCACCCCAGAAGTACAGCCCCGTAGGCGGTTCGACGACCTCCGTTTTAAAGCGGCCACTGAGACGCTGCAACAAGCCCTTCTTTGGCTCCTCTTTGACTGCTGTCAGGTCTTCATAGAGGCGCTGCAGATGTTTAACCGCCATCTCCTGGGCCGGGTCGTAGGAGAAGTCGTCACGAAGAAGGTCTTTCTTATACCGCTCTAGGGGAGTCATTGCCAAAATCACTTATCGGTGGATGAATTCAAAGCAGGCGGAACTTTACTCATCTATCATCTCCATGGCAAATTCAACAATAGACCAATAAGTTCGCGGAAAACCTATATTCTTTTAAAAATCAGAATCTTACAAAACAGCTCACCCCGGCAGCCAATCCAGCAGAGGCAACAGAACCGGCAGAAAAAATGCCGTAAAGGCACCGGCCAGGCCCATTGCCAAACCACCAAAAGCCCCAGCCAGGGCGCTGTATTCGAATGCGTAAGCAGTTCCCATCGCATGTCCGGACACGCCTAGCGTGAAACCACGGGCCGCGTGATCATTAAGTCTCAGCAATCGGAAAACAAAAGGCGCGAACAGACAGGAAAGCGCGCCGGTTATCAGTACCAGCCCCGCCGCCAGCGAAGGCTCGGCACCAATCTTCTCCGCAATCCCGATAGCGATCGGTGACGTCACTGATTTCGGTGCGAGGGTCAACATCAATACCCTGTCAGCCCCTGACAGATAACCGATCACCACCGCCGAAACAGCTGCAGTTACGGCACCGGTCAGCGTGGCTGATAAAACAGGCAGCAGTAGCCGACGTACCCGCTGCCGGTTGTCGTATAGCGGGATCGCCAGGGCAACAATCGCCGGCCCCATCATGAAGTGGAGAAATTGAGCGCCGCTGAAGTAGGTTTGATAGGGGACCTCGAGCCAGAGCAGGATCAGTATGATGATACTGAGGGAGACCAGCACCGGATGCAGAAACGGAGAGCGGCCCGCCTTTCGGTTGATCCAGACCGCCAGGCAGAACACAGCCAGCGTCAGCGTAATCCATAACAGCGGAGATTCCAGCAGGGGTTTAGCGCTCATGCGTCTCTCCCTGCTCGCCTGGATTCAGTGCGCTGCACTTCATCAAAACTCCGACCACCAGCATGGTAATCAGAGTACTGCCCAGTAAAGCCAGCAGTATCGACCACCAGTTAGCGGCTATCAGCTGAAAGTGCAACATAAGCCCTACACCCGCTGGCACCAGAAACAAAGGCAGTATACTGAGAAGCCCTTCACCGGCCTGACGCACAGAGGCAGGAGCTTCGCCCCGTATGGCAAGCAGTGACAGCAGAATGAGCATCCCTACCACGGCGCCGGGCACCGGTAATTCGAGCCAGACAACCAGCAGCTCTCCGGCGAGCTGACACAATAGCAGAGCAAGGAAGCCTATAACCATCCGATCACCTATAACACCCGCACCAGCTCGACGGCGGAAACGATCGCAAAACCGATAAACAAGATGCCGCTGCCACGCTGCATCCAATGCAGCGGGACTCGAGTCAAAAGTACCTTACCAAGCATTACGCCAAGCACACTGGTCGCGGCCAGTGCCAACGTAGCCCCCAGCCATACCTGCAGCACGGACTCGATCCCGCTTAAACCAGCAACGGCAAGCTGGGTTTTATCCCCGAACTCAGCTACAAAAATCAGCAAAAACGTGGCAATAAGCAGCGACCTTCCCGTCACCGGCACGGCTTCAGTTTCATCCTCAGCCGTGGCTCTAAGCGCCTGTAAGCCAAAGAAGAGGAATGCAACGCTCACCAGCGCCAGAATAACCCATTGAGGCAGCGCCGCGGCAATGGTGGCCCCCAGAGTCACGGCGAGCAGATTCAGCAGGGCAAACGCAGCCACCGCTCCGGCCACTACTGGCCAGACACGTTGCCGGGCAGCCAGCGACATGCAGACCAGCTGGCTCTTGTCGCCCATCTCTGCCAGAAAGATTAATGAGAAAGTTTTAAGAGCAGGGATGATCAGTGAGAATTCCATTTAAAACAGCGCAACATTCTGAAAACGACATATTATACAGAGCCGGAGCAGCCCCGCGTATAAATGATTTCCGACCGGATACAGCGCAATATAACCCCTCATCCCGAAACGCGCGCATTAATGCCAAAAAGTGGACAGAGCCAATACTTTAGTCAAATATTTTGCTGTATCATTGCGCGTTTTTTCAAACCGTCCGAAAGGTGTTTTGACTGAACATTCGGTCGCACACATAAGGATATTGGCTCGGTGAAACCGCCTGCGGAACGACAACCGTCGTAAGCAGTAAAGTTCTGCGAGCCTGCGGCTATGTATGCCACCGCATTTGACGCCTGACCGTCCGACCCGCTGGCACCATAGGAACGTCAAACACCGGAAGAGAGTCCCTATCGATATGCTGGAAAAACTCTTTAAATTAAGCGAGCACAACACCGACGTTAAAACCGAGGTGATCGCTGGCTTTACTACATTCCTGACCATGGCTTATATCATCTTCGTCAACCCAAGCATGCTCGCTGCTGCCGGTATGGATGAAGGTGCCGTATTTGTCGCTACCTGCCTGGCGGCCGCAGTCGGCTGTATGATCATGGGCCTTTGGGCAAACTACCCGGTTGCCCTGGCTCCGGGTATGGGACTGAATGCCTTCTTCAGCTTCACTGTAGTCGGGCAGATGGGCTACAGCTGGCAGGTGGCGCTGGGTGCGGTATTCCTCTCCGGTGTCTGCTTTTTCCTGCTGTCTATTTTCAAAGTGCGTGAATGGATTATCCATAGCATCCCCCTCTCCCTGCGAGGCGGAATTGGTGCGGGTATCGGTCTGTTTCTGGGCTTCATCGCACTGAAAAATGCCGGCATCGTGGTCGATAACCCGGCAACCCTGGTAACGATCGGTGATATGACCAGCTGGAGCGCGGTCATGGCCTGCGTCGGCTTTATCATTATCACAGCCCTGTTCCACCGCCAGGTAACAGGCTCCGTGATGATCGGCATCCTGCTGGTAACAGTGATCAGCCTGATTGCCGGTCAGATTGAATTCCAAGGCATTGTCGCCGCACCACCGAGCCTTGAGCCGACGCTAGCACAACTGGATCTGGAAGGCGCCTTGCAGGTCGGCCTGATCAGTATTGTGTTCTCCTTCCTGTTTGTGGACCTGTTTGATACCTCCGGCACCCTGATTGCCGTAGCCCAGAAAGGTAAACTGCTGGACAATCAGGGACGCCTGCCTCGTCTCGGCCGCGCCCTGATGGCGGACTCCACTGCAACTATGGCGGGCTCAGTCATGGGGACTTCGACCACAACCAGCTATATCGAATCAGGTGCAGGTATCGCTGCAGGTGGTCGTACCGGCCTAACGGCGGTTGTAGTGGGCCTGCTGTTTATTGCCAGCATGTTCCTGTCTCCGCTAGCCGGAACCATTCCAGCCTATGCCACCGCACCGGCGCTGTTCTTCGTTGCGGTACTGATGACCCACAGCCTGGTGCAGATTGACTGGGATGACATCACGGAAGCCGCACCGGTGGTTATTGCCGCGGTCACCATGCCCCTGACATTCTCCATCACTACCGGCATCGGCCTGGGCTTTATCTCTTACACTGCGATCAAACTGCTGACCGGTCGTATTAAAGAGGTCAACAGCGCCATGCTGCTGCTGTCTGTGCTCTTTGTGGTGAAGCTGGCCGTCTACGGCTGATCACAGCGTCAGGGGTAAACGGCGGTTTACCCCTGACAGTTTCAGGACTTCACCAGTTTCTGGTCGATAGCATAGCGGATCAGACCCGCTGAAGTGGAAATATTCAGTTTCTGCTTAATCTTCTGCCGATAGGCTTCCGCAGTGCGCACTGAGATCTCCATCTCCCGTGCTATATCCTTATTGCCACAACCTTCAGCCAGTAACCTTAAGACCCACTTTTCTCGTGCTGTCAGGCCATCCTGCGGCGATGCGGCTGGGGCTGTGACTGCGTCAAACTGGCTAAAGAGAATCCGCGACGCTGCCGAGCTGAAGAAAGTCCCACCCTGATAGACCGTCTGTACCGCGAGGATCAGCTCATCCGCGGCAACATCCTTCAGCACATACCCTGCCACCCCGGACTGCACCATCTTCAGGATATACTCGCGATCCTCATGCATCGTCAGTACCAGTACCCGAATACCCGGGAACTCCTGGCGAAAACGTAACGCAGCTTCAAGCCCGTTCATTCCGGGCATCGAGATATCCAGTAACACCACATCAGGCGCCACACTGGCAGCCAGCTCCAGTGCCTGCTGACCATCGCTGGCCGCAGCAACCACTGAGATTCCCTCCTCTCCATCGAGGCTGGCGCGTAATCCTTCTCTGACCATCGGATGGTCATCCGCCAGCAATATCCTAATTTCATGACTCATCAGCTTTTCTCTCCTTCGAGGCGCAGAGAAAATACGGCTCTTATCAGGGTTCCCTGCTTCGGATGACTATGCAGGTCAAAACGCCCACCCAGCAATTCAGTTCGCTCACGCATATTGATCAGGCCGATACCTTCGGAAACCGTATCAGAACGAAAGCCCTTCCCGTCATCTTCAACCTCCACTATAACCGCATCTTCACGGCTGCGAATCCTGACATTCAGATGACGCGCACCCGCGTGCTTTTCAACATTCGTCAGCGCTTCCTGCACGATACGGTAAAGCGTGATCTCAATCACATCCGGCAAGCGGGAAACCGGCAGTTGCAGATCGCTGAACACCTCCAGATCCGAACGCTCAGCCATATCATCCAGCATGTTTTTCAGTGCAGCCTCCAGCCCCAGATCATCCAGCAGGATCGGCCTCAGATCATGGGACACCCGGCGTACCTCCTGCATCGCCAGATTCATCATCTCACCAGCTTTTTCCAGATGCTCCCGCGCCACCTCCTGTCCCCACTTCTTAATAGAAAGGTTCAGCCGCAACCGGGCGGATACCATTAGCTGGTTTACGCCATCATGCAGTTCACGGGCAAAGTGCCGGCGCTGAACCACCTGATACTGTACCGAACGATGGGCCAGCTCCTGCAAACGCTTATCCGCCAGCTGGGTTGCATGCACATTGATCGCCACCGCCACCAGTATGATCAGCAGAACGGTGACTGAAATAATAATCAGCACCACATAGAAGGTTTGCCGGATATTGCGATCCACATCCTGCCGGGTAGAAGCCACTTCCGCAGCGATATCATCGACATAGATGCCCGTGCCCATCATCCAGTTGAGTTTGGGTATCTGCACCACATAGCTCAGCTTATCCTCCGGCCCCTCTTCCGAAGGCTTATTCCATTTATAGCGACTGAAACCGCCGCCCTGACGGGCCAGCATCAGCAGTTCCTGAATCACATACTTGCCATCGCTGTCACGCAGTTCGATCAGATCATTACCCACCAGATCGGGCTCGGTCGGATGCACCAGATTCCGGCCGGACTGATCGTAAACGAAAAAGTAGCCATCATCGCCATATGTCAGGGCATTGAGTATCCGTTTGATCTCCTCCTCTGCAAAGCGGGATTCCAGACCGTTATCCATATCAGCCACGATCGGCGCGATCGATGTCATTGCCAGACTGACATAGTGTTGCAGCTGCTGCCGCTTGGAAGCCATCAGATTGTGCTCAAAGGTAGCGATCTCCTGTTCAGACAGCTGGTGTGCCTGCATCTGGGTTATCCAGGTGATAGCCACGGAAGCCAGTATCAGCGGCAAAATCGACAACAGAAGGATTTTTGACTTTAACGTCATAGCAACTCGTGGGCGCAGAATTTGTTCAAATATAACGCAGACGGGCAATTCATGACGAATTGCCCGCCCGGAACAGCTACCGAGCCGTTAGCTGAGCCCGTAGAAGGATGGAAACAGCAGGATCGACACTACGACGGCCACCTGCATCAGGATGAAGGGCATTACCCCTCGGTAGATATCCACCGTCCTTACCTGCGGTGGCGCAACTCCCTTCAGGTAAAACAGACTGAATCCGAACGGTGGTGTCAGGAAGGAGGTCTGCAGGTTCATCGCTATCAGGATTGCAAACCAGACCGGCGCAATCCCCAAGGCTTCTGCAGCGGGAGCCAGTATCGGAACAATAATGAAGCTGATCTCGACGAAGTCGATAAAAAACCCCAGTACCAGTATGGCCACCATGGAAAGAATCAGGAATCCGGTTGCCCCACCAGGCAGGTCAGACAGCACCTCTTCTACGATATAGTCACCGCCGGTGTAGGTGAAAGCCATGGAAAAAGCGGTGGCACCCAGCAGGATGGCGAAAACCATTGCCGTTACCTTGACAGTTTCCAGCGCAGACTCGTAGACCATTTTCCAGCTGAACTGACGATAAGCCGCTGCCAGTACCAATGCACCGACACCACCCAGCGCAGAGGACTCAGTGGGTGTGGCAATGCCGGCAAAGATCGAGCCCAATACGATCAGGATCAGCGCCAGCGGAGGCACAATTGCTTTCAATGCGCGTAGATACTGCTGTCGTTTGTGGCTTATATCCTCGTCCAGCGGCAGGGCCGGAGCCGCCTCCGGTTTCAGCCAGGTATATACCAGGATGTAGACGACATAGATGCCGATCAGCATCAGCCCCGGCCCAACAGCAGCCTGGAACAGGTCTCCCACCGGAATACCCAGTACATCACCGAGGATGATCAGAATAATGGATGGTGGAATAATCTGTCCCAGAGTGCCCGAGGCGCAGATCGTGCCGCAAGCCAGCGACTTGTCGTAGTTATACTTCAGCATTACAGGCAGCGATATCAGTCCCATAGCTACCACAGAAGCACCCACTACACCTGTGGAGGCAGCCAGCAATGCCCCGACCAGCACTGTTGAGATCGCCAGGCCACCGCGTACTCCGCCGAACAGTTTCCCCATCGACTCCAGCAGCTGCTCGGCCAGCCGGGTTTTCTGCAACACAATGCCCATAAAGATAAACAGCGGCACGGCCATCAGCACCACGTTTTCCATGATGCTCTGTATCCGGAACGGCATAAACGCAAACATATCCGGGCCTTCAGCCCAGACACCAAATGCCAGCGCCACACCGCCAAAGGTAAATGCGACCGGGAAGCCTATCAGCAGTATCGCCAGCGCAACAAAAAACATCACTATACCAATCATTTTCTGCTCTCCGGCTGCTAATGCTGTGGGGGCTGGTAGTCACATTCCTGATGGTGACCACGCAAGATATTGATGCTTTTCAGCATCATGCCAATCCCGCTGAGCGCTATTGCAAAGAACGTCAGAGGTATCACGGCCTTGATAATCCAACGCTGGCTAAGCCCGCCCGGATCGCCGGAGGTTTCGCCCAGTTCCCAGGCCTCCAGGGCAAAGCCCACGCCATACCAGCCAACCAGCAGCGAGAATGGCAATAACAGCAGCAGACATCCCAGCAGGTCGATCAACGCCTTGCGTCGCAGGCCCAATCGCTCATAGATAAGGTCGACCCGTACATGGCCGCCGGTCCTCAGGGTATAAGGCACCGCCAGCATGAACATGGCAGCAAACAGGTGCCACTCCAGCTCCTGCATGCCAATAGAGACATCGTTGAAGACATAGCGCATCACGACATCGATAAATACATTGAAAAGCATCAGGACAAACAGCAGTGCAGCCAGCTTGCCCAGTACATCCGAGAAATGGTTAATCAGTTTTTCCAGCCGCAGCAGCATGTCAGACCTCGCAAGAAAGCCGGTTACATCAAAAACGCGGACCTGCAGCAGGTCCGCGTTCCGGATCAATCAGTTACTTAGCGGTCGACAGGCTGTTGAGATAGGCCTTATCTGAAATATCGGTCCAGAGACGCGCCTGTTTCAGGTAAGCGGCCTGAGATTTGAGGATCTCGCCTGCCAGCGGATCAGCGGCCGCTTTCTCAGCCAGCAATGACTGGTTGGCTTCGCGCATCGCCTGCACCACATCGGCAGGGAAACTCTTCACCTGAATATCTGGGTATTCGGTCAGGATTTTAGCCAGGTTTTCACCTGAGGCATGATAGGACTGGATATACATATCATAAGCGGCCGTGCGCATAGCGACGCGCAGCACTTCCTGCAGGTCTTCAGGCAGCTTTTTCCAGGTTCGCTTATTCACCAGGAACTGCAGCTCAGTCGCAGGCTCATGCCAGCCGGTGTAGTAGTACGGCGCAATTTTGTGGAAGCCCATTCGCAGATCAAGTGAAGGCCCGACCCACTCCAGCGCATCGATGGTACGGCGCTCCAACGCGGTATAGAGCTCGCCGGCAGGAATATTCGTTGGCTTGGCGCCCAGTTTTGCCAGCACTTCACCGGCAAACCCCGGGATACGCATTTTCAGTCCCTGAAGATCGTCCAGACTCTTAACTTCCTTCTGGAACCAGCCTCCCATCTGATTACCGGTATTGCCTCCCGGAAAACTAAGCAGGTTGTATTTGTCATACACCTTGTTCATCAGTTCCATACCGCCACCATGGTAGAACCAGCCATACTGTTCCGGTGCCGTCATACCAAAAGGCATGGTGGTAAAAAATAGCGTATTGGGAACCTTACCCTTCCAGTAGTAAGACGCCGAGTGTCCCAAGTCATACTGGCCGGATCGCACCATGTCAAAAATTCCGAACGGCGCTTTATGCTTGTTTTTGGAATCAATCGTGATTTTCAAACGACCGTTGGACATCTTGTCGGCCATAGCGGCCATATTACGTGGGGCATCACCGAAGATAGGGAAATTTGATGGCCAGGTCTCGGCCATCTTCAGGCGATAAACTTTCTCAGCGGCCTGCAACGGATTAGCAACCGCCACCAGGCAGGCTGCTGCGGCAAGCAGTTTCTTACTAAAGGAGAGATTCATAGTTGTTTTTATCCTCTGACGGTCTCATTGGCAGACGCTCCCGTACCAGCCGGGAACCCTGTCTATGCTGCCGTTATTTAGTCAGAGGGCCTATTCGCACTAATGCGATTCAGGCAACAAATACTACGGTGGATCTGCGGAAACTACGATGCCTGATGATCGTAGTTCTACCTACCGCGCCGGATAGCACCGCAGGCGCCGATATAGCAATTACTTCCTCTTTTCCTCCTGAGCTTTCAGATACTGGCGATCCATCTCGCCATACTGACGCTCATAGGCCTCAGGATCTGAGCGCCACAGGCGATAGAGCTTACGGTCATTTTTGGCCATCGGTGGCGGGTTTTCCTTTCGCCTGCGCAGGGCATTGAGAGTCACGGGTACAAAGGCAAACAGAATAAAAAGCAGTACCCAGAGGTATTTCAGATCTTCAGCAAACATCAGTAATTTCCTAGCAAAGACTAACGATAAAATACCAGATTCAGGCATAAAAAAACCGCTCCGAAGAGCGGTTTCAAATTTAGCTAATCGCTACAGACTCACACCTTGTGATAGATCTCTGCACCGGTTTCCTTGAACTCAGCCGATTTAGCCTGCATGCCTTCCTCAGCTTTCGCATTGATAGCCGCCACCTGAGTATCATCCAGGTCGCGCACTTCCTGAGAAATCTTCATCGAACAGAACTTAGGGCCGCACATCGAGCAGAAGTGAGCCACTTTAGCGGACTCCTTCGGCAGGGTTTCATCGTGATAAGCACGGGCAGTATCCGGATCCAGGCCGATATTGAACTGGTCTTCCCAGCGGAATTCGAAACGCGCTTTGGACATCGCATTATCACGAATCTGAGCGCCCGGATGACCTTTAGCCAAATCGGCAGCATGCGCAGCGATCTTATAGGTAATGATACCTTCCTTAACATCCGCCTTATTTGGCAGTCCCAGATGCTCTTTCGGTGTTACGTAGCAGAGCATTGCGCAACCATACCAGCCGATCATAGCCGCACCGATACCCGAGGTAATATGGTCATAGCCCGGCGCAATATCCGTCGTCAACGGACCCAGCGTGTAGAAAGGCGCCTCATGGCACTCTGTCAGCTGCTTATCCATATTTTCCTTGATCATATGCATAGGCACATGACCCGGCCCTTCGATCATCACCTGTACATCATGCTTCCAGGCGATCTTCGTCAGCTCTCCCAGCGTCTCCAGCTCGGCGAACTGTGCTTCGTCATTTGCATCATAAACCGATCCCGGACGCAGACCATCACCAAGGGAGAAAGACACGTCATACGCCTTACAGATCTCGCAGATCTCTTCAAAATGCGTATAGAGGAAGTTCTCTTCATGGTGTGCCAGGCACCACTTTGCCATGATTGAACCACCGCGGGAGACGATACCGGTCATCCGCTTCGCAGTCATTGGTACATAGCGCAGCAGAACACCGGCATGGATGGTGAAGTAATCCACACCCTGCTCTGCCTGTTCGATCAGGGTATCGCGGAACACTTCCCAGTTCAGATCTTCCGCTACACCTTTTACTTTTTCCAGCGCCTGGTAGATCGGTACGGTTCCGATTGGGACCGGTGAGTTACGCAGTATCCACTCGCGGGTTTCATGGATATTTTTGCCCGTGGACAGATCCATAATGGTATCTGAGCCCCAGCGGGTGCCCCAGGTCATCTTCTCAACTTCCTCTTCAATAGAAGAAGTCAGCGCCGAGTTGCCGATATTGCCATTGATCTTAACCAGGAAATTACGACCGATAATCATCGGCTCCAGTTCCGGATGGTTAATGTTGGCAGGAATAATAGCGCGCCCTTCAGCGACTTCCTGGCGTACAAATTCCGGCGTGATCTCGTCAGGAAGCTTCGCACCAAAGCTGTGCCCCGGGTGCTGTTCTGCCACAACCTGGCCTTCAGCACGGCTCTTGGCCAGCTTCATGTTTTCGCGAATAGCAATGTATTCCATCTCAGGCGTAATGATGCCCTGACGGGCATAGTGCAGCTGAGTCACATTCTGGCCTTCAATGGCACGGCGCGGCTTACGCTGCAGCTCAAAACGCAGGTGGTCCAGGCGCAGGTCGGCTTCTCGCACCCGGCCGTACTCGGAAGTCATGCCGCTGAGCTGTTCGGTATCCTCACGCTCGAGAATCCAGGCCTCACGCAGCGGTGCCAAACCCTTACGAATATCAATAGTCGCGTCCGGATCGGTATAGGGTCCGGAGGTATCATAGACATACAGTGGATCGTTCTTCTCCCCCCCCATATCGGTCGGGGTATCGTCCAGCGAGATCTCACGCATTGGCACACGAATATCCGGGCGGCTACCTTCAACATATACCTTGCGGGAATTCGGGAACGGCTGAACTGAATCTTTATCAACCTGAGCCGTCTGGCTCAATGACTTATCATCTAAAGACATCGCGTTACCTATGTTTCTTTATTGTTTTACTGTTGGGTCGGAAGCAAACTGCCAGCTGGCATGAAAGTGATGAACAGGTCCCTGTCCATGACCAATATCCAGCTGATCTGCAGTACGGATTGCTTCAGTGATATATTTCTTGGCCTGCAAGACTGCATCAGCTGGCGTTTCACCTTTCGCCAGAAAGGCAGCAATAGCCGACGCCAGGGTACAGCCAGTACCATGCGTGTTGCGGGTGTCCAAACGCACCTGATCCATGACATGTATCCCCTCTCTGTCCATAAACACGTCCGGACACTGCCCTCCTGTCAGGTGCCCGCCTTTAAGCAGTACCGACTGGGATCCCAGCCGCAGAAGCTTTGCAGCCATCTGTTTCATGCCATCGAGGTCAACAGGCTCGGCACAACCCAGTACCGCAGCGGCTTCAGGCAGGTTTGGCGTAATAACCGTTGCCAGCGGTAACAGCTCCCGGGTCAACACTGCGACGGCATCAGCACGTAACAGAGCATTTCCACTCTTGGCGATCATGACAGGATCAACAACCAATTTCAGGTTCTGTTGCCCACGGAGAAACCCTGCAACCGTACGAACTACGGCAGCATCGCCAAGCATGCCCGTTTTGACTACGCGGGGAGAGAGGTCACTGAAAACAGAACAAAGCTGTTGCTCAATAAAATCGGCCGGAACCGGATGAATCGCCTGAACGCCCAGAGTATTCTGAGCAGTCAGAGCCGTGATAACAGAGGCGCCATAGACACCAAGGGCTGAAAAGGCCTTTAGGTCGGCCTGAATGCCCGCGCCACCACCAGAATCAGATCCGGCGATTGTCAGGGCCATCGGGACGTTTGAAGCGGTCATTTTCGCACTCCTCTATTCAGGAGCGGCGAACGACCAATTTTAAGAGTCGTATCTAAGTACATCTGGATTTCCTACGCCGGTGCTAACCGGATCAGGTTCAACGGGTCAAATCTCAGCCTTATCTAAAAGGCACCCCGACCAAGACAGAATCACAGTGTAGTGATTTCTGAAAAAAAAATCACTACATATCCAAGAGATCATTTTTGCTGACGGCAGCAGCAGTCAGATTTAAAGATCAGCCAAAACACCTAATCAGGCTGAGCTTATTTTCCTAAAAAGTAGCGATATAGAAAACCTTATAAAAATTAAGAATTTTTCCTATATCAAATAATTCCTATAAATCGATAATAGCTTTCGTGGATCTCCTGTTCATGAAAGTGAACACCTAAGGATGGCTGGAATAGCGGAAAGGGATGGCAGGATGCCACGCATGGATGCACTATCTCCGCAAGGACTAGGGAAGCCAACTTGGAGGGGGTGTCAAGGATTGACGCCCTCTCTACCCCTCTCACTCGTTATACATTTCGATCTATAGTCGCAGACTAATCTATTCTGTGCCCTAAGGGTGGAGCCAGTACCTTTGCTTCACAGGAGCCAAAAGCTTCGTCACTTCCCCAGCTACCGGCACATCAATTGCAGTACTGTTAACCTAGCCAGCGGAACTGTAATTCATCCCTCAATATCATTAGTGCATTTGCAAAAAGTTTACGTTTTTACTGGCACTCACTGTAATCTGTACCATACTGTTAACACGGATCTCCTGTTCACGGATCGAATAGTCTGGATGGCCAAGACCCGCTAAAGGGAAGGCAGGACGCCATTAAGGATCAAGATAAGCAGGGACAATGGATGCCAACGAAGGGGACACTCTCATGGAAGGAGTGTCCCCTTTTTATTTTCTACTTCGCTGAGCTACTTGTTTCGAAGAGCAACACCCGATCAGTACTGGTCTGATTATCCGGCTGTTGATTTGATCGGAATGTTTAGTTGGGATATCTCACACGTAGTCAAAAAGCCCCCAAAGGCCTCAACTTCATCGAGACGGGGCTTCTACATTTTCATGCCTGACGATAAGCACCGCCTCCGATGAAGAAAACCTACAGGCTCCTCAGCGAGATAGAGGTTCTCTGCGACTGATTCAGGGTCGCGCACGGTGGGATTAAGGGCTCGGTTACGACATTCAATTGCGACGCAGGATTCCGCAGTCACTGTTGCCGCCGCCGTAAAGGCAAAAACCCCCGGCCTCAACGAGACCGGGGGTTCTGCGTATTCAATGCTTGGCGATGACCTACTCTCACATGGGGAGACCCCACACTACCATCGGCGATGCCACGTTTCACTTCTGAGTTCGGGATGGGATCAGGTGGTTCCACGGCTCTATGGTCGCCAAGCAAAAACTGGACAATCTGGACTGTGCTTAATTCTGATACGACGATCGCTTGTCTCTCAACCAATCCGGGAGATGGATCTATCGGTGTCTTTACGACGTGTTACTTCAGCAGGCCGTCAAACGCCTTTGGCGTTATATGGTCAAGCCTCACGAGCAATTAGTATCGGTTAGC
>NZ_JHVJ01000003.1 GCF_000620085.1 Marinobacterium jannaschii DSM 6295 | reverse complement strand
ATACTGTTCAGGTTTATATCAACAAGAGTTGAAACGACATGGTATCCAGACATCGATGACAGACGGCTATGACTGCTACCAGAATGCCCTTGCTGAACGGGTCAACGGGATCTTAAAACAGGAATTTTTACTCTATCGCTGCAAGACCTTTAAGGAGCTGAAGGCCTTGGTGGCGGAGTCGGTGGAGCTCTACAATCGAATGAGGCCGCACTTGAGCCTGGGGATGCAAACGCCAGACGAAGCGCATAGAAAAGCCATCTCCGCACTGGAGATGGCTTAATCAAAAACCGTCAACGTATTTTAGGACGTGACAGACAATCATCAGTCTTCGCGACTGGTCACTTCCAGCAGGTGATAACCGAACTGTGTTTTGACCGGCCCCTGGACCTCATTGACCGGCGCGCTGAAAACAACCTTGTCGAATTCAGGCACCATCTGCCCCGGACCGAAACGTCCGAGGTCACCGCCCTGACGACCGGAAGGACACTGAGAGTGGCTTTTTGCCAGCTCAGCAAAGTCAGCACCGTCTACGATCTGCTGTTTGAGTTCGCTACACTGAGCTTCAGTTGGCACCAGAATGTGTCGTGCTGTTGCGCTAGCCATTGTTAGTTTCCTTTTTATAAAACGATTGACGTATACCGGCGTTTATCCGATATGGAATTTAATCTAAGCCAGACAAGTGCTTTATTCACTTGTCTTACCCACTACCCGATCCTGAACGCTGTCGCCCATGATACCGGTAGTCACTAATCGGCCTCTGAAGGTCTATTTTAAACACTATTTAGTATACGAGCACATAGGCATAGCAAGATGAAAATCAGGGCGGCACTGTATCGCTGGTGCATACCATCACTGCTGCTTTCGCTGATCGCGCCACCGCTCTGCTATGCAGACTGGTACCGCCCACAGGCAGAACTCAGCTGGTATATCCAACTACGGGGAGATCTGCCGGTTAATCCAACCACAGCGCTGGTGGAGCTGGACCTGTTCGACACGCCGGCCAGAACCATCCAACAGCTGCAGCAATCAGGAAAGAGCGTTGTATGCTATTTCTCGGCGGGAACTTTTGAAGCATGGCGGGAAGACGTACCTCGCTTTAACAGCAGCGATCTGGGCTCAGCTCTGGATAACTGGCCCGGTGAGTACTGGCTGGATATTCGCTCTGATAATGTCAGACGGATTATGCGCGCCAGGCTGAAGCTGGCACAACGGAAGAACTGTGACGCGGTCGATCCCGATAACGTTGACGGCTACAGCAACCATAACGGGCTGGAACTCAGTGCCAACGACCAGTTGGACTATAATCGCTTTCTCGCCAGTCAAGCCCACCATCTCGGTCTGGGCATCGGACTCAAAAACAACCTGGAACAGGCTTCACAGCTGGAACCGTATTTTGACTTTGCAACCAATGAAAGCTGCCTGCGCTACAACGAATGTCAGCTGTTGACGGCATTCATTGCTGCTGGAAAGCCCGTACTACATATCGAGTATGGTGCCCAGTACCAGCAAAGTGAGGCATTTGAACAGCTTTGCCGACACAGCAGGGAGATGCGTTTCAGTACGGTCGCTGCATCCAGGGAGCTCGACGGATCGCAGCTGAAAAGCTGCTCACGATGAGCAGAACCGAAACACAGGATTAACCTCTTTAATCACATTCCGCCGCGGCCCTGAAGGCTAACCACTGATAAAGGTAAAACGGCCACTGTCCTGCGGCGTGTCAGTGTGTTCCTGAATAATAATTCTGATGCGCTGGCGCGGTACGGTGATGGTTTTGCTGATCGCTTCAATTACCGCCTGTCCCATCGCCTCTTTCTCGGCCTCGGAACAGGCTACCATCAGATCGATCTTTGCAATGGACATGATATCTACCTCGCTTAGAGACACCTTCGGCGATCAGTTTGGCTGACTAATCGGTTCTCTCTAAGCATGGCTCCCAACCCAGCTATTCACCCTTATACATGGGAGCCAATCCCGACCTTCTTTAGTACTAGATACTAGTGCTGATGGCCACCGACACCATGGGCATGACCGTGCTGAATCTCTTCTGCCGTTGCGTCCCTGACTTCGACAATTTCGACCTCAAAGCGGATGCTCTTACCCGCCAGCGGGTGGTTGGTGTCCAGATCAACATTCTTCAGTCCGACCTTGACCACTGTTGCATCGGCGGCACCACGCTCGGTGTTGACCTTTACAGTCATACCGGGACGCAGCTTGCCTTTAGTCAGCAGATGCTTAATAGGTACCCGCTGGGTACGGCCTTCTTCGCGCTGACCATAGCTTTCATCCGCTGTCAGGGTTACATCTGCCTTTGCACCCGCTTCCAGCCCTTCCAGCGCCTCTTCCAGTTTAGGGAACAGGTTTCCGTGGCCATGAAGATAGGCCATCGGATCTGTTTCATAAGAGGACTCTACCTGTTCTCCGTCAGCCTCGGAGAGAACATAGTGAAATTGGACTACAGTATCTTTAGCTATCTGCATTGCTGCTTCCTGACAGTTTTTTTGTTTCGACGAAAGATAATACCGAGCTTAAAGAGGTACAACAATGAATTTGTCAGCCAGCAGATGCCGCTCGATGGACTGAGAGATAAAGCTATTAAAACAATTAATTACGGGCCTCAGAGGATGGTGCGTTGCGCCTTAGCGAAGGCTAGCGGGTTCAGCGCTCAGTATCCAGCAACCGCCCGGGATCTTTCTGGTACAACGGCAAGAAATGAATATTTCAAAGAATATTTTCATTTCACCATGTGCACCAAAGGTAGTTACGCAGTATTTGGCTTTCAGCATTCTGGTGGTTTCCTGGTGGTGGGCTGCTTCGCTTTCAGCCGCTACCGACAACGCTAAAACGCATTCACACAACACCATCGCCTTTTTCTACGGCCATGAACTTCCGCTGGCAGAAGCCAATTTCTACGACAGAATCGTGCTTCAACCGGAGCTAGTGGCAGACTGGCAGCTAAGCTGGCTCAAAGCACGGGATACCGCACCCTACGCTTATCTGAGTATTGGCGAGACACTTTCCTCCAGTGCGCCAGGCCACCGTCTTACGCGGAACAGGGCCTGGCAAAGTGCCGTTATGGACCTGACGGATCAACGTTGGCAAAAACATCTCTATGCGCAAGCCGCCAAACTGTTAGATGCCGGCTATCAGGGCCTGTTTCTGGACACACTGGACAGTCACAGGCTTGCGGGAGAAAAAGATGAACAGGAGCAACTCCGGTCGCTGACACAGATTATCAGCCGTCTCTCCGAAATAACGGGAAACAGGCTAATCCTGAACCGGGGTTTTAATGTCCTCAGTCAGCTGCAAGGCAAAGCGGAGTCAGTGGTTGCCGAAGGACTCTTCAGCCACTACCAGCCACAGCAGCAACGCTACGGCGTCACGACCACACAGGCTCAGGCCTGGCTGACCGCCCGCCTGAAAGAAGCACAATCACTGGGCTTCCACGTCCAGGTACTGGATTATGCCGAGCAACAGTCTCAGCGGCAGGCGCTGATTGGCAGAATCCACCGCGCAGGTTTCGATGGCTGGAGCAGCGATGGCCTGATCCGGCAATGGGGAACCGGGCACTTCATTCCCGTCCCCCGCCGCATCATCATGCCCTACAACAGCTCGGTCAGCCCGCTAAGCCGTACGGATCTGCACAAACGACTGACCACCATGGTGGAATACCTGGGATACCTGCCCCAGTATCATGACCTTGCCGGCGGCCTGCCCGCAGATGCCGATCCTGCGCTGCACGCCGGCGTCATCATCTGGCCCCGCTCCTCCGCC
This sequence comes from Marinobacterium jannaschii DSM 6295, assembly GCF_000620085.1. Lineage (GTDB taxonomy): Bacteria > Pseudomonadota > Gammaproteobacteria > Pseudomonadales > Balneatricaceae > Pontibacterium > Pontibacterium jannaschii. The sequence goes on along the minus strand of NZ_JHVJ01000003.1, from coordinate 369,457 downwards.
GATTACAGTACTGAACTCGAAGCCTGGATCAGCCGCCAGCTGGGCCGGATACCCGTTATGATTCTCGGCCAGCCGCCATCAGACAGCGGCTTGCTGAAGCGCTTTGGCGCCGTTGCAACGGAAAGTTCTCCGCCGTATCAGGTAGAGATTCTGGATGCCCCCTTTCGGAGTGAACAGCCTTTGAGAGAGGTTAGGGAGCCGGTCATCGGGCTCAAAGCAACGGACAATGGTCGCAGCCGGTTGAGCGTGACAGACCGTAATAACCAACGGCTGGATCAGCTGATCACCTCTGATGCCGGGGCGCTAGTATTGTCGCCCTGGATTATCAGCTATCTGCCCGACTATGCCAGTCGCTGGACACTGGACCCACTGGCCCTGCTGACTGAAGCGATGAAGCTGAAAGCGATCCCGGCACCTGACGTCACCACCGAAAACGGCAGGCGTATCCTCACTGTCCATATTGATGGTGACGGCTTTCCCAACAAGGCCCAGCAAGCCGGCACGCCCTATACCGCAGAAGTCATTCATAACGACATACTCAACAGATATCGCCTGCCCACGACGGTCTCGGTGATCGAAGGTGAGATCGGCCCCCTTAGCAAACATCGTAAGGAGTCGGCCAAACTGGAACAGATCGCCCGTAATATATTCGCCGAGGACTATGTGGAACTGGCCTCACATTCATTCAGCCACCCGTTTTTCTGGGAGGCGTTCGCCAATCGGCGAACGATCGATGAATCCAGTACAGAGTACGGCTTTCACCTGAAGATACCCGGCTATAAATTCAACCTGGCCAGAGAGATCAGCGGGTCCATCGACTATATCAATAACCGGCTGGCACCTGCGGACAAGCAGGTCGCCCTGATGCTATGGACCGGTGATGCACTTCCGGCCGCCGATGCGATCAGTCTGGCCCGCCAGAACCACGTCCTCAATGTCAATGGAGGCGACAGTTGGGTTTTAAACGATAACCCGACTCTGAGCCGTATCTGGCCAATCGGGCGCCATGAGGGCGAAGACCTCTATCAAATCTATGCACCGGTGATGAACGAAAACGTTTTCACCAACCTTTGGAAGGGCCCCTTTTCCGGCTATGGCCGTGTCATTGAAACGTTCAAGATCACCGAAACGCCCTATCGGCTGAAACCCTACAGTATCTATTACCACTTTTACTCGGGTGATAACCCGGCGGGAATCAAGGCCCTGCACCGTGCTTACCAATACGTACTGAACCAGCCTCATACATCCCTTTACCTCTCAGACTACGCCAAGAGAGCGGAAGACTTCTACTGGAGCGCCGTCAGCCGTGACTTTCAGGGCGACTGGCATTTTAACAGCCGCTACGTCAAAACGCTGAGATTAGGTTCAAATTTCCCTCATCCCCAGATAGCCGACGGAATCGCAGGCTATACTGAAACCCCTCAGGGCATCTATGTACATCTCTCAAGCCCAAGGGTGAAACTGAGTTTTAAACAAACCAGGAAAACACCCTATCTGGTATCCGCCAACATCGAGCTGCACCGTTGGCAGTCCGGCGATTCAGGGATAGAGGTTAGCTTTACCGCCCACGAAGCTGCAGAGCTGGTTATCGCCAACGCCCGTAGTTGCAGATTTAAACAATACAGAAGTATACGTCGTGACAAGCGGCAGTATTTGATTCTTCCCAAAGGGAGGCATCAGGGAACTATTCTCTGTCAGATTTAGCAATGAAAGAGCGTTCTAGACGGCCATTAAGCTCAGGTGCCGGATCGATCGTAACACTGAGTGTTTGTGTAGCAGGCATTCTCTGGGTACTTTTCCCGGCCGAGCTTCGTGAAGAAAACCACTTTCAGTCAGCCGGCCACCTGTCCCGGGCCTATCTGGCCGCACTGGTCGATAAATACCCGGATGAGCCGCGCTACAGGCTGGATCTGGCACAGAATCAATTGGAACATCATGAGTTTTCCGAAGCCCTGCAAACCCTGACACCTCTGACAGACCGGCAACACCCTTTAGCAATGACTCTGCAACGGCAGGTCTTGTACACCCAGTTCAATAGCGCCCCTGACCTTCAGCTGAAACAGCAGATCCACAGCCTGTTGCAGGCACTCGACGGTTCCCAGTCTACGTCTAAAGATCTGGAGATGGCGTTACAGCTGGGCTTCTTTGACTGGTATGCCGAAACTCAGGCTCAGCAGAAACACCCCCTGAGCGCCGCGAGGGCTATGATTCGGGCCAACAGACCCGATATCGCATTGCAATACTATGAACAAGCCCTTTCGGCACAGACAGTGGAAGAGTCCATGCGGGCAGCGCTTTCTGCAGGCCAGCCACAAAAGGCCCTCGACTGGCTGCTGCGGTTTCCCTCTGACAACCCGGACCAGCTGCGCCAGATCTATGATACCGCTCGCATGGCCGGTGACGAAAACGCGGCAGCTCAAGCGGCTGAAGCGCTGATAACCCGCTCATCATCGCCGGATAAGTTCAGTCAGCTGGCACTATCAAGCTATATCGCGGCAGGTAACCTCACCCAGGCACGTAATATTCTCGACCGGCTACTGGTGACCTCACCCGCTGCCTGGGAGCTGCGCTACCAACGCTGGCGCATAAGCCACTGGCAGGCAGACCCGATAGCAGCCCTGAGTGATGCGCGGCCACTGCTGGAACAACGATTCAGCCCCGAAGTATTTCAGCGCTCTCTGGTCGACGCATACGCGCTCTACCAATACCCTCAGGTGATCCAACTGGTACGAATCAAGTCGCTTAGCCACCGTCTTCCCGATAAAGAGATCAATCTCTGGATGCGTGCCCACCAGCTTGAGGGGGACGCCGAGCAGGCCTTGCTGGATCTGCAGCGCTATCAGCTTCGTTACGGCGCCAGCGAATCGGTGTTGAGCTGGAAGGCCAGATTACTGGAGGAAACCGGCCAACTTCAGCGCCTGCGACAGCTGTGGTCAGAGTTTGAAAGTCAGGGAAACCGGGAGTGGCAAAGCCTCAGCCGCTTCGCCCGCTCCTTCTGGCTCAACGGCGATTACTCGCGTGCACTCTGGATTATCAGCGATGCCCGGCAAATACCGGATGATGAACAGATCGAGTACTGGCAGATTCGCGCTTCACTGGCCTGGCACAGCAATCAGCGTGAGGAAGCCGCCCAGGCATACGCCACCCTCTATTCCCTGGGCATCAACAATGCCCAGGTGATCAATCGCTATCTGCAGACAGGATTCGACTCAGACCTGCACAGACTGAGATGGCTATGGCAACGCTATCAGGCCGAACCGCAACACCTCCAGTTAAACACCCTGATGCGGCTGGCCTGGCAGGAAGGTGACGCGGATTACCTGAGCCAGATAAGTGCCGAGCTAAAGCGTGTTAACAACCCGGCCGGGCATCAGGAATCCTGGCGTTATATGAGCCTTTTCTATCAGCAACAGGGCGACTCGGAACAGGCGCTGGTAATTTTGGAACGAGCATTAAGTGCCGCACCCGACAATACGGAAACAGCCATCAGTCTGGGCTGGCTGCTGGTCGTACAGGCAAACCAGGAGCGAATGCAGCCATTCCTGGCGCAACATCAGCACCGCTATCAGCAGTCAAACTGGCTGCCATTACTGGCGGCCATGTCGGAAGCGCTAGGCCGGGACTCTCTGGCGATAAATTACTACCTGCGCTGGCTACAGCGTTCTCCAGAGAATTACGCAGTCATTTTCAGCCTCTCCGAGCTGCTCGAGCGCAATGATCTGGCCGATGCAAGCTTCAGGCTCCAGCGGTTCCTGATCAGCCACCTGAAGCAGATCCCTGCGGACGGATCAGGCCGCAAACAGGCGCTGATAGGACGCTTCTTCGGAGACGCAGCGGAGAATCGGATCTATGCCCGCCGCTTCCTGCAGCAGGGCGAGCTGTCAGCCGACGAACTGTCACGCTTTTACAGCTCATTGCTGGCTACCGATCAGGCCGCTTTTTCCAGCTTCTATCTCGGCCATAAAGTGTGGGATAAGCACCAGCTTGCCGGCTGGCAGCAGCTCCAGCTCGCATTTCTTCACAATGATCCGGCCGAACTGGCAACCTTGTTGAATAGTGATAACTCATTATCACCGGCAGACCGGATGCACGCGCTGGATCGACTGAACCGCCCTCAGGAAGCCTTAATGCTCGGCCACGAAAGCCTTGGCGAAGGACTGACGGCAGACGAAATCCAGCGGGTTACCAATGCCTGGTCGGGCCTCCGGCCTGAAGGGTTCAGCGCAATTCAGCTGGATACTCAGTCAGAGGATGCCCTCGGGGCACAAAACAGCGGGCTGACAGCATTCTGGCCGATGGCGGATTGGCAGTGGCATGCCCGGGTTCGCCGCCTGGATTTTGATACCGAGCAAAATGACAGTTTCTACAGCCTTAACACCGGTGCCGGAAAGCGATTTGGCAACGGACGCGTTAGCTGGCAACTGCACGGCGATGCCGGGCGGGAAGATTCGCGGCTGGGCGGCTCGATCGGCCTGGACCAGGCGATCGACAGCCACTGGCAATGGCAGTTCGAGACCGCCTGGCGGGAATCCAGCCCCCTTAACCGGGCCTGGCGACAATTGGGATGGCAGAACCGGATCGAAGCCGGCCTCAACTATCAGCTGAGTGCCCGCAACAGTCTGAGTACCAGCCTGGCGTACCTGGACCATCAGGAAGCCGGGGGAATCATGGACACCCGAAGCTGGCTGCTGAACCTGAAGCTTTCCGAGCAGTGGCTGTTCCGACGTCCCAACGCCCAGGCCTATCTGGATGTCACCTGGGAAGAACGTGAGAACCAATTCAATCCTCCGGCCTCTGACCAGCGCAATACGCAGCTTCTGTATACCCCCTATCAACGCATCGCCATCGGCCAGCGTTTCTGGCGGGGTTCCGTCGGTCAGCCGCCATACGACAGCCCGTCGCCGCATTGGTTTAGCGATGCCTCCATCGGCTACCGGCCCGAGCAGGCCGACTGGGATCTGCACCTGTCCGCCGGTATCGGCTGGCGTCTGTTCGGAGATGATGAGCTGGCCCTGAAACTCAACTTTCAATCGGAATCCCGACAACAGGAACAGTTTACCGCGTTAAGGCTAAGTTACTTTTTGCACTACTGAGCAAGAGGAGTGAAGGATGAAAATATGGACTGCAGCAATTGCCACTCTGCTGGTGGGTTGCTCTACCCACTATTCCGCAGAAGACCTGACCCTTGAGTCGGACAATGTGATCGCATTGATGCCTATCATTAACTATTCACAGACACCTCTGGCAGGGGAAAAGGCCGAATCACTGGTCAGTAGCCTCTGGAGCCAGACCTACGACAGTCGTTTGCTGGTCTATCCCACCAAAACATCGGAGGAAAGCAAGCTTCCTGCGCTGTTTGACGATAAGCGCTATCAGCAGGCACAGGGCTGGTTACAGCAGCAAAACACCGACTACTATCTCACCGGAGTCATCAACGAATGGCACTATAAGGCGGGGCTGGATGCAGAGCCCGCGGTTGGGATAACCCTGGTTTTACACCGCTCAGAAGACGACCGCATCGTCTGGAGCAGCACAGCGGCCCGGGCAGGCTGGAGCCGGGAGAGTCTGACCAGTACCGCACATAAAGTCATTGATGAGCTACTGCAAAGCGTGGACGTAGAATGAAAGCCTCTCCGTCACCGCAGCCTCTACACAGTCCGGAAGCAGAGAGTTCTCTGCGGGGCTGGCCGGAAGTGTTGCTGCTCAGCTTAGCCGCATTAGTCCTGCCGCTCTGGCTGGTTCCCGCCGATCCCTTTCTCAGCCAGGCACGGTTTGACTGGAATATGCTATTGCCACTGCTGGTCAGTCTGCACTATGGAGTGTTCAAGGGTTTGGTAAGCTTCCTGTCCATCGCAGCCTGCCAGTATCTGCTATTACGCTTTCATCTGAGCGGTGAATTCTACATTCCCGATCAACAAAAGCTCGCAGGCTGGGGCATCGTGATTTTAATCTGTGGCGAGTACAGTCAGGTCTGGAAAGCCCGTCACGAATCATTGAAGGCCCATCACGTCTACCTGCAGGATCGCTTTGATACCTTTACCCGTTACTACCACCTGTTACAGAGTTCTCACAACCGACTGGAAAAACGCCTGGCGGGCCAGGCCATCTCACTACGGGAATCGCTGCAATACCTGCGTAGCCGAATCAGCCAGCTCCCCGACAGAGATATAAAAGGCTGTGCCCAGGAGATACTGGAGATCTTGTCCAGCTACGGTGGCATCCAGGTCGCCGGGTTCTATGTCAGCGATGACGGCAAAACCCTGAACCCTATAGCTGCCGCCAGCTGCGGCTCTGTCACGCCACTGGTAGCGGATGATCCCCTGCTCAACTGTATGCTGGAGAATAAACGTACGGTCAGTATCAAGGACACGAAGCAACGCCCCAGATATCAGTTATGTATTCCGCTGACGGATATACAGGGCGCGCTCTATGGTGCGGTACTGGTCGAAAGTATTCAGTTTTTCTCTCTTCAGGACAAAAAGCTGACCCTGCTGACCGTGATGGCGAGCCATATCGGGGATCTGTTGCGTCACCAGACGACCCTCCCGGTGCTGGACCGCTCAGAACTGCAGACCTTCGGACACAGCCTGACACGGGCACGGCATGATGCCTGTGAACACGGGAGCGACAGCCAGCTGCTACGTATCAGGGCGGCACAGGTAACAGATCAGGTTTTGTCGCTGTTCATCCACCTTGAGGACACAAGACGCACACTGGATATCTATCTGAAAGCCTCCGACCATGACTATCTGATTCTGATGCCGCTCACCAACACAGAAGACTGTAAAGCCTTTCTGAACCGGCTGAACAGCTGGTGCTGCGCCAACACGGGTTACTCCCTGACCGAGCTGAATGTATCACTGCAAAGCTATCCGCTGGGCGAGAGTGACCATGAAATCCGCGATATCCTGAAAGAGATCAGCAGGAATCCTGCCAATGAGATTACTTCTGCTTAGCTGTGCAGTAGTTCTGGAACTGATCAGCGCTGATCAGCTACGGCAATCTGTCAGCGACCCTCGCCTGTATCTGTTGTTGCATGCTCTCAGCAGCCTGGCGATCGCCGGCTGGGCCTGGCTGAAACTGCCGCAACACTACAAAGCATCGTTCACAGCGACGCTGGCCCTGTTTTTTACCTTCGCTTTTCTGATGCCTGTATTCGGGCTTTTCATCACCATCACCGTTTTGCTGTTTGCCTTACATCACCAGCACAGCAAATCCAGCCAGGATTTCCATACCTTTGAAGTCCCGGTACTGGAGGAAGCCCCCGGTGAACAGATTGAGACACCGTTACATTCACCTGGCGGTATCCGACTGATGCTGCTGAATTCACCCTGCGTACAGAAGCGACTCGACTCGGTGCTTTATACCCGCAACCTCTCAGATAAAGAGGCCGTACCGCTGTTACGCATTGCCTTGAAGGATGACGCAGATGATGTCCGGCTGCTGGCGTACTCTCTGCTGGATCGTAAAGAATCTGCAATCAGCGACCGGATTCAGCAGCTCAAAGCATCGCTGGAGCAGATCGCAGAACACGCCGGATATGCGCGCGCCCGGACTCTGCTTAAGCTGGCCGAAAGCTACTGGGAACTCAGCTATCTGGGCTTTTCCGAAGGCGAACTCCGGCAGTTTACCCTGCAGCAGGCGCAAAGCTACCTTCAACGCAGCCTTGAGCTGGACGCAACCCCTGAAGGCCGGGCCATGATGGGGCGGATATACCTGAAGCTGGGATATATCGACGATGCTGAAGAGCAGTTTCAACTCGCCACCCGTGATGGCCTGGCTGCTGAACCTTACCTCTCCTATATGGCCGAAGCGGCCTTTCTGGCCGGTGAATACGACAAGGTCAGAGATGCCCTGCGCAGGCTGCCAGACAACCTAAGTAATGCCGAACTCCAACAACTGCGGGAATACTGGTTATGAAAGGATCAGCCGATATTGTATTGCTACTGGAGGGCACCTACCCCTTCGTGCGGGGGGGCGTTTCGAGCTGGGTACATCAGATTATCGAAGGCCTGCCGGACCTGAGCTTTCATCTGGTTTTTCTCGGCGGCACACCGGGTATGTACGGCGATATCAGATATCAGCTGCCGGCTAACGTCACGGCACTGGATGTTCACTATGTGATGAATCCCGCAGACTATCCGACACCGGGGTCGGACTCTGCCAGCCCCGAGAGTCTTGAAAAGCTCGAACGTTACTATCCCTATTTTCACGACAGCACAGAGCCGATGCCCCCGGCGATATTCGACGAGATGATCCGACTGTTCTCCAATCCGGAGGGCATCTCACTTCGCAACTTTCTCTATTCCGAGCAAGCCTGGGAGCAGCTGGCCGACTTCTACCGCCACCACTGTCGTCACGTCAGCTTCGTCGACTTTTTCTGGACCTTAAGGAACCTGTTCGCACCGCTGTTCACCCTGAGCAAGCTGGCCCGCGAGATTCCCGGCGGCAAGCTCTACCACGCCATCTCGACGGGTTACGCCGGCTTTCTGGGGGCTGCGGTGGCGATGCTAGAACAGAAGCCCCTGCTACTCACCGAACACGGCATCTACACCAAGGAACGCAAAATCGATATCACCCAGGTGGAGTGGATCAAAGAGCCACAACGGATGCTGGACGAGGGGCTGTCCCGGGATATGAACTATCTGCGCCAGATGTGGATCAGCTTTTTCGAACAGATCGGCCGCTGCACCTACAACATGTCAGAGGTGATTATCTCCCTCTACGATGGCAACCGATTACGACAGATCGAGGACGGAGCTATGGCCTCACGCTGTCGGGTCATTCCCAACGGTACCCGGATCGGACGTTTCAGCGCTGCATTACAAGCCCGCGGAGAAGAGATTCCAATGGTCGCAGCACTGGTCGGTCGGGTTGTGCCAATTAAGGATATCAAAACCTTTATCCGTACCATCAAGCAGGGACTGCTGCGGAATCCAGCACTGGAAGGCTGGGTTGTGGGTCCGTTTGAGGAGGACCCGGAGTATATGGAGGAATGTCGACTGCTGGTCAGCAGCCTTGGCCTGGACGGCAAGGTGAAATTCCTCGGGATGCAGGATCTGACTAAAGTGTTCCCCGATATCGGCATTATCGTCCTGACCTCAATCTCTGAAGCCCAACCCCTTGTATTGCTGGAAGGCATGGCAGCCGGCATCCCCTGTGTAGCCACCCGGGTCGGTGCCTGCGAGGAGCTGATTCTTGGAGCCGAGGGTGAAGACCGTGCGCTGGGGCCGGCTGGCTACGTCGTACCGATCGCCTCACCGCAACAGACCGCTGACGCAATTAATCAGATTTTGCTGGATGCCGGTCGCTGGCATCAGTTTCAGGCCAGCGGATTGCAACGCGCCAGCCGCTTCTACGACGAACCTATTCTGTTTCAACGCTATCAGGCTTTGTACGACGAGGTGATCTCATGGCCGGCATCGGATTTGAAATCCGTAAACTACTGAAAAAGAACACCTTGCTTTCGTTTATCGAAGCCTACGGCTATGCCGGAATCATCAGCTCAGGCCCCTGGGTGCTGTCGATTCTGTCGTTAATGCTGACAGGCCTGTTGATCTCCGGCAGCACAGCATCATCGGCCACAACAGTATCATTTCTGGTGTCGGTGACCTATCTGATGGCAGGGTCACTGGTATTAAGCGGCGGTATTCAGCTAATGCTGATTCGCTACATATCAGACCGGATCTATGATCAGGATCACGAGCAGATACTGCCTAACCTGATGGGCGCCTGCCTGCTGACCTCCTTGCTGGCCGGTCTTGTCGGTACAATGCTGACACCTCTGTTTGCAGGCCAGAGCCTGCTGGTTAAAGTCACGCTGGTGGCGTCTTTTGTCGCGCTTTGTAATATCTGGCTGATGACTATTTTTCTGTCCGGCATAAAAGAGTACAAGCTCATATTCCGGACGATGTTTGTCGCCTATAGCGCACTGGTCGGCGCTGCCCTGCTACTGAAACAATACGGTCTTGAGGGCTTGTTTCTGGCCTTTTTTTTCGGCCAGTTTCTGTTGATGACACTTTTTCTCTATATCATCGTCAGGCGCTTTCCGGCCAGGCAACTGGTCAGTTTCGATCTCCTTAAACCCACGCGGGTATATTACAGCCTGTTCTGGTGTGGACTGTTCTACAACCTCGCAATCTGGGCCGACAAGTTTATCTTCTGGTACACCGACTCCACCTCCGCCCAGATCATCGGCCCCTTTCGCGCCAGCGTCATCTATGACCTGCCTATATTTATCGCCTATCTCTCCATTATTCCGGGTATGGCTGTTTTTCTGGTGCGTCTGGAAACCGATTTCGCGGAAAAGTATCACAACTTTTACGATGCTATCCGTCTGGGAAGTACGCTGGATGAGATAGAGGCTTACAAAGATCAGATGGTTGCCAGTATTCACCGGGGCATCATGGAGATCTATAAGGTGCAGGGAGTCACCGTGGTGCTGATGTTCCTGTGGAGTGAACAGATCCTGCTCTCTCTCGGACTAGACACCGGCTATGTATCACTATTACGGATCGACTTGATCGGCGTTGGTATGCAGGTCTTGTTGCTGGCGCTGCTAAATGTACTTTTCTATCTGGATAAGCGCCGCGAAGCCGTAGGACTTTGCGGGCTTTTTCTGCTACTGAATACCAGCCTGACCCTGCTCAGCATCGAGTTGGGTCCGTTATTTTATGGCTATGGCTTTTCCTGCGCAGTGATGATTACCTCAGTTGTCGGCCTGGTTCAATTGCGTTATCTGCTCGATAAACACGAGTACATCACTTTTATGCTGCAGCGATAGGAGCCTGTCTCAGGTGCTTGCCGGGAACGGGGTTGGTCAGGGGCTGATTTCGCGGAAAGCCCGGAGTCCGGGTTTCGCTTTACCTTGCTGATCGATCAGGCCGAAGTGGGCTTCCCCCGCATTGAAGTAGCCCTGGTGCCAGGGTATGTCCGTCAGGTGAAAGCTATTCAGGCCGATCAGCCCGGACTCTTTTCTGAAGCGCGGGATCAGTTGCAGCAGCCGCTGGTAAACATGGGCCTGACGCTGACGTCCCTCCACTCCCAGACTGGAGATCGCAATATACGCAAGAAAGGTAGGTTTCTCGTAGGTCTGATGGAGGTAGCTGGAAAATGCCAGCGCCCGCTCCGCAGTCATACGGATATGGCCAGAGGGATTGCGGGTTGGCGCCCTCATCTCCTGAAAAGAGATGAAATCCACCGCTTCGATGGCCTCATTTATACTGCGATCAAATGACTGCCAGTTATGCAGATCGACAATGCGGCTGTAGTCGCCGAAATCACCGATACAGAAACTGACCTTGATATTACTCAGCTGTCGCAAGGTCTTGATACTGCTGAGAAGCAGATCGTTGAACGAGGCATCTGATTCAATACCGTTCTGATTAAACTCAGGATTAAGTATCACCCACTTTTCGCCGTGTATACCGCGCAGAAACTCTACAAAACGTTCGAGATCCTGCTGGTAGCGTTGGCGCTGCTGGCGAACAAACAACGGTGAGATCTCATCGCCAAACCAGTAAAACAAAAAGACGGGGGTATAACCTTTACCAATAATATCCCTTTCAATCTCATCTGCGCTGTACCAGTCTGGCTGCCAGTCACGGGTAATCCAGATACTGACGGCATTCACATTGGGTAAGATCTCCGGCAGCACGCCGGTACTCAGGACTCTGTCGCCCTCACAGTCAGGCGAATAGGGCCTGACCTGCCCGGCCTGCTGACAGACCTCATAACCACCGACCCCCACCAGAAATCTATCTGACGCTACTGCAGCCGCCCCGCCTACCCAGCAGACGACGGCCAGGAAGACGCAGATACAACAGCGCCGGCTGATCATAAAAGAGCGCACGACCTACTCCGAAAAATCCGCAACCAGCGCTACCATATCCGCCGGTTCCAGTCCCTGAATCACAACGTCTGTATAGCCCTGACGCTCATTATGCGAATACTCGACCCTGCGGCTTTCAACACCGCGTACCGACACAAGACGTCGGCCAGCCGGCCAGTAGGCACGAAACTTCAGACGTTTTATCTGTACAGGATTCTGGTTACTGATATTGATCCGGTAGCTGTCCTTACCAGGCTGGATTCGGTAGACAACATTGCGTACCGCTGCGACCCGATCAATTATTTCGCCGCCCGACATCGCGGTCAGCTGCGGATTCTCAGCCAGAAAACGGAAGTATTTCTCAACAATATCGATATTGCGTTTGTATGCCATCAAATGCGTATGGATGCTCATGCTATAGAGTCCGTTGACGGAAGACAGCAGGCGCGTTTCAGCGATCATTTTTTCCAGAATCGTATCGGGGTCCCAGTTCAGATTTACCATATAGAGGTAATCATCAGTACCGCTGCGGGGAATGGTGTAGAGGGGTTCCTGACCCGACTCTATGGTGGGATAGAGGTAGTCTTTGCGTTTTTCGAGGATGTAGCTGTAGCCTGAATCCTTCAGGGCCTGCCTCAGCTCAGGGTCCAGCTCTTCCCGCGGCGGACGAAAGCCCTTTACTGTTTTACCGGTAATCGCTTCCACCAGCGCCTTAGAGCCACCGGTTTCCTTCAGGCTGTTCTCTCTCCCTGTACCGATGATTTTCTTGTGCGTGTAGCTGTGAGAGCCAAACTCTATGTAGGGTACTTCGGTAGCCGCAACCAGCAGGTCCCGGTGCTTCTCGGCTAACCCTGCAACCAGAAAAGCTGTCACCGGCACCTGATAACGATTCGACAACTCAGCAAAGGCCGCAAATGAGGAGAATTTAAATTCCGTGTCCTCAGATACAAACACCACTTTATCCGCATCCAGATACGGATATGACTGAACGGTCAGCGCCTGCTTGCTGTATTCCGCCAGCCCGATCAGAAGTTTTTCCTGCTGCACTGGATTGTCCGGTGAACCATAAAGGCTGTAGGACGGCAGGCTGGTATAGATCCATTTACCTTTGCCGTAACGTCCATGCCACAGAACCCCGGATTCGTCAGCACTAATTGCTTTGCTTCCTTCATCGTCACCGCTGAGGCGCAGCGTAGAGGTAACATTCCAGTTGGTAACAATCGCGTCCGGCTCCAGGCTGGCAGAGGTAAACAGCGGCAGGCTGTCATAGATCTCAATGCTGATCTTGCTGCCGCGCGGCCGGATGGCCGATGTTAGAGGCGATAATACATTGGAGGTCAGATAAAGGGCCTCTTTACTGCGAATATGTGGCGTCGTCCTGGCCGCAATTAGTCCGGTTATCTCCCGTATCGCCTGATCGCCGCGGTATCGATCCTCATTGTGGTAGGCAAAGTGATAGTTAAACAGCAGGCTGCCGCCACGACGAACAAACGATTTAATCGCCTGTAAAGAGGCGTTGTCCATATCCATGGTATCGAAGGCAAACAATGAAGCATTAACCGGCAATCTACTAATGTGGCTTTCATCGATGAAGTCCACCTGATAGCCGTTGTTGCTGAACCGGCGTTTCAAGGCATCGAGTCGTTCAAGATAGTAAGCTTCACTCAATCCGAAGCTATACATCTTGCGGATCGTGCTCTCCGACTTCAGCAGATAGAGTTGCCGGGCTTCAGCCTCTGCGGCCTGATCCAGCTCCGTCGCGGACGCCGACGTAACCGGACTCAGATAGATTTTCATAGAAAGCAGGGTGCTGCTGGCAAACAGCGTAACGCCTATTATGAGAGCGGCCAGGCCATAGGAAGATACGAAACGCTTCATTCTAGATCCCACCCTATTTTTCGAAGAAAATATAGTCGGTTCCCATCTCTTCAAGAATCTGCTCGTAGGAGACGGTCTTTCTGCTTTTTTTGCGTTTCTCCCGCACCTTATAGAGAAAATACGCGACCACTCCAAACATCAGCGTCATGATCGTAATGGCTAATATAATCAGCGACATATACTCTGCTATTTGCATCCTATATCCCCCCTTTTCGGTCTAGTTTCCCCCAGTCCATTTTGAGGTTGATACATTCATCAAAGGTTGCGAATATCTTTGAAATATTGATGACAGCGATGAAATAGAGCCTGTAAATCAGTGCGTAAATACTCAGCGACAGGTCTTCATGGGTTGTCAGGATGCAATAGAGTGCACCCGCTACATCCAATACAGAAAACAGCAGCCACCAGTAGAATATAAAAGCGCTGGTACCGCTTTCGATGGAGACATAGATAAAGAACAGCATGCCGAACAGGTCCAGTACCGGCCACATCACGGACTCGAACAACATATACCAGAGCACACAAAAACAGCGGGTATTCTCCAGCGGTTTTAACAGGTAGCTCCGATGTTTGTTAATTGATTGCAGTATTCCCCGGGTCCAGCGGTAGCGCTGCTTCAGAAGATCCAGCAGTTCATCCGGTGCCTCAGTATGGGCAAATGCCTCCGGCTCAAAGTCGATCCGATATCCATGTGCGATCAGCTTCATGGTCAGGTCGGCATCTTCAGCAAAGGTATCACTTTCGTAGCCCCCCACCTCCGCCAGCGCGCTGCGTCTGAATACGCCAACAGGGCCGGGAATAATGGTCACTAACTCAAACAGTGACTGGCCGTTGCGTACCATATTCAGACCTTCGATGTACTCCAGTGCCTGTAACCGCGTTAGCAGATTATGGCGGTTGCTGACATAGACAGAGCCTGCAACGGCTCCGATATCCGGGTCATCGAAATATCTTACCAGGCGTTCAATCGCATCCTCAGACAGCTTCGAGTCCGCATCGACCACCATCACCAGCTCGCCCCGGCATTGTTCGATACCAATATTTAATGCCGAAGCCTTACCTCCGTTGGGTTTGCGTACAGCAACCAGAGAGCGGACCCCGTCATCAAACTCCAGCTGTCTAGCTCGCTGAAACGTATCGTCAGTCGAGCCGTCATCAACCACGACAACTTCTATCAGCGGATATGTCTGGGCAACAATCGACAGAACCGACTTTTCGATGACCCTCGCCTCGTTATAAGCCGGGACGATCACGGACACCCGTTTGCCTGCCTGCGATTCCGTTTCATATCTCGCGGTACGCTGAATATTCTTCGCCAGAGAAAACAGCATCAACAGTACATAGCGCAGCAACAGCAGTATTGAGAATCCGAACAGCACTACCAGCGCGACCTGATGCAGTAAACTGAATGCGTTTTCCTCCAAGGCAAAAATCTGTAGCACAGCTGTCACTGCCAGTGCGCTCAATAGCGCCAGGCAGAACACCAGGCTAATAAGTTTCATTGCCAGTAATACTCCAGCTCAGCACGGCAGTCGGTACTTATATAAGACTGCTGTCCTGTATTCGAGCCACTGGAGTTATTGCGGCCGCAGCCGAGTTTGACCAGACCTTCATGATCAAACGGGTGTTGGAACCAGAGCCCCCAGGAATAAAGTTTCTTCGCATCCTCAAAGGTATAACCCAGTCCCAGATCACCGATAAACTGCCAGTTTCCACCGGGCATTAAGTAACTGCGAAGGCGGAATTTTGTCGAATCATAGAATTCGGGTGAGTAATAATCGTCAGTCTGCTCCTGATTCCACATATACCAACCACTGGCCGCCAGTTCGTAATGATAGTGTTGCTGGCGGCGTTGGCGGAAAACGAAATCAAACTGCCCGATGAGGTCACGGTTGCTATCACTTATATAGCCAAGTTCCAGGCCGTACCATAAAGCCCGCCCGTCCAGCAGCCGGTTGTACTGGTCAAAGCTCAACGCATGACGCCGGATCTCTTTCTGCAGGCTACGGCAACTCAGCTTGTCAAAGAACAGATTGCGGGAGCTGTAACCCAGGGTTGAGGTCTGGTTATCATCAGAGAATGTTTTTGAAAGGTGAGGAAAAACCCTGCTGCTGTCGTTAAGGCGGTCAATATAGATCCCGCCCTTGAGGTTGTGGTGCGACAGGGCAACCTCCACTGATCCACCCTCCTCTTCACCGCACTCCGGGCTATTAAAACGAAAGCGAGCAATCCTGAAGCCGAGTTCATAGTCGCCATACTCGTACTGCCCGCGAAGTGCAGGCTCGCGGAACCTGACATCATCCGAATCGCTGAAATAGCGAAAGGCCAGACCGGCCTGATTCGCCCGCGGTTCTGGCCGGTCACGAAACGCCGCATAACGATCCTGCTCGATAAAGCCCGATGCCCCGCTACTACCCCAGATGTTATCGGCCTGAGCATAGGAGGTTGCCAGGACATCATCCTCTCGTCGGGGATGCTTTTTCACGCCTGGCGGCATATAGATACCGGTAATGACCTTATCTCCGGGTTCGGTCTCCAGTGAACGCTGGCGCAGACGGATCAAATCAAGCTCGATCACAGCAGCCAGACCAGCCATGCCGGATACAGGTAGTTGCCCGGACTGCCAGCGCTCATCGCTGATCAGGCATCGATCCGCCTGACAGCTCAGCTGTAGCGTTTTCAGTCCGATATCACTATGTCCTGCTGTGCTGTAGTACTGATAAAACTGTACCCGGTAGAGCTGCCCGCCATCTTCTGTCGTCTCTTCATTAAGCAAGCGAGGCTGCAGCACAGCCAGCTTTATCCAATCGCTGCGTTCGAAGATTCTCGACTTGTAACTAATCCAACTCGCATTGTCGTTGTAACGGCGGCTGTAATACTGGCGGTACTGAGCGATCTCACGGCTTTCCCAGGCGGCAACCCAGCGATCTATAAACTGCTTTAACGGAGCATCGAGCGAGACGTGTTGCGGTAACGACCGACGCAGGGCCTTTAATCTGAGCATTGCCCTGGAGTACTGGTGGTTTTCAGACAGCTTTATGGCGCTGTAGTAACGCTCCATCGCTGGTAAAAAACGATCACTGCTTCCAACCCCGGGATTCAGCTGCGCCAGGCTGTAACGATATCGACTCAGCACGGCATCGTGATTGGCCAATCGATCCAGAAGTGGTTTATAGCGGGATGCCGCCTGCCGGTATTGATGGGTATAGAAATAACGATCGGCTTCCACCAGAGCGGCCATAAGCCCGGCTTCTACCGGTTGCTGAAACTGTGGATACCTTTCAGATAGCTGACGGTGATACTCGATCACAGCGCTGTCAGCTGGAAAACTAAAGCGCATGGTTTCAGCAACATTCAAGGCATCGGCGGGCCTTTCCGTCCACTGGTAGTTATTGGCTAACAAGCGAAGTGATTCGGGCGTGAAAAGCTGATATCCGTATCGCTCCAGATGCCTGAGACCGGCTGATAATTGTTGGTCTTTGAGATAGAGCCGGCCGACATTGAGGCGTGCCCCGCTATGGTCCGGCTTTACCCGCAGAAATTCCTCATAGTAGCGAATGGCATCCTGGATATTACCGCTGCGCTCGTAATCATTTGCCAGCGCCAGTGCCAGCGAGGCATCGCCGGGATTGGCGCTATAGGCCTGACGGGTCAGATTTATCAGGCCTGCGTAATCCTGACGGGCTTCCAATAATCCGCGTTTCAGAGCCTTTTTATCCAACACCTTGCTCTGAACCTGCTGCAATGGCTCGAAGTACTGTAGCGCGCGCTGACGATTCCCTTCCCTTAGATAGCTGAATCCTAGCAGCAAGCGGGTTTGCCAGAGCGCATCGGAAGCAGGCAAAGCGGTATCGAGTTGTAACAGTAACTGGCGTGCAGCTTGCGCCTGCCCCGACCAGTGTAAGGATTGGGCCAACAGCAACCTGGTTTCATTATCCGGATTTTCGATACGCTTCAGGTAGCCGATCGCTTCGCCATAAGCCCCTTCCCAGCTGAGATAACGCGCTAAAAGCAAAAGAGTCTCAGCTTCACCACCTGCTGTTCCGAGATGGTCCCTTAATGCCGCGATGGCCTGGCGTTGCTGACCATTGTTGTACTGGGTTCGGGCCAGCGAACGCAGATGGCTGTCATCAGGATTTTGCTGATAGTGACGCTTTAAGGTCGCAATCCTGCGCTCCACCGAACGATCAATCTGCTGCTGCAGTGTTCTAATCCAGCCCGCATCAGGATGCTTCCTGGCCATCTCCGTAACAACGGGCTGGGCTTCCTGGTAGCGCTTTTGAATAAGCAGGTTTCTGGCAAGCATCCGGCCGTCTGCCACCAGATTCTGCTGTCGCCACAGCGGCAGCAAACTGTTAATAGCACAATCAGTCAGACTGATACCATCACAGGCACGCGCCTTTAATCTCTGAAGGCTCGCACTGTTCTGTTCCGTTTCCAGTTTACGCGCCAACCGGAATGCCTCTTCAAAGTACCTTTTCTCTACGAGGTACTCCAGATAGGCCTGCCTGGCCGGTAAGCTGAGTGTGAAATTGTTCTGTGTCAGCCAGCCATAGAGTTCAAGTGTCAGGCTGCCGGAATCGGCTCTGGCCTGTGCCTTAATCACTTTTTCCGTTGCTGCTGTGTCATAGGGGTTTTCAAGCCCTGCGCGACGCAGCAGTTCACTGGCTTGACTGATGGTATTCAGCTGCGCATCAATCCGGCGCAACCGGTTACTGTCAACACCATCCTGCGCCAGCCGATTAAGCGTCATCCGCGCCGACCTGAAGTCCCCCCCTAGCAATTGCTGCTCCAGCCGTTGCTCTGCATTCACAACGTCCTGATCCTGCTGTATCGAAGCAGCAGTGTCCGGAAGGCGATCCGGGTCGGCAATTGCCATTGTCGAAAGACAACATATTAATGTCAGAGATCCTATTCGTTGCATAAAACACCTGCCGTCCTGAATTGGTAGGCTTCCCGAATATCCAGCAATTCCGCCTGAGGGTCGAAAGCACTGACCTTGGCTTCAATCTGGCAACAGTTGTGGTCCATCATATTGGGAGCAAAGAACTTAAGCAGTAACTCGTCTTCACTGTAGTAAACCGCATCATAGGGGCGGCTCAGGTGAATATTGCCGAACGCTTTGTAATCGTTGTTACTGACCCTGAAGGTAAAGACGCTGAAATACAGCCGGTGATCCAGAAAGATTTTCACCATCTGATTGAACAGGTCGGCTTCATTAAAATAGTGGTTTCTGTTCGGCACCCTACTGAATACCGATGTATAGAAGTTGATTTCCAGTGCCCGCTCGACAGTCAGCACCAGGTCTTCCAGATAGTACTCGGCCGCAAAGAGCTCGTAGCAACCCTGCTGTGCAGCTTTCAGCTTATCCTGCTTGCGGATATGGGGTTCGGGACTGATTTTAATAACCTTCAGGCTGTTCTCATCAGCAATATCAAACAGCGAAAACTCGGAGGGTTCAGAGGCAGCGTAGATGGTCAGGTCGGGGCGGGTCATTATACGTGAAACGATAATTGCCAGTTCCGGAGGGATAACTTCCAGTTTAAATCCCGGAAAACGGAACAGATAACGCAGGCGACTTATGGTTCTGGCATCTTCGCTGACCAGCAGTACTCGCTTAGTCGTATCAAAGCCATTAAGACCTGATCCGTTCGAAGTAATATGGAAGTGGCCACGACTGTTTACAACCATCGAGTATCCGTGACAGTGCAAAGAGTGGACTGAAGAGACGACGTCAATGCCACGTACCATCTCGGCCTGAGATGCCCTGCTGACATTGAGTTCCAGATCTATATTCTTGTCGACAGCTCCCAGGAATACCTGATCGGTATCCGCACTTTTCTGCAGGGTCAGAAATAACTTCTTCTTATTATCAGCCGCGGCGGTGGTTATTTCGCTGAAGAAGGCATCAATGTAGCTTCTATCCTGAACCTCGAAAAATTCGTCCACCCGATGCAACAAAACCACATCTGAGTTCGCCTCGGCAATAAGCCTTTTCAAATCTGCCAGAACAAGAGCGTAGCCAAGCTGTTGCTTAAGCGCTTTCCAATCCTCTTTTAGCGAAACAATTTCCAGGTGGTCTACTGCATCGAACACATGGGCACATTGCTCACGAATGTGCCGGAGCTTTTTACCGGATACTGCTTTCTGGTAGGGTGAAATAACCGTTACCCTGCTAAACCCGCGTAGCCTGATAAGCAGATATACCAGTGTCAGCTTTCCGCTTTGCCGCTCTCCGGAAACGATACAACTATCCGATCTGTTCAGTGCGCTCTGCAGCTGATCCATTGTTTAATCCCCCACCCATTGCCTTCAGCCTAGATCAGGGAAACAACAACCTCCAGCCACATTGCGCCACCAGCCGTTTCAAACAGCCAGTATCCGAAAAACGTCTTATGGGGTAGATAAAAACAGCGAAAACGCAAATATTGTGCAGATAAAATTTATAAACACAGGGCGTGTCAGTCTGAAACCGGTCAGTATCAAACGATCGCTAATCGAAAAGACTGACTGAGTAATAACGCAGCCGGCGACCTGGTCGCGGAGGAATCTGGCATCGCTGATTTGAAAATCAGCGGGCCTGAGGCAGCCTGACAAACCCTTCCAACGGGTCTGGCAGCGCAGTGATTGATTTAGCCCCGTTCCCGGGGCTTTAAGATCTATTCGCAGGTTATCCTGCTACTCCGTCAATAAAACAGCCTGGCCTGACTCTCGCATATGGTCTGCCTTATCGCTGATATAACGCTGGAAACTCTTATAACGCTCAAAGTGGCCAGCACTGACATATTCCAGCGCGCTGTTCAGATGAAAGGCGCGAACGTAGCTGTCGATGCGAAGCTGTTCCTGCCCGGAGCGGTCATAGAGGATCAGGCTGGGGAAATAACTTAAGCCGGCTTCACGTACCCAATCAGCGGCAGGCATTGTCCGTCCGTCCGGAAATACGGCGCGCTGATCGGAGGTAGCATCAATTCGAGCCACTGCGAAGTATTTCAGCTGTGCATTCACATCAGGCCGTGCCAGAAGGTCCGTATGAAAGTCATTGCAACTCTTACAACCGGGGTACTCCACCAGCAACGCTTTCGGCTGATCCTCAACGGCCACCATAGCCTGCGTAGAGAGCAGGTAAGGCTGTGAGTACATCGAACTGGCGCTCTTTTCGATAAGCAGCTGCGACAGTGGGGTGTCCTGATTACCGCTGACAACATAATCGAGAATCTTGCTGAATACCGCTTTGGGACGATAGCCATCTATCCTCAATCCCGCCTCACCGGTCGGCTTAAGGAATACCAGCGTCGGGGTGTACTGAATCTTCCACTTTTCCGCCAGTGCTTTTTCGCTGAGTACCGAACCATCAGCCAGCGTCACTTCGCGATCGCCCCAGATATTCAGCGAGATCACATCGAAATGATCACGAATAAAGCCTGACAGTTGAGGATCGAGAAAATTGTTTCTCACCATGGCATAGCAGTACGGGCAGCCCTTCTGATGGAAATACAACAGTACCTGCCGGTTCTCTTCCGCCGCTTCACTGGCATCATCTTCCAGCTCAAGAAAGCTCTGCTTAAACCAGTACGGGTCGGCGATCTCCTGTCCGGCTTCCATTTCGATTTCTGCAGCAACAATCCTCAGTGGAAACAGAATCAGCAATACGAGCATGATCCGAAACAGCATGGGTTTTCATCCTTAAATTTATTGTTCGCCGCTGTCTTTCTCAGCCAGCGGATAGAGACCGTCCCAACCAAAACCACGAAACAGCTGGTCGATAAAATCATCAACCGGAGCGGTCACCGTCGTACGCTCGCCCGATACAGGGTGATCAAATTCCAGCTGCGTTGCCATCAGGAGCAGTCGCTCAACGCCGTAGTGATCTTTAAAGGCCTTATTGTGCCGCAGGTCACCATGCTTGGTATCACCGACCAAAGGATGAGCGACATGCTTCATGTGCCGGCGAATCTGATGCTTACGCCCGGTATGGGGCTTCACCTCAACCAGCGAGTAGCGTGACTGGGGATACTTGCCCACGGCGATCGGGAGTTCTACGGTTGCCAGCCTGCGATAGGCGGTCTGGGCGTCCTGAGCCGGTTTATCGACGGAAGCGTATTTATCAGCAATCTTATCCAGCTTCTCCTTAAGGGCATAATCAATAAACCCCTCTTCATCGGTATAACCGCGGGTCACGCAAAGGTAGGTCTTCTTTACCTTACGTCCGGTGAACTGTTCGTTCAGCGCCCTGGCCACATCGGCGTTCTTACCAAACAAAATGACACCGGATGTCGGTCTGTCCAGACGGTGGATGGTGTAGGCGCTGTGCCCGAGATAGGCTTTCAGTAATCCGGTGAGGTGTGGCGTGCTGCGCGGAGCGATAAAGCTGGGATGCACCAGCAGGCCGGAAGGTTTGTCGACAGCAATAATATGCTCATCTTCAAACAGTATTTTAAGTTCAGACATGGAAGCGGTGTCATCAGGCAGGCGAATTAGACAGATGGCGGAGGGACAGGGATTCGAACCCTGGGAGCCTCTCGACCCGCCGGTTTTCAAGACCGGTGCTTTCGACCACTCAGCCATCCCTCCACGCCTGCGGCAGTTTCTCTCAGACCGGTTCCTTTTGCAAGCTCGAAACTGCAGCTGCAATCGGAGCGATAAATCGAACCAGCCCTTGCAAATCGGGTCATAATCCCTATAAATACAGTCAACGATGTTATCAAAGCATGAGGGAAACAATGCGTAACGCCAAAACTTACGATATCGGTACAGAGCGATCGGTTGGTGAAACCAACAAAATGATTCGCAACACATATATGTTGCTGTCCATGACACTGGTTTTCAGTGCTGTGACCGCAGGTATATCCATGGCGATGAACCCTCCGTTCATTGTTTATCTGGCCAGTGTGATCGGTAGTTTCATCATGCTGTTTATCCTGAACAAGAAGCAGAACAGCGCTGCGGCATTGCCAATGGTGTTCGCCTTCACCGGCATGATGGGCTTTGGCCTGGGCCCGCTGCTTAATCACTATCTGGGACTGCCTAACGGCGCGGATATTGTGATGACAGCGATGGGCATGACTGCGATCACTTTCCTGGGATTGTCCGCGTTCGTACTGAGTTCGAAGAAAGACTTCAGCTTCATGGGCGGCTTCCTCAGTGCAGGTATCATGGTCGCGCTGATTGCGATGGTCGCCCTGTTTGTGCTGCCAATGTTCGGTGTGGATATCGGCATGGCTCACCTGGCACTGTCGGCACTGGTTGTACTGCTGATGTGTGGATTCATCCTGTATGACACCAGCAATATTGTGAATGGCCACTACACCAACTACATCATGGCCACTGTCAGCCTGTACCTGAACATCTATAACCTGTTCGTACACCTGATGAGCCTGCTGGGCTTCATGAACGACGACTAAGACTGTCTAAACGTCTTACAAGCCCCGCTGTCTTTGCTAAGATGGCGGGGCTTTTTCTTTTCTGTCAGTGATCCAGAATTTCCATGATTTTCTCTATCGTAATTCAGTCGGCTCCTTACAGCCGCCAAGCCGCCGAAAGCGCCCTGCGCTTCGCCCAGGCCCTGCTTGATGCAGGCCATAGCATTCACCGGGTGTTTTTCTACGCTGACGGCGTACAGTGTGGCAATAACCTTGCGTCCCCGCCGCAGGATGAGATCAACCTGCCTCAACACTGGCAGCAGCTCGCCTCCGAGCACCAGCTCGATCTGGTGGTTTGTATCGCCGCAGCCGTGAAACGTGGCGTCCTCGATCAGAACGAAGCCGGACGCTACGAGAAAAGCGGACACAATCTGGCTGACGGATTTGAACTTTCGGGCCTTGGACAGCTGGCAGAGGCCACTCTGGTCTCTGATCGCGTTATCACTTTCGGAGGCTGAAAATGAGCAAATCTGTGCTGATTGTTAACCGTAAAGCACCCTACGGCAGCAGCGCCCCCCGGGAAGCGCTGGATGTCGCCCTGACCTGCGGCGTATTTGAACAGCCCGTCAGCCTGTTGTTTCTTGGGGATGCCGTCTTCCAGCTGCTAAAGGCCCAACAGCCTGACGCTATTGGACAAAAGAACCTGGCATCCAACCTTAGCGCACTGCCGATGTACGATATTGATCAGCTATTCGTCTGTGCCGAGTCCCTGGCCAACAACGGCCTCGATCCTGATGATCTGATCCTGCCGGTTACACTGCTGGAAAAGGACTCAGTTGCCCCCCTCTTTGCTAACCATGATGTTGTACTGACATTCTGAGGTCTTATGGCACTTCATACATTAAACCGCGCCCCGGCTGACAGCAGCTGTTTGCAGGACTGTCTGAATGCGATGACTCCGGGCGACGAACTGATCCTGATCGAGGACGGCGTCTACCATGCCCTGCCGGCGCATATTGGTAAGCTTGAAAAAGACAACCTTAAGATCTGGGTACTGAGTGAAGACGCCCATGCCCGCGGCATCAGCGCACGCCTCGCCAAGGCCGCAATAGTGACTGACAGTGCTGGATTTGTCGGACTATGCTGTTCGCAAGATAAGGTTGTGAGCTGGTTCTGATGAATATTGAGATTGATGGCACCATCATCGCACTGGACCCGGAGGGCTACTTGCGGGATTTAAACCAGTGGACCCCGTCCGTGGCAGAATACCTGGCTCAGCAGGAAGGCATTTCCCTTTCCGAAGAACATTGGGAAATCATTGATGTCTTGCGCGAGTTCTACCACAACTTCGAACAATCTCCGGCCATGCGCCCGCTGGTAAAAGCGACCGGTATCAAACTGGGGCCGGAGAAAGGGAAGAGCATTCACCTGATGCGCCTGTTCCCGGAGAGTCCGGCCAAAGTCGGCGCCCGGATAGCAGGCCTGCCTAAACCCACCAACTGCCTGTAGGATAAAAACAATGACCACAGTAGCATTTCTGGGCATCGGCCTGATGGGACGTCCCATGGCCGAAAATCTGTTGAAAGCCGGTTTTAAACTCAATGTCTGGAACCGCACCCTGAGTAAGACGACTCCCCTGACTCAGCTTGGCGCCAGCGCATATGCGTCTGCGGCGGATGCCGTAGCCGATGCGGAGATCGTCATCACGATGCTGGAAAATGGTCCGGTGGTAGAGCAGGTGCTGTTCAACGACGGTGTAGCCGACAGCTGCCGCAATGGTTCACTGATCATCGATATGAGTTCAATTCCCCCGGAGATGGCCAAGCACCATGCCAAACGCCTGTCATCGCTGGGCATGGCGTACCTCGATGCGCCGGTTTCAGGCGGCACTGTAGGCGCTGAGCAGGCCACATTGGCGATAATGGCCGGCGGCGGCAAAGCAGATTTTGAGCGCGCCCAGCCTCTGTTTCAGGCACTGGGCAAGGCAACTTATATAGGCCCCAGCGGCTCCGGTCAGCTCGCCAAATGCGCCAATCAGGCGATTGTCGGTATTACCATCGGTGCCGTTTCCGAAGCCCTGCTGCTAGCAGCCGAAGGCGGAGCTGATCCGGCGGCGGTAAGAGATGCCCTGATGGGAGGGTTTGCTGCCAGCCGTATACTGGAGCTGCATGGCGAACGAATGATTGAGCGTAACTTTGTACCGGGTGCCACCTCCCGGGTTCAGCTTAAAGACCTGAATACCATTCTCGATACGGCAGACGCCGAGTCACTGACCCTGCCCCTGGCCAAGACAGTACGGGACAGCTATCAGGCAATGATCGATAACGGACTGGAGGAGCGTGATCACAGCGCACTGCTATTACAGCTGGAAGCGATCAACAATACCCGGCTTAACGATAAGCCAGAAAGAAACGGGACAGCATAATGCCTCGCTTCGCAGCCAACCTCAGTATGCTGTTCACCGAAATGCCGATGGCACAGCGATTTTCCGCTGCAGCGACGGCTGGATTCCGACAGGTAGAATTACAGTTTCCCTATGAGCTGACCGCAGATGAGCTCGATACGCTGCTCACTGAAAATCAGCTGAGGCTGTTACAGATTAACCTGCCGGCAGGTAACTGGGCTGGCGGCGAACGCGGTATCGCATGCCATCCGGATCGGACAGAAGAGTTCAGGCGGGGTGTTGAACAGGCACTAAGCTATGCTAAACGGCTTGGTATCCGCCAGATCAACTGCCTGTCCGGCATAAGACCGGAAGCGGTCACTGATGCACTGGCTGCAGAAACTTTTATTTCAAATATCAGCTTTGCCGCCGATAGACTAAATGAGCACGGTATAGCGCTGCAGATTGAAGCGATTAATACTCAGGACATACCAGGCTTCTATTTAAACAACAGTACACAGGCATTCGATATTATTGACCGTTGTGGTCGTGACAACCTCTATTTCCAATATGATGTCTATCATATGCAGATAATGGAGGGGAATTTAATAACCCGCTTACGTGCAAATCTGGATAAAGTCAGCCATATTCAGATAGCTGACGTACCGGGACGCCACGAACCAGGGACCGGGGAAATAAATTTTCCTAATCTTTTCAAAGCACTCGATGCTATGGGATACTCAGGCGCAGTCAGTCTGGAATATATCCCGGAACATGGAACCCTAAGCAGCCTAGGCTGGCTTAGCGAACTGAATAATCAGGTGGTAGTGAAACATGAGTCTACAGGCAGCTGCTGAACATCTGAAAACGATGCAGGCAAGTATAGATCAGACCAAAGCGGAGCAGGCAGAGGGTTCTCGCCGCACCAATCAGGAAGAAGTCGTTTATCACCAGTGGGCAACATTTAAAGTTGATAACGAGCTGTATGGCATCGACGTTATCCAGGTAAAGGAAGTATTACGCTACAGCGAAATCACACCTGTTCCGGGTTCTGATTACTTTGTTCTGGGTATTATCAACCTGCGCGGTAATGTCGTGACGGTGATCGACACCCGACAGCTGTTCGGCCTTCCGGCTGTGCCGATCGATGATGACACCCGAATCATTGTGGTTGAATACAACGAGCAGGAAGTTGTCGGACTCGTGGTAGACAGCGTTGATGAAGTCATCAACCTGCCTCAGAACGACGTTGAGCGAGCACCGAACGTTTCCGGTGAAGAGGGCTCCAAACGCTTTGTACAGGGCGTTTGCTACTACAGCAATCAGCTGATCATCCTGCTGGATCTGATCAAGATGCTGGTCAGCATCACGCCCGCTGATCAGAACGACGAATTCTGATTCCTCGCCGCGGTTATCCTTATTCAGGGTAACCGCGTTCAACCTTATACAGCCTCCCCCACTGCAACATCACCCTCCCAGATGAACGGCAATTTTGCGGTAATCGGCCTGGTGGCGATGCTCCCAGCAATAAACGCCCTGCCAGGTTCCCAACGCCAGTTCTCCCTGAATCACCGGTATCGAAAGCGTCGTGGACGTTAATGCTGCCTTGATATGAGCGGGCATATCGTCCTCCCCTTCAAATACATGGGTATAGAGCGGATCATTTTCCGGTACCAGGCGGGATAGCCAGTTTTCAAGGTCGATACGCGCACTTGGGTCTGCATTTTCCTGAATGGTCAGACTGGCACTGGTGTGCTGGATAAGCAATGAGCAGAGTCCCTCCCGTAGTCCCGACCGTCGCACCATAGCCTGCAACTGTGCCGTAAACTCGTAGAGCCCCTGGGAACCGGTTTTTACCTTAATAATTTCGACCATTCTACCCCCTCTGACGCTGATGCAGCGCTAACCTGACCACTTCTGGCGCATGGTAACACACAATAAAAAAGGCCCCTGAACGAATCCAGGAGCCTTCAGGCGATACTACCGCTAATGCAGAATTACATTACGCGGTTAGTTGTCAGGTACTTGGAGTCAGCCTGAGGCCCTGTGCCATCAGCATAGAGAGTCACACCGGAGCGAAGACAGGCTGACAGATTGATATGAGAATCTTCTGTATCGGCCGGCAGCAGGTGTTCAACCATCGATTTCTCGTCCAGCAACTCCTGCTCGGTAGCGGTCATACGCTGGCGGGCGAACTCGTTGATCTCCAGCCCCTGTACAATCTGGTATCGGCCATAGTCACAGCGCACCGGGAAAGAGTAGAAGATACCTTTAGCGATGCCATAGCTGCCATCACTGCAAATACTCATGCTCACCACTTCGCCGGTTTCAGTCCCGAGCGACCAGTCATGCATATGGTCGACAATCGCCTGGGCCGCGGAAGCGGCAGAGGACTGGCCGCGGGCTTTGATAATCTCACCGCCACGCGTCTGAATCTTGGGGATAAACTCTTCGCGATACCACTGGGTATCGATCTGCGCCATCGCCGAGCGGCCCAGAATAGTCGCCTGGTGCAGGTCAGGGAACTGGGTGGTTGAGTGGTTGCCCCAGATAATGACATTCTTGATATCTTTCGGGCTGGCACCGGTCTGGTTCGCCAGGATACCGCGGGCGCGGTTATGATCCAGCCGAGTCAGCGCAGTAAACTGGCATGGGCTCAGGTCGGGCGCGTTGCGGCTGGCAATCAGTGCATTGGTATTGGCCGGGTTACCTACGACCAGTACTTTAACATCGCGGTTAGCAAAATCATTCAGCGCCTTACCCTGACGGGTAAAGATCTCTGCATTGACCTCAAGCAGATCACGACGCTCCATACCTGGCCCACGGGGACGGGCACCGATCAGCAGTGCATAGTGAACGTTATTAAAGCCATCTTCTACGTTGTCATGCAATGTGATGGTATGCAGCAGGGAATATGCGCAATCCTCAAGCTCCATCGCAATACCACGCAGCGCCTCCATCGCCTGCGGCATCTCTACCAGCTGCAGGATTACAGGCTG
Source organism: Marinobacterium jannaschii DSM 6295 (assembly GCF_000620085.1). GTDB lineage: Bacteria > Pseudomonadota > Gammaproteobacteria > Pseudomonadales > Balneatricaceae > Pontibacterium > Pontibacterium jannaschii. Next base: position 341,008 of record NZ_JHVJ01000003.1, on the reverse strand, counting down.
ATCCTTGCCAAACATTTCGCCGGAAGCGATTTTAAACAAAAGGTTATTTGCAATGCTGCCGGCCGCGCCGGTAACAGCAATACGAACTGGACGTCTCATTTAGTTACTACCCTCAGAAATATAGTTATAGTGTTTTTATTGTTCTATACAAAAGTATAATGCCATATATATCGCAAAGTAACTGACGAAGCTTACAAGAAAGCGACAACAAGCGGCTAATTTCGGGTAATAAGCGATAAAAGCACTGAATGTAACGCTGCCAGTCACAGCATCCCGGCCCGAGAGAGCCAAGGTAGAGTGCTTGCCCATGCTTCAGACACAAAAAAAGCCGCTTGGCGGCCTTTAAAGATCAATCTGTAATTTCTATGCTGCTGCGGAAAACAGCCTGAAGAAGTTCTCACTGGTGATCTCAGCCAGCTCCTCCAGCCTGACCCCCTTTATGTCGGCAACACACTGCGCGACTTCAACGACATACCTGGGCTCATTCTTCTTACCCCGGTAAGGAACCGGCGCAAGGTAAGGCGCATCTGTTTCAATCAGCAAGCGATCAAGCGGAACCTGCTTAACTACATTTCGCAGTTCTTCTGCATTTCGGAATGTAACGATACCGCTAATTGAGATCATATAGTTCAGATCAAGCGCGTCACGTGCCATTTCCCAGCTTTCGGTAAAACAGTGCAGCACACCGCCAACCTCAGGGTCGCCGGACTGACGGATAATATCCAGCGTATCCTGGCGGGCATCACGGGTGTGCACAATGGTGGGCAACCCACTCTGGGACGAGGCTATCAGGTGATTTCGAAAGCTCTGTTGCTGCAGCTCGATAGTATCCTGCTGATAGTAGTAATCGAGCCCGGTTTCACCGATAGCCACGATGCGCTCCCGCGTAGTTTCCGCAATCAGCTCCTCAACAGATACCACACCCTTATCAGCACTCAGCGGGTGAACGCCGACAGAGGCGAACACCTGGCTATATGGCTCGATCAGGCTGTACATGCGCTGGAACTGTTCCATCTCAACCGAGACACAGAGCATCTTGCTAACCTGACACTGCTCTGCCTGCGATAACAGCGCGCTCAGGTCGCCATCGTAAGGAGTAAGGTCGAGCTTATCCAGATGGCAATGGGAATCAATATACATATAAAAAAGAAAATACCGGAGCTGGAATCAGAGGGCGTTAGTTCGACGCTCAGAATTTAGCGCACCCGCAAGATGGGTCTCTATCTTATTCACCAGAGCCGAGTCATCAGCAGTAAACTGAATACCTATACCCGGTACGCGACCGCCCTGAGCTCCCTTCGGGGTCACCCAGATGACCTTGCCGGTCACTGGAATTTTCTCGCCCTCTTCCATCAGGTCCAGCAACATGAACACCTCTTCACCAAGATGGTAGTTGTGGGCCGTCGGAATGAAAAGCCCACCATTCGTGACATAGGGCATATATGCCTGGTAAAGGTCTTCCTTGGTTTCAATCTGAAGAGAAAGTATTCCGTGACTCAGGCGAGGTATAGCGGCCATGGGCTGAGCGTCTCCGTCATGTTGCCAATGCCGCCCAGTCGAGCAGCAGAGATTCCAGCAACATCTGTTTATTTGGATTTTGCCTTAACATCAATCCACGCCGTTCCTCCTGGACCCGGGTGGAGAGAGCAAAGATTTTAACCGGACTGCTTTTTTTGGCAACAGCCTGCAGCATATTACTGGCATCCAGTTGCCGTATATCGACGCCTTCAGCGGCAGAAAGCCGCGCAATCTCCCCCAGCATGCTGTACAGCCAGCCAAGCAATCGTTCAAGGTCTAGCTTCTGCCAGGATTGCGCCACATCGACTACGGTTCTGCGTTGTTTAAGTACGTCCGCCAGACCTCGCACCAGCTCAGAGCGCTCCTCAGCCAGCCCCTCTTTCTCGAATGCGCAGGCAGCACGCGGGGCGCCATTGGTGATGCGCAGGAGTTTAAGCGCCTTATCCCTGTCTGTCTCCAGCTCAGCTGCCAGCCACTGCACGGCAGTCGCCTCGTCAGGCGCATGGCAATCGACCCGCTGACAGCGACTCTTAATGGTTGGCATGACCTGACCAAAACGGTCTGTAATCAGAATAAGGATAGTATCCTTGCCAGGCTCTTCCAGCGTTTTCAGCAGGGCATTGGCAGACGCCGTATTCATCGCATCGGCGGGGTCCAGAATAATCACCCGGTACCCGCCTTGCTGGGCGGTACTGTAGACAAAATCAGTTAAGGCCCGGATCTGGTCCACTTTAATCACCTTGCCAACCTCTTCCGGTTCCAGACGGAACAGATCCGGATGGGTATCGTGATCATTGAGCTGACAGGAGCGACACTGACCGCAACGCTGGCCGTCTGCAGGGGACTGACAGAGCAGGTAACGACCGAAAGCATCGGCCAGCTGCGCCTTGCCTATCCCCCGGGGACCGGTAAAAACCAGCGCATGGGGTAAGCGTTTATTCTGGTGCAGGTCGGTCAGGTACTGCCAACGCTCCTGCAACCAGGGATAAAGTACCTGTCGGCTCAAGATGATGCCTCCATAAAGCGGTTCAGCGCTGTATCGATTTGCTGCTGTACCTGTTGCAGCGAAACCGAAGCATCGATCACAGCAAACCGCTGCGGGTCCGCTTCAGCCCGGTCCAGATATCCCTGACGCACACGTTCAAAGAAAGCTACTTTTTCCAGCTCAAAGCGGTCCGGCGCACTTCGCTCACTGGCACGCTTGAGGCCAATTTCGACCGACAAATCCAACAACAGGGTCAGGTCAGGCTGCAGCCCTTTCTGAACCAGTTGTTCCAGCAACGATATCTGCTGCAGATCCACGCCCCGCCCCGCCCCCTGATAGGCGAATGTCGCATCGGTAAATCGGTCACTTACGACCCAGGCCCCTCGCGCCAGGGCTGGCTGTATAACGTTCTTAATGTGCTGGGCGCGCGCCGCAAACATCAGCAACAGTTCTGTGTCCTCGGATACGGACTCTTCCCGTGGCTGCAACAGCATCCCGCGAAGCTCCTCTGCCAGAGGCGTACCACCCGGCTCACGCGTCAATACCACTTCCACTCCCCTGTCCTGCAATAACTGACACAGATAGGTGATATTGGTTGATTTACCGACACCCTCGGTGCCTTCCACGGTAATAAAACGACCTTTACTTGGAGTAGCCATTAAATCTCTCAGGGACTGGAACGATAATCTTTACGCCGCTTCAGCTGGTATTTACGTACAGCACGGTTGTGCTCGTTTAGCGTAGCGGAGAACTGGTGACTGCCATCGCCCTTGGCAACAAAATACAGCGACTTTCCATGTTGTGGATTCAGTGCCGCAGTGATGGCTTCCGGACCGACCAGTGCGATAGGCGTAGGCGGCAGGCCGTTGATAACATAGGTATTATAAGGTGTCGGACGGCGCAGATCTGCGCGGGTGATATTACCCTCATAGCGCTCCCCCATACCATAGATAACTGTTGGATCCGTCTGCAACCGCATCCCTTTCCAGAGGCGTCTTACAAACACCCCGGCAATCTGCGGACGCTCCTCACTACGCGCTGTTTCCTTCTCTACAATCGACGCCATAATCAGCGCTTCATACATATTCTTATATGGCAGCTTGGCCGGGCGATTCTTCCATGCCCTGTCCAGAGTTTGTGTCAGCATTGCATGAGAGCGTTTCAGAATATCAAGATCGGACGCGCCGCGGTGAAAACTGAACGTTTCGGCCAGAAATATACCTTCTGCAGATTTGTACTGAATACCCAGTTTTTTCAGCAGCTCCGTTTCAGATAAACCTGAAAGCTCCTGCTTTAGCACCTCGTTCGCTTCAAGCGAGCGTCTCATCTCTGCAAATGAGGTACCTTCTACGATGGTAAAGTTGTAACTGATCGACTTACCCTCAACCAGTTGATCGATCAGCATCACCGGCGTCGTCCCTGGCTTAATAAGGTACTCACCCGCCTTGACCCGTGCCGCCAGCTTACTCAGACGGCCATACAGTTTCAGTAACAGAGGCTCTTCAATAAGCTGTTCCTGCTGTAACTGACTTGCCAGCCGGCTAAAACCGGTACCTTTTTCAACTGTTAGAACACGCTCTTCTGCCAGCGCCAGCGGCGTTGCCAGGAACGCCTGATAGCGATTCCAGCCGACAAAGCCTGCCGCCGTAGTGATCAGAATCAGAACGAGCGCAAAAGTTACTACCTTTTTCACGCTTACATCTCCTTAGACAACAGCCTTTGTAGCTCAAGGGTGACCTGACCCACAGGGTACTTTTGCCCAGCCAGCTCGACGACTGGCCAGATATCGATAAGGCTGTTACAGAAAAAAATCTCTTCGGCCTGGTCTAGCTGGGCGGGTCGATATCGCCCCTCCTCCACAGCCAGCCCGGCAGCGCGCGCCAGATCAATCAGGCGGTTCCGCACAATACCACTGACGCCGCATCGATCCAGCAGCGGCGTCTGCAGCACACCCTGATGCACCCAGAATAGATTGCTCATAGTGCCTTCCGCCAGATACCCCTCGCAATCGCAAACAATCCCCTCGGCTATCTCAGGGTCATGCCATTCATTTCTCGCAAGCACCTGTTCTATCCGGTTGAGGTGCTTAATCCCGGCCAGGGCTGGATTCAGTCCCAGCTCCAGCTTACAGAAACGCGCTTTCACTCCTGCTTCGGCACGATCGCCATAATCTGCCATTTCGCTGATCATGATAACGCGGGTCGTGTTGCTGATACCGGCGTGACTATAGCCTCTTCCACCAACACCCCGCGTCAGGATCAGCTTCATCACCGCCTGCTCCGGCAGTGAGATAGTTTCTACCTCTTGCCGAAGCTGCAGCACGGCGCCGGGATCCATTCCAAGTCCTATAGCACCATCGGTCATACGCCGGAAGTGCTGATCAGCGAACACGGGAGAATGAGCCGAAACTTTGATGGTTTCAAAAAGCCCGTCACCGTACGCCAGCCCCCGATCCCTGACATCAAGCTGCTCTGACTTTCTGCCGTTAACCCAGATTGACTGCATGCCAACTTCCTCTGAATACATCACCTAACACAAGGCAGACGCGATAACGGCAAACCTTTGTAATAAATGGAAATATTATACTGAGAGAGTGTTCCGGCAGCTGGCCGCCGGACGCTATTCAAACAGACTTAAACAGCAGCGTACCGTTGGTACCGCCAAAGCCAAATGAATTGGAAAGTGCTGTGTTGATTGCCATCTGCTGCGGCTCATGTGGAACGTAATTGAGATCGCACCCATCCGACGGCGAGTCAAGATTCATTGTGGGCGGTGCAACCTGATCCCGGATCGCCAGCACAGAGAAAATTGCTTCGACCGCTCCTGCCGCTCCCAGCAAGTGCCCGATCATGGACTTGGTCGAGCTGATCGCCAGGTCACTGGCAACCGCAGAAAACACCGTTTTGACGGCATTGGTTTCCGCCAGGTCTCCGGCCGGAGTTGAGGTACCGTGGGCATTGATATATCCCACCTGTTCGGGATCAATCTCAGCATCCCGGATCGCATTGCGCATCGATAACGCAGCACCGGCACCATTTTCTGGCGGAGCAGTTATATGAAAGGCATCATCGCTCATACCAAAGCCAGCAAGTTCAGCGTAGATCTTCGCCCCTCTGGCCTTAGCTCTTTCGTACTCTTCCAGCACCATGATACCGGCACCATCTCCCAGTACAAAGCCATCGCGACCTTCGTCCCAGGGGCGACTTGCAGCCTCAGGGTTATCATTTCGGGTAGACAACGCCCTGGCAGCAGAGAATCCCGCAATGCCCAGCGGTGTCGTTGCCATCTCCGCTCCACCGGCAATCATCACATCAGCATCACCATACTGAATCATGCGCATTGCCTGCCCGATGTTATGGGTACCTGTAGTACAGGCTGTAGTGATAGCGATATTTGGCCCCTGAAAGCCAAAACGTATAGCAAGATTCCCGGCAATCATATTAACAACGCTGCCCGGAACAAAAAACGGGGATACACGACGAGGACCACTAGTGTTCAGCAGCTCGACATTCTTTTCAATCATCGGAAGACCGCCAATACCAGACCCCACGGCACACCCGATTCTGGGTGCTGTGTCTTCTGTTACTACCAGACCGGCATCCTCGATAGCCTGAGTTGCCGCAGCCATCCCGTATTGAATAAAGAGATCTATCTTACGAGCCTCTTTCGGGCTCATATAAGGGCTTACATCAAAGCCTTTTACCGAAGCCGAAAAGCGAGTAGCAAACTGTGTGGTGTCAAACTGGTCAATTGGCGCAATGCCACTTGTTCCTGAGAGGATATTGCTCCATGTTTCTTCAACGCTGTTACCGACCGGGGTAACCATGCCCATACCGGTCACAACAACCCGCCTGCGTGACATCATGCTCCTCCTGCTTATGCAGAAAAAAGAAAAGCCGCACTATCAAGATAGATGCGGCCTTTCGGGTATTCTTGACTGTAGCGATTACTGGTTAGCGTTGATGTAATCGATAGCCAGCTGAACAGTAGTGATTTTTTCAGCTTCTTCGTCCGGGATCTCAGTCTCGAACTCTTCTTCCAGAGCCATCACCAGCTCAACAGTGTCCAGGGAGTCAGCGCCCAGATCTTCAACGAAAGAAGCTTCGTTGGTTACTTCCTCTTCTTTAACACCCAGCTGTTCAGCGATGATTTTCTTAACGCGCTCTTCAATGTTACTCATAACTCTTCCTATCTTCTTATCAACACCAGCGCACCTTTTAGATGCGAGGCGTGGATTTTATTAAAAGCGGTATACCTAGTTCAAGGGCACCGCCTTATTTTTACTCTCAAACCTGACGGCTCATTATCAACAATTCGCCGAAAAAAACAATTACTGATGTGTATGGCTTACGCCATATACATGCCGCCATTGACCTGAATCGATTCACCAGTGACATATGCGCCACCCTGACCGGCCAGAAAACCAACAACTGCAGCGATTTCTTCAGGCTGACCCAGACGATTCATAGGAATCTGGGCCTTGAGATTCTCTTTATGCTCTTCCGCCAGACCACTGGTCATATCGGTATCAATAAAGCCAGGCGCTACACAGTTAACTGTGATATTGCGGGAACCAACCTCACGCGCTAGGGCACGTGTAAAACCTTCCATACCTGACTTTGCCGCAGCATAGTTTGCCTGACCGGCGTTGCCCATTGATGCGACAACGGAGCTGACGCTGATGATACGGCCCCAGCGCGCTTTTGTCATGCCACGCAGGCAACCTTTAACCAGACGGTAGACAGAGGTCAGGTTAGTGTTCAGAACATCTCCCCACTCATCATCCTTCATACGCATAAGGATGTTGTCACGGGTAATACCGGCGTTGTTCACCAGGATTTCGACGTTGCCGAAATCAGTCTGAACGGCTTTGATCACTGCATCCACAGATTCAGAATCGGCAACGTTCAGTACCATACCGGTACCTTTAATGCCTGCAGCCTGCAGATATTCAGAAATAGCTGCTGCACCTTTATCACTGGTGGCGGTGCCGACTACGACTGCACCCTGACGCCCCAGATCTTCAGCGATAGCCTTACCGATGCCTCGCGTTGCTCCGGTTACAAGTGCAACCTTACCTTCAATACTCATCTCATATCCCTCATTACGGAATTACAGCGCCAGTGCTTTTTCCAGTCCGGCCGCATCAGCGATAGACACAACAGTAAGCGGCTTATGGACCTTCTTGTTCAGCCCGGACAATACTTTTCCAGGCCCACACTCGATAGTCGTGTCAACACCCTGTTCAACTATAGACTGGATACTGTTTGTCCATAGCACCGGGCTATATAGCTGCGCCAGAAGACTGTCCTTCAATTCATCCACAGATGCCGATACAGCTGCTGAAACATTCTGTACCACCGGAATTTCAGGCTGCTTCACTTCAATAGCAGCCAACTCGGCAGCCAGCTTTTCTGCCGCCGGCTTCATCAGCGCGCAATGGGAAGGAACGCTTACAGGCAATGGAACAGCACGCTTTGCGCCTGCCTCTTTGCACTTATCAATGGCACGCTCTACCGCAGCTTTTTCGCCTGCGATAACAATCTGTCCCGGACAGTTATAGTTCACCGGAGAAACAACATCTCCCTGGGCGGCCTCTTCACATGCCTGAGCAACCAGATCGTCACCCAGTCCCAGAATGGCGGCCATAGCACCACTGCCTGCAGGGACAGCCTGCTGCATAAATTCACCGCGCAGCTTAACCAGTCTGACGCCATCAGCGAAACTGAGCGCACCGGCACACACCAGCGCCGTGTACTCACCCAGACTATGACCTGCGACCAACGCAGGTTTCGCCCCACCCTGCTCGCCCCAGAGACGCCACAATGCCACGCCTGCTGTTAGCAATGCAGGCTGGGTCTTATCTGTGGAGTTCAGTTCTTCTGCAGGGCCATCCTGTACCAATGCCCACAGGTCGTAACCCAGCACAGCGGATGCTTCAGCAAAGGTATCCTTAATAACCTGGTGGGACTCTGCCAGTTCAGCAAGCATTCCTACCTGCTGGGATCCCTGTCCGGGAAAGACAAATGCAAGAGACTGCGACATGGCTTCCTCTAATGATCAATTTAATTCAGGTGCCTGATATATCAGGCGAATTGGGCCGTAGTTTACATTATTCACGATCAATTAAAACCGCTCATATAACGCTTACGCCAGATGATCTCCAATATGGCGACATATTTCTCTCGGCACATCCATTTCTATCTCAGCCACTGCCTGATCAATCGCATAACCAAAGCTCTTGCGATTAGCACCACCGTGACTTTTTACCACTATACCCTGCAAGCCAAGCAGGCTGGCGCCATTATGACGAGAAGGGTCGAGCTGGCGCTGCAATTCAGAAAGCACCGGCCGGGCGAGCAATCCCAGTATACGGCGGTAAATTCCACGCCGAAAGCTATTACGCACCTTGCTTCTGATCAGCCGGGCAAGGCCTTCACTGCTTTTAAGAGCAATATTGCCCACGAAGCCATCACAGACAACAACATCTGCGGCGCCCGCAAAGAGGTCATCGCCCTCAACAAAGCCGATATAGTTCAGAGCGCCATGCTCGGCTATAAGCCGGGACGCCAGCTTCACCTGCTCATTCCCCTTAATCTCCTCCTGACCGATATTGAGCAAGCCGATCGTGGGAGACGCCTGGCCATCAACCGCCTGAGCCATCACCGATCCCATAACAGCAAACTGCAGGAGGTGTTCGGCACTACAATCCACGTTGGCGCCCAGGTCCAGCATATAGGCATGACCATTCATTGTAGGCACAGCCGTAATAATTGCCGGGCGATCAATACCCTTAACGGTTCGCAGGATATAACGCCCAAGAACCATCAGCGCACCGGTATTCCCCGCACTGATACAGGCACGGGCCTGGCCAGACTCAACCTGCTGCAACGCGAGATACATGGAACTTCCCTTTCCCTGACGCAGAGCGACAGAGGGCTTGGTATCCATTTCGATTACAGAGTCAGTGTGGATAATCGCAATCCGGTTACGGATTTCAGATTTGAGACGTCGGAGATGAGGCTTAATATCTTCTTCACAGCCTACCAGCTGCAGAGAAAGAAGAGGGTGGCGTTTAAGCGCACGGATACAGGCAGGAACTATAACGCGGGGACCGAAGTCCCCGCCCATCGCGTCAACCGCAATGGTATAGGTATTCAACAAGCTTATTCAGCGTCTTTCGCTTCAACGACCTGTTTGCCACGGTAGAAACCGTCAGCAGTAACGTGGTGGCGACGGTGAGTTTCACCAGTAGTGGTGTCTACGGACAGAGTTGGGTTGCCCAGAGCGTCGTGGGAACGACGCATATCGCGTCTTGAACGGGACTTTTTGCTCTTCTGAACTGCCATGATTAACTAGCTCCTAGTTCGACGTCTTATCGGCCTTTAATTGGGCCAATACACGGAATGGGTTTGATTGATCGGTGTCTTTTTCCGCCGTCTCGGGTTCACCGAATGAAGTCTGTATACTGCAGTCTGCATGACCGGGCACAAGAGGCAGGCTCAAGATAAGCTCCTCTTCCACCACTGCCAGCAATTCCACTTCTTCCTCTGCAGTAATCAGCGGATCGTAACCGCGAGGCAAAGTCTTTGCCTGCTCTTCGCTGAATGCAGTTGCAAGGTTGTAAGAAGCTTCTACTGCGACTTCGACCGGCTCGAGACAGCGTTGACAGGTCATAAACACATGACCCTTGGCACTGCCTTTAATGGTGCGGATACGTTGTTCGTCAAGATCGAACTGAAGATCTACTACAATCTTGCCATCGTTATTGCAAAGCATCGATGAGAAGTTTGGCAGCTCTTCCAGGGACGCGTCCCCTTCTATCCGCACGCCCCGCTCAGCAAGCTTTCGCGGGTCAATTCTTTTCGGTAATGGTCCGTACGACATAAGCGCGCAATTCTAGGGCCGAAAGCCCTTTCTGTCAAAGCCTTATGGGCTTTTAAGCCAACATAAAACAATCATTTTTCACAACTGTCTGCAATACATACAGCAGGACAGCAACTGTAGCCAAAACTGGCCGTACCCATAGTTTAATACGACCGAACTCACTACACAGCAATCCGATTACTGCTGCCGTAAATCCTGCTGTATTGGCTTGAATCTGCACCACTCAGGGCGGACAAATCCTTGGGGAGCGCCACCATACCTTTGCAATAGCTGTTAAATCAAGCATAAGCGGTGGCAGCGCCTGATATATTGCTTTAGTCTTCGCAAAAAACAGCTTACACGCCTTAATACAGCCCCGCCCTGGGATTATTCCGATCAGGCGTGTCAACATAACTAGTATCATCAGACCCTTATGACCAATATCGTACTGGCTTCCAGCTCTCCCTTCCGCCGCACACTGCTGGATAAACTCGGCCTTCCCTACCAGTGCAGCTCACCTGACATCGACGAATCACCTCTGAGTGGAGAGCATGCTGAAGCGCTGGTGAAGCGGCTTGCGGAATCCAAGGCCAAAGCGGTCTCGGTACAGCACCCTGATGCACTGATTATCGGTTCCGACCAGGTCGCCATACTGGACGGTGAAATCACGGGCAAACCCCATAGCCATGAGAGAGCTGTTGGCCAGCTTAAGGCGGCGTCAGGCAGTAAAGTCACATTCCTCACCGGCCTGGCGCTCTACAATGCCGCCAAGGACTCCATTCAATCGGAAGTCGTGCCTTTCCATGTTCACTTTCGCGAACTCTCTGAGCAAATGATCGAAAACTACCTTCAGGCTGAACAGCCCTATAACTGTGCCGGCAGCTTTAAGTCAGAGGGTATGGGAATCGCATTATTCGAGCGACTGGAAGGTGATGACCCGAACACACTGATTGGTTTGCCCCTGATACGGCTTATCCGAATGCTCGAACAGGAAGGCATCAACACTATCTGAGTAATCGGCTATCTCTCAGAGCTGCCAAGGCAGCCTGGAGGAGCCCCGGCACGAAGAAGCACAAAAAAGGGCAGCCTCGCCGGGCTGCCCTTTATAATATCAGATCAGGTTATTACCGAAGTTGGGGCGTCGATCCCAGACCAAGCTGAGTACTGATGGTACGGGCAAAGCTCACGCCCAGCTCGTCAGCAATCTGCTCCCACGGGCTCGGGCTTGGCATATAAGACACCAGTTCATCCACCCCAACCAGCTCTCTGGCAACATAGCTAGAGCTACCGAGTCCATCAATCAGACCAAGCTCCACCGCCTGCTCCCCTGTCCAGACCAGACCACTGAACAGTTTCGGATCATCTTTCAGGCGATCACCTCGGCCAATCTTAACCTGCTCAATAAACTGCTGATGCGTAGTATTAAGGACCTGTTGCCACAAAACAGACTCATCCTTATTAGGTGGACTGAACGGGTCCAGAAAGGCTTTGTGCTCGCCGGCAGTATACAGGCGCCGCTCCACACCCAGTTTATTCATCAGGTCGACGTAGCCAAAGCCTCCGGCTACAACACCGATTGAACCGACCAGGCTGGCTTTATCTGCATAGATTTCATCGGCCGAAGCCGCGATATAGTATGCACCTGAGGCTCCGATATCTGTGATAACGGCATATACTTTCTTGTCAGGATAGAGCGCGCGGAGCCGTTTCACCTCGTCAAACACATAACCTGACTGTACCGGGCTGCCCCCCGGACTGTTGATGCGTAAAAGCACTGCCTTAGAGCTATCGGCCTCGAAAGCATCGCGCAATGCCCAGATAATCGTGTCTGCATTCGCATCCTGGTTATCGGCAATAGCACCACGAATCTCAACCACTGCAACATGTGCCTCTGGCTTGGCATCGGTCGTAAGCTCGCTGCTGCTCCAGAACAGCCCCAACAACGCAAACAGGTAAACAAATGTCAGGGCTTTAAAAAATATGCCCCAGCGGCGTGACCGACGCTGTTCGGTATAAAGCCCGCTCAGCAGTTTTTCCAGCAGTTTCCACTCTTTGCCGCTCTCGCTACCGCTCTTCGCGGCTAGAACTGCTGCCTCAACCTTATTTGCAGGTTTTTCGCTGCTGCTGGTTTCAGGTTCATTCCAATGATTTTCCGCCACGGTTCTTCTACCCCTTTATTCAACGACTGAACTCTGACACTCCAGCCATTGTTCCAGTTCAACAAATCTGTGTGCAATCAACACCGGATCGAATGCTTTCAGGCGATCCTGATGATGAACACCATAACTGACGCCTATCACGTCCATGCTGGCACGAACGCCCATGTCCAGGTCATATTCAGTATCACCGATCATCACTGCGTCAGACGCTTTGACACCGGTTTCCTGTAAAATTTCCTGTAACATATGCGGATCTGGCTTGGAGGTGGTTTCATCAGCGCAACGCGAGGCCTCAAACAACCAGCCCAGCCCTGTATCCGCGAACACCCGATCAAGCCCCCGACGGCTCTTGCCTGTAGCAACGGCCAGACGGTAACCCCTGGCATGCAGGCTCTCCAATGAATGCTTTACGCCCGGAAATAGCTCAGCTGGCGTAGGATCGTCTGTAATATAGTACTTACTATAAAGCTGGCGCAGCTTTTCAAGACTTCCATCGTCAATACCGGGCACCAGAATGCGGATCGCCTCTGGCAATCCCAGTCCGATGATATTGCGTACCGCGTCATCGGTCAGTTCAGGCAACCCCAGGTCCCGTGCGGCGCTTTGCATACTTGAAACGATACGCCCGGCCGAATCGATAATAGTGCCATCCCAGTCAAAAATAAGCAGCTTGTACAATGGGAACTCCCCCTAAGACGCCAAAACAGCCGCTATATTACCTTCGCGCGCTGCGGTGTACAGCCCATTCATACTCCGACACCAGAATAGGCTGGCTATAGAAGGCTCAACCACACAAATGTAGCAACAGGAAACCGGCGGAAAGGCAGATGGGCCACGACGTGCGAAAATCCGGCCAGAGTTTCAGTCCACTGTCATAGAAGCTGTTATCAGCTGTCACAGATCAGTAAGATAGCGCCCGCCGGGCTGATTCCAGATAACAGTGCTGTACTTTCTGCCTCAGCTGGCGTAAACGTATATTCAGCACACATTTTAAAGAATCACTATTATGCAATTGAGTCGCTTTACTGATTACACACTCCGGGTACTCTTTTTTGCCGCGACCAATAACGACCGGTTGACCACCCTGTCAGAGATAGCCGCATTTTACGAAATATCGGTAGAACACCTACGTAAAGTTGTACATGCCCTGTCAAAGTCTGGCCATCTGCAAACCTTTCGTGGCAAAAACGGCGGTATTCGCCTGGCGCTGCCGCCGGAAGAGATCAATATCGGCGATGTCGTCGCCCAGTCAGAGGGCATTGCTCCGCTGATCAACTGCGCCGAGCAAAGTTGCCGCCTAACAGGATTCTGTTCATTACAGCACGCACTTGGACGCGCCCAGGCAGCGTTTATGGATGTACTGAGGGAATACACCCTGGCTCAGCTGCTAAGCAGTCCGGCCATGCAGCAACAACTGATCAGTACAGATCGGGCTCAGGCTTGACGCCTAGCCGTTGATGCACGATCGGACTGGTTGTGGTGTATTGGGTATATAGTGGCTGGTCCGGATTAGTTCGTGCTTTAATCGCGTATGCGGCCAGGGCCGCCTCGTGGAAGCCGCTCAGGATCAATTTGCGCTTGCCCGGGTACCAGCAAATATCACCCACAGCATAGACGCCGGGCTTGCTGGTCTCGAACCGAGCAGTATCAACACGTATCTGACTTCCCTCCAGCTCCAGCTGCCAGGCTTTCAGACTTGCCAGATCGGGCGTCATACCGAAGAAGACCAGCAGATGATCTGTTTCCAGCCGCCTTATTACTGCATCAGCACTCTGAACGCGGATACCCTTCAGCTGCCCCTCCTCTGTATCCAGCCCAACCACCTGTCCGGCCAGAAACTGCATCTGCATCTCGTCGCATAGCTTCTGCATTTTGCGGATACTGTTTGGTTGCGCCCGGAAATTGGCAGAACGATGAATCAGCACCAATGATTCAGCATGGGGCTGCAGATTCAGCGCCCAGTCCAATGCAGAGTCTCCGCCTCCCAACACCACCAGCTGCTTGTTATGGTGAACTGCGGGATCGGCAACCGAATAGAACAGCTGCTTACCCTCAAAAGACTCAGCGCCCTCTACCTTGAGCTTTACCGGACTGAAGGCTCCTCCTCCGGTGGCAATGATAATTGCTGCGGCATCAAACTCGCGCCCGGCATCAGTGACGACAGCTAAACGCCCGCCTTCTGTTTCATTGATCGACAGCACCCGTTCATCGAGCCAGAACCGCGGTTTAAATGGACGGATTTGCTGCATTAGTCGCTGAGTAAGGCCGCTGCCACTGATCTCGGTAAAACCGGGAATATCATATAGCGGTTTATTCGGATACAGCTGCATACACTGACCACCAGCGTGGGGCAGCGCATCTATGATATCCGCTCTGATTCCCAGCAATCCGAGTTCAAATGCCTGAAACAGGCCGCAGGGGCCTGCTCCTATAATCAAGGCTTCACTTTGCAACATCTCAAACCTCCGCGGCAGTTTCCGGCAGCGCCTCCGGACTATGGGACTCTATCCAGCCAAATAGCTCCCGTTCTTCAAAGCGAACATGTTGCTTCAGCAGATCAGCAAAGACTATGGCTGCATCGACCTGATCCTGTGCCATCAAGGCGCGCAGTTGCGTATGCTCGCTTAACAGCCGCTGCTCAAGATCGTTGGCGTTTTCCTGCCGGAGTAACTTCAGAAAGCGTTGCTCTTCCTCAGAAAAGTGCCGCAACATATCTTTGCCAGCAATCTGTCGCCACTCTCTCCAATATGCTTCGGCGGCCACCTGATCACGGCTATAAATCTGCAACAGTCGCTTAGAGAAAACCAACGCCTGATGATGGTCGCGGCTCAGAGGTTGTAATGCTTCAGAACGTTTCATGCCATGCGCCTATAAATGTATATTTAATACATTTATAGGCGCATCAAAAATGTCCGTCAATCTTTTTGGCTATCGTCTAAGGAAGACACCCATCAAGCCAAGCAGACCTCTGCAGATGAAAAATCGGCCTTAGTATAAGGAGGCTGCGCAGCCGTATAAGAAGTGTTTGCCATGCACCTTAGAACGAAAGGCCTGCCCGGGCCCTCGTTATTCGAGGCCTGCAGGGTTGTTAGTCATCGAAAAACCGATTTGACATAGGTGCATCCATGGAGATACCACCTTGTTCTTAAGCGGCTAAAAACCAGGGCCGGTCTGACTTACTTACTTACTTACTTACTTACTTACTTACTTACTTACAGATGGTTGCCTAAGGGGAAATCTCTGTTGAAGTGTTGCAACAACGCTTATTAACAGGCGACTGAAGGAGGGTCCGGCAAACCCAGACCCTTGCAAATACAGCAGACGGACTATGAAAAGATCTTATCACCCATCTGGTCAATCGTTGTCCTGGCTTTACGCACAGTGAGCTCAACGCAATCAGCTTCAGAAAAAACCAGGTCAGACCGGATAAAGCGGTGTTCCTGATCGCCTTTACGCACTATGCCGTTAACCCGATATTGTCCATTCTCCTTCTGCGGCATAGGAACAATCTCAAATCCGTTGTACTCAACTGCATCATGCACAGTAATGGAACTCGCCTCTCCTTCAGCGCCAGAAAACATCGATTTAAGCGCAGAAAACAACCCCATAACAATCCTCCATCGGGCGTAGATAGATGTCCTGCGGATTACCCTGATGCCGGCAGAAAAGCCGCAAGGTAACCCGAACGATAAAACCGCCAGTGTACACCATCAATAGAAAGACTGTTGCACCAGTGCTACCCGCTCATCCGGCATCCGGGCGCGCTCGGCGAATGTCTTCACCTGCACCAGTCGTTCGGCAAGTCCGCGGCCGTTAGCGATCTGAATAGCCAATCCCGGTCGGGCATTAAGTTCCAGCAGCATCGGCCCGCGATGGGCATCAAGTACGATATCCACGCCAATATAACCCAGGTCTGACATCTCATAACAACGAGCTGCCATAACCATCAGCTTGTCCCACTCGGGAATTGATACTTCTGACAGCGGCAATCCAGTATCCGGATGCTTATGTACCACCCGGTCATACTGGACCGCATGAGAGGCCCGCCCCGAACGCAGATCGATGCCGACGCCGACAGCACCCTGATGCAGGTTTGCCTTACCGTCAGAAGCTGCCGTAGAAAGACGCATCATCGCCATTACCGGATAGCCTTTGAAAACGATGATACGGATATCCGGAACACCCTCAAAACTGTAGCCGCTGAAGTGATCATCAAAGTGGATCAGCTGTTCGATGATCGCTTTATCGGGTTGACCACCGAGAGAGTAAAGTCCGGCCAGGATATTGGAAAGATGCCGTTTGACGTCTCCCAGCGTCAACCCCTGATCATTGGGTTTGTAATACAGCTCATCATCGTGATCGTGAATAACCAGTATACCTTTGCCACCGCTACCTTTAGCCGGTTTGATGCAGAAGGCGGCCTGGTTATGCAGTACTTCGGCGATCTCATTAATCTGATGTTGATACCGCACTACGCCAATCAGGGTCGGCACGGCCAGCCCCGAAGCCAGCGCTATCTCCTTGGTCTTTAACTTATCATCCACCAACGGAAACAGTCGGCGCTCATTAAAACCGGCAATATAGTGGATGTTGCGCTCGTTCATACCGAGCACACCCAACTCCCTGAGACGTCGCGGTGATACCAGCCAGCTCATCGCAACTGATCCGTATTTTCTTTATCGGCCAGAGGACTGAATCGGACCAGCTCGATCAGCCTGTAGCCTGTATAGCTACCTAACATCAATACAAACGCGAGCAACACCAACTGGAGTCCCGGAAAATTGAATGTCAGATGCTGCACATAGATGTTGGACATTACAACATAGGCCAGTAATGCCACCATTAGCGAACCGCCCCCTTGTTGTAGCACCTCTTTAGCCCCCTCTTCTTCCCACAGCAGCGACAGTCGCTCGATGGTCCAGGCGATTATGATCATCGGGAAGAACATGATATTCAGGCCTTCAACCAGGCGCAGGTTGTAGGCGATCACAGAGAATGTAGCGGTGAGCAGTATCACCACGATAATGACCGCACTGATCCTGGCAACCAGTAACAGGTTGAGCCGTGAAAGATAGCTACGCACGACCAGACCGGCAAAAATCACCACCACAAACCCCGCCAATCCGGCGCCCAGTGCGGTCTGCATTAAGGCCAGTGCAATTAGTACCGGCATAAAGGTACCGGAGGTTCTCAGGCCGACCAACACCCTGACAATCATCACCACCATGACCCCCACCGGAATTAGCAGCAAGCCACGAAACAGCTGCTGCTCTTCCTGGGGGAGGCTGTGCAGGGAAATTCGAATCGGCGACAGGTCTCGGTATTTTTCTTCAATAGCCTGCTGCACCGGCACAATCACACGTGCCATGGAGAAACTGATGCGGGTATTTCGGCCACCTTCCAGGTCAATCAGAGGCTGTCCGTTCATCTCCCAGAGCAATAGCCGCGCCGGCTTACCCTCTTTACCGGTTTGAAGGTTGAAGAAAGCCACCTGATCTTCCTCATAAACCATCAGGTACGGAATTCCATCCTGGTTCCTCCGGTTATGCCGCAGGTTGACCGCCGTCACCGGACGCGCAGCCACACCCGCCAGCTGCGTCAGCATAATCGCCAGTTCGACGTCATCCCGTCCCTGCTTCAGCAGCGATACTTTCTGATCATTGGCTTTAATCGTGTTCAGAATCTGAGCGACCAGGGTTATCTGGTTAGCGGAATCAGCCCTTACCTCATCCAGCAAGCGCCCGGCGGCAACATTCTCCAGTTCTGGCAGAATGGGTGCAGGCTCAATCTCCGGCGGGCCAGGCCAGACTTTATCGGTGCGGGTATCGAGCAGAAACTGGGCACGGTAGTACAGTACCTGTTTACCGGTCGCTTTCTGGGTCGACCAACGTACTGCCGGCACGTCTTCTTCTGTCAGATAACTCAGACCGTAACCCGGTGATGCCGTGCCCTGCTCTAACAGCGTAAAGCCTGGCTGGGTCTCTGGGATAGCCAGCAGCGCAATCACCGGTTTGTCACGTGCAGTGAATTCCAGCCGGGCCTCCACACTCCAGACTTCACGGGTTTCCCCCGGAGTCCAGGGCACTTCCAAATCGATATGTCGATGAATTGCGCTACCCAGGCCGATTCCAACCAGCAAAAGCAACAGGATATAAAAAGGGACCTTTTGCTGCATCAGAACCCCCTATTCGGTCTGACCGGATGATTTCTTATCGGGCTCTTTACTGCTGGCCTTTTTCTTTTTCGGGATACTTTGCTTTGGCACTTTGGGCTTGGAGCCCAACATAAACCGGTTGGCCACATCGACCACTAACAGATCGCGCAACAGGTTACGTCCGATCAGGACCTCATATTTAAGGTGGCTACGATCTTTCAGCGAAAACTCTGCGTTTTGGGAGATATCACCCAGTTTTATACCGAGTCTGACAATGCGACGCCGGTCTGCAGACGCGGATGCCTGACTGATGCGGGCGACACGTTCAAGCGGTTTAGACAGTTCGGTGCCATCTTCGAGTACAAAGCGCACCCAGCGCTCGCCGTTGCGTTCAAAGTCGGTGATTTCGGATGCACTGATCGATGAGGTGGTCGCCCCTGTATCCATCCGGGCTTTCTGTGCTTTCAGGTAGCCGCCGTAGTCCATTAGCGCCCATTCGACCTCCCCTACAACTATCTTGTTGTCGGAAGCCGCTGTTCTGACAGGCTCACACTCCCTTGGCGGCGGTACAGGGACCGGTTTGGGGGTAACTTTCTGATTAATCTTCTCCAGATAACGGCGCTGACTATTAATCTCTGCGTCCGTTTCCTGATGAGCAAGCTGTAAGCCAGCTACCCGGTCAGACAGGCTTCTGCACTGTTGATTGGCCCGGTCGATGGCCTGGATCGTCTGATGCTGCAATCTCTCGGTTGCTACACATCCCTGAAGCAAGAGAGCCGAGAGCAGCAGCGGAAATACTCTCATCTTCTTACTCCCAGATTCCCCACGCGGTGCGGGAATTCAGGTTGTGCCGGGCGAATCAGGATGAAAGCTCTGATCTTTCCGGGACAGGACTTTACAGCTGGGATACCGAAGGTCACCTAAACAAATCAACTGCAGATCAGGTACCATCCACCTCTGGAATTCAGCTTATTGAAAGTCGGCCCACCTGTAACAGACAGGCCAACTGCTATTTAGAAAGGATAGACCTGTGCTTGCATCGCGTCGACGCGAACAGCCAATTTAATTGAGCAAACGCCCGACCTCCGCACTATGAGCGGCGCCTCCGGACTCGGTGTACTGCTGGCTGTTTTGTTCAATCTCATCAAGCTGATAGAGGTAGTTGACCATCATCCCTGCGGACTGTCGAATCCCCTTCACCGAGCGGTCAGCCAGCCAGTTAATCTGCTCTACCCGGGCACCATTGCTCAGGTGGAAATTTGCCACCGGATCGACCGCTTTACCATCATGACGTTTCTCCTTGACCAGATACCGGGCCGTCAGCCGGCAAATCAACGGTTCCAGCAAGGCCACCAGTTCTGGATCTTCCTGCCATCGGTTTTTCAGTAACAGATCCGCCAGGTTCAAACCGGCATCCCGCAGCAATTTTTCCTCTGCAGGCAGCAGCATAGATTCCGGATTAGCCAGCCCCTTATCAAGCCAACGGCGTAAGCCGGGGATTGGAGACAGTGTCGCAAACCGTTGCAGGTGATGAAATTCCCGTTCCAGCAGTGCAACCACCCGCTTAATCAGGAAGTTACCAAAGCTGATCCCCGCCAGTCCGCGCTGTGCATTGGAGATGGAATAGAAAATCGCGGTATCTGCCTGCTGAAGGTCCTGCAACGGTGCGCACTCGTCCAGCAGGTTCTGGATACTGTTGGCCAGCCCGTTCACCAGCGCCACTTCAACAAAAATAAGCGGCTCATCCGGCATATGGGGATGGAAGAACGCAAAGCAGCGTCGATCCGAATCAAGGCGGTTTTTCAGGTCATCCCAGCTCTGGATCGCATGTACCGCCTCGTAGGCAATCAGTTTCTCAAGCAAGGCTGCCGGGCTACGCCAGCTGATCTGCTCCAGTTTAAGGAATCCGATATCAAACCAGGAGATCAGCAGCCGCTTCAGATCCTGTTCCAGTGGCTTAAGTTCCGGGTGATCGCGACGCCAGTCCAGCAGCTCGGCCCGCATATCAACCAGAAACTTCACGCCCTCCGGCAGTTCGTTGAACAGCGTCAACAGCCGGCTGCGGGGAGGTTCCAATACATGATGCAGCTTCTGCGCGGCGTCCTGACGCGCTTCCTCGTCACCCGCCTGCTGCCAGTCAAGGATATGCGCTTCGATAACCCGATTATCCCGGCCGTACTCCGTCGCCAGTAAACGCAGGAAGCGTAACCGGCCTGCCTCATTCAGGTCCATATAGGCATAACCCAGCGCGGCTGCCAGCGCCCGTGCCGACACCTCTCCGCCCCGGGCATCCAGACAGGCATCCATCCACTGACGCAATCGTGGTAACTCCGCATCAGGAAGCTCAGGAGAGAAGCGATTTTCATCGTTGCTCTGTCCAAATACCGCTACGCCGTTCCACAGTTCACGCAGGCGGCTCCATGTTCTATTAATCACGCTGATCTCCCATATACGGCTCAGAATCTCCTTTCATATAACCATCTGGGCAGAAAATTACAATTGCGATCATCTATTTAGCAAACGACCTCTAACCAGCGGCGGGTTATCTGAAAGCAGTTACCTGAGACACCGGCAAACAGAGATATGCTTTCCCTGCGGGCGAAGAAGCGGACTATAAAGACATCGACAGGTTGTGTGCCGGCAGCGCATGGCCAGCCTGCATAACAAGTAGTGTTCAAAACGTGGCTAAGAGATCCGGAACGCAATATTCAGGTATGGGAGCAGGCCGGAGATATAAGTGATCCGGACGGGGAGGATGTTCAGGGTCCTGCAATAGAACGCGGGCTGTATTCCTATCCTGCCGTATCAGGGGTGGCCATGATTGCCCACACTGAATCCGAGCCAGGTAGATACACTTTGAGCCTTAGCTCCGGGCCATCTAGCTGAACAGGCCCAAGTCGGCAACCGGGAGAGTCCAAATCGATCTTTAAGCCCCCCCTGCAGGCATAATGAACGCTGGCCTGGCGTTTGCGCTAACCACAAAGCCCGCGCTGGAGTTGCAGCGCAGGCTTTGTGCATCAGTAGTCAGTGGTGTTCCTGTGCCGAGAGGCGCTCATTTTCCGCCCGTAGCTCTGCCACGCAGTTTCCCAGGTTTCCTATCGTTCGGGCCATCTCCCGTGACAGATTGAGCGTCAGCAAACCGAAGTCCTGGGATGCGGTCAGATGCAGATCAAAGTACTGATAAGCAGATAGCTCCAATACGACCGTGTTCGAGCTGGCTATCGCACTACCCATCCGATCGTGCAGGGCGATCATACCCACAAAACCAATCTGCTCTCCTGTCTGATACTGATGAATCAACACCTCGCTACCCAGGTGGTTCTGATAGAGATCAATTTCTCCGCTGAGAATCACGTAGAACCCTTTCACCTTTTCCCCGAAATGGTAAAGAGTTTCCCCCTCTGCAAGTTGCAGAATACGCCCCTCGTTGAGCAGATTCATCACTGTGTCATCAGAGATCGCACCCAACGTGGAGAGTTCTCTGAGGTAATCCAGTGGGAAATCCTGCATGAGTTGTTCAACTGAAATCGGGTTCATAATCTGACCCTTCCGTCACAAAGTGCGGCAGCCCCAACCTATCTGCCACACGGCTAGAAATACCCGAGTATAAGCAAACAGTGCCTGTACCCCTTCTGAACACCGACCCGCTACATGGCCCGATGCTCTGCTCTTGTCTCAAATAAAATCGCTTCTGTACGATGTGCCAGCGCTTCCCCAAGCACCTTATGCTGGTATTCATCAAGATGTATACCGTCGACCCGGCTCACCGGGGTTACGTCATCCGTCGCAAAAAAATGACAACCGTGCTGATCAGCCACCAGACGGTAACGCTCACTGATACCACAACTTCGCTCTTCTGCGCCGCTGAACCTCGCCCCGATCACCCCCTGAGGATGTTTGATTCTCGGCGGCGCGACAATCAACACTTCCGGTAATGGCATCCCCGGCTCCAATGGTGCCGCACGCACAGCATGCACCAGCGCAGCCATCCCTTCGGAAGCGTGCCAGGCGTTGAACTGATCGGTAGACTGGAGGTCATTGGTACCCAGGAAAAGAATCACCAATGCCAGCGGTGAGTGGCTTTCAATTGACTGACTAACTGAATCCAGCGCCCTGCGCCCCGGTTTAAACGGGTCCTGATAGACGGTGCGGCGTCCGTTCAGACAATCCTCAAATACGCGTATATTGAATCCCTTCTCCAGTAAAACCTGCTCCATAACTCCGGGCCAGCGCTTGTCAAAACTAAAACGCTGCCGGGTATCGGGAATGATTCCCCAACTCAGAGAGTCTCCGTATACCAATATCTGTTTCATCACTCTATTCCTTATCGGATGAATGACGTCCTGTTCCTCCAATGGAAGCTCTGTCCTCGCTGCGTCAATGCAGTTGCCTCCTAACTTGAGAATAGCAGCCTCAGGCAGGGGCAGAGGCCCCACAGCAAGAAATAATCAGGATTGTTTCATTGATAGACGATACTGCCCGGCCAATTCACGTAACAGCTGTGCTGTCACCAACTCATGCCCTTCTGCGCTGCCCAGCATTACAACATCGATAACCGGCAGCGGTGGCATCTCCACGCCAAACCCTTCAATCACTTCCAGGTCATCAGGTACGGTGCAACTGGCAACGACAGTCACGGCTTGCTGACGACGCACTAACTCCAACAGCAATGCCGGGTGACTGCTGGTACAGAGAACCTCATAATCCCGCCCCTGTTTCTCCAGCCCGTCCCGGGCCGCACTGTGAAACTTACACTCATAATCGTACAGAACCAGCGGTACCGAACCACACTGTTGCAGGTTAAAACCGGGCGCGGCCAGCCAGACACCCCGGTCCTGAAACAAGCTGTAGCCTTCATCGCCACCCGGTTGGCGCGTAACAACGGCAATATCCAGTTCACCGCTGTCCAGCAGCTGGCGCAGCACCGGTGTTGGAGACGCCGAGACTTCAAGCTGGAGGCCAGGAAAGCGCTGGCGCAGCATTATGATCAGATCGGGTAACAGCTGGCGACTGTAGTCTTCCGGGCAACCAAGCCGGAGCGGCTTGTAGCTTCTGCGCTGACGCAGGCCGGTGAGCGCCTCATCATGCAATTGCAGAATCTGCCGTGCGTACCCTAACAGTGAACGCCCTTCCTCAGTCAGTTCCAGCGAGCGTCCGTTACGGATAAACAACACCCGCCCGCACTGCTCTTCCAGCCGCTTGATCTGCATACTGATCGCAGACTGAGTGCGAAAGATCTGTTTTGCCGCCCGTGTGAAGCTGCCGGTGTCCACCACAGCCACGAAACTACGCAGCAAATCCGTATCCATTGAGACCTTTCCCCCCTCTATCAACAACTTGAATAGCAGCTGTAAAGATTATTCGTTTGTGACAAAGATAGCGATCTTTCACTATG
Organism: Marinobacterium jannaschii DSM 6295; assembly: GCF_000620085.1. Taxonomy (GTDB): domain Bacteria; phylum Pseudomonadota; class Gammaproteobacteria; order Pseudomonadales; family Balneatricaceae; genus Pontibacterium; species Pontibacterium jannaschii. The sequence goes on along the minus strand of NZ_JHVJ01000003.1, from coordinate 316,931 downwards.
GCTCCACTCAGAGAATGGCCGCAGCTAAAGGAGCCCGCCCGATGACTTTACCGAAACTGATAATCGCAAACAAAAACTACTCCTCCTGGTCTCTTCGCCCGTGGATTTTGTTGAAAAAATTCGGCATCGTTTTTGAAGAAACCCGTATAGCGCTGGCTCAGGAGGATACTGCAAGCCGTCTGGCGCAACATTGTCCTGCGGGAAAAGTGCCGGTCCTGGAAGCAGATAACCTGACTCTGTGGGACTCTCTGGCGATCTGCGAATATATCAGTGAACAGTGGCTGGATGGCAACGGCTGGCCGCAATCCGCCGCCAGCCGAGCACTTGCCAGAGTGATCAGTGCAGAGATGCACTCCGGCTTTTTTGCTGTGAGGGAAGAGATATCGATGAACTGCCGCAGAAATATTGCGGGCTTTACGCCCTCGCAGGCGTGTCAGAGAGATATCGACAGGATTATCGAAATCTGGGAACAGTGTTTGTCAAAGCAGTCTGAGGGGCCCTGGCTATTCGGTGATTTCTCTATAGCCGATGCGATGTTTGCCCCAGTGGCAAGCCGTTTCGACAGCTATAACATCTCATTACCAGAGCGCTCCGCCGGATATGTTGAGCACTGGCTGCAGGATAATGCGATGCGTGAATGGTACCGCGCGGCCGAGTCCGAAACCGAAGTTATCAGCAAATACGAGCCTGCCTGATATCACTCCGGCCGATTCAGGTTCATCTGCGCAAGGATAGCGTTGGGGTCAGAGAAATCGCTAAACGCCACCTGATGATCGACTCGGTTACCGATGGCGATGAAGTCGTAACACAGTCGCTGACAGGCTTCGCGATCCCATTCGCCATCACCGAAGTAAGTGCGGGACAACGGCCGCCGGCCACTCAGGGCCCGCTGTTCCGCTATTCTCATAATGCGCGTGCGATCATAGTCATCCGATGAGGACGCCAGGTAGCGATCTCTGCAGTAGATTCCGGCAGCCTGCATCTTGAGAATGGCGGTTTCAAGCCACCCACCTGTAGCAATCGCAATAGTCACGTCATCGCGCTGTTCCAGCCGTTCGATAAACTGGCCGGCCCCGGGTATCGGGGGCGTCAGTGAGGGTTCATGCTTAAGCTGCCACTTCAGACGATCAATGAAACGCTGGCGAATACGCCGATAAAACAAACCATGCACTTTTCTTGGCACCGTCTGCTGCAATACCTGGCGCAGGATGCCACTGTCTGTAACATGCTGGTAGTCCCGCCAGTCTGTCGAGATGTGGACACCAAGTACATCATGTACCGCACCTGTAAAGTGACTGACATCCTGCCCAGTCGATTGTACAAGAGTGCCGTCAATATCGAACATCACCAAATGCATAGAATTCTCCCTTGCCATCGTTACAGAAAGCTTAGTCCAGTTGACGAATTCTCTTTATGGCTTCATTGATATTCATATTTCAGTCAGAATACAGAACACACAATAGAGCCACTGTTCATAAAGTTGCACCTCATGGATCAACATACCGCCTGCCATCACTGTGATCGGCTGATTCACCTTCCCCACCTGGAAGAGGGACAGGAAGCTCATTGTCCAAATTGCGGTCATCTGCTTGCCGCCTTGAGATATAACGCCATGAACAAGGCACTGGCCTTCAGTTCTTCGGCCCTGTTGTTTCTGCTACTGGCCAATCTGTTTCCCTTTCTTGCTTTCCGTGCACAGGGGCGGGAACAGGTGATGAATCTTTTGCACAGCAGTTTTGAGCTGGCCACTCAGGGCCATCCCGTGCTGGCTGCGCTGGTTGCAGTTTTTATACTGCTAATCCCGGCGCTCATGCTAAGCACCCTGCTCTACCTGCTGATCCCTTTGAAGCGGGGGCGCTATCCACACAACGGCTACCGGGTCTGTCGCTACCTTTTTACCCTCAAGCCCTGGAGCATGGTCGAGGTCTTTCTTATCGGCGTCCTGGTCAGCCTGATAAAAATCGCCTCTATGGCTGACGTTATTCTCGGCATTTCCTTTTGGGCCTACGTTCTGTTCAGCCTGTGCCTGACAGCCGCTATCTCGGCCATAGACCGTCACCATCTGTGGATTTGGCTGGAGCATGCCCATGCAAACAGAAAGTAGTTTTCCGAAAGACAGCGCCGCCGCACAGGGACTACTTTGCTGTCACAGCTGTGGCCGCCTGAGTCCTCAAGACACCCTACGCTGTCCCCGTTGCCAGAGCCGCTTACATATTCGAAAGCCGGCCAGCCTGCAACGAACGTTCGCACTGCTGATTACTTCAATACTGTTGTATATACCGGCGAATGTTCTGCCGATTATGAACACTGAGTTCCTCGGCCAACAGCAACTCAGCACGATTCTCGGCGGCGTTCTGTTATTGTGGGAGCATGGCTCTTATCCGATTGCACTGGTCATTTTCATCGCCAGCGTACTGGTTCCTATGGCAAAGATTTTCGCCCTGTGCTGGCTCTGCTTTACGGTTTCACGCGGGCATAACCGACCAAAACACCTGACTCGACTCTACCTGCTGACAGAACTGGTCGGGCGCTGGTCAATGGTCGATGTCTTTGTTGTTGCCATACTTGTAGCACTGATACAACTTGGTGCCCTGATGAGCATCTACCCCGGCGCTGCGGCGCTGGCGTTTGCCGGTGTGGTTATCCTGACGATGCTGGCAGCAATGAGCTTTGACCCCCGGTTGATATGGGATGTCACCGAAAACTCCACCAGAGATACTGATCGTACATGAGTGAATCAGAAGCACAGGTTGCAAACCTGAACCAGAAGGAACAATTCTCCAGCATTTGGCTTATCCCCCTTATAGCCCTGCTGATCGGTGGCTGGATGGTCTACCAGCACTGGTCGACGCAGGGACCCGTGGTCACGCTTAACTTTGCCACTGCGACCGGTATCGAAGCCGGAAAAACACGGGTTAAGGCCCTGAGCGTCGATATCGGCAAGGTCGAGTCAGTCGAGCTAAATCGAGCCCGGGACGGGGTGGTAGTCAAAGCCCGGCTAAGCAAATCGGCCGAGCCTCTGCTGAATACCGACAGTCAATTCTGGGTAGTCCGCCCCCGTATCGGCACAGAAGGTATCAGTGGGCTGGACACTTTGTTATCCGGCGCCTATATCCAGTTGGAGCCAGGCAATAGCAAGGAAATCACCTATCGCTTCAGCGGACTGGAAAGCGCTCCGGTCACCCCACCCAACACCCCGGGACTGCGCCTGACATTGATGAATGACAGCGGCGGCACACTCTATGTCGGCGATCCGATCAGTTATCGTGGCTTCAATGTCGGCCGGGTCGAGGCAACTGAGTTTGACGCCGAAACCCGAACCGGGCGCTATCAGGTTTTCATTAATGCGCCTTTCGATAAGCTGGTGAACAGCAACAGCCGCTTCTGGAGTTCCAGCGGCATCAACCTAGACCTGTCTGCCGAGGGGGTTCAGCTACAAACCGACTCCCTGGCGACGCTGCTCAGCGGAGGCGTGTCATTTGACGACCTGCCCGACAAAGGCCCGGGCAGCGAAGTCGCAGATGGCGACAGCTTCAAACTGCATCCAAATCGTAAGAGCATACTCGAACATCCGTACCGCTATGGCGTCAAATTTCTGGTGCTGTTCGATCAGTCCATTCGCGGCCTGAAAGCCAATGCACCGGTTGAGTTCAGGGGCATCCGGATTGGTTCAGTCATCAGTACGACCCCGCTGGATATGCGGACAGTCAACCAGGGCGAGGATATCCGTATACCGGTGATGATCAAGATCGAGCCAGGACGTATGGGCCTTGGCGACCAGCGCAGTGCGCTGGATCAGATCTATATCGATATTGCCCGCGGTGTGCTGAGCGGAATGCGAGCAACGTTGAAGACTGGCAACCTGCTGACCGGGAGTACCTTTGTCGATCTGGATTTTTACGACAATGTCGAGCCCGCTATTCTGGATATGACCGCTGGATATACCACCTTGCCTACCATTCCCGGCAGCCTTGAACAGCTGCAACAACAGGTGGTCGCCGTACTGGATAAGATCAATAATCTGGAGATAGAAGCGGTTCTGGCAGAATCCAAGGCCTCGGTTGAGCAGTCACGTAAACTATTACAGCAGCTGGAAAAGACCACCCTGTCTCTGAATAGTCTGCTGAATGATGAGGCCCTTAAAGCACTGCCTGAAGAACTGGCCCGAACCCTGGTGGAAACCCGCACCACATTGCGAGATCTGTCAGCAGATGGTCCGATCTATCGTGATTTCAGCCGCACGCTGAAAGATATCAGCAAAACGATGAATGGCCTCGACCCTGTACTCAAAACCATCGAAGAGAAGCCGGATTCACTGATTTTCGGTAAGCCACCCGCCCAGGACCCTCTGCCCGAGGCTGCCCAATGAAATATTCGTTACTAAAACCCCTGCCACTGCTGATATTCGCCCTGCTTTGCGGTTGCAGCACAGCCCAGAAAATACCCGAGACCCGCTACTATATTCTGTCAGGCGATCAGCTGGTAAATACGACAACTGCTAAAGTCTCAGCCGATCAGATCATCGGCCTGGCCCCCCTGACGATGGCGGAGTATCTGGATACCGAATCACTGATTGTCCAGACCGCGCCGCATCGTTTACAGCTGGCTAAGCACCATTTATGGGCTGAACTGCCGGAAACTGCGATCACCCACGCGTTACAGAATGATCTCAACCAGCGCCTGCCTGCGAGCCGGGTGGACAGCGGCTATGCCGGCGAACTGGCAGACTGGGTGATGCGGCTGCGGATTCAGGTAAACCAGTTCCATGGCAGTATGGACGGGCATGCAGTATTTCAGGGGCACTGGCGCCTGGAACGAGCCAGAGACAGCCAGATACTGCAGGCCGGTCGATTCAATAAACAGGTGCCTCTGAACGACAGTGGATACGATGCTCTGGTGGCTGCGCTGCGTACCAGTATCAGTCAGCTTTCAGACGACCTGGCCGGGGTCATCAGCCAGCGTCAGAAGTAAGAAATCAAACACGTTTTAAACTGGATATACCCGTAACACATGGATCATCGCCACCGGCATTCAACAGGCCAGTGATCTACAGACTGCCGGTTTATTCAGCTGGCATCGGCTTTAAGGGACACCCCGAAAAGCCGGCGCCACAACGATACGGCCTCTTTCGCCAGCTGTGGCTACCCTCGAATTCGAACAGAGTTCTATAGACTTATTTCTAACATTTGCTAAGAAAAAGGTACTAATACTAAGGTGTTTTGATCTACACTCAGCAGACCGTTTCTAAACAACAGCCAAGACTATGAATGTCAATGGAATGACGCGCCTGCAGCTCTATCCCAGTCTGAAGCGAACCTCCAGGGGACTCCAGTTCGCGGAGCGCCTGATCTGGCCCCGCACCATCGGTACCGCCTTAACCTTGCTTGCTGTTGCCTCAGTCTTGTTGCAACAAAATGCAGCTGACTGGCTATGGGCACTGCTGATTATCAATGGCCTGCTCTGGCCCCACATCGCCTGGTCACGGGTGGTTAGCCGCAAACATCATTACAGCTGCGAACTGTCCAACCTGAGGATCGATGCCTTTTGCGCCGCCTTCTGGATTCCGGTCATGGACTTCAATCTGCTACCCGCGGCGACCATCCTTGCGATGCTAAGCATGAGCATGATCAGTATCGGTGGCTTCAAGATGCTGAGACGTGCCTGTGTTCCGGCCCTGGGAGGCGCTGCCGCCTCTGTTTTGTTACATGAACCTCAATGGCAGCCAGCCCCTTCGCTACTCATCGTCATAGCCACACTGCCATTGATTGTCTGCTTTCCTCTATGTGTAGGCATCGTCAGCCACCGGCTCGCCAAGGACCTGAACAAGCAAAAACGCTCATTACAGGTCATAAGCCGTAAAGACGGACTGTCCGAACTATACAACCGCGCCTATTGGGAACTGTGCGTATCGGACATGTACCAACGCCTAAAGACCAGCAACGACACCGCCAGCCTCATCCTGATCGATGTGGATCACTTCAAGAATATTAACGACACCTTTGGCCATACGGTAGGGGATGAGGTTATACGGGGACTTGCGGCGATAATCCGCCGCAACCTGCGCTCAATCGATATAACAGGCCGCTACGGCGGCGAAGAGTTTGGCATCTTGCTACCCGGCGCCTCCATCAAGGAAGCTTCAAAGGTGGCCGAACGTATCCGCGTCGCGACCGCTATAACACCAATGTGCACGGAGCACAGTGTGTTTTGCACGATCAGCCTGGGCGTCAAAGAATTCAGTTCCGACTATAAAACCCATAAAGAATGGATCACGGATGTCGATGAAGCGTTATACAACGCGAAGCATAATGGCAGGAATCAGGTGAACTGCGCCAAAGTTGCCTGAGAGCCGGTAAGCAACTGAAAAAGCGTACCTTTTTCACATTGCCCAGATGTTGGTTCGGAAAAAGAAAATTTGTAACAGTACTGTAGTTTCGCGCAGCCTGTAACTACAATTACTAACCGTACCATTTGTATTCATCAGGACTGATTATGGAAAACGCACTCAGCGATGTGTTGATGGCACGGCAGCCAATATTTGACCGGCGGCTCAATGTAGTCGCCTATGAGTTGCTGTACCGCTCCAACAAACAAAACGTCGCCAATGTGTTTGATGGCAACAAAGCCACATCCGATGTTTTAATCAACAGTTTTACCAGTATATTCGACGCCGGTGATATTAAGACGCTGCCTGCGTTTCTGAACCTTCCGGAAAGTTTTGTAAAAGACGACCGCCTGCCGGCCTTCCCCAAGGAACTACTGGTACTTGAGGTGCTTGAAGACGTCGAGGTGAATGAAGAAACCATTGCCGGCGTCAAACGCTTTGTCGATGCGGGTTACCGGGTTGCCCTGGACGACTTCATCTATAGCCCCGAGTATGATCCTTTGCTGGATATGGCCCATATCGTCAAGATCGACCTGACGCAGACCAAAGGCCCTACCCTGATACAGCATGTGAAGAAGCTGCAAGACTATAATGTCACCCTGCTGGCAGAAAAGGTTGAAACCCACGAAGAGTTCCAGCTGTGTATGGCACTGGGCTTTAAATTATTCCAGGGGTATTTTCTTTCCAAGCCAACCATCGTTGAAGGCCGCAAGTTATCCGGTAACGAGATGGTAGTGGTACAGCTGTTAGCGGCGTTGGAAAATCCGGATATATCACCGGATGAGCTACAACAGATCATCACCCGTGACCCTAACCTTACCTTTAAGCTACTGAAGATCGTCAACTCATCTCTCTACGCACTGGCAAATGAGATAGAAAGCATTTCACAGGCGATCGTCACGCTCGGCCTCAGCGAAATCAAGAAATGGGTTACGCTGATCTCATTGTCCGGAAACAATAGCAAGCCCACCGAACTTACTCGTCAGATCCTGCAAACAGGCCGGATGTGTGAATCGGTCGCCCGGCAGGGCAATGTCGTTACGCCAAGTACCGCTTTCATGACCGGCCTGCTCTCAATGATGGGCGCGATGCTGGATATCACTGAAACCGAAATATTTGAACAGATTGCCGTCAGCGAAGAGATTGAGCAGGCGGTCCGGCACCAGAATGGCCCGGCCGGTGCGCTGTTGTGTAATGTCAGGCACTATATCAATGGCGAATTCGGCCTGATGAGCGAAGACGAGAATCAGGATATCTATCGCAGCGCCTATAGCGACGCTCTGGAATGGGCCGAAGAATCATTGCAGATGATGTATAACACCTGACAGATAGTCCCGCCTTACGACAGAAAACGCAGCTCGACGCTGCGTTTTTTGTCAGAGCGTCACCACCCTCACTGCCAGCACTAGCAGTACCGCGCCACTGATGCGATCTATCAGCACAGCCCGGCGCTGCAGGCCTGCCAGTACAGATGAATGCGATAGCAATAATGCAATCAGGCAATACCAAGCGCCGTCGATAACAGCCGCAGTGGACATCATTATCAACTGTGATGTCAGAGCCATATCCTGATCGACAAACTGCGAAAACAGCGCGATAAAAAAGATCGCGAGCTTGGGATTCAGCAACGATATCATCAGGCCATCAAGCGCTGCCCGCCAGTACGACACCCTATCTGCATTACCTGCATCAAAGGCTCCGCCCCCTCTGTGAGTGATCGCCTTAATTCCGAGCCAGCCAAGGTAGGCTGCCCCGCCCCAGGTAATCAGCTGAAATGCCTGAGGAGAGCTGGCAACGACCAAAGCCAGCCCCTGAATTGTCAAAGCCGCCCAGATACCGACGCCGAGGGCATGTGAAACTGCGGTATAGACACCGTGAATACGGGAGTTACCCACCGAGTGCCGTAACACTACGGCCAGGCTCGGTCCCGGAGAGATTGCACCAAGGCAACATATCGCCACAATTGAAAACCAGGTTGTAAGCTCCAAAGCTATATCCTCTTTACCAGGCAACTACAAAGGACACCAAGCATAGAGCAAACCAGAGCATGCAAAAAATGCCTATTAATCATCGCCGCTATGATTTTTACGCATACCCATCCTTTAATACCGAAGCAACCTAGCGGGGAGAATAAATTGAGTTTCCCATCAGTTCAGCCAGCTGCTCACGCACCCAGCGATGTGCCGGATCCTGATGGTAGATACCGTGCCACAATAACTGATAGTGGTTTTCAGGTGTCGGTAACGGTAGCGGTTTAGTGATGAGCGGATAACGTTTTGCGGCGTTGTTAGCGATATGCTCAGGCAAAACCATCAGCAGCTGGCTGCTTGCCAGTGCGCTGAAGGCCGCACAAAAGAACGGTACTGAATAAGCGATACGGCGTTTTAGACCATTTGCCATCAGGTGCTGGTCAAAGAACGAATCCTTGTCACCACCACTGGTTACGGTTACGAACTTGTACTGCAGCATCTGCTGCAGTGATGGTTGCGCCGCCGCAGCCAGCTCATGATCTATAGCCATCAGACAGACAGCACCGTCAGAGCCCAGATAGTGCCCCTGCACGTTTTCCGGGATATCTTCAATCATGGTAGAAACAAAATCGAGCGGTTTCTGACCCAGCCTGTGAACCCAGTCCGCTTCCAGATTTTGGTAGCGGATATCTATGCCCGGTGCGCGCCGCCAGAGGTGTTGCAGCACTTCGGGAAATATAAACTGAGCCACATAGTCCGTACAGGCAAAGTTAAAGCTGCGATAGCAAGTTGCCGGATCAAATCCAACCTCTTCGTCCAGGCTCCTGATCTGCTCCAGAATAATCTGTATTTTGGGCTTCAGTTGCTGCGCCCGGGCCGTCAGCAGGAAACCACTGCCTTCACGCAACAACAGCGGGTCACTAAAGTGCTCTCTTAACTGCCCCAACTGACGACTCATCGCAGACTGGGTCAGGTTCAGTTCTTCCGCAGCACGGGAGACATTTCGCTGCTCTAACAACACTTCCAGTGCTTTCAGCAGATTAAGATTCAAGCGATACATTTTCCATTTCCATATTTGGTACCGTGCAAAGGACGTGAATCCGCTTCACCGGACCTTTACAGCTTCACGATACAGGGGAGAGTACACGGTCATAACCTAACCTGATATGCTTCGGTGATGGAACTCTCCCGGATTAATCTAAATCTTCTGCTTTCACTTTACCATCTGCTAAATGAACGCAGTGTCACACGTGCGGCATCGACGCAGCATATTACCCAGCCAGCCATGAGTCGCAATCTTTCGCAGTTGCGTGAGATATTTAACGACCCGTTACTGGTACGGGTAGGTAACGACATGCATCTGACGCCGAGAGCCGAGAGTCTGTGGCAACAGCTTCCCGACCTGCTTAATCAGCTGGAAAGCCTTTTTGTTCCCGGTGACTTTGAACCGGCAGGATATCAGGGGCAATTTAACATTGCCGCAACCGACTACATCACTCAGGAGCTTTTACCTCCGGTGCTGGCTCAGTTACAGCTGGATGCTCCGGGACTGGACCTGCATTTTCACCTCTGGCACCCGGGCATGATGGACAGTCTGCGTCAGGGAAGGCTGGATCTGGCAACCTGCCTGCTGGACCAGATCCCTGATGATATCTACGGCCGCTGTATTGCCACGGATAACTATAGCTGTCTGGTCAGCGCTGAAGGGCCCCTTGCCGAAGGTGAACTGACGATTCAGCGTTACATCGATTCCGGCCATATTGCGGTTACCGGTGGCGGCGATAAAATCCGCGCGGTAGACGATGCCCTCAATCAACTCGGTCTCTATCGTCAACTGAAGCTAACCGTACCCTTTATCCATTCGGCGCTGGCTATCACTGCCCGAAGTCATTATCTGCTGACGCTTCCCGACTATATTGCCCGTCAGTTGGGACCAGGCTACGGACTGGTAAGCAAATCCCTGCCAGCAGAGTTACAGATCACGGCAGCGCAATATTACCTGATCTGGCATCACCGGTTGCAGAATGATCCAGCCCATCGCTATTTGCGCGAGCGTATCTTCCAGGCTCTCAGCCACGATCATCCAGTCTGAACTGAGCGGAAAGGTCATACGTATTTGTTATGACCTTTATCGAAAATAGCGATTAGCCCTGAATCACTTTGATTCTTACACTGGCGTCCTTTCTAAGGTGTACAGACGTTAAGGATTCGTGATGTTGGAGTGGTTAATACTGGCAGGCGTAATGTTGATGGGCGCAATGATTCCGGGCGCAAATACAGCATTGGTACTGCGTAATACGCTCAGCGGTTCATCCCGGCAGGGACTGATTACCGCTCTGGGACTGGCGACTGCGCTGGCAATTCACGTTTTGCTGACCATCGCCGGACTGGCGACTCTGATTAATGAAACCCCTGCACTCTATGATGCTATTCGCTGGTTAGGCAGCGCCTATCTGCTCTATATCGGCGTAACCTACCTGTTTACCAAGCCCAAAAAGAACGATCCTGATGATACTGCGGCGCTACCAGGTTCATCACATCCGTTTCTATCCGGTTTAATGGTTAGCCTGTTGAATCCGAAGATCCTGATGATGTTTATCGCTCTTTTCAGTCAGGTCCTGGAAAATGCAGAAAGCTGGCAGATGAAACTGCTATTTGGCATTACCCCGGTGATAACTGAGCTGTTGTGGTTCTCACTCATCGTCTATGCCCTCAGCCATCCGGCGATCCAATACCGTCTCGTTCAGGTTCGAACCAAACTGGAACGGGTCATTGGCGGAGCATTAGTCTTACTGGGCATCAAGGTAGCCGTCGGCTGATCGCAACCGAGAAGCGGATAAGGCAAGGGAAACTATGATCACCCTTGCCTCTCTGAGATCCGCTTAGCAGAAGCTAAGATTCCAGCTGGCTTAAGCGTTCTTCCAGCATATTAATCTGCTGCTGAAGTCTGCTGACCTGCGCTTCGAGCTGTTCAATCCGGCCAGGAGCTGACGCAGCCTCCGCAACTTCAGTCGCACAAACATCGCCCGGGTCACCGCAAAACAGCTGCGCATAACGGCTTTCCCGTTTACCCGGTTCACGCTGAAGCCGGGAAACTAAAGCACCGTTTTCCCGCTGGGACATTCCTATCAGAGTTTTCTCGACTTCTGCTACATCGGTAAACTCGCACAGGCGATTGGTTCGGGTCCGCAGCTCGCCAGGGGTCTGCGGACCTCGCAACAACAGAACGCAGACCAGCGCATACTCCTTTTCAGAAAGCTGTAGCTCACTGAACTCAGTATTGCAGAATCGGTGCTTATACTTGATCACCCGGCTACCAAATCCGGTCTCCTCCCGAATCAGCCGTTTATTCCCCAGCTCTGTCAGGGTATCCAGCACCTCTGCATCAGACAGCTCCATAACCGGATCGCGATTACTCTTCTGATTACAGGCACTGGTCAGAGCATTCAGCGACAGCGGATACTGGTCTGGTGTTGTAATCTCTTTTTCCATGAGACAGCCGATCAGTCGCGCTTCATTGGCAGAGAGATTGATATCCATTAGCTACTCCCGTTTCTATTGCAAATTTCGGACTACCGATCAATGTAATGGGATTTCAGCTGTTTGTCCCCTCTATTTCGCCCAACTCAATTAAAGCCCGGATCTGCTCTCTCACCCACTGACACATCGGATCAAAATGGTAACGGCTATGCCAGTAGATAAAGAAAGTTATTTCCTGCTTCACAACCTCTTCCGGTAGAGGCCTTATCGCCAGCTCACGGCCACAGGCGATGTGCTCGGCCAGCTTACGCGGCAGAGTAAATACCAGATCTGAACCCTCACAATACTCGGCGACTGACATAAAGCTTGATAGCCGCAGCATGACTTCACGCTGCAGGCCATACTGTTGTAGTACGCCATCGACATAACCCGGGCCTTTGCCGGTAATCGACACCAGACCATGCGGCGCTTCCACATAGCCGGGGAGACTGATCGGAGCAGCCGCAAGCGGGTGCCGCGAGGAGAGCAGGGCCACCGATTCCATGTGATCCAGAGCCAGCCGATGAAACTGATCAGCATTTCGGTATGGAGTCATTCCGGTGAGGCAGAAGTGCACATCGCCCTCTTCCAGTAGTTTGAAATGGCTTGCCACCTGGGGTACCAGCTCTACTCTTAGCTTTGGTGCCAGGTCTCTGAAGCGGCGAATGAGCTGAGGCAGATAAAGCGCCCCTTCCAGATCCAGACTGGTGATCTTCAATACACCGCTGGCCGTCTCCGGTTCAAAACGAGGCGGGCTCACCAACTGATGGGCGTCCTGTAGCAACATCTCCAGCCTTGGCCTCAATACCAGCGCCCGGGCACTCAGATCATACCCCTGACCGGCTTTCACCAGCAGCGGATCCTGAAACAGTCTCCTCAATCGTTGTAATGCCCGGCTCACGGCAGGCTGACTCATATTAAGCTCTTCAGCAGCACGGCTGACATGCTGTTGCTTTAACAACGCCCGCAGTACAACCAGCAAATTAAGATCCACCGATCTCAAATCCACTTCACGCATAACAACTATCACCTAAATGCATTAGACGCATACATCCTGCATGAGTAAAGTCTGCTTATCAATGCGTATCCGGATTTTGCGGCGAGCTAAGATATTTCCGCCCACTTAAAGGGCCGCAGTCGTCCGGCGGTAATGACGGACAGCTAAGCGCCAAGCGAAACAGATATCCTTTGTTATCGAAATTCCAGACATCTTTGAGTCGACATATAGAGATTGCGCGCACGAGAAACCAGCCAGACCGGTGCAGCAACGGACAGGTACAACTATGGAGAAGCACGGCAGACCAAGGAGATGTCACTTGTGCAGGCTTCAAATCACTCAGGTGCAATAATGCTCTTCCCCAAACCGGAAAACAGCGCCGACAGATCACCCGGCTACACGGCAAGCAGAAAGTGTGGCGACTCGCATTAAGGCGATGACTTACAGGAAACGATAATCACAATCAGTTTCAAAAAATGAAACAGTTTGTTTACAAATCTTAACGGCACTAATTGAACCAATTGTGTTCATATAGGCACGCTGCATAAGCGGCAGAAATGAGATAAGGTTCTGAATCTGATGGCTTTTAACAAAAAACTATTGAACGATAGAAATTCCTACGGCTGGGGCCTGATATCTATCCACTGGATTATGGCGCTGGCAATTATCGGGCTGTATCCACTGGGACTCTACATCGACAGCCTGACATATTACGATCCGGAATACCGCACCGTACCACACTGGCATAAAAGTATCGGTATTCTGGTCCTGATGTTACTGACTATCCGTATTATCTGGCGCACCGGCAATAAGCCTCCGGCCGAGCTACCCCAGCCAGCGATACTGACACTGGCGACTAAAGCCGTTCACAACTTGCTCTATATTCTGATGCTAGGAGTATTAGTGTCGGGATACATGATTTCTACCGCTGACGGGCGTCCAATAGCGGTCTTTAACTGGTTCGAAATCCCTGCCCTACCGGCACTGATAGACAACCAGGAAGACGTAGCCGGCGCAATTCACTACTGGATCGCCACTGCACTGGTCAGTTTGGCAGCGTTGCATGCGCTGGCTGCGCTTAAGCATCACTTCATCGACAAAGACGAAACCCTGAAACGTATATTTGGAATAAAATAGGATTAACCATGAAAGCAAAGATGATTAAAGGATTCGCAATTGCAGGCCTTCTGGCAACCTCACAGGTACAGGCCGCCGACTATGTGATCGACACTGCGGGTGCGCACGCCTCTATTGAGTTCCGCATCAGCCACCTGGGCACCAGCTGGCTGGTAGGTCGTTTCAATGATTTCAAAGGTGATTTCAGCTACGACTCCGCCAATCCTAACGCTTCCAGCATCAATGTCGATATCAAAACCGCGTCTATCGACTCAAATCACGCTGAGCGCGACAAGCACCTGCGCAGCGGAGACTTCCTGGATGTTTCCAAATACCCGGATGCATCATTCAAAAGTAAAGAGATCAAGTTTAATGGCAATGGCAGCGGCACTATGACCGGTGACCTGACCCTGCATGGCGTAACAAAAGAAGTGGACGTTAAGATTGCTAAAGTAGGCGAAGGCAAAGATCCGTGGGGCGGCTATCGTGCAGGCTTCACCGGCACAACTGAGCTGAAACTAAAAGACTTTGGTATCAACTACAACCTGGGCCCGGCATCAGAAACAGTTTATCTGGACCTGAATGTAGAAGGTAAGCGCAAGTAATAGCGCCCCTGAAGCACACTAAAAAAGCGGCGCCAGTTCTCGACTGGCGCCGCTTTTCTGTTTCTGCTGCAAACAATCGATCTAAGCCGGTATAGTTAGCGTCGAAAACAAGCAACAGGATATGCTCTGATGTCAGAATCCCCGAACCACTTCGAATGGAATGACCAGAAGGTCACCCAACTGCAGTCCCTCCTCGGCCGCATTCAGCTGGGCCTGATCGGACTTGCAATTGGTCTGCTATTGCTGGACCTGGCAAAACCCTGGTTGCTAGTGCCTATGGCACTGCTCTTCTTTCTGAGCAGTCGTGAGCTTCGCAAGATCGACAACCTGAACGAACAATGGCAGCAATCTTCTGTCACTCTTGCGCCGCGCTCGTTGCTCATCGAAAAACCAGCCCAGGACCAGCAGCAACGCATCACTTTTCGCAATATTGAATCTGTTGCATCCCGATCCCGCCTGGGCATAGAGATTCTGAGTTTGACAACCAGAGAAGAGGGTAACATCGAGCTACCCGGATTTAAGGAGAGCGAATCTCTACGGCAGCTGCTGATCGCTCAATTAGCAGACCATTCTGACGATTCTGCGAACAAATCCGCCTCCTGAAAAGCAGAGGCGTTTTGTACTTTTTCCCAGCTACTTATTTTTCGCGTTTATCTTTCTATACAACCACTCAGATACAGCGACTTAGCTGACAGCAGAGACCTGAACACTGCCGGATGCCTCACTCAGACGCCACCAAAGGTGCTTGCTGAACTCCGGCCACTGGGCCATATAATCGCCATCGGGTTCCAGATAGCTCTGCAGAATCGATCCCAGGATAAAAGTCTCCAGCATCTCTGTGGCGGCATTCAGCGTATCGGTATGCGCCAGCGGAAATGCCGCCTTAAACTGCTGACGATGACGTTCCTTCAATCCACGTAACACTTTGGTGACGGGCCCGCGAAACGCTGGTACGTGCATAACGGCACCGAGAAAGCCGTGCAACGCCTTAATCCGCTGACTACGCTGGAGGTAAAGCTCTCTCAGATCAGTTTCCAGCTGGGCGAAAAGCACTTCCGGGCGCTGGGCCGAAACCGTCTGAAGGCCAGCGAGATATTCATCCACCAACTGATCCAGCGCCGCCAGAACCACTTCATCCATCTGACGAAAGTGATGATAAAGTCCACCTTTGCTGATACCTGCCCGGCTGATCAGACTGCCTGCTGTCAGTGCCGCCAGACCTTTCTCAGCGATAATATCTGTTGCAGCCTGTAATATATGTAGCCGAGTTAATTCGGCATTGCCTTTGCTAATCATTAGCCTCTCACAAAGCTATAAAGCTTGAAGTTCAGTGATTGTGTCTCCGAACCCTGTTGGTGCGATCTGATACGCTGGATTTCGCATCAGGAACAATTCCGCCAGCCTTTATACGATTTGGCCCACGGATGCTCCTAGCTCCCAGACATCCCTTTCACTCCCGACGATCGTTCTCTATAAGCGACAGGATTAAGGCTAATGCTACGCTCAGTTACCAAATGGAAAAATGCAAACAGATTAGTTTGCTGACTCAGATCAAATCATGCAGTCAGAATCACGGCCCATGGAGTTCAGGTACTTCCAAAGAGAAAGTTCTGAACAGCCAATTTAAACAAGGACGAACCTAATCTCTGTACTTTTCGCCGGAGATTACCGCCTATACGCTCCGGCCTTACTGCCAGGGGCAGCCTGCCAACCAGCCCCCTCCTAAATGAGCTTTCTGTCCGGTTTGCCATCGAAACATCTCCTGCCGCGCAAGGCATAATCCGCAGAATGCGGCCTCATAAATAACAACGAAAGTACAGACCGGGTATACGAGCCTGAGAAGGCTCTCTGAAGACACCACTGCTGCGCCTATCACACCTGAACAGCGACACAACTGCACAAAAAATCCACATATCCTGGCGCTTTTACTCACTCGCTGAGGGAAGCCAGGCCGGGAAAAAGCTCAATTCGTTACAATGCGCTACAATAGATGGACATTGGCCTGACATTTGGGTCGGTATTCATTTACACTGCGTTGAAAACTAAGCTCTTTTGGTCCTGAACCTCAGACCGGCAAAGCTTACACCGGGTCTTTGGTAGCAAGTCATTATTCAGATCCGGTCAATGGTATTCCAGGTAGCTAGAAACGCGCCGTAGTCAGGGAAAATACAAGGCCGTGTGGAGACGGAAGTAGATGATGGATTTAACTGATCTGTACGTTGTAGTCGTAGAGCCCTCCAATCTGCAACGCAATATAATCTGCGATCGCCTGAGAAGCTTCGGGATTGAACAGATAGACGAGTTCACGGAAGCAACGCCCGCATGGGAGTCGATGCTTAAACGTGTGCCGGATATTGCCGTATCTTCAATGCACCTGCCAGATATGACCGGCACTGAACTGGTCAATCAGATGCGCGAACACCCTGCCCTGCGCGATGTGACTTTTCTGCTGATCTCTTCGGAGACCCACTACCGTTACCTGGAACCTATACGCCAGGCTGGCGCTATTGCGATTCTACCCAAGCCGTTCAGCCGCGATGAGCTCTGCACCGCCCTGCGCAGCACATTACACTACATCAGCGACACCTCTTCAGAACATCATGATGAGGATCATGAAGACCTGAGCGTGCTGCTGGTAGATGACAGCCGCATGTCTCGTAAGGTTGTGCGGAAGATGCTGGATGCACTTGCGATTGGCGAAATCACTGAGGCGGGCGATGGTTCAGAGGCGCTGGAGCGTATACGCGCTGGCCAGCGTTTTGACCTGATCGTCACTGACTACAATATGCCCAATGTTGATGGCAAAGAACTAACCGAGCATATTCGCCATCATAGCGATATTCCAACAGTTCCTATCATGATGATTACCAGTGAGCAGAACGAAAGCCATCTGGCGGCCATACAGCAGGCAGGCGTATCGGCTATCTGCAGCAAACCACTCTCATATGAGATGGTAAAGGTCCTGATCGAGCAACTGGTTAACGACCTGGAAATCTGACCTCTTCAGGCTAACGTCTATTACAGAGACGATTACCCCACCTGCTGACAGATCCGTTCTGGTATCGGATCTGTCAGAACTCCAGCAAAGCGTCCCGCTGCTGCAGCGCTTCTTTAGCCTGTCGCCATTCAGGATAGTAACGCTCAACAAGCTTCCAGAATGCGTTGCCGTGATTGAAATGTTGCAGATGAGACAGCTCATGCACAATCACATAGTCCAGCAGCTCAGGTGGCACCAAAATCAACCGCCAGTTAAGAGAGATTGCACCGCGATTATCACAACTCCCCCAGCGCCGCCGGTAGCCTTTCACCTTAAAACCACTGTATTCCAGTCCCATTTGCTGACTCCATTGCTGCAGCCTGGGTTCGAATATCTCTGCGGCCTGACTCTTAAACCATTGCTGCAGCAACCTGCTAACACGCTCGTCATCAGCGCCACGCCCTCTTGAAGAGAGCAGGACATTTAAGCGCCCCGGCGCCTTAGAAACCTGATTGCGACTACCAATCTCCCAGCCCAGTTGCAATGACTCTCCCAATAGCGGTATTACAGCTCCCTGGCTGATGCGAATACCGTGGCAACGTTGTTGCCGGGCAAGTTTTTCCTGCTGCAGGGCTATCCAATCAGCTTTCGACGCTACCCAACGTTCCACCCATAGGGGATCGGCCCTTTCAGGTACCGAGACCTTCACTCCCTGATGGTCCACTTTAATGGCAGCAGTTTTACGACGTGTGCTGCGAACCAATGTGTATCGGGGTGTTTCATTCATCTTCATTTTCAGGAGTCCGGCGGTTCTTTAGGGTCACAGGCCGCCTCTCGACAAAGGATTAAGAGTGATGCATGGCATCGGCGATTATGACAGAATAGCCACAAATTAACGGACCCGGTATGTAACAGGGTGAAAGCTAAAAGCCTGTGCAAATTCAGCAAGGATGATATCGAAAAACATTTCGACAAGCTTGCTGAAGTCACTCATAAAAGCCTTTATCTATGCACTAAGTGTGCACGTTCAGCCAACAGTAAAAAGTGGCTCTGCAAGCCTAAAGAGGTCAGCTAGTCTGATCAGGGACAGGCAGGTCGCTTTACCGGGCCAGATCTTTATGCGCCGCAGTCGCTTCACAAATCCCGCAGTATTTAAGGAGACTTTTGATGCTTAGCCAGCAGATGCTCGACAAGCTCAATGAACAGATCAATCTGGAGTTTTACTCTTCCAATCTTTACCTCCAGATGAGCGCATGGTGCGAACATAAAGGATATGAAGGCTGCGCCAATTTCCTCCGTGAGCACGCTGATGAAGAGATGGAACATATGAAACGTCTCTTCACCTACGTCAACGAAACGGGCTCTCTGGCTCAGATGGGCGCTATCGAAGAGCCACCCACCCAGTTCGACTCAATCAAGCATCTGTTTGAAAACGTGCTGGAACATGAGTGCCTCGTTACCAGCAAGATCAATGAGCTGGCCCATACCGCATTTACCAATCAGGACTACTCGACTTTCAGCTTCCTGCAGTGGTACGTATCCGAGCAGCACGAAGAAGAAAAGCTGTTTAAGGGCATCCTGGATAAGATTGAGATCATCGGCGAAGACGGCAAGGGCCTGTTCTTTATCGATAAGGAAGTGGGCAATCTGGTGGGCAACAAAGGCACCAGCATTATGGAAGTCGCGTCCACTAACGATCTGTAATCACGCAGACCGAAGCGACGATGCGGGATCAGATAGCTCTGATCCCGCAACTGATACAATGAGCGATTCCATCCCTCTACACGACCTGCTGACACAGATCCGCCAATGCGATCTCTGTAAAGAGCAACTCCCTCTTGGACCCAATCCGGTTGTCCGCGCCTCTTCCAGCGCGCGAATACTGATCATAGGCCAGGCACCGGGCACCCGTGTCCATGCCAGCGGTATTCCCTGGGATGACGCCAGTGGCAAACGCCTGCGACAGTGGTTAAACCTGAGTGACGAAGCGTTCTATGACCAGAGCCGGATCGCCATAGTCCCGATGGGCTTCTGCTATCCTGGCAAAGGCCGCTCCGGCGATCTGCCACCGCGCCCGGAATGCGCGCCGAAATGGCACCACCTTTTGCTGCAGCAGATGCCTGATCTGGAGTTAACCCTATTAATCGGCCAGTATGCTCAGAAATACTACCTGCAGGATCAGTATAAAACCCTGACCGAGCGGGTCAGCCACTGGCAAGAGGCGCCGGACGGTATAATCCCGCTGCCTCACCCTTCACCACGAAACCAGATCTGGCTGAAGCGCAATCCCTGGTTTGAACAGCAGCTGGTTCCTGAACTGCAACGACGGATCAAGCTGATCTCAGCGACGGCCTAACTGATCCCTGCAACGCTTCAGCTGCTCAATCATGGCACTTTCCAGACGCAGGTCCTGCTCGCAGCTGTATTGCAATCGTTCATGACAGTCTGCCAGCATAACCAGCTCATTGCGCCATTGGGGCTGCCCCTCGGCCACCCGTTCGCAAAACTGTCTCAGCGTCTCGCCTTCATGACGGGACCATCCTAACGGGATCAAGCTACTCAGCAGCTTATCAAGCTGACGCTGCCAAACAGGCCGGACAACCGGATTTTCCTGCCGTCTCTGCTGCCAGTAGATAACCAGCAACATCAGCGCGAATGGGATCATTAACGCAAACACCAGCCGTATAGAGTCGACTTTTCCCAGTAACCGTTCCAGCAGCCCCTGCTGGCGATTCTGATAGTTCAGTACCCAGCGCTGCCAGCGGAAATCGATCGCATCCAGCTGCCAGCGCAGCTGCGCCAGCCAGTCGGCCTGATGCAGGCCTGCCAGTGGAAGATCGGCCAGAAAGTCGGGTTGATCCTGATACATGTCCTGCGCTGGCATCTGTACCCGTTCCGGTGCAACCGCGGCAGTCGGGTCGTAACGCACCCAACCTCTTTCAGGTAACCAGGCCTCGACCCAGGCATGGGCATCATATTGCCGGACCAGCATATAGCTACCATCGGGGCTCCACTCGCCTCCCTGATAACCGGCCACCACCCGCGCCGGAATATTCGCCGCCCTGAGCATAAACACCAGTGCCCCGGAGTAATGCCCGCAAAATCCGGTCTGACTCTCAAACAGGAAGTCATCAATATCATTCTGCCCCAGCAACGGCGGCGTCAGGCTATAGATAAAACTGTTGTTAAAGCGGGTCAGGAGAGCCGCGATGTATGATTCAGCATCTGCATTCTCGGCCACCAGCTGCTGCGCCAGCGCCCGGCTCTTCGGGTTGCCGGGCGGTAAGCGAAGATAGCGCAACAGGGATTCAGCGCTTCTGGGATAAGTGCGGTACTGAGTTGCCGAACGCAGTTGGTAACGATAGCGTTCCCTGAGAGGCTCACTGGCCCGCAATGTAAAATCTGTGGACTGACGTATCTCTGCCGAAAAGGCCAGAGGTATATCCAGTGCAGGCAGATATTGCTGAAAACTTGGCTCCATCACGACACTGTAGGCCAGCTCATCTCCCAGTGACCGGGCCAGGTCAATATCGGTGACGCTGACATGGCGAGGCAACAGCGGATGCGCTCCATCGGGTTCGGACCAGGTGCCCTTGTCATAGCTGCCGTACGTCATGACCCGCCAGTAGAGCTCTGATTGCTCTGGCTTACGATCAACAAACTCCGCCCGAAAGGCAATATCGGCGTTACGGGTCAGGCGTGAAATATCGCCGGGAGACATCTTTTCACTTAAGCCGGTTTTGGTCGAAGTGCTGCTCAACGGCACCGTCCAGAGTGGCGGCAGACGGGGCATCAGTAAAAACAGCACCACCATCAGCGGCAACGCCTGCAACAGAATCATGGCGCTATGGCGGAAAGGGCCCGATAAACCGCTATCACTGCTCTGAAACACGGCGCCCAGAGCGGTGGTGATAATCAGGATACAAAACAGCACATAGAAGGTAGCCGTCATAGACTGATCAAATAACAGGGTGCTGGCGGCTACCAGGTAAGCAACCATCATCACCAGCAATGCATCGCGGCGTTTATAAATCTCCAGCATCTTGAGACTGAATCCCAATACCAGCAATGACACCATCGAGTCCAGACTGATACCCTGGCCAATTTTCAGCATGAGTGGCAAGCCCAGTCCGGCGACCAGGATCGTACGAATACTCCAGTGCGGGAAAGACCAGCGCCCGAGATAGACCATATAGCGCCATCCTGTGGTCATCAGGGTCACCAGCAGCAGCCAGACCGGCAACTCCCATACCAGAGGCAGCACCACCAGCAGCACTGCCACCATCTGCCAGATCAGCGCCGGTCGTGAAAGCTGAAATTCAGGCTTCATCTGTGCCGACTCCACAAACGGCCAATGCACGCAATACCGCATCGAGATGGTTCTGTCCCAATGAGGGCGCTATACGGCACTGGGGTAACTTGAGACCAAAGGGCGTTTGCTCCTGATTGAGCCTCAACGCCCAGTAGGTCAGGCGGGATAGCAACGTCTCCAGATCCGTCCCCGGCCACAAACTGAAATCCAGCCAGACATGGGTACTCTGATTCGCGACATACTGCTTCGCCTGAAGCCCCTGCCCCCGGGCATAGGTTTTCCAGTCTATCCGTCGGGGTGACATTCCGGGCTGATAGGGCTGCAGTCCGGCAAAGTCATCATTCCCCTGCCGCATGCCTGCCTGTCCATCGCCTTCTGAGTCGGCCGAATCCGGCAGTGCACCGCAAGCCAGCGGTTGAGGGTAAACGACCGTACCCTGATCAATGCCCAGCCAGCTCCAGGCCACCAGAATCCCCAGCGGAAAGCGACTCTCTATTCTCAGAGGCCCGGGACGCAGCACACCACGCTGCTGCGCCGGGTAGTTAAGCGTACAGAATTGATAGGATTGCCCTTTAAGGCTGACCAGTGCAGTACCGCCTTGCGGCCAGCTTAGCCTGATATTTTCATGGCTGCGCCCACGACAGGCATCCAACCGCAACTCAAATCCGGCCTCCTCCCCGACGAAACATGGATTACTGCGAACAGCACTCACTTTCAGGCCGGACAGGTTGAAGTAGGTATGGAGGATCGTCACCACAAAAACACTGGTCAGCAGGAAGCCAAGCGCCATCACCAGATTATTCTGGTAATTGGTTCCGAGCAGGAAGAGCAGGATCGCTACGCCAATAAAGGCAAGCCCTGCGGCAGAGGGGAATATGAAGATACGACGCTGGTTCAGCTCAAGACTGGTGCCCTTTCCACGTCGATGACTAAGCCAGTCCTGATAGCGCTTAGTCAGGCCACGGGGAATGATCGTCTCAGCCAAGGACATCAACCTCGCCCAGCAGTCTTTGCACCAGCGCCAGACCACTGGAGTCAGCAAACTCCTCACTGGCTTTCAGGCGATGGCCAAACACCGGCCCAAGTAGCGCCTGCAGGTCTTCAGGTACCACGTAACTACGGCCATGCATATAGGCCCAGGTTTTTGCACAACGCAGCAGCGCCAGCGCGCCCCTCGGGGAGATACCATAAGCGAAATTTTTGTTTTCACGACTGTAACGCAGCAAGCGCTGTAGATAATCCAGCAAGCTTTCGGAAACCTGTACCTGGTCACAGGCCCGGGAGATCTCTACTAAAATGTCCGGATGCAGACAAACCGGTAGATCCGCAATCCGCTGCCGTCCATCGCCCCCCCGCAGTAACGCCCTCTCTGCGTCATGTTCCGGATAACCGAGAGAGATCCGCATCAGAAAACGGTCAAGCTGGGACTCCGGCAGCGGATAAGTGCCGTATTGATGCACCGGGTTCTGGGTGGCGATAACAAAGAATGGCTGCGGCAGAGGTAAACAGTCTCCGTCAACCGAGACCTGACGCTCTTCCATCGCCTCAAGCAAAGCGCTCTGGGTTTTCGGCGTGGTGCGGTTTATCTCGTCTGCCAGCAATAATTGCGTAAAGACGGGGCCCTGATGATAGCGAAAACTGCCGCTGGCCGCATCGAACACCGATACGCCGAGAATGTCTGCGGGCAGCATATCGCTGGTGAACTGAACCCGCTGGTAATCCAGCCCCAGCACCCGGGCCAAGGCATGCGCCAGCGTGGTTTTCCCCATCCCCGGCAGATCCTCGATCAACAGGTGGCCCTGTGACAGCAGGCACGTTAACGCCTGCCGGATCTGCTTCTCCTTGCCAAAAAGTACTTCACTAATCGCGTCAATCGCCCGGTCTATCTCTGACTGCATCCCTTTTCCCTTAAATCACTGCGCAGAACAACTGGCACTGCTGAAAAGACCGCCCCGGGAGATTACCCCTAACCGGTCTGCTCAGCCTCAACTTCAACAGGTCGGCCAGCGGTAAGAGATTGCATTACTTTTTCCGCTAAAGCCAGCCCGCTTTCAAATGCCCCCTCAACACCGCCACCGGCAAACCAGTCACCACAGACGCCGATGCAAACATCTTCGCCCCAGAGACAGAGTTGAGTCTCACTGCCCTGTGTATGGCTATACAGCCAGCGGTGAGTGCGAATATCACTAATTTCAGGCAACGGCCCCAGCAGATCCTCGAAGGCAGTCAGCATTCTGTGCTGTACATAATCCGGGCTATCACGACGATGCTGACGACTCCAGTCGGCACGGGCTTCCAGCACCCAGCGATCCGCCCCCTGTCGCCCCGGCTTTGCACTGTCTCTTACCAGACGATGAAACACCTCATGCTCACCGGATATCAGCTCAACCGGTGAGTTCAGCGGTTCCATCAAGGTCAGGGCGGTCACCCAGGCCGGTTGTACCTCTACTGCGGCCGCACGTGACCGAAAGCGTCCGACACCGTCCAGCAGCGGTACAGCCTGTGGTGCTGGCGTAGCGATCAGCACCGCATCAAATTCACCACTGAGGCGATTATCTTCATCACGCAGGCTAATACCTTCTCGGGAGGGCCAGACCAGCGAGATGCGTTTTTTAGATATCAGGTGGCAATCCGAGATAAGACTGCGGGTTAAGGCACTCATTCTGGCGGTAGCTGCATAGACTCGTGGAGATTCAATAAGGTCTCCGTTGAAAAGCTGGTGGGATGGATACCAGTGGCTCAGTATGCCCGCTTCAACCTGCCGCTCCAGCCAGCGATTAAACCGTACGCCTGCGGATTCGAAAAACGGCAATCCCAGGTCGACACTGTTATCCCCAAGCCGGCACGACGCCAGCCTGCCGCCGGTACCCCGGCTTTTATCGAACAAAGTGACTTCGCAGCCATGATCACACAGATAGCGGGCGGCTACCGTACCAGACAATCCGGCTCCTATAACCGCTACCCGAAGCGTTTCTCCGTTGGACATCCTGTCTTCCTCCGTCCAGATTTACTATTGGCTCAGCACGGCCGTGGTTGCTTATGATTCCTTTACAGGTTCCTGTAACAGCCTTTCTATGGCGCGCCTGAAGCGCCCGCTGTCAGGCGAGGTAATGCTGCTGTAAACATCGACCACCTCGCCATTGCGGTTAATCAGATACTTGTAGAAATTCCACTTTGGCGTGGTACCACTGGCTGTCACAAGATTGCGCCAGAATGGGTCTGCATCGGCGCCACGAACCCGGGCCTTGGCAAACATGGGAAATTCCACACCATAAGTGGTGCGGCAGAAGTTACTGATCTGCTGCGCTGTACCCGGCTCCTGCTGACCAAAGTCATTCGACGGAAACCCGAGCACGACCAGGCCCTGGTCACGGTATTCGCGATATAACTTTTCCAGGCCTTCATACTGACCGGTGAAAGCGCATTTGCTTGCCGTGTTCACAACCAGCACTACCTTGCCACTGTAGGCCTGACACAGATTGACCGTTTTGTTCTCGGCCAGGGTCTTAACCTCATACGCCAGCAGGTCAGTACATGCCGTAGCTGACGGGGTAAAAAGCAGTGCCGAGAGTGAAACGAATAACGATTTCATCATAGTGTCTTAAAAAGTAAGGGGCATCGATTCGCGGTGGTAGTCAGCATACTCTGCCTGACATGCTTCATCATGAGGTATAACCTGCACCAGGTTTGCCTTATGCACCCCCGCCTTCTGGCAAAGCCCATAGGCCTGGGTAACGTTTTTGCAGGTCACCACTTCACCATGGCTGTCCTTAATCAATTCACGGACAGGTTCTGAATCTTTGTCATACTCCACCTCAATCACCATTGGGCCACAGCCGGATTCGATAAAGTTAACCGCTCTCAGTGAGTGCGCCTCAGCCAGTGATTTAAAATCTGCGACGTTCATGTTTCAGTCTCCCGTTTTGGCCACTAAGCCCGTACCGGCTGGTAGCGGTGCCCAAACTGCCCT
This sequence comes from Marinobacterium jannaschii DSM 6295, assembly GCF_000620085.1. GTDB lineage: Bacteria > Pseudomonadota > Gammaproteobacteria > Pseudomonadales > Balneatricaceae > Pontibacterium > Pontibacterium jannaschii. The sequence goes on along the minus strand of NZ_JHVJ01000003.1, from coordinate 291,080 downwards.
CTGCTGGCCTGATTATTAGTCGGGTTTACGTAACGATACGAGTTTTGGATTACGACCAGTCTTCAGCTTAGCCCAAGGGTGCAGGAGTGCAGCTTTTTAGCGAATGAAGCCGTGATTTTACAGGCGGGAGTGGGAAAGAGTGCCGATAACCTAGCGCCAGACTAAGTCGGATCTCAGGCAGAAAGGGAAGCGGGCCTGAACAGAAATACTGCCATTGCATCCTGATCAGGCCCGGATAGGGCTAACTGGCTAGGGCTAGCTTCAGCAGCAACCGCCGCTGCCACCCTCATCCGCGTCGTTGCGGGAAAATGGCATCAGGGTGCCGCAACCATCGAAAATGCCGTAATGAGTATCCCAGTTGCCGACAAATTCAAAGTGTTCAGCAAAACGGGTGTCGTGCAACATACGCCAGGTGTTACCGCAAACCGGGAATACTTTGCCACGTTCGATACGGTGATGGGCATCCAGCTGAAAGAATTCCGGATGCTGCGCCAGTGTCCCTTTATAGATCACGGCCTGGCCGTAATCCTCACAGGCATCTTCCAGCTGTTCGATCTTAAACAGCCGGTAGGTGGCAGAATAAAAGCCAATATGACCAATCTTTGCCTGAATCCGCTCGTTGTCGATAGTGATCGGACGATCTTCAACCAGTCTCGGATCAGCAAAGCCGGCCTTAGCGGCCAGACGCAGGAAGTCATTCCAGTAAAGAGCACCCGAGAGGCATTCACCGTAGAGTTCCGGATCCTGCTGCAGGCTCGCAGAGATACGGCGGTCCGCATAGACATCAGAGAAATACAGTTCACCACCCGGTTTCAGCAGACGCCAGGCTTCACGAAACACGGCTTCTTTATCCGGACTCAGATTGATTACGCAGTTAGAAACGATGATATCAAAGCTGTTGTCCGGCAGGTTAAGCTGATCGAGCTGTTCGATATAGCCTTTATGGAACGTCACGTTGCCAGCGCTATAACCGAATTTCTGCTGGTGATAGGCTTTGTGACGGTTCGCCACTTCCAGCTGTTCATCGGTCATATCCACACCAACAACCTGCCCCTGCTCACCAGTCAGCTGAGCCAGCACATAACAATCCCGCCCCGAGCCACTGCCCAGATCCAGTATGGAGCAGCCCTGCAGTGCCTCAGGCGCAACCAGCCCGCAGCCGTAATAGCGCATCATCACTTCATCATGCACGTTACTCAGCGCATCTTTGATATAGCGCGGCAACTGGGTATCTGTACAACATGCATTGGTTTGCAGGTCATCGCTGCCCTGTAAAACCTTGCCGTAATATTCCTGGACCTCTTGATGCATCTTTCACCTTTTCTTCAGCCATAAAAAACGCGTGGACCGGTTCACCAGTGCACGCGTCTTTCAAAATTCAACTGTCTGCCGCCTGCCGACGACAGCTAAACGGCGCACAGATATGGCGCCATTTGCGAACTCTTAGTGATCGTCACCTTCGCCGTGCACATGACCATGCTCCAGCTCTTCCTGAGTGGCAGCGCGTACTTCAACGACTTCAACGTTAAAGTGCAGAGTCTGGCCTGCCAGCGGATGGTTACCATCCAGAGTGACGCCTTCTTCTTCTACCTTTACAACAGTCACAGGCTGCTGACCCCAAGGCGCTTCAGCCATAAACTGCATGCCTACTTCCACCTGCTCAACACCCTGGAAGTTCTCATGTGGTACAACCTGCACCATCTCTTCATGAACTTCGCCGTAGCCTTCTTCCGGTGCAACGGTCACATCCAGCTTGTCACCAACGACTTTACCAACCAGTGCCTTTTCCAGACCAGCGATGATGTTCTGAGCGCCACACAGAAACGGCAGAGGCTCCTGACCTTCAGAGGAGTCCAGCACCTCACCTGCGTCATTTTTCAGGGTGTAATGGATATTAGCGACGGTGTTTTCAGCGATCTGCATGGATAATTCTCCGACAGGAGGGAACGATGATTAAGGAGAGCAACGACGCCGATGCCAATCACCTCTACGCACCCGATTGGTTTAGGCCGCCCATCATAACTGTCATAATTGGCAGCTACCACCGTTCACGGTGAATTAATTCGCTTAACGGCAACCGGTCCTGCCATCCGCGTTGTTCCAGATCAGGACTGGCCGCAAAACCATCTGTATATCCGACACAGAGGTAGGCAATTACGTCAACCGAATCCGGGATACCCAGTAGCCGGCGCAACACCTCATAATCGAGAATACTGACCCAGCCAACTCCGACATTCTCGGCCCTCGCCGCTAGCCAGAGGTTCTGGATGGCGCATACGGTACTGTAGAGTGACATTTCAGGATTCAGCACCCGTCCCAAGCCCTGCTCCCCCATCCGCTTACGATCACAGGTGACAACGATACCCATCGCCGAATCGGTAATTCCCTCCAGCTTCAGCGAGCGATACAGCTGCTGCCTTTCACCCTCGAAGATCTCTGCCTCCATCCCGGAGGCCTCGACAAAGCCGTCGCGTATAGATGCCCGCGTTTCCGGCTGCTCCACCAGCACGAAGTCCCAGGGCTGCATAAAACCGACACTGGGCGCATGATGAGCAGCCATCAGAATCCGCTGCAGTACCTCTTCCGGTATAGGTTCCGGCCGGAAGTTACGCCGTACATCACGTCGGGCGAACAGTGTTTTATAGAGCGCGTCACGCTCCTGCTCAGAGATCAGCATCGGTCAACCCCGCTTAAAGCGGCATTCGCCGGTCCAGCGCCAGAGGTTTTCCGGATTCAGGTGCACACCGCCAATCCAGCGATCAGGCTGATGCTTACTCAGCCAGTCGAGTTCACCATCCAGTACCTGCTGCCCCTCTTCCGTGAGCTCCAGACGTTGTGCCAGAAATGCCTCATCCGGACCGAACATACCTGGCAGGATAAACTCCCCGCCGCCTCTCAGCGCCAGCAAGGGCATGTCAGAGTGAATCAGCCCGCGCATAAACTGCCAGAAACTGGAATCCCCCATAAACGCGATCTCTTCTGCTTTCTGAGACAGGCCAAATATTGCCCCCGGTCTGTTCTCGCCATCATCTACCGCCTCGAGTATCTGGCGCTCGGTACGGCAGATTCCCTGCTCGGAGGGATACTCTTGCAAGAAACGCTGCAGGGCGCCTCGCAGGTAAGGAAATACCGTAAGATCCTCTTCCAGCACCGCGGCCAGTGCCCGAGGATTGGCGGAAGTCACCGCCTGCCAGACCACCTCTGCCAGCTGAAACTGACGCGGGGTTGCCGGCTTTGCTGCCTGCAGCGACTTATCAAAATTATAATCGGCATCGGCAGAGCCTATATGGGTATCGACAAATACCAGTAGCGGAGCACTCCACCCCACCGCTGTTTCAGTATTGTATTGATGCAGTAGCTGGAGCATGTGCAGCTGGTCATACAGCTCCCAGGAATTCCAGATCACCACCTGACCATCCCTGGCAGCTCCCAGAAACAACGTATCCCGGGTCTCAAAGTGGGTGCGGGCTTCAAACTGACTGGCCCAGCCACGGTCTGCGATAAAGCCTGCCCGGATCAGCGACATCTCCTGCAGCGACAACCCCTGTGGCAGCGGCCCTTCATGCATCACATCGGCCCAGGCAAGAAATGTCCCTTCTATTCCATGCTTTTCCAGCACCTGATTCGCAACATCGCCGTTGGTAATATGAAGCCGATTATCCACTGAACCCTCCAACCAGATCTCCACCGAGATCCCCTGCAAAATATGTAACCGGGATCACATTTAACCTGTCCCGGATCAGTTATGCCGCCGATTATACCGATAGAACATTCACTTTAGTTATAAACTATCGACACTTCAGGCCGATTAGTAAGATCAGGGGTCTGACCGCAAAAGGAGAGCAGGTGTGAACAGAGTGTCAGTTACAGCCGTCACCTGTCTTGCCGTAATACTGAGTCTGAGTGGTTGCGGAGACGATGATAAGCAGAAGAACAGCAGCGGAAAGCTGCTTTACAACAAGCATTGCGCTGGTTGTCATAAAGAATCCGGGGGCGGTAATTTCCTGGCGGGCGTACCGGCCAATCGCTCGACAAACCTGAGCGGCGGTGAAGTGATTAACCTGATCCTCTATGGCAGCGATCGCTTTCCCAATATGCCGAACTTTCCCCAGCTGGACCCGAATCAGGCCCGGGCCATCGCCATCTATATCCGGGACCGCTGATCGCGCGGCCCCGAAAGCAGGGCTGGTTTGATCAGCCGCCAGTCATATTCATAAAACGCACGATCTGCACATCACCGTCGGTCGTGAAGTGATGACGCTCAGGCTTGACGTTCATCGCCTGACGAATGGCGTCCTTGACCCGATCGATCTCGCCGGGATAGCGGCGCAGTATCGCCTTCAGATCCACCGCATTCTCGTTGCCCAGGCAGAGCAACAGTTTCCCTTCAACAGTGACCCGCACCCGGTTACAGTCGCCACAGAAGTTATGGCTATGCGGGGAGATAAAACCGATACGGCTTTCACTGTCCTGCATCCGCCAGTAGCGCGCCGGACCACCGCTGTTTTCCGCCGTCGCCATCAGCGGATACACCTGATCAATCTGCTGGCGGATATCATCGCTGGAGCAGAAGGTCTCAGCCCGGTCATGTTCGCTGATATCCCCCAGCGGCATCTCCTCGATAAAGCTGATATCCACCTGCATATCGCGGGCGTAATCAACCAGCGGCACTATTTCATCGTCGTTACGGCCCTTGAGGATCACAGCATTCAGCTTGATCTTCTCGAAGCCGGCGTCCTTGGCCGCACTGATGCCATCCAGCACCTGATCCAGACGATTCTTTCGCGCCAGGCGCTCAAAACGCACGGGGTCGAGCGTATCCAGGCTGATATTAAGACGTTTCAGGCCCGACGCCTTAAGGTGTTCGGCATAGCGGCGTAACTGCGAACCGTTAGTGGTCAGACAGAAGTCTTTCAAGCCTGGCAGGGCCCCGACGCTACTGAACAGTTGCAACACATCTTTCCGCACCAGAGGCTCGCCGCCGGTCAGGCGGATCTTAGTCACCCCCATCTCGGTAAAGGCACGGGCAATGGTCTCAATCTCTTCCAGCGACAGTACCTGCTGGCGTGGCAGAAAGGTCATATTCTCGCTCATACAGTAAACGCAGCGAAAATCACAACGATCTGTCACTGACAGCCGGACATAAGTGATCTTGCGACCAAAGCCGTCAATTAACTGTTCTGCCACTTTCATTCTCCTCAGAGAAGGTCACTGAATGGCTGGATGACCACCTGATCACCAAGCGCAACCTTCTCCGTATTATCACCAATTTCGACCAGGCAGTTCGCCTCGACCATCGAGGAAAGGATACCCGATCCCTGCTTACCGGTAGACGCTACTACCAGCGTTCCGGCATCGTTAATACGACAAATGCCGCGACTGTAGTCTGTGCGTCCTGCACGGGAGCGGAAATTACTTTCAGCCTGCGCCACCATCCTGCGTGGCTGCCAGTGACTCTGACCCATCATCTTGCGCAGCGCGGGCTGGGCAAACTGCATAAAGGTTACCATGACCGCCACCGGGTTACCCGGCAGGCCGAAGAAAGGGGTGTCTCCGAGATGACCAAAGGCCAGCGGTCTGCCCGGTCGCATCGCTATACGCCAGAATCCGATACATCCCACCTGCTCCAGCGCACTCTTTATATAGTCGGCTTTGCCCATCGACACGCCGCCGGACGAAAACACCACATCTGCCGCTGCGGCGGCCTTCTCCAGCACTGCCACCATCGCCTGTGGATTGTCGGCGACGATACCCAGATCGATCACCTCACAACCGAGGCGGCCCAGTAAACCGTGAAGGCTATAGCGATTGGTATCATAGATAGCGTTCGCTGCCAACTCCTGCCCCTGAGCGACCACCTCATCGCCGGTCGAGAAAACCGCCACTTTAAGCCGTTTAAAGACCCTGACATGAGTATATCCCAGTGATGCAAGCAAGCCGAGTTCCTGCGGCCGCAGCAGTGTCCCGGCAGCCAGCGCACAGCTACCCCGGGCTATATCCTCACCCGCCTGGCGAACATTTTCCCCGACCGCGACTGCATGATCGAACTGAATAAACGCGCCCGTACGCTGCACAGCTTCCCTAATCACAACGGCATCGCAGTCCACTGGCAAAGGCGCCCCGGTCATTATCTCCACCGCCTCACTCGCCGCAACAGCTTTATCCCAGCACTGGCCTGCAAACAACGGCCCCACCACCTCAAACCGGGCCGGCAAAGCGCCCCCCCGGGTGGCGGCCCGGATGGCGTAACCATCCATTGCCGAATTAGTCTGCTGCGGCACATTGATCGCGGATATCGCCGGTTCGGCCAGCACCCGGTCCAGCGCCTGATGCAACGGCACGTCTTCGCTCTGATCCGGCAGAGGCACCGCCTCAAGAATACGGCGAAGACTCTCATCGACCTGCAACATCTGCCCGGCTACCGAACTATCGAAACAACTCACTGCGGCCGTCATGCTTCAGTCCCCTTATCCATCTGAGCCAGCTCATCCGGGGTATTCAGGTTAATAAAGGCGGCCGGCTGGTCGGAAAAATCCACCTCGGCCATGACATGACGCGCATACCAGCGATCGATCTTACGCTCGCCATCGGCAAGGCAACATTCCAGATCTTCCTGCAGCGAACGATGGATAAGGGCAAATACCGGTTGTATCCGTTTCCCGTCACGGGCGACCGCTATCCTGGCCGACTGCTGCCGCGCCGCATGCAACAACCGGGATGCAAGATCCATTGGCACAAAAGGGCTGTCACAGGGCACGACTAACAGCCATTCACTGCTTAACGCCTGCAGGCCACTCAGAAACCCCATCATTGGCCCCTGATAACCCGCCTGCGGATCTGACAGCACCTCAAATCCCAGCGCATGGTAGTCGCTGTGATTGCGGTTGGCGTTGATTAATGTCAGGCCCACCTGTGATTCGACCCGCTGTAGCACATGACTGATCAGAGGCTGGCCCCTGAACTGGATGAGTCCCTTGTCACCGCCGCCCATGCGCCGCGCCATCCCTCCCGCCAGTACAACTGCGGTGATGTCTGAATTAATGCCCATACTGTTCCTGTCGGGTTGAGGAGAATACTTCACGTAACTGCCCGTTGATCAGATGCAACCGGCGCTGGCAGAGCCGGGTAAGTGCGGTCTTCTGATGACTACTGACTATTACCGCCGCCCCATCCGCCACCATGCCGGACACCATATCAGCCACCAGGCTGACAGAATCCACATCCAGATTGGCGGTCGGCTCATCGAGTAACAGCAGCTGCGGCTCCAGCACCCAGGCCCGTGCCAGCGCCATTCGTTGTTTTTCGCCGCCTGAAAGCGTCACGGCATCATGCTCAGCCAGAGCTTCAAGGCGCGACCAGCGCAACCCCAGAGCCACGCGCTGGCGAATTGTCTGCTGATCGAAGCCGCGATAGCGCAGTCCGTAGGCGATATTGTCCGCCACACTGCCGGCGAAAACATAGGGCGTCTGATGCAGGTAGATCACCTTCTGATCCAGTGCTGACAGCCACCAGCGCCGCCTGGCGGGCAACAGCCGGACAGAGCCGTCACAGGGTTTATCGAGTCCGGCAAGGATCTTCATCAGAGTGGTCTTGCCAACGCCGTTTTCACCCTGAAGATACAGACTCTCGCCCGCCCGCAGATTAAATTCAGGTATCCGGAACAGCTCGCGTGCCCCAAAACGTTTTACCAGCTGACGAGCTTCAAGCCTTAATGCCATATCCTGTTTCCTCATACCTGTTGGCCCCGCCCCCGCACACTGGCCAGCAGAAAATTAAGCAACAGCGCCAGCAGCAGCAATACCATGCCCAGGGCCACACCTTGAGCGAACTCGCCTTTACTTGTCTCAAGGGCAATCGCTGTTGGGATATTGCGGCTATATCCGAGGATGTTACCGCCCACCATCATTGAGCAGCCCACTTCAGAAATGATGCGACCAAAGCCCGCCACCAGCGCGGCAAGCAACGCAAAGCGGGCTTCATTGACCAGCGTCAGCAGCGCCTTGTGCCAGGGGGCTCCGAGTGTACGGGCCGTTTCCCAGGCCCGCTTATCAACACTCTGAAATGCCGAATGACTCATACAGACCAACACCGGAAAGCACAGCAGAACCTGCCCCACCACCATCGCCGGCTGAGTGAACAACAGGTGCCACTCGCCCAGCGGGCCACTGCGGGACAACACCAGATAAAGCGTCAGGCCAACCACCACGGTGGGCACGGCCATCAGGGCGTTACAGATAGCAACCAGCGCCCAGCGCCCCGGAAACTGCACCATAGCCAGCGTAAATCCCAGCAGCAAAGCCGGGATGGCAGCGATGGCAATAGCGCTGAGCGAGACGCGGAAGGAGACGCCGATAATGGTCCAAAGCTCGGCGTCACCGCTAAAAAGCAGTTCCAGCGCGGCAATACTGGTTGTGATCAGACTATCCATTGCTGACGCTTAGCTGGCCGATGCGTGGAATAGCGCCTTACCCTTGATGCGGAAGTCGCCAATCAGCTTCTGGCCTTCCTCAGAGATCAGCCAGCGCTGCAGGTTTTCCGCCCCCAGCGTGTTTAAGCCTTTATGTAGCTCCGGATTCACCAGAATCACCTGATAGGGATTAAACAGCGCCTTATCGCCTTCAAATACCAGCTTCAGCTGCAAACGGTCTTCATAGGCCAGCCAAGTGCCACGGTCTGTCAGAGTGTAACCGTTGAGTTCATCGGCGATCTGCAGCACTTTACCCATCCCCTGCCCCACCTCTCGGTAGCTGCTGAATGTGGGTGTGACCGATGCCTTATGCCATAGGCCGGTCTCTTTCTTATGGGTACCGGAATCATCTCCGCGGGAAACAAACACCGCGTTGCCGGACGCGATGCGTGCCATTGCATCGGCGACCGAGTTCGCCGACTTAAGTCCGGCCGGGTCCTGCGCAGGCCCGACCAGGACGAAATCGTTATACATCAGGCTGCGGGCGTTGATACCGAAACCCTCATCTACAAACTTTTTCTCGGCCCCCGGCGCATGGGTCATCACCAGATCGACATCGCCAGCGCGTCCCATTCGCAAAGCCTTGCCGGTTCCGACGGCGATTACATGAATCCGGGTTTGGTGTTTCTGCTCAAAAACCGGCAACAGTACATCCAGAAGCCCCGAGTTGTAGGTACTGGTGGTGGTGGCCAGACGGACAACGGTTTCCCCAGCGACCGCCTGTGCTACAGAGAGCGACAGTACAGTCGCAGACAACAACCCTTTCATCCATTTCTTCATTGTCAGATTCCTTAAGATCCCGTTACCGATGCACTAAGTACAGCAATATGAATGCCAATTCATAATATGCGGATCGGTCGTGCAATCACGCGCAGTTGCTTCACCGATCTCAGCAAATCCGGCTCAAAATGACCGACTAAAGGCGGATTTCAAGCGGCAGTTTGCCCAAAGGTATCCAATGGTCGTATGATGCGCCCCCTCAAAAACAGGCCATAATGTCCAACCACAACAACCAACAGGACAAAATGTCCCACCAGCGACTGACCTGACCCGCTAACCTGTCAGCCCGCGTTATCTCCGGAGACTCCTATGCACAGCGATCAGAATTTCCCATCCGCCGGCACCCCCGCCGTATCTGTACTGATCGTCGATGACGAAGCGGGCATGCGGAGCTTTCTGCAAAAAGCACTGGGCAAACGTTTTGCGCTGGTCGAGGTAGCGGGAAGCGTCGAAGAGGCGGAGGAGTTACGTAAACGCTGTCATTTCGACCTGTTGATTGTCGATATCAAGCTGCCCGGCCGCTCCGGCATGGAGTGGCATGAGGCCCTGCAGCCGGGAGATGGCAGTAGTGACGTTATTTTTATGACCGCCTATGCCGATCTGGAAACAGCGATTAACGCCCTGCGCTTAGGCGCTGCGGACTTTATTCTCAAGCCCTTCCGGCTCGAGCAGATGATGAATGCTGTCGAACGCTGCCTGCACAGGCGCGCCATCAGCCGCGCCAACTTCGTACTGCAGCGTGAAGTCGAACAGGCATTTCCGACCAGCCAGATGATCGGCACCAGCAGCGCTATTACCCAGGTTCAGGAGGTGATTCAGCGCGTCGCCCCGACGCCTTCAGCGGTGATGATCGAGGGCGAGTCCGGTACGGGCAAGGAACTGGCCGCACGCCAGCTACACCAGCTCAGCAAGCGTCAGGGGGCATTTGTACCGGTTAACTGCGGGGCGATCGCCCCGGATCTGCTGGAAGCGGAGCTGTTTGGACACACCAAAGGGGCTTTTACCGGTGCCAACAAGGCACGCGACGGCCTGTTTAACTTTGCCAGCGGAGGCACCCTGTTCCTGGATGAAGTCGGCGAAATGCCGTTGCTGATGCAGGCTAAGCTACTCCGGGCACTGGAGCTGAAGGCGGTACGACCGGTGGGCAGCGAACAGGAAACCACTATTGATGTGCGGATTATCGCCGCGACCAATCGTGATCTTAAGGAGGAAGTAGCAGCCGGTCGCTTCCGCGAAGACCTCTACTACCGCCTCAATGTGCTCAGCATTACCCTGCCACCGTTGCGTGATCGCAAAGAGGATATACCCCAGCTGGTACACCACTTTTCCGCCAAGTTATCTCGCGAGCTGGGATTACCGGCGATCCCTTTCAGTCACGACGACTTGCTGGCTCTGCAGCATTATCCCTGGCCCGGCAATATCCGTGAGCTGAAAAACCTGATCGAGCGCTGCATCCTGCTGAGCAAGTTACCGGCTGAGTACTTTAACGAAGCGAATGCCGCGAGTGAGCCGGCATCAAACGACTGCTTCGATGGCTGGAGCCTGGAAAAACTGGAGAAATACCAGATTTTAAGAACGCTGGAACAACATCAGGGCAATAAGTCATCCGCCGCCCGCGCGCTCGGGGTTTCACGCAAAACGCTGGATCGCAAACTGGCAGCCTGGCAGGCGGTCGCAGACACCGGACAACCGGCATGAACCGTCTGCTAAAGTGGCCCGGCAACCGAAGCCTGCGCAACAAGCTGCTGTTCCTGACCCTGTTACCCCTGCTGGTGACGGCCATTGGCATTGCCATCATGGCGGCTTACTGGACCAACAGCTACAGCGACCGTCAGCTGTATATGAAAGTCAGCGCAGACCTCGCTGTCACCGACAGCTTCCTGCAACTGGTGCAAAAGGAGCAACTGGCTACCCTCCGGCAGATCGCCGGCAGCTACCGCGTTTACCCCCACCTCAGGGACAATAATCTTATCCGGTTGGGGCGGGAGCTGGAACAGATCCGGCAACAGCACCAACTGAGCTTTCTGCGATTTATCCCACGGCCCCGGCTCACCGAACTGACAGGAAACTCCCTGCAACAGGTACTGCCCGAACTGATGCAAGGTAAATCCCGCAGTGGTTTCTCGGTTCACAGCCCCGAGGAACTGCAGCAGATCCGCCCGGGACTGGCCGCACAAGCGGATATCCAACTGATCGAAACGCCCCACGCAGCCCCAACCCCTCAGATCCGCGAGCAGCGCGGCATGGTGCTTCGCGCCCTTCATCCGGTGATGAGTGCTGAGGGAGAGCCTCTGGGTGTGCTGGATTCGGGCCTGCTGCTGAACAATACCACTGCCAGCGTCGATAAGATCCGGGATCTGGTCTACGGCGCGGGAAGCCTGCCTCCGGGCGGCCTCGGTACCGTCACCCTGTTCCTGGATGATGTCCGTATCAGCACCAATGTGCCACACACACTTAACGATGCTCAGAACGGCTCCTTCAGCACAACCCGCCGGGCGATCGGCACCCGGGTATCCGATGAGGTTAAGCAGCGGGTACTGCTGGCCGGTGACACCTGGATAGACCGGGCTTTTGTCGTCAATGACTGGTATATCTCCGCCTACAAGCCGATCATGGATTTCAATCAGCGCAAGATCGGCATGATCTACGCCGGCTTCAATGAAGCCCCCTTTACCGCGATCTACTACCGTTCCCTGCTGGAAGCCGCCCTGATGATCGCCCTGATCATGCTGGTCGCCAGCATAGTCGTGCTGAATCACACCCGCCTGCTGCTGAAACCGCTGCTGCAGATCCAGGCCGTGGTACGCGCTGTACGCGACGGCAATATGGAACCGAGAATCGGCCCGTTGCACAGTGACGATGAACTGACCGAACTGGCGCGCCAGTTTGATGCCATGCTGGAACTGCTGGAACAGCGCGAGCGCGAGATCCGCCACGCCAACGATCTGCTGGAAGCCACCGTAGAGCGGCGTACGCGCTCCCTGCGTCGACGCACCGAAGCGCTGAAACAGCATATCCGGCTGCTGAAAAACACCCGTCGCAGCCTGCTGGATAAGGAAAAGCTCGCCGCCCTGGGAGAACTGACAGCCGGCATCGCCCACGAGATCAATAATCCGGCGGCGGTGATTCTCGGCAATATTGACCTGATTTCCGCAGAACTGCAGGAAAATGCCGAGCCGGTTCAGGCCGAAATCGATGCCATTATCGATCAGGTCTACCGCATTCGTTCACTGATCAACAACCTGCTTCAGTACAGCAGGCCCTCTCGACAGATGGACAGCTTTGAGTCTCTCAGCATCAACCAGGTGGTAACCGATACTCTGCAGCTGGTGCGCCATGCACTGGATAAACACCAGGCCGAGGCCGTCCTGCAATGCAACGCCAACGCCTCTGTAGAAGTAAACCCACAGCAGATTCAGCAGGTACTGGTCAACCTGATACTCAATGCCATTCATGCGCTCGGAGGGCCCGGACAGATCCGTCTGATCACCCGCGACTGGTTTGACGACAATCATCAACTGATCGGCGCCAGCGTCCAGGTCAGCGACAGCGGCTCCGGCATTGCCGCCGAGAATCTGAAACAGATCTTTGATCCTTTCTTTACCACCAAGAAAAGCGGCTCCGGGCTGGGACTGTCCGTCAGCTATGGCCTGATCAGGCGACACGGGGGCGATATCAGTGTCGAATCGACCCCGGGGGCAGGCACCTGCTTTACCGTCTGGTTACCCAGCAAGGCCGAACATAACGGCAAAAGCGACGACAAACTGAGCGGCATACTCGATCGCCTGTCGTCGGTCGAACGTACCAATCAACGCTTAATTGCGCAGGAATAGACCCGGCGAACCGCCCACAGGCTGACCGCGTACGACTTACTGAAAAACAGGCACTGCACGCAAATTTCCGGCTAAATGCAGGAAAAAGACGACACAAAAGGATAAAACCACAAAAAATCAGGTAAGCAACCTGCACTCGGGCGAAGGATAAACTATTCTTACCGGGCGACCGAACGCTCTATATTAGGATAAACTAATTATCAGGGCGGCGATGGCAGATTGAGCCATCCTCTGCCGTAGGCAGCAGCAACCGCAAGGAGAGTTCACCCGGCTGGGTGGATTCAGCATTCTGATTCGACTCACCAGGGAAGGTGTATGAAACAAAGCCTGCGCACAATATTACCGATAGCCGCCCCCATACTCCTGCTTTTAGCGACTCAGACAGAAACCCTGCTGTTTCTTCCCTTAAACCTGAGCGGCACTAATGTTCTCAGTGCGCTGCTTGCAACCGTCTTCAGCATCACCGCAACGCTTGCCCTGCTCTGCAGGAGGTCGCTGCAGAATCCGCTGCTGACCGGGCTGGCACTGACGTTGGTTATTACGGCCACGCTGAGTTTTTTCGACCTGTTTCTGGCAACAACCGCTTATCAGCTGCCTCCGCCCGCCGGCTGGATCAGCTTTATCACCCCGATCTGTTTTAGCATCACGCTGCTTTTGAGCCTCTTGTTTCCAACACAATCCTCACTACCCAACAGCCTGTTGAGTACTATCGGGATATTGGCCGCCGCGCTGATCTCATCGATCACCCTGTTTATACCCAACCTGTTTACCGCAGACTCCGTAACAGTGCACCGCATCAGCGTCTACCTGCCCCTGGCACTGTATTGCACCAGCGCCCTTACGTTGATTGTCACGGTTCGCTGGCAGGACAAACCACTGGAGTATCTGCTGTTATCGGCAATCCTACTGCTGGCAACATCGCAATGGCTCTATGCCGCGGATAATGGCCCGACAGCAGAGCAAAGCCGGAACTTCCTGCTACTGCTGAATATACTCTCGATTTCGATGCTTGCGGCAGGGTTGCTTATCGAACGCTCCAACGCACTGCGCCAGAAAGGTGTCCGCAAGGAGATCTCAACCAACGAATTTCTCGCAGTCATCAGCCATGAAATTCGCACGCCGCTGAATGCAATCCTTGGAATCGCAGAGCTGCTCTCATCCACATCGCTGAACGGCTCCCGACGCCAGCAGATTGAAATACTGTCGAAGTCAGGTAGTGAGCTCAAATTGCTTCTGGACGACATACTGGATCTGACTGAACTCAACAGCAACCGGCTCGAACTGAATTACCAGTCATTTAATTTGCAAAGGGCGCTACAACAACTGATTTTCGAACTGAAGCCCCTGGCTGACCGGTCGGGCGTCAGACTCTGCTGTGTCTTTTTACCCGGCTGCCCAACCAATATTGTGTCCGACCAGCGACGACTGATGCAGATCATCTCCTATATGCTGAACCGCTCGCTGCTGCAAACCCGACAGGGAGAGATTCGCCTCGCCATTGGCATGAATGAGCCGCGGTCGCTGTCCATAACCTTGCAGGACAGCAGTGAGAGTTATCCTTCAGGCAGAGCAGAGCCACTGAGCATCGAACGAGACAGCCGCCAGGTCGACGACTATCTATCGCAGCACAGGGTCAATATCAAAAAGTCTGTCTGCGACAAACTTATCAGCCTGCTCTGCGGCACACTGGAAAATCACCGCTCAGCAGAGAGGCTGTTTAGCTGCGAACTGAAACTGCCGGTTACCGCCGCAACAACCAGCCGCTATCGGGGTGAGTTCAGCCAGGCCGGCACCATTCTGCTGATATCGCCCACCCCGGACAAGGCCCAGCAAAGCCTGCTGCAAACGCATGGAGCCCGCATCGAACATCTTGATAGCACAGAACAGGCACTGCAATCCGTTACCCAGGATGCCGCCCACTACGGCCTGATCATATTTAACCACTGTCCGCCCGAGCACGATGGATTCAGCTTTGTTAAGAGCCTCAAAGAGCAGCAGCCTGACTCGCCACCGGTGATGCTGCTGGCGGCCGAATACAGTATCAACGACTACCTGAGGGCGAAGCACAGCGGTGCTACAGGCTATGCCAGACTGCCGCTGCCCCATCAGGACCTGCTGACAATGGCCGAACACTGTATTGCCCGCTTTCCTGATTCACCTGAGGAGCGCCCCCTGGTGATCCCCCAGAATCAGCAGAACCTCTCCCCACTGGCAAAAAAACTGCCCAGACTGCAGGGGCATGTATTGGTGGTTGAAGATGTCGAAGCCAACCAGTTTGTAGTCTGCGGCATGCTCGACTCTCTGGGGCTGAGGTTCTCACTGGCGAATAACGGTGCTGAAGCCGTAGAACAGTGGTTACGCCAGAAGCCGGACCTTGTGCTGATGGATCTGCGCATGCCTATCATGGATGGCTTTGAGGCAACCCGCCAGATAAGGGCAATGGAAGAGAAGGACGGTTCGAAGGTGCCCATTATCGCCCTGACAGCGGATGCGATGAGTGAGAGTTACCGAAAAGCACTGAGCTGCGGGATAGATGACCTGCTGATTAAGCCGCTGGATAGACTAAGCTTAAACCGCATACTCACTCAACACCTGCCAGACATGGAGTTAGCCTACCGCCGAGGCTCTAAAGTTAGTACCGCGTCTGCCCCGAAACATAATATGGAGACTCAAATGGAAATGAGCGTACTCGAAGAGCTGAGCCAGAATGTACAGTTGCCGGTTGACCAGCTGGCAACTATGTATCTGACTGAACTCAAAGGACTACGGCAAGACCTCGCAGACAGTCTCGAAGGTCGCAATGATGATGAGGTAAAACGCACCGCGCACAGTATCAAAGGGGCCGCACTTTCGATTGGCGCAACTGAGCTGGCAGACATCGCACGTCAGCTGGAGACTATCGATATCGCTGCAATCAATCTGGCCGAGCTGGATGAGGCAATGACGCTGACCGAGAAAACCATTCAGCACCACCTGGGCTATCAACCCGCGTAGGCAGAGGCAGAGACAGGCAAGCCATCTTAACTCCGGCTTTTAGGCAGCCTGACTTCCGGCTGGCGCCTGTAAACCTGACTAGCTCTGGTTCAGCGATTTAGTGACCTGCGCCTCACCACTGTGCCAGTCGACAGGCTGTCCCAGGGGCAGAGAACTATGCAAGGTTAATACTCCTGCTGCCACCTCCTCTGTCAGAAGATCAACCTTAGAGAAGTCTTTCCGGAGTACATCCTGGTCCTGACAACTGACGCCAACCCAGGTGTTACGTCCGCTGCGCTTTGCCCCGTAGAGTGACAGGTCTGCAGCTTTCAACATCTCATACCAGACACTGATATCTTCTATGCACTGCGCGGGCCTGAGAAGGCAGAACCCCAGGGAGCAGGTCATATGAAAGGCACGACCGGGTGGCCCGAACAGGTAAGCAGAGACCTCGGTCCGAATCCGCTCAACGATCTGCCGGGCCTGGGCCAGATCGGAACCGTTACACAGCAGAACGAACTCCTCACCGCCCTGGCGGACGACAATATCCCCTTCCCGGCTATGACTTTGCACCAGCCCGGCCAGTTGCTTCAGGGCGATATCCCCCACATCGTGGCCATAGCGGTCGTTTACATGCTTGAAGTGATCGAGATCGAAAAATACAAACAACCAGGTATCCGCCCCGCCCCTGGCAAAACAGTCCTTGAGATACTGATCCAGAAAGCGGCGGTTTTTCAGCCCGGTTAAGGCATCGGTGTAACTGGCATCAAGGTACTGCTGTCGCTCCGTTTCCAGCGAGCGCCGATGCGACTCCAGGCTGGCCGCCATTTTGACGAAGCTTTCGGACAGCATACCAAGTTCATCGCTGCGGCGAAGCGTCTTCAGAATGGTCGGATCACCCGATTCTCCATAGTGATCGGCCTGCTGTTTCAAAGCCTGAATAGGCCTGACCAGGTTGCGGTTGAGATAGTAGAAAACACCGACGGACAGCAGCCCGCCCATCACCAGAAGAGACAGCAGCGCCCAGGCCATTGTTTCCCAGGCTGCAGCGTAAAACGGCCGGCTCTGCACGAGACGTATGGTGAGTACGAATCTCGGCTCCAGCAGCAGGTCTATGGAGTGCCATGCCAGGCTCCGGTCGCCCCCGAAAAATCCGACTTCAATCCGTTCTTCGGCACTACTTCGGTCTCCAATGGAGAGTGATACATCAAACCCCAGGTTTTCCGATATGGACCGGGCCATCTGGGAATCCACAAATCTCAGGAAGAACAAAACGCCCCGGGGAGGCTGCGACACGTCACTATCGGTAATTGGCTGTTGGGCGAACATCAGCACCTGATCTCCCATCCGGATAAATCCGTAATCAGGCGAGTCAGGCACTTCCAGCAGATAGCGGCTAATCCGGAGTTCACCCAGCAGGTCCACTGCGGCCTGACTATAAAGCTGGCCGCGTGCCTGCCCATCGGGATCAAACAGCAGCAGAATATCCGCTTTGGCGGCATTAAGGGTACCGGCGACCAGATTTGATTGCGCAAAGCTGTCATTCCGATCATCCATAAAGGCGTAGGTTTCGTCCCACTCGGCATAGTCGCGGGCAAAGGCATGAAGCTGCTTCTGTGTCGATTCAAGCTGCTTCTTTACGCGCACCATATCCTTGATCAGCGCCTGCTTTTCCAACAGCTCGACATTTGGCAGCACAATCAGGCCCAGGGTCAGAAACAAGGCGAAACCAGCACCGCAAAACAGCAATAATAGCCCTACTAATAACTGATTTTTAATTCGCAATGTGATGACCGCCAGCCACAGTTCCTGTAAGGCTATTCATTATACCCACAATGCCAATGAGTTCGACTGCAATAAAAAGCCCTTGCATTCGATTCCCGTTTAGCGGTTTTTTCTGTTTAAACTTTCATTAATAAATGCCGTAAGGCTTCTATAATTAGAGTTGCCAGCACCCATATGAACTGCAGCAAAGAAGCAACTGCGTGACGAAATGTAGTTGGTATGCGTAGACTGGAACTGAGAACGAGAGTTCCAGCCATCTGACAAGTCTGGCCACTGGCGCACGGCCAGTGGGGTGACCCGGGTGACGAGGCTTATACCGGCCCGGGGATCCAGCGCCAGCTCCTGGTGACAGTAATTTCGTCAAACCTGATCACCAGTATCGATCCGGCTCGTTACCGGAATCGAACCTGACGAAGGCCGATTCTTACGGGAATCGGCCTTACTTATGTCCGCGTCTCAAACCGGCGGAATCCGCTTCAGTCCGCACTCCAGACTAAACGCCCGCAACGGCTCAGATCATATCCCTGCAGCCGCAGTGCGAGAGCGGCCCCTTCATGTCCCTGCAGAAACTCAAACAGCTGCTGCAACAGACGCCGAAAGTAGACGTTGCGCGGCACGACCAGATCGTAGTTTTCCTCACACACCGGAATAAACCTTAAGCCAAACTCCATCGCCGCGCTGAGAGTACCAGGCCCGATATCGGCCTCCCCCCGGGAGATCAGGCTTGCTACCTCACTCTCGCCATAGGCAGTCTGTACCACACTGAGGCTGTCTATCGGCTGGGCATGTCCGGCCAGCCACTCGCCGAGGAATCGCTGCGACCCGGCCCCCTCCTGACGCACAACCCAGCGGGTAGTGGCGGCAAATGCCTGTTGCGGTTGCCTGAGCCGCTCACAATCGGTCTCGCGCACAATAAAGCCCTGTTGACGCCGGTAGAGGTGAACCAGTATCCACTGCTTCGACTGACTGTACTGTTGCAACAGCGCCGGATGCTGGCGGTCACTATCCTCAGCCCGTCCCCAGTGAATGGCACAGGCATCAGCATGGCCTTGTGCCAGAAGATCGAGTCCGAGCCGGGTACCGGTCACCGTATAGCTGAACAGGGCCCGGGTACGCAGCTTCTGGGTCAATCGGTTAGTCGCCGCCTGCAACAGCGGGTCATCACTGCCGCTGAGAATCAGACGGTCGTTCATCAGGCCGCTATGACAGCTTTCCAGCAGCCAGCGATCGATCAGCACCCGCGGAAACAACCACTTACCGGTCAGCTTTGTTGCCGGGATCGTACCTTCAGCCGCCATGGCATAGACTTTCTTCTCGTTCAGGTGCAGATACTCAGCGACCTGACGCACATTCATAAAAGGATCTGCGTTGCGCGCAGACCTGCTCAGCGCCGTCGCAGATTCCGTCTGCTGTAGCTCTGGCATCTGTAGCTTTGCCATCAGCCCCGACCACCATGGTCAGCGTCAGCGGCGGCATCATATTCAAGTGTCGTTGCACCGGAAAACAGCAGGAAATGCCGTCCCTTGGCCCGCGCCAGCATCGTGATACCTAACTCCCGAGCCAGCGCCAGTCCCATCTGGGTGACACCGGATCGGGACAGCAACACCGGGATATTCATCTGCGCGACCTTAATCACCATCTCCGAGGTCAGTCGCCCGGTGGTATAGAACAGCTTGTTCTCGGCACTGATACCATCCAGCCACATCCGTCCGGCCAGCGTATCAACCGCGTTGTGACGGCCGACATCTTCCACAAAGGCCACCACCCTGTCGCCTTCGCAGATAGCGCAACCGTGCACGGCCCCGGCATTGCGGTAAGTATCGTTGTGCTCGCTGAGGTTTTTCAGCAGCCGATAGACAGTGCTCTGGCGTACCTGCGGGGTCGGTAAGCAGATATCGGTCAGCCGCTCCATCAGATTACCGAACATGGTGCCCTGGCCGCAGCCTGTGGTGACGGTGCGCTGCGCCAGCTTTTCCTCCAGCCCCTCCGGCTCACCGTAGGTGACGACAGCCGCAGACTCCACCTCCCAGTCCACCTGAATCGCCGCCACCTCTGTTAATGCCCGGACAAATCCCTGGTTACGCAGGTATCCCAGCACCAGCGCTTCGGGGTCATCGCCCAGCGTCATAAGGGTGACAATCTCACGTTTATTGAGGTAAATCGTCAGCGGACGCTCACAGGCGATCTCAATCTGACGGCGCTCTCCCCGCTCATCCAGCACCGATACGGTTTCAGTAAGTTGGGCCTGGGCCTGACTGAGGATCAGATCATGGCATTGCAGCTCGGACATAGCGGTCTCCTTTGACCCATAAAGTCTTTAGCAACACTCCAGCAAGAACCGTACCCGGCTGGAAGCCAGAAGAATGGCTTCACCGGCACCGCATCCGGGACATTTTGTCCCAGGCCGACTGACCGACTGTCCCTTTTTATACCAGCCATGCCGGACACGCCTACCCTGCCCTCTGCAAAAACCCGCTCTGACGCCCCTTCAGGCTGACTGGCCTGCCAATTGCAGTGACTCCCGATCAAGTAGCTACCGATCAAGTAGCGACCAACCAAATAATTACTGACCAAGTAGTTACCGACCAAACTGCGTCTTGCAATCAGCCCCGCTAACAATGGCGGCGCACGGGAGCCTCAAAGATGTCCACCCTGAGAACAGACAACCACTGGCCACTGCAGGTCAGACTCAGCCAGCAGAGCAGCCAGAGCGGCCGCTGGCAGAGTGAGCGCTGGGTCGTCGCCGATCTGCTACCACACCAGAACGACGATCCGGCCTATACGGCGATCAAACTGCAGCTGCACCGCGATGACCGTACCTCCTACCGCTTTAACCTGAATTCACGTCAGCCGCACCTGTTCCTGCTCTGCAGCGAAGATGAAAGCGACGGCAGCCTCACCCCGATACATATCACCGCCAGCCAGGAGGAAGCGGCTTCCTTTATGGATGGTGAGCATCAGGTGCTTGAAACACCGATGCCGGAAGCCGTGCAGTGCTGGATAGACACCTACCTTGGCATCCACGGCGAACTGATCGACGCAGGTAAAAAAAAGAAAAAGGGACGGGGGCGCAGCAGTGGAAACTGAAGACGGATTTATCAACCGCTGGTCGCGACGTAAGGCCGCTGCGCAGGCTGAACAGCAGGCCGGGCCAGATGCAGAAGCCGAAGCCCTGCAACAGGAAGAGGCATCTGAAGCCGAAGCCCTCACGGACGAAGATATGCCGGAGGTTGAGTTGCTGGGTGAGTCGTCAGATTTCAGTCCCTTCCTGTCACCGGGCGTCAGCGATGAATTGCGCAAGCTGGCACTGCGCAAACTGTTTCACCTGCCCCAGTTCAACGTGCGTGATGGACTCAATGACTATGACGAGGACTTCAGCACGATGAAGGCGCTGACTCAGGAAGCCGCCGCCCAGCTGCGCAGCTGGGTAAAACAGCAGGAGGAGTCCGCCCTGGATAAGGTCAGCGACGCTCTTGAGGACAACCACCAGCCAGAAACTGAAACAGCCGCTTCCCAGCCAGGAGAAGGATCCTCTGCAGAAGCAGAGCAGTTGCCCCATGCAGCTGCGACGAAACAACAATGGAATCAATGTCCGGATGAGGTCGGTGACGCAGACCTGGACGCCTGAGCGCCCCACCGTCAGGCAACAGAACTGCCCCGCTTTGATACAGCGCAAAACAGCGACAGGGACAGTTTGACGCAGGCGCCCGGGCAAAGCCCGGAAAGCAACCGACCTGAACCGCCTTTAACCCCCTTCACTGCTGCCAACTATGGAGCAGCAGTTGCTTTTAATAACCAGACAGGCCGCAGAGCCTGCACCGGGACAGCTCAGCCAGAACCTATTAAGAGCTGACCGGAGATGAGGTGAGAAATGAGACAAGAGCAGATCAACCGGGATGCCCGCCGGCAGGCCCGACAACAGGCGCTGCCGCCACTGAGCCTGGCATCGGCGACCGTGAGCTATAACACACAGGGACACCTGCTGATCGCTGGTGCGGAGGACCAGATCCGCCTCGCAGCAGCACAGCTGAAAGGCATGGCCAGCATCACCCTGTATGTGACACAAGCGGTACAGAACAGTGATGAAGTGCAGTTGCAAAATGCCCTGGCGGCGGTACCGGATATGCCGCTGTTCCGTATGCCACTGCATAGCGTTAAAGGCTTTATGGGACAGTTTGAGGTGCAGGTGGCGATCAATGGTCAATACGCATCGCTGTCCCAGCTGGCACAGCACCGTACTCGTTTTGATCTGATTCTCGATCTGAGTGAAAGACCACTGTTTCATTCGGAGCTGGCTCCGGCGGGCTATTTCCACTGCCACGGCGATCCCGATCAGCTGGCGCAGCTGCTGCAACAACTACCGGACTATATCGGCCAGTTTGAGAAGCCACGCTATTTCCGCATCAACAATGATATCTGTGCCCATAGTGGCCGTGGCCAGACCGGCTGCACCCGCTGCCTTGATGTCTGCCCGGCGGATGCGATCAGTTCCATCCGGCAGCTGATCAATATCGATCCTCACCTCTGTCACGGCGCGGGTGGTTGCAGCACGGCCTGCCCAACCGGCGCCATCAGCTATGCCCTGCCGCAACCGTCGCGCATTATCGACCAGATTCGCGACCTGTTGCAGGCCTACTATGACGCCGATGGCAGCGATGCCGTCATCGTCCTGCACGATCGTGAAGCCGGCCGCCAGCTTCTGGAGAGCCAGTTTGAACAGCTGCCGGGTAACCTGCTGCCGGTTGAGCTGGAGGAGTTGGCGGCCGCCGGTCAGGAGATCTGGCTGGCCGCCCTCGCCATGGGCGCCAGCCAGGTTCTGCTACTGGACACCCCGCAGCAACCGGCGTCGATGCGCGCGTTGTTGCAGCGGGAGATCTGTATCACCCGGGCGATGCTTGAAGGGCTGAACCTGGCTGGCATCCGCCTCAGCCTGATCGACAGTACAGACCTCAGCCTGTGGCAGCCGCCGGAAAGCGCCGCGCGGTTCCATTCCCTGGCGCTCAATCCGGCGGCCGCCAAGCGCGATACGCTGCTTAGCGCTCTGGACCAGCTGGCAGCCCAGACAGCCACTCAGACAAAACAATCCCGCGATGTCCTCGCCCTGCCGGCGGGCGCTCCCTTTGGTCAGGTAAGCATTGATCGCTCACGCTGCACCCTCTGCGTCTCCTGCGTTGCCGTTTGCCCTACCCAGGCCCTGACCGATGGCGGAGAAACGCCGGCCCTATTCTTTACCGAGCGCAACTGCGTGCAGTGCGGTCTCTGTGATGCCGCCTGTCCTGAAGATGCGATCGAGCTGCAGGCTCGACTACGCCTCGACCCGCTGCGCGACCAGCCGCTTCAGCTCCATCAGGAACCCGCCTTCGAATGCCTCAGCTGCAGCAAGCCCTTTGCGCCGCGCAGCACGGTGGAAAAGATGCTCGACAAGCTGGCGGGACATCCGATGTTTCAGGGTGAAGCCCTCAACCGCCTGAAGATGTGTGAAGACTGCCGGGTGCAGGACATCTATCAGGACCTGACCGCCCACCCGGAAAAGCAGCTGGAGATCTGAGCCATGACCATGACAGCGATAGAGACCACCGCAGCGATCAGCGAACAGGACGCCCTGCGCGCCGATATCTTCGCCCTGCTGGCCAGCCTGCTGCGCCGCGCACCCGATGCTGCGCTACTCGACTGGCTGGCCACACTGGAGCCGGAAGAGGAAGACAACCCGATGAGCCGGGCCTGGTCAGCACTGGCCCTGAGCGCCTCACACAGCCAGCCGCCTCAGATCGGAGATGAGTATCAGCAACTGTTTATCGGTATCGGCCGCGGTGAGCTGATGCCCTTTGGCTGTTGGTATCTCACCGGCTCCCTGATGGAGAAGCCACTGGCAACCCTGCGCCAGGATCTGGCTTCGCTCGGCTACGAGCGCCAGCCCGATATCAAGGAACCGGAAGATCATATCGCCGCCCAGTGCGAGGTGATGAGCATGATGATCAGTTCCGGTTTCAGTGCCCGCCAGCAGATGCAGTTCTGGAAGCGCCACCTCAGCCCCTGGGCACTGCGCTTCTTCCGGGATCTGCAGAATGCGGACAACGCCCTGTTTTACAGCACCGTGGCCCTGCTGGGTACCGCCTTCTATGAACAGGAAGAGAACCACTACCTGCGACTCGCCCCCACAGCCCCGGCTGAGAGCACATTGCAGTTCTGAAGAGAGAAACCGGTGAGCGGTTACCGGCAAAGGAATCTGCGAATAAGTCTGAAACGACTCTGGCCTTTAGAGCCATTCAAGATCAAGGCAGCGATTACAGTCATGCTGGTTGCCTGACGAAAATCGCTAACGCAGATATTGGATGGCTCTCAAGGCCCCGAAGGGCGGGCGCTAAAACAACTTACTGCTTTGTCTGGCTGCTTGGAAAGGACTCGTCATTTCGCTGCGCAGCCATTCGCGCGTTAAGTCATTTTATCGCCCGCAGAGGAAGTCTCAGACTTGTTCGCAGGTTCCGTAACAATAACAAGCGGAGAGAAACATGAGCCAGAAGACAAACCGGCCCGACAATGGCCGCCGCAGCTTCCTGAAGAAGCTCGGCCTGGCGGGAGGTGCCGTAGGTGCGGCCACCCTCGCCTCCCAGGTACAGGCGCAGGCCCCTGCCCCCGAAGAACCAGCCGACAACAGCAGCGGTTACCGTGAGACCGATCATATCCGCAGCTATTACGACTCTGCCCGCAACTGAAGCGCCGTAAGGAAGACACGATGCGACTGACAAAAAAATCTGATCAGCCTGCTGCAGCCACAGCGGGCCTTGGCCTGAGCCGCCGCCGTTTCCTCAAGAACAGCGGTATTGCCACCGGTGGCGTCGCTGCTGCCAGCATGATGGCGCCGGGCATGATGCAACAAGCCCAGGCGAAAACAGTAGCACACAACGTTCCCACCGAAGTAAAACGCACCATCTGTTCCCACTGTTCTGTCGGCTGTGGCGTCTATGCCGAAGTCCAGAACGGCGTCTGGACCGGCCAGGAACCGGCCTTCGACCACCCCTTCAATGCCGGAGGTCACTGTGCCAAGGGTGCGGCCCTGCGTGAGCACGGTCATGGCGACCGCCGCCTGAAATACCCGATGAAGCTGGAAAACGGTAAGTGGCAGAAAGTCAGCTGGGATCAGGCGATCAGCGATATCGGCGACAAGATGTTGCAGATCCGCCAGGAGTCTGGCCCGGACTCAATCTACTTGCTCGGCTCCGCCAAGTTCAGCAATGAACAGGCCTACCTGTTCCGTAAGTTTGCCGCTCTCTGGGGCACCAACAACGTCGACCATCAGGCACGTATCTGTCACTCCACCACGGTGGCGGGTGTGGCAAATACCTGGGGTTACGGCGCTATGACCAACTCCTTCAACGATATCCACTTCTGCAAGTCGATCCTGCTGATCGGTTCCAACCCGGCCGAAGCCCACCCGGTGGCGATGCAGCATATCCTGCGCGCTAAGGAACGCAACAAGGCGCATATGATCTGTGTCGATCCGCGTTTCACCCGCACCGCCGCCAAGTGCAACGACTATGTGCGTATCCGCCCGGGCTCCGATGTGGCCTTTATCTGGGGCCTGCTGTGGCACATCTTCGAGAACGGCTGGGAGGACAAGCAATTTATCCGCCAGCGCGTATACGGTATGGACGAGGTCCGCGCCGAGGTCGCCAACTGGACACCGGAAAAGGTTGAGGATGTCACCGGTGCCAGCGAGCAGGAGATAAAGCACGCAGCACGGATGCTGGCGGAAAACCGTCCCGGCACCGTAATCTGGTGTATGGGCGGCACCCAGCACACCACCGGTAACAACAATACCCGTGCCTACTGCATCCTGATGCTGGCCTTGGGCAATATGGGCATCTCCGGCGGCGGTACCAACATCTTCCGTGGCCACGACAACGTGCAGGGCGCCACCGACCTGGGCGTACTTTCCCACACCCTGCCCGGTTACTACGGCCTCTCCGACGGCGCCTGGAAACACTGGGCCAAAGTCTGGAACCTCGACGTTGACTGGATCAAAGGCCGCTTCGACCCGCAGGTCTATCAGAAGCTGAAGCCGATCAACAACAAGGGCATTCCGGTATCGCGCTGGGTTGATGGCGTACTGGAAGAGAAGACCCGCATGGACCAGAAAGATAACATCCGTGCGATGTTCTACTGGGGACACGCGGTGAACTCCCAGACCCGCGGCGTCGAGATGAAAAAGGCGATGGAGAAGCTGGATCTGATGGTGATCGTCGATCCGTATCCGACCCACGCCGCCGTAATGCACGACCGCAAGGACGGCGTCTACCTGCTGCCTGCCACCACCCAGTTCGAAAGCTACGGCTCCGTCACCGCTTCCAACCGCTCTTTGCAATGGCGCGACCAGGTGATCGAGCCGCTGTTCGAATCCAAGCCCGACCACGAGATCATGTACCTGTTCTCGCACAAGCTGGGCTTCGGCGAGCAGCTGTTTAAGAACATCAAGGTCAATGGCAGCCAGCCACTGATCGAGGATATCACCCGTGAATTCAATGCCGGCATGTGGACCATCGGTTACACCGGCCAGAGTCCGGAACGCCTCAAGGCCCACCAGCAAAACTGGCACACCTTCAACTTCGATACCCTGAAAGGCGAAGGCGGCCCGCTGGATGGCGAATACTACGGCATGCCATGGCCGTGCTGGGGCGGCGCCGAGATGGGCCACCCGGGTACGCCGATTCTCTACGACACCAGTAAACCGGTGGCTGAGGGCGGCCTGCCATTCCGTGCCCGATTCGGTGTCGAGCGCGATGGCATCAGCCTGCTGGCGGAAGGTTCCTACACCAGGGGCTCTGAGATCAACGACGGTTATCCGGAATTTAACGACAAGCTG
The DNA here is from genome assembly GCF_000620085.1 of Marinobacterium jannaschii DSM 6295. Lineage (GTDB taxonomy): Bacteria > Pseudomonadota > Gammaproteobacteria > Pseudomonadales > Balneatricaceae > Pontibacterium > Pontibacterium jannaschii. The sequence goes on along the minus strand of NZ_JHVJ01000003.1, from coordinate 264,382 downwards.
CTGAAACAGCTGGGTTGGTGGAACGACCTCAGCGCCGAGGAGAAACAAGCAGCCGAGGGTAAGAACTGGAAGACCGACCTTTCCGGCGGCATCCAGCGCGTCGCGATCAAGCACGGCTGCGCCCCGTTCGGTAACGCCAAGGCCCGCGCCGTGGTCTGGACCTTCCCGGACAAAGTACCGCTGCACCGTGAGCCGCTCTACACGCCACGCCGCGATCTGGTCGCCAAATACCCGACCTGGGATGACTCCGAATCGATGTACCGCCTGCCGACGCTCTACAAGTCGATCCAGGATAAGGATGTTTCCGGTGAATATCCGATCATCCTCACCTCCGGCCGTCTGGTGGAATATGAAGGCGGCGGCGAAGAGAGCCGCTCCAACCCCTGGCTGGCCGAGCTGCAGCAGGAGATGTTTGTCGAGGTCAATCCGGCCGATGCCAACACCCTTGGCTTCCGCGACGGCGAGGATGTCTGGGTGCATGGCCCCGAGGGCGGCAGCATCAAGGTGAAAGCACTGGTGACCCCTCGGGTCGATCGCGGCGTGGCCTTTATCCCGTTCCACTTCGGTGGTCGTTTCCAGGGTAAGGACCTGCGCGACAAATACCCTCAGGGATCCGATCCATATGTCACCGGCGAGGCGGCTAACACCGCCATGACCTATGGCTATGACCCTGTCACCAATATGCAGGAGACCAAAGTGACCCTGTGCCGTATCGAAAAAGCCAGCGCCTGAGGAGATAACAGAACATGGCTAATATGAAATTTCTCTGTGACTCCAAGCGTTGCATCGAGTGTAACGGCTGCGTCACCGCCTGTAAGAACGAAAACGAAGTGGAATGGGGCGTCAACCGCCGCCGCGTAGTCACCGTCAACGACGGCCTGCCGGATGAGACCTCCATCTCCGTCGCCTGCATGCACTGCTCCGACGCCCCTTGTATGGCGGTCTGCCCGACCGACTGCTTCTACAAGACCGACGACGGCATCGTGCTGCACAACAAGGATGCCTGCATCGGTTGCGGTTACTGCCTCTTCGCCTGCCCATTCGGTGCCCCGCAGTTTCCAAGCAAATCCTCTTTCGGCGAGCGCGGCAAGATGGATAAGTGCACCTTCTGCGCCGGTGGCCCGGAGGAGGATCATAGCCCGGAGGAGAAAGCCAAGTACGGTGCCAACCGTATCGCCGAGGGCAAGCTGCCGATGTGTGCCGAGATGTGCTCCACCAAGGCCCTGCTGGCGGGCGATGCGGATAAGGTATCCGATATCTTCCGCGAGCGGGTGATCTACCGTGGCCACGCCGACGGTGCCTGGGCCAGCAACGGGTCGGCTGAAGAGCTGGCCTACGATGCGGCCCAGCCAAAGGCCTAAGGGCGTAATAAGGCCGGTGCGCACCTGAGTGTCGCCGGCCTCTGTCGGAACAGTTCTATGCAGATAAAACTCTTACTCAAGCTGGCCGCCCTGCTTATCAGCCTGATCATCCTGCCTGTTAAGGCCGAAGATTCAGTGCCGTCCGAGCAGCGCGTGGCGGCGTTTGCCGGAGCCGAATACTGGCAGGTGATCCGTCAGGGCGAAAACGGCACTACCCAATCCAGCACGGCTGAAGCGGGCAACCTGATCAATGTGCAGGGCGATTACTGGCGCTACTGGCGCAATCAATGGATCACCCCGGCCGGGGCATTCGCTGTCGGCGGCACCCTGGGTCTGCTGGCGATCTTCTACCTGATCGTCGGTCAGAAGAAGCTGGATGCCCCACGCAGCGGCAACACCATCCAGCGCTGGTCACGACTAGACCGGGCTAACCACTGGACGGTCGCGATCCTGTTTATCATTCTGGGGATTTCCGGCCTGAGCCTGCTCTATGGCAAGTTTGTACTGAAGTCCGTCATGGGTGACGGCCTCTGGGCCAGTTATATGCTGGCCTGCAAGCTAGCCCACAACTATCTGGGCCCGCTGTTTGTGCTCGGCCTGCTGCTGATGATCCTGCGCTGGATGAAGCACAACGTCTTTAACCGCACCGACCTGACCTGGTTTATCAAAGGCGGCGGCATTATCGGCAACGCCCACCCCAGCGCAGGCTATATGAATGGTGGTGAAAAAATCTGGTTCTGGCTGCTGACCCTGTTTGGCATCGCCGTCTGCGTCAGCGGACTGATCCTGGACTTCCCCAACTTCGATCAGGTTCGCAACACCATGCAATGGGCCAACCTGGTGCATGCCGCAGGCTCACTGATCCTGATCGCAGCCTCCCTGGGCCACATCTATATCGGTACCCTCGGGACTGAAGGTGCACTGGAGGGAATGACCACGGGACAGGTTGATGAAACCTGGGCAAAGCAGCATCACGACCTCTGGTATCAGGAGGTTAAAGCCCGCGAGGCGAAGGACACTGTGTAACGACTCTGAGGCAATCGTGGGCACTCCCCTGTCGCGATTGCTATTGCCCGGTTCTGGCAGGCCGGGTTGTTCAGGGGCATTGGCAAACCGTCATTTGCCGTGGCTGGAGGTGTGAGGGTCTCCTGACCGTTCCCTGACATCTTCCACTCTGTGCTGTTAAGCGCTGCCGTTCGGACGCAGCGGGCCTGAACAGGATGTTTCAGGCCCGGTTACTGCGACAGTCCTTACGGTTTGTCCGCTTTCCTTTTTGCACATTTCGCCGGCCTTCGGGTCGGCTTTTTTATGGCGCTTCGCAATAATCCCCAGGCAAAGACTGCACCTATAATTAGAAGGAGCCAAGGATCTCCGGCCTCAGCCTGACGCTGCAGACCCAGACGATGCCCAAATTCCTCATTCTGATACTCTGTTTAGTTACCTTCGGCCTGTTGATGGCAGGTCCGTTACAACCTGCACAGGCCAAAGCCCCCGAGATCGTCGTTATCGAAATGGGCAGTTACGCTTATAACAGAGAGACACAACCTGATGGCCTGATCGTCAGTCTGACCCGGGCGTTGCTGCAACTGGCGGAGATAGAGGGAGAGATACGGGTGTCGGATAAGGAGCAGGCACTGGCCCCGGCGCGCAGCGATCACCTGCTGGTCGCGGGCGATCCTGAAACCCTGCCCGAACGGTTCGAACCCCTGCTGGCTCTGACCCGGCTGGAGGTCGGTATCCTCTACAGTCAGAATGCCCATCCCAATAACCCGGTCGGCAGTATCGGCGGGCTGGAATTTGGCATCCGCAACCAGCACCCGCTACCGCTGGAACCGATCGACAGCTATCAGGAAGGACTACGACTGCTCTCGCTTAACCGCCTCAGCGGTGTGCTGGGCGGCATCGACGGACTGATTAATGCCCTGATCGACGCCGCCCCGGGGATGCCCTTCATGATCGGAGATACCAGTTGCCAGACTATCTGGCTGCTATCCCCCGACCGCGAGGCCAACCAGACACTGGCGCAACGCCTGAAACAGGCGGCCAGTGACAGCCGCTACAAGCAGATTGAAGCCCAGTTATACCGGCTCAGCCTGCAACGCTGGCCCCAGCCCTGTTCCTGAACCGGCACCCTCGTCGACGAGGATAGCCGCCTCACAGGTCACCACTACCTTAAGCCCGGTATCCGCAATATCGCTATCCTGCAGCTCAATACGGAAATCACAACGCTGGCAGATCTCTGCGACAATCGACATCCCGATGCCGCAGCCCTCCACATCGTTTCCACCTGCCCGGTAGAAACGATCAAACACCTGCTGGCGCTGCTCGGCGGTCAGGCCCGGTCCGCTGTCCTGCACCACCACTACGAGACTCTGCTCCTCGGCTTTCAGATCCACCAGCAACTGGCCGCCGGCAGGGGTGTATCGAACGGCGTTGTCCACCAGGTTACGCATCAGGATCAGAAAGGCATCCGGGTTCAGTTCGGCCTTAACCGGTTTGGGTACCAGCAAGGCGATCTGTTGCTGCTTCTCGGCAGTCAGTAAACGGAATTCGCCCAGCAGGGTTTCAATCAGCTCTGCCGGATCAGTGCAGCGGCGATCGCCGCAGGACTCCGCTGCCTCGATGCGGCTCAGGGTCAGTAGCTGATTGACCATATGGGTCAGGCGATCGGTCCCGGACAGGATCTGCTGCCGCACCCGCTTTACATCATCGCTTTCAGCAGGCAGGTTCTGGGCGTGGATACGGATGGCCGCCAGCGGTGTACGGATCTCATGGGCGGCATTGCTGGTAAAGCGCTTCTGCTGTTCGAGTGCCTGTTCGAGCCGCGACATCAGCCGGTTAACCGAGCTGACCATATCCGTCAGTTCTGCCGGAACCCCCTCCTCAGAGATCGGCGTCAGCATATCCGGCCCCCGTTGCGAGATCTCGCCGCTGACGCGGATCAGCGGCATAAAGCCACGCTGGATAATAAAGCCGATCAGTACCAGCAGCACCGGTATCACCACCATCATCGGCACGACATTGTGTTCGGCTATCTCCTCGGTCAGCTCCTCGCGCAGGTCCATGCGCTGGCCAACGATGATCCAGCTCTGCAGCCGATCGCTAAACAGGGCAAAGGTACGCCAGTCGCCGAGGTCCGAGTCGGCATAGGTAAAGCCTGGCCCGGCCGGGAACCCCAGGAACGACTTCTGACCACTACCAATCAGGGCCTTGCCGGACTGATGCCAGACCTGAAAGCTCAGCTTGTTCTCATATTTGTGGCCGGATTCATCATACTCGTCCTTATCGTCGCCCCTGACATTGAGCGACGGCTCGGGCATATTGTGTTCCACCCGCCGATCATCCAGCTGGCGGATAGTTTCAGCGTTATGGGTCGCCAGCAGCAGCGATTCCAGGATACGGCTGGTTTTCGCCAGCTCGGCGTCATACATCTCCTCACTTTCATGGCCAATATCCAGATAACTGACCACCAGGCTGCTGCCGATTAACAATACGACTGCAGCCACCAGCATTAACATCAGCCCGCGTCTGATTGAACGGTTCATGCCGATGCCTCACCCAGTTGATAACCAACACCGCGAACCGTGCGGATCACGGCCTTTCCCAGCTTCTTGCGCAGGTGGTGCACATACACCTCCACCGTGTTGCTACCGATCTCCTTATCCCAGCTGTAGAGCTGGTCCACCAGCATATCGCGGGAGAATACCCGCATCGGATGGGAGGCCAGGTGCAGTAGCAGGTCAAATTCATAACGCGACAGGCTGACCACCTCCCCCGCCTGCCTGACACTGAAGGACTTCGGGCAGATCTCGATATTACCCAGGGTGATTACCGGTGACACAATACCCGCCCCCCGGCGGCTCAGTGCCCTTAGCCGCGCCAGGAACTCCTGCAGGTCAAACGGCTTGCAGACAAAATCGTCGGCCCCTGCGTCCAGCCCGCGCACCCGCTCCTCAATGCCATCGCGCGCGGTCAGGATCAATACCGGAGCCTTAACGCCCTGATTACGCAAACGCTTCAGCAACGTCATACCGTCCATATCAGGCAAGCCAAGATCCAGCACCATCAGATCAAATTCAGCGGCCCGGCAAAGCGCTTCGGCACCCGCCGCATCCCGAGCCCACTCGACACGATAGCGCTGATTCTCCAGCGCAGTCACCACCCCTTCACCCAGCAATAGGTCATCTTCTACCAACAGCAGTTTCATCTTATTCCATTTCGATCAGTTCAGTCCGAGGCGATATAGTCGCCGATCCCGTGGAGGCTGCCAACAATGCATTCAAAATCTCTTTAAAACAATGGATTGCAGCTCCCCATGCTATGGATACCAGCGATTTCTTAACGCTTACTTAAGAACCCCCATATTTGAAAGGCTGGGCATAATTCCGATCCCTTAAGAAACCTTTAAGGATTCAGCGCCAGACTTCGCCTCAACGACTTGGCAGTCAACAGACTGTTGTAGATGAACGCTCGCGGAGACTGAATATGAACAACACCCCGACACCCGGTGGCAATAAATGGGACCTCTTTATCCGATTCTTTCACTGGTCGGTCGCGCTGGCCTTTGTATTGAATTTCACCCTGTTTGAAGAGGGTAAGCGCCTGCATGAATGGGCGGGTTACTGGATTCTCGGCATGCTGACACTGCGCTTGCTATGGGGCTTTATCGGCTCAAAAAACGCCCGCTTTATAAACTTTGTTCCTACAGCCGCTTCATTTAAAGCCTCACTGCAAGAACTACTCAACCATGGCCGGCATACGCCATCGGAAGGTCATAATCCGGTCGGTGGGGCTATGGTTATCGCCCTGATGCTGTCATTGCTGCTGACGGCGCTGAGCGGATGGGCCTGTCAGGCCGAGATATTGCCCGCAGAAGAGCTGTTGGAAGGGATACATGAGTTTTTTGCCAATGCCACTCTGGCACTGGTATCGCTACACGTGACGGCAGTGGTTTTGCTCAGCCGACTGGGGCCGGAAAACCTGATCCGTCAGATGGTACGTGGCCGCTGACCTGACCCGGTCAGAATAAAGTTGACGGGCAGATCCTGCATCTGCCCGTCAGTGTTCAGCTAAAACCGCTCAGCCTTTGTTGCCGGCCAGGTGCTTCTCTGTGGCTCGCAGAAAAGCCGCCAGCTGCTGCTGTGAGCATGGGCGGTAGTGTTTATGATCGATCTTGCGGAACAAAGCACTGAGTTCATGCTTGCTCATCTCGATCCCTTCCGCCGCCATCATTTCAATCAGCTGATCTGCCTGCAGGTTCAGTGCGATCTTCAGCTTATTAAATATCATATTATTGCTGAGCTGCTCTTCGGGTACGGGCTGAGCCCCCTCTTTGCGTCCACGTCGGGTATTAATCAGGCCATTGAGAAAGATCGCCAGATCCTTGTCGTCACAGTTACGACAACCCGTTTCTCCCGGCTTTTTGAACCAGTCGGCTACCCGCTCCGGAGATACTTCATGATCAGCCGCAGCAAAGACTGCACTGGCGGCGGTCGCATCAAAATCGAAAAGCTTGCAGAGGCGGCAGAGGATATCGTTCTTGGTCACAGATTATTCCTGACAGATAATGAATGCAGTGCCTGAGGCACCTAAAAGGAGATCAGCGGCGGATTCTAACAGATATCCCGGCGCTTAGGGATTATGACGACGATAGCTGTCGAGCAGCTCGCTCACGGCAATCCCCTCGATGGTCATACCCTCCAGCTCCGAGCCGTCTATTACCACATTTTTCAGGCAACAATCTTTCAGTACCGCCCCGGACAGATTGACTCGTGTAAACCGGACCGCTTCAGCCCGGATATTGTTGAAACGACACTGCGACAGGTTGATATCGTCAAAGCCCGAGCCTTTCATGGTCGCATAGTGAAAGCTCGAAGCGCTGAGGTTTACATTGTCGAAGCGGGTTCCTGACAGATTGACATCATCAAAATCCGAACCCGTGATGTTTGCGTTATTCAGTTTAATCACACAACGTCTCCATGTTATGCCTGATAGAAGGCCACAGTGTAGACAGCTAGAAACAGTATTTACAGGCACCCGGCACTGGCCGTGATAATTCTTATTAAGCGTTTTTCGTTGGCGAAAGCGGCAAACGCCAGCAAGGTGATCAGCGCCAGTAGGATCAGACATACAAGAAACATCACCGGCAACAGTAACGCCATGGTCTGAAGCGTTGTCAGACTGATCTGATCGTGCTGAATCTGCTGCATCACAAACCAGGGATCGATCAGCCAGCGTGAACTGAAAAACAGCCAGAGACTAAACCCGACGATAAGGCCGATCAATGCAATTCCCACCGCAGGCCAGCTGGAAATCAGCCTTTTTCGCTTTGCCACAAAATCGCGATCATCCTGAACCATTTACCCCTGCCTCTGTTTAATCGTTGACTGACTCAAAGTAGGCCAACCCTTGCGGGGAGTCTATACTGCTATGAAATTGGCTCAAGTCCGCACTCGGATTCCGGGCAGGCTCAGGTTGCTGCCTTAAGCAAGTCACGATATCGCAGCAGACTGTTGCGCTTGCGGACGGAATCACCAGATATGATAGGGAAATCATTATGCGACCAGTGAAACAGAGTATCCCCTTCCGACTCGCCGATACGCTGTTAAAACACCTGCTGCGCTCTATATTGCTGCTGGCAACACTGATGACAGCAGCGTTCGCTCAGGCTGGCGAGCATTACACTATCGGCATGGCGGTGTGGAGCGGATACCCCGACAATATCAGGGGCTTCAGGGACGGGCTGGCCGAAGCCGGGCTGATTGAAGGTGACAACCTGACCCTGCTGGAAGGTGAAAAGGCCGCCAATACGATCACCCAGAGAACGGTTGTTCACAGTTTCCTCAGCCGGGAAGTCGACCTGATCTACTCGCTCACCACTCCCGGGACTTCTGTCGTCAAAGAGATCGTTGGCAATGACCTCCCTATCGTTTTTTCTATCGTCACTTATCCTGCCGATTCAGGCCTGATCGAATCGTTTGAGTATTCAGGTAATAACCTGGTTGGCACCAGCAACTATGTGCCATTGCAACAGTACCTTAAGCTGCTGAGGTTAATATCGCCGCAAACCAGCAGCGCTGCGATCTTCCATCGTAAAGGCGAGCCAAACTCAAAGATCCAGAGCGCCAACCTGATCAGACTGCTGCGGCGGGCAGGTATCAAAACCTTCGATCAGGAAGCATCGGATATTAACGAATTGAAGCAGATGGCTCTCTCGCTGGTAGGCAAGACGGATCTGCTGATCACCACCACAGACACGCTTATCCAGAATGGCGGAGAAGATGCCCTGATCGAAATCTCTCTCGTGCACAAGATTCCGATTCTCAGCTCTAATAAGGCCGGCATCATTAACGGCTCGGCCTTTGGCCCGGTCGCCGACTTTTATACCCTGGGAAAAATATCCGGCATCAAAGCCGCCCGAATATTAAAAGACAAGGTAGCCCCCGCCAGCCTGCAAACAGAATATCAGAACCCTCCCCTGTTTCTCGCCAACCGATCCAGCCTGCAAAAACTCAATATCGAACTTTCTCCGCAAGCCAAAGAAATGGTGAGACTCGTTGATTAGACAGGAATTCCTATCATGAAACTGGTTCCTAAACTGGTCCTCTCCGGCGTTCTGGTGGTGGCTGTTGTGATGTGCGGCCTGGGTTACTTCACCTTGAGTGAGACCAAGAAGGGAGTCCTTAAGGAGATTGAACACCAGTTGAATGCAAACGTCCGGTTCAATCGCACTCAGCTGTTAACTGAAGAATCACGTTATCGCCAGGCATCGATGATCGTTACCCGCAACCGGCAGTTGCACAAGGCACTCTATAGCGGAGACAGTCGCGGGATCAATCAGCTGCTAAACAACTTTACCGCGACCTATAAATACCTGGATTACGTGCTCATTACCGATCCGACGCTTGAGGTCTTTGCAGCCAGCACCCGTCGCTTTGATGGCTCCCGCCTGGCAGGCGAGCAGCTTCTGCTTAAAAATATCGGCGCTCATCCGGGATTAAGCCGGCAGTATAAATCCAGCGCTATGCCTGGCCCTCCGGTATCGGACAGTTTCCGCAAGCTGCTCCAGCTTCCGGAAGGCCTGACCCAGTGGTTTACCGCACCGATCAGAGTCAATGGCAAAACCGAGGGCTTTGCAGTACTGGCGATCAACTGGACCCTGGTAAATTCAGAGATTCTCAGGACCGATGTCTCGGATCTCAATGCGACTGAAAACCCAGTAGTCGCGGCCCTTCTGACCGATTCTGACAACAGAATTCTGCTCGATGAGTTTAATCAGCTATCCCGTAATCAGGACAGATACCGCTCAGGTGATTACTTTGTCCCGTCCAGCGACCTGATCTGGAAAACCGACTCGCTGCAACTGGAGAACGGTGTCAGTAACCTGGTTGTCGTTTACGACAAGATTCAGGCACTGGCCCCGCTGAACAAGATAACCGACACTATTATTCAGGTGACCGTGGCGGCCAGTCTGCTAATGGGGTTACTGCTATATGCCCTGCTGCGCAAAGGGTTGCTGAAGAGAATCCAGTTACTTCACAGTGGCACAGAAAGAATCGGTGCCGGCCAGCTGGACTATCGCATCTCGACCCTGGGCAGGGATGAGATTGGCCAGCTGGCGGAAGCAGTCAACCAGATGGCGCGCAACCTGCAGCGCAATATGACATCCATCGATTACCTCGATATCGAAATTGCCAAACGCGAAGCAGCCCTGTCGGAACTTGAGGAGCAGAAGTTTGCGCTGGACCAGCATGCACTGGTGTCGGTGACGGATATTAACGGTACGATCTCCTTTGCCAACGAGAAATTTTCATCCGTCAGTGGCTACAGTGCGCGCGAACTGGTCGGTGAAAACCACCGGATTCTCAATTCCGGCTATCACGACCCCGCATTTTTCCACTCGCTCTATAAAACCATCACCGCAGGACAGGTCTGGAGTGGCGAGATCTGTAACCGGCGTAAGGACGGCAGCCTTTACTGGGTGCACAGTACTATCGTGCCGTTTAAGGATCTTCACGGTACCATCCAGAGCTACGTCTCCATACGCACCGATATTACCGAGCGCAAACTGGCCGAGATTGCACTGGCTGAAAGTAAAACCCAGATCCAGCTGGTAATTAACTGTACCGGTGTAGGCATCTGGGACTGGCAGGTACAAAGCGGCACCGTCAGCTTCAACGAGCGATGGGCTGAAATCATCGGTTATACACTGCAGGAGATCTCGCCCACCTCTATCGATACCTGGATAAAGTTTGCCCACCCGGAAGATCTGAAAAGATCAGGCGAACTGCTGGAACAACACTGGCGCGGCGAAAGCGACACCTATATTTGCGAAGCCCGCATGAAACACCGGGACGGGCACTGGGTCTGGGTTCTGGCGACGGGACAGGTCGTGGAGTGGGAGTCTGAGGGAACGCCGGGAAGGATGATCGGTACCCACCTGGATATTACTGAACGCAAAGAGGCCGAACTGGCCCTGCAACGGGCCAAAGAGACTGCCGAGTCCGCCAACAATGCCAAAAGTGATTTCCTGGCCAATATGAGCCATGAAATCCGGACCCCGATTAATGGCATCATCGGCATGACCAGCCTGCTGCTCAATTCGGCACTTGCCCCCGAACAGCAGAAGTACGCCGAAACGGTCAGGCGCAGCGCAGATTCCCTGCTGAGTATCATCAACGACATCCTCGACTTCTCTAAGATCGAGGCAGGAAAGCTTAACCTGGAGTCGATCGAATTTGACCTGGGATTACTGATCGAAGATATCGCGGCAATGTTTGCTGCACAGTCCGATGAGAAAGGACTGGAGCTGATCTGCCCTGCGAACCCTGTCTGGCATCAGTGGTTTAAGGGCGATCCGGTCAGGATTCGACAGGTCCTCTCTAACCTGCTCAGTAATGCGCTGAAATTCACGGTACACGGAGAAATCTCGGTATTCTATGAATGTGTGCATTCGGATGAGCACTCCTCGACACTGCGCTTTGTTGTCACCGATACCGGTATCGGGCTGGATGAAGAGAAACGTCAGGCCCTGTTCGAACGATTCACCCAGGCCGACAGTTCCACCACCCGAAAATATGGCGGCACCGGCCTTGGCCTGGCTATCTGCAAACAGCTGGTTGCTATGATGGATGGGGAGATCGGTGTCAGTAGCGAATCAGGCAAGGGATCATCGTTCTGGTTCAGCATCCAGCTGGAAAACTCAGATAAGGGACGGATTTCCGAAGCGTTGCCCTCCCTTAAGGATGAGAAAATCCTCGTGCTGGACGATAACGGCACTTACCGCCAGTTGCTGGCCGATGTGCTGAGTGCCTGGGGCACTGAGGCGTCTCTGGCCGAGACTCCGGCAAGCGCCAGCCAGCTACTGAAACAGGCGCTCGAATGCGGGCAGCCATTTACAACCGCATTAATCGACTTTCAGATGCCGGAAAAAAGCGGCCTGGATTTCTGTCAGACGCTGAAGCAAGACCCTGCCTTCGCAACACTCAAATGCGTCCTGATGGCGGCGCACTCGGTGCGTAGCCGGTTAAAAAACCTCAACAGCTATGGCCTGGATGGCTTTGTCAGCAAGCCGATCAACCAGTCTCAACTGTTTAACAGCCTGCTTATGACAGCCCATATCCCGTCGGATACCCTGCTGGCCCCCTCGCTGTCAGGCACAGATGAAAATCACTTCGAAGCAGAGGTGCTGGTCGCGGAGGACAATGCGACTAACCAGCTTGTCGCCCGTGGAATACTGGAAAGTTTCGGCCTCTCGGTCACGATCGCGGAGAATGGTCAGGAAGCCTTGCACTGTCTGAGTGTGAAAGCATTTGACCTGGTATTTATGGATTGCCAGATGCCGGAGATGGATGGCTATGAAACGACGCAACGTATTCGCAGTGGCCTGACCCAGGCCGCCAATCCGGATATACCGATTATTGCCATGACGGCGAATGCCATGCAGGGCGACCGGGAACGCTGCCTGGCGGCGGGTATGGATGATTACATCAGCAAACCGGTCGAACCGGAGCATCTTGTGCAGGCATTGCGCAAGTGGTTACCGATAGCGGCATCCGGAGAAGATGACACTACTGATAAACCTGAAAACACGGATGCCGGCGAAACCAGCCATATAGCAGAAACGCTGCCCGTGATATTTGATTACTCCGCCATGAGCGAACGCCTGCTCAATGACCCCGAACTTATCCGCAATGTTGCACAGGGCTTTATCAGCGATATGACCACACAGATTGATCAGCTCAGAAGATACCTGACTTCCGGCGACTTTGAGCAGGCGATCTCCCTGACTCACAAGATTAAAGGTGCCTCAGCCAATATCGGAGGCTGCGCACTCGCCCAGCTGGCCGGTCAGCTGGAAAACGCCGGAAAAAGCGGTGAGTTAAGCAGCCTCCAGCGGGGTATTGCTGAGCTTGAAAACCGATTTACGCAACTAAAAGCCGAAATTGAAGAGGCAGTACTTTGAAGCTACTGATAGCTGATGATGATCTGACATCAAGGACGATACTCGCATCGGTCACCCGTAAATGGGGGTTTGATCCTGTTGAAGCTGAAGACGGACTCAAGGCCTGGCAACTGTTGCAGCAAGATGATGCGCCACAGCTGTTACTGCTGGACTGGGAGATGCCGGGCATTGACGGACTGACCCTCTGCCAGCGGGTACGCCAGCAGGCCGGCGATGAGCCTCGCTTTATCATTATGCTGACGGCCCGCAGCAAGACTGAGGATATTGTTAAAGGACTCGGTGCCGGTGCCAATGACTACATCGCAAAGCCGTTTGAGATCGCAGAATTGCAAGCACGGCTGCAGGTAGCAAAAAGGATGCTTGAGCTGCAGCAGGAACTGCTGCGGATGAAAGACCACCTGATGTATCAGGCCAATCACGATGAACTCACCGGCCTGATGAACCGGCGCGCAGTGATGGATGCACTGACAAAGGAGGTCGCCAGGAGCCAGCGCCAGCATCAGCCACTGTGCATCGGCCTCTGTGATGTAGACCATTTTAAGCAGATAAATGATAGCCACGGCCATCTCACCGGCGACCAGGTGTTACAACAAGTCTCGAAACGGATGAGCCAGACCCTGAGGCCCTATGACCATATCGGCCGCTACGGCGGTGAAGAGTTTCTGATCGTACTGACTGCGGAACATACCCAGGGGTTTCAGCTGTTCGAACGCATTCGCCACGCCATCTCGGATCAGTCGTTCGAGATCGATGAGCTGTCGCTGGAGATCACCATGAGCATAGGCGTTGTCTTGATTGACCCGGACGATACCGACCTCATGCAGAACAGCCTGCTGGCGCAGGCAGATGAGATCCTCTATGCCGCCAAGGACCGCGGCCGAAACTGCACCCTGGTTGCCCGGGAACCTGATCCGGCCTGACGGTTCCTGCGAGCATGTCGGAATTATACAATCCTGCAGTCCGGCGCCACTTTAAGCTGGCTTCATTCAACCATGCAATGGAGTCAGTTATGAGCAAACGTCTGGATTATCACACCCAATCTCCCGAAGCGATTCAGGCCATGATGGGGCTGGAAAAATACCTCGCACAATGCCAGCTTAAAGGCACTCTGGAGAAGTCATTACTGCACCTTATTAAACTGCGGGTATCGCAAATTAATGGCTGCGCCTACTGCATCGACATGCACACCCGGGAAGCCCGCAAGGACGGAGAAACGGAGCAGCGCCTCTACTGCCTTAGCGTCTGGCGAGAATGTCCCTTCTATAGCGATAAGGAACAGGCCGCACTGGCCTGGGCCGAGGCCAATACCCTGATTGCCAGTACAGAGATCAGCGATCAGCTGTTTCTGCAAACCCGGCAGCAATTCAGCGAAACAGCACTGGTCGACCTGACATTAGCCATCGTGACCATTAACAGCTGGAACCGGATCGCGATCAGTTTTAAAGATCACGCAATGCTCGAAGCCGCAGATTAACCAGAAACTCAGAGTGACCGAACATTGGCCCGGCTTTCCGGGCCGGTGTTACACTGTCACCACCTTCACAGCAACCACCGGGCATATTCGATGAAGGACAGATCCTATCTCAACTTCCAGCTCCACCACCCGGCTGAAGCGCTGCGCCCCTTTATCAAGCACTACTGGACGATATCCAGACCGGTGGCCGCGGTAAGCCGCACGACAGAATACCTGCCGGGTGACGGCGGTAGCTGTCTGATCCTGAACTTTTCCGATGCGGTCTGCCTGAATCAGCAGCCATTCACCGATGCGGCACTCTACCGCGGCCCCACGACTCAGACCACCGCATTTATGCCGGGCAAAAGAATCGATATGATCGGCATCCATTTTTACCCGGGGATGGCCTACCCTTTCGTTCAGCAACCCATGTGCGAACTGTTTCAGGAAATCCTTCCGGCAACCGATATCTGGCAGGCTTCACACTGGCACAGCTTGCACGAGCAACTCGCCGAACGCCCCCTGATCGAGCAACGCCTGCACTGTCTTAACCGATGGCTTTTGGAACGACTCTGCGCAGCCGATCAGGTCCATACGGCGATTAAGAAATCGGTCAACTGGCTGCGGCAATGCGCGCCCGCCCACACGCTGGATCAGCTAACAGCACAGGTCTGCCTGAGCCAGCGCCAGCTGGAACGCCTTTTCAACCATCAGGTAGGAATGACACCTAAGCGCTATTGCCAGGTTGCCCGCGTCGGGCGGGCCCGGCAGGTCATTAAAGCCAGCAGTCAGAAGACCAGCCTGAGTGAGCAGGCGCTGATCGCCGGCTATTATGACCAGGCCCACCTGACACGTGAATTCAAGAAGATGGTGGGCCTGACACCTGCCGCATACCGACGTCAGATCGACGCAGACCGCAGGGCGGAGAAGATATCGCTTCCTGCGGATACCGAATTAGCCAGTTACGACTCCCCCTGTATTTGAAACCTGACATCGCGGCGCCCCAACTGGCGTTGTGAAGTGATGCTTCGTAGTCCCGGACAGTGCTGAATCTCAGCACCTTCATTCCGACATATCATCAATAGTCAGACGAGAGGCGCTTGCCAACGGGGTAGCGTATTTTCAGGGTTCGATGCCAAACCGCTCTTTCCAGTCCCCCGGATGCACGGCATAGAAGATCAGTGCCTGCTCACCTTCATATTTCAACTCGGTACCGTCCGGTAACCAGAGTACATCCCCCGGCTTCGCTTCCAGCAGCGCTTCCGGGGTACGGATTCGGAAAGTTCCTTCCATCACCACGATGACTTCATCGTACAACAGTGTCCAGCTGATCTCGCAGCCATCAAAACGGGCAAAACCGGCGGCCATACTGTTGCTGATATCGGGGCCCACGGCACGGGCCACAGAAGCGCTGCCCGGCGGCCCGCCCCGATGTTGAAACTCAAGTTCGTTGTGTTTAATCAGTCTTGCTTTGGTCATCGAATGGTTCTCTTAACCAGATTTTTAACGCCGGTGACAGCGCAATGCTGGCACCGGCATGGAATAAAAAGGGCCTGCGGTGCAGGCCAAGGCTCCGTGCACCCGCACTGAGATGAGGACTGGATCAGACTTCGCTGCGACTGACCCATTCCGCCATCTTCAGACGGGCACGAACACCGACGCCGAGAAATGGCTTCGGCGGCACTAATGCGGGCATACCAGACACTTCCCGCATATAGCGCAGCAGGCGCGAATCGCCACCGGATGCCTGTTCCGCCAGCAGTTTTCCGGAGATAGTCCCGCGTGCGGCACCGACACCGTTGTGGCAACAGGACGCGAACAGTCCCGGCTCCAGCTCGCCGAAGAATGAGGTGTAGTTACGGGACAAGGTGCAGACCCCTCCCCAGGTGTACTCAAACGGCAGGTCTTTCAGCATCGGATAGCGTACATCCATCGCTTCCCGGTGCTGCTGCCGGATCTTCTGGCGCTCTTCAAAACTGCTGCCGTAGCACGGTACATAGCGATACTGATTGCGCACAATCAGGCGACGGTCGCGTGTCATACGCAGGGTAGTGCCGGCGTAGTCAGCCGGTGTCAGGCCCCAGTCCAGGGTTCCGCCGTAAGCTGCCAGCTCGGCATCAGTCAGCGGCCGGGTCATGCTGGCAAAGGTCATAATCGGCAACATGCGGGATTTCAGGAAGCCCAGCTGTTCGGTGAAGATATTGGTCCCCAGCAGCACTTTCTTCGCCTGAATCTCACCGTCACGGGTTTTCGCAATCCAGACGCCGTTACGTCGCTCCAGCTTTTCTATCGGAGTGTTTTCCCAGGTCGTAACGTTCTCCGGCATATGCTGCAGCATGCCGCGCATCAGCGCCGCCGGCTGCATCAGTATGCAGCCCGGGGTGTACAGTGCGCTGTCGTAGTAGTCAGTCCCGACCTTATGTTTTAAGGCCTGCCGGTCCAGCACCTCATGCGGTTCGTCCATCTCCTTAAGAAGCTGGCGAAAGTGGTCAAGAAACTTAACCCCACGCTCACTCACCGCACCCTGCAACTTTCCGGCATGGGACCAGTCGCACTGGATATTGTGCTGCTGTACCCGTTCTTCAAGAAAACTGATCGCGGCGCGGTTCAGGGCGATAAATTTCTTCTTACGCTCGATATCCGGCCCTTCCAGATCGCCCTTATGGGGCAGGTCGATAATAAAGCCGGAATTACGTCCAGAGGTGCCATGTCCGATCGCCTGGGCGTCCGCGAGGACAACCCGGTCATTGGGGTTCAGCTCGGCAAGGCGTCGAGTGGCTGCGGTGCCGACAAAGCCACCGCCGATCACCAGCCAGTCTGTCTGTTGTATACCGCGCAGGGGCCGGGGCTCGGCCCCCTGCTCTCGCAATGGTTGCGGTAAGATCTCATACCAACCGCAACTGTGGTCATCGACCGGCAGTTTTATGTTAGTCATTGGCCTGCTCATTATTATTGTTGGCAACGGTGTAAATAATGCCGTTACCGGATGTTGGGTTTTATATCGGGGTCAGCACGGCTACTTTTCAGGTGCCCTTTCCCGGCTTGTGCGTATTTCAGGCAGCACTGATGCGTCGCAGACGCACAGGGGCTGCTTTCAGGTCATTGGTAGGCGCTAGATGAGTCTGTTCAGGGTTGTGGGTTGAGGTTGCTCCGCAGTGGATACTGCGGAGCGCGTTACATCAAAAGAACGTTATAGGCTCAAAGTCAGGTTCGACGTCAGGGTATCAGGCAACGGACAGGGCCTGTTGCTGTGTGATCCGGTCGGTCCACTGCTGCCGCTCGGAGGTAAGGTCACCTGCCAGTACGAAGCCATGCACCTGTTGCTGGTCATCGACAAACAAAGCCCGCATCCCGCCTTCGCCGCCCTCCACCTGCCAGCGCCCGACCTGCCCTGCGGCCGGAGCGACCAGGGTCAACGGTAACGCCGGGGTTTTAACCATCACCGGCATCAATGGATACTGCGCCATGGTCGGTCTGCCCAATACACAATCGGCCAGTGCCCGCACCCCAAAGTTAATCGGCGCGAGATAAGGCAGCAGCTGCCCCTGGATCTCGACACAATCCCCCAGCGCATAGATATCGGCCACGCTGGTGCGCAGTCCCCCGTTCACCACGATGCCGCGGTTACATTCGATACCGGCACTCTTTGCCAGCTCGGTGCGAGGTGCCAGTCCTACCGCAGACAACACCAGATCGGTTTCGATCTTTTCGCCGCCGGACAGTGTCAGGCTGTAGCCAGACGCGGCTTTGTCTACCGAGGCAACCGTATTCTCGAGGTGCCAGTCGACACCCAATCCCGCCAGGTTGTGCTGCAACTGCTGGCCGATCTCCTGCGGTAGCAGGCGATCCATCGGCCAGCCAGTCAGGCCAACCACAGACACCTGATAGCCTTTAGCGGCCAGATCATTGGCAAATTCACAGCCGATCAGGCCATTACCGATAATAGCAACCCGCTTGCCCGGCTCCAGCTGAGCACGGAAACGGCGGTAGTCCTCCAGGTCGTTGACGCTGAGTACCTCATCAGCAGCATCACCCTGCAATGGCAGCCGGATCGGCGCGGCGCCGGTCGCCAGAATCAGTTTGCTGTATGCCTGGATGCCGTAGTCGGTGTGCAACAGATGTGCTTCGGCATCGATCGACTGCACCTTACAGCGGGCATAGATACGCATACCCAGTCGCTGTTCGATCTCGAAGACCGTTTCGGTTACCAGATCGTCAGCCGATTTATCCCGCGCCAGTGCGTTGGATAATCCCGGTTTGGAGTAGTTGGCACCATCATCGGCGGTAAACAGGACGATCTCTCTCTCACTGTTGCGCTGACGCAGGGCTTCGGCCAAGTTGTATCCGGCATATCCGCTACCGATGATTACGATCGGCGCTTCCTTCGCTGGCTGAGCTTCAGCCACCGCATCCGCAACGGCAGTATTCGTGATCTCGATCATCTCGAAATCAGACTTGCCGACACCACAGTCCGGACAGATCCAGTCTTCAGGTACATCTTCCCAGCGCGTGCCGGGGTTAATACCATCGGATGGCCAGCCTTTGGCCTCGTCATAGATCAGTCCACAGATTACACAGAGCCACTTCTTCATGGGGGCACCTCTTATAGTGACGCGGCCAGAACCTTCGCGGCCGCGCCCGGGGCTTTCAGTTCGTTATTTGCTGACGCGGATCGCCACATTCTTGGTGTTTACATAGCTGTACAGGGCTTCCTGGCCCTTTTCCCGGCCGAACCCGGACAGCTTGATACCGCCAAATGGAGTTTCGATGCCACCGGCATACCACTCGTTGACGAATACCTGACCAGCCTTAAGGGCACGGCTTGCGCGCATGGTGGTGGTCAGGTCGTGGGTGAATACACCGGCGACCAGACCGTAGTCGGTCCCATTCGCCAGCGCGTATGCTTCCTCTTCACTATCGAACGGCGTAATCGCGATCACCGGACCGAACACCTCATCGGTAAAGATGCTCATCTCGGGTGTGACATCAGCGAATACCGTGGCTTCGACAAAGTAACCCTTACGATCCGCCGGGGCCTGACCGCCGGTGACCAGGCGTGCGCCTTCAGCCACTGCCTGATCGCACATCCGCAGTACCTGTTGCTGCTGACGGGCCGAAGCCACCGGCGTCAGGTCGGCATTATCCATGCCGTTGCCCACTTTCAGGCTCTGTGCCAGTTCGGTCACTTTTGCCACTACGTCGTCATAGATATCCCGGTGCACCAGCAGGCGCGACATCGCCGAGCAGACCTGGCCAGCATTGAAGAAGATGCCCCACTTGACGCTGCTCAGCAGCTGATCCATATCCGCATCCGGGAACACCACCGCAGCCGATTTGCCACCCAGTTCCATCACGCTCGGGATCGCCCTTTCAGCCGCAGAGCGCAGGATATTCTGGCCGGTCGCGACCGAACCGGTGAAGACGATCTGGTCGATATCCTCGTGGGCGATCAGCGCAGCGCCTGCTTCATGGCCGTAGCCACAGATGATGCTCAGGGCACCCTCCGGCAGACCGGCACGATGGCAGGCGGAAGCCAGCCAGGTCATACCCAGCGGAGAGATTTCAGGCGATTTCACGATAACGGCATTACCGGCGGCCAGTGCAGGCGCCAGCGAGCGCGCACAGATATCCACCGGAAAGTTCCACGGCACAATCTGAGCCGAGATACCGACCGGCTCGTAGACGGTAAAGTCGACGTAGTCCGCACCCAGCGGAATCGACTTGCCTTCGATCTTGTCTGCCATACCGGCATAGTATTCAAAATAACGGGCCGCAATCAGAAACTCGTCACGGGCATCGTTGAGGGTTTTGCCGTTTTCACGCGCCAGCAGAGGCGCGCCCTTGTCGGCGATTTTACGAATCTCTGCCGCGATACGCTGCAACAGCTCGGCACGTTTAACCGGACGGCAGTCACTCAGCACACCGGAGTCAACACATTGACGGGCCGCAGCGACGGCACGATCAACATCATTTTTATCGGCACAGGCGATACTGGCAAACACGGCACCTGTCGCAGGATCATCGATATCCAGGGTCTGTTCTGCATCGACCCAGTGGCCGCCGATATAGTTCTGCCAGTGATTTGTTGGGTTAGTCATGGCTTTCGGAGCTTCTTGTTATGGTTATTGAGGACAGCGGCCCTCAGGCCGCTGCCAATACGATGGCTGCGCTATCAAACCGCAGCCATCTGAGCTGAAGCGGATCTCTTATTCAGCGTCTTTTGCATACTGTTCGGCCACCCAGGTATGGAAGTGATGGGTTGGCCCATCCAGCACCGGCGAGAACACACCTCCGGTGAAGGCCGGTGACTTACGGCCGTTCTGCATCCCTTCAACGGCAAATACATCTTCACCGAAGACCACTTTCCAGCTTTCCAGTACCGCCGAGCGGCAGGCTGCATACTTATCGCCCGTTGCTTCTGCACCGACATAGGCCAGCTGCAGTTTTTCCAGTGTGCGGTTATTGGCCTGAGGCTGCAGGATGATGGCAAAAACATGGTCTGCCTGAACGCCCAGCAGCACGTTCGGATAGAGAGAGATGTACTCAGCCTGGCGGATCTTATCCTGCGGCCAGTCGGTAAACTGCGGCAGGCTGGTACCGGCCACGTCGGACAGGTTATAGGTGTAGCTGCCCTGGCCCGACATATCGTCATTGACGATCAGGTTGTAGTGCTGATCCAGCGGCGAGTAGGTGTTCAGGCTCGGGTGTACCCAGGGCAGGTGGTAAGCTTCACAGTAGTTCTCCACCGCCAGCTTCCAGTTGGCATTGACGGTCAGTTCCATGCTGCTGCCGGTTGGTGCAACAACAACTTTCTCAAAACCACCCTTACCGGTGAACTCTTCCCAGCGCTGTACCAGCGGTGCGATAAAGTCTTCAAATGGCTGCGCATCACCAGACAGGTTGATAAAGATCATGCCGTTCCATACCGCACTGCGCACTTCCCTCAGACCATGCTTTTCGCACACAAAGCCTTCGGCCTTATGTTTGCCAACACCGCCGATATGAGGCGTGCCCTTGAGGTTGCCGTTCAGGTCGTAGGTCCAGGAGTGGTAAGGGCAACGCACCATGCCTTCCACTTCGGTCTCTTCACGCAGCAAAATCATGCCACGGTGGCTGCAGATGTTATGAAATACCTTAAGTTCGCCATCGCGGTTACGCATGATTGCCAGCGGCAGACCCATAAAATCAACCGGCTTGGCAAAGCCATTCTTTGGCAGCTCGCTGGCAAACTCCAGCCCCGCCCAGTTGCGTCCCAGTACATGATCGCGCTCGTACTCAAACAGTGCCGGATCGTCATAGACCGCGTTTGGCATGCCATTGGCTTCGGCGATTGGCTGGCGCACGGCGTCCAGGGTCGCCATCGGGATACGGGAAGTGGTTGTTTTAGTTGTCATTGAACTCTCTACCTTAATTCAGGGAACCGTTGTTCTTATTAGATATGCGGCGCCGGCTTGGGCCCGCGCGCCGCAATTTGTAAATTTCCATTGGTTGAGAGTGATAGTACGAAGAAAAAAAAACCGAAAAAAACGATTTTTCGGCTCTGAGGTCATGAGCAAAACTCATCAACTTACAAGAGCAGACACGGCCACCGGCGGAACTGTTCTGATTGCGAACAGCGCATACCAATAACGACCGCAAAGGGCGCATTAAGCCTGTGGCTGAGAGTAATATCGCCCGCCGCTGCAGGAGGCCCGCGAGACAGCACCGGCCAGAGTACAGAAAAAATAAACAGATAAGATGATCTTTAGTAATACCTGAAAGAGACCGTCAATACCCTGACGATGCAACGGATACCCGCCAAACAGCACCTGAACACACCTTCATTCGCTAAGGATCAACATGAAACACTACCTTCAGGGCGCCCTGCTTATTCTGCTGGCCGCCCTTGGCTTCAGCCTGCAACCGATATTCGCCCGAGAGGTCTATGCCGATGGCGCCAACGCCCTGGGCCTGGTGTGGCTGCGCTTTCTGATTCCCAGCCTGCTGCTACTGCTGTTGCTGCCCCGCCAAACCGGCCGCCTGCGGGCAGGCCCCGGCGTACTGGGAATATTTAACGGTTTTGCCTCACTCTGCTATTTCCTGGCCCTGCAACATATCAGTGTCAGCCTGACGGTGATGCTGCTCAGCCTTTACCCACTGTTTGTCTTTCTGCAGGGCTGGATACGCCGTAAAGAGCAGCTGTCCGCACTGAAGCTGCTGGCGCTGGGCGGCGCGCTGTTTGGCATCTATTGCACCCTGGATGGCAACTTCTCCGGCTCGGCGGCCGGCATGCTGTTCGGCCTTGGCGCCGCACTGTTCTACAGCGCTTATCTGGTGGGCGCGCCCCGCTTTATGCCGCCGGGCGATGCGCTGGGATCATCGGCCTGGACACTGATTGGCGGTGCCGCGGTGTTCTCCATCCCCGCTATCCTCGGCTATGCCGAACTGCCTCAATCCTATCAGGGCTGGAGCGCCTCCCTGGCACTGGGTATTGTCTCGACCTTTATTCCGTTTCTGTTGTTGATTAAGGGAATCGGTATTATCCGCAGGCAATTTGATGTGGCGATCTATTCCACAGTCGAGCCGATTGCTTCGGTATTCTGGGCCTGGTTACTGCTGCAGGAGACTCTGAGTGGCAATAACCTGCTGGGCGGCGTTCTGGTTATTGGCGCGGCGTTGTTAATGGTCTGGTCACAACTCAGGCAGGCATCACCGGCTACATCTGAGTAGCGCTGGAAGCCGTGCAGACATCATTACCAAAGCTCATCCAACAACGGCCGAAAAGTCGTTTGATGCAGATCAATGTTTTAACCAATATGTGTTCCCTGAAGAAGAATGGACGAATCCCCGCCGCTGCATAGCGGGGCTTTCCATTCCATTCAGTCATGCTGTACTGCTTTTAACGTCTATTTCTGACGCTGTTTTTTAGAAAGACAGAGGACGACAAAGACCACTTAAAAGCGATCAGATAATAATAAAAACGGAGAGCTTTAAATGCGCACTGATAGTGGGATATTTCGGGGTATAGACCCCACCGTCACCCTGATATCAAAAATACTAATTATCGGTTTTGTCATCACATGTGGCGTTTTAGCGGATAAAGCCGGGGCTTTATTCAGCGAAATATCAACCGATATCCTCCACCATTTTAAATGGTTCTATCTGGCAATGGCCTCAGGCATCCTGGTTTTCCTGATTTATCTGATGCTAAGCCGTTTTGGCAATATCAGACTGGGCAAAGACAACGAGAAACCTGAGTTCAGCCTCGGCTCCTGGCTGTCGATGCTGTTCAGCGCCGGCATGGGGATCGGCCTGCTGTTCTGGTCGGTGGCCGAGCCGATGTGGCACTATGCCGGTAACCCTTTTTCGGAGACCTCTCTGAGTGAAGAGTCCGCACAGACCGCGATGCGGGTCAGCTTCTTCCACTGGGGACTGCATCCCTGGGCACTGTACATCATGACCGCCCTGGGCCTGGCGTACTTCTCCTATCGCAAAGGCAAGCCTCTGACTATCCGCTCGGCACTGATCCCCCTGTTCGGTGAGCAACGCCTGAACGGCTGGCTCGGTCACTTCGTCGATATCCTGATTGTTGCCATTACCGCCTTTGGTATTGCCACCTCGTTCGGACTCGGTGTGGTGCAGATGAGCACCGGCATGGAAAAACTGTTCGGTATTGAGGTCAGCATCACTAACCAGATCATTATGATCACGGTAATCTCGCTGATTGCGATCATGTCGGTGATGTCCGGAGTCGGTCGTGGTATCCGCCTGCTCTCTGTCTGGAACATGGTGCTGTCGCTGGTGATACTGGCCGGCGTGCTGCTGTTTGGCCCGACCCGTTACATCCTGCATACCTATCTCGAAGGCACCGCAGACTACGCTCAGAATATCATCGGCCTGAGCCTGTGGAGCGATGCCCAGAAAGACTCTCAGTGGCAGAACTGGTGGACCGCCTTCTACTGGGCCTGGTGGCTGACCTGGGCGCCGTTTGTCGGCATGTTTATCGCCCGCGTCTCCCGGGGCCGCACCATTCGCGAACTGGTGGGTGGCGCTTTGCTGGCACCGACCCTGTTCGGCTTCTTCTGGATCGCCTCCTTTGGCGGTGCTGCGCTGAAGTATGAACACGATGACCGCGCCGCCCATCAGGCTCAGGTGGAAACCCAGCAACTGACGGATGATGCGGCGAAGTTTGAAGGCGGCGCTATCCTGACCGCCACTAAAGCGGATTCAACCCAGGCGATCTTTACCCTGTTCGACAAGATCGAGGAACATTCCGGCGCGAACGTCAGCACCGTGCTGAGCGCACTGGCAACGCTGTTACTGGTGACCTATTTCGTCACCTCGGCAGATTCCGGCACCCTGGTACTCTGCACCCTGAGCTCAAGAGGCAGCCTGGAACCGCCGCAAGCCAGTCGCGTCATCTGGGGCATCATGGTGGGCGCCATCGCCGCCGGCCTGCTCTGGGCCGGCGGACTTAAGACGGTACAGACCGCCACCATCTGTGCCGCCCTGCCCGCTGCAATGCTGGTGATTCTGATGGCCCTGTCGATACAGCGCGCCCTGCGCGATGAGCCGATCGCGCAACTGCACCGTGTCGCAGAGGAAGATGCGACCACTGCGGCGGTGTGATTAAATAAACTGATCAGCCGATTGAGCGACCGGATGTCGCTCAATCGGCCTGAGAGGAAATTCCAGAGAGCCCGTTACCGCCTGGTAGCGGGCTTTTCGTTCATATGCCTTGGGGTGAAGGCGATGCGAATCAAACCACTACCGCCGCTCAATAGCCTGGTGGCCTTTGAAGCGGCTGCACGTCATTTAAGTTTTACCCGCGCGGCGGATGAATTAAGCGTCACTCAAGGCGCCATCAGTCGCCAGATCCGTCATCTGGAAGACTATCTCGGCCGCAACCTGTTTATCCGTGACAAGCGCGCCCTCAGCCTGACAACCACCGGGGCGGAATATTACGACAGCGTTCAGCAGTCGCTGCTGCTGCTGGCCGGGGCTACCGGCGATATCCTGCAGTGGCAGGGCGACCAGCAGGTGACGGTCGTCACCACCAACGCCATGGCTTCTTTCTGGTTACTGCCCCGTTACGGTGAGTTTCAGGAACTGCACCCGGAGATCGACCTGCGTATTCTGGCGGTGGACTCACTGCGCGATGTCAGGCAGAGCGAATTCGATATCGCCCTGTTCTACTGCCGCACGCCGCCGCAGGACCTGCAGGTCACGCCGCTGTTCAGCGAAACGGTTTTTCCTGTCTGCAGTCCGGCCTATCTGGAGAAAAACCCCCAGCTCAGAGACCCGGAAAACCTGACCCAGGGCACCTTGCTGTCGCTGGAAGTCAATGAGGAGTGGGTCAGCTGGACCGACTGGTTTCGGGAGAGCGGCCTGCCAGCGCCACCGGACAGCACCCGTCGGCTGAATATCAACAACTATCCGCTGGTGATTCAGTCAGCTCTGAACGGGCAGGGACTGGCACTGGCCTGGGCCAACCTGGTCGATGACTATCTAAACAGCGGCCTGTTAGTACCGCCGGTCGATACCACACTGATCACCAAGTCCCAGTTCTATATGCTGGAACCCGACCAGCAACAGCGTCCGAAATCCGGCGTAGAGTGTTTCAGACGCTGGCTGATGTCTCTGGTGGCACAGGAAGGAGGCCTGAATACAGCGGCACCGGCCCAGGACGACTAAATTTCGATTTCCAAGGGATGTCGAACCAGGCATCCCTGCTACTGCTGACTAACTTCATTACCTCAACGGATTCCGGCACGCTGGAGCCCTGTTCCTTAAGCTCACGAGGCAGCTTGGAAGCAACGCAGATCAGCCGCATGAACTGGTGACTGGCCGTCGGCGCTATCGCAGCAGGCCAGTTGGTCGCCGGAGGTCTTAAGACAGTGCAGACCGCCTCAATCTGCGCCGGCCTGCCTTCAGCCATGATGGTCATCCTGATGGCTATCTCTATCTGGCGGGCGCTCAACGAAGAGCCAGTCGCCCAACTTCAGCCACAATAGGCTGAAGCAACAGCCAGCGCATAATCCCCTCAAAGAACCCAGCCAATCGGCTGGGTTCTTTATCTGTGCCGACCAACTTTAAAACGCCGATCTCATCTTCAGTGAGAAAATCAGCACCTAAAGCCGCAACAAAGCAGACCGGCAGTCGTTTAGTATTGAAAATCACACTTCGAAAAATCAAAAACTTCCATCGTTCTTATAAAGCGCGCTCGCAGCCCCCGCCAATTAAGCCCCATTCAAAAAACCGATCTTCGCGACCATTTTTCTGCGTTGGACGCAAAGTTTCTCCCACAGCGAATATAGAGCCAGAACAAAAATAAACCTGTGAGGTTCTTATGACGGCATTAACAGCAGAAAACACCATTGCAAGCTACGACCAGCAACTGGCGCGCCTGGCGCAGATCGTCGATCTGGACAGCTATCCGATCCACGATCTCGATCATCCAATAACCCGAGAACTAGTAGCACGCTGCCGGGAACAGTTAGACGATATCGGCTGCAGCGTCATCGCCGACTTTGTCCGCCCAGACGCGCAGGAACGGATGCGACAGGAAGCCCATCGCCTGATGCCATGCATCTTCCGCTCGGAGCAGAAGCACAATCCCTATATGACCAAGGAGGATTCAGAGCTGCCGCAACAGCACCCTAACCGCTTCCTGCAGCACCGTACCGCCGGATTTATCAATACCGATATCATCCCTGAAGACTCCGATATGCTGGCGATGTATGACAATGACATCATGACCCGCTTTATTGGTGAATGCCTCGGTATCTGGCCGATCTATACCTGGGCCGATCCCCTGGCACGCTGCCCATACGGCGTTCTCGAAGATGGTGACTACTTTCCATGGCACTTCGACGGTAATGAATTCACGGTCAGCGTTTCCGTGGAACAGCCTGCAGAGGGCGGCACCTTTGAATACGCCCCCAATATCCGTTCGGTGGAAGACGAAAATATCGAAGGGGTAAACCGGGTACTCAGTGGTGATAAAGAAGGGGTCTATGAACTGGAATGGAAGCCAGGCTACCTGCAGCTGTTCAAAGGCCGCTATGCCCTGCACCGGGTACAGGAAGTGAGAGGCCCGGGTGCCTGGATTACCGCCCTGCCAACCTATATGACTGATCCCGACACGGTAAACCGCCCGGAACACTCCAAACAGTTCTACGGCCGGGCACTGCCGATCCATTTTGTACGCGAAACCAACCGCCCTGATACCCTAACCGATTAAATAGCTATTTCATCGCTATAGTTCACCGCCTGAAATGAAGGCCAAACCATTTATCTCTCTGGCATAAGGTAAAAAAGAACCCGGCTTATCGGCCGGGTTCTTATTAACTCTTCGATCTAGATAGGTATTACTGCAAAGCCTAACCATCCAGGATGTAGTCCGCTTTCGGCACAAAGCGGACATTAGACGGGACCATACGGGCTCAGTATCGAGCCGAAACGAAATATCAGCAGGCCGCCACAGGGATAGTGAGACCTGAATGTTTCAATATGAAACCAGGTATAGACATCGAGTTAATTAAGGTTCTGAGGACTATCTCTCACTTCACTAACTAACCAACTGATACTGGTCGACACTGTGAGTCACTAGACCCAGGGATGCGAGTGATTCCAGCGCTTCCTGAACTTTGGGTAAGGTTGTTTTCGGGCTTTTATATAAAGCCGTGATGGCTTCGGCAGTGTAATGGCCTTTCTGGAGAGCGTCTTTAACACTGGCGATTTGCTCTGGCATGATTTTTGGCCAAGTGAGCTTTTTAGCTTTGGTTGCTTTGGGAGTAACCGTGACATTCGCCTCAAGTTGAACAGAGTCATAAGTAGAGGCCCCTTCTTTTCCGTAATCTGGATTCTGATAGTCAGGGCGTAACCAGCGGATCTTGCCTTGAGTCTCCTCTGCGGCACGCTTATGATTGAGTGCCACGAGCCGCTTCAGCAGCTCCTCTTCAGCTTCGGTCTGAGCCTCGGGTTTTTCCTGGTACGGTGTGGTCGCACCGGGTAAACCTACCAGCTTATCAGCTAGATCATTCCAGCCGTAGGAATCTAAAACGGCTCGGTCAAGGTCGTCATGAAGCTCACGAAGAATGCCAATTAGTCCGTCGTCGTAAATACTTTTCTCTTTGGAAGTCAGAGGTTCTTGCTTGCGCAATTTTTCTAACACGTTATACATGCCGGTCAAGGTCAGGTTGTCGTGTGCGGCTTGCTGACGTTTACGATGGGAGTCGATGTGCTCAGCTAGGGCACTGATGGTCTGCTGTTGCTTGATGCTGGTGTCGGGGAAAGGGTAGTTCTCAAAGCAAGGGCCGTTTTGCCAGCGAGCATCGTTCCCCACTCCCATTCGGCCACCCTGACTCAATGCCCAAAGGACGTGTATCCTGCTACTCAGTATCCCTAGGTAACTTGCGCTTTCGGATGCGACTACAGCTAGTGAGCCATCAGCAATAGTTCGCTGGGTGGAGGCGAAGGTGAAAAAACGGTGTTTGGAAACTTCACTGGTAATGATATAGCGATCAAGCCCTGATAATGCTGCTCGCATATCCCCGCGAGCACGACCAAATAGCCACCAGTATTCCCTGAAAAAGCGGTCGTTGTTGTTATCACGCATAGGCTTAACTTCAGTCAACACCTGTTGATAGGCTGGAGGGCAGGCAGCCGCAGCTTGTTCGCAAGTAAGTCCAAAGAAGTCAATGCAATAGCGTGCTTCCCTACCTTTGGTAAGATCAGCGCCGGCAATTAGTCGGGGCAGATAACGTTCCCAGAGCGGAGTGACTGAAATCCAACTATTACGCTGTGTTTCATCGAGAAGGAAACCATTCCCTACAAGTTTAACGCCCTGAAACACAACTGATGAATTACTGGACAGAGTAATAGCTTTCGAGAGTGCGGCGCCCACACGAAGGTTAGCGTGAATTTGTCCGGAATGTTGGGTAAAGCTAATATTCTTGGCGTCTTCCCCCGAGTCGTTTTCCTCTGCCACCAGCAATAGAGATCCGTTTTCGGCTTCTACAGCTGCGACGGTCATGGCAATACGAACGGCAGCCCCATCTCCCGCATCGATCCACGGATGGTCTGGGATAGCGAACGTGATGTGCAAATTGGATGACAGATGTGGCTCAATTACCTGTCGGTTTTTCAGTTGAGTGACACTATTGGTGGTGATAAAGCCGAAGCGCTTGCTTATTCCGGTACGGACTCTTTCTGCCGCGACATGCCACCAGTACATTACGAGATCACAGGCAGGCAACGAAGAGTATGTGTCGCGAAGAGCACCAACATATCCATCGCCTAAAGCTTGTCGCATACGCTTTTCCCCGATAAACGGTGGATTACCCACAATGAAATCAGCCTCAGGCCAGTCAGATTGCTTGGGGTTATGATACTGGTAAACCGGAATACGAGCGCTTTCATCTGGAATTAGCCCGCCTGTAACTGGGCTGAGTTTCATTGTTAGGCCATCCCAGATGGTCGCTGACTGGCCGTTTTCATCAAGCAGTTCACTGCGGCTATCATAGTCGATCAGGGCATCACGGTTTTCGATATTGTGAAAGTCACGTAATACCGGTTCCGGGGGATTGGTGTTGCCATAGGTGCGGAAGTGCCATTGCAGGTAACCGATCCACAGCACCATTTCGGCCACTTTGGCAGCACGTGGATTAATTTCAATACCAAGGAACTGGTGCGGGTCGACAGTGATACCTTCCATATCCAGCAAGCCTTGGCTTTCGCCCAGTTCGTGGAGTACGTTCAGTACGTCGCCTTCAAGGCGCTTCATGTGTTCCAGCGTGACATAGAGGAAGTTACCGCTGCCACAGGCGGGGTCCAGTACGCGGACATTGCACAGGCGTAGATGGAAGGCACGGATCTCTGCCACGGCGTTGCTATGCTTACCTTTGCTCTCCAGCGATACCGCTGCGGCTTGTACGTTTTCCCATTCTTCCCTAAGTGGTTCAATAATGGTTGGCATCACCAACCGTTCAACATAGCTGCGAGGGGTATAGTGAGCGCCGAGCTTGTGGCGTTCGCGGGGATCTAACGCCCGTTCCAGCAAGGTACCGAATATGGCTGGCTCCACAAATCGCCAGTCGCATTTGGCGGCTTCAATTAGCAGCAGGCGCTGATCGCGGTTCAGTTCAATGGCTTCGGCATCGGAAAACAGTCCACCGTTAAATTTCAGTACCTTGTCTTCCAGGATGGGCGAAAAACCGCCGGTATTCATGGTTTGCCACAAGCTCTCCAGCATGGGAGCAAACGCCTTGTGGTCTTCCAACCTGATGAGCAGTTCAGTGAAGCTACGATGTGGCAGCAAACCGACATCTTCAGCAAACATGGTGAACAGGCAGCGCATCAGGAAGCCGGAGGTCTGCTCCGGCGTGTGGTTGGCAGCTTCCAGAGATTTAGCCAACTCAGCCAACTTGTCGGCAATCTGGCGAGTAACCCGTGCGGATACCCGGCTTGGGTCTAGCTCCATCGGGTCGTTCCAGACAGCAATTAAGCGCTGCTGAACTTCCGGCTTGCGTAGGTCTTCCAGTTTGATTTTGTAGTTGTTCGAATCCGGATAGGCGGTGTAATTGCCTCCACTGCGGCTGAATTCGGAATACAGTTCTAGATGACGGCCAACATCGGTCACAATAATAAACGGCGGCCTGCCCTCAACCGCTGGCAATGCCCTTACATAGCCTTCAGCCTGGTTAAAGGCCTTGCGCATGGCCTTGTCCCAGCGTCCAGATTCTAGTGCCAGTCCCGATTGCTTGGCCTCACAGACAAAGCAGCTCCGCTTGTAGAGGTCGATAAAGCGTTTGGTGTTACCGCCGTCGACAAACTCTTCCGTTACACGACGCTCAAAAACATAGGCGTTGTCGCGCTGGTCATCTCGAGCAGGCTCCGGCTTGAGCAATCCCAACACTTCGCAAAGTTCGTTCAGGAACAGTTGGTAGTTGGCCCGCTCGGTACCACCGGCATCTTTCCAGCGACTAATAAAAGCTTCTAAGGTATCCGGGTCTACTTGAGGGTCTGGCAGGTTAGCGAGAAGTAAAGCTCTAAGATCCGTAGGCTCGGTAATACTGGCCATAGCGGCACATCCTTATGTCTATCAAAAACGGCTAGAATACCAACTGGACGATTTATGCGGTACCTAAATCAGCTTGAGGCGTTCGCATACAGTACTTTTACTTTTAGGTATCCGGACTGGAGTAACAATCTACTATTGGCAACAGTATCGTTAGTTCCCTAGGGAGATAACTCTAATAATGTCCGTTTAGGGTCGAAAGCAGGCACCTGCAATTCCATTACTAGAGGCGATACTATAACTCTCTGCGAGGCAGGCTACGGATCGTAAAACCTGGCCCATTTTTACCCAAAACACTATTCACTCCGGTTGGATCATCGGAATTTGATGGAACAAGCCTAAAGCCAATTACTTACTACAGCGGAAAGAAAATGAGCTTAGCTTTGCCTGCTAAGTTGGTGGCATTTCTCAGCCATTCAAAGTGCTGGTAACTCCTCAATCGGATACGCCTGCTCGGCCAGCCAGGGTGCCGCAACCGGCAGTTGCGGTACCAGTTGCTGACTGTAGATATCGCGGCAAATCCGGGCGATCTGCCGGGGCAGGTCGCCAAACTCCCCTTTCCTCGCCAGCAGGCAGATATAGCGGGCATGGCTGCCCGGCTCAACCGGCAGTATCCGCACCCCCTGCAACAGCATCGGGTTCTGCATCAGGCAGGTAGCCGGGGCAAACGCCCAGCCGTGACCGTTCTGCACAAAACGCAGCAAGGTCGTGGTGCTATCCAGTTCGTAACGAATCGGCAACTCAATACCGAGACGCCGGGCAATCAGCTGAGTCAGCCCGCCCAGCCGGAGCTGGCGGTTGTAGCTGATAAAAGGCAGGTTAGCCGCAAGCTGAATAACACTTTCGCCACATTGCGGCAGGTGTTTTTCCGCCACCAGTGCCACAAAAGGGTCACGCAGTATCGGCAGCATCTCCAGCTCCGGGTGGTCCTGCATCGGGTCGCTGGTCAGCAGCATATCGATATCCCGCTCCAGTAACGCTTCTTTCAATGGACCGACCAGACCGGTACGCAGGGTCAGCTGCTCGGCAAAGGGCATCAGCTGTTCCAGGATCTGCTGCCCCGCCGCATCGGCAAAGGAATCAATCAGGCCAAGCCGCAGCTTCGCCAGGCCCTGTTCGGAAGCCATGCCTACCGCCGCATGCATACGCTGATGATCCTCCAGCAGACTGCGGGCATAGCGGCGCATCACCCGACCACTGGCGGTCAGCTTGAGCGGCCGCGAGCGCCGCACCACCAGCTCGACATTCATCTGGGTTTCCAGCTGCTTCAGCGCCTGGGACACAGCCGACTGCGTGATACCCAGCTTTTCTGCGGCCTGGGTGAGGGTTTCTGAATCAGCCACCACGGTAAAAATACGCAGTGCACTGAGTTCGACAAACTTTTCCTGCTTCAGCATGGCTGGACCTTTTCCGGCATCTTAAAGGGGCGTGAGAGCCCATCGCCTTACTATTTCGCAGATAGAGGTGGGGATCAAGAGAGCGGCGTCGAATGACAGCCGGAAAACGCATAAAAAACAAGGGACTTCAGCGGATGCTCTGAAACCCCTCTGACGTTCAATACAGGGAACAAAGTGTCTCTGCCGGCGAGGATAAGGCCGGCAGAGTGATGCGGCTAAAACGATCGCAGGACAATCAGCTCCAGGGAAACGGGCTGTTAGATACCGGGTGCAGCTTACCTTCGGCGAAGCGCGACAGACGGAATGGCTCCAGCAGCGCAGGCTTGTCTCCGCAGATCTCTTCTGCCACCAGTTTACCCACGCCCAGCATTTTGTAGCCGTGGTTGGAATCGGCAATAAAGAAACAGTTCTTACGCACGGTATCGAACACCGGGAAGCTGTCCGGCGTAAAGCAACCGATACCGCCGGATGGCTCATCCTTGTATTTCACGATGGTGCCGGAGAAACGCTTCTGACAGTGCGCCAGCGCGGAAACCCACATATGGGCGAACTCGGCACCTACGATAAACTCCGGAGATTCAGGGCCATACGGATCAACCTTCACCTGGTCGGCAGGCTTATCGACGATAAACGGCGCAGCACCGCCCTGCACGCCACCGAAGTGGAAGTCAGGCTTGTAGTAGATACCCCACATCTCATCAGTGATCAGCGAGCCATCTTCATCTGAGTACAGTGGTGCATTGCTGTCGACATGAATAACCGGTGGCATCTTGCCGTCGTTGGTCACCTGCATCTTAGGATCGACCCCCAGGGTGCCTTCCTGCAGCGACCAGTACACCCACATCGGGATATCAGTGGCGATAGAGCCATCGTTCGGGTTCTTGATGTCGACGCTGTTCGGCATCTCCAGCATATCCCAGAAAGTCTTGGCCCAGGGACCGGCACCGATGACAACGTAGTCGGTTTCAATCTCGCCACGGTCAGTTTCTACCGCTGTGATAGCACCGTCAGTGGCGTGCTTGAAGCCGGTCACAGTCACACCGGACATGATACGTACACCCTCGGCTTCTGCTTTGCCCGCCAGGCCGTACATCGCCTTGGTGTTGTTGGCGTAGCCACCCGGCATCTCATGCAGTACCGATGTGATACCCTGCGCCTGCCAGTCATGGAAGATATCTTTCATATAGTTGGCGCAGTCTTTTTCGCCTTCGATAAAGCGGGACTCGTAACCGATCGCCTGCTGCTGCTCGTAGATAGACGCCACGTCGGCATGCATCGATTCAGGACTGATCTGCATGTAGCCCACCGGATGATAGCTGTAAGCTTCCGGATCGCTCTCCCATACTTTTACACTGTGCGCCATCAATTCGCGCATCGCCGGCTGGAAATAGTTATTGCGGATAACGCCGCAGGCAATACCGGTCGCGCCTGCGCTGATACCGGACTTATCGACCACAATAATATCTGCGCCGCTGCCCTTACCCTGTGCTTTCAGTTGCAGTGCCAGATGATAGGCGGTGCTCAGGCCGTGGATACCGGCGCCAACAATGACGTAAGGAGAGTGCTTGGGAAATGCCATGTTTTTATCCTTATGGAAACTCGGTTTATATGGGAGCAGACAGGCTCCGGCTGCGCGACGCATAATTGCCATGCAACGCGTTGGTGGCCCTATATTTGATAAATTCAGTCAGTCCGGCAAGGTAATAACCTGACTATTAGCGAGTCTTATAATGCGCAAAACAGACGCTTATACCTTGTCGCCTCAGCGGCATAAATCGCGCGGACACTCCCGGTGAAAGTTCAAATTTAAAATCCTCTCTAACCTGATACGATAAACAGCAAATAGAAGCAGTTGATGGTGTTAACCAACCCGCGGCTCAGTCTGACGGCTATCGGCTGGCTCATGCAGTCGTAAAGTCGCTGGCCAGATGCAGACGTCATCGTTCCCGGTGTCCCCGGTGCAGCTTAACAGGAGTAGCAGATGAAGCTTGTCCCAAGGATCATCCTCGCCGGGATACTGGTCGTCGCACTGGTAATGAGTGCAATGGGTTATTTTTTCCTGAGCGAAACCCGGCGCAGCCTGTCAGAAGCCCTTTCGAAACAGCTCAATGGCAACCTTGAGTTTGCCCTCTCCCGCATCGAGGACAAGCAGGCCCAGGTTAATCAGATTACACGGACCGTGGCCCAGAACCGGGCTATCAGAAAAGCCCTCCATCTGGATGACAATCAAGGAATTAATCGGGTCCTGAACGACCTTCCCGCTATCTATCCGTTTATTAACTACATACTGGTCGCCAGGCCCGACGGGCGGGTCTTCGCGGCCAGCACCTTGGATCACCGCAACACCAGGCTGTTCAGCGAACGCCTGATACAGCGGGATATTACGGATAACCCGATGCTGGATGCCGTCGATTCCCGCCAGGTGATCGCCGGATCGCCCGGCCAGGACCCTTACCTGACGGAGATTAACCTGCAGCGGGAACTGACCCAGTGGGTTATCAGCCCGGTGCTGAGTGAAGGCGAAAGCATCGGCTGGATTATCGTTTCGGCCGACTGGCAGGCGATCCAGCAGGAAACCCTGAAGATCGCGGTTGATCAGCTGGTCAGCAGCGGCAACCCGGTGCTGTCCGCCCTGATCAGCGACGAAGACGGCAAGATCATCGCCCGCTACCGCAACAGCCTGCCCGACCAGCTTACTACCGATGCCCGGGGGCATTTCCGTCCACAGGACGGCCTGCTATGGCGCAGCAAACCCATTCCGGTGGGACAAACGCAGGGGGCGATCAATATCATCTATGATCACCAGGAAGCCCTGAATCCGGAGTTGTCGATCACCCGCTATACCATCGCCGTGATGCTGACGATCGGGCTGTTGCTGATCGCGCTGCTCTACTGGCTGCTCAAGCGCGGCTTACTGCAACGGATTGAGAGGATCAGCCAGGGAGCCGAGCTGGTCGGCGGGGGCCAGCTGGAGCACCGTATCCCTGATCTGGGAGCGGACGAGATCGGTGCTCTGGGGCGTTCGTTCAACAAGATGGCAGAAAACCTGCAAAGAACCACCACCTCCATCGACCGCCTTGATGAAGAGATCACCCAGCGGGAGAAAGCCCTGGCGGACCTGGCCGCGCAGGAGTTTGCCCTCAGCCAGCACGCGATCCTGGCGGTCACCGATAGGCAGGGTACGATTACCTTCGCCAACGACAAATTCATCCGCACCTGTGGCTACAGCGCCGAAGAGCTGATTGGCCAGAACCACCGCATCCTCAACTCAGGTGTACATGACGACGCCTTCTTCCAGCAGATGTACCAGACCATCAACGCCGGCCAGGTATGGCACGGAGAGATCTGCAACCAGGCTAAATCCGGCAAACTTTACTGGCTTGACAGCACTATAGTGCCGATTCGTGATGCGGCAGGAGAGATCAGCCAGTTTATTGCCATCCGCACCAATATCACTAAGCGAAAACTGGCCGAACTGGCCGCCGCGGAGTCCAACACCCGGCTGGAGATGGTGCTGGAAAGCACTGATGTCGGCATCTGGGACTGGATGGTGCAGACCGGCGAAGTGAGTTTCAACGAACGCTGGGCAGAGATAATCGGCTACAGCCTGGAGGAGCTGCAGCCAACCAATATCGATACCTGGCTGAATAACGCCCATCCCGACGACCTGAAGCTGTCTGGCGAGCGCCTGGAAGCCCACTGGTGCGGCGACTCAGACCGCTATGTCTGTGAAGCCAGGATGCGCCATAAGGAGGGCCACTGGGTCTGGGTACTGGATACCGGTAAGGTCGTGGAGTGGCACGAGGACGGTAAACCAAAACGGATGATCGGCACCCATCTGGATATATCGGAGCAACACCGTATCGCGCGCTCGATCGAGCAGGCACGGGATGATGCCCAGAGCGCCAACCGGGCCAAAGGCGAGTTTCTGGCCAATATGAGCCATGAGATACGTACACCGATGAACGGCCTGATCGGCATCACCGGACTGCTGCTGGATACCAACCTGGATAGCGAGCAGCGAGGTCTGGCAACCACGGTTAAGAAGAGCGCCAATGCCCTGCTACGCATCCTCAACGATATCCTGGATTTCTCCAAGATCGAGGCCGGTAAGCTGGAACTGGAAAACAGGGATTTCAACCTGTGCAGGTTACTGGAGGAGATCACAACCGGCTATCAGCTCCGGGCCGCCGAAAAGAGCCTCAGTTTTAGCTACCACAACCGGGTATCGCACTGTTGCTATCAGGGTGATCCCGGCAGAATCCAGCAGATACTGCATAACCTGCTGGGAAATGCGCTTAAATTCACCGAGAAAGGCGAGTTCGGACTGGAGTGCGAAACCGTTTCCGAGACCCCCGACGCAACCCGCATCCGCTTCTGTATCAGCGACAGCGGCATCGGCCTGAGCCAGTCAGAGCAGGTACATCTTTTTGAGCGGTTCACCCAGGCGGACAGCTCAGCTACGCGCCGCTATGGCGGCACCGGACTGGGTCTGGCAATCACGCGCCAGCTGACCGAACTAATGGGCGGCGAAATTCAGTTTCAGAGCAGCAAAGGCATCGGCTCCACATTCTGTATCGAGCTGCCGCTGACACCGATCCCCGCAACCGCCGCAGAAGGTTCAGACCCGCGCCTGCCAACGGACAGCGCCATGCCATCCGATCAGTTCGTCAGATTCAACGCCCGCATACTGATCGTGGAAGACAATAAGGTGAACCAGATGGTCGCCCAGCGTTTACTGCAACGGCTGGGCGTCGTCGCCGGTCTGGCGGAGAACGGTGCCGAGGCGATCGACATACTCAGCCAGCAGCACTATGACCTGGTGCTGATGGACTGCCAGATGCCGGTAATGGATGGCTATGAAGCCACCGGCCGGATCCGCTCAGAAGGCTCGCCGGTGCTGAATCCGGCCGTACCGGTGATCGCCCTCACCGCCAATGCGATGCGCGGCGACCGCGAGCGCTGCCTGGACGCCGGCATGGATGACTATATCAGCAAGCCGGTGGACCCTGAAAAGCTGCAACGGGTTCTGCTGCGCTGGATCAGCAAGCATGCCCTGCCCCCCGAGTCTCCTGACAGCCCGCTCCCAGAAAACGGCACCACGCCGGATACGCCGGATCAGCGCCAGGCGCCGGACTCCACAGAGGTCAGCAATGACCTGCCGATCTACAACTTCACCGCCGTCTGCGACGGACTGACACATGATATGACACTGATCGGCAACCTGACGGCGATCTTTATCGACGATATGCAAAGTCAGCTGGAGCAGCTGCACGACCTCGTCACTCGTGAAGATTGCCCGGCCATTGCCATTCAGGCGCATAAGATAAAAGGCAGCGCTGCCACGATGCATGGCATGGCGCTCAGCGATGTTGCCCGCACGATTGAACAGCATGCCAAACAGCAGCGTCCACAGCAGATTGCAGGCTTAATGCCGGTACTGGAGCGGGCCTTTACACAGCTTCAGACCGCGATGAACGAAGCGCTGGAAACCGCAGAGGGCTAAGCCCCCTCTTTGCCGGCCGCAGCGCCGGGGCAGAAAACCAAAAGCCCGGAGGGACTGAACATCCCTCCGGGCTTTTAAGGTCGGACAAGCGAAGTTATCAGGCCAGCGCGTTGCTGCCGATCACCTCGCCACCGAACTCTGCCATCGCATCCAGCAGGCTTTCCCACAGGTACTCAGCAGAGGCGCTGTCGCTGAGGATGGAGAAGCACGGAATGCCCTTCACTTCATGGTTCACCACGATCACGTTGATACGCGCAGCAGAGGTCTGGGCGATCGCCCCTCTGGCGAAGCTGGCTTCACGCAGGTCGACACCACAGACCTTAGCCATAGTTTCCGGCAGCGCCGCGCCGGTCAGGGTAATCCAGTTATGGCTGTCCTGACAGTACAGGGCATAGCAATCGCTGTCCGGCAGCGGGCGCTGGTTGAGCGCGTCAATCGCGGCACCGTTATCCGCCAGTGAACCCAGTACCCAGAACTCTTTCATGCTCAGGCGCAGTACCAGCTCACCGTTGGCAGACTGCTCCGCCTGGTTCGGCTTAGCCGGTACCGGCAGGCCTGCCGCTTTCAGATGTTCGGCTGCACGGCTACCGCGGAAACCGGTGCGTGGCAGTACAGACAGGTCCAGCAGGCCGGATTTCTCCGCCTGGGCACGACCGTTTTTAAAGTCAGTCGCCAGCGCACCGCCAGCGACTTCAGCGAACTCAGCGCCCGCCAGCTGACGATAAACAAAGCTACGCTTGCTGAATGATTCAGGTGTCATCGTACTCATTGTCATAGCTTCCTCTATCAAAGCGCCTGACGCTTGTTGTCCGGATCGAAGAATGGCAGTTCAACCACTTCGGCATGCACGATCTCACCACCGTCGACACGGATCGGGAATCGCTCGCCCACTTCACTCTGGCCAATACCCACATAGGCCAGACCGATGATCGCGCCCACTGAAGGCGAGAACTCACAGGAGGTCACGTTACCGCTGATATCAGCACCGTTGAGAACCAGATGGCCCTCTTCCGGCTTACGCGTACCCTGTGGCAGCTTGAAGCCCACCAACTTACGGGTCTGCGGCTGCGCCATCACGATATCAACCGAACGACAGCCAACGAAGAACGGCTTCTTACGGCTAACCGCCCAGCCCAGATCCAGTTCACCCGGATGGCTCATGCCATCGGTATCCTGGCTGACGATGATATGACCCTTCTCAAGACGCAGCAGACGCTGGGTCTCAACGCCGAACGGACGGATATCAAACTCTTTGCCCGCTTCGATCAGGGCATCCCACAGGGCCTCACCGAAACGGGCCGGTACGTGGATCTCATAGCCCAGCTCACCGACGAAGCCAACTCGCAGCATACGTGCCGGAATACCCGCCACACTGCCTTCGCGGTACGCCAGGTATGGGAAGCCTTCAGGACTCAGATCGACATCTTTCGCCAGCTTCTCCAGCACCTTACGGGAATCCGGACCGGCCAGGTTTACCGCCGCGAACGCAGACGTCACGTTGGTGATATCTACATCCAGACGCCACTGCGCGTTCCACTTCATCATCTCGCGGTAAACGCGATCGACGCCGCTGGTGGTCGCCGTCACGTAGAAGTGGTCTTCGGTGATGCGGCAAGCCACACCATCATCGATCACAACGCCGTGTTCGTTAGTCAGCACCGCGTAGCGGGTTTTACCCACCGGCTGCTTGAGAAAGGCGAAGGTGTAGATGCGGTTCATGAATTCCGCTGCATCGGCACCACGCAGCTCAATGCCGCCCAGGGTGCTGACGTCAATCACGCCCACCTTGTTACGCACATGGCTGGATTCGGTCTGCATGCACTGATCACGCTGCTCCGGCTGACCGTAGAAAGCCGGACGCTGCCAGTTACCCGCCGGCATCATCTTAGCGCCCATCTCCTTGTGACGGTGATGCATCGCAGTACGACGGTACGGATCGAAGATACGACCTGCCACATGCGCCAGTTTCTCAGGCGAGAATGGCGGACGTGCGGTGGTGACACCGGTTTCAGTCACAGTGCGATCGGTAGCATCAGCCACCAGACGCGCGGTTGGCAGTGCCGAATGACGGCCCTGGGACGGTCCCATACCCACGGTAGAGAAACGTTTAACCAGCTGAACGTCGCGGTAACCCAGACGGGTCGCGTTGACGATATCCTTCGCCTGCAGGTCTTCATCGTAATCGACAAAGTCCTTGCCTTTCGGGTGGCTGAAGATCGGCCAGTCAAAGTTAACCTGACGCTTGCAGCTAACCGCCGGTGCCGTTGCGTCGCCCGCCATACCCAGCGCCTGCAGCGCCTCGACAGCAGCGCGCTCGCCATCGGCCAGTACCGCGTCCAGATCGTGGATACCGTTCACAGAACCGGCAATGCGCAGGATCTTCGGCAGGTTGCTCAGGGCAAATTCGGAAGCATTGTCGTCGTAACGCAGCTGACCACCCGCCTGACACAGCAGCTGGTAAACCGGCATATAGCCGGCAGACATGCAGACCAGGTCACAGTCGATAGTTTCACCGTGCTTAGCGACAGCACCGCGACCAACGATCTGGCGTACATCAACCGCACGCACATGTTTGTTGCCTTTGGTCGGGATCGCTTCATAAACGGTGTAACCGCTCATCACTTCGATGCCGCAGGCCAGCACCGCTGTCGCCAGGGACTTGTCCTGTGGCGCTTCGCGCATATCAACCACGGCAGCAACTTCAACGCCCTGCTGGTTCAGTTCCAGCGCCGTCAGGTAGCCATCGTCGTTGCCGGTCAGTACCACGGCACGGTTACCTGGCTTAACAGCGTAATGCTTCATCAGGCGGGTTGCCGCGCTGCTCATCATCACGCCTGGCAGGTCGTTGTTACGGAAAACAACATGCTGCTCGAAAGAGCCGGAAGCCACGATGCACTCTTTGGCGCGCACCTTGTACATCCGCTTGCCCTGGATGACCGGCAGGTAGTTATCGGCGAACCAACCATTACAGGCAGCACCGACCAGTACTTCGATATTATCCTGAGCTTCAACCTTGGCCAGCAGCTCAGTTTTCAGGCTATCCGCCTTTTTGCCTTCAGCATCAAAGCGGTTGTAAGTCAGTGAGCCGCCCAGCACAGGCTGTTCTTCAACCAGCAGTACGGAGGCACCGGCATCAGCGGCTTTCAGCGCTGCACTCAGGCCCGCAGGACCGGAACCGACAACCACCACATCGTGGAACAGGTAAGCCTTGTCGTAGTACTCAGGCTTGAAATCCAGATCCAGCACGCCCAGGCCCGCCATCTTACGGATGGTCGGTTCCCAGAACTTCCAGGTGTCCTTGTTCTTCATGAATGGCGCTTTGAAGAACGAACGGTAGTAGAAACCCACCGGCATAAAGCGGGAGAAGTGCCCCAGCAGTGCGTCACGGTCGTTGTCGAGAGAGCCGTTATAGTTCTGGCCGAATACCTTCAGGCCATCGGCTGCCAGTTCGCGATCCGCCAGGACGTTTGGCTCCTTATCCAGCTGGATCAGGGTGTTGGCATCCTGACCCGCCATCGTCAGCGGTCCACGCGGACGGTGGTATTTAAAGGAGCGGGACATCACCCAGCGGCCGTTACCCGCCAGGGCACTGGCGATCGAGTCACCGGCAAAGCCTTTGAACTCTTTGCCTTCAAAGCTGAAGCTGACCTGACTCTCGCGGTCGATCAGCAGGCCCATCGGGGCATCAAGACGATTGCTCATGCTGTCGCCTCCTTCGGCGCTGCAGCGTCTTCTTTAGAGAATTCAACGCGCTGGTTAAAGATCTCAGAAGGGTCGTAGGTTTTCAGGATTTCATCAGTCACGGTATGGCGCTCGGCGATAAACCAGTAACCGGAAGGCGCGTGCAACCACCATTCGGTGATCACGCCAGCCTGATTGTCGGAATAGAATACGTAGTCAGCCCACTCACGGTCGCTGCAGGTTGCCGGGTTAGGCATCTCGCGAACTTCGCCACCGTGCACGAACTCACTGATATTGCGGGGTCCGTTAAGCGGACAGTGCATAATTTTCATTGTGCTGTTCCTCGCCTGATAGCTGGATTAGTGGCTGGCCGCCGTAGCGCCCATCTCGTTAACCTGACGGAAGACATCGAATCGATCCATCGCGAACGGCGCGATCAGATCCGGCACCTTGCCACCGCTGGCAACCAGCTCGGCCATGGTCTTGCCGCAGATCGGCGTCGACTTGAAGCCCCAGGTTCCCCAACCTGCATCCAGGTAGTAGTTCTCTACCGGGCTCAGTCCCATAATCGGGCTGTAGTCAGAGGTCATATCCGTGATACCGGCCCACTGACGCATCAGGCGCAGGTTCGCCATAAACGGGAACATCTCGATCGCATGCGCCAGCAGGCTCTCTTTCAGCTCCAGGGTAGAACGGGTGTTGTACAGCGGGTATGGATCAGAACCACCACCGAAGACGATCTCACCACGGCTGGTCTGCTGTACATAGCAGTGCAGTGCTGAGGAGCTGACCAGTGGGTCCAGGAACGGCTTCACCGGCTGGGTGACCATCGCCTGCAACGGGTAAGTGGTGATCGGCATACGGAAACCGGCCTTAGCCGCCATCAGTGAGCTGTGACCGGCGACCGCCTGAATCGCGCAACCACACTTGATGGTGCCACGGTTGGTCTTAACACCGGTTACTTTGCCATTCTCGACAATAACATCCGTCACTTCAGTCAGCTGGTGCAGCTCGACGCCACGCTGGGTCGCGCCCTTGGCGTAACCCCAGGCAACCGCATCGTGACGGGCGGTAGCGCCATCCAGATGCCACAGGCCTGCCAGAACCGGCATATGGGCCGGGTTCATGTTCAGCGTTGGAACCAGTTCCTGAATCTCTTTAGGACCGATCAGCTCGGTACGGCCACCGAAGTGCTTGTTCACTTCAGTACGCTGGCGGAAGGAACGCACCGCAGCATCGGTATGCGCCAGGGTCAGCTGGCCACGTTCGGTGTACATGATGTTGAAATCGAACTCGTGGGAGAGTTCTTTAAACATCCTCACCGATTCGCTGTAGAACTTAACACCTTCAGACGTCAGGTAGTTGGAGCGGATAACGGCTGTGTTACGCGCCGTATTACCACCGCCCAGATAGCCTTTTTCCAATACTGCCACGTTAGTAATGCCGTGGTATTTCGCCAGGTAGTAAGCCGTTGCAACACCGTGGCCACCGGCACCGATAATGACGACGTCGTAGCTGGATTTCAGCTCGGAGGGTACCGGCAGGTCGGCATCCTTCTCGAACGGATAGTCGTTATTCAGGCCGTATTTTAAGAGTGAGAAAGGCATGTGCCCTCCGGAATTCAGGATTGCCCGACTGCAGCAGCCGGGTGAGTCTCAGACAACTGCGCGCGCGCTGCTGTCACTGTATTTTTCATCAGGCAGGCGATGGTCATCGGACCGACACCGCCCGGCACCGGGGTGATAGCACCGGCAACGGGCTCGACATCAGCGAAGTCCACATCACCGACCAGCTTGCGCTTGCCGTCGCGTTCGATGGCATTGATACCCACGTCAATCACGGTGGCACCCGGCTTAACCCAGTCGGCCTTAACCATCTCCGGACGACCTACGGCCGCCACCAGAATGTCAGCTTCACGGCAAACCGCTTCAATATCTTTGGTACGGGAGTGTGCAATAGTCACCGTGCAGCTGGCCTGCAGCAGCAGGGCTGCCATCGGCTTTCCAACAATGTTAGAGCGCCCGATCACCACGGCATTTTTGCCGCTCAGATCTTCATGCACCTGCTGCAGCATAATCATGCAACCCAGCGGCGTGCAGGGAATCAGTCCCGGCTGAGCGGCGGCCAGTGCGCCGACGTTGAGGGGATGGAAGCCATCTACATCTTTGGCCGGATCGATTGCAGAGATAATCTCCGCCTCATCCAGATGATCCGGCAGTGGCAGCTGAACCAGGATGCCATGGACATCCGGGTCATTGTTGAGGCTCTCAACCAGCTCATTCAACGTTGTTTGTGAAATATCTGCAGACAGGCGATGTTCAATGGAGCGGATGCCCGCCTCACCGGCCTGACGTACCTTATTGCGCACATAGACATGGCTGGCAGGATCTTCACCTACCAGT
Source organism: Marinobacterium jannaschii DSM 6295 (assembly GCF_000620085.1). GTDB lineage: Bacteria > Pseudomonadota > Gammaproteobacteria > Pseudomonadales > Balneatricaceae > Pontibacterium > Pontibacterium jannaschii. Next base: position 220,059 of record NZ_JHVJ01000003.1, on the reverse strand, counting down.
ACCACGGCGAGGCCAGGCGTTGTGCCCAGCTCTGCTTTCAGTGCTTCGACGTCAGCAGCGACCTGTTTCAGCACCTGTGCCGACAGCTGTTTACCGTCGATGATTCGGGCCATGTCAGTCACCTTATTTGAAGATCACAGTCTTGTTGCCGTCGAGGAAGACGCGCTGTTCGATATGCAGCTTCACGGCACGGGCCAGCGCTACGGTTTCAGTATCACGGCCGACAGCAACCAGAGCGTCTGCACCGTAAGTGTGATCTACCGGCTGTACTGACTGTTCGATGATCGGGCCTTCATCCAGGTCGGCAGTGACATAGTGCGCGGTGGCACCGATCAGTTTCACACCGCGCTCGTGGGCCTGGTGGTACGGCTTGGCACCTTTAAAGCCCGGCAGGAAGGAGTGGTGGATATTGATCGCACGGCCACTCAGTTCAGCGCAGAGGTTGTCGGAGAGAATCTGCATGTAACGGGCCAGAACAACCAGCTCGGTACCGGTCTCTTCAACGATCTCCATCAGCGCAACTTCCTGCTCACGCTTGTTCTCTTTGTTCACCGGCAGGTAAACAAAGCGGATGCCTTCGCGCTCAGCCATCGGACGCAGGTCCAGGTGGTTGGAAACAATTGCAGTCACTTCCATATTCAACTCGCCCTTGCGCAGGCGATACAGCAGATCGTCCAGGCAGTGGTCAAACTTGCTCACCATGATCAGCACTTTGGTCGGCGTGTTGACGGCGTGCAGATCCCATTCCATCTCGAACTGCCCCGCTACCGCTTCAAACTCACCCTGAATATCGCTCAGCTGGCACTCACCGGCTTCAACATGGCACACCGCACGCATAAAGAAGCGGCCGGTATCCTGATCGTCAAACTGAGACAACTCACTGATGTAGCAGCCCCGCTCAGAAAGAAAGGTGGTGACGGCCGCAACGATACCGCTGCTTGCTTTACAGGTGGCTTTAAGAACGAACTGCTGTGGCTTGGAAGTCTCGGTGGTCATGATAAAACCTATGTATCTCCGGTGGCGTTATTCGACCTGCTGGTTGCAGGATTCTCTTTTATTCATATATGAACAATTAAACCCACATATGAATAAACTGCGCGGCAGTTTAGTAACCGCCTTTTACAGAGCCAAACATATGAAATATTTTTTCATATAGCAACGCAAAATTGATTTTACGGACAAAAAACCCCAGACTATTCCATATATTAAAATTTCATTTATATTTGAATAAAGAACACTTATCACATCCGGGCATCGCGCCCCTTTTTGGAGCACTCAGTGACAGAGACAGCAGAGAAGGACTACACCGTACCGGCACTGGCACGCGGTCTTAATATTCTGGAGATGTTCAGCCATCAGCAGCGCGTACTGAGTACCAATGAGATGGCGGAGTATCTGGGCGTCAGCAACTCTTCGATCTATCGTATTGTTCAGACTCTGACAGAGATGCAGTATTTGAAGAAAGTGGCGCGCAATACCTACGAGCTGGGTCCGGCCGTGGTTTCCCTGGGATTTTCCTTCTTAGCCAGTCGCGACATCATCGATGTGGCGGCACCGCACCTGAATCATCTACGTGATGCGACTTCGGTCTCCTGCCACCTGGCCATCCGGGACGGTCGTGACACTATTTATATCTATCGCGCCCTGGCATCACAGCGGCTGTCGGTGAATGTACCGGTCGGCACCCGCCTGCCCTGCCATATCAATGCGCTGGGCCGGGTATTGCTGAGCGGTATTAGCGATGAAGAGCTGGGACGACTCTACCTGGGAACCCAGCTGGACGGCGTACCAAAACCCAATCCGCAGAGCCTGCCTGAACTTCGCCAGCGGATAAAAGAAGAATCTGAGCGGGGATTTTCGATCAGTCAGTCCGACTTTGCCACTGCACTGGCGGCCCCTGTCCGGAACTACGCCGATGAGGTGGTGGCTGCAATTAATATCTCAGGGCCCGATATCTTTATGCAGGGCGAAGCGATCAGTCAGGAGATCACTTCAAAATTGCTGGCAACGGCCAATGCGATCTCCGCTGAGCTGGGGTACCGCAGCCAGTAAAAGAAGCCTGTCTTTTCCGACTCATCATTAGCAGCAGGCCCTGCTCCCCCGCTGCATTTTAGCGTTCACCCGGGACAGTGTCCGGTCTGACTGTCTTTCCCGGGGTGGCTTTCCAGCATTACCGATCCGCCAGGTTGTCATCCGACCGGAAAAGATGGCGACCATCCTCAGCCCGCCAGGTCTTCTGGCCCGCAGCTCAGAAACTGCGCGGTAAACTGCGCCGCCGGCATCGGTTTACCATACAGATAGCCCTGGCCACATTCACACTGTTCGGCTGCCAGGAAATGATCCTGCGCCGGCGTCTCCACGCCTTCGGCAACCACGTGCAGGTTCAGGCTGCGGGCAAAAGCCAGAATGCCGCGCACCAGTTCCTTATCCCTGGCGCTGTTTTCCAGGTTTGAGATAAAGCTGCGGTCAATTTTCAGGGTATCGAAGGCATAGCGCTGCAGATAACTGAGTGACGAATAACCCGTGCCAAAGTCATCCAGCGAGACACGCAATCCCAGTCGGCGCAGCTCCAGAAGGCGCTGCTCGGCCTGATGTTCTGCCTGCAACAGCACACCTTCGGTTATTTCCAGTTCCAGCAGTTCGGGGTCCAGGCGATAGCATTGCAATAGCTGCTGAATATGGCCGACCAGCTGGCCGTCACGAAACTGCACCGGCGATATATTGATTGCGATGCGCAAAGGAAAGCGCGCCATCGCCTGCCATTGTACCGCCTGCTCAATCGCCTGACGCAGCACAAAGTTACCGATCTCAATGATCTGGCCGTTGCGTTCCGCCAGCGGGATAAAACGATCCGGGGGGATATTTCCCAACTCCGGATGATGCCAGCGCAATAACGCCTCTGCCCCCAGCACCTGTTTTGTCCGGGTACAGATCAGTGGCTGGTAGTGCAGTGCCATCTGATGGTTTTTCAGCGCATCGACCAGATGGGTTTCCAGCTGGTAGCGATCCTCAATTGCGGACAGGGTCCCGGCATTGTAAAGACAACAACTCTGTTCCTGCTCCTTACTGGCACTCATCGCCGCACTGGCCTTCTGTATCAGCGCCGCCGCATCGTCGCTGTCCGATGGCGCTACCGCAACACCGGCATTCAGTAACAGGCTGATCCCATGCCCATAGATTGAGATAACCGGAGCCAGAGCCTGAAACAGTTGCTGCTGCAGCTGCAGAGCCTGATCGGTCACGGCCTCAGCGGATATCACCACGGCAAACTCGTCGCCGGTGGTACGGGCAACAAAATGCTCGGCCGCCAGCGACTTACACAACCGGGAAGCGATCTCCAGCAACACCTTATCACCCACGACATAGCCGTAGCTGTCATTGATCGACTTGAAGTTACGCACGCCGATATAGAGCACGGCGGTTTCTTCTGCGGCATCTCCGTCGGTATGCCGCTGCAGCTGATGGGTCAGGTAATCAACCAGGCTGAAGCGATTGGCGATACCGGTCAGGGCATCGAATTCCCGGTTATAGGCCAGCGTGCGTTCTATTGAGGTTCGATGATCAATTTCACGACACAGTTGCTGGTTCAGCCTTTCCAGCTGCTGTGTGCGCTGCCTTACCCGCTGTTCCAGCTTTTCGTTGGCGTGTTCCAGCTTCCGCTGTTGGTAAAGCGTCGCCAGATCCGCTTCGATGGATGACTGAAAGCGTTCCAGTAGTTGCCGAGAACGGGGGCTATAGCGATTTTCGCGGCTATCAAGCATGCAGATGGTGCCAAACGGGGTCTCATCCGGCCAGTTAAGCGGCAACCCGCAGTAGGAGATCATGCCGAGCTTGATATCCGGGTTGTTATCCCAGTCAGGGTCCGCCAGGGCATCGGCCACCAACAGCTCGGCACAGGTATTCACCACCGTCTCACAATAGAGGCCATTGCCCAGCTCAGCCATCTCATGCTGTTCATAGGGATTCCCCTCTGTCTGGCTGCTGGCAAACACCTCAATCTCATGCGGATGTATACGCATAATCAGCGATGCCGGTATGGCAGACAGCTCAGCTATGAGGTCAACGGTCTGCTGCCAGCCCCGTAGCATCTGATCGGGTATCTCAATACTCTGCGTGTTTGTGTCCTTCATAGCCCCCCGCCTCAACGTGGTTTGGCAATCCGCCATCTTAAAAGCCGCAATAACAATAAGTGATTTTGCCACCGATATAACACATTTTTCCCCGGGATGCCCAAGACTTCGGCCTCAGTCGGCGACGAATGTCGCACTGTCCCCCAAACGAAAAGCAGCCTGAGCAATGCTCAGCGACCTAAGACAATCAACGACGTCAGGCGTCTAACCAGGCATGCAGTGACGGTGCGGGCAGCGGTGGCTTAAGCCCTGAGGCGGCTCGGGGAGAAGCTATGCAAGGCGGGCCGTGATAACCGAAACGGGTCAGTTTATGCCGATGTCCGGTAGCGTAGTATCAGAGCAACAATCTCATGATCGCTGGCGGCATCTTGCAGTGACTCATTGAGGGAGCGACGCTGGGGGAGTGAGATATTGAACTTATCCCGCAGGATCTCTTTTACTTTATCATCCGAATCCGGATCGAATTCCTGCCCTGCAAAGATACAGACTCGCTGAAGAATAAATGCTTTATTCGACATGAAATGAACTTCCTGTGTAGTGGATAGGATTGTGCGTTTAGCTGAGAAGCCGCATACAAGTCGGTCAGGCTGTCAGCCTGTGGGAACCCGGCCTGGCCAGTTCTACCGCGAAAAAGCTCGCAGAAAAACCTCGCAGAGCGCCACAATACTCAGATCTGACAGGCACCTTCTGCTATCGGCGCGTCATTCAGCCTGACGGCAAAAACGATCGGCTCAAAACGCGGTGCTGGTCTGGGTGGATATGGACGGATTCTGACTGCGGAGATAGATAGCCTCGGGCTGGTTCGCAGCTGTTCCCTGAGAGACTTAATTTGGCTGTTCTCACTACCATCATACTCCTACTGCCACAGATCGTCTAAGCCAGACACATTCATCGCCCGGAGACCCGGCACCGCTATCCGCCCGGCGCAGGCTGGTAGCACCATCTGGCTACTCGCCCTGCGGGTTCAGGTTCTCGCTGAGCAGCTGCTGGCAGAGTTCAGAGAATACCTGAGCCGGTGGAGCCAGGCTGCGCCCGGCCAGAGTCTGAATGCCGATTGTACGTTCTACCACCGGTGACGAAAGTGGCAGCCATATCAGTTCAGGATGGGCCCCTGAGGTGGCCATACGTGGCAGGGTTGTGATACCGACATTACGCTCCAGTAACGGATAGAGCGACATCATGTTTGATATCCGATAACGCGCCCCCTCCATCACTTCATGCAATGGTGTATGCCTTAGTAACCTGACGGTACCGTTGTAGATCAGGCTCTGCCCCTGCAGTTCGCGCCAGTGCAGCGGTCGGTTGAGCTGCGCTATGGGATGCTGGCGGCTACAGACAACGCCGAGAGGATCGCTGAACAGGGGCTGGAAGCGTATCTGATCAGTCTCGGCAACCCGGTTGCCCAGCGCGATATCGACCTCCCCCTGCAGCAGGCGCTGCTCGACACGCTCAGCCGTATCGTCCTCCAGCGACAGTTCTACCTCGGGGCAACGCAGGGTGAATTCGGCCAGCACTTCCGGCAGTAACTGGCTGGCGACAGAGGGAATCGAAGCGATACGGATCTGTCCGGTCTCACCCCGGGCCATCGCCAGCAGATCGGCTTCAAGGCGTTCGCTGCGCAGCAGCATATCCTGTATCCGGGGCAGGCAGGCTTCGCCATAGGGGGTCAGGCGCGCCTTATTACCATGTTCGAACAGGGTCTGGCCCAGGCTGTTTTCCAACTCACGTATCGAACTGGAAATAGCAGCCTGAGAGCGGTTAGCCCGTGCTGCAGCGTTACGGAACCCCTTCTCTTCAGCCACCAGCGTAAAATGCCGCAGCTGCTGTAACTTCAAGCCCATCGTCGCACAGACCTCTTCTCAGATAATGCACCAACAAAGTGCAATCAGTTTTTCTTAACAAATTTCAAATAAAAACAATTGGCCCTATCACTGTTATAAACCGATCATTCTCCTATTGGAAATTTTTTTATGCTTCGGTAAACGATAACTTATTTGAATATTCGGAAATTGCCCATTATCCGAACAGGCCGAAGCACAAGCAGCAATCCCATAAGGCTGCTGTATAAATGGTTTAACGGAGAGGAGCTGAACACATATGACGACTCGTACACTGACTCTGGCACAGATCGAAGAGCTGAGCTTTAACGCACTGGTAGGTGCCGGTACTTCTGAGAACGGTGCCCGTTCACTGGCGCGCGCGGTGGCAGCAGCAGAACGTGACGGTATTAAAAGCCACGGTCTGGTCTATGTACCGAACTACTGCGAACACGTACGTTGCGGCAAGGTCATCGGTAAAGCAGAGCCTCAGGTCAGCACGCCTTCTGCGTCTGCTGTCGTTGTCGATGCGGGTAGTGGCTTCGCTCACCCGGCAATCGATGCCGGATTCGAAAAGCTGATCGAACTGGCGAAAGAAAACGGCTGTGCCGGCCTGGCCATCCGTAACTCTTACAACTGCGGCGTACTGGGCTATCACACTGAGCGTCTGGCAGAACAGGGCCTGGTTGCACTGGGTTTCACGAACGCACCCGCTTCCATCGCACCGGTCGGCGGTAAGAAGCCGGTCGTCGGTACTAACCCGTTCTCTCTGGCCACGCCTGACGGCCAGGGTGGCGTTGCATTCGTACTGGACCAGTCCGCCAGTGTCGTCGCCAAGAGCGAGATCATGATGCATGCACGTGCCGGTAAGGAGATCCCTGAAGGCTGGGCACTGGATGCTGACGGCAACCCGACAACCGATCCGGATATCGCACTGAAGGGCAGCATGGCGCCAAGCGGTGGCTACAAAGGTTTCGGCGTTGGTCTGGTAACAGAGGTTCTGGCGGCAGCACTGTCCGGTGCCACGCTGGGTACTCAGGCAAGTCCTTTCTCCGGCACTGCCGGCGGCCCGCCTAAGACCGGTCAGTTCTTCTTTGCGATCAACCCGCAGACGTTCTCCGGCGAAGCATTCGCAGAACGCATTACCGATCTGGTGGCTTCTATCGAAGATCAGCCTGAAGCCCGCCTGCCGGGTCAGCGTCGTCTGAAAAACCGTGCGATTAACGATGAGTCTGAGATCGAGATCAGCGCAGAGCTGCTGGCGAAGGTCGAGGCTTTCGTTAGCTAAGATCGCCGCGTGACAGGCTGTAGCAAACACCCCGCAAATGGCAGCATTTGCGGGGTGTTTTGTTTCTGCAGCTGGCCATGACCGCTATTCGGTTGCCAGCATCGCGACTCCCTGCCGGTAACCCAGACCGCCGTTGCCATGCACGGCTCCCAGTGATGCGTCGGATTGCAGCAATGCCTGATACATGCTGATCAGTCCGTTCAGGGCCGGATTATTCCAGGGCCCCTTAGCCAGATTCATTCCGCCGGTGACGGTCAGCGGATACCGGGCGACAAATTCCGCCAGCTGCTCCGGCCCGCTCACCAATCCACTTTTCAGCATCAGTGCCATCGGAACCACCGGATAGCAGGTGTAGCTTTCCAGCAAGGCCTTGCGCTCACTGAACTTCTGTTTAAAGTATCCGCCCGCTTGCTGGTCAGCCTGCTGCCAGGCCTGCCCCAGATGCTCGTAGTCCGCAATCTGCCGCAGTTGCTGCGGACCATCCTGCTCCAGAAATCCCAGCCCGACACCCTTGACCTCCACCACCTCTGTCGCCGGAATATCCAGCAGCTGCGCCGTTTCCTGACTGCAGAGCAATAACCTGCCATGAAAGTCCACCAGCGGATTAGCACAGTCAACACCGCGAAACAGCGAGGTCAGGGGCTGAAACCAGCGCTCATCCTGAGTCACCGGCTGGCGCATCACATTGCGATAGCTGCACTCATAGTTGCTGTAGAGCTGCTGGCAGAGTTCACGGAAGGTATCGGCATCAATCCCCTGACGGCGGGCGAACTCATGGGCCAGATCATCGTAAGCCTGGGTAATCGGATACTCATCGCCGTATATCGCCATCAGCTGATGGCGTTGCTCACGGCTATAGCCGGTCTTCAGATTATCCTCACCGCGAATCACTACGGCGGCAGTACCGGCTTCAATCAGCGCTTTTGCCTTCGCCAACGCTTCGATTGGCGCACAGCCGCTGCGGAAGTGGTCCTCCTGTCGCGGGGCATGCCAGCCGGTACTCAATGGCTCAATCACCAGTTCCCGGGGTGGCAGGCCAATCTGTTTCAGCTTCTGCTCCAGTTGCAGGACAGGTTGCAGGCAACCTTCGCCTTCAGCAGTTTTGCCGGCGGCCACTATCAGCGTCTTTGACATCTGCGCACCTCAGGATGATTAGTCGAACAGGCAATATATCAGGGAAAACACCTATCTGCTAACGAAGAGTATCCAGTGACAACCTGAGGCGCGCATCCGCCAATACCAGCGGTCGGTCGCTGGCACAGGAAATTGACGGTTATCAAGTCGGCCAGCAGGTACAACTGTTACCTTGTTGGCATCAAATGATTTCGAAGGAAAACAGCATGGAACTGATCACTGCCAATAACATCCCGGGTGTCGCGCTGGACTTTATGAACCACGATCACCAGGAAGCAACCGTGCTGGCAAACAGTCTCTATCAACTGATCGAAACTGCACGGGAAGACCGCTCTGCGCTGGAGCGGATCAGCTCTGAACTAACCGCACTTTACCAGCATAATGCCGAGCATTTCGCCCGGGAAGAAGCCGAAATGCAGCGCTACGGCTTCCCGCCATATGATTGTCACAAGGGTGAGCACGAGCGCGTACTGGAAGAGATGCGCGTGGTACTGGGACGCTGGGAAGCGGAACAGGATCTGGATCAGCTTCACGGCTATCTGGTGGACACCATGCTGCCCTGGTTTATTAACCATATCGGTACCATGGACACTGTCACCGCGATGTTTATATCCAACCAGAAATAGACTTTGGTTCTGCCGCGGCGGCCGGACAGGGTCGCCGGGCGGCAGTCATTGATCAGCTTTTCGTTACAAACATCTCATGGGCTTCATGCCGCCGCAGTATATCCTCTACCTCGGGCTCGGTTTCGTCGGCAATCATTACCTTTAGCTGGCGGCTCTCCTCATCCACGTATATCTGTTCCTGAGGGATGCCGGTCGCAATCAGGTCTTCACGGGTATTCCTGATCTGAAAGGCGGAATCGTAGCTTCCGGTCACGGTAATCGTCATGAGGTTACCCTCCTCTGAGCAGCAGACCTTGAATGGTCACTCAACTTGCAGAATAGATAGGCCTTGACCATGTGTCCACCTGCCGTCACCGGCCATCAATACCGGTACATGCCGGCCGTTACCGGATCGTCATTAGCGGCGAGGCTATAACGGTGCTGTCAGCTACCGGCGTGATTGTCTGGTGGCGTAACCAGCGCATCCGCCACACCAGCGCACACCGCTCCGGAATCGATCAGAGTAACCTTTTCAGAACCTGCGCAAAGTCGTTGCGAGCTCTCTCCTCCAGCGGATGACGCCCGGCTGCAACCTGCTGCTGTCCGGCGACATAGACATCAAGCACCGGATTTTCGTTCAGCGCGAACACCCAGCGATTAATCAGCTGCTCCGGCTGCGCGGTGGCGATAAACGGATGGCTGTTATCCAGCACGATAAAGTCGGCACGCTTTCCGCTGGCGATCTCTCCCGCTTCAATGCCACAGGCCCGGGCTCCGCCCTGTGCGGCGGACCGGTAGAGGAAATCACCCACCACCGGATTATTCACGCCATAAAGCCGGTTACGTTGCTGGTCGCGCAGGCGCTGGCTGTACTCGAGTATTTTCAGCTCCTCACTGATCGACAGGCTGACATGGCTGTCGGACCCAATCCCGAAGCGCCCCTGATGTTGCAGATAGTCGGTACCCGGAAAGATCCCGTCCCCCAGATTGGCCTCGGTGCTCGGACAAAGGCCTGTCACGGCACCGCTGCGGGCAATCCCTTCGACCTCGGACAGATCGAGGTGAGTGGCATGAATCAGGCACCAGCGACTGTCCAGCCCGACATTGTCCAGCAACCATTGCACCGGACGCTTACCGCTCCAGCCCAGGCAGGCATCCACCTCCTTTTGCTGTTCTGCAATATGGATATGAATCGGCCACTCCGGCGAATGTTGTGCCAGCACCTGAGTAATCTGTTCCGGCGTCACGGCGCGCAGGGAATGAAAACAGCTACCGAGCCGATGCCTGGAGCCGGCCTCCAGCAGGCTGTCGAGCTGATATTGCAGCGCCAGGTAGTCCTCCGTGGTATGGATAAAACGACGCTGACCAGAACTCGCGGGCAGGCCGCCAAAGTCGGCATGACTGTAGAGCACCGGCAACAGGGTTACGCCGATTCCGCTGCTATCGGCCGCCGCCAGAATACGCTGGCTCGTCTCCGCCGGGTCGCTGTAGGCCTGACCATCCGGCTGGTGATGCAGATAATGGAATTCCGCCACCTGGGTATACCCGGCCTTCAACATCTCGATATAGAGCTGGCGGGCGATCACCCCGACATCTTCCGGAGACAGCTTCGCCACGATGCCATACATCAGCTCCCGCCAGCTCCAGAAACTGTCAGCGGGATTGCGGCAGACCTCCGCCAGTCCGGCCATCAGGCGCTGGAAGGCATGCGAATGCAGATTCGGCATCCCCGGCAATACCGGCCCGGCCAGCCGGATCACCTCTGCATCGGCATCCTCAGCCGGAGCCTCGGCGCAAATCCGCACAAAGCGCCCATCTTCAACATCGAAGCGCACATCGCTGCACCAGCCCTCAGCCAGCAAAGCCGTCTCTGCAAAGTAACTTGTCTTCATCTGTAGTGTCCGACTGATCCTGTGAAATTAATACCTGTGCTATAGCCCGTTGCGTTGCGGAATGCCGCTGAAACAGACCGTAACACACAGAATTATCGCCACCAACCCTATTGTATATACATATATGTACATTAGAATTCACAACCGGTAAAGTGCTTAAATACAGTCAGAGTTATAGCCGTTCACAGGAGATAGATGATGCTCAGCGCCGCCTTTGAATTCCGCCCCGGCACCACGCCCCTGCTGGTCAGCATGCCCCATGCCGGACTGAAGCTCAGCGACGCGGTTAGCGCCGGACTGTCAGATGACGCTAAATCGCTGCCTGATACGGACTGGTTCGTGCCTGAGCTGTATCCGTTTCTGGCGCAGATGGGTGTCGGCGTGATCAGCGCCAACTACTCCCGTTATGTGATCGACCTTAACCGGCCGGAAGATGACCAGCCACTCTACGCGACAAAGACCACCGGCCTGTTCCCGCAGATACTGTTTGATGGTTCGGCTACCTTCCTGCCCGGTCAGGCGCCGGATGACCAGGCACGACAACAGGCGATCGCAAAGATCTGGCAACCCTATCACCAGCGCCTCCGCGCCGAGCTGGACCGTCTGAAAGCAAGGTTTGGCTACGCGCTGTTATTTGACGCCCACTCCATCGCGGCCGAAGTACCGATGCTGTTTGAAGGCAGACTGCCGGACTTTAACCTTGGCACCCATGATGGCGCTAGCTGTGATCCGGCACTGGCCGCAGCACTGCAACGGACGCTGCAGCAACAGTCCGATTACAGCCATGTGCTGAACGGGCGCTTTAAGGGCGGCTATATCACCCGTCACTACGGGCAGCCGGCTGAGAATATCCATGCCGTGCAGCTTGAACTGTCACAGGCGACCTACCTGCAACAAGGCGCAGGCTATCAGCTGGATAGCGCGAAACTGAAGCACCTGCATCCCCAATTACAGCAACTGATTGAGACGATGCTGGCATGGCAACCGGACAGTCAGCGCTGACGCCGGTAATGGGTCTGCTGCATTGCATCCAGCACAGGCGTGGAGCTGACATACTCAAAATCCAGTGCCCGGGCCAGGTGACCGAACAGCGGTATCCCGCTGCCCAGCAGCACGGGTATCTGGGTAATGATCAGCTCATCAATCAGGTCCGCCTGCAGAAACCCCTGTATCGTCTGTCCGCCATCGATATAGAGGTTTTTATAGCCGCGCTCGTGTAACCGATCGACGACCTCAGGCAGATCACCAGCGACCAGTTCGACATTATCCCGGTACTCTTCCGGTATCTCCGTCAGGCTGTTACTGAGGACAAACACCGGCTTTTCATAAGGCCAGGGCAGGTCAAAGCCACATACGGTGTCGAAGGTATTGCGCCCCATTACCAGCGCATCGATCTGAGCCATAAAGGCAGCCCAGCCCATATCAACATTATCGGGATTGGGAATCTTGTCTAACCATTCCAGGCCCCCGTCTTTGTCTGCAATATAGCCATCCAGACTGGTAGCGATATAAACGAAATTAGCCATAAAATCTCCGAAGTATCGGCCCGTGAGGCGCTGGATAGAAAAGGCTGCCAGCAGCTTCACGCCGGTTACAGCGACTGGACAGAAGCGACAGATCAAAGTTGCAGCAGCCCGCGACTGCAACCTCGATCATTCCGCTGATTACACCAGCAGGTTGGCAATCAGCCAGGTCGCGGCGTAACCGGCGGTATAGGCCGCCAGCATCCAGTGAACAAAGCGCAGGTAGCTGATGAAGGTCAGCTCCGACAGCTTGCTCATAGCAATCACCCCGGCCGCAGATCCGACAATCAGCAATGAACCTCCCACCCCGGCAGCATAGGTCAGGCAGAGCCAGTCGGCCTTATCCATCTCGACACCCGATTTCAGGATCGCTGCCGTTAGCGGCACATTATCCACCAGGGCTGACAGCAGCCCGACGAAGTAGTTGGCAAACAGCGTGGGCATATACTGGTATAGCAAGGGTAGCTGATCCAGCACTTTGAGCTCTTTCAGCATCCCCACCAGCAGCAGTACGCCGAGGAAGAACAGCAGGGTATCGAACTCGATATCGCGCATATATTCGAGGATATTGGGGCGTTCCTTACGGCCACGATAGATCAGCTGGTAAGCCAGGAACATCACCGACAGGCCAAACAGGAAACTCAACAGCGGCGGAACCCGGTAGAACACACTGAGAAACAGGGTGCTGCCGATGGTCGCCAGAAACAGTAAACCGATCAGCTGATCCTGCCATGCCAGCGGACGCTTAAACTTTGGCATCTCATAGTGCTTTTCATCAGCGCCGCGCAACAGGCAGCCCAGTAACACCAGCACCCCCACCGTCGCAGCCGGTATCAGCAGGAACAGATCCACCACACTGACCTTGTCCGCCAGGAAGATCATCAACGTGGTGACATCGCCGGTAATCAGCGCCACACCGCCGGAGTTCACCGCAAATACCAGCAAGGCCGCAAACTTCAGCATCTCCTGCTTTTCCAGCTTCAGCGACGCCAGCAGCGACAACATAATCAGCGAGGCGGTGATGTTATCCGCCAGCGAGGAGAACACCAGCGCCAGTACCGCCATCATCAGCATCAGCTGCCGCTGGCTCATCGCTGCGGGCAACAGGCGGTAGACAATCTGGGTAATTAACCCCTGCTGGTTGAGATAGGTTACGAAGGTCATCGCGGCCATCAGGAACAGCCATAACGTGGCGATTTCCAACAGGTTTTCGTTCAGGGCTTCTTGTATTGCAGCGGCACCATGGCCGCCCTCGGGGAAGACGAACGCCAATATCCAGACCAGAGATCCGAGAAAAAGCGTCGATTTAGCCTTATTGATATGGACCACATCCTCCAGCACGATCAGGACGAACGCGAGCAGAATCAGCCACAGTTGTAGCGTATGCATTTTTCAATCACCAAACCCGGGGATCACGCCGATAGCGCTACCCTCACCTACTTTATTTTTATTTAGGAGTCGACACAGCCGGGGGACATGCTGAAAAAGGCTGATTTAAGGACCCTTTAGCACGGCTGTGCGCAGGGGATTATCCGGCGATACCCACACTAAAGTCGAGGCTGAAATCTGATCAATCGATCAAATCGGAGCAGTATCTGAATTTAATGACGCCGGGACAAAAGTCAGACCGCGCCCAACTTACCCCGGAAACTCAGCCAGACTGTGGCGGCTGAGCGGCGTTATCTGCCCGGGTGGGGTGACCATCAATCAACCTGAAAAGCGCAGGAGATAACGCTTTGCCATCCGCGAACAGGTCTGCAGTAGAACTGGATCGGGTCTGAAGTCATGCGGGCGACGACCACTCAATCGAAAAGCGGCGAGGTCTCCCCCGCCGCTTATCTTTCAAGTCGTGCCGGTTCAGATTTTAACGGCCGGATGCCCGCAGATTCTGTACCGTAAACTTACTCGCCGGGCTGAGGGCCGGGTTGACCTGGCCCTTAAACTGACCGGTGGTACAGTGCTGGGCCTGGATATCGATCATGCTGAAGGCATCATCGATCGATACGCCGGTACCTTTGTTGGATGGCAGATGGTAGTCAGGGTGAGCCTGGCCGATGGTCCAGACCTTCCACATATCGCCCTTGCGGTCGAAGGTGATGGTACGCGGGATGGTAAAGGTCTGGGCATCCATATAGTGGATACGCTTGCTGATCGGATGGTTCGGGTCGATCGGCGTGGCCTCCACTTCATAGACCTTACGCAGCTGCCAGCTGATATCCGGGAAGCAGCCCCCCTTACCGGTAAAGCTCACCACCTGATAGCCATCGTCATCGCTGTGGGTTTCGCTGTCCAGTGCCTGCTCATTGTGGTTATAGAACGGCATCAGCATGGTACGGGTGCCTTTATAGGTCCACTTCATATCACTGATACGACCGTTATAACCCTCAAAATCCTCGATCATAATATCCGAGCCGAGGAAGGCATCGGTCACCTGACCGCTGGAGAGGCGACGTACCCGGCGCTGGAACCCCAGATAGAGATAGGCATTATCACGCTTGGCATCATCCTCATAGCGGTGGATCAGCAGCTGGGTGTTCTTGACATCAAACGGCTCCAGCACCTGTACATAGATACCGCGGAACAGGTTGGAGGGGTTCGGCGTAATGGCCGGTGTCGGTTCCTGCTGGGTACGGTGGGTGTAGTTCAGGAAGTGGAAATTAAACTTCAGGGTACGCTCGACCTTGCCGCTGTCCATGCTGCGGAACTTCCAGTAGAACGGCGAAATCGCGGCAGAATCGCCCCAGTTATAGCCGTACTTGTAGTTCCAGGCCAGCTTTTCACCGGCACGGGGATCACTGGCAGAGGGCTCCTGCGGGAACGGACGTCCGGCATCAGCCCCGCTGATCTGACCCGGCTCTGCGCCCAGGGTCACGCCGCCCATATTGGCCCGGGTGGCGTTAACATAGCTTTCATGCAGATCAAACGAGGTGGTTTCCCCTACCTTGATACTGTAATCACCGTTCTTGACGAAGTTAAACATCGCCGGGTCCAGCCGGGCCTTAAACTGATCGGCATTACTGCTATTCACCACCGTACCGGCACTCAGGCCATCGACCTGCGGAACGGCATTGCGATAGGGATAGAAGGACTCCTGCAGGTCATCTTCGGTCATTGCGGTCGCCACTGCGGGCAAGGCTGCCAGCAGGGTCAGGCTGATTGCTGCTTTATAACTCATCTTTGTCACCTTTTATTATTCTGATCAGAAGCTGTAACGCAGGGTTAGCTGAATCTCGTCTTCTTCATTGGCCACGCCGATCGGGCCGTTTCTGAAACGTGCCAGTGGCTCGTAGTCGTTGGTACCGGAGCCGTTAACGCTCCAGTCAAAAGTCTCCTTACCGCCGCGCTTGAAGTTGGCCCCCAGGGTCAGCTTCAGGTTGTCGGAAGCCAGCCATTCGACGGACGGCGCGATCGCCGTCGCATTGGCACGGAAGTCATGAGCCAGGATCAGCTGCGGGCTGAGCCGGTCATTCATCCACCAGCCCTTAAACAGCAGGGTACCGGTCCAGTTTTTCTCGAAGTCCGGCATATCTCGCTCGTGGTCGAGGATATGCTGGCCAAACAGCTGGGCGGAGATCAGGAAGGCACGGCTGCGATTGAGTGCCGGAATGATCAGGTTTTTATCAAGACCGATCACGTAGCGCAGCATATCGGTCTCTTTATGACCGTCGGTGTCCCGTGGCAGCTCCTCACCCTGGGTGTAGGTAGTCTCCAGACGCCAGATCGCATCGGTGGCTTCGGAGTAATAATCGATGGAACCACCGATCAGGTTGACCTTCGGAAAGCGGATATCAAATACGCCATCGGTGGCCGGCAGCGGTACACCCGGTGCCAGCGGTCGGAAATGCAGCGATGGCAACTGCTGGCGGTAGTGCAGGGCATTGACGGAGAACGTGGCGTCGCCGTAGACCCCTTCCCATTTCAGCCCCAGCTGGGTGTTTTCCAGCTTCCAGTCCGGGTCTTCCACATCGTGGATAATCGGCACTGAGGAACTGTAAGGGTTTACACCGCCCGGGAAAGCACCGCCCGGCAGCAGGTTCAGGTTCATTGACGCGCTGAAGAAACAGCCTGCGTCCAGGATACGATAGGCCTGGCCGCAGGTACCCAGGTTACTCGGGCGGAACTTATCGAAATTCCATACCAGTGCCAGATTGGAGTCATCAAATACCCCGGTCGGCCCCATGCGCCACTCCAGCTGCGCCATCCACTGCGGGATACGGATATCTTCCAACTCGTCATAGATATTGTGGCGGGAATAATCCACCGGATTGATCACATCCAGCACCCGGAACAGGTCGGTACGGCCCCACACCACCTGCTGCTTACCGAGGCGCACCGAGAACTGATCGCCATTCTCCAGCTGCTTGGTGGCATCGATGTAGAATTCGCGCAACGCATCGAAGCGGTCGTTAAAATCGGGAAAGCGCACATCATTGCTGTCCTGATCCATGTAGCCGTCGAGGTTGTTACAGATTGTCGGATCGTTCTCACAGGGCAGCGGCACACCGGAGGTCAGGAAAGGCCCGCCGGTGGCGTCGCCCTGGGGATGCCAGTTAGAGCCCAGAAAGGGCTCGCGGGCATCTTCGCCAAACTCGTCGTCATTCAGGTCGTAGACACCGTCATAGGTGGCACGGAATACCCCGTTCAGGGTGATATTGCTCCAGCTCCCCCGATTCTCCAGCGGTTTTACAAACTCCGCCTGGGCGGTATTCCGGAACTTAGACAGTCCCACGCTTTCTCGGTAATAGGTGGCATTCTCAACAAAGCCGGACCAATCAGCATCCGCCGCCGTTGCCGTCCCCCCCTGCACCATCGCCAGGGCCACTGCCCCGCCTAGTACCAGTGATTTTCTGTTTGTTGTTATTTTTGTCATTACTGATTAACCCCTCAGGCTTTTATGTCAACCACAGACACCCCTGCAGCACGCTCCGTATGGATCACCCCATCTGCGTCCGCATAGGCCTTACATATAAAATCGGGTTTGAAGACCAGCACCCAGCCAGGCACCAGCAACATGGCAGCCGCACCGTTAAGCACCACCATCACGATCAGCAGCAGGGCCGCATCGGCCTGAAAGCGCAGATCGGACAACAGCACCCACATCACGATGCCGGCAATCAGCGTAATGGCGGTGAAACTGACCGCCAGTCCCGTGGTACTGATGGCGCGCTTCACTGCGCCCGCCAGATCCTGCTGCGCCACCATCTCTGCGCGTATCCGGTCCATCATGTAGATGGAGTAATCGATCCCCACACCGACCCCCACAGCGATAATCGGCACCGTGTTGATGTTGATTCCCATCTGAGTGATGCCCATATAGGCGTAGGTCAGGGTGGTGGCGAACAGCATCGCCATAAACATCATGGTGCCGGCCGCCAGCGACTGGTAGAAGAACATCACGAACAGGAAGATCAGGCCGAATACCAGCGGCAGCACCCAGAGGTTGGTCTCATAGGCGGCCTCATTCATCGCCGCGGTAACGCCGATGGTGCCGCCCGCCAGGCGGATGCTCAGCCCCTCGACCTTGCCCTCATTGGCTTCGATCCATTGTTTGGCGGTATGGATCGCGCGGCGGATCGTCTCGCCCTGATGGTCCTTGTAGTAGAACACCAGGTTGGCCACCCGCTCGTCGGTATCGACAAACTCATTCAGTGCACCGGGAATCGGACTGGACATCATGTAGGTAAACATCAGGCCACCGACATACTGCGGGTCATCCGGAATCTGCGCCCAGCGCGGATCATCGTTGTGCAGCAGACGATTGACCTGTTTTACCAGATCCGGAATCCCCTTAGCCCCACCCACTTCCGGATCGAGCAGCATATGCTTCTCAAACTCCGCCAGCGCCGCCAGCACCTCTGGCCGCTTGATACCGCCCTTCTCCGTGGTCTCGGCGACGATATACAGCTCTTCAGAACCGGGGAAGCTGTCATTCACCGCTTTCGAGGAGAGGTTGTAATCATGACTCTGATAGAGGATCGGGCTGCCCGGCTCGGACTCACCGATCACCACCTTGGAGGAGAAATACCAGCCCGCCACCAGCATCACCGCGGCGATCATCAGCGCCTTCTTCGCTGCCCGCTCACTGGAGATCAGCTCGGCACAGAAGTAGCCGACATTACGGAAGATATTGTGCCGCACCTCGGTATTTTTCGGTTTCGGCAGTATCGACAGCAGTAACGGTACCGCCAGCAACACCGTGATAATGATGCACAGCGCCCACAACGAGGCATAGTGCGCCAGCTTGGTATTGAGGGGGATCGAGCCGATGGCGATCAGCAACAGACCGATCGCATCCGACACCACTCCCAGACTTCCGGGACGGAACAGGTTATCGAAGGTCTGACGCGCGGCGCGTTTATGATCCGGGTTCTGGTTCAGCTCCAGATAGTAGCGTTCGACGATCTGGATACCGTGGGACATCGCCCGGGCCGATATCAGGAACGGAATCACCAGTCCCAGCGGATCAAGGTTATAGCCAAACAGGGAGATGATACCGATGCCCCAGATCGAGCTGACAATCACCGCCGCCAGCGGGATCAACACGCCATAGGCCTTGCGGAAATAGAACATCAGCAGCGCCAGCATAATCAGCGCCGTAAACAGGAATATCTCGATGATCTGGTCCAGATACTGGTAGGCCCAGCCCACCAGCATCGGCTGCCCGGTGGCGTGGATACGGATACCGGCTGCTCCTTCCTCCTGACGTAACTGCTGAATCTGGTTAAAGGTTGCCGCATAGTCCAGCTGCCCCTCATTCAGCTGCGCCTTGACCAGCGCCATCCGCATATCCGGACTGACCAGCGGGCCATAGATGCGCGGATCGGCGGCCACGCTGGCCTTCATCTCCTGCAATCCGGCACTGTCCAGTGCCTCGCCCTGGGGATCGTAATAGGCCTCGGAGTTGACGTTACCTTCCGGCGTCATCCACACCTTACGCGAGTTGCGGTGGGTCAGGCTGGACACCAGACTGTGGTTAACACCCGGCAGGCTATCCACCTTCTGAGTAATGCGGTGAATCCGCGCCAGGGTGTCATTGCTGAAGATGTCACCCTCTTCCACCTCAACCCCGACGATCACCACATTGGCACCGCCGAAGGAGGCCTTAATCTCATTGTGCAGCTGGATATAGGTGTGGCTCTGGGGCACCAGATCAGCAAAGTCTGAGTACATCTTGACGCCGGGAATCTGTGCGGCGAAAAATAGCGTGATTGCCAGAATCAGGGTCAGGATGCTGCGCGGATGGTTAAACACCGCGACATCCAGATTGTGTAGAAAGTGAGTGGCCTTATGAGCCTGCGGAGAACGTTTATCCATAGCGGGCGGCCTCTTATTGATTCAGATCGACGGTGAACAACGCACCCCAGCCACCGGCAACCAGCAACTGGTTGTCACCGAGACTTTCGGCATCACGCAGATAAACGGGGATTTTCGGCGCATCCAGTGCAGCCCACCGTTGGCCATTCAGCTCCAGCAGGGTGCCGTGATCACCAAAGGCAAACAGCCGCTGGCCACTGGCGTGAAAACCATAGAGGGGGGATTCGGTGCCGGTCGGCTGACTCTGCCAGCTGCGGCCACCATCAGCGGTATGCAGGATGGTGCCGTTGAGGCCCGCCACCCAGCCATTGTGCCTATCGCGAAAGTAGCCGCCCTGGGGGTAAAACTCATCGGGGATATACTCGGCAACTTCCCAGCTATGCCCGCTATCCTGACTGATCGCCAGGGTGCCGAATTCGCCGGTCACCAGCGCTGCATCCTTTGACAGGAACTGGATATCCGTCAGCACTGCATCCTCATTCAGCGACTGTGCGTTCCAGCTCTGGCCGCCATCCCGGCTGCTGGCGATGGTGGAAAAACTGCCCACCGCCCAGAGGCTGTTATCGGGGGCGCAGGCCAGCGCCAGCATATTCTCTTCGCTATCGAAGGCGGTGCGCTGCCAGTTCTGCCCCTGATCACGGCTCAGCCAGACCTCGCTTTCCAGGCTCAGTGCGGCGAAGCTCTGATCGGTACAGCTGGCTACATCGATAAAACCGGGACTGCCCACCACCTGCTGGCGCTGCCAGGTACTCGCCGACCGGTCACGGCGCAGCACCAGACCATCAGTGCCAACCGCCACCAGAGTATTGTCATTGGATGCCAGCGCCTGAAACTGGTCGGTACGCCGTACCGGCTTGGCCTGCTCCTGCGCCACACCTTCAAGATTCAGCGGCGCTTCACAACCGGACAGCGCGACCAGCACCGCCGCTGTCACCAGCGAACGCGCCAGACGCTGGGGATATGAAACCGCTCTCTGCACCCTTGGGGCAGATCCGGTTCTGATGCGCTTTGTTGTATTTATTGACGTCATCGCTCTACTTCACTAACTGTCTGAATTTCGGTGTAAACACCGTGTCAGTCAGTTAGAGCAACGCCTGTGCCAGAACGAAGACTGGCCTAAATTCGATTGACGTTGCGAATCCAAGCCATTGAAACGTATAGAGTTATTTATTTACTTCGTGAAACATCATGCAGCCTGAGTCGAAACACTGGAGGCCGCAACGGGAGGTACCTGAATGAAAAGATCATCAAATCATCAAGCGATGAATGAGAAGATTCAGCAAATCATTAAACGATTAAGCACCGCTGTGAGCTTCAGGCTGAGCGCCAGTCATCAACGCCAGGGCGCGATGGGGGTGAAGCCCTCCAGCAGGAACTCGACCAGCGCCCGGGTCTTGGCTGGCAGATGCTTTCGGTGCGGATAGACGGCGTGGATCTGCTGCGGCGCTATCTCATAATCAGGCAGCAGGGCTACCAGCCGCCCCGCCTCAATGTCCCGTCCGATCATAAAGCCTGACAAGCGCGCAATACCGCCGCCGATCAGGGCAAACTGATGCAGGGCATCGACATTATCGGAGATAAAACTACCCGTCGCGTCAACCTGCTCGGGCCCATTGCTTCCTGTAAACTGCCATTGGTTGAAACGCTCACTGGTCGAGAGCCGCAGACAGTTGTGCTGCGCCAGCTCAGCCGGGGTCTGCGGTATACCATGCTGTTCAAGATAGGCGGGACTGGCGCACACCAGCCGCTGACTCTCCCCCAGCTTGCGTGCCACCAGGCTGGTGTCTTGCAACGGCCCCAGCCGTATCGCCAGATCAACACCCTCAGCGATCAGATCCACCGCCTGACCTGTCAGCTGATAGTCGATCTCCAGCTGCGGGTAGCGAGCCTGAAACTCTGGCATCCGGGGCATAAGCTGGTGCTTGGCAAAGCCCGGCGTACTGTTAATCCGTAACAGTCCCTGAGGCACCTGGCCAAAATCGGTCAGGCAGGCTTCAGCATCCTCCAGATCGGCCAGAATAATGACACAGCGGTTATAAAACACTCGCCCGGCCTCGGTCAGGCTCAGGGTGCGGGTGGTGCGGTTAAACAGACGCACCGCCAGGCGGCTTTCCAGCCGTGATACCAGTTTACTGACAGCCGAGGGGGAGAGATCCAACTGCCGCCCCGCCGCCGAGAAGCCCTGACACTTTGCTGCTTCTATAAACACCTGCATCTCGGTCCACTTATCCAACGCCATTACCCCAATCAGTTGTGAATCAGATTCACAGATCTTATGACAGCTTTGATATTTATCTCAAAATAGCACAGCCATTAGGCTGTTAGACACCGAATGAGTGATCAGCGATTGAGCCAAAAGAGGTGTTGTGATGCTGGAGCTATATACCCACCCGATGTCCCCCTGTGCCCAGAAAGTCCGTATTGTGCTGGCCGAGAAAGGACTGGAATGGAAGAAACACCATGTAGAGTTGCCGAAGAAAGAAAACCTTCGCCCTGAATACCTGAAACTGAATCCCCTCGGCGTGGTACCGACACTGGTCGATCAGGGACTGGCCGTGATCGAATCCAGTATTATCTGTGAGTACCTGGACGACCGATACCCGCAACACCGCCTGAAGCCGGAAGACCCCTATGCGATCGCCCGGATGCGCTTCTGGATGAAGCATGTCGATAACAAGCTACATCCCTCCTGCGGTGCCCTGCAGTGGCCTTTAGTGATGCGGCCGGGTCTGATGGAGAAAAGCGAGGCGGAGCGACAGGCGTTGCTGGACAAAATTCCGGAAAAGCCGCGCCGGGAACGGCAGAAGCGCCTGGTGGAGCTGGGTCTTGATGCCCCCGATGTGGCGGATGCCGTTCGGGTTTATCGCAACACCTTGCTGGATATGGAACAGGCTCTGGGCGAGCATCGCTGGATTGTCGGCGACAGTTTCAGTCTGGCCGATGCCTCACTGGCACCCTACTTCCAAACCCTCGTCCAGTTTGGCTGGCAAGCCATCTACGCCGACTGCCCCCGCGTCAGCGCCTGGTACCAACGCTGCAGCGAGCGCGACTCCTACCGAAACGCGGTCAGCGCTGATTTCTCAGCCGAAGTGTCCGCCGACCTGCTGGAGAGGGGTAAAGCCGCCTGGGCGAAGATCCAGACCCACCTCCTGTCAATCTAATCAATCGTTTAGAATCCACACCCGGCCACTGGCCTATCCGTCTCCTAAACCGGATGCGCCAGTAGCCCAGCGACCCGATTAACTGTGCCACTGCATTAAGATAAGCCGTTACAGTTCCTGACCGAACATCATCCGGTGTCCGTCGACCGTCCTGACCGCAAACTCCCGCATCCCCCAGGGTTCATCACGTAATGGCTTGATAATCTCTGCGCCAGCCGCCTGCACCTGGGTAAAATAGTCTTCGATCTGATCCAGCACCAGATAAGCAAAGTAGGAGTGATCCCCGAGCTGGCTGGCTGACATAGCATCCGCACACTCTCCCGCCATAATGCAGACCTTACCGCTGACAAAGGCACGCCAGCCATCATCACCGATCTCCTTGATTTCGAACCCCAGCACCGTCCGATAGTAATCAGCGGAGCGCTGCAAGTCCTGTACGGCAATCACAAACCTTGAATCAATAACCATAGAAAAATCCTGTTAAGAGTGGGTCAGAGCAGACCCGACACCGGGACAGGCAATAGCATAGCCCTCGTTTCTAAATTGGTCACCGGATTGGAGCGATGCAATTCAGAGGAAAGGATAAGCAGACAGCAAAAAGCCCGCATAGCGGGCTTTTAGAATAGCGGGATTGGCCGCAATGGCAGGATCAGCGTCCCAGCGCTTTGGCCGATTCGCCGCCGATACCGAAATGCTGTTTCGGCATCTCGTTAATGATCACCCGCACGGCCTGTGGCGGGGCGTCTATGGCACGCACGATCGCCTCGGTGATCTCCCTGATCAGCGCCTCCTTCTGCTCGTCGCTGCGGCCTTCTATGATATTGATCTGTGCAATAGGCATACATAATCTCCCGGCCCGTCATGAGCCATTGATCCGGGCCACCATAGGCCACGGCAGCCTGTCTCTGCTGCCATCGCCACAGACAGGGTCGCCCGGATACCGGGTTTAAACGAACCGCGCCGACACCGAGCCAAGGCCCTGGTAGCGCACGCAGATAGAGTCACCTTTATTGACGGTCACGGCCGCGGTAATGCCGCCGGTCATCACGAAGGTGCCGGCGGGCAGTTCTTCGCCCCGCTCCCCCATCATATTGGCCAGCATCGCCACCGATGCGGCCGGATGGCCCAGTACGGCAGCACCGGCACCAACCTCCACCACTTCACCGTTAATCTCCATCACCACACCGAGGGTTTTCAGGTCGAGGTCTTTTACATCCGCCATCATGCCGCCGGTGATAAAGCGGGTTGAGGAAGAGTTATCCGCCACCACGCTTTTCAGGTCGAAGCGGAAGTTTTCGTAGCGGGAATCGATCACCTCCACCGCCGGAATCACAAACTCGGTGGCATTCAGCACATCACCGATATGCACGCCCGGGCCTTTCAGCGGCTTGTTGGTGACAAAGGCGATCTCCGCCTCGATCTTCGGATGAATCAGTTCATCGGTACGCACCTCGCCACCATCCGGCACTGAGAAGTAGTCAGCCAGGAAACCATAGCACGGGGTTTCGACCCCCATCTGGGCCATCTTGGCCCAGGAGGTCAGGCCCATTTTCATGCCGACAATCTTATTGCCGCGGGCTTCTTTACGCGCCCGGATAGCCCACTGGATATCGTAGGCATCCTTCCAGGTCATCTGCGGATATTCGTTGGTGATCTTGGTAATGTCCTGCGCCTTCAGTTCGGCGTTCTCGACATGTTCGGCCAGCACTGCGATCTGTTCATCAGTCAGTGCGTTTACCGCTTCGTTTGGCGTTTCAGTTACTGCAGTCATCAGATCAGCCCCTTCTCTTTGGCCATGGTCAGTGCCAGGTCTTCAATCATATCTTCCTGTCCGCCCACCGTGCCGCGACGGCCCAGTTCCACCAGCAGGTCACGGGCCTGAATGCCGTACTTGGCCTCGGCGCGTTTGGCAAACAACAGGAACGAGGAGTAGACACCGGCATAGCCCAGCGTCAGTGCATCGCGGTCGACACGGATTGGCTGATCCATCATCGGAACGACGCGGTCTTCCGCCACATCCATTATTTTGTAGAGGTCGACACCGCTGTTCACACCCATCCGATCCAGCACGGCGACAAACACCTCCAGCGGCGTATTACCGGCCCCGGCACCCAGCCCGGCCACAGAGCCATCGATACGACGCGCCCCCGCGTCAATCGCCGCCAGCGAGTTAGCGATCGCCATGCCCATATTATGGTGACCGTGGAAGCCGACCTCGGTGTTGGCGTTCAGCTCGCTGCGCAACAGACCGATCTTCTCTGTCACCTCGTCGGGCAACATATAGCCTGCAGAGTCGGTGCAATAGATACAGTTGGCACCGTAGCTTTCCATCAGCCGGGCCTGCTCCAGAATCTTCTCCGGGCTGACCATATGCGCCATCATCAGGAAGCCGACGGTATCCATCTCCATCTTCGCGGCCATACCGATATGCTGTTCGGAGACATCCGCTTCGGTACAGTGGGTGGCAACGCGGATGGTCGACACACCCAGGTCCTTAGCCATCTTCAGATGATCGACAGTACCGATTCCTGGCAGCAACAACGCCGAAACCCGGGCGTTTTTCATCTTCGGAATCACCGCGCTGAGGTATTCCTCATCGCTGTGGGCGGGAAAGCCGTAGTTGAGCGAACTGCCCCCCAGGCCATCTCCGTGAGTGACTTCGATCAGCGGCATGCCCGCTTCATCCAGCCCGGTGGCGATATTGACCATCTCGTCCAGGGAGATCATATGGCGCTTGGCATGCATCCCGTCGCGCAGGCTCATATCGTGGAGCGTTACGTTTTTACCTTTAATATCCATTTCTCAGTCCTCCACTCAACGAGACGGCAATTCAATTACGCCATTGGCGGCTTCTTCGGCAAACATCTCTGCCGTGCGCAGACCGGCCGCAGTCATGATGTCCAGATTACCGGCGTACTTCGGCAGGAAGTCTCCCAGCCCTTCCACCTCCATAAAGACGCTGACTTTATTGCCATCGAACACCGGTCCGTTCACCAGCTTGTAACCCGGCACGTACTTCTGTACCTCTTTAACCATGTCGTGCACAGACCGGGTAATCGCGGCCTGATCCGGCTCCGACTCGGTCAGGCAGTGGATGGTGTCGCGCATCATCAGCGGCGGCTCAGCCGGGTTAACGATTATGATCGCCTTGCCCTTCCTGGCACCGCCGACCTGCTCGACCGCACCCGCAGTGGTGCGGGTAAATTCATCGATATTCTGCCGCGTCCCCGGGCCAATAGAACGGGACGATACGGTGGCAACGATCTCGCCATACTCAACTGGCTGCACGCGGGATACCGCCGCCACCATCGGGATCGTCGCCTGGCCACCACAGGTGACCATATTGACGTTCATCTCGACCTTTTCGGCGTGTGCTTTCAGGTTC
This sequence comes from Marinobacterium jannaschii DSM 6295, assembly GCF_000620085.1. GTDB lineage: Bacteria > Pseudomonadota > Gammaproteobacteria > Pseudomonadales > Balneatricaceae > Pontibacterium > Pontibacterium jannaschii. The sequence continues at coordinate 193,810 of NZ_JHVJ01000003.1, read as the reverse complement.
ACCGGCGGCACACAGAAAGGGCCGATAGCTGCCGGAGTCAGGTCCACCATAATCACTCCCAGTTCGTTCAGCTTGCGGCTGTTCTCGGCATGCACATAAGCCGAGGTGGCATCGAAGGCGACACGGATATCATCTTCCAGTACATGGGGCACCAGACCGTCTACGCCGGTGGTGGAGACTTTCAGGCCCATCTCTCTGGCCCGTTTCAGACCTTCGGATTCAGGATCGATCCCGACCATCCACACCGGTTCGATCCACTCCGAACGCTGCATCTTCATCAGCAGGTCGGTACCGATATTGCCCGGGCCGATAATGGCCGCTTTCAGCTTCTTGCTCATGGCATCACCCCTTAAACAAACTTGACGGAGGCGGAACCGATGCCGCCAATAGAAACAGTCATAAAGTCGCCGGGAACCACTGGTTCCAGCGGCACCAGCGAACCGGACAGGATCACTTCCCCCGCCTTCAGGCCGATACCAAACTCGCCCAGGGTGTTCGCCAGCCAGGCGACGCAGTTCACCGGGCTGCCCAGCGCCGCCGCACCGGCACCGGTGGAGAGGATGGAACCGTTCTTCTCCACCACCATGCCGCAGGTAGCAAGGTCTACCTTGCGTGGGTCAACCGCCTGGTCACCCAGCACGAACAAGCCGCAGGAGGCGTTATCCGCCACGGTGTCCTGGATCTTGATCTGCCAGTTTTCAATGCGGGAATCGACGATTTCGAAGCACGGCATCACGCATTCCGTCGCCGCCAGTACATCGGCATTAGTGATACCCGGGCCCATCAGGTCCTTTTTGAGGATGAAGGCGATCTCGCCTTCGGCGCGGGGCTGGATCAGCCTGTCACTGATCGGCATCTCTTCGCCCTGGTTGTACACCATATGATCGGTGAGATAGCCGAAATCCGGCTGGTGCACATTGAGCATGTTCTGCACCGCTTTTGAGGTGACGCCGATCTTCTTGCCGATGACCCGCTCGCCTGCTTCCACACGACGTTCCACCATGCGCAGAGAGATGTGGTAGGCATCCTCGATGCTGATATCGTCAAACCGCTCGGTAAACGGACGCAGCGTCTCACGCTTGGTCAGCGCCTGATACAGCTCGTCACCGGCCTGTAAAATCTGTTGTTCATTCATAATGACTACACACTTTTTTGAATTTGAATTTTGTTGGTGCCCTATCGCCAGAGCCGCCGCACTACCGTAGGAGCCAGCTTGCTGGCGATCCCTGGCTTAATGAGCAACGCAGATCGCTCCGGCAACGCAGTCATAAAACAAAAGACTGCGTCAGAGCTTGATGCAGACGTTTTTAAGTTCGGTATAAAACTCCAGGCTATGCACTCCGCCCTCACGTCCGATGCCGGACTGCTTGGCACCGCCAAATGCGGTACGCAGGTCACGCAGGAACCAGCTGTTTACCCACACCAGACCGGTTTCCATCTGTTCGGCGACGCGCACGGCGCGGGCGCTGTTTTCGGTCCAGATGGCACAGGCGAGGCCATAGTCGGTGCTGTTGGCCAGTTCGATCACTTCCTCTTCGCGGTCGAATGGACGGATATGGCAGCAGGGGCCAAAGATCTCTTCGTTGACAACGCGGGCATCATCAGACAGACCGGTCCAGATGGTCGGCTCGATCCAGGCACCTTCGTTCAGCTCGGCTCCCATATCGGGGACTCCACCGCCGAGCACCACCCTGGCACCCTCTTCCACTGCCAGCCGGTAGTAGCTCAGCACCTTGTCGCGGTGCTCCAGCGAGACCAGCGGGCCGAAGTTAGCGTCCGGGTCCTCTGGGCGGCCCAGCTTGAGGCCGGCGGCGGTTTCGGCCAGGCGTTTGACGAACTCGTCGAAAATCGGCCGTTCCACGTAGACCCTTTCGGTGCCGAGGCAAACCTGACCGCAATTGGCGAAGACAGAGCGCATGGTGCCCTCGATCGCCTTATCCATATCGCAGTCGGCAAAGACGATGCCCGGGTTCTTACCGCCGCATTCCATCGAGATATCGCGCAGGCCAACCGCCGCCGCCTGCATAATGATCTCGCCGGTGCGGGTTTCACCGGTAAAGGTAATGGCATCGATCTCCTGATGGCTGGTGAGGAATTCACCGGCCGAGTCCGGCCCGAAGCCATGTACGACGTTGTAGACACCCGCCGGCACGCCACACTCCTGCATCACTTCACCCAGTAAAGTGGTGGTGGCCGGCGTTTCTTCCGAGGGTTTCACCACCACGGTGTTGCCGCAGGCCAGCGCCGGGCCAACCTTCCAGGTCATCAGCAACAGCGGCAGGTTCCAGGGACTGATCACGGCAATGACGCCTTTCGGCTTACGCACACCGTAGTTCAGTGCCCCGGCACCGTCGGGAGTATCCAGCTTGAAGGATTCGGTCGGATGGTTGGCCAGGGTTTCGGAGAAGGCCTTAAAGTTGGCCGCGCCACGGGGAATATCGATATGGCTGGCGAGTGAGCGGGGCTTGCCGGTGTCACGACACTCGGCTTCGAGAAATTCCTCAAAGCGTTCATTGATGCGATCGGCTACCTTGTTCAGCAACTCGATACGCTGCGCCTGAGTCATCTGCCCCCATGGACCGTCCAGTGCGGCGCGGGCCGCCTGCACGGCAGCATCCACTTCGGCCTGTCCGGCTTCATGAACCATACCGATCAGGCTGCCGTCGACCGGACAGCGGTTCTCAAACTGGCGGCCACTGGACGAACTGACAAAGTCGCCGTTTATAAAGTGTTTAAATGTTTTCATCGGGTGTTCTCAATCCTATGACGGGCGTGCGGGACAGCCTGCGGCGGCGAAGGGGGTGCCGCCGCAGGCTGCAGTCGCAACAGTGGCCTGATCAGGTCAGTGCGGTCAGGAAACGCTCGTTCAGCTGACGATCGTGGTAGAAGATCGCCTTACCCAGCTTGTCGCCGGTCCAGGTTACGGTGGGGTGATCCGGATAGTGGTAGTCGCCGCCGCAGAATACTTCGGAGCGGTTGCCGGACGGGTCGAAGAAATAGATGGTCTTGCCGTGGGTCAGGCCGTGTCGGGTCGGGCCTATATCCAGCGATACATCATGCATGGAGATCAGGTCGGCGGCGCGCAGCACATCCTCCCAGGTTTCCAGCAGGAAGGAGGCATGGTGGAACTTGTTTTTCTCCGGATGCTTGATGAACGCTACGTCATGCGCCTTGGTGGAGACCGTCATAAACAGAGCCAGTTTCTCCTCTTCTTCGCCCACCACCTGTTCAGCCAGTTCAAAGCCAAGCACATCGCGGAACAGTGTCAGGGTGCCGTCAATATCGTCGCCATACAGCAGGCAGTGATCGAAACGGGTGGCTTTCATACCGGTCAGGTCGCGTGGCCAGGCTTCCGGATTTACCGCATCCAGCCCCCACTTGCCGGTCTGCTCCTTATCGGCAAAGAGTTCAAACACATGTCCGGTCGGTGCTTCAAAACGCACCCGGCGGCCGCAGCCGTTCAGCTCACCGGCTGGGATCACTTCAACCTGACAGCCATAGGCCACCAGCTCGCCCTGCAACTGTTCCAGTACCTGATCGTCCAGCACCTTAAAGGCCATAAAATCCATACCCGGGGTATCTGTCTCACGCAGAACCACAGAGAATTTATCAACCTCGGTCCAGCCTTTCAGGTAAACCCGGCCAGCACTGTCTCGCTCGACCTCTATCAGGCCCAGCAGATCACGGTAGTGGCCCAGAGCCTCCTCCATATCCAGCACGCGCAGCTGCACGTGTCCCGGTCTCATCACACCTTTTCTCATAACATCGTCCCCTGGCTGTTCTTATTCTGGGTTTGATTCATCTCGTCGCAGCCGGTTGCGGCGTTCCCCGGCCGGACCTCATGGTTATCGCTATTGTGGTTGTTATCGGGCGCCGTAGCGCTGAAGTGATCCGATTCGATCAGCATCGGGCTGCGTGGAAACACCCGGCAGGCCAGCGCATATCCTTCGGCCGCTTCGGCTTCGGAGATATGCGCCCGGCTCATCCGTTTCGACTCAAACGCTCCGTCGAGGATGCGGATCTTGCACATCCCGCAGCCACCGCCGCGACACCCCACCCGAATCACCGCCAGTGCCTGCGCTTCCATACCCCCTAACAGGGTCTGGGATTCATCGCAGACAAACCGGCTGTCGCGGTTAATCACGCTGATCGGATACCGTTCGTTGTCGTTGGCTGTCTTCATGGCATTGTTCAGCTCAGATGCGCTTGAACAGTGCCGAGCGGTTCTGGCCTTCGGCCCCGTCAGCGGCGGTAAAGAACTGCTCCATATGGATATCGCGTTCAAACAACCGCCCCTGCATCAATGCCGATATAGCGGAGTCGATCATCGGCGGCGGGCCGCAGAGATAGGCTTTATGGCCGCTGAAACGCTCGGAAAAATGCTCTTTGGCCGCTTCATGCACATAGCCGGTAAAGCCCTGCCAGTTATCGTCTGCCTCCGGCGCGTTCAACGCCGGAATGTAATGGAAGTTGTCATGCTGCCCGGCCAGTTGCTGATAGAGTTCGTGGTTGTAGAGTTCGCTCAGGTTTCGCGCCCCCTGGAACAGGTAGATCTGGCGGCTGTCGCCTTCCTCCAGCAGATCCATAATCATCGACTGGGGGCTGGATACACCGGAGCCACCGCCAATAAAGATCGCATCCTGATCATCCGATTTGCGGGTAAAGAACTGGCCATAAGGCCCGCTCAGGTCGAGGGTGTCGCCCACCTGCAGTTGCTGATGCAGATACGTAGTACCCTTGCCATCAGGCACATGGCGCACATGCAGTTCGATATTGCGCTTGTCGCTGGGCTTGCTGGCGATGGAGAAGGCGCGCACGCCCTCAACCCCGGGGATATGCAGGTTGATGTATTGCCCGGCCTGAAACTCAATATCCCGGTCCAGAGACAGCCAGATTCCCTTGATGGTCGGCGACAGGTTGCGTACTTCACTGACGGTGGCGACAAAGTCCTGCACCGGGTGGCCGGCAAAGTCCGGATCGACATCGATATCCGCTTCGATGGTCAGATCTGATTCTGCGGTACAGCAGCAGGCCAGTACCTTGCCCTCGTCGCGCTCGATGTCCATCAATGCAAAACCGGAGGCTTCGCCGTGATCAACATCGCCATCCAGTACCTGAACCTTGCAGGTTCCACAGGTACCGTGACCGCAGGCAAAAGGCAGCCAGACGCCCTGACGCAGGGCTGCATCCAGCAACGTCTGGCCTTCATCCAACTCAATCACGTCGCCGGTTGGCTCGATGGTGACTTCATAAGACATAATCCACCTCCTCAGACACCCGCACCCTGATAGCCATTCAGGCCCGGGGTGGTGAAACGAAAACAGGACTTATGACCGGCGCCCAGCTGCTGCAGGCTCTGCTCTCGCTGCGGCTGCAGCGGCGCGTTGTCCAGCGTCCATTGCGCTTGCGACCAGTCGATCTTTTCAAACTCAGGATGCTGGGCAAATGCCTCCGGCATGATCTGGTCGATCACATCGCCCCAGCCCATTTCCGGGCTGAGCGGAAAGGCCTTGGCGGCGCAGAAGAACTGATGCTCCTCCCAGCCGAAGTAGACGATGATGTTGCCGCCGAAGTTTTCCCGCGCATCCAGCACCTCGCCGCGGTAGTTATCCTGTAAGGCTCTTACTGACATAGTGATACCCGTTCATTCTTGTTTTTGGCGTGAACGGCCTGAATCGCTCAGGCCACCCCTTTCCAGGCTTTCCAGCGCGCCTCATCCGGCGAGCCTTTCATATCCAGATTGTCGCTGCCGTGATTCATGCGGTAGTAATCCTTGAGGATGTCGAGCACATCCGGTCCGCCGCAGTTGCCCTGGAAGATCTGGTGTACCGGCAACCAGGCCTGGACAAACTTCTCCGGTTCGTCGTCGAAGATGTCCTTACAGCCATCAGAGCAGAAGTGGTAACGCTCACCGTTATAGAGGCTTTCGCGGTGGCTGGTTTTAGTCGGCTGGTCCATCTCAGTGAACAGCATCGGGATCTGGCAGGTCTGACACAGCTGCGGCAGGCCGCTGGTGTAGAAGCGCTCGCCCTTGGCCTCCAGCTCTTTCGCCAGCTCCCAGCGTGGGCGGTAGTACTTGTCGAAGGTGTCCGGGTACTTCTCGCTCAGCCAGTCCAGCTCTTCATCGGTTGGAATCCAGGTGTGAAAACCGGCAGCATGGCCGTGGGTGTAGAAAGTCCACCAGGCCTGATGGGAGATATGTTCTTTCTCCTTTTCGATCACTTCGGCATATTTCGGCATGCGGATGCCATAGCGGGCCAGATCCTTAAACAGTGCGCCACCGGCCTCCTCGAAGTAGACCTCCCAGCCCTCTTTCCAGGACATCACCTTATTCGGCAGCATGTAGTCCATCATCATCGCAACGATGGTCAGCAGCCGGGTACCGCGCCAGAACCATTTATCGATCCACTTCTGCACAATCGGTACATTGTCTTCATGCTGCTCCAGCAGGAACTTGATGATCTCCAGCCCCAGCGTCATATGGCGCGCCTCGTCGGACTGGGCCGAGAAGCCAAAGGTTACCGTCGCCATATCACCGTTGTGGGCGGCTCCGGACATAAAGGGTACGAACAGCAGGTTGGTCAGCACATATTCAAACGAGAAGCCGATCGCCACCATAAACTCGAACGGCCCGGCCGCGCGGGCATCGTTGAAAAACGACTTCGGCACCGACAGGTACCAGACCCGGTCGTGCATATGGCTGTATTCCTGAAAGCCATCGAAGAACTTGTTGTAGTGGCTCATGGCGTGAATCTGGGTCTGCACATGGCGCAGCTCATCCAGCGACTGCATCTGGCAGGCCACCCGTGCGCCGACACCGCCAAACTGACGTCCGACATGGGCAAAGCCTTGGTAGGCCTGATATTCCAGCGGCGACACCCCGGTCAGAAACAGCTTGATAGCGTTGACATAACGCGGATCAGAGACGTTCAGGTGGCCGTTGTTCTGGGAGAAGGCATCGAAGATGGCATAGAGCTTCTTCTCCTTCTCGGCCTGGTATTTCCAGTAGCTGTCCATTGTCAGGCGAAACGGATCTTCCCACTTCGACCAGTCGGTAATCTTGATCCCTTCAAACTCTTCGAATGGAAACGCCGCTTTGCGATCCTCGTAGGAGAACTCCCAGTCCAGGTCGCGGGTCAGCAGGCGGTACTTGTCTTTAATATTGAGTTTCTTAGCTGCCATGATCAGTTGCCTTATTGTTATTCGTTCCAGTGCAGGGAGATGCCGTCGTCGTCCTCTTCGACGTTGCCGCCGAGGGTGATCAGGTTGAGGTGCAGCTCCTGCACCTCCCAGTCACGCCCCATCACCTCTTCCACGGTTTCACGTCGGATATCCAGCCGCCCCTCGTTCTCCACCCGCACCATGGCAGGCATATGGATCACCGTGACATCGGGGTTATCCTGTTCGATCGCCTCGACAATAAAGCGGCTGTCATCGTTGTTTTGCAGTGCGATATAAACCTTCGACATGGGTCACTTCCTTAGCTGCTGAGACCGGATTTGGTAAGACGCTTGTCCAGCACCGCGCTGGCCTGTGCCAGCGCCTCAGGCCCCAGCATCTGTTCTGCCCAGGGTGCCAGCGCGGCCTCAATTTTCTGTCGCCAGCCGCCGATCCAGGCTTCGATCTGACTCCGGTTCTGTTCCGATTCAGTCACGGCGACTTTGACCGTGGCATCGACCCAGCGATTGGTGTCCTTCTGCCACTGCTGCATAAACTCGGTCAGCATGGCGATATCCTGGGCGCCGTTTTCCAGCAGCCACTGGTCGAACTGCTGGTAGACCAGTTCGCCGACCAGACCGTCCAGCAGCAGATCCTGCGCCAGAAACACCTCAAACCAGTCTTCGGTCACCATCATCTCTTCGCAGCAGGCGCGGATGCCCTGCCAGCAGGGATCGTCCATCCAGTAGCGCTTCGATTCCGCCAGCGAATCACCGCTGTTACCGTCCAGCATCAGGCCGATGCGCGACAGGTACTGGGCGATCCCCAGCCGGTCCATTCCGTTGTAGAGCAGCGCCTGGGTGATCGCGGTGCCATAGCCGTAGGCTGAGCCATACATGTTGTTGAGGTTGGCGGCGTGCTCCACATGGCGCAGTGGTAGCAGGCAGTGGATGATCTTCGCCTTGAGGGATTCGTCCATCCGCGCCGCCAGATTGCGCTTTTCGAAGAAGGCATAGTTGCTCTCAGCCACTTCCTGCATCTTGGCGCGCTGCTGCACATAGGCGCCGTAGTAGTACTGGCGTGGATCGCGGAAGGCATACCAGTCCGCCATCACAATCGCGGTGCGACGCGGGTCGTTCAGCTCCCGCTCCGGCTGCCACAGGGGGCGGTAGTGAAAGTTCACATCGGAGGCCACATCGTAGGTCGCCTCCTGATAACGGGTCGCAGGTTTATCGCCGAAGCGGCGCTCAATGTGCGCGAAGGTATTTCGGACGGGTTCCAGCGTGGCGGTTTTTATTTCAATACTCATCGAACGGTTCCATGCTGCTGATTATTTTTATTGGCCGGAATGGGCGTGGTTTTCTGCCATCAGGGTTTCAGTGCCGTAACGCCATTTCTCCATCTCGGCATCCACCGCGGCCATCTGTGCGGTACTCATATGGACGACCCTGTGTTTCTGGCAGAAGAGATCAAAGGCACCGCGCGGCATCACCAGTTCGACAAACAGCGACGGATCGCTGATGGCAAAGTCAAACTCAACAAACCGGGCGTTCTCGCTGCTGCGCACCCTCACGTACTTCACCAGGTTTTCAAACGCGCCTGGCGATGTGCTGGGGGTGCTGTTGTCTGGTTGTGCAGTGGCCATATCGCTCTCTTACTTTTCGGTTGATCACGAATGGGTAAGAGCAATGGCCGTGCCAGACAGCGAATAAAAATTTTTCGCCCTTCAGAAAAAACAAAATAAGCCTTTGTTTTTATTGAGGTTGTTAATGACAAACAGCTAAGAAACTATTCGTAATCCGGAACAAAACCGAGAACGGGGGGCTTGACGACACCCGGTGAAAAGATGATCAAATGATTAAGACAAAGCACGGAAAGTGATGATTTGATCATCTGCTGAAAACACCAGATTAAACACAGCGAAGCCAGATTTTCAGAGCTGCCTTGAGGCTCGGCGCGGATTTGTTATGTTAATCACGTTTACAGACAATCAACTATAAAGTGTGACTTTTAGTGCCAAAATACAGACATATAAAAACAAAAAGACTGGAGCACAGTTCCATGAACAAAGCCGCCAAGCTTGAGTTTCCGGAGACGCAGGATCTGATTGCGGAGATACAGTTTGATAGCAGCGAAGGAAAAATCTGGCTGAACGAACGAAGGATGTTGTTGTTCCACTCTTCGGCGATGAGTTCGCTGCGCAAAGAGCTGATCGATACCCTTGGCGTTGAGCGAACCAAAGGCTTTCTGATGCGTTTTGGCTTTCAGTCCGGACTGAAAGATGCCGAGCTGGCACATAAAGTACGCCCCGACCTCTCCAGCGCCGAAGCGTTCTTTGTCGGGCCGCAGCTGCACAGTATTAAGGGGATGGTAAAGGTCGAACCGCTGGAACTGGCCTTTGATGTCGAGAAAGGCGAATTTTACGGCGAGTTCAAATGGTTTGATTCCTACGAGGTCGACGCCCACGTCAGCGAATTCGGCTATTCGGAAGACCCTATCTGCTGGGAGATGATCGGCTATGCCAGCGGCTATTCCACCTACTACATGGGTCGCAAAATCCTGTTTAAGGAGATCAGCTGCGCCGGTACCGGCAAGGACTTCTGCCATATCATCGGTAAACCGGCCGATGAGTGGGATGACCTTGAGGAGCAGGAACGTTACCTGATGCCTGATTCGGTCACCGAAGAGCTGATCAGCCTGCACCGCCAGATCGATAACCTTAAAGCCAACTTCCGCCATCAGGGCAGCGACGACGATATCCTGATCAATTCCGTCGGCCACTCCGGTGCCTTTAAGAACGTCTGTCACCTGATCAAAAAGGCCTCCAAAAGCAAGGTCACGGTACTGCTGCAAGGCGAAACCGGCGTCGGTAAAGAGGTAGTCGCCCGGGGGCTGCACTCCGGCAGCGACCGCAGCGAAGCCCCCTTCGTGGCCGTTAACTGCGCCTGTATTCCACCGGACCTGATTGAAGCCGAACTGTTCGGGGTTGAAAAAGGCGCCTTTACCGGGGCTACCCAATCGCGCGAAGGCAAGTTTGAGCGCGCCAACCACGGCACTATCTTTCTCGATGAGGTAATCGAACTCTCGCCGCGCGCCCAGGCCACCCTATTGCGGGTGCTGCAGGAGAGCGAGCTGGAACGGGTGGGCGATAACCGCACCCGCCGGATCGATGTGCGGGTGGTCGCTGCCACCAATGAAGACCTGGAAGAGGCAGTCAAACAGGGGCGTTTCCGCGCGGATCTGTACTACCGGCTCAATGTCTACCCGGTGCATATACCACCACTTCGCGAGCGTTTAGAAGATATTCCGCTATTGATCGAGCATTTTATCGTTAAATACCATGCCCTCTACAATAAGCAAACGCTCGGGGTATCGGAACGCGCCACCCAGGCACTCACCGCCTACAAGTGGCCGGGCAATATCCGTGAACTGGAGAATATGATCGAGCGCGGGGTGATTCTGGCGGAGAACAACCAGAGCATCGATCTTGAGTGTTTCTTCCCATCGCTGGCCGAACCGAGTCACCCGCTCAATGTGATCAACAGCAAAGGACAACTGGCGACCCCGGCCGAGGAAGAAAATTCCAGCACAGAACAAAACCTGTGCGATCAGCTGATCGATGAAGGCCTGAATATGGATGAGCTGGAAACGGAGCTGATCAACGCGGCCATGAATCGCGCCGACGGCAATGTCTCTAAAGCAGCCCGCCTGCTCGGCCTGACCCGACCGGCCCTGGCCTATCGACTGAAAAAGCAGTAACCAGGCCGCGTGGGTCAAAATGCCACCTGCCGGGCGCAGTCGCACTCGGCGCCTTCGGCAGCAGGCATCACGACAGTTAGCCGCCGCGACACCTGGCAGGTCGATAAAGAGTGAGGCTATCTGCTTAGCCCTTCCCCCTGCGCAACCCTCTGCATAGCGTTGACCTGAACACGGCGGTCATGGCTGGCTGCCACAGGCTTTTTCACCATCGATTCAGCGGGCTCTGCTTTACTGAAGGAAGCCCCATATTCTGACACCGCTCCGCTTGGAGCCTTCGGAGGACCTATGCTGGAGATCGGTCAATTCCTGTTGTTCTCGCTTGAGCTGATGTCGGCTTTGTTTATCTTTCTTGTTGGCAGCAGCCTGCTGGTTGTGATCTGTATGTATATCTCTGATGTACGCCAGACCAAGCAGGCGATCCGGCGCAACTATCCGGTTATTGGCCGTTTTCGCTACCTGTTTGAAAAACAGGGCGAGTTTTTCCGCCAGTACTTCTTCGCCATGGACCGCGAGGAGATGCCTTTTAACCGTGCTGAACGCAGCTGGGTCTACCGCGCTGCCAAGGATGTTGATCGTATGATCGCCTTCGGCTCCACCCGCAACCTCGACCCACCCGGCACTATCCTGTTTATGAACTGTGCCTTTCCCACGCTGGAAGAAGATGCGGTCGATCCCGCCGAGGTGGTCATCGGCCCCGATTGCCCACATCCTTACGCCACCCGTTCGCTTTTCAACATCTCCGGCATGAGTTACGGCGCCATCTCCCGCCCTGCCGTACTGGCACTCTCCCGGGGTGCACGGCTGGCGGGATGCTGGCTGAATACCGGCGAGGGCGGCCTCAGCCCCTATCATCTGGAGGGGGGCTGCGACCTGGTTTATCAGATCGGTACCGCCAAATACGGGGTGCGTGATAGCGCAGGCAGACTGAGTGATGCCAAGCTGGCCGAAGTCGCCGCCCATCCGCAGGTTAAGATGTTCGAGATCAAGATGAGCCAGGGGGCTAAACCCGGCAAAGGCGGCATCCTGCCGGCAGCCAAGGTAACGGATGAGATCGCGGCCATCAGGGGGATTCCGAGTGGCGAGGCCTCTATCAGCCCCAACGGTCACCCGGATATCCGGTCGGCTGCAGACCTGCTGGATATGATCGGGCGTATCCGCCGCGTCACCGGTAAGCCGGTAGGTTTTAAAGCCGTGATCGGCGAGACCGCCTGGCTGGAAACACTGCTCAATGAGGTCGTCCGCCGCGGAGTCGACTGTGCACCTGACTTTATTACCATCGACAGCGCCGACGGCGGCACCGGTGCCGCGCCGCAGCCGCTGATGGACTATGTCGGCCTGACGCTGAAAGAGAGCCTGCCTCTGCTGGTTAATCTGCTGCTCGAACGCAAGCTGAAACAACGGATCAAGGTGATCGCATCCGGTAAGCTGATCGTGCCCTCTAAAGTTGCCTGGGCGCTGGCGGTGGGGGCTGATTTTGTCTCTTCCGCCCGGGGCTTTATGTTCTCTCTGGGCTGTATCCAGGCGATGCAGTGCAATAAAGACACCTGCCCAACCGGCATCACCACCCATAATCCACGCCTGCAGCAGGGTCTGGACCCCACCGACAAAAGCCAACGGGTTGCCAATTACCACAAATATGTCAGCTACGGCGTTGGCCTGATCGCACACTCCTGCGGCGTTACCGAACCGCGTCAGCTAAGGCGGCACCACGTCAAAATCGTTGCAGAACGGGGTATATCTATTCCACTGGACCAACTTCATCCACTGCCCGTCGCAGACAAATAGCAGCATCTGACAGGGGATAGTCATTCGACCATGCTGTCAGAGGTACGGATCTCATGCAGGAACGCCCGGGCAGCCGGGCTCTGATGCTGCAACCTCGGATACACCAGAGAGATATCGACTTCAGGCAACGGGTGCTGTGGCAGTAGCTGAACCAGCTCGCCGCTCGCCAATGCAGCCTTACAGTAGTCGAAAGGAATCAGCGCCATGCCAAACCCTTTCAGACAGGCCTCCAGCGCTAACGGAATGGTGCCAGCGCTGATCGCCCAGTTCACCCGAACAGACTCACCCGAAGCAAATCGCCAGAGCTGTTTGCCGGGGTCGGTCACCACCGCGGGAATCCGCTTTAGATCCTCTAATGTTTCGGGAGTCGGACGGGATTGCATCAGCGCTGCGCTGGCAACGATCACCCGGGAGCCTTTACCCAGCCTTCGTACCAGCAGTTCCGAGTCCTGCAACTCACCCATACGCAGCGTAAAGTCGATACCCTCACGAATCAGATCGACAAACTTATCGGTGATCAACAGCTCAACCTTCACCCGGGGATATTTTTCCATAAAGCGCCAGATCAGCGGTGCCAGTAATGTCTCTCCTGCTAAAAACGATGCCGATACCCTGAGCAGGCCGGCTGGCTCCGGATTATCGCTGGCGATCTCGGCGACGGCCTGCTCCGCCTCATGGATCAGTTCTCGTACCCGCTCATAATGTTGCCTGCCCGTATCCGTCAGCGAGATCGACCGGGTTGAACGCCTGAATAAACTGCAGCCGATCTGGTGCTCGTAGGCCGCCAGTCGCCGGCTGACGGTCGATTTGGTCAGGCCAAGCTTATCTGCCGCGCCGGTAAGCGTGCCGCTGTCGGCAATGGCAACGAATACCCGCATACCCTCAAAGTCCATCATACAAACCCTCACCCACTATCCCGAAAACGCAACAATACTGTGTGAATGATAGCTATATAAGCGCAATTACTGAATCAATATACTGATCTCAGTTGCCTTAAATCACACAGAGGAGTCGGGACATGAGCCACGAAAACAAAGTAATCGTCGTATTGGGTGCCACCGGCCAGCAGGGTAAAGGCGTGGTTGACGCCCTGAAGAAGCAGACAGACTTTACCGTCCGCGCAATCACCCGCCATCCGGATCGTTATCAGGGTGAAGCCGACCAGGTAATCGCCGCCGACCTGAATGAGCCTGAATCTCTGGCAGCGGCCTTTGAGGGAGCCTACGGCGTCTTTGCCGTTACCAATTTCTGGGAAAACGGTACCGATGAAGTGTCACAGGCCAGGCATGCGATTGATGCCGCTCGCAGCGCAGGAATCGAGCATTTCATCTGGTCTACGCTGCCTGATGTTGAAGCGATCAGCAGCGGCAAGTATGAGGTGCCCCACTTTACCAATAAGGCCCGGGTTGATGCGCTGGTCGAGGCGGCCGGTTTTAAGTACCACAGCTACGTAGTGGCAGCCTTCTTCTATCAGAACTTCCTCAGCAACCTTGCCCCCCAGCCGCAACAGGATGGATCAACGGGCTGGGTACTGCCGATCGCCCGCGACAGTCGCAGCATTCATATGGCGGATATCAGCCAATTGGGCGATGCCGTCGCCGGGGCATTCAAAGCCCCCGGGATTGCAGGTAATGGCCAGTACCTGCCACTGGTCGGCGACCTGCTGAGCTTTGACGATATCCTCTCAGCCCTGGCGCAGCAGGGTAAGCACTACAGTTATCAGGAAGTCCCGGCAGAGGTATTCTCCAGCTTCTTCCCGGGGGCTGGCGAACTGGCGCAGATGTTTGGCTACTTTCGGGATCACAGCTACATGGGTGCTCACTTAGGTGACAGCGATATTGCTCTGGAACGAAAAGTAGCAGGACGTATCCCGACCCGCTTTGCCGACTGGGTGGCTGACAAGCTGTAATTCCAGTCCCTCGGGATATGCAGGCAGAGCCTCAGGCAAGTCCCCACCAAAGCAGGAGAAGGCAATCCAACCTGTCGCGTCCTCCCCTGTCCGTAACACGGAAATCCGGAAAATCGCCGGATTTCCGTTTTTGGCCATCTGATCGATACAACCACGGGAAGCACTGGCACTGGCACTGGCACTGGCACTGGCACTGGCACTGGCACTGGCACTGGCAGCATCCCTGTACCAGACTTGAACCACCACTCAATTGATGACGCAGCACCGGCTGTGTCTCTGATCTGCTGCTGATGCCAGTGGACGGCCCCTCAGGGATTGAGTGCAGACCTGACTCAGCCTCAGCTGTTGCGCCTATCCATCGCAACGGAGGCTTCCGCTATGCAAGACCAACACGCCTTTCAGGATCTGATTCCCAACAATCACTGCTTTGGCTGTGGCCCGGACAACGACCACGGTCTGATGATCAAGAGTTTCTGGCAGGATGAGCAGCATTCAGTCTGCTATTTCCGCCCCGCTCCACACCACAGTGCCGGCCCTCTGGGTTATCTCAATGGCGGCATTATCGCCACTATCATCGACTGCCACTGTGTCTGTACCGCGATCGCCAAGGGGTACCAGCTGGACGGCCGGGAGATCGGCGTGGGCGATCCGGTCTGGTTTGCTACGGCCCAGCTCGATCTTAGCTATAAACGACCGGTGGATATTGAATCGGAGGTGATTTTACTGGCCAGGATAACCGAGGTCGGCGGGCGTAAGATCCGCCTGGAGTGTGACCTGTTCTGCAATGATGAGGTCTGTGTCAGCGCCCGGCTGATCGCCATTAAGGTCGACGCGCAGTGGCGGTCGGATTAATGCCTGATCACGACAGAACGCGACTGTTTTCACATAAACCACTGGTACCCTGAGTAGAAGTTAACTGGTACCTAAATGGCGATTTTCGTTGTTGACGGGCAGCGCCGATCAGGCGAAAAATAGAGACAAGTAATCCGGATTACACCAAAGCGTCTTTTTAAACGCAGGCAGAAAAACTGACAGGGCAGAATAACCCGCACTGAGCTGTCAGCAATAATCCTGCTAAAAACGGCCGCTGGCTTTAGATGACACAGGCTATTTTTCTGACCGTCTTAACTGGTCACCTGATTAAGTGCCGTGTTGAATTTTCTGACATGCTATTTAGGTGTAATCGTGAAATATAAAAATAAACTGGCGAAAAAAGTAGCACTGACCGCAGCCGCTGTACTGTTCAGCGCAAGCACTTCTGTTATAGCAGCAACCTGGAATGTGGCCGTAGGCGATGGCGGTGGCAGCGCCCAGGAAGCACTCGGCAAAAAGTTCGGTGAGATCCTGGCCGAGAAAACCAACGGCAAGCACAAGATCAAACTGTTCCTCAATGGCCAGCTGGGTTCCGAGCAGGACACTGTGAATGATGCCGCGCTGGGGACACTGGATTTCTCCATCCTCGCCAGTAATAACCTGACCCCGTTCAGCCCGTCACTGGGCATGCTCTCCCTGCCCTACCTGATTAAGAGCGTCGACGAAGCCGAGAAGATCGTTAACGGACCGATTGGTGATGAGCTGGTCGAAAATACCGTGCGTGACGCCGGTGTGCGCATACTTGGCTGGACCTTCTCCGGCTACCGAGTGATCAGTAACTCGAAGAAACCGATCCAGAAGCTGGACGACATGAAAGACGTGATCGTTCGTGTACCGAAAAACGAGATCATGATCGACACTTATAAGTCCTGGGGCAACAACCCGACGCCGATGGCCTGGGCAGAGACGTTTACCGCCCTGCAGCAAGGCGTGGTAGACGGCCAGGATACGCCCTATATCACCATCTACTCCATGAAGTTTCAGGAAGTCCAGAAGTACATCACCGAGCTGAAATACTTCTTCCTGCTTGAGCCACTGATTATCTCTGAATCCCTCTATCAGGATCAGAAGCCGGAAATGCAGAAGCTGCTGGTCAATGCCGGTAAAGAAGCAACCGGGTTTTCTGTGCAGTGGCTGGCCGAAACTGAAGCCAATATCAAAGATGAACTGGTGAATAAATACGATATGCAGATCGACACCCTGGCCGATGAAGAGAAATGGGCCAACCGCGCGGTTGAGAAAGTCTGGCCTAAGTTCTACGACAGTATCGGCGGTAAGGACAAGCTGAACGAAGTCCTGCGCGCTATGGGTCGCGACGAGGTTTAAGGCCGCGTTTCCACCCCTGAAACCTGATAAGGGTTTTAAAATCTTATCTTCTGGTTTGTAGTTTTACGCCCGGCCCCGCCGGGCGTTTTTTCGTTGTATTATCTCGATCAGCTTGTATCATTTGGCCGTGACCTATGCTTCTGTCGGCTCGGAAACGATATTGTCGGCTGGAGTGCACCAGTAGAGAGTATGTTGCTTAGGATAAGCAAATATTAAGCAGGGAATATGGATTATGTTTAATACCCCCCCCTCCAGGGCCTTGATCAGCCTTCTGGTAACGCCACTAATACTGGCTGGCTGTAACGGCAGTAGCAATGAATCCGGCGACACGCCGGCACCACTCCAGACGGGCGTTTTTCTTGACAGTCCGGTTAAGAACATTGGCTATTCAACTGAGACAATTACCGGTGGCATTACCAACGAAAATGGTGAGTTCCAGTATCGCAGTGGTGAGACTATCACCTTTGCCATTGGCTCCCTCAAGTTTCCTGCAGTAGCAGCGCAAAACACCGTAACACCTTTAGACCTGGGCATCACAACAACCAATCCAATCCAAGTCACCTCCAATATTCTGAGATTATTGCAAACTCTGGATAAGGATGGTGATCCCAGTAACGGAATTACTCTGACTGAAGATGCCAAGGTAAATGCAGCCCCGGCTGCTTTTGACCTGGCGAGCAATGATTTCGCCACACTAGCTGAAATTGATCGGCTTGTCAGAAATGGGGGTCAGGATACAACTGTTACAGAACTGGTAAGCAAGGAAGCGGCTAACAGCCACTTTAACGAAACCTTGCGTCAACGCGGAAAAGCTTTTACACCGACAGAGTTTACGGGAAACCGATTCATCGGCAGGATCGAGCCAGATGGTACCCGGCAGTTCTTTACGCAAACCTTTCATGCTGACAATACATACCACACCGAAGGACTGGTGAACGCTGATAGCTTAGAAAAAACTGGCCTTTATAGTTTTGAGCTGAATTATCAGGTCATTCGCTTAGACGTCTCTACCGGGGACGAGCCCGGCGAAACCCATCCTGAATTCATCGTGCTGAAATCAATTATCGGCGAGATGCAAAACTGGAACTACTGTAAAGTAGATGACGAGAGAGTTATTACCGCAAGTGCAGCATATAAGTTATGCAAGCAGGGAGATACCTCTAACTCAGAGGGCATTAAACTTCTCGAAGGAGATCTTCAGAAAGATATTGCCGTTCCTCCCCTCGGTCTAAGTAGCACCTTGAAGAAAATCGTCGTCTCACGGGTATGAAACCTATTCTGGAGAGGGCAGCAAACGCTTGCTTTCTTTCGCAACTAAAGCCTGCTATTTCATAAAACCGGCAGGCTTATTCGTTAAGCCAGCCGGTCATCTGCATAATCTTACAACAATTCTTTTCCCAATCCCCTGATCACTGAATTCAAGGTCAGTCCCTACACTTACAATCACCGCTCAGTAGCGGCGCAAGCCAGGTTCAGCACGATGTGCTGAATACGGGAAGCGCTCTACGAGGTTTGCGGAATAAACGCGCCCAATGTCCGGCAGGCAGAGTTACTTTCATTCTGCTGCAAGAAGCAAATTATCAGTTCTTTATCAGGCAGAGCATCATCAATTTCATGCAGGTCGTAGTAAAGCTTGAGCAACTTGAACCAGGCTGATTGTTAACCGATCGACACTAGGACCTCCACTTACCCAACCTCTCAAGAATATGTTTTTTCGAATTATAAGAACAATTTAATTACAAATAACGGCCAATCGAACCATTTCCCTCAGACCCAAGCAAGTCAAAGAGCAGCACGGACAGGCAATAAAATGCGCGTTTCTAGCACAGGGTTAATTATGACCTCCTAGCTTGCACCGGCAGTTTTATGAACTACATTCAATAACAATAGGGATCACCGAACAGGGAGGTGTAACGTGCTGGACTCGCTCAGTATCCGTTCCAAACTGCTAATTGCGCTGTCCGTTATTGGCCTGCTTCCACTGATGCTGATGGCCTTTACCGGCTATCGTCAGGCATCTGCGGCACTCGAACATGCGGTCTATCAGGAGCTGAACAGCGTCCGTCAGGCCAAAAAGACGCAGGTTGAAGAGTATTTTGAGGAGCGCTTTCATGATCTGGACACTCTGGCGACAATCAGCAGCCTCTTTGACCATCAGGCGGGCACTGGCCATACCAGGTTAGAGAATGAACGCGAACGCCAAGTACTCCAGCAGTTCCAGTCCATTAACGAATACTACGACCTGTTCCTGATCGACCCTCATGGCGATATCTTCTATACCGTAGCCGAAGAAGCGGACCTGAACACCAATCTGGTCAATGGACCTTATTCCGACTCCAATCTGGCTGCGCTGTTTCAGCAGGTCGTCGCCACCCGGCAGCCGGGCATCGCTGACTTTAAACCCTACGCCCCGTCCAATCAGGAACCGGCGGCCTTTATTGCCAAACCGGTTTACGACAGCAGTGGCGCACTTTCGCTGGTGATTGCATTGCAACTCTCAATTGATCACCTCAATGCTCTTATGGCCCAGCGTGCGGGACTGGGCGAAACCGGCGAGACCTATCTGGTCGGCCCCGACAAGCTGATGCGCTCCGATTCCTACCTTGATCCAAAAAACCGCAGTGTAAAAAGTGCTTTCGCCAATCCGCTTCAGGGCTCGATTGATACCTCCTCGGTACGCGCAGCCCTTCAGGGTACAAGCGGTACCGAGCTGATTACGGACTATCGCGGCGAGCCGGTACTCTCCTCGTTTACTCCGCTGGATGTGAACGGCCTGAACTGGGCCCTGATAGCCGAGATAGATGAACAGGAGGCCCTGCAGCCGGTGCACTCGATGACATGGCTCTACGGCGTCATATTCTCTGTCACCGGCGTCACAACATTGCTGATAGCGTTACTGATCGCACGCTCACTGACGCGACCACTACGGGAGATCTCTGCCCATATGACCACATTCGCCAGCGGTACCGGCGACCTGACGGTTCGCCTTGGCGTCAAAGGCAAAGATGAGATTGCCGATCTTGCGGCCCAGTTCAATACATTTGTTGCCAAGATCCATGACATTGTCAGTGGCGTCGCCAACTCGGCCCAGGTCATTGATCACGCTACCCAAAGCATGAGTGCTAACGTCGACGAAACCCAACACGGCATTGTGCGCCAGCAGGAAGATACCAGCGCAGCGGCAAGTGCGATTAATGAACTGACCCAGTCCGTGCAGTCCATCAGCCTCAGTACCGGCGAAGCCGTCACTGCGACCGAAAGCGCCAGCCAGGAAGTACAGCGAGGCATGCAGGTAACAAACAATGCCGTGGATGCGATCCAGCGTCTGGCCTCCGAAGTGGACAGTGCGACAACGGTGATCAATCAGCTGAATGAACAAAGTGATGCGATCAGCACCGTATTGCATGTGATTCAGGATATCGCCGGTCAGACCAACCTGCTGGCGCTGAATGCTGCCATCGAAGCGGCCCGGGCCGGTGATGCCGGACGCGGCTTTGCCGTGGTAGCGGATGAAGTACGTGGCCTGGCGGGACGCACTCAGGCCTCTACCGAGGAGATCAGCAAAATTATCGAAGAGTTACAGAAGCGGGCAGAACACTCGGTCGAGGTGATGTCATCCGGCCGGGAAAGCGCCCTGTCCGGTGTCGAGCTGGTGAAAGAAACCGGCATCTACCTGGAACGGATATCCCATGCAGTCGAGCAGGTCAGCGAGATGAACCAGCAGATCGCCTCGGCATCCGAACAACAGGCCGACTTTGCCGATAGCCTGCACTACCGTATCGTCAATATCGAAAAAGTGGCCATCGAGAATGCCGAAGGCAGCCAGCAGACCCAGTGCTCCAATGCGGAGCTGACCGATTCCAGCCAGCAACTGCAGGCGATTGTCAGCCAGTTCAAACTGGCCTGAACGCCATTACACTTCCCCTACTCTGCTCTCCCCAGCAAGCCAGAGCAGAGGGCCGGGGCACTGTCAGACTCAGTGTCCCGGCCACCTTAATTACTCTGCGACATCTCTCTTACCGTTTCGGCAACTATACTGCAGCCTGCAGGTTTAGGAATTAGCAGTACCTGCATTGGTGAGGGCCGCAGACAAGACAGATTAACGCCCGGAATGCTATGTAATTTCCAGTATGGATGGTTGCGGTGCCTCAGACTGCAACCCTACACAGCCCCGGGACTCCAACATGAAACCTCTCAGGAGTGTGGCGGCGACACTATGGACCACACTATTCCTCTTTACCTTTAACCTTCAGGCCCAGGCAGTCGACACACTGCCCCCTGATGACGACCAGATTCCCCTCACTCAGATAACGGCCCGTAGCAATGCCGTTGAATTCCGGCAGGTATCTTTTGCCTTTGATACCGGCAGACTGATCAATTCTGATTGGGGTGAATTCCGAGCCCAGGCGGAGCGACTGCGCCACCGCGACCGGGCCTATCTGAATGTATTCCTGCATGGCGACAGCATCAGCAGCAATCCTGCCTGGGTAGTTAACAACCTGTTTGTACCAGCAGATCCGGCAGCTGGCGCTTCGAAGCGACTGAAGTTCGATCGTCATAATGACAGTGCTGCGGCCGAGACCGACTCGGTGCGGCACAGCGCCCATAAGCACAAGCGGCGCAAACAGGCGCCTGTTACAACCTCATTCGACCTCAGGCCCAACGACGATAGCAGCGGCCCGGTGCGGCGCGTACTGGCAACCGTGCTGCTATCACCACAACCCCTGCCGACAGTGATCGATATAGCCGACCTGGCCAGCAGTTTTACGCCGGTCTGGTTCAGGGTCGCGGCACAGGTTACCAATGCTCAGGGGGCAGGCCCGGTGGAAACCGATCCACCCTCCACGCCGCCGCCCCTGCCTGCACCGGGTGATCTGGTCGGCCAGCCGCCACCACCGGTAGAGCCCAGCACTTTTGTGCCTTCCGATCTGGCCTTCCCGATCGAGGTACGGCAATCTGACTCCCCTAACCTGGACTCAGGCTTTAACCAGTGTATCCCGATCGGGCATGCCAATACCCTGCAGTACCTGCACGAGCGTTATCACAACCTGCCTCTGGTATGGCGCATGCCGCAGGAGCATATCCGTGGCTTCGGCCAGACTAATGCTGCCGGTGACGTACTGTTCTGGACCGCCGAGCCGGAAAACAGTCTGGTGGCCCAGGTCGACAAGTTCTCCCGCCGTCTCGGAGTGTTTGATCTTGATACCGGTGGCCCGACCAGCTTCTGCGGCATGATCCAGGGGCTGTTTGGTTATCTGGGAGAGTTTGGTGAGTTTGCCAAAGCCGCCTTCCGCCACCAGGGCAGTGATCCGTTGCTGGGCAGCGGCGGCTCCTGCGGTACGACGCCGTTTCCACTGGGTGGCCTGAGTTCAACCCGGGAAGGGGAAAACCCGACCTGGGACTGGATCTTCGGCGAACTGCAGAAAGGCCGTGGCGTCACTATTCTCTTTGGCCGCTATAACTCGGCCGGGGCAAGAACCAGTGGCCATCATGTGCGTATATTCGCGGCAGCGAAGTACAATGGCCGTAACTACCTCTACAGCCTCGACGACGATGATCAGGGCGATAACTTCAGTAACTTCTTCGGTGGAGGGCGCACCGAGCAATGGGAGGTTGCGGATACCGGCTCGCCGGGCGATAACCCGGGTGCACCGGATGGACGCCTGAATATGAACGGTACCAGCTGGGAGATCGAATTCGCCATCTCCTATGAAGCGATCCCTACACCCGTAATCCCTTAGGCGATCAACTCAGCTCACTCACAAAAAAGACCTCAGTCCGGACTGATCCGGGCTGAGGTCTTTTTACGTCTTTTGCTATCTTCACTGTGGGCAGCAAAGCATTTCAGAATGATTGATCTCAAACTTAGTTTTTGGAGCCTTAG
The DNA here is from genome assembly GCF_000620085.1 of Marinobacterium jannaschii DSM 6295. Taxonomy (GTDB): domain Bacteria; phylum Pseudomonadota; class Gammaproteobacteria; order Pseudomonadales; family Balneatricaceae; genus Pontibacterium; species Pontibacterium jannaschii. The sequence goes on along the minus strand of NZ_JHVJ01000003.1, from coordinate 171,116 downwards.
CCCTCTCCTTCCGAGACGGCCACTTCAGGGCCAGCCGTCCTGCGCGCTGAGATCAGGCTGCGTAACATCGGCAGTACCAGCAACAGCACTGCAATAACGGTAATCCCCAGTGTCAGCGGACGATCCCAGAGGAATGAGAAACTGCCGTCGGACAGGGTCAGCGAACGGCTCAGGTTCTTCTCCATAATCCCGCCGAGGATAAAGCCCAGCAGCATGGGGGCCATCGGAAATTCCAGCAACTTGAGGAAGATCGCGATCACCGTAATCACCACCATCATCTGGATATCGAAGCTGTTAAAGCTCACCAGGTAGACACCGGTGATCGAGAAGAACAGGATCAGCGGAATCAGGATCGGACGCGGAATCACCAGCAGGCGCGAGATATACGGAATCAGCGGCAGGTTGAGGATCAACAACACCAGGTTACCGAAGTACATGGAGATGATCACCGACCAGAATACGTCCGGGTTATCGACAAACAGGCGTGGGCCCGGCTGGATACCGTAAGCGATCAGCGCCCCCAGCATGATCGCGGTGGTGCCGGAACCGGGAATACCCAGCGTCAGCAACGGTACGAAAGAGCCGGTCGACGCGGCATTGTTGGCCGACTCCGGCGCCGCCAGACCACGCAGCGCGCCTTTACCAAATTTCAGCTTCTCTTTGGCACTGGCCAGGTTGCGCTCCAGACCGTAGGCCAGGAAGGAGGCAATCGTCGCCCCCGCGCCCGGCAATACGCCTACCAGGAAACCAAACACCGAGGACCGGGCCATAGTCGGTGCTACTTCTTTAACCTCATCGCGGCTCAGTTTCATGCTGCCCAGCGCCGCCATATTCATCTCCGGCTCCGCTTCCTTATGCTGACCGCGCAGCACCGTCATCACGACTTCCGCCAGGGCGAAGGTCGCCATCGCCAGCAACAGGAAGCTGACGCCGTCGATCAGATCGACCGCGCCAAAGGTATAGCGCGTTGTGCCGGACATCACATCAGTGCCCACAGTCGCGATCATCAGGCCGAACACCGTCATGATTAGCGCCTTCAGTACCTGTCCTTTGCCGGAGAAGGCCGCCACAGCAGTCAGGCCCAGCAACATCAGGGCAAAATAGTCCGCCGACTGGAAACTGAGCGATACCGAGGCCAGCGCCGGCGCGGCAAACAGCAGGATGATGGCACCGATAGTACCGCCGCAGAAGGAGGAGTACGCCGCCAGCGCCAGCGCCTTGCCTGCTTTGTTCTGCTGCGCCAGTGGATAGCCATCAAAGGCAGTGACCACGGTGCTGGCGCAGCCCGGCGCATTGATCAGGATCGACGAGGTGGAGCCGCCAAATACCGCGCCGTAGTAGACCCCGGCCATCAGAATAATGCCGGATGACGGGTCCAGCCCGTAGGTGATCGGGATCATCAGGGCCACGGCAGAGATCGGCCCCAGCCCCGGCAACATGCCGATGAAAGTCCCGGCGAAACAGCCGACCACCACCATCATCAGGTTAAAGGGCATCACGGCCGTGCCAAGCCCGGTAAGAATTCCATCCAACATGATCAGCCTCCCACAGATAACAGAGTGAACAAGGCACCGGGTGCCAGATAGATATCCAGCAGCTGCGCCAGGACAAACCAGATCACCAGCGCAAACGGCAGAGATGCCAGCAACAGGGTTTTAGGTCGGCGTTCGCCCAGCAACCAGTACCCCCCGATCAGGAACAGGAAGGTAGAAAGCAGGAACCCGATCCATTTCAGCGCGAGACCGAACAACACGATCAGCACCAGCAGTTTCGCCACCAGCGCAAAGTCATAGCCTTTCAGCTGCACACCCTGCTCGCGCCGGACCGGACTCAGACTGCTGCCGATCAGCAGCAGGAAGGAAAACAGCCCCCCCAATGCCGCCAGCGCCGTCGGCAGGCTGCGCGCATTGAAGGGTTCAAATTCGTCGCCCGGCAGCATCGAAATCTGCCCGGCGTAGTATCCGTAAACCAATGACAGGGTGAGAAACACCAGGGCACCGATCTGATCTTTACTGAGAAACATAAATGAAATCCTCCGGATATCAGCCGCTGAAAAAGCCCCCACGGCAAAAGGCCATTCGTCATACTCGGTCAGGATGAGCGTGACGCTACTCGTATTGCTAAAAGCAGTGTCGGGCGTGTCCGCGCCCACCGTGGGGGATCAGAAACCTGCAACCAGATTAATTAAGAGAGCGCAGGCGAAGTTCAGAGAACGTCCGGGAGAAGCCTCCGCCTGCGCGAGCCAACCGTTACTTCAGGAAACCCAGCTCTTTCATCAGGCCACCAACCGACTGCTCCTGACTTTCAAGGAAGGCGACAAACTCATCGCCCGGCTTGAAGATCTCGGACCAGCCATAGCGGGCACGTACCTTCTCCCACTCCGGACTGTCGTACATCTGCATCAGCGTATCGACAAACTCTGCCTTCTTCTCATCACTCAGGCCAGGGGCGCCGAAGAAGCCGCGCCAGTTAACAAAGCTGGCGTCATATCCCAGTTCTTTCAGGGTCGGCACCTCAGGCGCGGCATCAGAGCGGCTGTTACCGGTCATCACCAGCACCCGCACCTGGCCCGCCTCTGCCAGTGTCAGTGCCTCGCTCAGGCCGGTAGACAGCACACTGGTCTCACCAGAGAGCAGGCTCGCCATCGCCTTACCACCGGCATCATAAGCGACATACTTAACCCGGCGTGGATCGCCACCGGCGGCTTTAAATGCCAGCGCCGCCACCAGGTGGTCCATGCTGCCGCGGGCGGAACCACCGGCGACTTTGACCGAACGCGGATTGTTATTGAAGTCCTCGACCACCTGCTCGAAGCTGGTGTAAGGGGAATCGGCGCGCACCACGAAAGCACCGTAATCACCGATCGTCGCCGCCACCGGGGTCAGGTCACGGAACGACTGCGGAAACACTTTAGACAGCGAGCGGATAACGATCGGGGTGGAATTCACCATCAGGGTATCGTCGGCCTGCGCAGCGGCCTCAATCAGGTGGGCAATCGCCTTACCGCCACCGCCTCCGGACATATTCTCGTAGGAGATGGTATCCACCAGACCGGCCTTGGACAGCGCTTCACCGGTGCCACGTGCAGTGCTGTCCCAGCCACCACCGGCGCCGCCGGGAATCAGGAAGTGAACCTTGTCCAGTGCCATAACGTTAAAGGAAGCAGCGGCACCGAGGCAGCCTGCCAGCGCGGTGGCCAGCACAGTTGAGCGTTTGCGGGAAAAGAGATGAGCGATCATTGTCGGATACTCCTGGCTGTTTTTATTTTCTACAGCCAGCTTAGGATTCCGGGATCGATGGCGGAAGTTTATGAATTTAAAGAGCTTTCAGGGCATAAAATTCATTTTGTTCATAAAGTTCATGAGCCTTTGGAGGGTGAACTGGCTACTATTTGAGTCAGAGACAGCGCTGTATTAAGCAGCCCTATAACAACAAAAACGCTGTAAACGGACACCCGGATGGCTCTGCTGACGCTTAGACACCTGAAACTGAAACCGCGCATGATCCTGATCCTGGGACTGGTCGCCCTGCTGCAGACCGGCCTGATCGGCCTCTTTGCCGTCAACTATCTCAGCCGCGCCATGGATGAGCAGATCGCCCAGCGCGCCCTGCATGTAGCGACCACCATTGCCGCCCAGCCCCAGATCGCCAGCGCCGTGCTGGCGCGCAATTCAGACTTCCTGCGCCCACTCAGCCTGACCCTGGCCCGTCGCACCGAGGCCCGCTATGTGGTGATCGGTGATCGTGACGGCGTTCGCCTCGCCCACCCTTCGGCGGATGCGATCGGCTATTCGATGCTGGACGACGAGAGCGATGAGGTAGAGCTCTACTTTCCCGACGGACGCGGCTACACCTATACCGCCCACGGCAGCCTCGGCCTGTCGATGCGCGCCCGCGCGCCGATCTATGCGCCCGACGGCCCGGAGCTGATCGGCGTGGTCTCGGTCGGCTACCTGAAAGACAGCATCGAACAGGTGATCGACCGCTACCGCCTGACGTTGATCGCGGTCATCGTCGTGGCGTTTATCTTCAGCGTTATGATCGCAATCTGGCTGGCAAATCACTTTAAAAAGGCGATTTCGGGGCTGGAGCCGGAGCAGATCGGCCGCCTCTATGGCGAGCGTAACGCCACCCTGGAATCGGTGCGTGAAGGCATCATCGCCATCAACCAGCGCGGCGAGATCACCACCTTTAACCGTGCCGCCGTGGAAACCCTGGGGCTGGATAACGACAGTGGCCTGATCGGCCGCCCTGTACAGGAGGTACTGCCCGACAGCCGGATGCTGGATGTGCTGGAAAGCGGTCAGCCGCAGTTTGACCAGGAAGTCTGGCTGCATGACCGCAACCTGATCGTCAACCGCCTGCCGCTGCTGCAGGATGGCCGCATCAGCGGCGTGGTTTCCAGCTTCCGGCGCAAGGATGAGCTGGACCAGGTCAGTCGCAAGCTCACCCGTATCCAGCAGTATGCCGATACCCTGCGCAGCCAGTCCCACGAGTACAGTAATAAGCTGCACACGATCGCCGGGCTGATCCAGATCGGCGCCAGCGATCAGGCCCTAGCGTTGATCGGCCAGGAGACCCAGAGCCACCAGGCGCTGATTCAGCTACTGGTGGACGCAATCCCCGATCCGGTGCTGGCAGGCTGCCTGCTGGGCAAGTACAACCGAGCTCGCGAGATGGGACTGCAGCTGCAGATCGATGAGGAGAGCCATATGACCGAACTGCCGGACCGCCTGCCGCGCGAGCAACTGGTCAGTATCCTCGGCAACCTGATCGATAATGCGCTGGAAGCTACACTGCAACACAGGGGCCCCGGGGGCGAAATCAGGATGAGCATGACCGACCTGGGCAACGACCTGATCTTTGAGATCGAGGATGACGGGCCGGGTATTGCCGCCGACCAGCAGCAGCGGATCTTTGAGAAAGGCGTCACCAGCAAGGAGGACGACGGCCACGGCATCGGCCTGCACCTGGTGAAGGCCCAGCTTAACCAGCTTGGCGGCAGTATTACACTCGAACCCGGCGACCAGGGCGGCAGCCGCTTTACCGTCTATATTCCGAAAGCCTGACAGCAGTGAGTCAATAATGGACAGAAACATCCGCATCGTTATCGCCGAAGATGATCCGCAGATCGCCGAAATCCAGCAACGTTTCCTGCAGCGTATTGAGGGTTGTGAAACAGTCGGCATCGCCCACGGACTGGCCGAAGCGCAAGACCTGGTCGAAGTGCTGAAACCCGACCTGCTGTTACTGGACGTGCAGTTTCCCACCGGCACCGGCCTCGACCTGCTACGCCAGCTGCGCGCGCACAATATCAAAACCGACGTGATTCTGGTCACCGCGGCGCAGGAGGTCGCCACCCTGCGTGAAGCACTGCATGGCGGCGTGTTTGATTACATCCTTAAGCCGCTGGTGTTTGAACGCTTGCAGGAATCACTGCTCAACTACGGCCGTCACCTCAGTCGTCTGCAGCAGCTGGACTCTCTGGCTCAGCGGGATGTCGACCGGCTGCTACAGGGCAACCCGGCGTCTTCTGCTGCCAGTCATGAGACGCCCGCTGCGGCAACTCCCGGAACCCGCCTGCCGAAAGGCGTCGACGCGCTGACCCTGGAAAAAGTAATCGAGGTCTTTGCCCGCCAGCAGCAAGCCCTTAATGCCGAAGAGGTGGGCGCAGAGATCGGTGCCAGTCGCACCACCGCGCGGCGCTATCTGGAATACCTCACCAGTACCGGCCAGCTAAAGGCGGAGGTAAGCTACGGCAGCGTCGGCCGACCGGAAAGGCGTTACCGACAGGGCTAGAAGGCCTGTCGCACCGGTCAGCCCTGAGGCTCCGTCACATTGACCATCCAGCTGACACCAAAACGGTCTTTGAGCATACCGAAGCCTTCTGACCAGAATGTCTTCGCCAGCGGCATCTGTACTTCGCCATTCTCGCTGAGGGCACCAAACACCGCCTCCGCCGCCTCCAGAGTCTGAGTGCTGATCGACAACGAGATGCCGCTGAAGCTGCTTTCACCGCTGCAGTCACCGTCCGACAGCATCAGGGTATACCCGGCGATATTCAGCGTCGCATGCATCACCTTATCCCCGGCACCGGGCGGAATGCATTCAGGTTCCGGGCAGTCACGGAAATACATCAGCATCGCCACTTCAGCCCCCAGGGCCTCTTTATAGAATTTGATCGCCTCTTCAGAACGACCGCCAAACATCAGATAAGGTTCGATACGCATTATGGACCTCCTTTCGGAACAGAGAACCGGTCACCGGGCCTATGCCGTGCAGGGCACGATTCAATAGTAGATCAGGAATGGAAACAGAACCTGCGCCGCCAGCCTGAAAGCCGGAAACCAGACGCTGGAAATCAGGCACCGGGACTGATGCCGGCCACCGTCACTGCTGCGCCGCTGCTGAGCCGCGATCCGTTTTAAACCGCCTATACTTAGGGCAATTTAAAGCACTTCTTTAACGTCTCTGGCAGGGACGCGGTACGGCCGGTTCGCCGCAGCGACATCACTTCAGACCAATAAGATGTTTGCACCCTCGACGTTAATCATCGTCATTCTCTGCTATATGACCCTGCTGTTCGGCATTGCGCACTGGTCGGAGAAACAGGTGCGCGAGCAGGGCCTGACACTGCACCCACTGGTCTATGCCCTCGCCTTCAATGTCTACAGTACCTCCTGGGCTTTTTACGGAGCGGTCGGTTTTGCCACCAGCGCCGGCCTGATGTTTATGGCATTCGACAGCGGCGCTATCTTCGGCCTGATGTTTGCCCTGCTGATTATGCGCAAGATGATCCGGCTGAAAGAGAACTTCCGCATCACCAGCATCGCCGACCTGCTCTCCACCCGCTACGACCGCTCCCTCGGGTTGGCAGTCGTGGTCACACTGATTTTCCTGATCGGTATCCTGCCCTATATCGCGCTGCAGCTAAAAGCAGTCATCACCACTTTCGCCCTGCTGACCACCGACATTCAGCTGGCCCCCGATGCCCTGCAACAGCGCTTTATCGGTGGCCTGGTGGTAGTACTGATGATTCTGTTCACGGTAATGTTCGGGGTGCGGCGGCTTGACCCCACCGAGCGCCATCAGGGGATGATGACGGCGCTGGCGGTTGAATCCCTGCTGAAACTGATGGCCCTGCTGGCGATCGGCTTCTTCGTCACTTTTATCCTCTATGACGGCACCGATGACCTGTTTTCCCGCTTGCAGCCGGATCAGCAGCAGCGGCTGTTCAGCTTCAGCGTCGATCAGCCCGCCACCGTCTGGCTGACCAGTTTCCTGCTGGGAATGATGTCGGTCTACCTGCTGCCGCGCCAGTTCCATATCGCCGTGGTGGAGAACAGCAATGAAAAGCACCTGCCCTGGCTGATGGCCGTGATGCCGCTGTATGCCGGTCTGAACAAGCTATTTGTTTTACCCCTGGCCGCCGCCGGACTGGTAATGGCCCTGCCGCTGGACCAGGCCGACAGTTTTGTGCTGCTGATCCCGCAACGCAGCGGCAATGAGATGCTGACCCTGCTGGTGTTTATCGGTGGTTTTTCTGCCGCCACGGCGATGGTGATTGTCAGCACCATGACCCTCGCCACCATGAGCACCAACTACCTGTTGCTGCCATTACTGGAGACATTCAGGCCCGTGGCATTCCTGCGCCGCTACCTGTTGCAGTGTCGCTGGGTGGCGGTCGTGCTGATCCTGCTCTGCAGTTACCTGTTCAGTATCATCCTGGGCCAGTCGCAGATGCTGGTCGCCCTCGGCAGCATGTCGTTTGTCGCTATCTCCCAGCTGACACCGGTGATGCTCGGCGCCCTCTACTGGCCCCGCGGCAACCGGGCCGGTGCCTTTATCGGTCTCAGCCTCGGTTTTCTCGTCTGGGGCTACACCCTGATGCTGCCCGCCCTGATCAACCTGGGCTGGTTTTCGCCATCCCTGCTCAGCGAAGGCCCGGCGGCGATAAGCTGGCTGCGGCCACAGGCATTGTTTGGCCTCGATGGCCTGCCTGCCGTCACACACAGCCTGTTCTGCTCGCTGAGCCTTAATCTGCTGGGGTATCTGATTGGCTCTTTCTGCTTCCCCGCCTCTGACAGCGAACGCTCGCTGGCGCTGCAGTTTGTCCGGGTGCAGAGTACCCGCGAAGCAGCCGAAAGCGCCCGTCCTTCAGGTCTGCGCGAATATATCGCGCTGGCGCCCAAGCTGATCGAAGCCAAAACCCTTCTCAGCATCTACCTCAACCCGGTGAAAACCGCCGAAGTACTGAACCAGTTGCTGGAGGATCTGCAGATCCGCCACAAAAAGCGCCTGTCGATGATCGAGCTGGTCGAGTTTCACTGGATGGTGGAAAAAGTACTGGCCGGATCTATTGGTGCCGCCGCAGCCCACCATGCGCTGGAGACTCATATCCGCTACAGCGAACGTGAAGCGATCGAGCTGAAGATCGTCTACGACCATATACTCTCCGAGCTGCAATGTACCCCGGAAGAAACGGCGCACTTCAGTGGCCAGCGCCATCGGGGCAATGGCGATAACAAGCCGGATATCGAGCGGGAACGTCAGCATCAGTCTGAAATCCTGCAGTTACAGCACCGTATTGATGAGCTGGAAGATAAGCTGGACCTGGAGCGTGACCGGGTGTTTCAGCAGCGTATCGAACTGCAGCGCCTGAAAACCCAGAAAGCCTCCCTGATAGAGCAACTGCAGGCCCAGCATGATAAGCAGCAACAGGATCGCTGGCAGTAGGGCTGCCACGCGCTTTACGCTATGATGCCCCTCCTGTCTGATATCGAGCCCGCCCGTTTTGCCCCAGCCATCACCATTTGTCCTTGAGTACCCGGTTTTGCTTCAGAGCCTCGACGCCGGCCAGCAGACACTGCTGCAGTTTTTACAGCCGCGCTATGCGCGAATGGATAAGGCCGAGCTGAGCCACTGGATCGACAGCGATCAGATCCGGCTGAACGGCGTTCAGGCGTCGGCGGCAACCGTACTCAAACCGGGCCAGACCATTAGCATCACCCTGCCCGGTCATCCGGAAGATCCGGTCGATACGCGCTGGCAGCTGATCTGGGAAAACAGCGAGATCATGGCGGTCTATAAACCACCGCTGCTGCCGGTCAGCCGCACCACCCGTAACCTCTACAACACCCTGATCCAGCTGATCCGCCGCCAGACGCCGTACTACGACGCCCACCTGCTGCACCGGCTGGATACCGAGACCAGCGGCCTGATTCTGATCGCCAAGGATAAGGCTGCCGATAAGAAGTGGAAAAAGCAGCTGGATACGCTGATCGAGCAGAAGATTTACCATGCCCGGGTCTATGGCTGTCCGGCGTGGCAACAGCAGACCCTGGAATGCGAACTGTCGGAACAGTCCGGCAGCGAGATCCGCAGCCAGATGTATGTGGTCGACCCGGCCCGGCCGGAGCAGTTTAGCAAACCCAAGCAGAGTAAAACCGCCTTCAGGGTACTGAGCCAAACGCAGGGCCGCAGTCTGATAGAGTGCCAGCTGTTTAGCGGCCGCAAACATCAGATCCGCGCCCAGCTGGCCCATCTCGGCCATCCCATCGTTGGCGACAAGATCTACGCCCACGGCGGTCACTACTATCTGAAACGGCTTGAATCGCCACTGACCGCAGAGGAACTGAAGCAACTCGGTGGCGATCACCACCAGCTACAGGCCATCAGGCTACAGATCCGGCCGGACCCCGATCAGCCAGCACTGACCGTCGAGCTTCCGGTAAGGCTCAGACTTCAGCCCTGAGCACCGCCGCCTGGCAGGCCCTAAACTTTACTTATCAAACGATAAGAATAACTCCGTCATCACGCCACGCCGGGCTGTTTACTTCACCTCTCAGCCTCAGTAACTTGCGCCCAGTCTTTACTTCAGCACAGGAAACAGCAACCGTGTCTAACGATATCAACCAGATTACCCAAGAGATCGAACGTAAATTTGATGGCATCGAGCAGCAGATTTTCGCTGGTGAGATGTTCGACCAGTGGCGCGGCAGCTTCGAGGTTAAGAAGATCTACGTTAAGAAAGAGAACGCCGATATCAAACTGGACCTGGACGTGCGCCTGATGCACTGGCCCGAAGGTGTTGTCGTAAAGGTCTACAAGCACAAAGCCCTGGCAGCACTGCCATACGTTAAGGATGAAGCAGTAGTCCGCGAGCATCTGAAATCCGAGCCGCAGCCAGCGAAGTTCTGGAAAGACGCCTTCTACTTCTCCCGCCGCACCGACCTGGATAATGGCCGCTATGTACTGCGTGACGGCAACGCTATGACCGATGCCGACGCCGACATTTGCCTGCAGATGCTGAAAACGTTTATCGAAGAAGTGGAAAGCATCCTCAAGGGTTAACCCCTCAGGTTTTCACCTTTTTGTGGGAGTTCGCGCCGTGAGCAACGCTTTTAGCCTGGATAGCATTGTGCCGGGAAAGTACTCCCACAATTACTCCTTCTGTCAGATCCAGCGCCTTACCCGTACCTGATACTGCCGGTACTCATCGCCAAACAGCTCGGTCAGTACCCGCTCCTCCGGAGCGATCTGGAAGCGGTTCATATAGAGCACAAACAGCACCAACATCGGCCACGCCAGCGCACTCGACAGCCATAACGCCCAGCCGGTCAGTGCCAGCAGGAAACCCAGATACATCGGGTTACGGCTATAACGGTAGATACCACTGCTCACCACCTGCGACACCGCCTCCGGCTTCATCGGATTGGTAGTCGTCCTGCGTCGCCGGAACTCGACTACCCCGGCCAGCGCTACCAGCAACGCCAGCACGAACGCCACCTGAGCTACCATCTGAAGGCCTGCTCCGGCAACAGACGTCATCCCCGACAGAAACCACATCAGCAGCGCAAAGACCATCACCAGCAACAGCGGCGGTATTTTCAACTCCAGTTTTTGCACAGCATCATTCCTTGTATTCCAGATCACACATTTCGCGCGAGTTACTTTAGCCGTGAGCAACCTCTTCAGCACTCACATCCACTAGTGCTAACGACAGTACGAGTGAATCTTGAGGCCAGCATCTGTATATATTCAGCACGCCAGCAACGCCTTGATCACTCTCATCACTTCAGCACAGGTCTCCGGGTTATGCGCATCGGCATGCGGATCGGCAAAACGCCCGGCGTCATTATCGAAGTAACGTCCGGAGGCTGCGGCAAACTCCTCCGACAGGGCTGCCCGGATCAGGATATCGGCACCAATACCGATATCGCCACCGGCAACGCCGAAGCCTTCCTGTACCATCTTGCTGCCAAGCATCGATCCGGGGTTGACGGCAATGATCGCGGGGCCTGTCTCGCCCAGTTCTTCTGCCAGCATACGAGACCAGATCGTGATCGCCAGTTTACTCTGGGCGTAAGCGGCGAAATCGTCGTCCAGCTGCACCTCTCCGGTCAGGGCTTGCAGGTTAACCGGGGCTTGTGCTGCGGAAGAGAGATTGACCACCCGTCCGGTGTCCCCCAGCAGAGGCAGCAACCTGCGGGTCAGCAGATAAGGTGCCAGGGTATTGACGGCAAAACGCAGATCCAGTTGCTCTGCGGTGATCGGATTGGCAGCACGGAAAATCCCGGCATTATTGATCAGTACATCCAGCGAACCGGTGTCGGCCATAACCGCCGCCGCAAACGCTTCCACTTCGGTCATGCTGGAAAGGTCGGCGACAAAGCCGCTGACACTGCCACCATCTGACACTCCGCCCAGTTCAGCCTGGACGGCCGCCAGTTTCTGCGGGTTACGGCCGTGTAGCAGTACCCGATGCCCCTGCTGCCGCAGTTTTTTTGCGGTCGCCAGGCCAATGCCGTCGGTAGAACCGGTAATAAGAATGGTTTTCTGCATCGATATATCTCCGTTAGGCGGTAAAGGACGCTGGTAGCTGATTAGCCAGTATCTGCAGCGAAACTCCGACACTGGCCTGATGAAAGCGTAGCGTTATAGTCATCGGTTTGATACTGATCGGTTGCTGTGATTGAGGATCACAGCGCGGCGGATTCATCCCCGACCGACGTCAGGCTGGGGCCAGGCACCCTGTCAGCGCAACGTAGCCACCTGGCTGCATATTAGTAATTGAAGGTTCGCTAACGCCCCTGCCCCTTGCGGAATTCATCCGGGGTCATCCCCATCAGCTTGCGGAACATCACGATAAAGGCCGAGGCGCTGCTGTAGCCGAGATCGAGGGCAATATTCTCGACGGTTTGTCCCTCTGACAGCAGCGACAGCGCCGCCATGATCCGGAGCCGTTGCCGCCACTCGGTAAAGGTCATGCCCAGCTCCTGCTTGCAGCGCCGGATCAGGGTACGTTCGGCGGTATTCACCGCGCTGGCGAATGCGGCAAGCGAGCGGTTATCACCGGGATTGTCACGCAACTGCCTTAATACCGGGGCCAGCAGCGGGTCTTCGGTATCCGGCAGATAGCTACCGGCACACTCAGCCCGCGCCAGCTGATCCCGCAATGCCAGTAACAGGCGCTGGTCCTCTGCCTGCAGCGGCAGCCCCTGAAACTGATCCCGCAGATACTCCAGAATCGATCGCATCAGCGGATTAACCGCCAGGATGCAGGGGTTCTGTGGCAGCGTCTGCAGATACTCGGCACTGATATAGACCGAGCAGTAGGAGGTAGCATCGCGGTTCTGTCCCACATGCAGCGTACCGGGTGGCAGCCAGACGCCATACGGCGGCGGTGCGATAAAGTGGTTGTTCGCCAGCTTGACCTCCATGACGCCGCAAAACGAGTAGACAAATTCACCCCAGCGATGACTGTGTTCCGGGTAACAGGAGTCCGCCAGCATAGTTTCGGCACGATAGAACAGCGGCGCAGGCAACTGATCCTGAAACGGGGAGGCATAGATATGGCTGCCACTGGTCGACTTCATCGCTTCAATACCCTGTCTCAAGAGATTTATCCGTGGCTGGCAGCTACACGGGATAGGTTGTCATTATTTCACTATATCAATAGAAAATACCAGCGGCATAATCCAACCAGATCCCAAAATAAACATAAGCTGGAACTCCGACTATGATCCGCAAATCTGTCGATGCACAGGCCATTGGCCTGATGACACTGCTCTGTATGACCTGGGGGATGCAGCAGGTCTCGATTAAGCTGGCCGCTGAGGATATTGCCAGTGTGATGCAGATCGCCCTGCGTTCCGGCCTCGCCGTGGTGCTGCTGACGCTGTTTATGCTCTGGCGGCGGGACAGTCTGTCCCTGCGGGAGAACTGGAAACCGGGACTGTTGGCCGGACTGCTGTTCTCGGCCGAGTTCTTCTTTGTCGCCGAAGGCCTGCGCTTTACCAGCGCATCGCATATCTCAATCTTCGTTTATAGCGCACCGATCTTTGCCGCACTGGGGCTGCATATAAAGCTGCCTGCCGAGCGATTGAACGGCATCCAGTGGGCGGGAATCCTGCTGGCCTTCTGCGGTATCGCCATTACCTTCCTGGGACGGGAAGACGGCGGCAGTGCCGGGCTGGACGCCAGTGATATGATCATCGGCGACCTGCTGGGCTTGCTGGCGGGTCTGAGTTGGGGCGCCACCACAGTGGTGATCCGCTGCTCCAACCTGTCCAGTTCCCCTGCCAGCCAGACCCTGATGTACCAGCTGCTGGTGTGCTTCGTGCTGGTATTGGCGGCGGCAATCTTCAGTGACCGCGCCGCAATCAACTGGACAACGGTTGCAACCTCCAGCCTGCTGTTTCAGGCGGTGATTATCTGCTTTATCAGCTTCCTTACCTGGTTCTGGCTGCTGGGTAAGTATGTCGCCTCACAGCTGGGCGTGTTCTCCTTTATGACACCGCTGTTTGGCATGCTGTTTGGCGTACTGATTCTGGATGAATCGCTGGAACAGGGCTTTATCTTCGGCGCGGCGCTGGTGATGAGCGGTATCCTGCTGGTCAGCGGCCAGAGTGTGATCCGTCGCTATTTCAGCACCCTGACCGGCAAGAAAGCGGTCGATCACAAGCGTTAGGATTGTCTGTTGCTGCCAGCCGTTAGCAGCTTTTGCAGGAACCGGACCTGGCGACGTACTCCAGCACGTTGCCCTGCCGGTCAAACTCCAAGTGACAGCAATCTTCAAACAGCGCCCTTAACTGGGCGCGGCCCCGCTGCACCCGGGACTTCAGGGTCGAGTAACTGATTCCCAGTTCGGCGGCATACAACTTTTGCGAGCGGCCCTCGATATCGATCGCCTTGAGTAACTGGGCGGTTTCTGGCGGCAAGGCATCGATAAAGGGCAGCACGCAGTCACTCATATTCAGCGCAGCCGCTTCTTCGCCGTACCAGAGGTCATCCTCAGTGAGGTCGATCTGGCGGCCCCGCCGACGGTAGAAGTCAATCACCGTGTTATGGGCGATGCGAAACAGCCAGGGCTTCAGCTTCTCCCGCGACTTGAGCTGGCCGATATGCTGGTGAGTCTTGATCAGGACCTCCTGAAGCAGATCATCCACATCATGGGGATCGGAGATCTTAGCCAGCAGCAGCCCCCGCAAGTTACTGCTGTACTGCTGCCAGATCGTTTCTATGTTCAAAGGTCATCCTACTTAGATACGTATCTCCTACGGAGATTTGAGATAACAGCAGGTTGGGATCAGGCGCGAGGCGACAGACCCCAACAGACTGCCATATACCGGTAATTTAGATAATTTTCGCGCCCCCTATTGTTGGGATTCGTTCCTCATCCAAACCTACCCTCACTAGCAACAGCTACCGCTGCTGCAGGCCTGATCGGCGCGGCCATCGCCACAACTTTCGCTACGGCCGCCGAGGAAGGTCTCTCCGGACAGATAGAAGTCACAGAACGCCTGCTCAAAGTCCGCCGACACTGAGAGTTCCGCCAGTCCGGTCGCCAGTAGTGTCTGCTGCCACGCTTTCACTTTAGGGTAACCGGCCAGAAAATCATGGCAACTGCGCTGTTCGATAATCGCGGCACGGTGCAACAACGGCAACCAGGCGATATCGACCATGCCGATCGTCGCGCTATTGAAGTACGGCGTCTCGCCCTCACCCTGCTCCAATACCGCTTCCACCGCAGCAAAGGCCTTTTCCAGCTTCTGGCTGCGCTCGCTCAGGGTCGCCTTATCGGCACTGCGCTGGGCGCTGCACTGCACCAGATAATTCTTGCTGGCCAGATAGCTCCAGGCCCGGTTAACCGCGCGCTGTTCCGGACTGAGGTCGGGCGCCAGTGCCGGATAGGCATCTTCAAGGTATTCCACGATGGCATCAGATTCGAACAGCGGCTGTCCGTTTTCGGTGATCAATACGGGGACCTGGCCGTGCGGTGAGATCTCCAGAAACCACTGCGGTTTATCTTTCAGGCTGATGTACTCGATCTCATAGGGGATCTTTTTGGCTTCAAGCAGTGCCGTTACACGCTGAACAAAAGGGCAGATCTTGAAACTTACGACTTTGATCATCTGAATTCCTCGTTTCTCTATCAGGTTCCCTAATAAAGACGACGGGCTGAGAAAAAAGACGCATTCGGACAGGCCCTGGCGGCAATTTTTTTTCAGAGCAGGTCGCTAGCGTTCGACTGGGAGAACTGCTGCAGCAACCAGTCCTTGAGTATCCGGGCCGAGGGGCTGAGATCATGGAGATTGGGATGAACAAGGTAATATCCCTTATTCAGGGAAAGCCTGTGTGGAAACGGCTCGACCAGCTCACCGGACTTCAGCTCCTCCTGTACCAACAGGGGATTACTCAGCACCACACCCTGGCCACGCTTAGCGGCATCAATCGCCAGCATCGCCTGATCGAAATGCAGCGCGGTAATCTGTCTTCGCGCCTCAGATTCGATAGAGCTAAAGGCCGATAGCCAGTCATCCCAATATTGATAGAGCCGCGTAATGATAAGGGTAGCCGCCAAAAGCTGGTTGGGATGCCGCAGATCTAAAGCGTCACGATAGGCCGGGGTACAGAATAGTCTTACTTCATCACCATAGAGCAGCTGGACACTTAATGAAGGGGCCTTGCCATCGAAGTGACGAATCGCCAGATCTACTGCTTCCTGAGCAAAGTTAACCGGACTGTTCGAAGCATTGATATGCACTTCAACCTCCGGATAACGACTGACAAAATCCCCAAGCCGTGGCCCCAGCCATTTAGCCGCCAGGGTTTGCGACAGAGATAGGCAAACCGCCCCTGAAGCCTTCTGTTGGAAGGCCGTACTGGCCGCGCTGATCTGCTCCAGAGGCGGCGCAATACGGCTGTAGTAGCTCAATCCACGATCATTCACCCTCAATTGCCTCACCTCACGAACAAACAATGGATATCCCAGCCATTGCTCCAGCTATTGCACCTGCTGGGACACTGCCCCAGGGGTGATATGCAGTTCTTCAGCAGCGCGCTTAAAGCTGGAGTGACGGACAGCCGCTTCAAAAGCGATCAGGGCCCGCAGTGGTGGCATTGGCTTGTGCATTTTCTAACATCCCGCAGCGAGCAATAGAATAGTAAAACTACTTTATAAGGAAGAATAAATGGTTTGTTGGGAACGGGCAATTGACAGCAGTATTACGCAACCGGCAACCGTCGTCGCCGGGCAGAATGCATATCGATGGCTCTATGAAACTCCAGCCAGTGAGGGTGATTTTGAAATACGCATCAGATAAAGAGATTCGAGGTATCAGCAAATGCCAATAAGGACCTATCTAACGGGCGCTTTTTGTATCGCAATGGCATCCGTATGCTTCAGTTTGCAACCGATTTTCGCCCGCGGCATCTATGATGATGGCGCCAACTCCCTGGGGCTTGTTCTGTTGCGCTATGCCATTCCGAGTGTTTTTCTACTGGTGCTAATGCCAGGTAATACCCGTAAGCTGAGACTGCGCTCGGGCGGTTTAGGCCTGTTAAACGGACTGGCATTACTCTGCTACTTTCTGGCCATTCAACAGTCCAGCGTCAGCCAGACCGTTATGATCATCAGTACCTTTCCCCTGCTGGTATTCATTCAGGCCTGGGTTCGCCGGGAAGAGCAGCTCAATTTTCTGCGCTTAATAGCACTCGCAGGCGCCTTACTGGGTGTCTATCTGACACTGGATGGGGATTTCAGTGGAGGCCTCAGTGGCATTCTGTTTGCCTTAGGAGCCGCGATTTTCTACGCAAGCTTCATCATAGGCACATCCCGCTGGGTGCCGCCGGGCGATACTCTGGGTTCTTCGGCCTGGACACTGTTTGGTGGCGTCGCACTGTTTTCCGTACCCGCATTGCTGGGGCTTGCCGAATTCCCCGCCTCTACATATGGCTGGGGGATGGCGCTTGCTCTCGGGATTATCGGTACTCTGGTGCCCTTTCTGTTACTCCTGAAAGGGATCGCGATTCTCAAGCGCCAGTTTGATGCTGCGATGTTCTCAAGTGTCGAGCCCATATCCGCGACATTCTTTGCGGCAGTGTTGCTTCAGGAAGCGATAAACCTGAATGGAATCTTCGGTGGCTTTATCGTCATCGGCTCGGTCCTGCTGATGGTGTGGTCCCGAGCCCGCCAAGAGGAGAATTCAGATAGTCCGGCAGAAGCCAAGCTGGGATCTTTATAAGGCTCCGGATTAAATAGCATACGGGCACAAAGAACGCTCCCGGCAGGTCAGTTCAGCGAATAACTCACTAAAACCTCCGGGGCGCACCCGGCTGGTTTTCAGAAAGTACGGCTGGGTATCCAGGCTGAATCCAGCCCCCACAAGGACGCTCATTTCTTCGTGGACTCGGATTCGGGCACTCACAGGTAGAGTCCGTGCCCTCGGACAACACCTGCATCAGGTTTGCGTGGCACACCCTGCGATGTAGACGGCTATCCGCAAAGCGGTGGCCGCCTGTTCCAGTGCCGTGGCTAAACTCAGGAAGTACTAGGCCTCCGCCGTGAGGTAAGGCCGGACATTGCTGAGTGTTCGGGTAACCGCCTCCTCCTTCTCTCCAACCGGGGCGACATAGTGGATCGCCTCCATCGCCGCCTCGATCCCTTCGAGGCGGGCTATCACCCAAAACGCCAGGTAGGATGAAGCTAGGCAGCCACCGGCGGTGGCAATGTTGCCCCGACTGAAGAACGCCTGATCCAGAACCTCAACACCCGCCTCCTGCACCCAGGGTTTGGTGGTCAGATCGGTACAGGCCGGAACCTGACTCAACAATCCCAACTTGGCCAGAATAAGGGCACCGGAGCACTGGGCACCGATCAGCTGGCGCTCTGGATCAAGCTTTAGCTGCGCCATTAGCGTCGGATCGGCCACCACATCGCGGGTTTTCATCCCGCTACCCACCAGCACCACATTGGCTTCGCTGGCCTGTTGCAGATCGATATGACGCTGGATTACCACGCCGTTCATCGACTCCACCTGCGGCGTCGGGCTGGCAATCGAAACCCGCCAGCCCGGTTTTTTAATGCGATTGAGGATGCCGAGGGCGATCAGGGAGTCGAGTTCGTTGTAGCCATCAAAAGTGAGGATTGCGATATGCATCGTGCGAGCTCCGTGTCTTATTGTTGTTGCGAAGCTGCAGTCTATGCGCCACCATCATGACAATAAAATTATTGTCATGGATACAATCGACGATGTCCCGTGCCCGTTACAAATCACTGGTGGATGCCCTGGCTGCCGAGATCCGCTCCGGCACGCTGCCACCCGGTACCCGCCTGCCCACGCACCGGCAACTGGCGGCAGAAAAGGGGGTGGCACTGGTCACCGCTTCAAAGGCCTATGCCGAGCTGGAAGCCATGGGGCTGGTCAGCGGAGAGACCGGGCGCGGCACCTTTGTCCGTGAAACGGCCCTGCCGCCCGGCCACGGCATCGATCAACCCGCCGTGTCAGCGGGCACACTGGATCTGAACTTCAATTCGCCGTCGATACCGGGGCAGACCGACCTGCTGCGCTCTGCCCTGCGTCAGCTCGCGGCCGCCGGCGATCTGGAGGCCCTGCTGCACTATCAGCCTCATGCCGGACGCCGCCATGAACGCGCCATGATGGCCAATCACCTTGAGTATCGCGGACTCACAGTACCAGCGGACCAGTTACTGATTGTCAGCGGTGCCCAGCACGGCCTGGCAACCACAGTGACGGCATTGCTTAATCCCGGCGACCTGGTCGCTACCGACGCCCTGATCTATCCGGGGTTTAAGGCAGTAGCAGAGCTGCAACGGCTGGAACTCTGTCCGATCCCCGCGCTGGCGGACGGACCGAACCTGGAGGCATTGGAGAGGCTCTGTCGCGAGCGTCCGATTAAAGCACTGTATGCCATGCCGACCCTGCATAACCCGCTGGGCTGGGTACTGGATCGGGCACAACGACAGCGGCTGATCGAGATCGCCCGCAGGCATGAGCTGATTATTATTGAGGATGCCGCCTACGCCTTCCATGCCATCGATCCACCGCCCCCACTGGCGGCACTGGCCCCGGAACGCACCGTCTATGTCTCTGGCCTGTCGAAAAGCATCGCCACCGGGCTGCGGGTAGGTTTTGTGGTAGCACCCGACCCCTGGGTGACAAAGATAGAACGCAGCATCCGGGCAACCACCTGGAACACCCCCGGCCTGATGACGGCGCTGGCCTGCCAGTGGATCAGGGATGGATCTGTACTGCGCCTGGAAGCGCAGAAACGGGAGGACGCGGCAAAGCGGCAGATACTGGCACGGAAGCTACTGGCCGGACTGGACTATATCAGCCACCCCAACGCCTACTTTATCTGGCTGAAACTGCCGGAAGAGGTGCGGGCTGACCAGTTAGTCATGGCGCTGCTGCAAGCCAATATATCAGTGTCGACCGCAGAACCTTTCGCCACCACCGAGCATGTCCCCCATGCGATACGGCTGGCGCTGGGATCGGTTGATGCGGACGAACTGGAGAGCGCCCTGTGGCAAGTGCGGAAAACGATCGAGCACTACGACTACTGAGCGATCGGGTTGCAAAACTGCCTTATAGCCAGCTGGATCAGATAGACCGTCATTACAAAGGGCGCCGTAAAGGCGATTATCCCCAACTGAAGGAAGACGGCCGTTAGCACAACGGTGGCGGTAATGGCCGACAGAATAACGACTGCTTTCCAGCGGTGTTGCGGCAATAAACCACTTAACACCAGCGTTGCCAGAATCGCATTGAAGCCAAATATACCGCTGTCGATCAGCCCCGCTGCCGGTGACAACAGCGGAGCCAGAACCAGGCTGACCACGGCGGCCAGTATTGCCCAGCCGCCCGCAGCCAGCGAGCCAACCAGCAACGCGGCCAGAATCAGGGCACCACTGAGGGCACCCTGCTGGAATCCGACCTGGCCGACGCTGCTCAGAAAGGCCTCAAACACGCTGGCCCCGCCGTGGTTCAACAGCGCCGGCGTATTTAAATCCATCCCCGCACCAAGGCTGAGCAACAGCATCAGCCAGGCAGTGAGAATAAAGGGCACCGAGTAAGGGGGTATCCGGCTATGTTGGCGGAAGGCATACATAATCAGGGCCGTGACCGCACCGCCTGCCAGCACCATCAGCACCAGCGACCATGACAGCGGCAACCAGATCACCAGCGCAATCGCCATCAGGGCCGGATTGTAGCCATAGAGTCCCGCCTGCAGGTCCTTCCGGTCTGCTCCCAGCCAGCTGGCGGTCAGGTACGCTGTGCCCACTGCCGCCAGTGCTGCCAGCAACATCAAGGGCGAGCCCAGCGCTATCGCGATGATAAACAACAAACCGCTGAGGCGGTTTTGCTGAAAACCGATCTGGGCAAAACCGTGGAACAGCGGATCAAGTCGCGCGAACTGCATAGAGTGGTTTAATCGGGTCTTTAGCAAGGGAGTCTCTCCGGACTACAATCTCAGGAAAGGCACAATGTATACATTAAAATAGATTTTAGTAAACATTATTTAACTTTGCTTTCCCCTGCCGGTTACTCTGCCCCCTTATTAGCGGCCAGCACATAGAGGTATTCCAGTGCCAGCGTCGCCCCTGCCAACGCCGTGATCTCGGCGTGATCATAGGCCGGTGCCACCTCCACCACATCCATCCCGACCAGGTTGAGACCCTGCATACCGCGGATCACCTTCAGGGCGCAATCGATGCTGATTCCCGCCGCAACCGGCGTGCCGGTACCCGGCGCAAAGGCCGGATCCAGACCGTCGATATCGAAGCTGACGTAAGCCTTGTGATCACCCACCCGGCTATGGATCTTCTCCAGTACTGCTTCAGGGCCATACTTATTAACCCAGGCCGCATCCAGCACCTCAAAGGGGTGGTTATCGTAATCATAAGTGGTGCGGATACCGATCTGCAGCGAGCGCTCGGTATCGATCAGCCCTTCGGTCACGGCATGATGAAACAGGGTGCCGTGGTCATACTTGGTGCCACCTGAATAGGTATCTGTATGGGCATCAAAGTGGATCACCGCCACCGGACCGTGCTTTTTGGCATAGGCACGCAGCACCGGCAACGTAATAAAGTGATCTCCGCCAAAGGTCAGAGCTGACTTTCCGGCCTCCAGGATATTGCTGATATGGGCCTCAAGGTTCTCCACCAATGTCTGTGGCTCACCGTGCTTAAAGAACAGGTTGCCGGAATCAGCAACACTGAGGTGATCATCCAGTGCGAACGGCCAGGGCCAGCGTGCCCCTTCCCAAATCAGCTGATTAGAAGCCTGGCGTACCCCCTGTGGCCCAAAACGCGCCCCGGAACGGCCTGAGGTGGCCAGATCAAAAGGTACGCCGGATACGATTACCTCAGCATCAGAGGCATTGAGATCGGATACCGGCGGGAAATCCATATAGGTCATTCCCATGGTGGTGTAGATCGCTGAATCAGCATCGGCAATCAGGGCTTTACGGGTTGGCTTGTCGGACATCGATGTTCTCCTTATTTTTGGAAACCGGTGACCAAGCCTGGAATCCGCCAGCAAGGCGAACACCGGTTGGGCTTGTTCGTTGGTTTTGAAAATCCTATCCTCAGGCTTATCATTATTGAAATGCATTCTATGAGATGAATAATGCACCAGATTAATAATATAAGGCGAGGCGATGAACCCGCTACGTAACTTCGATCTTAATCTCTTGGTTATTTTTGACGCATTAATGGCAGAACGCCATGTCAGCCGCGCCGCCGAGCGGGTGTTCCTCAGCCAGTCCGCCATGAGTCATGCCCTCAACCGACTGCGCCAGCAGTTTGATGACCCGCTGTTGGTGCGCAGCGGCAATGGCCTGCAGCCAACAGCCCGGGCACTGGCGATCCTGCCAGAGGTACGACAGGCACTGCAGTTGGTAAACCAGACCCTGACCCCGCCCGGCGAGTTTGATCCGGCCTGCAGCAGCCGACGCTTCACCATTGCCTGTACCGACTTCTTCGAAGCGGTGATCTTCCCTGATCTGGTAGCCCGGATGCAGAAATCGGCACCGAACATGCAGCTTGAGGTCGATATCATCTCGCCGGAAACCTTTGGTCAGGAACTGGAATCCGGCAAGGTCGATCTGGTCGTTGGCATCGATTGCAGCTACCCCCTGCCCGGCCACCTGCTCAGTGAAGCCTGGCTAAGCCAGCCCTACAGCTGTCTGGCAGCAAAGGATAATAAGCAGATAGGCGAGCGGCTGAATCTAAACCAGTACCTGCAGCAACCGCATGTAGTGTTTTCCGACCTCAGCGGTGCCAGCAGTAACCCAATTGACAGTTGGCTCAGCGAGCAGCAACAGCAGCGACGCGCCATCGCCCGCACCATCAACTACATGGCCGCTGCCCGCATCGCCGCCGCTACCGATGCGATCATCACCCTGCCGCAAGCGATGGCAGAACTGTTCTGCCAGATGCTGCCCTTGAGGATGATCGCAGCGCCAGAGGAATTGCCGGTGGCGGAAATGCAGCTGGTCACACACCCGCTATTTAGCAACGACCCGGCGCTGTGCTGGCTGACAGGGCAGATAAAGAGCGCATAAAAAAGGGAGTCTTATCTCACGAATGAAATAAGGCTCCCTTTTAAGACTCAGGTATCCAGGCAATAATGTTGGTTCGGATTCAGAACTGACCGCATTCGCAGTCAGTCATCATCCAATACAGTTTCATCCAGCATTATCTTTATGGTTAACCTCTGAGCTTCTTCTCTTTCAGCCTCGCTAAATTGAAATTCCGTTTCTTCAGTTACCAGCTGGTCTTCATTTTTATTTTTATCACTGCTCATCTTTCTCACCTTCCATGTATCTGAGGTTGCCTCAGAAGAGTCAGTTAAGAAGACACCGCCCGATACCAGGAGGTATGGGCGGCAATTTCTCGAAACAACATTGTCAACAATCAACCATTCGAGAGCGAAAGATTCTAATGAACCCACTCACTAATATATCTACAACAAAGGTATAAATTTCACCCGATTCGTAGCAATAAACCTAATACTTGCAGCTAAATCGCACAAAAAACAAACAACTCGACTAAGTATCATCTACAGTCAACGAGCTAGAATCGAGTAGCATTCTCAATAGCGACATATAATTGTCGACAAACGATATTGATAATTTGCATCAACAGGTAGCATCGATCAGCTGACAGGCCTCGCTCCCTTGAAAGCGATATAGCACTCTCACAGGAGCAGGCCATCACCTTCAGAGCGATTTCAGGTATTCGACGATATAGTATTTTTCCCGGTCATTGAGGTTGAGTGAGAAGTGGTTGTTATAGTGATCAACCACGTCGATCAGTTTCGCGAAGCGGCCATCGTGGTAGAAGCCACCCTTGGTATGGGTCCAGAGGCCTTTCAGGGGTGTGGTACGGTACTTCTCGGTGGGTGAACGCATCGCCTGGAAATTATCTATACCGATCTCTTCCGGGGTATGCAGGTTATAGCCAGGCTCAGTAAACAGCGGTGGCACATGACAGGTGGAGCATTCCGCGCGGCCATTAAACAGTTTCTGTCCGCGTCGCGCGGCCCAGCGGTTGTAGCTCCAGCGCGATGGCCGTGGCGCTTCCAGCGACAGCTGGTAGTGGTGCAGAGCCGGGAGCTTTTTAGTGATCAGGTCGGGATCGTTACGAACGTCGAAGAAGCCGTTGGCAGCGGCGATGGGGAATTTCACCGCATCATCCAGTCGCGGATCGAAGAAGGTGCCTAAGCCACCCATCTCCAGGTTGGCAACGAAGGCGTTCCAGTAGCTGACGGTGCCCCAGCCGGTATAGGTTGCGAGGTTGACCCCCGCCAGTCCGAAGGCAGGTGGAATCAGTACGGCACCGGTTTTTCCATCCGGCCGCAGGCCCTTGCCATCAAGATTGAGGTGGGCATCGAATTTACCCGGCCCCCAGGACGCCAGTACAGTTTCTACGGTAGCGACATCAACCCCCAGCAGGTCGGCGATCGCCTGCAGGTTGGGCGACAGGCCGATAATAGTACCGACATTCAGGTCACGGTTGGCCCAGCCATCCAGCCGGTAGCCAATACCTTCAGTGAGGGCGTCATCTACCTCACTGTGACAGAGCGCGCAGGTAATACCGACCCGGGTGATCTGTTCCCCTTCCACCTTGGCCCGGATTCCCACCACAGCATCCAGCTCAAGCAATAAACGGGTGACAGCAGGATCACTCAGATCCACCTCTCCCGCCTTCAGTGCATCGATAACCTCCTGCGGGAGTTTTTTAATATCCACCTTCAGGCCGACTGCCAGAGCGGTTTCAGGACTGACACTGTTCAGCGGTTCATGCAGCATCAGGGCATCACTGAAGAAAGCTTCACTGCCAAAGGTATCGTAACGGAAGATCGACTTGCCCTCTTTCAGGCTGATGCGGTCATTGTGGCTGTCATGGTGTCCATGATGATCGTGGTGGTGGTTGTGGTGCTCATCGGAGTCAGCCGATGCGTAGCCCACGGTCAGTGCCACGGCCAGTGCCACCGGTAGCACGGTCAAGTAACTCGGTATCAGGTAATCCCGGATACAACGCGATAGCGACTTACGTCCGGGTTCAGGATGAAGTTTCACGGTTCGTTCCTCTGTTAAAGAGATCCCCCTAACAGAGTCACGACGTCCGGTTCGGTTACAGTTTTTAGCTGAAAAGAAGTCAACGCTTTCCGACAAAGAGTGAGTTTTTTAACGCACTAAACCAGTTCAGCAGCCGGTCGAGTGGGCTGTCGGAGGTACCGACCTCAATCACCGGCATTACGGCCATCACCAGGCCATCGCACTGCGCGCCGCCAAAGCCAAGAAATTCATCCAGCACCACACGGGCATCAAGTTGGATAAACTGGCGCAGTTTACTGTGCGCACGAAACAGCCGGATTTTGACATTCTCTTCGGTCAGGTCGAGGCACTCAGCGGTTTCTGCCGTATCCAGTCCCTCCACATCACGCAGAATCAGTACCATGCGGTATTCGGTCGGCAGTTCACTGACAACCTTGATCAGCAACGCGCGCAGCTCCAGATGATGGGTGTTATTAGCCGGCTCATTGCCGAGCATGGAGTTAAAGATCGGCTCGGCGGCATCGAGGCTGTCGATATCACCCGGTATCCAGCGCCGCAGCCGCCGGGCACGGGTCTTGGCTTCGTAGACAGCGATCTTGGTCAGCCAGGTAGAGAAGCGGGCCCGGCCTTCAAACTGGCCCAGATGCTCGTAAGCGCGGACATAGGCGTCCTGTACCACATCGATCGCTTCATCCTGATCATCCAGCACCGACATGGCCACCCGGAACAGGCGCTGGTTATAGCGCCGCATGATCACTTCAAACAGATAGGTGTCTCCCTGAAGGATCTGCTCTACCACTGCAGAATCTGGCACACCTCCCTGTATCGCCTCCTGAACGCTCATGCTGCCCATGGTGCAATACCCGCTTGTCTGTTGTCCTGGTCTCAGAATGCGGCTTGCCCGCATACAACAAATGTCGTCCTTTCAGGATAGACCTGTTTCAGGCCCTTCGGCCTGACAGGCTGGCTCTCTCAGCCAACCTGTTCGGCCGGTTGTCCGGCTGTATTGTGTTGCAGTTTTTCCTTCATTTCAGCGGCAGACAGCGGTGGGCTGAAGTAGTAACCCTGCAGCAGGTCACAGCCCAGATTACATAGGATCTCCTGCTGTTTAGCCGTCTCCACGCCTTCTGCCACCACTTTCATCTGCAACTGCTGACCCATACGGATAATTGCTTCAACAATTGGCTTTTCCCGCTCGGCACTGACACTGTCCAGTGGCACGATAAAACTACGGTCTATCTTCAGGGTGTCGATGGGCAGCCGACGCAGGTAACTGAGGGAGGAGTAGCCGGTACCAAAATCATCCAGTGCTATCTTAACGCCCAGTGCCCGGATCTCAGCGATCTTCAGGATAGTGTCCTCGATATCTTCCACGACCACACTTTCGGTAATCTCCAGCTCCAGCAGATTGGCTGGCAGGCCGGTTTGCTTCAGGGTTTCCGCCACTTTGCCCACCAGCCCTTTATCCAGGAACTGGCGTGGCGATATATTGACGGCCATCTGCAATGGCTGTGACCGGCCCTGGTTCAGTTGCAGACAGAATTCCGCGGCGGTCTGCATCACCCAGGCTCCCATCGGTACAATCAGTCCGATATCCTCGGCCACCTGGATAAAATCCAGAGGTGCGACCATTCCCCGCTCCGGGTGCTGCCAGCGTACCAGCGCCTCCATTCCTGTCATCTTTCCGGTGGAGGTACATATCTTGGGCTGGTAGTGCAGTTCCAGCTGGTCCTTAGCCAGGGCATCACGCAGTTCGATCTCCAGTGCCAGCCGGTCATGGGCCTGCCGGTTCATATCCTCGATAAAGAACACAAACTGGTTACGCCCCGAATCTTTGGCCCGATACATTGCCGTATCTGCACGCCGTGTCAGCTCATCGTAATCGAGACCATCTTCCGGGTAGATCGCGATTCCGATACTGGAATCGACCGTCACCTGTTTGTTGCACAGGCTAAGTGGCAACTGGATAGCGCGTTGCAGTCGCTCGACGATTTCGCCGATATACTTAATATCATTCAGATCGCTGAGCGCGACAATAAATTCATCGCCCCCCAGCCTGGCGACGGTGTAGCTACTCTCCTGCCGCCGGGAAACCGTATCACTCTGGCGCAGGTTCTCTTCCAGACGGCGTGCAATGGTTACCAACAGCTCGTCGCCGGCAGCATGCCCCAGGGAGTCATTGATATGCTTAAAACGGTCCAGATCGATAAACAGCAATGCCAGCTTGTTGCCTGAGCGTCTTGCGCGGATCAGTTGCTGTTCTACTCGCTCTTTACACAACACGCGATTGGGTAATCCGGTCAGCGGATCATAGTGGGCCAGCCGGCGCAGCTGTTCCTCCTTACTTTTCAACTCACTGATATCAGTAAAGACACCCACGTGATGGGTCACCTCACCTTCATCGTCAACGACGACATTAATCGCCAGCCACTTCGGATAGACCTCTCCACTCTTGCGCCGATCCCAGATCTCACCCATCCAGTGACCGTCGTTTTTCAGACAACGCCACATCTCCCGATAAAAGTCATCGTCATGAATGCCCGATCGGGCTACGGAGGGATTACGACCAATCACCTCATCGCGACTGTAGCCGGTAATGGAGCAGTAGGCTTCGTTCACGTCGACGATACGATTACAGGTATTGGTAATCACCACCGCTTCACTGGTCGAACGCATCACTTCCGCCGCCAGCTTCAGCCGTTGCTGGGCCTGCTTGTGCAGGTTAACCTCTGCGGTCAGCTCTTCTGTGCGCTGATTAACCCGCGATTCCAGCTCCTGTTTCGACTCTTCGAGGGCTTGCATGGTGCTGCTGAGACGGTACCGTGTCTCTTTAAAGAAGTGCAGTGCAGCCGACATCTGCTGCAACTCTTTCTGCTGGAAACGTTCCGGGATAGCGACATCCAGCTTACCGTCCCCTAACTGCAGCAAGACCTGCCTGATGACTTCCAGATCCCGGGTCAGCCGATTGGCCCTGAACATGGCCACCATCAACACGGCAGTCAGTGCCAGTGCAGAGATCGCAGTCAGCCAAAAGGACAACGCATCGGCCAGGTCCAGCTCCTCGTGGTATTCCTGCTCCACTTCAAGTCCGACTTCGACAATCAGCTGGGAGATCTCCGTCTGGAAAGTCAGGTAGGCGGCGGCCGCTTCTCTGAGGTAGGGCTCCACCGCTTCTGGCTTCAGCGTCATATTTTCAACCGCATCGACCAGACGGGTTAGATAAACCGTGAGATTCGGCACCAGCCGGCGCGAATCAATCGCATTGCCCTCTTCCTCCTCACCGTCAATAACCGAGCCGCTACCAGAGGTTTCGATCGATTCGATCACTTTCCCGATATTGTCGAGATGAATTTTTGCCTGGTCATAACGGGCACCGGCTGAGCCTTTTCCTTCCCGGATGATGCGAAGTGTCGCGGCATGAGCACGGGTAATCTGTAACGAATAGTCCGATAACTGCTCCAGAAACACGACATCATCTTCGACAAAGTGCTGAGAAATACCCCGATAGTTCGTCACGATATAGGTACTTACCGACCAGATCAGGGCGGTAACAACAAGTACTGCGATCATCAGCTGGATAAAATAGCTGCGGATACTACCCCTGAACTTCATAGCACATCCCTATTTATAAGCTGGCCCCCCCTGCGCCGAAATATAGCGATCAGGATATAGTCGACACTCTCCGGCTCAGACCGCTGGCCTGCTGTATCTTTCAGACCTGTTGTATCTTTCATAGAGGAAGCGGGGATCAGGGAGATGAGGCTCGCGCCCGGATCAGATTGTGTAGACCGCCACGGCGGCGCTGCTGAGTGGGTCAGCATCGCGGCACCAGCCGCTACAGCGAAGCTAAACGGGAAAATCAGAAGAAAGATGACGCAATCAGACTGCCTTATCATAAGCCTCCATCCTGTGGCCTGGTCCCTTAACACCCCCGATGCGGAAGCAGTATATAACCTGCCCCGGCCCTCCCTTTCAAATATCCTGCCATTGGCGGCCGCTAGCCAGCCGCTTCAGGTCTGAGATGGGCGGATTACACCGGCTCGAAAAGTCCGGGGGAATGTCCGATAAAGCATAGCAGTATAATTCGGGCTTTTTTTGCGCCAACGCTCTGGCATTACCCATAAAACGAATCAGCCGCCCGGAAGCAGGCGGCTGAACAGAGACAGCTGTGGGGCTAGCCGCGCTTAACGGCGGCAGGCGCTGCCAGTTCATTACGCTTTTTAAGCGCATCGTAGTAGCTGGCGTAGGCGGGACGGTTGAAGTACTGGCCGTCACCGGCTTTGGCTTTCAGCTCGCCCTCCTGCCAGGCGACTTTACCGTTGGCGACCGTGGTGGTCGGAATACCGGTCACCTGCATTCCTTCAAAGATATTGAAGTCGATATTGGACATATGGGTATCGGCGGAAAGGGTCTTGGTACCCGCCGGGTCCCATACCACCAGGTCGGCATCAGAACCCACCGCGATCGCGCCCTTCTGCGGGAACACATTAAAGATCTTGGCGGTGTTAGTAGAGGTGATGGCGACAAATTCGTTTGGCGTCAGCTTGCCGCTATTGACCCCTTTCTGCCACAGTACGCTGAGACGCTCTTCGACACCGGCAGTACCATTAGGAATCTTGGTAAAGTCATCCTTACCGGCCGCTTTCTGCTCGGAACAGAAGGCACAGTGGTCGGTAGCGGTAGTGTGCAGGGTACCGGCCTGCAGCCCTTTCCAGAGTGCATCCTGATGGCCTTTAGGGCGGAACGGCGGGCTCATCACATGGGCTGCGGCGCGGCCCCAGTCTGAGTCCTGATAGACACTGTCATCCAGCACCAGATGGCCTGCCAGACACTCGCCAAACACATGCTGGCCGTTATTCTGGGCGTAGCGGATCGCATCCACCGATTCTTCAGCCGAGACATGCACCAGATAGATCGGTGCACCCAGGGTGTTGGCGATGCTGATGGCACGGTTCGATGCCTCACCTTCCACCACCGGCGGGCGTGACTGTGGATGCCCCTCAGGCCCGGTAATCCCCTTGGCCAGGATCTGCTGCTGCAGGTGATAGACCAGCTCGCCATTCTCGGCATGCACTGTCGGGATCGCCCCCAGTTCCAGACAGCGGGAGAAACTCTCCACCAGGATATCGTCGGTGGCCATAATGGCGTTCTTATAGGCCATAAAGTGCTTGAAGCTGTTGACGCCGTATTTGCTGACCAGCTCACCCATCTCCTCACGCACGCTGTCATCCCACCAGGTGATCGCGACATGGAAACTGTAATCGGCTACCGATTTTTCGGCCCAGCCGCGCCACTGGTGGTAAGCCTCCAGCAACGACTGCTGCGGCGCAGGAATCACAAAGTCGATAATCGAGGTGGTGCCACCGGCCAGACCGGCCGCGGTGCCGGATTCAAAGTCATCCTTGGCGACCGTGCCCATAAACGGCAGCTGCATATGGGTGTGGGGGTCGATACCGCCCGGCATTAGCAGCTGGCCGCCGGCGTCGACCACTTCGGCATCAGCCGGGACATCCAGGTTTTCGCCAATGGCGGCAATCTTGCCATCGACACAGTAAACATCGGCACGGAAACTCTGTTCATGGGTGACCACGGTGCCACCACGGATCAATAGGGACATAGGACTCTCCTTCTCTCTGCCTGAAGCGCAGACATAAAGTGCCCGCCGGCTGCTGCACAGAGCAGCCGGGTGGCGGGATATTGAAATGATTAAGGTTGTTATCGTGTGGCGAGGCCAGCTTCATCAGCACTGGCCACGGACTCCCCCGGCGCAGCGATCAGGTAATAGAGCAGCGCCCCGGAGATAGCACCGGTAAACCAGCCGTAGTTATAGAACCAGCCCAGTACATCGAAGGTCAGCGATATCACCGTCAGCCCTACCGGTACCAGGAAGGCGATAAAGCCCGCCTTATTAAAGCCGGCGTACTGGCTATTTTCGGCATAGAGCGCCACCAGATCCAGCTTCTGACGTTTGATCAGGAAGTAGTCGACAATCATGATGCCGGCGATCGGCCCCAGCAGGCTGGAATATCCCAGCAACCAGTTGGAGTACATGCTCTCGACACTGACATCGGAGACCACCCAGCCCATCTTCTTCAGCAGCTCCCAGCCCATCAGCAGGATGCCCACTAATCCGGTGAGCAGTACGCCACGGGTGTTGTTGATGTACTTCGGTGCGATGTTCTGGAAGTCGTTGGTCGGGGAGACCACGTTAGCAGCGGTGTTGGTGGACAGGGTGGCGATGATGATCAGGATCATCGAGGTAATCACCCAGAACGGGCTGTCGATCTTACCGATCAGGCTGATCGGATCGGATACAGTTTCGCCCACCAGCGTTGCAGAGGCGGCTGTCAGCACCACACCCAGGGCGGCGAAGAAGAACATCGTCAGCGGCAGGCCGATAATCTGCCCGATCACCTGATCCTTCTGGGAGCGGGCAAAGCGGCTGAAATCCGGGATATTCAGCGACAGGGTGGCCCAGAAGCCGACCATTGCGGTCAGGCCGGCGAAGAAGTAGCCGAAGAAACCGGCATCTTCGGGACGATTAGCCGGGACACTCAGCTCCTCGGTCAGCGATACCTTGCCACCGGCCCAGACCATCAGGCCCACACCCACCGCCAACAACAGCGGCGCAGCGACGGTTTCCAGCCACTTGATCGATTCAGATCCGCGAATCACGATAAAGATATTCAGCGCCCAGAAGATAAAGAAGCCAATCACCTCACCCACCGAGCCCAGACTGGCCCAGCTATCGGACAGTGCCGAGAACAGCAGGTGGATCGCCAGGCCACCAAACATGGTCTGGATACCAAACCAGCCGCAGGCTACCAGGCCACGGATCAGGCAGGGAATATTAGAGCCGGTAACACCGAACGACGAGCGCAGCAGCACCGGAAACGGCACGCCGTACTTAGTGCCGGGAAAGGCGTTCAGGGTCAGTGGCAGCAACACCACTACGTTTGCCAGCAGGATAGTGATCAGCGCTTCCACTACCGACAGGCCAAAGTACGCGGTCAGTACGCCCCCCAGGGTATAGGTCGGTACACAGATCGCCATCCCCACCCAGAGGGCAGCAATATTGGTCTTGTTCCAGGTGCGGTCGGCCACTTTGGTCGGCGCCAGGTCCTCGTTGTAATAGGCACTGTCCGCCAGGTCGGCGCCAGCGTCGAGTTCGTAAAACTCACCTACTTTTACTGATTTACTAGACATGCGATCCCTCAAAGATATTTGTTTTTGTTGTAGCAAGGAAATTGCAGGGGGCCTTTCAGCACACCGCCCTGCTCGCGTTTTCCGTATCAGCCGCGGGCGATACGGGCACTGGCCTCCAACATGGTATGCAGCAGTACATTGGCACCGGCTTCACACTGTTCGGGCGTGGTGTTCTCGATTTCGTTATGGCTGATGCCATTTTCACAGGGGGTAAAGATCATCCCGCTGGGTACCAGATCCGCCATATAACAGGCGTCATGACCGGCACCGGCGTAGATATCCATATGGGAATAACCCAGTTTCTCGGTGGCGGCCTTCACATCGTCAGAGGCGTTAAACTCCACCGGCGCAAAGTACCAGAAGTGGTCGACCTCGATCTCCAGCCCGCGCTCGCCTGCCAATTTATCGCAGAAGCCGGTCAGCTGGTTGTGCATCTCTTCCAGCACCTGCGGATTGGGGTTACGCAGATCGGCGCTGAAGGTGATCTCACCGGGAATAGTGTTACGGGAATTCGGATAGACCTGCATAAAGCCAACTGTACCCAGGCCGTTCTCGAAGCGATGGGCGATCTCTTCGATCTCGGTCACCACTTTGGCGCTGGCCACCATGCTATCTTTGCGCAGGTGCATCGGCGTGGTGCCGGAGTGGGACTCCTGCCCGCGAACCGTGATGTTATACCAGCGGATTCCCTGACCCAGGCGGACAATACCGATGGTCTTGTCCTCATCCTCAAGGATCGGCCCCTGCTCGATATGGGTCTCAAAGAAGGCGCCGAGATTGCGGCTGCCGGGTTCCTCGTCACCAAGATAGCCGATCCGCTCCAGCTCGTCCTTGAGGCGGATGCCATTAACGTCGGTCTTGTTCCACTCGGTTTCCAGGTCGAAACGGCCAACATAGACGCCGGACCCCTGCATCGCAGGCTGGAAGCGCGAGCCTTCCTCATTGGTCCAGACAGAAAATTCCAGTGCGGTTTCGGTTTCGATATTGTTTTCGTGCAGGGTACGCAGCACTTCGACGCCGGCCAGTACGCCGAAGACACCATCGAACTTACCACCGGTGGGCTGGGTATCCAGGTGGCTACCGGTGCCAACGGCCGGCAGATCGTTATTCTTTCCGGGACGACGGGCAAAGATATTACCCATCTTATCAACGCTGACCGTGCAGCCAGCGGTTTCACACCAGGCGACAAAAAGGTCTCGCGCCTTCTTATCGTTATCGGTCAGTGCCAGGCGGTTACAGCCGCCCTTTTCGGTTGCGCCAAACTGAGCCATTTCCATCAGGCTCTGCCAAAGTCGCTCACCATTTACATTCAGATCCAACATGACTTCTCCTCACTCTTTTGAGATTCCGTCGGTACCTTCCCTATGCGCCTCCTCTGTCGGGAGATCTATGCATCGGTCCGGCCCTTGAAAACATCGGGGGAAGACACGGCTTACTTATGGCCAATCTTATTTTTGTTATCAGGCTGCAGCAGCGGAACTTAGCGGCAACTAACCAACTGCCTGCAACGCCAGCCGGTAAGATTCTTATCAGAAGAAACTTTACCAGCTGGTAAAACTTGCAACTCAGTAAAGCCAGTTTTTACCATTAAGTCAAACCTTGAATTGATTATTTTTTACCCGTTCTCAGATAGCCGCACGCTAGACTAAACTCTGCCGGTAGCCTGTGGTAGAGTCGCGCCCGGCAACGCAGGTCAGGCCTGCCAGCGACAATAAAACTGTCGCGACAGCAGTCACTGCACCACTCTTTGGCATGATCGAAAACGGAAGCGCATGACAGAAAAAACCACCCGCAAACCATCGGCGGCAAGAATCCAGCAGGAAGCCCGTATCCTGCGAGCGGCGGAAGAAGTATTCGCCCAGAAGGGATTCAGTGGCACATCTATGGATTCGGTTGCAGAGGCAGCCGGTATCTCCAAGCAGAACATGATTTACTACTTCTCCTCCAAGGAGAATCTCTACCGCCGGGTGCTGCAGAATATCCTCGACCTCTGGCTGGAAAAGATGAGCTTTATCGAGGACAGCAGCGCGGAACCTGCGGAGATGATCAGCGCCTATATCCGCGGCAAGCTGGAGCTGTCGCGCGACTACCCCTTCGCATCCCGCGTCTTTGCCCATGAGGTAATCAACGGTGCGCCGATACTCAAGGAATACCTGATCAGCCACCTGCAACCGCAGTTCGAGCGTGACACGGCACTGGTGCGACGCTGGATCGAGGCCGGCAAGATCGACCCGATCGATCCGGAACACCTGTTCTTCGTGATCTGGGCCGGTACCCAGACTTACGCCGACTTCGCCCCCCAGATCCAGCTGCTGCTGAATAAACCGGCGCTGGAGCAATCCGACTTTGACGCCGCCGCCAGCTTCCTGACCCAGATTGTACTGCGCGGTATCGGTGCCGAGCACTGATCAGATCGCTTATCCCGGTCGACTCTACCGCCAGAGCTGACTAAAAAGTCAGATTTTCAGAAAGCGTCCGAAATTTTTTTTGGGCGCTTTTTCAGTTCTGAATCGTCCCCGCACATCCCGACCCGAACATAACCAATCACGACACCCCAAGCGGGCCTTTTCCGGTCTCAGGCGTACAGCCTATACCCGCATGATATCTGGGGTTGATCGCATAATCGCCGGTCGGTTTACAGCCAGTTGCAAAGCGACATATTTGCGACAGCGCCTGCGCGTTGCCGCGCTCAGTCACGCCTTCTGATCCCGTCTGCCCGATGCTGTACCGTCAAAGATTTTTATTTACCAAACGGTAAAACTCGTGCTAATCCTAATTAGACCAAATGGTAAAACTTTTATCTGAGCCACTCCAAACAACAATAAATCGGGAGCCAGCACAGTGACCAGAAGCGCCGCAATAACCAGACAGGAAGCGATCAGCTTCGGCAATACACAGGGACCTGACCTGCAGGCACTGTGCGATGCCGCCGCTCAGCTACGGGACCGCCACTGGGGAGAGATCATCACCTACTCCCGCAAGGTATTTATCCCCCTCACCAATATGTGCCGTGACGACTGCGGCTACTGCACCTTCGTCAAGACACCCGAATCGGGCGAAGCGGAGCTGCTGACCCCGGTACAGGTGATGACCACCCTGTTGCAGGGCCAGCAGAGCGGTTGCAAGGAAGCGCTGTTCAGCCTCGGCGAGAAGCCCGAGCAGCGCTACCAGCTGGCGCGGGACCTGCTGGCGGCACAGGGCCATAACAGCATGGTGGGCTATCTTGAGCAGGTCTGTCAGATGACCCTGGAACAGACCAGCCTGCTACCCCACGTTAACGCCGGCACCCTGAGCAAAGATGAGCTGCGCCGCCTCAAGCCGGTGGCCGCCAGCATGGGGATGATGCTGGAGAACACCAGCCGCCGTCTGCTGCAGAAGGGCCTCCCCCACTACGCCTGTCCGGACAAAGTGCCAGTACAGCGCCTGCGCACCCTGGAACGCGCCGGACAACTGGATATCCCGTTCACCACCGGCATCCTGATCGGGATCGGTGAAACCTGGGAGGAGCGGATCGACAGCCTGCTGGCGATCAACGCCATCCACCAGCAGTACGGCCATATCCAGGAAGTGATCGTACAGAACTTCCGCGCCAAGCCCGGCACAGCAATGGCCGGGCAACCAGAGCCCACCCTGGACGATATGCGCCGCACCCTGGCCGTTGCGCGCCTGATCCTCGATCCATCGATCAGCCTGCAGGCGCCACCGAATCTGGAAGAACGCTACGGCAGCTATGTCTCTGCCGGTATCAACGACTGGGGCGGCATCTCACCCTTAACCCGCGACTTTATCAATCCGGAACGTGCCTGGCCGCAGATCGACAGCCTGCGTCAGGGTTGTGCCGGGCTGGGCTACGAGCTGCAGGAACGGCTCACCGTCTACCCAGCCTATCAACAGAACAGCGGACGCTACCTGGCGCAGGATATCGCCTCCCGTCTGCCGCAGATGGCCGCCGCCAACGGGCTGGCCGCCCAGCAGTGTCAGTAACAGGAGCCCCGCCATGAACAGCCTGACCCGTATCAACCACCCACTCGCCGCCCCCCAGCTGGAACAGCTGTTGGGCCAGATCGATCCAGATACCGCCGATATTCTGTGCCGGGCACTGGATGGCGAAGAGCTGAACCATCAGGACGCCATCACCCTGTTTGCCGCTCGCGGTGCCGAATACAGCGCCCTGTTACAGACCGCCGACCGGGTACGCCAGCAGCGTTGCGGCGACCACGGCAGCTTCGTCATCACCCGCAATATCAACTTTACCAATGTCTGCTATATGGGCTGCCGCTTCTGTAACTTCGCCAAAAAACGTGAAGACCAGGGCGCCGAGTTCCTCTCCTTCGAGGAGATCGCCGACCGTGCCGAAGAGGCCTGGAACCGCGGTGCCACCGAGGTCTGCGTCCAGGGCGGCCTGCACCCGGATATCGACAAGGACTACTATCGCAACCTGCTGATCGCCATTAAGCAGCGGGTGCCGGAGATCCATATCCACGCCTTCTCGCCGTTCGAGATCTGGTATGGCAGCAAGAAAGCCCGCATGACCCCGCAAGCCTTCCTGCGTGACCTGAAGGCAGCTGGCCTGGGTTCGATGCCGGGCACCGCCGCCGAAATCCTCGATACCGAGGTCCGTAAGCAGCTGACCAAGAACAAGCTCACCACCGAGGAGTGGGTGCGGATCGTCAAGGCCGCCCACAGTGTCGGCGTGCGCACCACCTCCACCATTATGTATGGCCATGTCGACCAGCCCCGTCACTGGGCCGAGCACCTGATCCTGTTGCGTGATATCCAGAAGGAAACCGGTGGCTTTACCGAGTTCGTACCATTGGGCTTTATCCACTACGAAACCGCGCTCTACAACGACAACCCGGACCAGGTGCGTCCCGGCCCGACCCGCGACGAGCACTTCAAAATGCATGCCGTCGCGCGGCTGGTGCTGCAGGGCCAGATCGATAATATCCAGGCCTCCTGGGTGAAGATGGGGCCGGATGTGGCTGCCCAGATGCTGCGCGCCGGGGCCAACGACCTGGGTGGCACCCTGATGAACGAGAGCATCTCCCGCGCCGCCGGTGGCCAGCACGGCCAGGAAGTGACGCCGCAGGATATGATCGAGCAGATCCACCGTGCCGGTTTCGAGGCCAGCCAGCGCAGCACCCTCTATGGCAGCCACCAGCGCTACCCGTTACCGGAAGCACATCCCGCGGCCCCGTTCTACACCCCGGCACAGCAGATCGTCGTGGCAGGAGGTGCCGCATGAGCCATGCCCACCCAAAGATCACCCTGCTGGCCGGTGGCGTCGGCGGCGCTAAGGCGGCAGAAGGGATCGCCGCCAGCCAGTACCGCTGGAACCTCAACATTATCGGCAATATCGCCGACGATCAGGAGTTTCACGGCCTCTGGGTGTCGCCGGATATCGATACCCTGACCTACTCACTGGCCGATCTGATCGACCGCGGTAACGGCTGGGGCCTGCGCGGCGACAGCAGCCGGGTACTCAACAGCCTGGAACGCCTCGGCAATGAATGCTGGATGCAGCTGGGGGATATGGATATTGCCACCCATATCTACCGCACCCAGCAACGCCGACTGGGCCGCCGTCCGAGCGAGATCGCCCGTGAGATCGCCGAGCGCCTGGGGGTCGATATCCCGATCACCCTGCCCACCGATGACCGGGTACAGACCCGCATCGAAACCCCGGACGGCTGGCTCAGCTTTCAGGAATATTTTGTCCGCCAGCGTTGCCAGCCGGAGGTGAAGTCGATCCGCTTTGACGGTGCCGAGCGAGCCAGCGCCACCCCGGAAGCACTGCAGGCAATCGCCGACAGCGACCTGATTATTTTTGCACCCAGCAATCCGCTGGTCAGCATCGCGCCGATTCTGGCGATTCCCGGCATCCGCGAGGCGCTGCAAAACAGCCCCGCCTACCGCATTGCCATCTCACCGCTGATCGGCGGCAAAACGGTTAAAGGCCCGGCCGACCGGATGCTCGCCAGCACCGGCCTGAGCAGCGACCTTAGCGGCATCGCCAGCTTCTATCAGGGCCTGATTGATGCGCTGGTGATCGACCGGCAGGACAGCCACTGGCAGGAAACACTGAGTCAGCAGGGGCTGGCTGTCACGGTGACCAACACCCTGATGAGCCGTCAGGAGGAAAAGAAACAGCTGTT
This sequence comes from Marinobacterium jannaschii DSM 6295, assembly GCF_000620085.1. Taxonomy (GTDB): domain Bacteria; phylum Pseudomonadota; class Gammaproteobacteria; order Pseudomonadales; family Balneatricaceae; genus Pontibacterium; species Pontibacterium jannaschii. The sequence goes on along the minus strand of NZ_JHVJ01000003.1, from coordinate 132,882 downwards.
GCAAGAGACCATCGAATTCGCCCTGCAAAGCCAGCTGAGGAGACCCGCATGAATCGCTTTAACCTGCGACACAGCTTCGCGACCGACAGCGCCAGCCGCATCAATATCGTGGTGCCGATGAAAGACCCGACCGCCGCCAAGCAACGCCTGCGTCCCGCCCTCAGCGACGAGGTACGCAGCGCCCTGGCACTGGAGATGTTCGAGAACACCCTGGCTTTTTTCAGCCGCCTGTTTGCCGACTACAACCTGCTGGTGGTGACCGATGCCCGCAGTATCCGCAATATCGCCGACCGCTACGGTTGCAGCGTATTGCTGGAACCGGAAGCCGATGGCCTCTGCAATGCCATCGACCGCGCCACTGCCTGGAGCCTGCGTCAGGGCTATCAGGCCCAGCTGGTAATCCCGGCGGATATCGCCCGGCTTAATGTCGACGAGGTCAGCCGGCTGATCAATAAACTGGGCGAAAACGACAGCCTGCATCAGGGCGTGGTGATCGCCGATGCCAAGGATGGCGGCACCAACGCCCTGCTCAGCTGCCCGCCGGACGCGATCCCGTTCTGCTATGGCGAAGACTCCGCCGCCGCCCACCAGCAGCAGGCGATCTCCCGCGGCCTGCCCTGCCAGCGTCTGCGCCTGAAAGACCTGAGCCAGGATATTGACCTGCCGGAAGATATGCGCCACCTCGACCGTAGCACCGGCCTCGATCACCACAAAGCCAGAACATCACGGGGAGGAGCCGCCCATGTCTGATCAAATGACCGATCGTATGGCTGATCGTATGGAAGTGATCGCCCTGCCCGGCCTGCCTGACTTTGCCCCCGGTGACGACGTCGCCGCTGAAATCAGCAAAGCCATGAACGCAGCCGGTATGCAGTTTGAGGACGGCGACATTCTGGTGGTGGCCCACAAGATTATCTCCAAAGCCGAGGGCGCCATTATCAATATGGCCGACGTGACTCCCTCCAATGAGGCTCTGGCACTGGCACAGGAGGTCAGCAAGGACCCACGCAAGATTGAGGTGATCCTGAGCCAGTCGCGCCGGGTGATCCGCGCCAGCAAAAGGCCCGATCAGGAAGAAGGCACCATTATTGCCGAACACCATCTGGGCTTTATCTGCGCCAACGCCGCCGTCGATGAATCCAATGCCGAAGAGGAAGGCCAGCTGATTACCCTGCCGGATAACCCCGATATCAGCGCCCGCCGCCTCTGTGAGCAACTGGAAAACGACAGCCGCTGCCAGCTCGGCGTGGTCATCAGCGATACCTTTGGCCGTCCCTGGCGTCTCGGGCTGGTCAATGTCGCCATCGGCCTGGCCAACGTACCCGCCAAGATCGATATGGCAGGCGACCACGATGCCTGGGGCCATGAGCTTAAGGTCACCGTACCCGCCTTCGCCGATGAACTGGCTGCTGCATCCGGACTGCTGATGAGTAAGAGCGGCAAATGTCCGGTGATTATTTTCCGCGGACTGGACTGGCAGCGCTGCCAGAGCCAGGCCGCCGACCTGCTTCGTCCCCACAAAGAGGATCTATTCAGATGACAGTCGCAATTATCGGGGGCACAGGCCCTCAGGGAAAAGGGCTTGCCCTGCGCTTCGCTCAGGCCGGTATTCCGGTGGTACTGGGTTCAAGGGATGCCGAGCGCGCTGCTGAAAGCGCCGCCGAGCTACAACAGCAGCTGGATAACGGTGCCGCCACTATCAGCGGCAGCGATAACCTCGGTGCCACAGCACAGGCCGACGAGCTGGTGATTCTGGCGGTGCCCTACAGCGCCCACGACGCCACCCTGGAGCAGCTGAAACCGGCCCTCACCGACAAAGTACTGGTGGACATCGTGGTACCGCTGGCACCGGGCAACCCGAAGGCCGTCGAGATGCCACCGGAAGGCTCAGCCACTGAAGCCGCCCAGGCACTACTGGGTGAAGAGATTCCGGTGGTCGGCGCGCTACACAACGTCTCCGCCACCACCCTGAATAACCTGGAGCAGCCGATCAACTGCGACATCCTGGTCTGCGGTAATCAGCTGGACGCCAAGAAGAAGGTGATCAGCCTGCTGCAGTCACTGGATGTGAAAGCCTACAACGCCGGTCTGGCCGAAAGCGCCCGCTGCATCGAGGCGATCACCCCGATCCTGATCCGGCTGAACATCTCCAAGGATGTGCCCTTTACCCACGCCGGTATCAGCATCCAGCCACCGCGTCACTGATAGCTAACGATTAATAGACAACCGTAAAACAAGAATAAGAGGAATTATCATGGAATTCGGAATTACCTTTAAAGGTTTTGTCAGCCCAAACCGCGCCCGTAACCTGGTCCGTCAGGCAGAAGAAGCTGGCTTCGACTACTGCTGGTTCTACGACTCCCACATCCTCTGGCGTGAGTCCTTCGTCGCCATGGCGATGTGCATGGAGCACACCAGCAAAATGCGCTTCGGCCCTTGTGTCACCAACCCCAATATCCGTGACTGGTCACTGGCGGCCAGCCTCTACGCCAGCCTCGCAGCCCAGAGTGAGGGCCGTATCGATATCGGCCTCGGCCGTGGCGACTCCTCCATGCGTGTGATGGGTAAAAAACCGGCACCGCTGGCCCGCGTTGCCGAATTCACCCAGAAAGTAAAAGCGATGGTGCGCGGCGACGAAGTCACCTACGGCGAGTGCGAGAACCCGGTACAGCTACCGTGGGCAGACGGCTACGAGCTGCCGGTGTGGATCGGTGCCTACGGCCCTAAAGCCCTGGCCACTGCCGGTGAAGTCGGCGACGGCGTGATCCTGCAGATCGGTGACCCAGGCCTGATCAAATGGTTTAAGGACCAGTGCATCGAAGCCGGTGAAGCCGCAGGCCGCGATATGTCCAACTTCAAGGTACAGGCCGCCGCCCCCGCCTTCTTCGGCGATATGGATCGCTGCCTGGAAAAAACCAAATGGTTCCCGGCCATGGTGGGTAACCACGTCGCCGATATCGTCGAGAAATACGGCAGCGACTCCGGCCTGGTGCCACGCAGCCTGACCGACTACATCGAACAGCGTAAAGGCTACGACTACTCCAAGCACGGACAGAGCGATAACCCCTACCTGGACTTTATCTCCGAAGACATCATCAAAAGCTTCTGTGTCCTCGGCAGCGTCGACGACCATATCGCCAAACTGAAGAACCTGGAAGAAGCCGGCACCACCCAGTTCAACATCTACCTGGATAACGGTGACGAAGAACAGATCATTGCCGAATACGGCAACCACATCATCCCGAAATTTAAGGACAAATAAGGAGGAAAACACGGAAGCTATGGCCCCTAACCGAAACAATCGCTTCGGCCTGGGGAGGGTGGCAACACCCACAATCTGACCTTACCGGGCCACCACTCCGCGGCCCGGGATGAAACAGCTGCCGACGGCAACCGGCACTGCTTCAGTTGGGACGTGCGCCGCCTGGCCGCGGCGCACAATTTAAACCCCGCCGGGTATTAACCGGTGGGGTGTTTTTTTGGGATATTAGTTTAATGCTGGTTCCCACGCTCCGAGACTGTGAAAGTATGCGTAGGTTGGTGACGAGGAGTGCAACGACGAATCCCAACACTGCCATGAAGCAGGTAATATTGCCGAAATTAGCCCCCTTTTGCTGGGGTTCGCAAGCTCACCGCCAGCCTACACCTATTTCGCTTGCAATACTTTGCTAATTACCACACCTAACTGTGGTTACTGAGGAGGTTGTTCACATCGGCTAAATTCGAGATGCTGGTTATCGCCAAACAAACAACACCCGAGAGATTGCGCGCCTGTTGCCAGGACGATTTTATCCAGCAGCGAGGACATCAAGTTGCAGGATGATAGGAAGAACCCGCCCTGCTGGTTTGCACCGTAACGATCAGGAATTTCAGCATGGCAGACAGCTGATAATCAATAATCGCCATCTGTACTCCGACGACGCTGAATACGTGAAATAGGTAAACACCGTAGACGCAGCCGCTTAGCTTAAGCCACCCGGTGCCCGGTTGGATTGAACGGCCTATCGCCAGAAAGCCGAGTATAAAGCCCACACAGACAAAGGCTTCCAGCCCACCCCACAGCAGCTGCCAGTTGACGCTTTTCGGTAATAGCGTGGGCATCTGCCGAGCCACCAGCGCCACTACAAAAGCAGCCAACGCCCCCGGCCCGCCAAGATACCGATGATAAACAGGCTGATATATTTCGGCAGGTACACCGGTTCTGCCGGAATCAATGCGCCGATACGAATTCACTCATCCTGGGCATAGAAACCCCGCACAGCAATTCCGGCAACTGCGAGTGCCAGGGTGTATAGCAATATAGAACCATGTCCGGGCAGTGCCGGAATCGACTGAGGTATACCGGGCCTCAAACCACGCCATAGGGCGAATAGCAGGCATTAGACCAACAGCTGGGCGATAAACCAGAGTGGCCCCATCTCCAATTGCCCACCACCAAGGTATTGGCTCCAGAGAAAGCAGAAGTAGTTACCGGAAAATCCCGAATCGGAATAGGCTATCAGGCCAAACAGGAAGATGCTTACCAGCGAGAAAAGAACATCCTGTAAATGATAGAGGTTATTAGGGCTGATAAAAAATTGCATCTAGCATTGCAGCTCGACTATCCCAAACTTTTTTGTCTACGTCATCAACTGGACGGGGAGTATTCCACCATACAGAATCTGTAATTCTTGCAATAAGATCATCCCAGTACCTATCATAATCAAGCCCGCTTTTCTTTACATTGAAATCATTCAATAAGACTGTCTTATTTTTCGAATCAAGACAAATGAACTGGTCCGGCCTCTTTAGTGCAAGCAGCCTGCTAGCAATACCTATTCCATCACGTCCATTTGGAAAAGCTCTTCGAAAAACATCTATGTATTCAAGATACATAGAACGATCAACCCTGCCCTCAACCGGTATACTATCTAGTGCTTCAGAAATATACGGATCATTATTATTTATTGCCTGATGAAAGTACCCTGCCCCTCGCATACTTCCAAACCAAGCCCAATTTTCATTCCATTCATTAGGAAGACCAGCAATTGTTTTACGAACCCCCAAACCCATTTCAGAGAATGAAGAGTGTTTCTTAAAGCAGTTATTCACCTCAGTCAATAAATCGCAACGTTCGGAAAATCCATGATAGGGATCTGCTTTAACCTTTTCCAGAAAGGTTTCCCAAGACATTTTCATAACGTCAGTATAAATGGGTGCTTTCCCAACCCCAGAAGACGAATAATCACCTGATAATCGCTGAAGAAAAGGCTTTTGTATTTTACTGAGTTCTCTATATGACCTAGCTTCTTCCTGTGTGACTACGTTCGCTTTTTTCCAGTAATCAAGGATAGTATTTTCCACTTCAGATTTTATATTATCATCAGTATCCATAGACGATATATGAACTAATAACTCTGTATTTTCTGCAAAGGCACCATTTGTAAAATTTGCGCTCCCAATAAGAATATCCCAATTATCAACAGACTCAAAAAGATAAACTTTTGGATGAAAGACCCCATTAGGCTGCAAAAAAAATCTAAAATTATCAGCGCATGAAAACTCGTCCAAAACATCAGGGCTAGTTTGATAAAAGTGAGTCCCTACAACCGCTTTATTTAATTTACTCCTTGATTTACAAACTGTTTCAAATGCGCGATTATTTGAACCCATCCATGCAACAGCGAATGAGAACCTATCATGTTTATCTATCAGCCTTACTATCTTTGAAGACAAGCATTTTCCACCAGTAACTAGACGCATAACTCCCCTATAATTTCAGACCCAATATTGGGAAAAACACTCCCATAAGTTAATATCCATTTAATGCAGCATACCTAAATATTCTGTATCAAAGCCAGCCTTCAAGAATAGACTTAAGTAAAACTTCCGAATCCGGTAACCCTTCCACGGAAGTTATCTGTCACTGGTTCCCACAGAGAGAGGCTATGACAGTATTACCAATGAGATAGGTGTAGGCTGGCGGTGAGCTTACGAATCCCAGCAAAGGGATCCGATCTCCGACAATATTGTCAGCTTCACAACAATGTTGGGATTAGTCGCTACGCTCCGCATCACCAACCTACCTATCTGAAGACGCTCTATGGAGAGTTATATGGACCTGACTAACCAGACCGATCAGCAGCTGCTGGCGCTTGCGACGCCGCTGATGGATAACATTATGCTGACGGCCAACCGGCTGGATAATACCGCCCATATCCGGGACTTTCCGCGTCCGGTGCCGGAGCACTTTAGCGAAGAGAGTTTTACTGAGCAGTGTCAGGCGGTCCGGCGGAGATATGGTACTTACACCAATCGCGAGTATCTTGGGCTGACCCGATAGGAAAGCGCTGTATCCTTTTACTGGAAGCAGCATTTTTCCGCGACAGAGGATAGCTACCTGGCGGTACTCAGTCTGATGGCGATGGATGACAAACTTGTGGCGCCTCGGGTCTTTGTCGATCTATGGCAGCCGGGGTCTGGCAGGGATTAAGCAGCGACATTTAGCAGTTCCATACTGCCTGGCGGCAACGAGGATTACGCCCCCTGTTCGGAAAACCTGCGGCTGAGCGATTTACGGAGCACAGGCTGCCGTTTTCCGAACATCCAGCTTTGGCCCTATTTTATCTGGCTGACCGGTAGTAGCGCGGTTTCCACCTGCCAATCCGATTCACAGTACACCAGATGGGCGCTGGGTAAGATTCCCAGCCCCTGCGTCGGATTCAGCCGATACTGCTTCAGTATCTGACGATCATCGTCGGTCCAGCTCTCTGAAAACTTCGTCGCAATGGCGGCAAATGTCTCGGCGGCGTCCTCGTAACGCGCCAGACGATGGTAGGCCTCTGCCAAGTAACGAAGCTGCAACCGGGTTTGCACTGGCTCGCGGCCCAGCCTGACCACCTCTTCCAGATTGTTCTGCAGCAGGGCAATCCACATCTGGGAGTACAGGGTATAGCCGAAGGAGATATCCATCTGGTTATCCCGATAGAAAGTACGCGCCTGTTGCTGGCGTTGTCTGGCTTCCTCAAGCTGGCCCAGCTCTGCCAGTGCCCAGCCACTCAGGACTCGCGCATCGGCCTGCTCTTTTTGCGGCAGCGTCCCTTCTGCTAGCAGGCGGTCAAATCCTTGTACAGATCGTTGCAAGGCGGACGGATCAGGATCACCACCTCGCGCCAGCCCTATATCCAGGTCAGCAAAGGCCCGGTAGAAGCGCGCCTGCTCTTGCAGCCACTGTGCGCCAAGCTGTTCTGTCAGCCGGATAGCCTCTTCAAGCGGTTCAATGGCACGCTCACCCTGATGTAACTGCAACCGGTAGAAGCCTTCATAGGTGAGCGCCTGGGCCAGCTCAAAAGGCATTTTCAGGCTGCGCCAGAGCATCACCGCTTCCTTCAGCGCAGACTCACGTTCGGACAGCGGCAAAGTATAGTTCTGTGCCAGGGCGAAACGGGTGGCGGCGATACGGGGCTGGTTAGCCAGGGACTGGAAGTAGAGCAGCGCCTGTTTCAGGCGCGGCCCGTTCTGCAACAAGTCATTGTAGGGGTCTTTTTCCAGCCCGGACTCGACAGGGTTGCCAAGATAGAACAGCCGTTCGGCCTGCACCTCCAGGCCACCATCGGCATCGCTTAACCCCGCTGCCAGGCGGTTCCAGCGGCGAAACTCCGACCAGTTGTACTGTTGGTGGGCAATCTGAGCCAGCAGGCGATAGCTTTCATACTCAATACGCCGGTCATGACTGTTTTCGGCCAGCACCGCACAGGCCGTCAGCTGCTGGTGCGCAGAATCCAGACTTCCCTGGCGGTAGGCAATCTCTCCCTGCCAGCGACAGATAAAGTTAGCCAGGGCCGTGTCACCGCTGCTGTCGATCTCACTGAGTCGGCTACTTGCCTGCTGCCAACGCCCCAGCTGCAGGGATGTTTTGGCACTGTAAGCCTGTGCCCAGCGGTTGCCCGGGTCCTGCAACAGCGCGGCGCTAAAGTAGTTATCGGCCAGCGCGGCCCCCTGCTGCTGCAGGGCCTGCAAGCCACGCACAAGGTCCTGTACCGATGCCGGATGGGCCGCCATCTGTGGTAACTCGCCAGTGCCGGGATGCGGATCTATCAGTTGCTTAAGCTGGGCCGCAACGGCACTGGTTGCGATCGCCAGCTGCGGATAGCTGATACTGCCCTGAGTAACCGTACCATCAGAGCGGTAGAGGCGGATATTCAGCACCTGCTGATCACGATAGAGGCTGACCCGGCTGTATAACAAAAGATCAATTTTCTGCTGCCGCATCAGCGCTTGCAGTGACTCCGGCTCAGGAGGCCATGCAAGCCCCTCTACAGCCAGCAGGTTATGACTGGCGGCCGGGGCGGTAATCGCCCTCTGACTGCCCTGCGCCAGGGACGTTGCCAGCATATCGCTCAGCCCCATCTCCATCCATTGCAGAGACGGGTCACCCGTCTCATTGATGAAGGGCAATACCATGAGTCGTTGTTGCGAAGGTTTGTCGGCGGCTGTTTCCGATGCGGGCTGGTTATCGGTGACAGGTCTGAAAAGAATAAAAGTGATCAGCAGTGCGGCCAGCAATACCAGAACAATCTGGTATCGACGGAAGGTTCCCGCTATCGGCTGTTTCTCCGGGAGGGCCTTGCCGGGCAGAGGCTGTTCGGTGGCTACAGGCGTATCATCCAACTGGGCGGGCTCTGGCCCAACTTCGTGCTCTGTTTCCAGCGATTTTGGCAACACAACTTCGGTTACCGTAATCCATTGATAGCCCCGTTGCGGAAAGTTACGGATAAACGTTGGCTGCTGTGCGGAATCACCCAGCAGACGCCGTGCTTCGCGCACGCTCTGGGTCAGCGAGTTCTCACGGTATTCGCCATGATCCCAAAGCTGTTGCAGTAACTCTTCCTTACTGACGACCCGTTCCCGGTGGGTGATCAGATATGCGATTAACCGGGCAACCTTATGGCGAACGTTCTGCTCATTCCCATCGCGAATCAGCAACCCACGCTCTGCATCAAACTCGAATCCGGCAAATCGATACAAACTCATTCCATCTCTCAAAACAGGCGTTAACCATCGGGATCAGATATAGCCGTCCGGACAGGCAGTAACGAAGACCTTCCACTGCCTTGTCCAACGTTCTCTGAGAACCGCTTCTGCTCTCACGCCCGCCAGTTAACCCCTGAACGCCTTTAACTACAAGGGTTTCAGTAATATTTCACCAGGATTTCATTGCACTTTCAGTGGGATTTAAGGTGATTTTTCCGGCCCGTCATTGGTTGTCATTCAGCCTCGCGCCACACTGCCGGACAAGCTAAATGCACAGCCGTCGTCGCGACTGTCGCGACATACAGACCCGAGGTAAATTGAGATGGAATCCTTTATTCAGCAAAGCCTGCAAAGTGGCGAATTGTCCCTGCTGTTAATACCGATAGTGATCGTCGCAGGCATCCTCACCAGTCTGTCTCCCTGTGTTTACCCCTTACTGCCGATAACCGTCGGTGTCCTCGCTGGCAGCAACAAAGAGGGCCGGCCTCGCCAGGGGTTTGGCAACGCACTGATCTATGTCGCCGGACTGGCGATGGTATACGGATTGCTGGGCGTACTGGCCGCGTTGACCGGACAGCTGTTTGGCAGCATCGCCACCCACCCGGCCACCCTGTTCCTGATTGGCAATCTCTGCCTGCTGATGGCGGCATGGATGGTGGGTTGGATTCAGCTACCCAACTGGGCCCTTCAGGCTGATGCCCGCCGCTGGGCACTTGGGCGTCGCAGTTACCTGTTTGTGATGGGGGCCTTATCCGGACTGATCGCCGCGCCCTGTACATCCCCCGTCCTGGGCATGCTGCTGATCTATGTCGCCTCTGCGGGGAACCCGCTCTGGGGGGCGCTGCTGCTGGTGTTGTTTGCCTACGGCATGAGCACCCTGCTGATCGCCGTCGGTACCTTCAGCCCACTGCTCAATCGACTGCCCCGTTCCGGGCACTGGCTCAATGTTTCCAAATTCATACTCGGCCTGATGATGCTTGGCAGCGGTGAGTACCTGCTGCTGACAGCCGGCCGTAGCTTCTGAACCAGTTTCACTTTAACTCATCCAGGGAGAACCCCTATGAAACATTCCACCCTGCTGGCATCTGCCCTGCTGGCTCTGACCATTCAGAGTCCGCTGGCTAACGCCGGAAATAACCTCGAACCGGCTCCTCAATTCACGGCTAAGCGCCTCAACGGTGAAACCTTTGACCTGAGCAGCTACAAGGGCGATAAGCCGGTATTACTGAAATTCTGGGCCACCTGGTGCTCTTACTGCCTGGAGGAGATGCCTCACCTCGATGCAACCTACGACAAGTACCGTGGCAAACTTGAAGTCCTTACCATCAACGTGGGCTTCAATGACTCGGTCCGCAATGTGCAGACGCTGTTCGACGAAAAGGGCTACAAGCTACCCACTGTATTTGATGCCGATGGCAGCCTGACCAGTCAGTACAAGGTGATAGGCACTCCCACTCAGGTATTGATCGACCGGGATGGCATGGTCCGCATGCGGACCCACCTCACCACCGATTCGCTGGAAGCGGCAATCGACGCAGTGACACAGGGGAGTTAAGGCATGAAAAAGATACTCTTATCGCTTTGTATGGCAAGCAGCGTGGCGATGGCGGACTACCGTAGCCTGGATGATCAGCCGGTTTCACTGGCCGGCCCCGGCTGGCAGCACCTGGTATTCGTCAACATCTGGGATTCTTACGTCGGCCACGGGCCTGAGCCACTGGTCGCAGCCTTACCGGCCAGTTTCTCCGAAAACGTGAAACGCATATGGATATCTCCGGACCTGAATATCACCCCGGCTTACCTGAAAGACTATCAGGCGGCCTTCCCCCGGAGTAAACCTCTGATTGTCGATCAGCACTTCCAGTTGCTGCGTAAATATAAGCTCTGGCAAACCCCGGCACATGTACTGCTAAAGGATGGCGAAGTGCAGTTCAGCGGCAGCGGTGAAGCCCTGCAGCACTATATCCGTCAGCTTCGTTAACCGGTCACAACAGGAATGACACTATGAACAGATTAACCACCGCCCTGCTGCTGACCACCTTGTCGGTACCAGCCTTCGCCGGTAAACCTCTACCCGGAGACAGCGCCCCCGCTTTCAGCATTAACAGTCTGGAAGGCAATACCCTGGAGTTAAAACAATACCGTGGCAAACCGGTCAGCCTGGTCTTTCTCGACAGTCTCTGCCCGATGCCTCATTGGCCTGACTGTGAAGCCCAGCTGACCAAGCTACGCAAAATCGCTGCCGACGATCAGGAAAACCAGTGGATCGGAATCGTCAAAGGCTTTTACATCGACGAGAACTGGGTAAAAGCCTTTGCCAAACGCTGGCAGCTAAGCTTTCCACTGGCCTGGGACCGGGACAACGCCGTTTTCAGCCGCTATCAGGTATTCGGCAATCCCTACCAGATCTGGGTCGACAAGGATGGGCGGATTGCATCGCGCAACGAAGTAATCAGGGCTAATTCGGACTGATCTACTCAGGCTAATGACCGCGTCTTTAGCGCGCCTGAAGACGCGTGTTTTACCTATTTGTAAGTCGTGCGGCTCTGATCAGGGCTGCACAGACAACCCTATCTGGAGCATAACCATGAAACTCTCGCAGCAACTCTCACAGAAGCTCGCGCAAAAACTATCACAGTTCGGACGCCAAGCAATTTTCGCCGCCAGCATCAGCTGTGTTTCATTTTCAGTTCTGGCCCATGAAGCCAGCGTGACCCCACTGATGCAGAAACCCCTGAAAGGCTTCCCAGGCCAGGAGGGCAGCATGCTGATCGTCGAGTACGGACCGGGTATGGCCTCGGAAAAGCACCGCCATGATGCCCATATCTTTGCCTATATTATTGAGGGCGCGGTGACCATGCAGGTCGAAGGCAGTGAACCGGTGACTTTAGTTGCTGGCGATACCTTCTATGAATCTCCCGAGGACATTCACCTGGTATCAAAGAATGCCAGCGCGACCGAGCCCGCCAGGATCGTTGTCTTTTCCCTGAACGCAAAAGACGCTCCGATCGTCATACCGGTAAAATAGCCCTATTGCCAGCCGCCCTCAGGGGCCGGAAAGTGCTTCTCGGCTTAGTGATATCGCCTGATATCATATTTCAGCGCCGGGCCTGCCAAGCGCTTTGAGAGCCTGAAACAATTATCCAGCAGTTTCAGGCCAGTCCTGCACCCGGGTTCGGGTTAAAATCGTGCCGGCCCCTGATTAGCGGGTGGCTTCAATCTGCCGGACAGTATCCGGTTTTATCAACAGCATTCAGCAGGGTTTCCGTGGCTATCATCCTTCACAACCGCAATATTGTTCGTATTACCGATGGCAATAAGGTCGTCAGCTGCACCATTATTCAGATGTGCTTCGATTATGCTGTCATAAAATATGACGGTAAGAAGTACAAGATCCCCTACTCGATGATCAATCAGGTAATCGGCCACGAGTTGCTGGTCAGCGCTTAAGTCCGACAAAGCTAAACACGCCTTTGAAAAACGGAGCATCCCTGCTCCATTTCATGCCCCGTATCAGGGCTGTTCAGAAACGATCGACGCGGAAGGGTTCCGGATCGATCGACGGTTCATCGCCGGTCATAAGTGCGACCACCATCTCAGCGGTGATCGCCGCCTGTGTCAGTCCCAGATGCTGATTACCAAAGGCGAACAGCAGCTGCGAATGATCCGGATGCATATCGATCACCGGCAGTGAATCCGGCAGTGTCGGACGGTGGCCCATCCATTCGCTGGTTGCCAGCGATTCATCTTTTAGCGGTGTCAGCAGCGCCCGGCTATGGTGTCGCAGCGAGCGAAAGCGACGCGGTTGAGGTTGCCGGGCCAGACCGCCCAGCTCGGTAAAGCCAACCACCCGCAAGCCGGATTCCAGCGGCGTCATGACAAAACGCCGTTCAGCCGAACCGATCGGATGGTTAAGCAGCCCCGTGCGGGCGTCAATCGTCAGGTGATAGCCTCGCTCAGCTTCAAGCGGCACCTCAATGCCAACGCTCTGAAGCAACGATTTACTCCAGGCACCGGCACAAACGATCGCCCGGCCAAAGGCCAGCGCCCCGCCGGTGGTTTCGAGACTGACCTCATTGCCTGAGAGGCTGACAGCTTCAACCGCTTGCTGCAAAAAGTAGCCGCCCCGGGCCTTAAACGCCGCATACAGCTGCATACACAGCCGGTAGGGTTCCTGCACGCGGCTGGCATCCGGAAAATACAGTGCATGATGGCTGGTTTCGGCCAGTGCAGGCTCAAGCTGCGCCAGGCGCTCTCCCATCACCAGTTCGGTGCGGATACCCTGTTCGGCCAGGTAGCGGGCATGGGTCTTCGCCTGATCCAGTTTGGCGGCCGACTCCCAGACCAGCAGGTAACCCGAGCGCACCAGTTGTTCAGTGGCACCGATATCTTCCAGGCAGCGCTCCCAGGCCGCCACCGATGCGCGGTTCAGCGCCTGCAGCCCCTGCTGGCTGCGCTGAGCATTACGCGGCAAGGCAGCCGCCACGAAACGCAACAGCCAGGGCGCAATGCGGTGCAGATAACCCAGCGGAATCGCCAGCGGGCCATGTGGATTCAGCCACATAGCCGGGGCCGATTTCAGGGTTTTCAGGGTCGAGAGCGGATCGATCAGCTCGGTCGCCAGGTAGCCGGCGTTGCCGTATGAGGCACCCAGTCCCGGCTGGTCTCGATCGATCAGGGTGACCTGGTAGCCACGGCGCTGTGCCTCCAGCGCCGTGCACAGACCGACAACCCCGGCTCCGATCACGGCTACCGTCTGAGAGCGGGTATCAGCAGAATGCTCAGAGTCGGGGTGATACATCAGGCGATCTCCTTTCCTGCTTTCACTTTATTTGTCGTTTTTCCGCCAGCATTAACGGACTCTGCGGCCCCGGCGCGTTTTGAGAACCACCCGGTCTGCGCATAGAGGATGCCGATGGCCGGTGACAACCAGCAGGCAAATGCCAGCGGCGCATACAGCAGGGTGCTGTAATCACCTGACACAACGGTCAGCCCCAGAGCCCCGATAACGAAAGCCCCCCCGGCGTTCCATGGAATCAGCGGTGAAACCAGAGTACCGCCCTCTTCAATGGCACGGGAAAGGTTCAGACGACTGTAGCCAAGGCGGTCATACTCCGGCCCATACATGCGGCCCGGCAGTGCGATCGACAGGTAAACGTCACCCGACACCACATTGGTTGCGACAGAGGTCAGGATGGCATTGGTCTGCAGTCCGCGAAAGCCTTTGCACAGACTCATGATGGATGCCACTACCGATTCCAGGCAACGGGTCCGCTCCAGCGCGCCACCAAAGGCCAGCGCGAACATCATCAGTGTCACCACCCAGGTCATGGAGGAAACGCCACCGCGGTTCAGCAGGCTGTCCAGTGAGGCGGTCTCGGTGCTGATTTTAAAGCCGCTGTGGGCAAAGGTCAGAATATCGTTGAGACCATAGCCATAGTTAAATGCCGCCACCAGTGCGCCCAGCACGAAACCGGTAAACAGCGCAGGAATAGGAGAGACTTTCTTGAAGGCCAGCGCCATTACGGCAATCAGCGGCAGCATCGACAGGACGCCCATCTCAAAATGCTGACTGAGGCCATCCTTAAACAGTGCAATCTGCTCCAGCTGGGAGGCATCGACTGAGGACTGGCCGCCGACAACCAGGTAGATCACGAAAGCGATCAGCATCGCCGGCAAGGTGGTCGGCATCATATTACGGATATGATCGAAGACATTGGTCTCAGTTACCGCGGCCGCCAGGTTAGTGGTGTCCGACAGCGGAGAAACCTTATCGCCGAAGAAGGAGCCGGAGACAACCGCACCGGCCGTCCAGTAGATCGGGATCTCAAAGGCGGTGCCGATTCCGACCAGCGCCAGGCCGATAGTGCCCACCGTCGTCCAGCTGGAACCGATAGAGAGCGATACCACCGAGCAGAGCAGCATAGATGCCGCCAGGAACCAGGAGGGATCGATCAGTTCCAGTCCGTAGTAGATCAGCATCGGCACGGTGCCGCTGGCGATCCAGGTACTCACCAGCATCCCCACCACAATCAGGGTCGCAATGGAGGGCATCGCCACATGAAGTACATGAAAGGCACCCGACTCAATATCTTTCCAGCGGTAGCCCTGCGCCCAGCCGACCAGCGCGGTAATGGCAAAGCCGATCGCCAGCGCGATATGCGGCGTGAAGTCGTCGTAGTAGAAAATCTGGATCGCCAACAGGGCGACCGTCAATGTGATGGGAATCAGCGCCACCGCCAGATGGGGGGCCGGGATATTGCGTAGTTGGTTCTGTGACATATCTATGCCTCTGGAGAGGAGCTGAGTCCGCCTCCGGGTTGTTATTTTTATGTAGAACAGGATGCTGCGTGCAAATGGCCGTCCGGTCAGCGCTAGTCCGTGCTGTGCTGATAGGCCAGAATTGCGGCCGCAAGATCTTCCCGGGAATCGCCCACGGATTTAAAGACGGTGATGGCGTCTGCCGCATCCGGCAATCCGGAACGGCCAGCATGTGCGCCACTGCACAGTTCGGAAAATTCGGCCTCGATATCGTCGGCGCTGAAGGCGCCTTCGGCGATCGGGATGATCAGGTCGCCGGTCTCACTCAGGGCACCGGCACGGGTATCGACAAAGACGGCACCCCGTTGCAGCGCTGCGTTATCGGTCTCGCGCATGGTCGGGGTAAAGCTGCCGACCAGATCGAGATGCGCGCCCGGCTTAAGCCAGTCGCCCCGGATCACAGGCTCGTTCGCCATGGTGGCGCAGCTGATGATGTCGGCCTGGGCCGCTAAGGTTTCCAGCTGATCACCGGCACAGATACGGGCATCAATATCCTGCGCCTGCAGCTCTGTAACCAGCGCCTCACACGCCTGGGGGTTCCGGTCCCAGACATACACCGTTTTGATCGGCCGGACACTCATATGTGCCGGAATCAGGCGACGCGCCATGCGGCCTGCACCGACCATCAGCATCTGGCTGGCGGTTCCAGCCGACAGCAGCTGCGATGCCAGTGCCGAGGCTGCCGCGGTGCGGCGTGCGGTCAGCTCGTTTCCTTCCAGCTGCACCAGGTGCTGACCGGTTTTACCGCAGCTCAGCAGGTAGTGGCTGCTGAGGCCGGGCATATTGCGGGCATTGTTGCCCGGAAACACATTCACCTGCTTAATCCCGAGATACTCTCCCTCAAGCCAGGCGGGCATCAGCAGCAGAGTTGCCTCCGGCTCCTGCGGCACATTCAGGCTATGGTGGTGTCGCACCGGAGCGCAGACTTCGCGTGTAAAGATGTCCTGCAAGGCAGGAATCAGGGTTTCCCACGGCAGTGCCGCGGCAACCTGATCGGCGTTCAATTGCATCGTCGAATCCCTTGTGGTTAGAATTTGTTAAATGGTAACGACAAGAGAAGCTTCACCTTTGACCCAGACTCTGAAAAACCTGACCCAGACTGCTAAAGCACCGTCAGTTAGCGGATGTCCGCAGTGATACGGAGTCAGGCACGACGCAATCTGATCGCTCGCCAGAGCGGCGAGCACTGCCATAACTATGCCCAGGTATTGATCGGCTGGCGTGGTGAGATGGATTGTGAATTTCAGAACGGAGGCCGACGCCTGGGCTACGGCAATGCGGCCGTTGTGCCGGGCGATGCCGAGCACCTGTTCAGTGGACTGGGTGACGAAAGTGAGCTGCTGGTAATCGACCTGGCACCGCTGGACCCTTATATCGCAGCCCTGGAACAGGCCTGCAATCTGTCATTCAGCGAGACCCTGTTCAGCCATCCGGGTTTTATCACCCTCAATCCACAGGTAACGCCGCTGCTGGACTTCGCCGCCAGCCAGCTGAGAAATCAGGGTTCGAACGACAACCCCCAGCTGAACTGTCAGCTGGTATCGCTGTTTATGACACAGTTTGGTCAAATGTACGGATCTCAGCAGCCTTTGCCGCCCGCCCGCCAGCGCCTCAATCTGGAGCGGCTGAATGGCTTTATTGACCAGCGACTGGCTGAGCCGCCAGGCAATGCAGAGCTGGCCTCTGTTATGCACCTGAGCGAAAGCCACCTTTACTATCTCTGCCAGCACGCGCTGGGCAAGACACCGCAACAGTATGTGATGGACCGGCGTATGCACCGCGCACGTACATTACTGACCGATACCCGTCTGGGACTGGCGGTAATCGCCACCGAACTGGGTTTTGCCGATGCCTCCAGCTTTTCCCGCGCTTACAAACGCTATTTCGCCGAGACGCCGGGCCAGAGCCGTCGCTTGCTGAAAGGCTGAGTCAGCGGTAGAAAACAGCCAGCCAGACGGTTATCTGATCCGGATCGGTCCAGATAACCTTATGCCGGCAGTGTGCGGGGATATTGATATGGTCGCCCTTTGTCAGGCTGACTTCGCGCCCGTCCTCAAACGCCAGCCTCCCCTCCCCCTCTAGCACCAGCACCCATTCATGTTCATCCTGATCGTACCAACCGCGTTCGGGAGAGCGGTGGCCCTGGGACAGAATCCGCTCGATTCTGAGATTGTCCCGTTTAAGCAGATCAACAAACTGCTCGGTTTCCAGTGTCTGCGGCAGATCCGCAAAGAGGTTATTCATAGGCGTTCCTTATCAGAATGCGCTGATCGCTGCGGTTGATCAGCCCTAAAGCGCAGCCTAACCCCGGCATCGCCGGATTGGAACCGGCACATACCCTCAAGCGGCTCAATCCGGTTTGCGTGCCACCAGAAACACCGACGCGGAAGCAGATTCGGGTTTAAATCGTTGTTCGATGGTGAATCCCGCCGCGGTAAGGCTGTTCTCCAGCGCCAGCTGACTGAAGATGCTGACCCTGGGTATCAGGCGGAGAAAACTGCCCAGCGGCGCGATCAGTCGGAACCAGGGCATAAAGTCTGCAATACAGGCGGTGCTGCTGAAAAACAGCCCACCCGGCTTTAGCATGTCGTACACCTGGCGGATCGCAGCATCGCGGTCATCCAGCAGATGCAGGATGCTCATCCCCAGCACGGCATCCAGTGATTGCGGCTCAATATCGAGCTGCTGCAGCGGCGCGGCTTCAAAGGTCAGATTATCCAGCGCCGTCTGTGCCCGCTTGGCTTCGGCGATCTCGATCATTTTCGGTGACAGGTCGGTGGCGCGGTAGCGGGCCACCAAAGGCGCATGCAGCAGCGCGGTAGAGCCGGTGCCACAGGCAAACTCCAGCACCTGCATCTCCGGTCGCAGGTAGCTGCGGGTGATCGCCAGTTTCTCTTCGTAGGCTGCCTGATCGGCCACCGGCTGGCGCGCGTATCGCGGTGCAATGCGATTCCAGAACCCGATTGAATACGCCACGTTAACTCCTCTCTGTTTAACCCCAGACAAGCCGATCGACTGATCAGCCCTTAACTTTGAGCATATCAATGCAAAAATAGAGTTAAAATGCAGAAAACTGAATTTCAGGTATGCAAAAACGTATGGATTGGCGATCAGTAAACTTTGACTGGAACCGGGCCCGCGCTTTTCTGGTAACGGCCGAAGAGGGCTCGCTATCTGCCGCGGCCCGCGCGTTGGAGATAACTCAGCCCACCCTGAGCCGGCAGGTAACGGCTCTGGAAAAAGAGCTGGGTGTCGCGCTGTTCGAACGCATCGGTAGAGGACTGGAGCTGACACCGAACGGGCTGGATCTGTTGCAACATGTGCGGGCGATGGGCGAAGCCGCCAATCAGCTGGCACTCACCGCCAGCGGCCGGTCCGAATCGGTCGAGGGGCATATCTGCCTCTCCGCCACCGAAGTCACCGCAGCCTACACATTACCCCCCCTGATTCAGAAACTGCGCCAGCAGCAGCCCGGCATCAGTGTCGAAATAGTCGCCAGCAATCACGCCAGCGACCTGCAGCGGCGTGAAGCCGATATTGCCCTGCGGGCATTCCAACCAACGCAGCCTGAGCTGATCGCCCGCCGGGTCGGCGATATCGAGGTCGGGCTTTACGCCTCCACCGACTACCTGAGCGCCATTGGCCATCCCACCACGCTGGCGGCCTTTAACCGGGCGGACTATATCTGTTTCGGCGAGAACGAACGCCTGATTGAGGCGATGCGGCATTTCGGACTGGAGCTGAGCCGGCAGAACTTTCCACTGATTACGGAAAGCCATCTGGTGCACTGGGAACTGGTCAAACAGGGGCTGGCCATCGGTATTATGCCCGCCGATATCGGTGACCGTGAGCCGGGAGTAGTGCGGGTTATGCCCGAGCGCTCGCTGCTGACGACCCCGTTGTGGCTGGTCGCCCACCGGGAACTAAAAACGAACCGACGGGTACGGGTAGTGTTTGATTTTCTGGCGCAGGAACTAAGTGGCGCGGGATGAAAGCGGCCCGGGCTGCACTGAACCGGTCGGGCCCTGGTCACCCCAGAGAGGGTCAGATTACATCAACCTCGTCAGGTTCTACCGCCTTCAGCATCAGCGCCGCACGGCCGCCTACCGGGACATTGGCGTTAGGGAATACGATCGCTTCCCGGGATTCGCGGGCGCGGTATTCTTTTGCCGACGAGAACGCCACCAGCTCCCCTTTGTTGAACAGGGCGAAGTTATTCAGGTCGTCGGAGAAGTTCAGGGCGAAATCGTCGGCGTCCTTCAGCAGCTCATGACAGACATCGAAGCAGACCAGTTCCTGCTTCCAGTCGCCGCGGGCAAACCGGCCTTCCGTAATTAACAACCGCAGGGCCTGATCGATGCGGGTAAAGCGACTCAGGTCGTTGTCGCCGAAAGCGTGCACCTTACCCAGCTCCAGCGTGAATGCCGCTGCTCCGTGGGCTCCCTTGGAATAATAGGAGAATGTCGTCGAGGGTTTGTTGGAAAAGAGCACCGCCTCGATACCACAGGCAGTCAGGAAACCCAGCTGGGTGTCGCTGTAGGGTTTGCCGTCCATAAAGGGATGCACGGCAAATTTTTCATGTTCAGAACCGCGAATCGCCGTATGCAGATCGTAATGACAACGGCTGCGTCCTGCGCCGCCATAGTCAAAGAAACGATCGACAGCCGCTTCCAGGTTCAGCGCACGTTCCGCTTCATGGCCCTGATGGTTTGCATGGGCACCGCTGAACAGCCGGTTCAGGTTTACCTCATCAAAACGCTGCGCTTTGGTGGCGGCGACCGGATTACCGATAATCACCAGCAGGCGTACGCCCAGCGTCAACCGGCCATGAATCAGGTCTGAGACCATATCCCGCACCAGTTCCATCGGCGCCGTCTCGTTGCCATGTACGCCGCAGGAGAGCACCAGATCGACCGGGGCGACCTCATTGGCGGGCTCCAGTGTCATCACTCCTGTGTCGCTGACGATCAGTCGACTGCCATCCGGTAACTTACGTTCGCAGGGGCTGGAGATCCCTTCAGGGTTAGCCAGGGTATAGGCCAGAAAGTCGTCACCGGTAAACTGGGTCATAAGATCCTCTTGCATCAGATATCGCGCGGAGATTTCGCCGCCGGGAGCTGTCACAATAGCAACTGGCCCCGGAGACCGGGACGGTACAAATGTGCCTGCACAGCCCCGTCAGCCATTTTATTACAGTCACTGAGTGCCACTGTCTATTTGCGTCGCTTCAGCTCAACTGATGACGCCTCAGCGAAAGAGCCTATGAACTTTCTTGCCCATCTCTATCTGTCCAAGCCAACCGTGCCCGCCCGGGTCGGGAATTTACTCGGCGATTTCGCCCGCGGCCTGGATACTTCAGCCCAGCCACCCGAGGTGTTACGTGGACTGCAGAACCACCGCCGGGTCGACCAGCTGACCGATCAGCATCCTGCTGTCGTGGATGCGCGTCGTTACTTCAGCCCCCAGCGCCGGCGCTTTGCCGGTATCTGCCTTGATGTGTTGTTTGACCACTACCTGATCCGCCACTGGGATCAGTTCAGCGAGCAACCCCTGGAGCCATTTCTCGCCGACTGCTATCAGGATCTGGAGCGCGGCTTTGTGCTGATGCCACCACGAATGCAGCAGGTTATGGAGCGGATGATCGATGATGACTGGCTCAGCAGCTACGAATCGCTGGAGAATGTTAACTTCGCCCTCAACCGGATTGCCGGACGGATCCGCTTTCGCCACCGTTTTGACGATCCCATTGAAGAGATCAGGCCCCACTACCAGCACTTTGAGCAGGTTTTCCTGAGGCTGTTTCCGGACCTTATCGATGCGGTTAACAGCGTGCAGCAGCGTCCGCAGGTTACATCACCTTGATGGCACAGCCCGGGGCAAGCCCCGCCAGCAGAGCCGTCTTCATCGCCGCCGGTGCCGCGAATGAGGAGCCCTTAATCAGCTTCCAGTAACTACCGGGGTATTCATCGCTGGCGGTTGCAGCGGTCAGGCGATTGAGCGGAATATCAGGACATCGGTCACCATCCACATCGTAGCCAACCGGTTTACCGGCAGCATCATCCACCCGCCGGATCTTATAGGCCGCCGGTGCGTAGGTATCGACAAAGGCGTTATCTGAGACGAAGTGTGACAACTCCCGCTCGGCGGCACCTACGGTAATCACGCCCTCAGCGAAAGAGAAGGTATTCACCATCCCCCGCCCGCCGTTACCGGCGATGGTATATACCGCAACGCCCGACGCCACCAGCGCTTCCAGGGTATCGATAATCTCGCGGGTGCTTTGCCAGACCGGGCTGGTCTCGCCCCAGCGAGCCAGTTCCGCCTTATAACGGCTGGCATGCTCCCGCCGCAGCGGCTTTTCAAAGGCACTGATCAGGGTGGAGGATTCCCAGGACAACACCAGCGCCGTCACCGGCTGTGAAGCCTGGCGCACCAATAGTTTTTTCAGGTTTCGCTGGATCTCGTCGATCGGCGGGACGCCGTCCCGAATCGGATAATGAATCAGCGAAAATCTCGGATCTGAGGCGATCATGCTGACCAGATCACCGTGATAATAGGGTTCCTTAACCTGGTCATCGTCAATATCGAACATACCGTAGAGGGTCCGGTGAAGACTGCGATCAGAGTCGGACTGAAATCCCCCCTCGGGCGGATAGAAACGATCCACCACGGCAACGCGGTATGAGGCAGGCGCTAGAATCAGTGTGCCTTGAATACTGGCACTGGCAGGGGCAAGACAGATAAACAGCGCAAATAGCAGGTAAAGGCTTCGCCGCATCAGCAAACTCCTCTTCTTATTCTTCGTGCATCTGGCTCCTTGCGGGGGCAGCTGGGCGACATTTCTCCCATAAAATCAAAGAGTCCGGGAGCGCCACTACTTAAGTATTAGCAGAATTTCCCAGCCCTGCCGCCAGTGGCCGGGATATATGCGATAATCCCGCGCCATGAGACTGGACAGATTTCTGACAAAGCAGGCCGCCATCGGCAACCGCGAAGCGCGTATTCAGCTGGCCACCGGCCAGGTGCGGGTGGATGGTGAAGTGGTGCGTGACGGTCTGCTGCAAATCAACGAGCTGCAGCGGATAGAGCTTGGCGATCGCCTGCTGCAGGCACGCAGCGAACGCTACTATATGCTGCATAAGCCAAAGGGCTATGTCAGCGCGACCGTCGACAACGAACATCCTACCGTGCTGGACCTGCTCGATTTAGCGGATAAAGACGATCTGCATATCGGCGGCCGGCTCGACCTCAATACCTCCGGCCTGTTGATCCTCACCAATAACGGCCGCTGGTCCCGTCGACTGACCCAGCCGGAAGAGAAGATCCCCAAGGTCTATCGGGTAGAGACGCAGCATCCGATAGAGGCAGAGTACGCCGAGGTATTTCGTCGCGGCATCTACTTCGCCTATGAGAACCTCACCACCCTGCCCGCCGAGCTGGAGCAGCTGGGAGCAAACAGCGCCCGCCTGACCATTTACGAAGGACGCTATCATCAGGTAAAGCGGATGTTTGGCCACTTCCGCAATGCCGTGGTCGGACTCCATCGGGAGAGCATGGGCGAGATCCTGCTGGACCCCGCACTGGCCGAAGGGGAATACAGGGCACTGACGCCTGAAGAGGTCGCCTCGGTTTAATCGGGCCCTATATTCAGATCGGCAATTATTCTGAATTCACTGCAATTCCGGCCGTCGGGTTTATACTGAATTTCAGGCCCTCACCCCTAACCAATACGCTATTGACTCAAAATGCTTAAGAAAGCCAGGCAATTTGCGCTTTGTGCGCACGGCGAACAACTGTATGGCGAGCTTCCCTACAGTGTGCATCTGGATGCAGTCGCACGTATTCTCAAACCCTACGGTTCTGCTGCTATCGTTATCGGCTATCTGCACGATGTGCTGGAGGATACGCCCGTCAGCGAGACGATGATTGCAGACCAGTTCGGTGCCCGTATAGCCCGCTGCGTGCAGCTGGTATCCGACCCACCCGGCAAAACCCGGCGCGAACGCAAAAAGCAGGCAAACGCCCGCCTGGCCGCGATCGATCAGGACAGCGAGGAAGCCCTGGCATTGGTGGTTAAAACCGCCGACCGGCTGGCGAACCTTGAAGCCTGCATTGCCGGGGGAAATGAAGAGAAACTGGAGATGTATCTCGCCGAACATGATCAGTTCGTCGAGGCGGTTTACCGCCCGGCGCTGTGTGAAGATCTGTGGAAGCGGATAAAACGCACCATTGAATCCTGAACGAGCTCATGCAGGCCGCGCTGCGGAACATACCGGCGCGGGCCCTCCGCACCGATTTTGCCGCCTCCGTTCTGTCGCCTCTGTTCTGACAGCGGGATATCATTCCCCGGCTTCGCCGTCTTTATCACCCGATAAACCCCGCTGAACAGTCCGCCGGGAGACCGCTTTCAGCCGCTCGACCTCCTCCGGCAAGCGCAGTGCCGCCTCGGCGTATTTTTCAGCCAGCGCCGCCTGATCGGCTGCGGCCTGCCCCATCGCCTGGGAACCAAGCTGCGTCAGTGAATAGAGACCTTTCTGCAAACGGATAGCCACCTCCAGCATCGAGGCGCCATCCCGTGCAATAGCGCTGAAAGCATCCTCAAACATATCGTCAATCGACAACTCTGCAATCTCTATCCGGTCATAGTAGGTATCAGATACCGCTGAATCAGGGGCCGTTCTCGCCCAGAGGGTAAATAACCGGACAAGGCTGCCAATCACATCGATCGCCGTGCCCGGATCATTCACCGCCGGTGACAGCGCGCGGCTGGCAATCTCCGACAGTACCACCAGGCCAAAGCGGGGATCTTCATCAAAAGTCCGGTCGTTACCGATCTCAAATGCCTCGCACAGGCTTTCATCATCAATCACCTGATCGGCACCCGCCTCCGTCTCGATATAGGCCAGAGGTTTGCCCGAACAGGCAAAAGCTCCGGGCAACGCAGCCACCACGATACGGATCCGGCCTTTCTCTGCCAGACGCTGCAGCTTCTCCATATCAATACGCTGAACATATCCGACCCGCCCCGACTGCAACGGAGTCCCCTTAGAACCTCCCTGCCCTCTGGCGGCCTGCATCGTCGGATGGGCCGCCCGCATCTTCATCGCGGACGCGGTGGCTTTTTCGACCTTGAGAATTGAGGTACCCAAGCGGCCCAGACGGGCAATGCGGTCAACCCAGCGCACGAAGCTCAGTATCACGATGGCAAAAACCACAATAATCAGCAGAAACAGCAGGAAACGGCCAGCCTGCTGATAGAACCCGTTCAGCAATGCCACCAGTCCGACAATACTGAAGATAAATGCGCCAAGAAAAGTGGACAGTGCATTTTGTGACACATCATCAGCCACCACCAGGCTGAACGATCGCGGCGTGGCGATACTGGAGGCCGATGTATAGGCCGATAACATCGCCCCCGCTGCAAAGACAGCGATCACCAGCATACTGGAGGAGATTATCGTCAGCAGGGTTTCAATCGAAGCTGCTGATATATCCGGTACCTTCAGGCCCGGCGCGACGTGATCCGCCAGACCGGCCAGAAAGGCGACGCCGATAGACAGAATGCAGAAGAATAATGGCTTCACCCACAGCCTTTCTCTCAGCCGGTTCAGGTAAAAGGCGATACGATGCTGACTGTCGATTCCAAACCGGCGGATGCGCTTCATACAGGGCCATTATCACGTTAGGCGGACTCAGTCTCAGCAGTCATACCAGGTTTGCGGGTTCAGAGTGCAAACGCTGCAGGTGCCGGATCTGATGCCACATCGCTCAATTCACGGATGTACACAGACACCCGAAGGGTACAGGCAATATAGACGATCTGCCGCCGGCTTCACCTGACGCCGCCAGCACCCAAGGGCTACGTCAGGCTTCAGATATTGCTTAAACCGCGCGGTCATTACCGCGGACTCTGGTGTTTTTCAGACAGAAAAAAGCCCGCGGGATCAGCGCGGGCTCGGGGCTTGTCAGGTCAGGCGTCTCTCAGAAGAAGCGCTCGACCGTCAGCTGCAGATGGTCATCTTTCCGGAAGCTGTACGCCGGATCGGCCGGATCATCCGCATAAAAAAAGCGCCCGTCGATGCTGGCCTTCCAGTTATCACCATAGCGGCGGCTTGCCTCTACGATCAGTCCCTGGCTGTCGAAATCCAGGTCATGGCTGATCCCGGCCAGGACTTCAGTACTTTCTGCATCATTCAGTGCCAGACGGGCACCAAAGAAGAGATCGTTCTGCGCCGAAACCGGTGCATCCTCACGCCGTTCATCCCAACCGTATTCCATCAGCAGGCCCAGATCCCAGGCGGTATCAGAGATACCGTAAAGGGTGTACTCAAAGCCCCCCTGGACTGCGCTGTACGACTCGGTGTTGTTGTCCTGCCACAGCAGCTCCAGCTTCCAAAGCCAGCTGTCGATGGTGGCCTGCAGATCGAACCCGATCTGATCCACCTGCTGGTAGTGAGGCACCAGAGAAGGCTGACCGTTGACATTCTGCAGCTGCAACACCGGATCACGTCCGGTACCGTGGAACCAGTAGACCCCCATATCGTAGACATCGACGGAGTGACTCCAGCGGATGGCGGTATCCAGATGATTTTCCCCGGCAGCGGATTCATAGGTTGCGCGGTCTGTCAGCACCGGCAATCCGAAACGCAGACGGCCATCGTCACCGGCAAAAGTCCGCTCTCGGAATCCCGGCAGCAAAAACAGGTCGAGGATGCCCCAGTCACGGACCAGCGACAGGTTAACCATCTGCTGTCCCAGCTTATCCTCGCCGTCGAAGTCTTCCACCGCATCGGTCTGGTTAATCACATCCACCAGATGCTGGAACTCGGTGACGCCCCAGAACACCTTGCGCAATCCGGCACGCAGCTCCCAGTCTTCACCCACATGTATCCAGCTCAGTTCGCGGATATCGCCGTGAGTTCGCTCGTCATCATGCTGGTCGACCCGCAGAAAAGGAGTAAAGGTCAGGCTGTCACTGCCCTCGTTCCACTCCCAGAAGAACTCCGGTTCGGCGGCAAAGGAGATATTTGTCTCCTGATCCTGACCGGCAAACTGCGCTTCTTCGGTAAAGTAACGCAGCTCGCCGGACACCTTACCGGCCATCTCAAAGTAGATACCTTCCGCCTGCACCTGTGACAGTGGCAGCGCCGCCAGCATCACAGCGGATGCCAGCCTTGCTGCGCCTAATTTGCGACTCAGTCTCATCTTAACGGGCACGCTTCAGAGTGTTCTTGTTGAAGTCGCTGTCGCTCAGGCCGGTCTGGAAGCGGTAGTCACTCCAGACCAGGTCGGTACTCTTACCGTTCTGGTGGTTCACCATTTTCTGCAGGTCGGCACGCCAGTATTTGCTGAGGTACTGGTTGTAGCCTTCGAAGGTCAGGGTCTTCAACGGCGAGTTTTTACGGTCAAAGAAATCGACCTTCCAGATGCGGTACTCGTTCTGGTCAATCCAGACCACGCGACGGGTATAACCCGAGTGCTTGTCGACCGGATACTGCTCGACTACAAAGCAGGTGCCGCCTTCGCAGGCTTCGTCACGCAGGTATTTGTAGCTGTACTTCTCGATCTCGAACGAGGTCAGGTCTTCGTATGCGAATTCAGAGCCCATAAACGGGCCGGACTTGTTGCGGGAGGCGATCCGCTTCACCCTTTTCAGGGCCGGCAGATACAGCCACTGATCGTCCGCTCCGACCGGGTGAGAAAAGCTCAGGAATGCCGTGCCTTTAACATCGCGGGGCTTATCGAATACGGTCAGGCTTTTGTCGCCGTCGTCCGCGACTTCCAGTGACTTCATGCGGATCTCGCGCAGGCTTTCCTGGCCCTGCTTGTTACGCAATACCATACGCATATCCGCCTGCATATCAGCCCAGCCCAGGTCACGGACCTTAGCCTCCTTTGAGATCGCCAGACCTTTCTCTTCTGCAGTTTCAGCCAGCGCCATAACCGGCATAACGACAGTGGCGGCCAGCAGCAGGCTGTTGAAAGATTTAGTTAACGACTTCATTGCGATCTCCCTTTTTTGCAGATACGTGATTATCCAGTTTCATCAATAACGGCGGCAGGAACAGGAAGTCCACCACCAGAGCAATCAATATGGTGATTGCGGTCAGCAGCCCCATATCGGCATTTACCTTAAAGCTCGACTGTGCCAGTACCATGAAGCCTGCCACCAGCACCAGTGTGGTGATCCAGAGTGCCCGGCCCACGCTGGCGAAGGCGTAGGATACAGCTTCCTCGCTGCTTGCGCCTCGCTTATTGCGGGCATACAGGTACTTACTGAGGAAGTGGACGGTGTCATCCACCACGATACCCAGGGTCATACCGGCTACGATCGACAGTGCCAGTCCGACATAGCCGTCAATCATGTACCAGAGACCGAATCCCATCGCCGCCGGCGCCAGGTTAGGCAGCAGGCTGATAAAGCCATAGCGTACGGAACGCAGAGCGATGCCCAGCAGGACCGAGATCAGGATCAGCGCAACCGTAGTACCGATCAGCATGCTCTGGATATTGCGCTGGCCGATATGGGCAAACATCAGGTTCGGGCTGGCTACGTGCACGGTAAGTTGCGGTGCGTTGGCCTCAAACCACTGATAGATCCGGTTTTCCACCGCGACCATCTCTTTACTGGTCATATTGCGCAGTGTGACGATCATGCGGGTGGATGACTTGTCGACGTTCAGCTGGTCGTTAAGGTCCAGTCCATACGGCAGCGACATCTCATACAACAGCAGGTACTGAGCTGACAGTTCACGGTCTTCAGGCAGCTTGTAGTAGCTCTCATCGTCAGCATGCATGTTCTTATTCAGACGCTTAATGGTGTCTGAAAGGGTGTTGAGGTGATCCGTTTCCGGCTGCGCCCGCAACCAGCTGCTGAAATCGCCCATCACCTTGAGAAACTGTGGTGAGTTGATTCCGCTGCTTTCGCCGCTATCGATGGAGATCTCCACATTGGTCATACCGGACAGGTTGTCCTGCATGAAGTCGGTCGCCTGACGGAACGGCACGCTGGTATCAAAATACTTTACGAAGTCATCGTTCAGCTTGTTCTGCGGCAGGAAAGCGACCAGAGTCAGCATGACCACACTCATACCCGGCAACAGCTTGCGGCGGTTGGCGATAACAAAGTCAGACAGTTTGTGCATCAGGTCGCGCTTACCTTCAGGACGCGGCTTGATCTTCACCGGCAGGATCATCAGCAAGGCCGGGAACACGGTCACAGAGAAAACGAAGGCCAGCATGACACCGATCGCCACCATGTTGCCCAGATCGCGGAACGGCGGTGAGTCAGAGAAGTTCATGCTGAGGAAGCCGATCGCCGTGGTCACACTGGTCAGCAGGATTGGCTGGAAGTTAATTTTCAGGCTGTCGATGATCGCCTTACGCTTCTCGACGCCCTGACGCATCTCATAGAACATGGTGGTGAGGATATGCACACAGTCCGCCACCGCCAGCGTCAGGATCATGGTCGGGGCGCTGGCCGAAGGCCCGGTGAGGAAGAAGCCGGCCCAGCCCACGATGCCCATAGTGCTGACAATCGAAAAGATGATGATCAATACCGTAGCAAAGGTACCACTGAAGGTACGCAGCATGATGATCATACCCAGTAACACGACGCCGAACATCAGCGGCACCAGCGTGGCATTGTCGGTGAGTGAGGACTCTGCAAAGCTGTTATTCATCATCACAACGCCGGAGAGGTAGACTTTACTGTCCGGGTTGGCGGCCTCAAACTGCGCCTTAATCTCGCGTACCTTGGCAGTAACTTCCGGCACCTCGGTAACGGGATTCACACCGGGTAACTGTACGGTCACATTCACCACATTGACATGGCCCTCAGGCGATACCAGCTTACCTACCAGTAGCGGCTCTGAGGTTGCCACCTGGCGGATGCGCGGCATATCTTCGTCGGTCAGGGTTTCCGGCTCCAGCACCAGATCTTCAACGATCATGTCATCCTCTTCCGCCCAGGTGTGCTGGAAGTTGGTGATCGAATCGACCCGGGTGGAATAGGGAATCTGCCAGGCTTCTGTGGTGAGTTTCTGCACCGCAGCCAGATGTTCCGGCGTAAAGACATTGCCATCTTCAGGCGCTATAACAAAGGAGACATTGTCACTTTTGTTATATACCCGTTGCATCGCCTCGAAGGCGGTTAATTGCGGGTTCTCCTCTGAGAAGAAGACCCGGTAGTCGGATTTAAATACCAGGTTTGGCGCACCGGCAGCGGCTGCAAACACCAGTAGCAGCGTCAGCGTGACTACCCAGACCGGGTAATCAGTGACGGCGCGGAATAATCGATTTTTCATCGCAAGCCCCGTTTTGTGACGAATCGTCAACATAAAGTCCATTTAAAAGGCGGCAGCGGCCGCCCTGATTACAGTCAGAGAGTTCAGAGCTTAAGGGATCGCCCCTGATAGCCCAGTTTCTCTATCTCTTCGGCGAACAGCTCCTGCTTAAAGCGGTTCACCACCTCATTCATATCGCTCTGCGCAGCGTCCGGCTGCCAGCCCAGACCATCGAGTACGATGTTGCTGTGGCTGATCACCTCCTGCTCCATCAGTAGTTCGCTACGGGCTGAGCACTGCTCGATATCCTCACTCAACAGTGCGATGGTGCCGAAACACATTGCCCAGACTGAGAACGCTACCTGTTCCGGCAGACGGCTTTCCGGAAGCGTCAGCTCACCGGCTTCAAGTGCCTCGCGGATAACTTCAAAGGCCACACCGAGTAATGTTTCATCCAGCTCCTGATGCTCAGCCTGACGCCGGCTGGAACACTTCTCTGAAACCGCCGGTATCTTTGCGGTAATCACCAGCATGAATTTACGCGGATAGAGCTTGGCGAACAGCATATATGCAAAACAGATCGCCAGCATTTTATGCCGGCTTAAACCATTAAACGTCAGCACGCGCTGAAACAGCTCCAGCAAAGACTGCATACTGCTGTTGCACAGTGCCACCAGCAGATCTTCCTTGCCGGAAAAGTGGTTATAGACCGTACCCTTGGAATACGGCACCCGGGCCACCAGCTTATCCATCGTCAGCGCCGCCACGCCCTGCTCGCTGATAATCTCCAGCGCGGCGTCTAGCATGGTCTGCTCTCGTGCCACTAATGTGGCGTCATCTATTACCCTTGGGCTCATTCTGTGCGTTTTCAGCTCTTTAGTGACGATTCGTCAAAGTTACGCTATCAGTCCCTCATCCGCAACAACCGGAGACAACAATAACCGACACGCAGCGTTGCATTTTTATCAATAAAGAGCGGTTTTCAATCGATCTGCTAAGCTGAAATTAAATGCGACCGTAGTCGAATTTGTTGTATCTGATTTGGGGACCGCTGAATTAACTCAGCGCGCCAGGAAGTGGTAAGCCGGGCAGAGGAGTTCGCAGGGTTCACCGGCCTCCTTTGCAAATTGCTTGCAACATCAAGCGGTTAACTGCTTCACCGCTACCCTTTGGGTAGCCCGATCATCCTGAGGTGCAAAGGACGTGCTCTAAGGTCCCCGTACTCCTACAAGATCCACACTCTCAGGGAAGCTTCATGAATACAAAAAATATCACTCTGCTCTTTCTCCTGCTTATATTCAGCCACAGCACTCTCGCATCCTCGCTGGTGCTCGGCGTTGGCGCCGCAGAAGGCCGCGATGACAAGCACCACACAGTGATCGATCTGGGACTGGAGGGGAACGAGTTGCAGTCGTTTCTTGGCCTCAAGCCCTATGCCAATGTGTTTCTGGCTGACGAAACCTATTATGTCGGTGCCGGCCTGATCAAAGAGTTTGAGTTATCACAGCGCTGGCAGCTGGGCTTTGGCGCAACCGTCGGATACTACGATACCGATGAAGAAAGTCTGGAGCTGGGACACGACGTCGAATTTAAGACCAAGATTTATATTGGCTACGCCGTGATGCAGGGACATAAAATCCGTGTGGAATATGGCCATATCTCCAATGCCGACCTTGGCAACGACAATCCCGGAATGAACATGGCACTGATTGACTGGGTGATCGACTTTTAAGGTCTCATTAAGACCAACCGGCAGATAGTCTCAATAAATGGAGTTTTAACAGGAAACCACCATGCGTATGCAAACCGCTGTTCTGCCGGCGATCTCCCTATTCTGCTCACTGCTGTACAGTCATCAGCTGATGGCGGCCGAACTGATTCAGGAGCGTCAGTACCGCTGTGCTATCGGAGGCTGTGAAGTCCGCTGCCGGTCGCATGATGGCTGGTCCGAGGTCAGGGAGGCCCAGGAGGTTTCGATGGAAATCTACAGCGGTGGCGTCATTATTATCGACCTGCGACATCGCTTCGGCGACAACCAGACAATTATCGTCAGTGGCGACGCAGCCTTTTGCAAAATAGATAACCATAAATAGGCGACTGCCGCAGAAACATTCAATAGCCCTGACCCCGCAAATTCACTACAATGCGGGCGAGATTGCCCTGTTAGTCCCGGAGACATTCCGAGCCTGGCGGGTAGTTGTGTCCTCTTCAGAATGTTTGGTCAACACGAGCCAGTACCATGAGCCAACGTCGCCTGCGTCAATTCGCCTCCCATCAAAGACAACTGCGCCGCGCCCGTCGCCAATATGCCGCCTGCCTGGACAGTCCACCGGGAGATCTGCCCGGCATCCAGCGTGTACCATCCAATCCCGAGAAGCTGAGCCACAACAAAACCTTCGGCCCGCTGCCACTGTTTTACGAAGACCTCTTCTTTGTCTGCGCTGATTGCAACAGCGAAGAGATCTGGGCAGCAGCAGACCAGAAATGGTGGTACGAAGAGTTCAAAGCCGATATCAACTCTATCGCGACCCGCTGTCCGACCTGTCGGGCGGCTATTAACGCCCGGCCAATGCAGCAGCCTGCCGAAGAGCCGGAACAGGAACAACCGCTACTGGCGACCAGTGCATAAATGCTGCGGGTCAGGGCCTATCAACCGGAAGATGCCCGGCTGCTGACTGATATCTTCTATCGCAGCATTCATCAGTCCACCGGCGCCTTTTACACGGCGGCCCAGCAGGAAGCCTGGGCCCCCTCTCCGCCCGATTATGACTTCTTTAGCTACCGTTTTAGCGAAACGCTGCCAAGGGTAGCAATCTCCGGGACCGCTGTGGCGGGGTTTATAGAGCTGAGAGCCAACGGCTACATTGATTGCCTGTATGTCGATCCTGACCTTCAGCGGCAGGGAGTCGCCTCCCAGCTCCTGGCGGATGCCGAGCGTATGGCGTCAGAGGCTAACCTGACCATCCTGGAAACCGATGCCAGTTATCTGGCAAGGCCCTTCTTTACGCGGCACGGCTTTGAGCTTGTCCGGCAGAATCAGCTGGAACGCCGGGGAGAGGTATTGACTAACTTCCGGATGAAGAAAGCTCTACCCTGAATCCCGGTAACCCGAGCCCCGCTTGGGGCAACTACAATTACCCGCGGAAATTACTTCTCCCCTATCGACACGTCCCGGCACCGAGGAAAGTACACAGATGGATCACAACAACCCCTGGAAGACCCTAAGCAGTAAAGCTATCTACGACAACCCCTGGATCAGCGTGCGTGAAGATCAGGTGATCAACCCGGCGGGGGGTGAGGGAATTTATGGCGTAGTCAGCTTTAAAACCCGCTCGGTGACGGTGATTCCGGTCGATGATGCGGGCAATACCTGGCTGGTTGGCCAGACCCGCTATGCCCTCAACGAGTACTCCTGGGAACTGCCGATGGGCGGCAGCCCGCTGGGCGAGGACCTGGAAGCCTGCGCCCGACGCGAACTGAAGGAGGAAACAGGGCTGGTGGCCGGACGTCTGCAGCTCCTGATGAAGATGCACACCTCAAATTCAGTGACCAATGAAGAGGGATATGTCTATCTGGCTCAGCAGCTGAGCCAGCAGGAGACGGAACATGAAGATACGGAAGATATCACCGTCCGCAAGCTCCCCCTGCGGGAAGCGATTGATATGGCAATGAGCGGCGACATTACCGATGCCCAGTGCGTGGCCGCCCTGCTGCGCCTGCGCGTAATGGGACTGGGCTAGTAACCCCGGCCTTCAGTCAGGACACCCTCGCGATAGTCTCGCAAAGCCTGGTCGATCTCTTCAGTGCTGTTCATGACAAAGGGGCCATACTGCACCACAGGCTCCCGGATCGGTCGACCGGCCGCCAGAAGCAGGCGAGCCCCCTTCAGCGCCTTTATCTCAACCGAACTCCCCTGTGTCAGGGTTGCCGCCTGGTCTGTAGCCAGTACTCTATCGCCGATCTCCGCCTCTCCCTCATATAGGTAGATAAAGGCGTTGTGTCCTGATTCCAGCGGCAACTGCACACTGGCGCCTTGCTGCAGATGGAGATCCAGTAACAGCGGGTCGACAGTTACACCGGCGACAGGTCCCTGATAATGCTCAGCTGCCAGCGTCAGTTCACCGGCGATTAGCTTCATCTCCCCACTATCACCGGGCAATGTGATCAGTGGCAATTGGTGTGGCGCTATATTCTGATACGCGGCGGGCCGCATCTTATGCGCGGCAGGCAGGTTAACCCACAGCTGGAAACCCCGCATCAGGCCATCCTGCTGCTTTGGCATCTCTTCATGGATCACGCCCCGCCCGGCAGTCATCCATTGCACGCCACCCGAGCTGAGCGTGCCTTCATTCCCCATATGATCACGATGCTGCAGCGTACCGTTCAGCATATAGGTCACGGTCTCAAAACCACGGTGAGGATGGGCCGGGAACCCCGCCACATAGTCATCAGGGTTGGAGGATGAGAAGAAATCCAGCATCAGGAACGGATCGACTCTGAGGCCCTGACGCTGCCCGACAGAGCGCAGTATCCTTACACCGGCACCATCTGAGGTTTCGATAGCGGGGATGATCTGGTCAATTGAACGTTTCATAGAGGGTCCTGATTCAAGGGGTTTCCGGATGATCAAAGCGATGACGCTGATGCGCTTCAGTCAGATCCTGCTGTGGCCCGACAGACAAGATACCGGTCGGATTAATCATCCGGTGGCTACGGTAGTAGTGCTCCCGGATATGTTTCATATTTACCGTGCCTGCGATACCGGGCACCTGATAGAGATCTTTCAGGTAACCGAACAGATTGGGGTAGTCACTGATGCGTTTGCGATCACATTTGAAATGGGTGACATAGACCGGATCAAACCGCAGCAGGGTGGTAAACAGGCGCCAGTCAGCCTCGGTAAGCCTGTTGCCCAGCAGATAGCGATGGGCGGCAAGCCTTTGCTCAAGCTGATCCAGCGCACTGAACAGCACCTCGACGGCTTCGTCGTAGGCTTGCTGTGAGGAGGCAAATCCCGCCCGGTAGACGCCATTATTGACCGCGTCGTAAATCCAGCCATTAACCGTATCGATCTCGCTGCGCAAGGCTTCCGGATAGTAATCGCCTTCCGCCGCACCCAGATGATCAAAGGCACTGTTTAGCATTCGGATGATTTCGGACGACTCATTACTGACAATAGTGCCGGTCTTCTTATCCCACAGTACCGGTACGGTCACCCGCCCGGTGTAGCCGGGATCAGCCAGGCTATAGACCTCATGCAGGTACTGTTTTGCATTGACCCGATCGCCCGTCGCCCCGGCTTCTGAACCCGCCAGAGTCCAGCCCTGTTCTGCCATCAGGGCATCGACAACATCGACGCTGATCATCGACTGCAGCCCTTTGAGCTGACGGAAGATCAGGGTCCGGTGTGCCCAGGGACAAGCCAGGGAGACATAAAGGTGATAGCGGCCCGGCTCAGCTTTAAATCCTGCCTGCCCGCTCGGGCCTGCACTGCCGTCAGCAGTAACCCAGTTTCTGAACTGCGACTCGCTGCGGACAAAGCGGCCATCATTTTTTTCAGTGTCGTACCAGCGATCATGCCACTGACCATCAACTAACAGACCCATACATCACCTCCTCGCTCATTATTCCGGGATTCAGATTGCCGACAGAATCGAATCGACTTCGGCACGCGCCTGGCTCAGGGACGCATCTTTATGATCCTCCATGCTGAGACCTTCGGCATAGATCACCCTGACATCGCTCAGACCAATAAAGCCCAGAAACTGTTTTACAAACGGAATCGAAGTATCCGCTTCACTGTCCTTATAGATGCCACCGCGGGTCGCCAGCAGGTGTACCGGTTTGTTTTCGATCAGGCCAACCGGGCCGTTTTCAGTGTACTTAAAAGTCACGCCTGCACGCGCCAGCTGGTCAAAGTAGGCTTTCAGCTGAGAGGGGATGCTGAAGTTATAGAGTGGCAGCCCGATCACCACCTCATCTGCCTGACGCAGCTCCGCGATCAGGGAATCAGAGTAATCCACGTAGGCTTGCTGTTCGGCACTGCGATTCTCCTCCGGAGTAAAAAATGCGCCGGCACGGGCACCATCCAGATGAGGTACGGCGTCTGCGATCACATCACGGACTACAACTTTTCCATCCGGATGTGAATTCTTCCACTGCTGCAGGTAGCGATCAGCCAGCTGAGAAGACTGTCCTTCGGAACCAAAAATGCTGCTACTGATATGAAGTAAAGTTGCCATCTGTGTGCTCTCCTGAGTAAGCCTCTGTTTGATGACACTAGTTTCCTATTGATTGATCCGATTAAAAACAGTAAAAATGAGTTCGATTTGATCAATTTTTTAGATATATGAAACCATCAATCACTCTCGAACAGTGGCAGGCCCTGCTGGCGGTTGTGGATGCCGGCGGTTATGCCGCCGCCGCCGAAGCCCTGGGCAAAAGCCAGTCGTCCATCAGCTACGCGGTAGGCAAGCTGGAAAGCGTGCTAAATGTCAGGGTCTTCCAGATCGAAGGGCGTAGGGCCGTGCTTACCGAGGCTGGTAAAGTGCTGTATCAGCGGGCGCGGACGCTGGTAGAGGAAGCCGGAATGATTGAAGAGCTGGCTGCCCAGTACGCCGCCGGCGAGCAGGTGGAAGTTAAGATTGCAGTAGATACTATCTTTCCGGAATGGCTGATTCTGAACGCGCTGCAAGAGTTTAGTGACAACTACCCACAGTGCCGCCTGGAAGTTTTGGAAACCGTGCTCAGCGGTACCGACGAGGCCCTGCTTCGGCGGGAAGTGGATATCGCCATCTGCAGCAGAATTCCCACCGGCTTTCACGGCTCCCCCCTGATGCAGATCCGCTTTGTCGCCGTGGCCCATCCCGACCACCCTTTACATCAGCAGGACTCCCCTCTGAGCTACCAGCAGCTCAGGCGCCACCGTCAGCTGGTAGTAAGGGATTCCGGCAGTCGCCGGCTGGATTCCGGCTGGCTGCAGGCACAGCACCGCCTGACATTCAGCAATATGCAAACCTCTATTGCTGCCGCAACCCAGGGCCTGGGCTTTGCATGGTTTCCCGAGGAGAAGATCCGGCAACACCTCGATTCGGGGCTGTTAAAGCCCCTGCAGCTTACCGAAGGTCAAAGCCGCATGGTGGATATGCATCTGGTCTATAGCCAGGCTGACTACGCAGGCCCTACTGTGCGGGCTTTGGGCGCCACGCTGAGCCAGAAAACCCGCCAATGCTGTCCCGATGTCGCCATCTGATCGGACAGATTAATCAGTAACAAAGGTATTGGAGTTACCCTGAATCTCAGATACGCGCTGCGCCTTCTTCCGCTCCCAGCGGTCGACCGGGTCTTCCCGGTTCCAGGCTTCAAACAGGCGACGCTCGCTACGTGAAATTTTCAAGCCGTAACGTTGTTGCATATAAAAATAGGCGCGGGCGATATCCCCCCGTACCTCGGGTGGCGGCTCCGCTTTCCTCTGTTTGAAATCGATCTCCATATTACAGCGCCCATAACGCCGGCGCTCACCGGGGATCATCGCAAAGCGATAATTAGAACGGTCACCATTGACTTCGCCAATAGCCGGTACCAGATTGTGCATATCGGCTTCCATCAGCCGGAACTGCTTATCCCGGCGACAGGCTTGCCGCCCACCCTCCTGCCAGCAGCGCAGCTGGTGGCCAAAGGCCCAGGCGGGCACCAGATGCTCCCATTCGATGCGACTGGCTCGCTTCGGGTTCTTGCGTGGCGTATAGCCGCAATGGTTAAGGTCAGGCCTGAGCTTTTTATTGCGAAACTCGAAATCACATCCGCAATAGAAGGTTTTAGGGTGATCAAGGTAGATTTTAGCCAGCGTCTTTTTTGACTGGCGAAAGCTTGTGGCTGCCTCTGACAGACAGGACTGGAGTAACAGCAGCAAAAATAGCAATATTAATGGCACAACGGATTCCTGAATAACTTCATCAGGCATCCATTGCCCCTTGAATCTGCAGACACACCCCAACTTCTGAGGTACCGGCTTTCGGCCTGATCGCTGCAGATCCATGCGCTGAAGAAGAAAAATCAGCGCGTCCCTGTACTTAGGCGCCAGCTAACAGATCAATTGGGCCTCAGGCTATCGCAGCGTTCAGCTATCACGACAATAAATACGGGCTGACGAACACCCATTCCAACTCATTGACGTTGCACTGAAAGTCCCCAAATACTGGCTCAATAGTGCAGCAAAAGATTGGGGAGGCTGACCTCGCGAAGCCCCGGATCAATCAGGTTTGCAGGCAAACTCTTTCGAAGTGGAAGGATATACAAAATGAACAGTCGTAAAAATATAAATATCCGGAAATCACCGCGATTTTTACGATATGCCCCGGAGAAAAACCGCATATCTTCTCTCACGATTTAATCAGGACTGTTTTATAGAGGGATTCGGTATCAGGCAGCGGTTTTCAATCTACAACAACGCGGAAGAAATAAGGGTCGCCGCGTTCGCCGGCGACCTGAACAGGAAAGGAGATCAGTCGTTACGAATCCGCAGATAACGGGCAAATCGGGGCAGCCCTTTGGAGGTATAACCGTTGAAGCGGTAGGTTACGGTAGTGCCAAGCGGTGGCGGCGTAATGCGCTCAGGATCAGACAGACCGCTACCCAGTTTCAGCTTTTTCCCATCGGGTAATCGGACCAACAGCGCTCCGAGCCGGCCCTGATGACGCCCCTTGCCGGGCAAATGGGCGATCACCACCGCTTCGGCATCCTCAAACAGTTTAAGCTTAAGCATGTCACTGCTGCGCCCGCCCTGATAAGCAGAGTCTGCGCGTCGCAGCATCAAGCCTTCGCCGCCATGATTGGTCACGGCATAGAGCAGTTGATCCAGCGCCTCCGGGGATGCAAGTTGCTGGTGCTGAACCAATGCCAGATGGGGCTGGTCAAGACGCTCGACCAGTCCGGTTAACGCTTGGTAACGACTGGAGAAATCCCCTTCAGCCGCAGGCATATCAAACACCATAAAGCGAATATCCCACCAGTCACGTTCGCTATTCCGGCGTCGCGAGGCAGCAGAGACTGTCTCAAAGTTACCGCGACCGGCCCAGAGTTCTCCATCGAGCGGCACCTCAGGCAGGCCCGCAAGAAACCAGTCAGGCGCCTGTATCACCCTGCCGCTGCGACTGCGAAGCAGTTTCCCATCCCAATAGGCACGCACCCCGTCGAGCTTTTCACTCACCAGATAGCGGGTAATATCGGATACCGGGCTGTAGGTTTTCGCCAACATGACCGCTGGCGGAGACAGGTTTGCAGCAGATACCCATAAGGGCAGTGGCAGGCTGATAAACAGGATCAGAACAAGATACACGAGCTTCATACATCCTCCTTGATGCTGGCTCAAATACCGACATAACCGGCCGTTATCGGCAGATTACGCCGCGGACTCCAGAGAGACTCCGGAGTCGCTCAGGAACAGGGCAGGTATGCTGTCGGCTACCACGCCCGAGCCCGGGGCGTTTCATCCCGCCCTCCGGGCATACGGGCAGCGATCCCTACTTACGTGTACCCACTTTAACATTACCATTCTGGAAAAACTGCGCGGTTTGCTTTCTGCGACGGCCAATTAATAGTGGGCCATCATCCATAAACAGAAAGTTCTTCCAGGCGCGCTTGAAGATCCCCCAGGTGGTTTCGATCACATGATCGCTTTCGTAACAAAACCACACCACCGTATTATCTTCCCACTCGATATGGTCGTTTAGCAGCTCCGGTAACTGTGGCTCCTGACTGTCCCAGGCTTCCTGCCAGCGCCCGGTCTCCTGCCAGACCGAGCCATCTGCCGGCCAGTCACCCTTCTCAAAGTAATCCGGATGGCTGGCATACTGACTGATCTGCTGCCCCCATAGCTGGTTTGAACGGCTTTCTGTCAGAGGACGGATTCCAGCCAGGTCTTCCTCGCTTAACGGCAGGTCTTTATGGCGAAAAATCCAGGCTTTAGGGTATTCTGATAACGGGATGTAACTCATTCATTCACTCAGGTTGCTGATCAGATTTGCTGTGGACTATATCAAAGGCCACCTCAACCTGCAGCACAAGGCCCTTAAAACGTGCGCAATCCTTTACTCCAGGCAATAACCGCCGAACTTAAGCACCACCCCCAGGGCTGTAAGGAGTATGACCTGATCAGGTCGCTCGATGCCCAGTCGATGTTCGGGGGGCTGAGCAGTGATGACTCTGTCGCCCTGTTCCAGAAACACTTTCTGGTGATGAACGCTTTATATCAGCTGCAACTGCAGTTCTGGCAGGAAGAGGCGCTCTATCTGCGGATCAGCGCACTCGATATAGGGATCAGCCCGACCAGTGTGAACGCAGCGGATTCAACACTTCCCGGCGATGCGACCGATGCCAGCTTACGCGAGTACTATCTTGACTGGAGCAATATGGAGGGAGCCGATCGCGGCTATGTCGAGGAATTGCTGGATCAGTTCTGGCAACGCTTTCTCAATCAGGACAAGCGCCAGTCTGCACTGGATCTGTTGGGTCTGTCATCGACAGCAACCTACAGTGAGATAAAGCAACGCTATCGCCGCCTGGCGAATGAACTCCATCCTGATAAAGGCGGCGACACTTCGGAGTTCATCGCATTAAGAGAAGCCTGGGAAGTGCTGAAACTCAGCTGACCATCCAGTATTATCGGGCCTTGGGTTATAACCTGCCCACGTCCCGGGTGTTCGATTGCTAAGGAAGAGAGATCATGAAGTTACAACTACTGATGACCGGAACAGAGCTGATGAGTGGCGACATTGTCGACAGCAACTCTGCGATGATTGCTGAGGCGCTGGCGGATGTCGGCATCAGCATCCATCGTAAGGTCACCGTTGGAGACGAACTTGATCTTCTTATCAGCGAACTCACATCAATGAGTCAGACAGCCGATGTGATCATCGTCAATGGCGGCCTGGGACCAACGCGGGACGATATGACCGCCGAAGCGTTAGCACAGGCATCCGGACTGCCGCTGGAGACTCACCCTGAAGCGCTTGATCACCTGACGCGCTGGTGCGAAAAGCGCGGCTCCCGGCTGAATCAGGCCAACCTTAAGCAGACGGTCTTGCCGCAACACTGCAGTATTATCGACAATCCCCGTGGCTCTGCGGTCGGGTTTCATCTGATGCTCAACAATTGCCTGGTCATCTGCACACCGGGAGTGCCCAGTGAATTATGCCAGATGCTCAGCGATACTATCGTCAGCCTGATATGCCCCCGGACAGATGCAGTCGATGCCGCCATCCGCAGCCGCTTCCATACCTACGGGCTGGGGGAGTCAAACCTGCAACAGTGGATCGATGACAGCGAGCTGTCAGTTCCTGAAGGCGTTGAGCTCGGCTTCCGCGCCGGGGCCCCCACACTGGAAGTAAAAGTTCAGGGTCAACAAAGCCAGTCACAGCCCTATCATCAGTTTGTCGACCAGTTAAAAGCGCTGATCGGAGACTATATCGTTTCGACCGGTAGCGACAGCCAGTGCCGGGCGCTGATCGATCAGCTCCGGCAACAGGGCAGATCACTTGCCACTGCAGAATCCTGTACCGGCGGACTGATCGCGTCGATGATCACTGCTGAGTCCGGCTCATCCGCCGTGTTTGAAGCTGGCTATGTCACCTATTCCAATCGAATTAAAACCAGTGCGATTGGCGTCAATCCCAAGACGCTGGAGGCTCATGGCGCCGTCAGTGAAGCGGTTGTTATAGAGATGGCTCAGGGGGCCCTGGAGGCATCGGGTGCGGACTATGCGGTTGCAGTGTCGGGTATAGCCGGACCAGATGGAGGCAGTGACGATAAACCGGTCGGATCCGTCTGGATTGCGTGGGGCGACAGTACACAGATTGAAACAGCCTGCCTCTGCCTGCCGTATGGCCGCAAGATGTTCCAGACGATGGTCGCCGGTGCAGCACTCGACCTGATCAGGCGCAGGGATTGCGGAATAACATCTACGCCACGCTACCTAATTGACCGCGCTGGTTATGCCAGTAAATATAACTGATTGCTATCAATTGGCACTGTCAGTAATAGAATTCCGTGCCATAATATTGTGATGAAAAAACATCCAACCAAAGCCGAATTGCGCGAAGAACTGAATAATCAGGTGCAGGCCTTTCTCAACAAAGGGGGATCGATCTCCCAGTGTGAGATGGGGGCCACAGGCCTCGTCGATGGCAAATATAACACCCGCAATATGGGATTCTCTGCGCCTC
Source organism: Marinobacterium jannaschii DSM 6295 (assembly GCF_000620085.1). Taxonomy (GTDB): domain Bacteria; phylum Pseudomonadota; class Gammaproteobacteria; order Pseudomonadales; family Balneatricaceae; genus Pontibacterium; species Pontibacterium jannaschii. The sequence goes on along the minus strand of NZ_JHVJ01000003.1, from coordinate 91,043 downwards.
CGCAGGAGAGAACACCAGTGAATGGCGTTCTGGCAAGAATCGATGCCCGTCGTAGTAAATCGGCACCCGTCAGTGCGGACAGGCCCCGCCGTAAACCCCGTAAGAAAATCATCTATGATGACTTCGGTGAGCCGCTACGCTGGGTATGGATAGATAACGAGTAATAGGTGCTTTAACGCGCCACCCGAATGTGGCTATCTATCTCCACTGCCCGATAGGGTTGTGAAATCCTTATCGGCAGGGCCGGGGATTGCACTTCGCAATCCTCGACTGCATTAATCACCGTTGATTTCCCCCACCCTATCGGCGTTCCACCTCAGGTTCCTTCGAAAAGGTGCAGCTTCAGAAGATCAGATACTTCTTCCGCAGGAAGCGGGCGGCTATAGAGATAACCCTGTACTTCGTCACAACCACGGCTTTGCAGGAAGTTCTTCTGCTCCTGATTTTCCACCCCTTCTGCTGTGACTCTTAATCCGAGACTATGAGCCATCGCGATAATCGCTTTAGTCACGGCTGCATCCGTACTATCAGACACGATATGAGTAACGAAGGAGCGATCAATCTTGAGCTTATCAATCGGAAAGCGCTTGAGGTAACTCAGGCTGGAGTAACCTGTACCAAAATCGTCGATGGACAGCTTTATACCGAGTGACTTAAGGCTATGCAGCACATCAACCGCTCCCGCCACATCATCCATCAGCATATTTTCCGTTATCTCAAGCTCCAGTGCATCGGCAGGCAATCCGCTGCTTTGCAATACATCTGATACCAGCGCGGTCAGATCCTGGCCGACGAACTGGCTGACGGAAAGGTTCACCGCCATGGTAAGCGGTTCGACACCTTCATCAATCCAGGCCTTCGCCTGGCTGCAGGCGGTTCGCATCACCCATTCGCCTATCGGAGAGATCAGTCCGGTCTCTTCTGCGATCGGAATAAATTCGTCAGGAAATACAGGTCCAAGATCACGGCTGGTCCAGCGCAGGAGTGCTTCGACTCCGATAATCTGCTGACTGCGCAGATCGATCTGTGGCTGATAATGCAGCCTCAGCTCATCACGGTCCAATGCCTTACGTAGACTGTTTTCAATAGTCAGGCGCCGATCCGCCAGGGTTTTCATGGAGCTGGCAAAGAACTCGTAGTTGTTACGACCGGAATTCTTTACGCTGTACATGGCAGTATCAACGTTCTGCAGCAAACCATCGACATCACAGCCATGCTCCGGGAACAGAGCAATGCCGATGCTCGGGGTAATGACCACCTCATGCTCGCCCAGCGTCATGGTGTGGCCGATGGTATCGAGAATTCTTTGCGCCACCCGGGCGGCATCATCGGGCCTGCGAATCTCAGCCAGGAGCACCGTAAACTCATCACCGCCAAAGCGGGAGATAACGTGGTGATTCAGCTCGCGGTCACCCCCCCGGTCGACCGCACGTACGCTGTTTGTCAGGCGGCGGGATACCTCCTTCAACAGCATATCGCCGACGACATGCCCCAATGTATCGTTAATACGCTTGAAGTTATCGAGGTCCAGAAACAGTATTGCACCGATATGGCCTTCAGCCTGTGCCCGTGCAACAGCTCGGGTCACCCGGTCTTTGAAGATCACCCGGTTACACAAACCAGTCAGGTGATCGTAATGGGCCAGTTGCAGGATTCGCTCCTCGGCCTGTTTCAGCTGGGTAACATCAAGCACCGTGCCGGAAACCAGCGCAACCTCAGAGTCATCACCATAGACTTCAATCTGATGCTGTACATGCAGTTCTGAGCCATCACTCTGCAACAGCCGATGGACGATTTCGGATTGGTCCGAGCCAGATACGGCTTCCTCAAACCAGTGCTGAACGGCAGAACGCTGAAACGGTGGCACATTATCGAGAAAACGCGCCAGGGTTTTCTCCTGATCATTCACGCCGATCCCCAGAAAGTGGCACATCTGATCAGACCAGTAGATCTCCCCGGTCGCGCGATTCCATTCCCAGTTCCCCAGCCCGGCAATACGCTGGGCATTATCGAGTCGGGTTTCACTTTTCTGCAGTTCATCAAGGCGAGTGCGTACTTCGCTCGCCCTCAGCATATAACGCAAGCGGTGGCCCAGAATCCGCCAGTTAATCGGCTTCGGAACAAAATCAGTTGCGCCCGCATTGTAGGCGGATTCGATGGAATCAAGATCATCCTGCCCGGTGACCATTAAGATAGGAACGATCTTGCCGTGAGGCAGTTCCCTGAGCTTTTTACAGGCCTGGAAACCATCCAGACCGGGCATATCCACGTCCATCAGTACCAGATGGGGACGCCGGGTCTGGAACATCTCAATTGCAGAAACACCATCATTTGCAAGAATAACTTCAAAGCCCTGAGTAATCAGCGCTTTATTCGCCAACATCCTCGCTGTTATATCGTCATCAACAACCAGAACCCGTGCGTCTTCTTTACCCTGTGAGTGAATCGCTTGCATGCTCGCCCCTTACTACTCCATCAAGGGCATTGCTTACCCTTGCATACTCACTCCTGATCGCCTCAAGCAGACGACCGCTTTCTTCCAGGTTGCCAAGACGGGCTGCCATTTCCAGTTCACGACAACGGTCAGCCAGTTCAAGCGCTCCCATATTGCCACTGCTGGATTTAAAGCTGTGGGCCGCCGCTCTAACTGCGTCAGCCGACCCCGCATCAACACTACGTTGTAACTCAGACAAATTAGCCAGCGACTGCTCCAGATAAGCATCGACCAGTTGCTGGAAAAAATCGCCGTTGGGTTCAAGTCCCTGCAGCTGTGTCAGTACCGCTTGCGACAGCGGATTTCCGGCTGCCGCCGGTTGCCGGATCTCTTCGCTGCCGTTATCCGACTCCTCGGCTGCTTTATCCTGACCGCCTAGCCAGCGATAAACCTCAGAATGAAGTTGTTGTTTGTTATACGGTTTTGCCAGATAACTGTCCATACCAACGGCGAGACAGCGTTCACGATCTTCCTGTAATGCATTCGCAGTCAACGCCACTATTGGTGTGTGAGCCAGGCCATTTTTGCTTTCCTGAGTACGGATAGCTTTTGTTGCTTCAAAGCCATCCATCACCGGCATCTGGCAGTCCATTAACACCAGGTCATATTGCTGGTCTGCGAAACAGGCCAGCGCCTCAACCCCATTGCAGGCAATATCAGACTCAAGCCCCATATTAGCCAGCATTGCCTGCGCGACTTTCTGGTTAACCAGATGATCCTCAACCAGCAACACCCGGCCTTCCAGTTTTTTATCCTGATCAATCCGAGATGCCGATACGACCGTTTTAGCAACCGGCTTATCCAGCGCTGCCAGTAACACCTCCTTCAGCTCGATCAACTTAACCGGCTTCGTCAGAATGAACTGGCCTGTTTCATCCCCCGGACCGGTAAGCAACTCCCCTCCACCACTAAGCACAATGTGAGGAATCCGCGCCAACACAGGGGTACTTTTTAACGTAACCGGCAAATTGTCCTGTTCAGATGTTTGATCTGCGCTATCGAAAATAACCACCCTGAACGGATCACCTACGGCATGAGATTCCAGCAACACCCTTAATGCTTCAGGATTGGTCGAGACACTTTGCGGCCTTAATCCCAGGGCTGTCATATAAATATGAAGCGTATCTCTGAGGGTTTTCCGGTCTTCGACGATCAATACCCGGGCAGGATCTTCAATCTCCCATTTCACCTCAACCGGCGCAGCGACCGGCAGGGTTACAGAGAACCAGAAACGCGATCCCCTTCCCTCCAGGCTATCGAGACCTATTTCCCCTCCCATCATTTCAACCAACCGCTTTGAGATTGCCAGGCCAAGGCCTGTACCGCCAAAATTGCGCGTTGTGGAACTGTCGGCCTGAGAAAACGAGTCAAAGATACGCTGCTGCTGGTCAACCGGAATACCGATGCCGGTATCAGATACTTCAAATATCAGAGCGACCTGGTCTTCAGACTGCCGAAGCATCCTGACAGCAACAGAAACCTCACCGCTCTCAGTAAACTTAATGGCGTTCCCGATTAAATTAGTCAGGATCTGCCGTAGACGACCGGCATCTCCATACAACTGGTCATTCAGGTCAGGAGGCACCTGACAAGCGAGCTCAATTCCTTTTTCATGAGCTCGGGAACCAAACAACAGCCCCAGATCCTCGACCAGGTTCCTCAGTTCAAAAGGCGCTTTATCGAGCCGGAGCTTGCCTGCCTCAACCTTAGAAAAATCCAGGATATCGTTGATAATCGTCAGCAGACCATCTGCCGACAAACGTATGGATTCCATGAATCTTCGCTGGTTATCTGCCAGCTCTGTATCCAGGACCAGCTCAGTCATACCCAGTACTCCGTTCATCGGAGTCCGGATCTCATGGCTCATGGTGGCAAGAAACTCGCTTTTGGCACGGCTGGCTGCCTCGGCAACTTCCTTCTCACGTTGCGCTTCCAGAATCCGCCGCCTTATTTCAGACTCCATAAACACAAACGACTCAGCGAGTCTGCCAACTTCATCCTTCGAACTGCCTGCCAGAGTAGCAATACCTCCGCGAAGCGAGTCCTCCTGGGCAAAGTCCTGCGCTGGGAGCGCCTTAGCGTAATCTGTTAGTTGATTTAAAGGTCGTGATATCCGGGCAACAATCATGATTGCTGCGATAACGCTAATCAGAAATACCAGGCCGATAACCGCACTGTGCCTTTTGATCAGAGCCTTGGCTGGCGCATGGATCTCAGCCACGGGGACGACCACTGCAAGATACCAGTCAAAGGCCTTAAAATAGCTGACAAAGGTTTCAACATTTCTCGCACCTGAAATCAGGGGATCATCATAGCGGACAGACGGGACTTCATCCCTGCCGGTCGTTCTTTTGAGCTGTTCCAGCAATCCAACAGACCGCTCTCCCAATTCAACGAAGCTTCGTTCCTGCAACGTCATGCCCGAAGGAGGAATAAGTATTTTATTATCCCCACTAAACAGGAATACATATCCCGATTCGGCAACCTGAATACGAGAGAAGGTCTTTGTCAGACCATCTAGAATTGCATCCATCTTGGCTCGGCTCTCTTTCTCAATATCATCAAAGTTGAGAATTACGCCAAGCGTCCAGGGCCAGCCTTCAATAGGACGAAAATGCCCCATATACTTTCCGCCAACCGCGTCATCCGGTTTGTGCCAGTAAAAAACGGCTGAATCACCTTTATCAGAAAGCTGATCGTCCCGCATAACCACCTCAAGCCGGCGTCCTTTAAGGTCACGCACATTCGCCAGCGAGGCTCCATCCAGGCCGTCTTCACTATGGCCAAGAATTCTTCCGTCCCGTTGAAAAAGAAACACCTCTCCTTTTTCAATCCGTATAGTGTTAAGCCAACGCAACGCCAAAGCCTGTGCTTTAGCTTCCGACAGATCTCCGGAGCGGCTGCTGGCAGCATAACCACTCACCGCAGATGCACTCACCAAAGAGACCCGTTTAAGCTCCTTATCCAACCCTCGCAGGATCTCAATTTTATCCGAGACCAGTCGGCTATAACCGGCCCTGATATTGAGCTCGACTAACTGCAACACATTTTGTGCCGAAGCTTTTTCAGCCTTAGATACCGCCTCTCCAACATCTCTATTGGTAAAATAGAGCAAAGCAGAAGCAGTTGCCGTCATCATGATGATCAGCAGTAGAATAAACTTCGACTTAAGAGAACTAAACATCCAGAGTCCTTTCAGGGTGCTTCAATTTCATAATAGATTTTATCGGCAGCAGCCAGGGTATCCGCATACAAGTATAAACCTATCTCTTCAGCTGTTTTTAGGTTTATAGACATTTTCAAGCTTTCTTGAAAAATCTGGTCCAACTCATTCAAAGGAACCCCATTCATATACTCGATTATACTCTCTGCTATAAAAATTCCTGTGTTATATTTATCCACTCTGGACAGGCTTAACAAGAACCCATATTTTACTTCATCTTTTCCTACTTCAGATAAAGTTACCACCCTATTTTCCCTAGCGATTTTCGACAGAATCGGAATGCTGTTTTCAGATACTCCGCCATGGGCTGTAATGTAAATAGCATCACTATGCTTCGATAGATACTCAAAACAATCAACAACCTCTTTCTCAGCTTGCTCCTGATACGGTGTATCGCTAATTGCATGACACTCTATCAATTCATAGTCCAGCTGCGCAGAAACACTCCTAATTTTCTCAATCGCAGAATAGCTTCGACCCAAGGTACTGTCTTCATAAATCATGCCTAACTTTCTAAATGGAAATATACGGTAAAGCAAGCGTATCTGCCGCTCATAATAATTTGGGTCAACATGAGCAAAAACATTATAAACTCCAGATTTCGCCTGGTTTTTTACTATACCTGCTTCAACCGGGTTACTACTTGAAACCACAAGTATAGGTATATCACTTACATATCCAGCGAGATCTTTAGCAGCCCATGTCCCCATGGCAATGATCAGATCTATATCAGACTTAGACCTGACTCTGCTCCTGATCTCGTCTCTTACTCGCAGCCTATCCTTTGCATCCCAGCCACTGCTATAAAAGCCATTCTGAATAAATTCCAGTTTCCCGCCTCTGCTTCTAACTGAGACTTCGTTCCAAAGTTTAAAGCTTGAAAGCGAGCTAAGCTCGCCATCAAGATCAATAAGGCCAGTGTCAGAAAAAGCACTTACCATGGCCTTTAGATAATCATTGTATTCTCCATAGTCTCCACCTTGATAATAGGCGACACGTAAACGTTCCTGATTCGACTCAAGATTATCACCGGCATAACCCATCATTGAGATGCATATAAACAACACAAATAACACAACATTAATGCAATAGACATTAATCCGGAGCATATATTTCCCTATATATTTCGTCCGCGGCACCCAGCAACAATAAAGGAGGATCAAAGCCGACGAGCTCTGCTGTTTTCAAATTAATAACAATTTTCGGAGGCTCTTCAAACAGCTGCGCTATATCACCAGGCTGAGCCCCAGCAATTATTTGCTCAATTGTTTTAGCATGAAAATCTCCAAGATACTTATAAGCTGCTCGCGACAAACTAAATAGAAATCCATACTTAACCTCATCGGAACCAGACTGAGAAAATGTAGGAACCTTGTTTAAAATTGCCACACCAACAAGCTTAGGGATACTATTTTTATTCACTCCACCTTGATTCGTCACGTAAATAGCATCAGCCGAATCAGACAGCGATTCAAAACAATCAACAACACTTTGTTCAGCGCGGTTTTTATCACTTATATCACTTTCAGTAAAACAAGAAACCAACTCAAACCCTCTATCTCTTGCCAAACCTTCAAGATCATCTATAGCTGCATAACTACGTCCGCTTAGAGTGTTTTCATATGCAACACCAAGTTTTTTAAACTGCACAAGTTCGTGAAATATCTCAACTTGACGTCGAAACCGATGAGGATCGACTGTTGCGTGAACATGGCTATAACCTGAATCTTCTACACTCTTTATTATCCCAGCTGCTAGAGGATCGCTTGCCGACAGTACTAGCGTTGGAACCTTATGCTTGCTGTTAGCCGTATCTTTCCCTGCCCAGGTCCCCATTGAAATCAATAAATCAATTTCCTCACCAGAGCTCAACCTATTTATCAGCGCGCCTCTTGTTTTTTCCCGAGTTTCTTCGCTCCAATCAGCGCTATAGTGGCCATCTTTAAGAAACTTCAGGTGATCAGACTTCACAGAGGATGCAAGCCAACTCCACAATTCTTTAGTACTATCACCATCAAATTTCGGTATTGCCTTCTCCTCGATCCAGCCTCTTTGCATCAAGCTTTTAATTGTAGCAAGGAACTCACTTTTATAATCTTTATATTCTCCTCCTTCATAATAAGCCACCGCCCACTTATCACCTGACATAGGAGTAGACTGCTCTCCCCAAGCCGGCCCCAGAGAGCAACAGAAAACAACCAAACATATTAGTATCCTCAACATACTCCCTCCAGTAAATAAACTTAAGATCAGTTACGGGCAGAACAAAAATAGTCATCCAGACTGAACTTCAATTCAGAGTATACGTCTTCGCTTAGAGATCCTTTACAGACATCGAATACAGTATCCATTATAGATGCAATATGTGCATCAGAAACGGTTATATCCAAATATCCCTTATGCACGCTTTCTCCTTGCAATGATTTTTTATAGAACTCCACCATTCCATTTAGCGAATATATTTCCTCACAATCCTTACCCTTAGAATAAAGCTGCATTCCTGATAGGTAGCTATCACTTGGAACTTCTAGAAGAAACTTAACCACTTCCGAATAATCCGCAGAATTTTCAAAAACAGCAAGTAACTTTTCTTTATATAGGGTTAAGTAGTATGATTGATAGTATCCTCCTAAACAGTTAACGCCTCGGGAAAATGACATTATAAGAAAAGCTAGAAAGTTTGTGGGTATTAGAGTTTTATTTTCAATGAGTCCCTGTATCGTGTCGACATCAAACTTAACTGTATGAAAACCACCAGCATCACTGACTCCATGAAGAAACGCTATACCCGCCTCTTCATGAAAGTTAAGAGGTACTCTTCGCCCTTTCTCATCGAGAAGCCAGAACATAAAACTACCTGCAGACCCTCCGCTACCTGTAGGGGTATCATTTCCATTCAGGCGATCATTTAGCTGATCCAAGTTCCAGCATCCAGGGCAGCCATTCAAATCTTCAATAACATTATCACGAATACTTTTATTAAAAATAACTATAGAAGCTAAGCTTTCAGGGTTTCTAAGATCTTTTAGAAGCAGTCGATTAACTACATCTTCTTGCTGTATATAGACAAGCCTACTTGAAAAATCTTTTTTAAAAGCACTATCCCATAACCTGGAATTGACAACAGTTGCCTGATCAGAATAACTACCCAGTGAAACGACGTCTTCATTAGAATAGTGCTCAAGAATAATCCGTCGGATAGCCTGTCCAGTTTCAATGTCAACTTCACCATCAGCAACCATTCGACTAACATACTTGCATGCTCGACTCAAATCTTCAGAATTAATAGCACTCATTCTAAACACCAATTGAGCCTGCTTTCTTTTCGGAAAGATTGGTATTTTCAAAACCGTGGAATTCTGCCCGTAAGCCATTATCCCTCTTGGATAGGTAAGATTATTGAGAGGAATGTTTCCGCAGGCCAACACCGGTATAGTTTTAGCCTTTTTCCCGGAAGGCAGTTTTCGCTGACTAAAAATCATCGTGCCTTGAACTGACTGGGCAAAGTAATCAACTCCATGATGATTTGCCGTCAACACAACTGGGCTTTGCCGTAATTCGTTCCGAACCAGTAAAGCTGTTTCTTCTCCCAGAAGCGGAGCAGCACAATCATAGACAGCCTCAGCAAAGTCATCAGAGGGCTGGTAGCTAGCAGAGGGAGTTTTTGTTATGACATCAAGATATTCATCAATCGTAAGATGTCCGTAGTCGCTTAACGTTCGATCCACAACCGGCAGTTTTTCGCGAATCAAGCCCATATAGTGCTCAAGCAGGCTCTCGCTCGGATCGCTCATTCGTGACGTCTCCACTGATATCTCCATCTTCTCTCTAACTCTCCGTAGCCAGGGTCATCGACTCACGATCTTTTCCAGCGACTACTAAAAACATAACAGCAGCTAAGAAATATGCCACTCCGAAGTAAAAAACACCGACCACTGGCTGATCTGACAAAATTATCCAGGCAAAGATAATCGGTCCCAGCATCTGACCAATTCGGCTTGTCGATCGGAATATTGCCAGCGCCTTTCCAGAGCCTAACCTTTTCGAAACCGGCCTGTTTAACACGTAGACACTCTGGGCAGACAACACCAGACAGTTTGAAACTCCCAACAGCAAGACAGCTAACACCACCGCCGGCAGTCCATCCCACACAGCAAAGCTCAGAAAGGACGCACTACCAATCAGGCTGCCAACCACGATGACCGCCTTTTTATTTTCCGTAGCATCAATGACTTTACCCAGATAGGGCCCCGCCAGGGAAAGGCAGATACCAAACAGCATTAACACCTGGCCAATGGTTGACTCGCTGATATCGATCCGATTCAGATAGACCGGACTGAAGTAGTTCAGGTAACCAACGACGGCGATTGACGCGGGCATGCTGCTGAAAAAGATTGCCGCCAACACACCGCGGTCTTTCAGATAACTCCACAGGGCACCTCGTTCGGTGCCGGCTGAAACGGCAACTGCACCAGAGTGTTCTTGCTTAGAAACAGGTTTCGGACCCAGGCAGACAAAGCCATATAGTAAAACACTAAAAATGGTTACGGCAGATACGGCAAACACAACCTCATAATCAAAGTAGTCCGCCATGACAGCGCCAGCAGCAGCACCACAAATACTTCCCGAGTAGAGGCCTGCTGCAAGGTGTGATAAGCCCTGCGCTTTAGTTTTGTCGTCCGTATTCTTTATCACAAAGCCATGGGATGAAAGCTGAGCCAGCCCGTAGCCGAAGCCAACTAACCCACGTGAGAGAATAAATTCGAGTGCATCGGAAGCCAGCCAGGAACAGATCCCACCAATACCCGCCAGAACCAAGCCCACATAAAAGGGCTCCTGCCATCCGCGCCTGTCGAACCAGGCTCCGGCTACAAGTATTGCAATACCGACACAGAGGAATTCAAATGAAATTGGCAGCCCCATCACCACATCCCTGGACAATCCGAACATCGGCTCGAATAGGGATTCCGTATAAAGCGGGATAAATGCCATGGAAAGGTCAACACCAAACAGGAACACAAAAATCGCTGGTCGCATCAGCCGATAATCAGCAGCCCCGACTTCGGCTGAAATGGCTTTCTCATGACGCCTTGCTCTGGCTGACGCCAGAACAGATAGCTCAATACAGATCAGGCTGGCTATCATTGCCGCCGTTGCTATCGCGGCAAGGAAAGTATGCCAGTAAACTTCAAGATGTCCCGCCTCAAGACTAACAACCCGCTGTTTATACGGCGCTCCTGCTGGATGCACATAATCAAAAGTAATCTCAGGGAACGAAGCCAGCTTAGAAAAATACCCTGGCTCTTTGTCAGGCGCTGCCCCGCTGGTAATTGAGATAGCCGAACCACTCTGACTGGAGTGACCTGACTGCTCAGAAGACTCTTCCACATAAACCTGACTTGCACCAAAGAAAACGGCCGGATCCGCCTGGCGTAAGCATTCTGCCAGAGGATCTGCACAGCCAGACTCAACCTGAACAATCTTATCTTGAAGTTGCCGTGACAAGTCGGCATGAAATCCCTGACTGATAGCAACAGTAAAAAAAACTACAAATGAAATCTGAGAAATCAGAACAGGAAGGGCCAACCGACCTGACGGTTTGCCCCTCAGGAGCCTAAATGAAGTGAAGTTTTTGAAGCTGTCCAGCAAGATAAAACTCAGTAGTAGCACACTAAGCGCTCCTGCTGCAGAAAGAGCAAGAGATACGATCAGATCCCATCGTACTATGGTTAGATTAACCGAACGAAATAGGAGCTCGGACGAAGCAAAAACCAAGACAGAGCAAACAGCCAATCCCATCATGGCGATCATTATCGCGGTGATTCTGCCCTTCCACAGAGACCCCATACCCGATTCTTCTCCTATCATGATGTCAACTGCCCCTCAGTGACGGGAATATCCTCACCTGAAGAACTGCTTGCCATCATTCTGTAGACCCCTTCGAACAGCAATACAGGTTTAGTACTTAGCAACCACCCTGTCGAAGTTTGCTTAATTCGAATTGCGGCCTCCGGATCATCCCAACGACATCGAAGCGGATATACCGTCATGTCCCGCGCGCCGGTTTTCATCACTTGCTGTACTACATAAGACACAGCTAATGCCCCGGTTCCGCAGGCAAGCGTTTCCTTAAATACGCCCCTTTCGTAACACCTGTTCTCAACGATCCCGGAGGGTTTGACGCGCGCAAAGTTAACATTCAGCCCGGCAGGAAACAGCTGTCGATAGTTATTGTTTATATAATTGCCAATGTGCTCAATCAGAAAAGTCCCGAAGCTTCGGCGTTTTAACTCAGACACCGGCTCTCCGGATGCGCTCTCTCCAAATATGTAGTCTGCAAGCTCCGGAGAGGAAAACCCGGTATCAGGAAACACAACAAAATGTGGCTCACCTGTAAACACCAGATAACCAGAGAGTTTCAGATTCGAAGCACTGGTGTAGGGTGCCAGGTCAGCAGATCGAAAACCGATATCTACACCAGCAAGCTCGCAAATGGACTCCCCATACGGAATTGCGGTGCCAGGCATCACTAACTCTTCAGGCGAGCGACGCGGCTCTCCCAGATTAGCCCACCCTTCATTTGATACCGCGACGGAGCCGATAGATATTGCCTTCGGTGTCCCTAGAGGGATTTCAGTGAGGATGCTGGCAGACTCAATACCCTGCTGTTCAAACAAATAGTTCGCGACACAGATCAGTCCGTTGCCACAACAAAGTGCTTCACTTCCATCCGGTTCAAACATACGAAACAGAAAATCGGCTTCTCCACCGGATGGCGGGGCATTCCAGTAGCGACGACTCTGTTGTATTGAAGCGAGCGTCTCTTCCGTACAGCGCTGAATAATCAAGAGGTTGTCGCAACCTACACCAAAGCTGGTGCTCGTCGCTAACGTCGCAAAGCCTGACTTTTCTTGCTCGGTGAGTATTTCGCTATCTGTCTCATCAACAATAACGAAGTTATTCCCACAAGATGTTAATTTTACAAAGGGAATTTTTTTCAACATCGGCCTATTACCATGTAACTACCGGCCACTTGAACAGCCGTATTCCATTTACGATATAGTGCCCTGAATCAGGCATTTAGCACCCTGCTGCGGCCCATCTCTCAACCAGCTCCGTACAGATAAGATTTTTGACCTATTGCAATTGGGGCGAGTGAAACTCTACAGAATATTAAATTTAATTCATAGTCAGTAATTAGCCAGTCTATGTGCATAAATCAACGCGACAACTAAGAATTAATTTTCCCGAATAGCCATGATCCGAGCAAAGCTATTGCGATAGTACCCTGCCCGGACCTGCAAAGTAAAACAAGCGTTTAATCAACTAGCGTTGACTTAAAACCTAGCGCGCACGACCGATAAAACCAAGAACAAAAGATCAAACTGCAACCATATATCGACCCAAAAGCAGTTGATAGTTAACAGCGGCAAGACATATATCTGATCTGAGGTAAGCCCTTGTAACGCCGGAAAAATTAAAAAATCGGAGCAATCCTCACCGAAAATATAGCCGCATGAAACAACGGTTTTTTGGCAGAGAGCAGAGAGTCCATTCAAAACGAAACGCCTCAGCACCACAAAACCACTAAAAACATATGGTTATATAAATAAGGAGAACAAGAGAAACCAAAAGGAGGAAATACAAATAATTCAGCTAATCTTTCAAATCAATATCAGCCCAAGGAAGCCGTAATCGCCCCGCCCCTTCCTCAGACAGGCAACATCTCCGGCGTACAAGGGTTTCGCCTGGAGATATAAATTCGCTATTCGAACAAAGGCTCTAATGCAGAATCTCTTGGGCAAGCAGACAGGCACAGAAGACTGATGGGGCTACCTGATTTTTTAAACCAATTGAAAGACCTGTTACCCTCTGTCGGTCATAGGTCTGAGCTAAGCGATAGCGGTAACGCTCACGGTAAACAAATCACAGGCTCAACACGCAATAGCCCGACAATGGTCATCACAATCAAGGAAAGGGAACGATCTCTTCATAGAGCTCATCCGCTGCCCCCAAAAGCAGTAGCGGGGGATTATAGCCGATAACTTCAGCCACACGGGTATTAACTGCGATCCGCGGCGGCGCCTCATAAGTTTGCCTTAAGTGACCCGCTTTTGCCCCGTTAAATACTTTGGCCATATTTTCCGCCTCAAACCGCCCAACCCCACGGAAGTCGTCCATGGCGAGACTAAATAGCACGCCCGCTTTTACTTCAGACGAACTCCCCTGCGAAAAAGTTGCCACCTGCGCTTCCAGGGCAATAGCCACTATCTCGTTAATGCTACGCTTAGTTACCCCTCCCTGAACTGTCACATAGATCGCATCTACAGAGGAAGACAGTTCCTTCATACACGCAATGACACTTTCTTCAGCCTCTGCCTGGTCTTTGACATCGCTTTTGGTAAAGCAAGGCACGATCTCAAATCCAAGATCGAAGCTCAGTGTCTCAGCCTGATCCACGGCAGCGTAGCTCCGACCACTCACAGTATCTTCATAGGCCATACCGAGGGTCTTGAAACCCACCAGTTCGTGAAAAATCTGAAGTTGGCGGGAGTGAAGTGACGGGTCGACTGTGGCGTGCAGGTGATCCAGTCCCGATTCACTGCTGCTTTTGATAATACCAGCGGTGATCGGATTACTGGCAGTCAGGACCAGAGTCGGAGTGCTATGCCTGGACGTGGCCAGATCCTGGCCGGCCCAGGTTCCCATGGCCAGAACCAGATCAATATCTTTCTGGAGTATCAGGCGCTGCAGAAAGCGGCGACTGTTATCTGCGCGCTGTTCGACATCCCACTCTGCTGAATAATATGCATCTTTCCTGAATGAGAGGTATTGGCTCTGCAGATTATCGACCACCCACATCCACAGACTTTTTGAATCATGCCCATCCGGATCAGGTAAAGGCTGTGGCTCTATCCAGCCGAGATCCATCAACCCATTCAGGGTGGCTACAAGTACCTTGCGGTAATCCTGATAATCGCCGCCTTCATAGTAGGCAACCTGCCAGCGCTTTCCGTCATTGGTATTCGGTGCTACTGACCATTCATTGGCATGCACGGCGGACACCTGCATACAGGCTAGCAAAGTAACCCAAGATAAGAATCGCAATACAATCATGAAATAACGCCTTGTCCCCACGGTGCTATCGAGCCAGATATATGCCTGGTAGGATGGGTCCCCGCCATACGTTTAGATGAATGCGAAGACAATGACCACTGATACCTTAGTGGTTAGCTTCCTCGTTGAAGAAACCGCTACACAGGGTACCACAAATTTTCAGAATGAGTGGAGCAGAGTCCTTCTGATTCAAACAAATTGGCTACTCGGGACCTACTACAATTTCCTGTAGAATATCGATTCGGAGTCGGCAGCTATCCCTCTATATAACAGGGAGAGCCGACAGTAGCAGAGTGACCGGATACAAAGGAATCCCGATGGCAAAACCAAACAAGAAAGGCCCGGACAAGACAGTCAACATATACTGCAATAAGTGCCGTAGCCAATTGCTAAAGTACCGAAAAGGCGGGAAAGGTTCTCTGATCAAATGCTTTGTCGAGCGAATAGTCGACGACTATACGCTTAGCCCTGGCATCTGCCCGAACTGCGGTTGCATGTATGCGCGTGAAACACTGATCAGGGGCGTCCCTGCACTTAAAATCGTTGGCGGGAAGGTCACTGTAAAATAGGCATGTAGCTGTTGGCGCCGATTCAGCCTCGGAGATCACACACCATCACATCAGGTACTGAGATATACCGTCATATATCAATTTAGAGCCGACCAATAGAGTAAGCGCTTCAAAAACACGTTTAATGAAAACGTTTCCCTGTTTTAGCCCCAGATGAGCCCCCGTATACGCCCCGATAATCGCTCCCGCCAGCAATGCAGGCAGCCAATCCCATACAGGCTGAACCTGAAGCACCAGCGCTATAGCGCCCGCGCCATTCCAGAAAAGTCCGACTAGAATCAGGGTGTAGGCGACGGCTTGCTTATAATCAAGCCCAAACCATCTCACCAGCCAGAGCGTTACAAACAATCCGGTTCCCGAAGTCAGAGATCCGTTCAGGCAACCGATAGCAAATAACACAGTCCCGCCCAGCAGATAGCCACGGACATCCCGATTCAGTTTCCGGGCGTCCATCCCCAATCCCTTTTTAATCGCCGAATAGATACCCAAACCGGCGGTCAAGCAACCCAACGCAATTAGCAGAAACGATTCCTGAAAGTCCAGCACCTTAAATGCACCCAACACCACACCAGGCAAACCACTGCACAAAATAAATAGCGCAAATCGCCAGCTAATGCTGCCTTCGCGGATATGCCGGAGTGTCGCACCGACCCCAAGCGCCACCGAAGCCACCTTATGAGTCGCCAGCGCGGTACTGAATCCCAAGCCAAGAAAGATCAATATAGGCAACTGCAGCAACCCGGCACCGCCGCCGGCCAGCGCCGAAAGCCCATTGGCAATGAAAGAGATCAGCAATAGCCCCAGCTGCTCGAGAATACCCACTGTAAGTAACCACTCCATTAATACCGACCTCTCAGTCTAAACAAGGCCAATCACATCCTGCAGACCCGGAAGCTTTTATACGAGCGTACAGTTGACGATTTCTGCCGAGAAAGTGCTGCGGATAGAATTAGGATAAAACAGGACTGAGACTGAGCAACGAAAGAAAGATTTCAAGACCTTGACGTTTCGTACCATCAGGCCTGCTTCAAATCAATTTCTACTACGACAATTCCAGCTCTGTCCGCTGAACAGCCAGAATATAAAATCGATCGGGCGCGCAGATCGGGAGGTTCGGGGACGACGTGACGCAAACCCCTGATTAGTGCAGAGTAAGGTGCTACAGCAAAGAGGCCGTAAGATAGAAACTATGTTGCTTAAGAGCCCTACAGCACAGCCTGGCATTCCCGGAAACCCACAATATCCCGATACATAGACCGGCCAGCCGTCAGAATTACCTAAGCCACAAACAAAAACAGCGAGCCGCTTTCGCTAACTCGCTGTTTTTGTTTACAAATTCTGGTAGGACTAGGCAGATTCGAACTGCCGACCTCTACCATGTCAAGGTAGCGCTCTAACCAACTGAGCTATAGTCCTGTTAAGTGCTGCGTATTATAAACCTAACACTTTGTTACGCAACAACTTTCTTACTATTTTTTACACTCAACTCCGACCGACGATTCAATCGGTATTTACAGCTACTAAAGGCACTGAGTCTGCAGGCCGGTAATCTTCGATATAAGCCTCCAGCAACAACGGCTGCAATGGCTTGGAATAGAGGTAACCCTGCAGGTAATCAACCCCGGCACGACGCAGGTAGACAGCCTGCTGCTCAGTCTCTACACCTTCAGCTACGATTTCGATATCAAGGTTCTTAGCGAGTGCAATAGTCGCCAGTATGATCTCTTCGTCACTACTGTTCTCCCCTATACCGGCCACAAAACTCTTGTCTATCTTCAGGATACTGGCATCAAGCTCGCGGATATAACTCAAAGAGGAGTAGCCGGTACCAAAGTCATCTATCGAGAGCCGTACACCAGCATCCCTAAGCAGACGCAGGTTCTCAAGCATCTTCTCGTTATTAGTCACCAGGGCCGTCTCTGTTACTTCGACCACCAGCTGAGAAAATGGAATACCTGCCCCGGCCATCGCATCAAGCAACAGTTGTGAAACAGCATCGCGTGATAGCTGAACCGTAGAGATATTAAGCGCCACCTGAAGCTCGGCCATCGGACCATAACGCCACTCAGATAACTGCCTGGACAGCTCTTTCATCTGCCAGTGACCAATATCCGTGATCAGCCCGACCCCTTCTGCAACCGGTATAAACTCACCTGGAGAGACCGGTTCACCGTTCTGGTTACTCCAGCGCATCAGCACCTCAACCTTAACTGGCTTCAGACTCTTAGCGGACATGATAGGCTGATAGACCAACGAGAAGCCCTGCCCCATTACCAGAGACTGGCGCATCCCCTGCTCCAGATCGACATGGCGATGGATCAGATAGTCCATATCATCGTCAAACACACTATAGGTACTGCGTCCGATATGCTTGGCTCGGTACATTGCCAGATCAGACTGCCTCAGCAGCGTATTACTATCAGCTTCACCAACCTCACCGAAAGCAATGCCAATACTCGCCGACAAGCGGAAACTGCTTTCACCCAGTGCCACAGGCTGCGCCAGCGAACTCAGTATTTTCTCAACCAACTCGACCATGGCAGATTCCGCACCACAGGAATCGATCAGTATAGCGAACTCATCTCCCCCCAAACGGGCAAGCATCATATTATCGGCCAGGAGGTTATTGATCCGTCTGGTTGCCGTCTGCAGCACTTCGTCACCTGCCTGATGCCCCAGCGTATCATTAACCGTTTTAAAGTGATCGAGATCCACCAGCAGTAGCGCAACCCGCCGCTTTACCGACTGATGCAATATATCATTCACGTGATGGCTGAATGCACGACGGTTGGGTAATCCGGTCAGTGAGTCATGCTGGGATAGGAAACTGGCCTTACGTTCGGCCTGCGTCCGGGCAGTCACATCTTCATGCACGGCAACAAAGTGGGTCACCACACCACTATCGTTGACGATCGGCGTAATGGTCTGTTCAACAATCATTGCTTTGTTATGACGGGAGATATTTGTAATCTCCCCACGCCATACCTCGCCCTGCAGAATTGTCTGCCACAGCTCCTTAAAAAACCGCCACTCATGCTCACCGGAATTGAGAATTCTGGGGGTCCGGTTTCTTACCTCTTCGATGGTCCAGCCTGTTAGCTTTTCAAACGCATTGTTAATCCACTGAATATGGCCAGAAGCATCTGTAATAAAGATTGCGTTCGCTGCACTGGATATCGCAGCCGTCAGTAGCGTAATTTCGGCCTCCATACGATGCTTTCTCATCAAGGCAATCATCAATACGGATCCACCTGTGACTACCGCCAGAATCAATGCCAGGAAAATCCAGAAGATGATATTGGATTCGGCCCGCCAGGTTTCCAGTCCCTGCCGAAGATCAAGGTCTGCGATAAGAACCAGCGGAAGCGGTGACGTAGAACGATATGAGGTCACAAACTGAGCATCTGACTGATCCGGTGAATCAGCGACAACGACCCGCTCGTAGGTATCAAACTCCTGACGAGACAAGCGTGTTGCAAATAACTCATCAAGATAGGCGTTATACTTACTGCCCTCATCACCGCTCTTTGCAGACACCAGAGGCGCGCCATCATAACGATACAGAGACAATTCCACCGGATTGGATTCCACTGCCGGTCGGAATAGCTCCTTTATATAGGCGGGGTTCATAGCGGCAGTGACAATGGCGAGGCTTTCACCTTCCAGACTCAGCACCTCCAGGCACAACGGAATATGATACTGACCAGAACCATCAGCCAGATCGCCCAGATAGCGCCCTCCCTGCGGCTCACTTACCAGAAAAGCACTCAATCCATTGTTTAATAGTTGCTGCCCGCAGGAAGCTGACAGATGAATATCATCTGGCGCCTTCATACGACTGGAGGCAACCCAACGCCCGTCAGGCAGGTGAACTGCCAGCTCACGTAGTCCGGGCGCCAAAGGCAACAGATCCCGCATCAGCACGCCAAGTCTGGATGCGTCCTGCTGGATCAGGCTAGGCGATATGCGAAGCGTCTCCCCCATTACACGCAAGCGGCCAACGACATCCTCCACGCTGCGTATAACCGTATTCTCCAATGCATGAGCTAACAGGCGGGTTTTATCTTTCTGTTCAAATATTGCACGCTGCTCACCCTTCTCCAGCACAAACAACATCAGGGCAAAACAACCCGATGCAATTGTCAGTGTGAACATAAGCACCGCAAGATGGGGTTTTATATATCCCCTGGTGGCATTTAACTTCTCTACAACTACATCCATGCACAATCCAACTGCGGTAATACGAACAAAATTTGATCTGACTCACTCTCGACCGTACAAGGTTTGAGTAAGCTAGTCTTTCTTTAGGATAATATCCGTGCCTTACTAGAGGATACAGCGGACACTTAGTTACAGAGTAAAAAGCACGGCTAACCGCCTGTAAAGTAAACTCTACCAATCCTATCAGATACTACTATATTCTGAGGCACCCCGTGCGCAACACCTGACTCAAAAATCAAAACCTCTTACTCATATCTTCGGATGAAGGCCGTTATGAAGCGCGAAGTCTACAAAAAACATTCAAGATCAACGTTGACCGACGTCATGGTCGGCTCAGTACTACTACTCTTAGCCAGCCCCTCCTATGCCGAAGATTCTCGCCAGTCTCGCATTGAAAACAGCGGTGAATTGAAGGTATGTGTCTGGCCGGAATATTTTGCCATTAGCTATCGCAACAATAAGAACGGCTCCATCCAGGGACTGGATATCGATATGGCCCGGGCATTGTCTGAAGACCTGGGAGTTAAAACCCGACTGGTATTTACCGACTTTGGCCGTTTTATGGACGATATCGAGTCTGACCGCTGCGATATAGGCATGTTTGGTATTGGCAGAACCAAATCCCGCCTTGCACGGCTTGATTTCAGCCAGCCCTATATGGCGAGCGGCATGTATGGCATCACGACCAAGACTCACCAGCAAATCACCAGCTGGGAATCGATCGATAGGCCCGACATTGTTGTCTGCGTGCAGAAAGGCACCTATATGGAGTCAGCTATGCGCAATACGCTCAAACACGCCGAGATCAGCGTTGTAAACCGCCCCTACGAGCGTGAAGCGGAAGTTCGCTCAGGTCGTGCGGATGTATTTATTACCGACTATCCATACGGCCAGAAAGTACTGAAGAGCTACGACTGGGCACGCTTGCTGACGCCGCTATCACAAAGCGGCGGCAAATTTCAGTACGCCTATGCCGTTGCCAAAGGACAACCTGAATGGCTGGCGCGTGTAAATCGCTTTGTTGCCGATATCAAAAGTGACGGCCGACTTCGGCAAGCCGGCGAGAAGCATGGACTGACGCCAATTATTTACTGATTTCACAATAAAAAAACGGGCTGAAAAGCCCGTTTTTTTATATCTGTAGTTTTAACTTATGTCAGCGTAATCAGCTTCTGCTCGATGGCGAATCGGGTCAACCCCGCAGCAGTGGTGATATTGAGCTTACTCTTAATATTCTGGCGGTGTGTTTCGACTGTCCTGACCGAGATATTCAGTTGCCGGGCGACATCCTTGTTACAGAGCCCTTCCGCCAGCAGCTTCAGGACGGTTTCCTCACGCCGGGTCAGCACATTTACAGGTTCAGCTTCAGGTTCCGCCTCATCCGCAAATTGGCTAAACAGAGTATGCGATGCGCCTGCGCTAAAGTAAGTTCCGCCCTGGAATACTGTTTCGATGGCATTGATCAGCTCATCTGAGGACACGTCTTTCAATACATAGCCAGCCGCACCGTTCTGAATCATCTTCACAATATATTCGCGGTTGTCATGCATGCTGAGAATCAACACTTTGACATCAGGCTGTTCATCGCGAAATCGGGAGGATGCTTCAAGGCCATTCAGCACCGGCATTGAAATATCCATCAACACCACGTCCGGTTTCAGTTCCAGTGCCTTTTCCAAGGCCTCCTGGCCGTTCCCGGCGGTACCGACCACATCCAGGTTTTCGCTCCCCTCCAGGCGCGCGCTAATACCGTCTAAAACCAGAGGATGATCATCAACTAACAGGACTTTAATTATTGTTTTACTGCTCATATTCTCTTCCGATCAAGCGAGGTCTGCCGCGTTTATTGTAGCGGGAAAATAGGCTCTTATCCGCGTGCCGATGCCCACCCGGCTATTATACGAGAAATCACCACTCAATAACTCTGCCCGTTCCCGCATATGAATAAGGCCAATCCCTTCTGAGTTGAGGTCGGTATCGAAGCCGACACCGTTATCCTTGATTTCAATCCAGATTCGCTCGTCATGATACCAGACATCCAGTGAAACGTTACGGGCCTTGGCATGCCGCTCAATATTGCTGATCGCTTCCTGCACCATCCGATAGATCGAGATTTCAATATCATCCGGTACCGGGTGATCCGGCAGGAATACCCGGCAGCGCACCTCTGCAGGGCTGCGCTCTTCAAAATCTTCCATCAGATTTACCAATGCCGTTCTCAGCCCCATATCGTCCAGCAAGCTCGGCCTGAGGTCATGCGATATCCTGCGGGCTTCCTGAATGGCCATATTCAGCACCTCACACCCCTTATCCAGGTCACGCTCTATCGCAATATTGCCCTTTTCCAGCTTCTCCCGAGCAAGCTCCAGGCGAAATTTCACCGAGACCATCAACTGATTGATTCCATCGTGCAGGTCCCGCGCAAACTGGCGACGCTGGTCAACCTGAACCTGTACATAGCGATGGGCCAGTTTCCGCAGGCGAAGGTCAGCCATCTGGTACTCACGGACATTGATAGCAATCCCCAGCAATGCAACGGCCACTACAGCACCCGTCACAATCACCAGAACGGTAAAAAAGGTGTTACGGATATTATGATCCACGTCTTTACGGATCTTCGCGACATCGGTGGCGATATCTTCTATATAGATACCGGTTCCAAGCATCCAGTTCAGGCCAGGCACATTGACAACATAACTGATCTTCTCCTCCTCTTTCCCGCTGGAGGGTTTTCGCCAGGTATATTGATGGAAGCCCCCGCCATCCCAGGCAATATGCAGCAGGTCCCGCACAACGTACTGCCCTTTCACATCCTGTATATCGTAGAGGTTGCGCCCTTCGAGGTCTGGCTGCGAGGGATGCACTATGCTGTTCCCCCGGCTGTCATAGGCAAAAAAGTAGCCATCCTCACCGTAATTAAGGGTTTTTAACAGATGACGGACATCTTGCCGGGTCTTAACTGAACGTGGATTGCCGTCAGCAACAATCTGCGCAATCGATGCCAGGGTGATAGTCACATAGTTTCTGAGTTCTGTTTGACGGGCTTCTAACAGATTACGCTCAAATGTCTCAAGCTCCTGCTCTGACAGCTGTCGGGCTTCCTTCAGACTGATCAGTGTCACCACGGTTGTCACCAACACCAGCGGAAGAATGGAAAGCAGCAGGATTTTGATTTTTAGAGACATGACCACCCGTAGCAGAATGCAGTGTCCGATAAATAAGTGCGGCGAATAGAGAGGCGTCATTATAACGCTGCGGCCACTGTTTTCACCCGCCAACCCGACATCGCAATAATCGGTCTATTCTTTAAACAACACCAAAGGTTAAGGTTGTTTGGAAATCATTCTGTCAAAACCAATTTTACAGAAAATAGAACCAAACCTTTAACAAAAAACAGAGGTTACACCCAGGAAAGCAGTGATAATCTGAATTTACTTTCTGAACGCAACATTGTACTTCGGAGGATTACCGAGATGCTGATTGGTGTACCAAAAGAAATAAAAAACCATGAATATCGCATCGGCATGACCCCATCAGGCGTCCGAGAACTGGTCGCTGCGGGACACGAGGTGATGATTCAGCGTGATGGCGGTAGCGCCATCGGTCTGAGCAACGAACAATATGAGGCCGCAGGGGCGACAATTATCGACACCCCTGAAGAGATCTTCGCCAAAGCCGAAATGATCGTGAAGGTGAAGGAGCCACAGCCAAACGAATGCAAGATGCTGCGTTCCGGCCAGATACTCTTCACTTACCTGCACCTGGCTCCGGACCCTGAACAGACCCGCCTGCTGGTCGAATCAGATGCCGTCGCCATCGCTTATGAGACCGTGACCGACCCACGCGGCGGATTACCGCTACTGGCACCAATGTCAGAGGTTGCCGGACGCATGGCCATTCAGGCTGGCGCGCATTCTCTGGAGAAAGCGCAGGGTGGTCTGGGTACCCTTCTGGGTGGCGTTCCCGGCGTAGCTCCCGCTAAAGTAGTTGTTATTGGCGGCGGCGTGGTGGGCATCAACTCTGCCCGTATGGCTCTTGGCCTGGGTGCGGACGTCACTATTCTCGACCGCTCCCTGCCACGCCTGAAAGAACTCGATGCACTGTATGGCCCTCAACTGAAGACCCTCTACTCCACAGCGGATGCTATCGAGCAGGAAGTGACCCAGGCAGATCTGGTGATCGGCGCAGTTCTGATCCCGGGTGCAGCGGCACCTAAACTGGTCACCCGTGAGATGCTCGGCAAGATGAAAGATGGCGCGGTACTGGTGGATGTTGCCATCGACCAGGGCGGATGTTTCGAAACATCGAAGGCTACCACCCATCAGGAACCGACTTACACCGTGGACGGCGTAATTCACTACTGTGTAGCGAACATGCCTGGCGGTGTTGCCCGCACCTCTACCTTTGCCCTGACCAATGCGACACTGCCGTTCGCACTGGCGCTGGCGAATAAGGGATACAAACAGGCCCTGAAAGACGATGCAAACCTGCGTGATGGCCTGAATGTGCACCGCGGACAGGTGACTTACGAAGCGGTCGCCCGTGATCTGGGATACGACTACCAGTCTGCTGAGAGTGCTATCTCCTAGCAGCTAAAGTAACACTTAGCTCTAAACCGTCTTTTGCCCCGCATTCGCGGGGCTTTTTTATGCTTTGGCTTTTAAAGCCGGCACCTCTTTTGCCCAAAGCAGGTTAAAATCACTACCTGCGACAGATCAAAAAACGCCGTACGAATCAAAGATATATACCCAAAAGCGGAACCGATCTGTATTTTCAGAATCACACAGCAGCACCATTAACGGCAATCACAGGGGAAAAAGATGCTAAGCAAGCTGACCTCACTCAGCAAACCTTACTGGGTGGCGATCATCGTCGCCGGACTATCCATGGAAGCCGTTGCGCTCTACTTCCAGTACGGACTGGACTACGGCCCCTGTGTGCTCTGCGTGCATATCCGTGCCTGGATACTGGCACTGATGCTCATTGCCGTCATCGGACTGTTTATTCCGTCTAACCGATTACAGCTGGTACCACATATCTTATCGCTGGGCGCTGCAGCCGGGCTGGCTGAACGTTCATGGATCACTCTGGGCGTTGAGCGCGGCACTATAGAAGGCAGCTGCACGATGGACTCAGGCTATCCCACCTGGCTGCCCCTCGACCAATGGCTGCCGGTGATCTTCGAACCCTGGGAGCCTTGCGGCTACACCCCGGAGCTAATATCAGGAATCACGATGGCGGAAGGACTGATCGCCTTTTCCGCACTACTGATTCTGGCAGTGACGATACAGATTATTGCCGCGCTGAAATCCGTTAATGCCTGAATTTCAGCCATAAAAAAGGCCCACAAATGTGGGCCCGAAACAAAACAACAAGGATGTATCGAAGTTGCCTTAATCCCCTTCCATTGATGGCCTCAGCCATCCCCCGCGGAAGGTGATCAGAGACTCAGTGGCCGTAAACAGCCTCCAGTGAAGGAATTCGTTTGAAAGAGAACATCGTTTTCAGACGCTGTTTCAGAGCGGCCATTATCCGGCCCATCTCTTCACTACGCAGACGCTCAGCTTCCTGCAGGTAGTATTGAGTGTCCAGTTGTCCAAATTGATCTACACGCAGCTCTACATCGAAATTCTGTGACATGACGGTCCCCAAGAAAAAATCATCAAAATATAAAAGTACAATATCTTGCGAGAGGACAGCTTGAGTGATGCAGGCGACTTCAAAAGTAGCGAAGTCCTAAAAACCGTGCGATCTGAATGTGTCTCTCGTTCAGTGCTGGCGCTATACTAAGGTCTTACAAGGCTTTCCACAAACGACAGATTTTCAGCTGAAAGATGAGTTTTTTTCACCTATAGGAGTTTTTGCCATCAGACGCCTTCCCCCACTCAATGCGTTGAAAAGCTTTGAGGCAGCCGCCCGTCTCGGGAGTTTTAACCAGGCAGCCGAAGAGCTCTATGTGACGCCGTCTGCGGTCAGTCATCAGGTTAAATCGCTTGAGGATTTTCTCGAAATAAAGCTATTCCGGCGGGAAAAGCGCCAGGTTTTACTGACGGCGGCCGGCGAGAAATACCTGAAATCGATTGAACACGCCTTAGATGAGATCGACAGTGCCACCCGTCGTCTGATGGCCGCCCCCAACGCCGGCAAAGTAAACCTCAGTGTCGCCCCGGCCTTCCTTACCCGCTGGCTGGTCCCCCGGCTGGGCAAGTTTCAGGAACAATATCCTCATGTCGAGCTGCGTCTGACCGCTTCGACCGGCCTGATAGACTTTGCCCACTCTGATACCGATATGGCCGTTTATATGGGAGATGGCAACTGGCGCGGCGTCGAAACCCATTACCTGCGTAATATGGTGCTGGTACCGGTTTGCAGCCCCCGTTTGCTGGAAGGTAGCAAACCGCTCAATGAACCTAAGGACCTGCTACGGCACAACCTGATTCAGGTTGAGCGGCGTCCTCATGAGTGGTCCCAGATGCTGGCACAGGCAGGCATCCATGAATCTCCGGCGCAGGGCCTGACCTTCTCCAACTCCTCACTGGCGGTGGGGGCCGCGATGGAGGGGGTGGGCATCGCCCTGGCGGATATCCAGCTGGTTGAGCGCGAAGTCAGTTATGGTCAGCTCGCCATACCATTTGACCTGCAGCATGACACTGGCAAGGCATTCTACCTGGTGTATCAGAAAAACCGACAACTGACACACGGCATGCAGGAAGTCCGTGACTGGATTCTCTCGGAGATGCTGCAGAGCACTGTCACCGAGTAGCCTCAGGCATAAGCCGAAGCGCTTATAATCACGATTCAAAGCAAGTCCCACAATCGTGGGACTTGCTTTCAAACCCGGAAATAGCACAACGACAACAGTTGATTGCAGAATTGCAACAGACAATAGATTGATACTTATTTATTGTTCACTAAAATAGCCGCAACGTTTTTAAGACGACCGGTCTATTTCTTATGAGCAAAGGCAGACGCACCGAACATAACCGTGAGAAGATACTGACCACAGGGATGGAGCTGTTTACCCGACAGGGTTACCACGCAACGGGGCTGAAAGAGATTCTGGATGCCTGTGAGATCCCCAAAGGATCTTTTTACAACTTTTTCGATAGCAAAGAGGCCTTTGCGATCGAAATCATCGAGCACTATCAGGCCATAGAGCTGGCTCGCTGGAACGAGACCCTGGAGCTCTATCCCGGCAACCGGCTGGACGGTATCCACAGCCTGATACAGGAAGCGATCTGCTGCCATCAGGATGAGCCGGACAAGATCGGCTGCCTGCTGGCAAACCTTTCCGGCGAGATCGTACAGGCATCTCCGGCCCTGCATCAGTGTATCCGTGAATCCATCACGCGCATTCTGGACGCCATCGAAGGTGACATCAGGCTCTGCCAGCAAGAAGGCAGTATCAGAAGCGATTTCTCTGCCAGACAACTGGCAGAGATGATCTGGGATCACTGGCAAGGCGCAATCCTGCGCATGAAAGTAGAACAACGGATCGATCCGCTGATCGCACACTGTGACAATTTTATGCGCATCCTCCGCGCATCTGAACTAACCCAACAGGCTTAAACCCCATGAACGGAAAATCCCCCCCTATTAAAAGGACTACTTGTTGCCACCCTGCTCGCATCTGCACCGTTGCAGGCTGCAGATGGCGCACCGCAGGGCCTGCCTGCTGAGGTTGTCCATGTTCAGTCCCAGACACTCGACAAGCGCATCAGCGTCGTTGGCAACCTGCGCGCGAACGAATCACTCAAACTCAGCGCCGAGCAAAGCGGCCGGATCGAAACCATCCTGTTTCAGGAAGGCCAGCAGGTAAAAGCCGGTAAACCGCTGTTTCAGCTGGATAAGGCGATCTACGCCGCAGAGATGCGACAGGCACAGGCGCGGGTCAAACTGAGCCAGATCGCCTATGACCGGGCCACGAACCTGTTGCAAAAACGTGTCGGTTCCGAACAGTCGCGCGATCAGGCTTTTGCCGAACTGGAAGTCGATCGGGCACAGCTCGCACTGGCCAGCACCCGTCTTGAGAAAATGACGGTTAAGGCCCCCTTTAGCGGCATCACCGGCCTGCGCCTGGTCAGCCCCGGTGACTATGTTAATCCGGGACAGGAGCTGGTCGAGCTGACCGATATCAGCAGCCTGAAAGTCGATTTCCGGGTGCCTGAGATCTACCTGCAAACCCTTAAACCCGGCAGTCAGATTGAAGTAGAGATCGATGCCTTTCCGGGACAGCGCTTCCAGGGTGAGGTTTATGCCATCGCGCCAGGCTCTGATAGCCGCGCCCACAATATTCAGGTTCGCGCCCGCATTAAAAACACTGACGGCGCCCTGCGCCCCGGCCTGTTTGCCAAGGTCGAGCTGATAGCCAGTCGTGATAAAACTGCCCTGATGATCCCAGAACAGGCGATTATCCCGCAGGATAGCGGCTTTTTCGTACTGCGCATGAAAGAAGACAAGACCGTGGAAATGGCACCGGTTGTACTGGGTCAGCGCCGCCCGGGCATTGTGCAGATCTCCAGCGGACTAAATCCTGGCGATGTGATCGTCACTGCCGGACAGCTGAAACTGTTCCCGGGCATGCCGATCACCCCAATCTATGTTGACGGCAGCCAGCCGAAACTGGCGAAGGAGAATTAAGCAACATGGTATTGTCTGAAATCAGTATCAAACGGCCGGTGCTAGCAACAGTGATGAGCATACTGTTGCTGCTGATCGGCGCCATCGCCTACGATCGCCTCAGCGTCCGTGAATACCCGAAAATCGATCTGCCGGTGGTGACAGTAGAAACCACCTACCCCGGCGCCAGTGCCACGATTATGGAGTCGCAGATCACCCAGGTGATTGAGGACTCCCTGTCCGGCATCGAAGGGATCGACTTCATGAACTCGATCAGCCGGACCGAGAACTCGCAGATCACCGTCACCTTTAAGATTGACCGTGACCCGGATAATGCTGCAGCCGATGTGCGCGACCGCGTCAGCCGGGTCATCGGCCAGCTACCGGATGCAGTCGATCCGCCGGTAATTGCCAAGACCGAAGCCGATGCTCAGCCGATTATCTGGCTGGCATTCTCCTCCAGTGCCCACAACAGCATGGAGATTACCGAGATTGCCGACCAGCGCGTCCGCGACCAGCTGCAAACGGTGGCCGGAGTCGCTAACGTAATGATCTTCGGTGAACGCCGCTATGCGATGCGTATCTGGCTCGATCCGACCCGGATGGCCGCCTATGGCGTCATTCCTCAGGATATCGAGGGCGCCCTGCGCCAGCAGAATATCGAAGTGCCGGCCGGACGCATTGAGAGCCAGGCACGTGAGTTCACCCTGCTGACCAAGACCGATCTCAACGACATCGAAGAGTTCGAACAGATCATCATTCGTAATGCCGACGGTTATCCGGTCAGGATTCGTGATGTAGCCCGGGTTGAGATCGCCCCTGAAAGCGATCGCCAGATCTCGCGTTATAAGGGCACTAATGCCGTTGCCCTGGGTGTGGTGAAGCAATCCACAGCTAACCCGCTGGATGTCTCCGGCGGCATCCGCACCAAGTTGGAAAAAATACGCCCGAACCTGCCTGAAGGAATGCAGGTAGAGGTCGCCTATGACTCATCGATCTTTATCGATGAGTCGATCAAGTCAGTCTACAGCACCCTGCTGCAGGCCGGTGCCCTGGTTGTAATCGTGCTGCTGTTCTTCCTGCGTAATATCCGTGCAACGCTGATCCCGGTAGTGACGATTCCGCTGTCGCTGATCGGTGCCTTTGCCATGATGTACGCCTTTAACTTCAGCATTAACACCCTGACCCTGCTGGCTCTGGTACTGGCAATCGGCCTGGTGGTGGATGATGCCATCGTGATGCTGGAAAACATCTACCGTCACGTTGAAGAGGGCCTGCACCCGATTCAGGCTGCCTTCAAAGGGGCCAAAGAGATCGGCTTTGCCGTGCTGGCGACCACCGCCGTACTGGTTGCCGTGTTTGTGCCGGTGGCATTTAGTGAAGGTCGCACCGGTAAGCTATTTACGGAATTTGCCCTGACGCTGGCGGGTGCCGTGGTTGTTTCTACCTTTGTCGCTCTGACCCTGTCACCGATGATGGCTTCCCGGATGCTGAAGCATGAGAAGCGCCACAACTGGCTGTTCAACCTGATCGAAGGGATGCTGAACGGCCTCACACGCGGCTACACCGCCCTGCTCAGCAAAGTGCTGCGCTCCCGCCTGCTGGCAATCGCCATCATGGCAGGCAGCGTCTACGGCGGCTGGTTCTACTATCAGCAGTTGCCGCAGGAACTGGCGCCTTATGAAGATCGCGGCGATATCCTGGTGTTTGCGATGGCGCCGGACGGTTCCACCAGCAGCTTTATCGACAAGTATTCCCGCCAGATAGAAGGTATTGTCAGTCAGGTTCCGGAAGGCGACCGTTTCTTCTCCATCGTCGGCTTCCCGGCAGAAACAAATGCCATGACCTTCCTTGGGCTGGATCGCTGGGAAGATCGTGAACGTAAGCAGCAGGAGATCTCTGCCCAGCTGACGCCTCAGCTATATGGCGGCGTCCCGGGTGTGATGAGTTTCGCTCTGAACCTGCCCTCTCTGGGCCAGAGCTTTATCTCCCGTCCGGTTGAATTCGTGGTGAAGTACAACGGCACTTATGACGACCTGAAAGGCATCGCCGACCAGATGATGGGCAAGATCATGCAGAACAAAGGCTTTGCCCAGCCGGACTCCGACCTGAAGCTTAACAAGCCGGAGCTCTCCATCAATGTGAAGCGCGACAAGCTGTCCGAGATCGGTATCGATGTTGATCAGGTCGGCCATACCCTGGAAAGCTACATGGCGGGCCGTGAAGTCACCCGGTTCAAGAAGATCGGTGAACAGTATGAAGTTATCGTCAAGGTCTCCGACCGCGAACGCCGTGACCCCAGTGACCTGACCGACCTCTACGCCCGCACCCGGGATGGCGAAATGGTTCAGCTTTCCAACCTGATATCGGTCACCGAAACGGTTGCGCCACGCGAGCTGAACCACTTTGATAAGGTCAAGGCTGTGAAGTTTCAGGCCCTGCTGACCCCGGACTACAGTCTCGGTGAAGCCCTTAACTATCTGGAACAGAGCCTGGCGGAAATTGCGCCCGATGCAACGTTTGACTACACCGGCCCGTCACGGGAGTTCAGGAAATCCAGCAACAGCATGCAGACCACCTTTGTACTGTCGCTGATCTTTATCTTCCTGGTACTGGCGGCTCAGTTTGAAAGTTTCAAAAACCCGCTGGTTATCATGCTGTCAGTACCACCGGCTATTTTCGGGGCATTGATCGCACTTTATTACTCAGGCGGTTCCCTTAGCGTTTACAGTCAGATAGGCTTAATCACACTGGTCGGTCTAGTTACTAAGCATGGCATTCTGATCGTTGAGTTTGCCAACCAGCTGCAGGAACAGGGTACAGAGTTGCGGGAGGCGGTGATTGAAGCGGCCAGCCTGCGACTGAGACCAATCCTGATGACCACCGCAGCGACCGTACTGGGAGCGGTGCCACTGGCAATTGCCTTCGGTGCCGGCGCGGAATCCCGCCAGCAGATCGGCTGGGTTATTGTCGGTGGCATGACCTTCGGTACCTTGCTGACACTGTTTGTGATTCCGACGGTATACAGCTATCTGGGCAAACGTACCTTCAAAGAGGTAGAGCCAAACTGGCAATAATGATCAGGCGACCGATAGCGGTCGCCTTTACTCTTTGTTCACTATGCTTAATGCATAATAATGACTGATACAACTTTTGCAGGGGATGCGTAAGTGAAACTATCCAAAGCCTTTTCAGTCTCGACCTTGCTGGTTGCCTCGCTGCAGGCGGTGCCGGCCAGCGCCGGCACACTGGCTGATATATACCGGGAAGCGGTTAAAAATGATCCGCAGCTACGCGCAGCTCAGGCTTCCTACCGGGCGACGGCTGAAACACTGCCTCAGGCAAAAGCCGGTCTGTTGCCGGATATCAGCCTGAGCGGAAACCAGACCTGGAACGATACCGACAGCAAGAGCTTCGATAATACCGGACTGACCCTGAGCCTGACCCAGCCGGTATTTGACGCATCCCGCTGGTACAGCTTCCAGCGCGGTAAAGTGATCAGCGAGCAGGCACGACTGCAGTTTGACCAGTCTGCTCAAAATCTGATCTTCCGTACCGTCGATGCTTACCTGAATGTGTTGCGGGCGATCAATAACCTGGAAACCAATCAGGCTCAGGAACGTGCGATCAAGCGCCGCCTGGATCAGGTTAACGCCCAGTATGAAGTCGGACAGATCGCGATTACTGATGTCCAGGAAGCCCAGGCCTCCTATGATAATGCCCGGGTCGCCCGCATCGAAGCCGAAGGGGATCTCGACAACAGCTATGATGCGCTGGAGCGGCTGACCGGTAGTACCGTCAACGAAGTGGAAACGCTGCGCGACAACTACCCGATCGAAGCACCGGAGCCTCCGGAAGCTAAACCCTGGCTGGAGAAGGCCCGCAAACAGAATCTCGGCATACAGATCTCGGACGCTTCCGTGCGCAGCGCGCGTGAAAATATCCGCATCAGCCGCGCCGGCCACTCCCCAACCGTTAACCTGAATGCCAGTTACGATTACGATGACGGCAGCTTCACAACTGACGACAGCATTGAAACCACCTCGATCGGCCTGTCGTTTAAACTGCCCCTGTATCAGGGTGGCGGCACCAGCTCCCGGATTCTTGAGTCCGAGTACCGTCTGACCGAAGCGATGGAGAACCGTGAAGATACCCTGCGTGACGTAACACAGCAGACCCGCGGCCTGCTGCGCAACCTGCGCACAGACGTCCTCAGCGTATCGGCAAGGGCACAGAGCATCAAGTCCAGCGAAACCGCCCTGGAAGCCACCGAACTGGGTTATAACGAAGGCACCCGAAACGTCGTTGATGTACTGAACGCAGAGCAGCAGCTCTATGCCGCGCAGCGCGACTATGCCAATGCCCGTTTCGGTTACGTTACCAATCTGTTCCGTTTCAAACAGCAGATAGGCACGCTGAATCCGGATGATATCGAAGTGCTGGATCAGTGGCTGGAGTCTGCGAAGTAGGATTTTTCCGCCCTATTTAACGGCAGCTCAGCTTCCCCGGTGAGCTGCCTTTTGCGCTATCCCCCTCAGCCTCAACAGCTTATAGCGGAATTTGACGCTAAACTAAGCGTCAGAGCAGCCTCTTCCAATTACATTCTGCGAACCGGTTAACCCGATGGTAACCCCGTCCGGGTAAGACTATGGACAGACGATCAAGCGGTCGTATTCAACCAGCACGCGCCAGGAGCACGCCGTGAAGAAGATTTTACTCTCCCTGCTGATAGTTGCAGCGACCAGTCAGCCTGCATTAGCAGAACAAAAGCCTCTGCCCGCCGTCACTGTCTCAACAGTCACCGAATCCACCGAAACCCCGTCCTTCAGGATGATTGGCCGTATCGAGGCGGCCGAGCGGGTGGAGATCATGCCTCGGGTGACTGGCTACCTGCAACAGCGCCTGTTTAAAGAAGGCCACCCGGTCGAAGCCGGCAGCGAGCTTTTTGTTATTGAAGCTGACAGTTACCAGATTGCGATGGAACAGGCCAAGGCAGAGCTGGCCAGCGCCCGGGCCGCCCTGAAAAACGCCCAGTTCACCCTGAAACGAAACCGCGAACTGAAAAAGCGAAATGCCATCGCTCAGGCAAAGCTGGATCAGTCTGAAGCCGACCGCGATCAGGCCCAGGCCCAGGTTATGAAGGCCAAAGCCGGCCTGCGCAAGGCGGAGCTGGAGCTCAGTTATACCCAGGTTAAAGCGCCGATAACCGGCCGCATCGGCATCGCCACCTACTCGGCCGGCGCGCTGGTCAGCCCCAACGGCAAGCCTCTGGTAACCATAGTGCAGCAGGATCCGATTCATGTTGAGCTGACGGTCAGCGAGAAGCTGATGATCGAAGCCAGGCGCAATGGGCTGGACCTGGACAACCCGCCGGTGAAGCCATCGCTGGTCCTGTCTGACGGCAGCCGTTATGAACACGCCGGAGAGTTTAACTATGTCTCTCCCGAAGTGGACCGTAACACCGACACCGTGCGCATCCGTGCAACCTTTCCAAATCCGGAAGGCATCCTGCTACCAGGTGAGTTTGTCCATGTCACCGTCCGCAACAAACAGCCCCAGAAGATGATCACCATCCCCCAATCGGCTGTACTGAAGGACCGTGATGGCTACTACGTGCTGGCGGTAAACCGGGATAATACCGTCGAGAAACGCCCGGTACAGGCTGGCGAGCAGCGTAAGGGACGCTGGCAGATCAACGGCGGCCTGGCTCAGGGCGAACGCATTATCACAGAAGGCCTGCAGAAGGTACGTCCCGGCATTCAGGTAAAAGCGGTCGAGGAGTAAATTATGTTCTCCATCTTCTTTATACGCCGCCCTAAGTTTGCCCTGGTGATCTCCATCGTACTGATTATTGCCGGCCTGTTAGCCATGCAGGCCTTGCCGATTGCTCAGTATCCGGAAATTACACCTCCGCAGGTGCAGGTATCCGCCAGCTACCCCGGCGCGAATGCCGAAACAGTCGAGAAAGCCGTTGCGACCCCGATAGAAGCGCAGGTGAATGGCGTCGAGAATATGCTGTATATGTCCTCGACCAGCGCCAACGATGGCAGCTATACCCTCAACATTACCTTTGCGGTCGGTACCGACCCGGATCAGGCGGCGATAAATGTTCAGAACCGTGTAGCGCTGTCCGAGTCAACCCTGCCTCAGGAAGTAGTGCGCCAGGGTGTAACCACCCGCAAGCAGTCCAGCAATATGCTGCTGGTAATCAACCTGTTTTCCCCGGAGAAGACCCACGACGCCCTGTTTCTCAGTAACTACGCCAGCATCTACGTTCAGGATGCCCTGGCGCGCATCAATGGCGTCGGCTCTGCCAGCCAGTTCGGTGCCCTTAACTACGGAATGCGCGTATGGCTCGACCCCGATCGCCTGAAAGCACTGGAACTGACACCTGAGGATATCAATAACGCTATCGCCCAGCAGAACATCCAGGCTTCTGTCGGCATCATCGGCCAGCCTCCCCTGGCCAGTGAACAGCAGTTCCAGTACAGCCTGCGGGCACGGGGCCGCCTGGAAACGGTGGAAGAGTTTGAAGATATCATTATCCGCAGTGATGCCAGCGGTGCCGTATTGCGGCTGAAAGATGTCGCCCGGATCGAGCTGGGGTCGCAGAATTACAGCTCCAGCAGTAAGCTGAACGGCGAACCTACCGCCACTATCGCGATTTACCAAAGCCCCGGCGCCAACGCCCTGGACGTGGCTGACAGCGTCTACGCTGAACTGGAACGCCTCAGCCAGCGCTTTCCGGACGATATGAAGTATGCGGTCCTCTACGATACCACCCAGTCAGTAAAAGCCTCGCTGCAAGAGGTCATCGAAACCCTCGGCATTACCTTTGTCCTGGTGGTGTTCGTCACCTTTATCTTCCTGGCAGACTGGCGGGCAACACTGATCCCTGCCGCAACGATACCCGTTTCCCTGATCGGTACTTTTATCGTGCTGCAAACCATGGGCTTCTCAATCAACACCATTTCCTTGTTCGCCCTGATTCTGGCGATAGGTATCGTGGTGGATGATGCCATTGTGGTGGTCGAGAACGTCAAGCGTCATATGGAGCAGGATCATCTCAGCGCGCCGGAAGCGACAGCCCTGGCGATGAAAGAGGTGTTTGGCCCGGTTATCGCGACCACCCTGGTTCTGCTGGCAGTTTTCGTACCTGTGGCCTTTATGCCCGGCATAACCGGCAAGCTATATACCGAATTTGCCGTGACGATTTCAGCCGCCGTCGCCCTCTCCTCGGTGAACGCCCTGACCCTGTCTCCGGCTCTCTGTGCCCTGCTGCTAAAACCCAAACCGGCGAAAAGCACTGGTTTCTTCGGCTGGTTCGACCGGCGTATCGACGGCCTGCGCGATGGCTATGTGCGCAAAACCGGCTTTCTCAGCCGAAAGCTCTGGCTCAGTATGGGTATGATGCTGGCGATGGCTGTCGGGATTGGCTACCTGTTCAAGACCGTCCCCACCGGCTTCCTGCCGTATGAGGACAACGGTGCTTTCTTTGTTAATGTGCAGCTGCCAGACGGCGCATCCCTGAACCGCACCGAAGAGGTCTCCCAGCAGATCCAGCAGATTCTGAATGAGCAACCGGGCGTGAAAGACGTAATATCGGTCAACGGCTACAGCCTGCTGGGCGGCGCGGCTTCCAATGCGGCACTGGCGATTCCGGTGCTGACCCACTGGGATGAACGTAAAACACCGGAGCTGGCCTGGTATCGTATTCTCGGCGAGATTAATGCCAAGCTGCAGGGGATTGCTGCGGCGAACATTGTCGCCTTCCCTCTGCCCCCTATTCCGGGACTCGGCAGCTCCGGTGGACTCGAAGCGCAGCTGATTGACCTCAGCGCCCGCTCGCCGCAGGAGCTGGCCCAGGCGGCCAACAGCCTGATCATTGCCGCTAACCAGGCGGATACTATTGACCGGGCCTTTACTACTTATTCGGCGAACGTACCACAGATGGAACTGATAGTAGACCGTGCCAAGGCGCAGTCGCTGGGAGTTCCGGTGCAACAGCTGTTTAACACCCTGCAGAGCCAGCTGGGCAGCCAGTATGTCAACGACTTCAATCTGTATGGCCGTAACTACCGGGTCATGCTGCAGGCAGACAGTGCCTATCGTGACGAAATGGATGATCTGAACCGGATCTACGTCCGCAGCAACCTGGGCCATATGGTGCCTGTCAGTGCTCTGGTCGATATAGAGCCGGTGCTGGGCCCACAGACCCTGAACCGCTATAACCAGCAACGCACTGCGGCAATCAATGCCACACCGGCCACCGGCGTCAGCAGCGGTGAGGCAATCCAGACACTGGAAGCGATCGCCGCCGATGTACTGCCGGACGGCTACATTCTGCAGTGGACCGGCACCACTCAGCAGGAACAGGAGGCCGGTGGCTTTGTGGTACTGATTATGAGTCTGGCCGTGCTGTTCGCCTATCTGTTTCTGGTCGCACAGTATGAGAGCTGGTCCATTCCGGTCGCGGTGATGGCTTCCGTATCAGTGGCCCTGCTGGGGGCGCTGATCCCGCTCTACCTGCTGCCATTCCTGAACAACAACCTCTATGCACAGATCGGTATCGTGATGCTGATCGGCCTGGCCTCCAAGTCCGCGATCCTGATTGTGGAATTTGCCAAGCAACGCCGTGAAGAGGGGCTGTCTATTCTGGATGCCGCCGACGAAGCCGCCAAACTGCGCTTCCGCGCCGTA
The DNA here is from genome assembly GCF_000620085.1 of Marinobacterium jannaschii DSM 6295. GTDB lineage: Bacteria > Pseudomonadota > Gammaproteobacteria > Pseudomonadales > Balneatricaceae > Pontibacterium > Pontibacterium jannaschii. Next base: position 54,100 of record NZ_JHVJ01000003.1, on the reverse strand, counting down.
TTGATGACCGCTCTGTCCTTTATCCTCGGTGTGCTGCCGCTGGTCATGGCCACCGGTGCCGGCGCTGCCAGCCGGGTATCGATCGGCTTTGTCGTGCTGGGAGGGATGTTGCTGGCCACAGTGGTCGGAATCTTCTTTATTCCACCTTTGTTTGTGGCTTTGCAGCGAATGCGCGAGAAAGTTAAAGGAGCACCGGAAACAACAGTGGAGTAACAGTGGCGTAGTTACTGCAGCCCTTCTGCCGGGATGCACATGCATCCCGGCAATCGCCCTTTCTCCTTGCTTAAAAGCGCCGATTGCCTTTTCAGGTCAAAGCTTTAACGAATTAATTTCCGGCTTTTTAAATTTTTTTCCGTCGATTTTTGATTATTGCCCGAATCACAGCAACAGCGGCTATCCCCGGCCGTCAGCCCCTTTCGCCAGACGACAGAAGGCAGACGGCTGCATGAGCGACTCTATGGCAACACCCAGCAAAACTAAGAGATTAGGTTTTTTCTATATTTTTCATCAAGTTAATCCAAAGCCAAAGGCTTCCCGTATGGCCAGAAGGGGAATTCACGCCAGGAAATCAGACAACCGGCGCGGCAGAACGGGCTCCTTTACCTTTGCGTAAACTGATGAAAGCTCAGCCCAACCGGCCCGGCCAGCGGGTGCCTTGATAAAAACTATTTAGGGATCAAACCATCAGGAGAAACAAATAATATTTAGAGTTAAAACAATCGGTTTTCAAACCTGATTCAGCTGTGCACAATGCGCGCATTCTTAAAGCCGACGTCCTGTTGGCAAAGTAATTTCCAACAATCTGAAACCTTTTTAACCGTGCGTTATGGCGTACCGGGATGCTATTGCTTTCCGTCCGCCAACACCTGGAGAATACGCTCATGTTTGCGGCGGCACGCCCACTGACAGCCCTGTTTATATCCTACGCTCTGCTGATTCTGGCGAATGGCCTGTTTACTACGTTGTTGAGTATCAGAACCAAGCTGGAAGGCTTTTCTACAGAGTGGGTCGGCTTTCTGATGACAGCCTACTATCTCGGGATGTTTCTTGGCGCGCGTTATTCTGCCAACGTAGTGCAGCGCGCCGGGCATATCAGGGCCTTCGCTGCACTGGCTTCAATGGTGTCCGTCTCTCCGCTGATCCATTCCATCTGGGTCGAGCCGGTAGCCTGGCTGTTTATCCGCCTGATCGATGGCTTCTGTATTGCCGGCCTGTTCGTTATCACTGAAAGCTGGCTCAATGCACGGGCGGACAATAAAACCCGGGGCAGCATCCTGGCTCTCTATATGGTGACCAACTTCACCGCCTCCGGCTCGGCCCAGTTTCTGCTGCCGCTGGCTGATCCGAAGAGCTTTGAGTTGTTCAGCCTGGCATCGATCGTATTCTCACTGTCACTGGTACCGCTGCTGCTTTCCCGCGCGAACGCACCGGTACCGGAATCACCGGACGGTATGAGCATCAAACCACTGCTGAAAGCGGCGCCGGCAGGCTTCTGGGGCTGTGTCTGTGCCGGACTGATCACCTCGGCGTTCTTTGCCATGGGACCGGTCTACGGTCAGGATATCGGCCTGAGCCTCGACCAGATTTCGGTATTTATGGCGGCCGGAATTGCCGGTGGCATGCTGTTGCAGGTGCCGATCGGGCGGCTGTCGGACCGAGTTGAACGCCGTCTGGTCATGGCCAGCGTCTCGCTGGGCTCCGCATTTGCGGCAGCCTTTATGGTGATGCTTACCAGCAATGGCAACACGGACCCGACACTGCACTATACCGGTGTGTTTATCTATGGCGCGCTCTCCTCCACCATTTATTCGCTGGCCGCAGCCCATGCCAATGACTGGAGCGATCCGGATAAGCTGATGCAGACCTCTTCCGGCCTGCTGATCGGCTACGGTGTCGGCGCTATCTTCGGTCCGACCGTAGCCTCTTTCAGCATGGGGCAACTGGGGCCGGGTGGCCTGTTCGGCTTTGTCACCCTGAACTGCCTGCTGCTGATGTGCTATGCAATCTGGCAGTCTATCAGAGCCGGTCAGAGCCGCGAGAAGATGGAATTCGTGCTGCAGCCCTCGGCTCCGTTCGCCTCCGAAGAGCTGCTGCAAAGCGCTCAGGAAGCCGCTGAACCGGTGCAGGAAATCACTGCAGAGCCTGTTCCTGAAGCGCCTCGCGATGAGGCTTTTCAAGCCTGAGGTAAACCAAACCGCCAAAAAAACCGCGATCTCAATATCGCGGTTTTTTATTGCCCCTGGGTCTCATGGCACAGGCTCAGTGCAGCGTTGGCTTTTGCTCAGGGTCCTCCGGCAGGATGATATTACCATCGCTGTCCATTGCCAGGGCTCCGTGTTCCATCCCCAGCTCCAACAGCTGGTTCAGCAACATACGGGTCAGATGGGCGCTGATAATAATACCGGCCGGCGGATCGCCCTCAAACAGCTCCTCATCAATCATGCCATCGGGGCGCAAGCCCAGCAGCAGAGGATTTTCAGCCACCAGCGGCGCAATATCATCGGGGGCAAAGATCGAGAACTCAGAAGACACCTCAAGTGCGCTCTGATAAGCATCGCGGGCATCCTGCTGCAGGCTGTCGACGAAGCTCTCCTCGGCGGAGGCAAACAGCTGACTGAGGTGGCTCGGCCCCGGGCGGGCCAGGTTATTGCGGGCAGTTTCTGAATGACTGTAGTCCGCCGTAATCGGGTACTCCGCTTCCTGCTCCAGTTCTTCGGACGAAACCAGAATAGTGCCGTCTTCATCCTCCTCCAGCCAGTTATTCTCCACCGCGATAGACATCAGCCCTTCCAGGGCCGCGGCCAGTATATTGGCGCAGATGATCACGCCAACAGCCGGATTTTCCCGCTCCTGGCGATTCATAATATGATCACCGGCCCGTGCCGCCAGCAGCGTTGGGTCTTCCTCCACTATCCGGGCAAGCAGGTCTACGTCGAGAAACAGCTTTTCATGGCAGAGGCGCTCCGCAGTGGCGTAGGGCTTTTCAAAGCCGCTTTCCCGCATCAGTTCGAGGTACTCCAGACGCACCTCATCGAGAATCTGCGTCAATAAACCACTCATTTTTACCTCCGTGAAAAATAATGAACCCGGCAGCGGCAAACTTCAGATTTTGGTCTACCCTAACTGAGGCCAGTGTAAAGAAACCTTAACCATACAGGTGCAGGATTGCAGCCCGCATGGACTGAGACCAATATGGTCATGGAATTTCTTTCCGTTAGTTTGGCACACTTTATTCATAAATCGCGAGGGAATCACGCAATGTACTGCCGGGAAAAGGAAGAACAGGATTATCAGGATGAAGAAGGACGCATCTACATTCTGTCAGATAACTGATCTGTTCTCCCTATAAGAAAAACAGCAACAAAAAAACGGGTCAATCGACCCGTTTTTTTGTGTTCTGCAGTGCTGCTTAATGTACCGTGATGCCGATCGGTTTAATCACATCTTTCTGACCGTCAAACAGGTCCCGCAGGTTCCCCAGTGGAATCAGGCCGTGATCTTCCGGAGAGACGGGTAACTCGAACCAGTCCAGAGTCCAAATGCGGGTCATCAGTTCGTACTCGCCGATCAGTGCATCAAGGAAGATCATCACCGCTTCAACACGCGGCTCCATATCCAGCACTTTAGGCGAATCGGTCATATAGATCTCAAGGTGCAGGCGACCTTTCACCTCTCGCAGCGCACACCAGAAGTCACCCATCTCCGCCAGCTCTTCACCGATATTCACCACCTGGGGTACCGGGTCATAACGATCATTAAATGCCTTAAAGCGGATACCGGTCAGTTCCGGTGCCGCCCCGATCAGGCTCAGTACCGAGTGAATCGATTCCGGAAAGCCGTCACAGCCAAAGATCATCTCAACCGGCCCTTCCGTCTCTTCATCACGCTCGAAGTGAAAGGTCAGGTTGCCATCGATCTTACGCAACTGATCGCGGTACTGCTTTAGCAACGGCTCTGCTTCAAAGCGGTCATCATTACGGCTGCGCAACAGCTGTTCGATGGTGTCTTCCAGCTGTTCCCAGAAGACATTAATTTTCTTGCGAGTCTGGTTCATAAACGCCTGCGAGATATTAGAGATCAGGTACGTGGAACTACAACGCCAGTCTGTCCCTGATACTTGCCATCACGATCCTTGTAAGATGTTTCACACACTTCATCCGCACCAAGGAACAACATCTGGGCAACGCCTTCGTTGGCATAAATTTTTGCAGGCAATGGAGTGGTATTGGAAAATTCAAGTGTCACATGGCCTTCCCATTCAGGTTCCAGCGGAGTGACATTGACGATAATACCGCAACGGGCATAGGTGCTTTTACCCAGGCAGATGGTCAGCACATCGCGCGGAATCTTGAAGTACTCGACCGTGCGCGCCAGCGCAAAGGAGTTCGGCGGGATGATACATACATCTGACTTCACATCGACGAAACTGCCTTCGTCGAAGTTCTTCGGGTCTACAACCGAGGAGTTGATATTCGTGAAGATCTTAAACTCGTCAGCACAGCGAACATCATAGCCGTAGCTTGATGTGCCATAAGAAACAATGCGCTCGCCTGATACGTTACGTACCTGGTTTGGCTCGAATGGCGCGATCATTTCCTGTTCCAGTGCCATGCGGCGAATCCAGCGATCTGACTTGATACCCATATTCGGTCTACTTACCTTCACAATACTTCGATAACAGGGGAGCGATTCTACCGGATTCAGCCCCCCGGGCGAAAGATATTCATCACCGGGGACGGTAATTCAGGCCCTATTTACAGCCAAATAGTCGAAAAACTTCATCCATACGTATTGATAATCGTTATCATTTTTACTTTAATGATAATAACTCTCATTCAATAGTTGGAGCAGACAGCGTGAGTCTCGGTATTTTTTATGGCACAACCACAGGTAATACAGGCGATATTGCCGTGCTGGTGCAGGAATTCTTTGGTACTGAAGAAGCCTCGGTCTTCGACGTAAAGGATACGTCGCTGGCTGCCGTGAGTGACTTTGATCAACTGATCTTTGCTATCCCGACCTGGGACTACGGCGAAGTTCAGGAGGACTGGCTTGATATCTGGCAGGAACTGGACGGGCTGGATATGAGCGGCAAGACCGTTGCCCTGATCGGGCTGGGGGATCAGTATGGCTACGCCGAGTGGTTTGTCGATGCCATGGGAATGCTGCATGACAAGCTGGTTGCCGCCGGAGCTGCGGTCGTTGGCCACTGGCCCGTCGATGGCTATGAATACGACGAATCCAAGGCTGAAACCTCTGATGGTCGCCACTTTGTCGGGCTAGCACTGGATGAGGATAACCAGCATGAATCCACCCGCGAGCGCCTCAGTGAGTGGTGTTCTCAGGTGATGGTGGAATTTGCAGTAGCCTGCTAGCAGAGATCAGACGCCGGAATCCCAGGGGATTCCGGCAAGTAACCTTGCAAGTAACTCAGTCGTCGGAGACAGAGATCGAAGGGATCTTACTGCCGGCACCGTTTCGCTTCGACAGCTCCACCGCCACTTTAAGCGCAACGTCACGATACAGGCCTGCGGCCTTGCCTTCAGGATCAGCCACCACTGACGGCTTACCGGAATCGACCTGTTCACGAATCTGCAGCGAAAGCGGCAGACTGCCCAGCTGGGTGGTTTCATATTGCGCTGCGATACGCTCTCCCCCACCTTCACCGAAGATATGCTCGGCATTGCCGCAATTGCTACAGATATGCACGCTCATATTTTCAACAATACCAAGGACCGGGATCTCCACCTTACGGAACATCTCGATACCTTTCTTGGCATCCAGCAAGGCGATATCCTGTGGTGTGGTGACGATCACGGCACCCGCAACAGGTACTTTCTGTGACAGGGTCAGCTGAATATCACCGGTGCCCGGCGGCATATCGATAAACAGGTAATCAAGCTCGCCCCAGATGGTGTTAGAAACCAGCTGCTGCAAGGCCCCGCTGGCCATAGGCCCCCGCCAGACCATCGGCGTGGTTTCATCGATCAGGTAGCCCATCGACATCGACTGCAGGCCATGCGCCTCAATCGGACGGAAGAACTTCTCATCAACGGATTCCGGATGGATACCCGGCTGGATACCCAGCATCTGTCCCTGTGACGGCCCATAGATATCGGCGTCCAGAATACCCACTCGGGCGCCCTCGGCAGCCATTGCCAGCGCCAGGTTCACGGTGGTAGTCGATTTACCGACGCCGCCCTTACCGGATGCCACCGCCACTATGTTCTTCACACCCGCCAGATTGCTGCCAGCATCAGCCGGAGCAGGATGAGCACTGAGCTTATGCCCCACGCTTACCGTCACTTCGCTCACACCATCCAGTGCCAGCAGGGCTTCAGATACCTGGGCTTTCAGTGCCGTCGCGGTACCCGCGCTCGGATAAGGCAGTTGCAGTTCAACAGCCACTTTACCGGCATCATTATTCAGAGATCGAACAACGTCTGCGCTGATCAGATCAGCGTCCAGGTAGGGCAACTGAATCTTTGCCAGTTCTGTTTCAATGACTGCACACTCAGGACCAAACATAGCCTTTCCTTTGGAATCATTTTTACCGAAGAGCTTTGAAAACATGCTCACCTTCACCCAATAACCAAGTAATTATGTCAGGATTATGCGAAACAAAAACGCTGACGTCCAGCCCGGCCTGAATATGCGGCCGGATGAAGGACGCGGACAGCTAAATAACGGACGGAGAGTGTTCACTGTTCATCACAGGAAAACAAGGGAAGCTGACTGTGAGCCGACAGTAGACCGGGACTTTGTCATACTGCAGCCGGGCAGGCATATATGAAGTTATAAACTGCAATTGACAAGACTCTGATAGCGGGCGAACAGAAGAGCCAGAATCGGTAATAAACAAGGGCCGCTTCGGCTTCGGTTGCTCAACGGCCGGAAGCGGCCCCTGTGACTGCGACGGCCATTGCGATCAGCTTGCAACGCCGCCGTATTATAAAGACTACTTCTGGATTTTTGCCGCAGTCACCGAAATTTCGACTTTCAGTTCTGCCCGCGCCATAGCGGCACTGACACAGGCACGTGCCGGCGCACTGCCGGTCGGTACCCAGTCATTCCAGACCTCATTCATCGCCTGAAAATCTGCCATGTCGGCCAGATAAATCGTCGCCGCCAGCATATGGTGACGGTCACTACCCGCCTGCTGCAGCAATGCATCGACCTTTGCCAGCATGGTACGGGTCTGCTCCTGAATACCGGCGCTGGCATCTGCGGCAACCTGGCCGCACAAGTAGATGGTATCGCCGTGAATGACAATGCGGCTGGTGCGGGCATTTGTATCGATACGTTCAATAGACATTGGCTTTACTCTCTAAACTAAAATTTAGTTCTGTGACAAATGCCCGCGCCCCGGGATGATCCGGGCCACGTAGCATTTGCGCAGATATCTGAAGCTTTCTTCTGGGACGCTTGCAATACCTACAAGCGCTGTCAGGTCTGCCTGATACAGCGTCGCGGCTCAGGCAACGCCCTCTGCGGCTTCGGCCAGCAGCCTTGAGCGACTGAAATCAGTTTTGCCGCTACCCAGCATCGGTACCTGATCCACCAGGTGGATAGCGGACGGAATGGTGAGGGCCGCCATGCCGGCACTGATCAACTGCTCACGTAATCCCCGGGGATCCTGTTTACCTTCCAGCAACAGCACCACTTTTTCACCTTTTTTAGCATCCGGCAGGTTCACAGCGACCATCGGCAGTTCAGGTTCCTTCAGTATACGGCGTACTTCGGATTCAACGCTGGTCAGGCTGACCATCTCCCCGCCCAGCTTGGCGAAGCGGGAGTAGCGATCCACGATAGTCAGGAAGCCGTCTTCATCCACATGTCCTTTGTCGCCACTCTTGTACCAGCGAATTCCATCCATCTCCACGACGACATCGGCCGTTTTCTGTGGGTTACCCAGATAGCCCTTCATAATCTGGGTACCACCAATCAGGATCAGGCCATCGGTCCCGGTTGGTAATTCTTCGAGGGTATCCGGGTCAACGATCCGGAAGGTACTGCCCGGCAGCGCAAGGCCAACGGTTCCCAGCCTTGAGCCATGCTGAACCCGCCAGTCATCGGTATCCAGGTGGTCCGGCAGGTTCACCCCGGCGACAGGTGTCGTTTCGGTACAGCCATAGCCTTCTATGATCTGCACATGGTATTTGCTTTCAAATGCTTCCCGCACGGCGTTATCCAGCTTCTCAGCCCCTGCCACTACTACCCGCAGCGACTTGAACATCAGCGGATGCACCTTGCGATTACGGGTATACATACGCAGGAATGTCGAGGTCGCACACATAAAGGTCGCCCGGTATTTTGCGACGCCCTTACCGATACTCAGGGCATCGGTCGGGTCAGGGTGACATACCACCGGGATACCCTCGATCAGCGGCATAAAGCAGGTCACGGTGAGGCCAAAAGCATGGAACAGCGGCAGGGTCGCCATAATGCGGTCTTCTTCACGCACATTAAGCATATCGGAGACCTGACGCAGGTTAGCCATAATATTTCGCTGACTCAGCATGACCCCTTTAGGTGCACCTTCACTGCCGGATGAGAACAGGATCGCCGCCGTATCTTCCAGCCCGTTGCTGCGACACCAGGCCAGTTGCAACAGCGATACCGGCAGGAGTTTGGCGGTAATCAGGGTCGTCAGGCCCTCCGCTTTACTGATGCCCTCCTTGAGATCCTCCATATAGAGGACATCACGTCCTTCAAACAGCGGTGTTACATCGATGCCTTTCTGCTCAAGCTTGCGCACAAACTTATGCGCCGTCAGGATCGTTGACACCTCAGCCTGCTTCAGGCCTGAAAGCAGTGCCTCAGTTGAGGCAGTGAAGTTCAGGTTTACCAGCGTTTTACCAGCCATCAGCGCGGCCATATTGGCAATTGCCCCGGCGGTGGAGGTGGGCAGCAACAGCCCCAGATTCTGGCCTGAGGTTGATTTCAGACGTTTTGAAAATAACCGGGCACCGGTCAGCAACCTGGCATAGCTTACCGGCTGACCCTGCACATCGGTAATGGCCCACTCTGCAGGTGCGGCTTTGGCGGTGCGGATAAACGCCTGCGGCAGGGTCTCCAACGAACGGGTATGCTGCTCCCAGGTATGGATAGACAGTTCAAACACGCGCTTCTTAACGGTTTCGGCGGTGCTATCGATCGGCAGCGGTGCGCCGAAGGCGACGATAACATCACGCTTAAGGCCCCGGCTGCGCAGCTGTTTCAGCTTATCTGCCGAACGTGAGAACAAACTGCCCCAGAGGCCACGCAGATAGAACGGGATAATGACACCGTCTGCGCCCTCGCAGGCACGTTCAAAACCACGCTTAAATTCGTTCAGCTGGCCGATATGGCTGATGGTTCCTTCCGGGAAAAGACACACCATTTCGCCCTGGTTAAGCAGTTCCCGCACCTGGTCTAAGGCCTGTCGGCTCTGGCCACCGGAGATCGGGATAACCCGGTAGAGATCAAAAAACCATTTCAGATACCAGCGGGAATAGATGCCGCGATCCATCACAAAGTGGATATGCCGCGGACTGGCCAGCTGCAGCATCGCCCAGTCCAGCCAGCTGATATGATTACCCAGCAGCAGAGTACCTTTACCCTCTTCCGGCAGGTGCTCAAAGCCCAGTACTTTAAGGCGGTATTTCTGTTTGAAGATCGCCGCCAGAATAACCCGGATCAGCGCCTCAGGCAGACTGACTATCGCAAACACGGCACCACCGATGCCGATCGCCGCCAGCAGCCATAGCAACCAGATGCCATCAACAGAGGCCAGAGCAAAGGCGACGGTCAGGCCAAGGAAACTGAGCATGCCGATATTCTGAATAAAGTTACTGCCCGCCAGCACCCGACCGGTTTCATGCTCTTCCGCATGGAACTGCACCAGCGCATTCAGCGGCACGTTCATCAGGGCGCCGGTAAAGCCGATCAGCAGGAAAACACCGGCAAGAAGCGTCATCGAATCCATCATCGGCAACAGAATCAGTCCCAGGGCCACACCGGCAGCGCCGAGAGGTATCAGGCCAACATTGATGTAGTGGGTTGACAGGCGGCCGACAACCATCGAGCCGAGCATGATGCCGATTCCAGCCAGCGCCATCACGCCCTGAATAACGAAGGTATTGTGCTGGCCCAGATACTCCTCAGCGAACGCCGGAAACACCGCCAGCATCACCTGACTGATCGACCAGAACAGTGTCAGTCCGAGAATCGACAGCCAGATCGCCTTACGACGGTAGATCAGACTGAAATTCCTACGCAGCGTGCGCCCCGAGGTATAAGCCGCCCAGTCAAAATGCGCCTGCTCGTCAGTGTCACTTAACTTCGGCAGGCGTAGGGCCAGCAGCAGCTCAATGACCGATCCGGCTACCAGCACCCATCCCAGCGGAGCGATAATCTGCAATGACTGCTCCGGTGCCATATGGGCAACGCCTTCCAGGCGAATCTCAAACAGAGCCGAGAATACGACGATACCGGCCAGAATGGCGATCATGGTCACCGCCTGAACCCAGCCATTACCTTCACTGAGGTTTTCAGTCCCCACCAGTTGCTTGATATAGCCGTACTTCGCCGGGGAGTAGAAAGCACTCTGCAGCGCCAGTACGAAGGTCAGCCCGAACGCCAGCTCAAAGAGCCCCTGGTAGTAACACCAGGTAATCAGCAGGGTAATCAGCACCGCACCGGCCGCGGCCAGTCGCATCACCCGATGCTTGGGATACTTGTCGGCAAGAAAGCCAGAGGGTGTAAACAGCAGGATAAAGGGCAATAAGATCAGACCATTGACGATAGCCGTCAACAGGATCTGAGTCTCCCCTTCAAAGCCCTTAAAGAGGGTATTCTGGATAACAATTTTGTGGCCAAGATCCACGAAGGCATTAATAAAGGCCACACTGATAAATGCCAGGAAGCCTTTAACACTCAACAGCGCTTTCATACAGTTTTCCTTTTACTGCCAACCATCAAGATAGCGATCGATCAGATTGTCTGTCATCTGCAGCGCGCTGTCCGGCCCGGCCATAAACAGCTTATCGCGCAGATTCAGGATAGTAATACCGTGGACTCCGCTCCAGAGGGTGCGGGCGGCGAAGCGAACCTCACCTTCATCAGCATCGGGATGAAGTGAGCATAGCTGAGCCTCGACACCGCTAAATAAAGCAGCAATCGATTCTTCAAGCCATGCAGGTGATACCATTTCGTCGGGCGCCTGATGCTCAAACATCAGGCTCCAGCGGTGGGGGTTCTGCTCAGCAAAAAAAAGGTAGGCCCGCGCATACCCCTTCAGTATTTCACGCGGGTCTACCTTGTCCCCTTCACTCTTCAACGCCTGCAGCAGCTGATGCATGGTACGGGCATTGATATGCCAACAGAGATCATCCAGATTCTTAAACACCAGATACAGCGCTCCGACGGAGTAGCCGATTGCGTTGGCAACCTTTCGCGCGCTCAATGCAGCGATACCCTGCTGATCGAGCAGCTGCTCTGCGGCATCAATCGCCATTTCGCGAAGCTCATCTCTGGAATGATCACTACGTCTTGCCAAAGCTATATCCCCCGATATATTCCACTGCCACGAAACCCTGTGCTGATTCTATGCTTCGTGAACAGCGTTCAGCAAGCGTAAACACAGAATAATGAACACCGTTCAGAATGTAAACATAAATTTTGAACGTCGTTCAGATTAATTTTAGAGGTGTATTCAGAAAAGGATAAAGCCCGGCCCCTGAAAGCCGGGCTTGGATTAGATCAGGAACGGCTCAGCTGGTTGTTTTCGCCTTCTTTGTCCGCTACCGCTACCGCTACCTCTTCCTCCGCCTGAGACTGCAGTGCAGACTCTTCCGGGCGGTCGTCGATATCCTGCATCAGCGGCTCGACAGCATCAGCTTCATTCAACATATCAACCACGCCTGAAGCCATCTCAGGCACCGCCTCTACCACAACCACAGCGACATCAACCGCCTGTTCCGGCACTTTCTCAACGACCTGGGTCATATATTCGGTCAGGCTTTCTTCCACTTCTTCGGCTTTCGCAGCCTCAGTCTCGGCCTCATCGACATGACTCTCTCCAGACTCATCATCTTCACCGCCGGTCACGGAGCAGACATAGGCTTCCGTCACCTCAGTGGCGGCATCCGGCACAGCCTCGACCATTGTCAATGCCAGTTCACTGGCCTGATCCGGCGCGATATCGGACAGGTTGGAAACCAGATCAGCCATCTCCTGCTCGGTGCTATCGGCCTCACGGTCGACCGGGCGCATACCGTCCAGTTCTTCCTGTCGATCGGAGGCATAGCCCGCAGTTAGTTCTACCAGCATTTCCGGCGAGTCTTCTGCCACCGATTCAGCGGCCGATTCGATCAGGGCTCCACCCTGCTCCGGTACAGCTTTAGCCATGGCAACGGTGATTTCCACCAGTCGATCATGCTTCTCATCCACCAGCCACTGCACCAGTTCTTCGGCATCTTCCGGCGTCGCTGCAGCCAGCGCTTCCGCAATATATTCAGACATCTCAGGCGCCGCATCGATAATCGCCGCATACAACCTGGAAACCTCGATATCCTCCACCTGCGCCAGTGCCGCAGTGAGCTGGGCAGCCTGCTCCGGCGCATTTGCAGCCAGTGCCTTAGCCATTTTCACCGCTGCCGCCGGATTGCTTTCAGCCACTGCAACGGCCACCTCAGCTTCAGCACTTAGCGGCATCTCTGGCTCAATATACTCTGTACGCGGATCCAGCTCCGGCGCTGAGCTTATTCCCGCTGCCTGCATCACATAATGCTCCTGGGCTTCGGTAGGCAGCGCCACACTCACCCGCATACGATGCAGTACAAACAGAATCAGCAGCCCCTGAAGCACCAGCAGGAAATAAAATAGTGCATCGACACCCAGCATCTCCATCGAAAACGAAGCCAATACAGGGCCGGCGATACTGCCAACCGCGTAGGCCGCCATCAACCCACTAAGCGCGGCAACGATATCCGACTGACGCACCCGGTCCAGAGTCTGGGAAACACTGATGGGATACAGGCAGCCAAAAACACCGGTCATTAACGCCACACCCAACAACATCATGCCGAAGATATCCATATGGGTAACTGTCGGCACCATAGCCGTGGCCGCGATCGATATCACCAGCAAGAACAGCAATACGGTACGCCGGTCATAGCGATCCGACAGTGCGCCTACCGGTATCTGCAGCAGGAATGCCCCCAACATCGCAGATCCCATGAAAAGAGACAGACGGAAGCCACTGATATCATATTCAGCCGCGTAGATCGGCAACATGTTCAGCAGGCCGGTATAAAGCACGCCACAGAAAAAACAGGTCACCAGGCCCAGCGGAGATGCCCGGAGCAGATCCATAAACGGCAGATAGGTCGCCTCCTCAACCAGCGGCCCTTTTTGACGACTGAGGGCAATTGGAATCACCGCAGCAGCAAAGAGAATACCGGCAACCATAAACAGGCTGGTACTGGCCGGATCTGCCAGGTTGATCATAAACTGGCTGGTGATAAAGCCCCCCATAATCACTACCTGGTTCGTTGCCAGGATACGTCCCCGGGTTTTCTCGCTGGCAATTTCACTGAGCCAGCTATCGATGGTCGTGGTCGCGGCAGCAATGCCAAATCCGGTGAGAATACGCATCGCGCCCATTAACCATTCATTGGCATGAAGACCACTGGCCAGAATGCTGATCGCCGCTCCGGCAGCACTGGCCGCAAATACCCGCGAGTGACCGGCGCGTTTAACCAGTTGCCGCGAATAGAGTCCGCCCAGCAACATGCCAACAGCGTACATCGACATCACCAGACCGATGGTACTGGTATCCGTTGCATCCATACCCATACGTACCGGCAGCAGAATACCGGTCAGGCCATTGCCCAGCATCAGGATAAATACGCTGAAAAGCAGCGAGAAAAGGGGCAACAGAGTGGCGACCATAATGACTCCGGATCGGTCAGGTTTAAATTCAGCCCGAAGTGTCGGCCTCCTTGAGATATTTTGAAAGACCCGTATAGAAAAACGACAGCATTTGTCGTATTACAGCAACTCTACAGACAAAAAAAGGGCTCACAAGGAGCCCAAACGAGAGGTTGGATCTGAATTCAGTGCCAGTGACGATGGCCGTGCCCATGACCGTGACGACGGTGGTGACGGTGGTGGCGCTTCCAGTGACGGCGCTTATGCTTACGCCAGTGCTTGGGTTTGCCATAATAGTGATGTTCGCTGTAGTACACCGGTTGCTCACGCACAACCCGGACTTCGCGGTAACGTGGTGCTTCACGGTAACGTGGCTCATGATAAACGTGGGTTTCGCGCCGATGTTCTATGGTACGGTAGCGCGGCTCTCGATGATCCTTAGTATTAATTGCGGTTCCGACCGCGGCCCCCAGACCGGCTCCGAGCATAGCGCCATCACGACCACCCGCCTCGGCACCGATAAGACCGCCCAGAGCACCACCAATCGCACCACCCACCGCCGAATCCTGCGCCAGGCTACCCGCCTGTACTCCCTGAGAGACGACTACAAGCAATACCACTGCAAATATTTTTCTGAACATAAGCTGCTCCTCCAGCCAAGAGATTGGCAAAGCCAGGGCCCGTTCACGGATAACAACCGGGTCAATATCGCTTTGCTTTAACTTGAACACAGATTGCCATACTGTTTCTGAGCTGAAACTGAACACCGTTCAGAAATACTGTTGCTTTACAGCGACCGCTAAAAACGCGCGTAAACATAAAAGAGGAAAACAAAAAAGCGCTGTCCGGCAGCGCTTTTTTGTATCAGGGCAAAAAGATCGGGTTAGGAGACCTGGGCGATCCAATCTTCCAGGTTATAGTAGTTGCTGATGCGTGCCACCTTACCGTCGCGGACTTCAAAGAAAGCACCGGCAGGCAAGCGGTAGTTCTGTCCTTTCGCTTCCGGCAGGCCGGGATCAGACTTGAGGTATTTACCCAGCACCACAAACTCGGCTGCAGCGCGGCTACCATCCGCATTGACCATCACTTCGATATCCACCAGCTCCTCCTGGTAGCTGCCGTTCATCCGATCCATAAAGGCGGCGAAGGCATCGCGACCCACCTCGCGCCCGCCCTGGTTGATATCGTGAATGACATCGTCGGTCAGCAGGTTAAGAAAGACATCCATATCACCGGCGTTAAAAGCGGCGTAATACTGCTGGATCAGTTCTAATGTTGCATCGCGCATTTTGACAGGTCTCCTGAAAATAAAAACGAAGCTACCATGATCTGCGCCAAAGAGGCGGTTTCACTGCGTCGCCATGGTTTGAGATATCGACAATCCAAACTCTCCGGCAGAACGTTCTGCCGACGACGCAGACAGGATTTCGGGGCAACCTAATACCCCTGCTCCATGGGCCTTATGGTCCGGAGTTCGCTGGCTGCACTTCAGAAATCCCCACTGATTGCCTGTCGCGAAGTCAGTCGGCCTGTTTTCGACAACTTATGTCCGCGCCTGATCCGGGTATTGCAAGCAATAAAAAAGGCCTTGCAAGCAAGGCCGAATAATTCACTACAAAAAACCTAGGAGTAGTTTTGTTGCAAAAATCCGCAGACTTTCCAACCCGATTGCAGCGAAACCGTTAATGCTCTGATTACGTTAACTAATCTGCTAACCCAAACCTATTTAATAATTTGTAAGCAGTACTTAAATATTTTTTAATAACCACCTACACGGCAGGGCCGTTTTTATCTTGCGATGGATAGTCTCCCGACAATCCGATTCCCGGCAGGTGGCGAAACTATCGATCAACGTCGCTTAAGCATTATGCTGCGTCCGGCCAGTTCTGGCTGGGGCACTTCATTGTGCTGATGCTGCAGCTGCTCGACCCGCTCACGGGTTGCGTCAAGAAACGGGGCTGCCCGGTGGCTGCTCATATCCATATGCAGCAGCAGGGTTTCCATCGCCGCCAGCTGATCGCCTGTCTCTGCCTGATACAGGGTAAAAAACAGCCGTAGCTTTTTGTTATCGCTCTCCAGCAACTGGGCCTCTATCCTTAGTGGCTCCCCTTCGCTCACTTCCTGCAGATAATGAACCATGCTCTGGAGGGTATAGATCGATACCTGGTTTTCTTCGCGAAATGCCTCTGTCAGGCCAATTTTCAGCATGAATTCGTCGATCCCCTGGCTAAATACCACTACATAGCAGGCATCGTTCATATGACCGTTGTAGTCGATCCAGTCGCTGCGAACCGGCCCCTCAAATACTGTCATTCCTGTTGTCATTATGACTCTCTTACTGCGGGTTAATCGGAGTGCTTAAAAAAGCTGATAGATAGCATCCTAATCAGGACACCGAGATAAAGTTGTACTTAATCGCATATTTAGTGCTATTTTTCGCCGAATCTAGTGATTTCTCAGACCATGAGGCTGATTGATGTTTGGTGACCGCCCAAAGAGCTACCCGCAAAAACTGACCTTCCTGCTGGTGCCCGGCTTTTCGCTGTTTGGCTTCACCTCAATGCTGGACGCTTTACGGCATGCTAATCGGGCCGCCAATCAGGATCTCTACAAGTGGCAGCTGATCTCCGAACAGGGCGGCCTGGTCAGCAGCAGCGATGCTCTGGAGATAATGACCCATAGCAGCCTGCGCGATGTGCCCCGCTGCGAGACCCTGATCATCTGTGCCGGAAACTCTCCCCAGGAACAGTTAACATCCGCCCTGCTCGGCTATATTCGCCAGCAAGCCAGTCATGGTGCGGATATCGGTTGTCAGGATACAGCCGCCTATATCGCGGCAGCGGCCGGTGTCATGGATGGCTATCGTGCCACGATGCACTGGGAAAACCTGCAGAGCACCTCCGAAGCGTTTCCTAAGGTGGAGCTGGTGCAGGAACTGCTGGTGATCGACCGCAAACGTTTCTCCTGTCCCGGTGCGCTTTCAGGACTGGATATGATGCTGCACCTGATCACCACCCAGCATGGCAATGGCCTGGCGACGGCTGTGGCTGATGAATTGATCTACACCCAGAAGCGTGCCCAAAGCGACCCGCAACGGACCACACTGCAGCGCCGCCTGGACAGCCGTAACCCGCACCTGATCGATGCAGTACAGCTGATGGAGCGCAATATGGAAGAACCGCTGCACATACCGGAGATCGCGCAGCATATCGGCATCTCTCACCGGGAACTGGAACGGCTGTTTCGCCACTACCTGCAACAGACGCCGAAAGCCTATTACCGCGACCTGCGGCTGGACCAGGCACGCTGGATGCTGCAACAGAGCACCGACAGCGTTACCAGTATCTCAGTCGCCTGCGGCTTTGCCTCACTGTCTCACTTCACCCGCAGCTATCAGAAACGCTTCGATAAAAAGCCCAGCCAGGAGCGTTAGCCAGCCTCAAAACAAGACAGGCAGGCTAAAAAGCCTGGCTGTCTGAGAAACCGGCCAGATTACCCATAGGTGCGTTCGAGTACCCGGATACGCGACAGCAGTTCATCCCGATCGACATAGCACCCCTGCAGGTGGCGATCACCGGCCTTAAGATCGAAGGCATTACGTGCATGAAGCACACGCCGGTTATCAAACACGATCATGTCACCGGCCTGCAACTGGCGGAAATACTGGAAGCGTGACTCGCGGGTCAGCAGCATAAACTGCCGGTAGGCTTTATAGAGCGCGGCGATATCCCCGCCGGGCAGATCCAGCGGACCACGCAGGAAGTTAGCGATACGTACTTCGCTGACATTGCCCTCACTGTCCAGCTTCAGGGCCGTTGCCCGAAAACGGTAATCGGTATCGCGGTCTTTATTGTAGAAATCCATCGGCAGTGTACTGAGCGCGGCAAAATCTTCGGGATAGTGTTCGCGCATTTCTTCGGCAATACGGAAGCCATCCACCAGAATCGACTCACCACCGCTGGCATCATTCACCAGGCAATGCAAAAACTGCAGCCCGGGCTGAAGCTCACGGGTCGGCAGGTCCGTATGCAGCGGCAGTCGCAAGGTGGTGTAGGCGGCACTGTTAGCATCAGGCTTTGACTGGACATCAAACAAAACGCCGAAGTTGGTTTCGCGAATAAAGGAGATCCGGTTGGCAATGGCCTGAACCGTACCCGGCAGTGTCGGCACGCCCTCAACGAGACAGAGGCCATAGTCGCGCTGACCGCGTAACCAGTTCAGCAGGACACCATCGTCTTCCATGATGTCTGCGAATCCATAGGTTGGAAGTGAGCGATCAATCTGCCCCTTCTCCCAGATAACCGGTTTCAGGACACGCTCTTCCCGGGCTTCATCGCTGTAGCAATGTTTACGCAACCAGCCGGGATGATAACGGCTTTTGTGGGCTTCATGGTCCCAGACGATATCCAGGCGCCCATCTTCCGTCAGCGTTGCAGTCTCGGGCCGAATCGTCAGTGGTACATCACAGATCTCAAAGACCTGTTCGCGGCTCAGCTCACTGATACATTCGTGACAGGGACAGTTATCCCGCAACCACAGGTAATGGTACTCGCTGCGGCGACCGTCGTCCCAGACAATGCGTAATGCACTCTCCCCCAGCTCCAACCCGACCGGCAAATGATTGATGTCATAACGGTAGTAACCAGCGATTTCATGAACGTCAGGGTGATTATTCATCGCGAATCCTTATTTTTGTTGCTGGGAGGGAAGGTACGCCATCCATATTAGGGCGATTACTGCAGCCCGGACTTGTACGGATTCGTACATTTATTGATGGCATCCGACAACCTGCCCTTTCACCCCTTAAAGGCCCGGGCTACCGGAATTGCCAGCCTTCCCGCTTCCCAAACGAGCCTCGCTGTCGCGGCTGGAAAAGTCGTATTCATTTGCGTCATACACGCACAACGCTCGATTTTTAACAAACATCCTTCGATTTTTGGCAAAAACATCCCTCCCATCCCGGTAATTTTAATAGCAATTCAACGACGGACCACCACTTAAGTGGCATGACCCGTCGAGGACCCAACAACACAATAAGAGCTAAAAACGTTATGAATCAGGACGTAATTATCACCTGTGCCGTGACTGGCGCCGGCGACACCGCAGACAAGAGCCCACACGTACCGGTCACACCGAAAGAGATCGCCGATGCCGCCATCGAGGCCTGGAATGCCGGTGCCGCTATTGCCCATATGCATGTGCGTGATCCTGAGACCAAACAGGGATCGCGCCGGGTCGATCTGTACGCCGAAGTATGCGAACGCATTCGCGAAGCCGATTGCGATGTGATCATCAACCTGACCGCAGGCATGGGCGGCGACCTGTTTATCGGCCCGGATGAAAACCCGACGGCGTTCGCCGAAGGGACAGATCTGGTGGGCGCTATGGAGCGACTGGTTCATATCGAAGAACTCAAGCCAGAGATCTGCACCCTGGACTGCGGCTCACTGAACTTCGGCAACAGCAATATGGTGTATGTCTCCACCCCGGAGATGCTGCGTAAAGGCGCCCAGCGCATTAAAGAACTGGGCGTGACCGTCGAGCTGGAGATCTTCGATACCGGTAACCTCTGGTTTGCCCTGCAGATGATGAAAGAGGGCCTGCTGGACGACACCGCGATGTTCCAGCTTTGCCACGGCATTCCATGGGGTGCGCCGCCCGATCTGGGCATCATGAAGGGTATGGTCGATATGCTGCCACAGGGCTCCCAGTTCACCTCCTTCGCGCTGGGCCGTAACCAGCTGCCGTTTACCGCACAGTCCGTGCTGATGGGCGGTCATGTCCGCGTCGGCCTGGAAGATAACCTCTACCTCGGTAAGGGCGAGCTGGCGACCAACGGCCAGCTGGTCGAGCGCTCGGTCAATATCGTCGAAAACATGGGTGCACGGGTGCTGTCACCAGCCGAAGCCCGTGAAAAACTGCGCCTGCGTGGCACTCAGTAAGGAGAGATAACGATGTCCCGACCACTACCGACCGAAGTTAAAAAAGCCGGCGTTATCGGCACCGGCGTTATCGGCGGCGCCTGGGCACTGCACTTCCTGCGTATGGGCATGGATGTGGTGGCCTATGATCCGGGTCCGAATTCACGCGAAAAGCTACTGGCGATGGTCGACCATATCTGGCCAACCATTGTGAAGCTGGGGCTGCGCGAAGGCGCCAGCCCACAACGTCTGAGTTTTGCCGACAGCCTGGAAGAACTGGTTAGCAACGTCGAAGTGATTCAGGAGAGTACGCCGGAAAACCTCGACGCCAAACGCGCCCTGTTCAAACAGTTGGACGCGATCACGCCACCCGAAGTCGTGATTATCTCCAGTACTTCCGGCTTTGCCATGAGTGATATGACGCCGGAGCTGGAATTGCAGCCGGAGCGCTTTGTTGTCGGCCATCCGTTCAATCCGCCTTATCTGGTGCCATTCGCCGAAGTCTGTGGCGGCAAGCGTACCAGTCAGGAGGTGGTTGATTGGACGGCCGCTTTCTACGAAGCCACTGATAAGCAAGTGGCCAAGATGGACAAAGAGCTGCCGGGCTTTATCGGTAACCGCCTGCAGGAAGCCCTGTGGCGCGAGGCCCTGCATATGGTCGCCAACAAGGAGTGCTCGGTTGAGGATATTGATAAGGCGATCGCCTACGGCCCGGGCCTGCGCTGGGCGATTATGGGTCACTGCCTGACCTACCACCTGGGTGGCGGTCAGGGTGGTATGGCACACCTGCTGGATCACTTTGAAGACTCGCTACTGGAGCCCTGGACCCGTCTGGAGGCCCCGGCCCTGACCAAGGAACTGAAGGACGACATGGTCGCAGGCTGCCTCAGTCAGGCTAATGGCGCCAGCATCAATGACCTGATCCAGGAACGCGATGACTGCCTGATTCGCATCATGCAGACCCTGCAGGAGTACCGCGAAGAGCGCGGTATTAAGCGCTGACCTGGCCCCGCCCCGGAGTGTCCCCGCCGGGGCGGGACTGTCAGACAAGCGGGCAAGTCGCGATGACACCTTACAATCCTGAAGCAAAAGAGCAGAAACCATGCAACAACGGGTATTTATAACCGCTGCAGCGGCGGGTATCGGACGCGCCATCGCCATCGCCTTCTGTGATGCCGGGGCACGGGTACATATCTGCGATATCGACGGCCCGGCGCTGGAAACGCTGGCCGCCTCGCAGCCACAGATCAGCTACAGCGTCACCGATGTGGGTGACGAGGCTCAGGTGGAACAATTCTTTCGCGATGGCCTGGAACAGCTGGGCGGTATCGACGTGCTGGTCAATAATGCCGGAATCGGCGGCCCGGCCGGCACCCTGGAAACACTGAATAGCGCCGCCTGGCAGCAGACAATCCAGCTAAACCTGAACTCAACCTTCTATGCCTGTAAGCAGGCACTGCCGTATATGAAGGCTCAAGGCAGCGGCTCTATCGTCAACCTCTCCTCCACCGCAGGCATTATGGGCTACCCACTGCGCACCCCCTATGCCGCGGCAAAATGGGCGGTCACCGGCTTAACCAAGTCGCTGGCGATGGAGTGCGGCGGCGATGGCATCCGGGTTAACGCGATCTGTCCCGGTGCGGTCTCCGGCGAGCGGATGGACCGGGTGATCGGTAATGAAGCGGCGGCACGCAACCTCAGCGAAAGCCAGGTACGTGAAAGCTATGTCAGCCAGTGCTCAATGAAAACCTTTGTCGACCCAGAGGATATCGCCGCGATGGCGCTGTTTCTCAGTTCGACGGCCGGGGCCCGCATCTCGGGCCAGATAATCAGCGTCGATGGGGATACCCACACGCTGGCTTAAGCCCTGTGGCGATCATTTGAGTATCGCCATCGGCTTAACGGGGTTAAGCTTCGCGGCCTGCAGATTATGAGTTCGCGCAGCACCCCGGAATACCGGCCTGTGCCGGTCACTAAGAAGCTTACTCATATAACAAAAACAATCGGAGAATCAGCTATGTCATCCACCCAGAACAGAGATGGAGGTACCCAAAGTACCTCTGTTTTTAAGGCGGAATTACTAGCCAAATCTGGATTATTCCAGGATATGCACAAGGGCATGACCGTGTCGGCTGCCGTCCTGATCCTTGCCTTCGTCCTCTTTACCGGCACCAATACTGAGCTGGCTGGCTCTATATTCGGCGCGGCACGCGGCTGGATCGAATCCACCTTCGGCTGGTACTACCTGGTCACCGTGGTGCTACTGATCGCGGTCTGCTTCTATATCGTCGTCAGTCCGCACGGCAGCGTGCGTCTGGGCGACGATGACAGCCGTCCCGAATTCAGCAACTTTGCCTGGTTCTCGATGTTGTTCTCGGCCGGTATCGGTATCGGCATCCTGTTTTTCGGGGTCGCCGAACCGATCTTCTACCTTGATAACAGCGGTGCCTTCGGCTACCCCAACAACCCCTATGCCGATATGGCCGGGGCGGCGGCGATCGGTCACGACCGGGCCGTCGACGCGCTGCGCGTCACCTACTTCCACTGGGGCTTCCACGGCTGGGCGGTCTACGTCATCGTCGGCATGTCCCTGGCCTATTTCGCCTACCGCAAAAAGCTGCCACTGGCGCTGCGCTCCTGCCTCTACCCGTTTATCGGTGACCGCATCTACGGCCCGATCGGTCATGTAGTCGATATCCTCGGCGTGATGGGCTGCGTCTTTGGTGTTGCCACGTCGCTGGGCCTCGGTGTCAGCCAGATGGCAGTGGGCCTGGAACGGCTGATCAGTGTCGATTCCGGCACCAACACCCAGTTGGTGCTGATCGCGATCATCTCGGTACTCTCTATCATGTCGGCACTGTCCGGCGTCGGTCGCGGTATCAAGATTATCTCCGAATGGAATATTGTGGTGTCGGTTCTGGTCATTGCTTTTTTCCTGTTTGGCGGCCCGACTGCCTGGCTGTTGAGTGTGTTTGCAGAATCGCTGGGTGACTACCTGGCCAACTTCGTCCAGATGGGGCTCTGGTTCCCTGAAGAGGAAGGCCCGGCAGCCTGGCAGAATGGCTGGACCGTATTTTACTGGGGCTGGTGGCTGGCCTGGGCTCCGTTTGTTGGCCTGTTTATTGCCCGCATCTCCCGCGGCCGCACACTGCGTGAATTCGTGATCGGCGTACTCTTCGTACCGACCCTGGTGATCTTTGTCTGGCTCGGCATCTTCGGTGGCACAGCCCTGTTCCAGGAGCTGAATGCGGCGGGCGGCGCGGGAAGCGCCGGACTGATCGACCTGGTGAAAGCCTGGAACCTGCCTGCGGCGCTGTTTGCCAGCTCCGATGGCATTGCCGGCGACGGCACCCTCGGCTGGATCATCTCCGCGATGATGGTATTCCTGCTGCTGAGCTGGTTTATCACCTCTTCCGACTCCAGCACCCTGGTACTGACCACCATCCTGTCGCTGGGTAACGAGGAGCCACCGAAGATCTTCCGCATTTTCTGGGGCATCGTGATCGGACTGGTTGCCGCCGTACTGCTGGTGGCCGGTGGCCTGAGTGCATTGCAGACGGCGAATATCGCCGCCGCACTGCCACTGAGTGTGATTATCCTGCTGATGACAGCCGGGGTGCTGAAATCCCTGATCCAGGAACGGCGCGCTAAAGATCAGCCAACAGCAGCAGAGAGCGAAGCCGTTTGATCTAAAGCTATAGAAACACCTCGCTGCAACCACGCGGCCAGCCCCAGCTGGCCGCGTTTTTTTGTTTTAGCGGGTAGCAAGCGTCAATCCGGCTAATACACCTAACGCCTGTTCAACCAGCACCGGATCCAGCGGCTCGCGGGAAAACGTGGCAAACACCGGACGGCGAAATTGCGGCGCATCCTCCACCAGCAGCAGCTGTCCCGATTTCACTGACTCGCCCACCAGCCGCTCCGGCAGATAGGCTGTCCCTCCCTGGGACTCCAGCCAGGGCAGGCCCAGCGCGCCCAGGCCACAGGAGACACCGCTGTTTTCCAGTTGCGGCAGGCGTTCCGCATGGGCGGCGTTGTACCCCCAGCCCCAGTCCAGATAGAGATATTGCTCGGCGCTGACCTGCGCCAGTTCGGTCGCCCGGGTTGAAACCATCAGCAGCCGGTCCTCAAACACCTGTTCGACCACCAGCCCGGCCGTCGTATCGGCCACCAGAATCAGGCCGATATCCAGCTCCCCCGCCGCTACCTGCCGTACCATCTCGCTGGAGTAATCCACCTCCATATGCAGGGTCAGATCCGGATGCTGCTGTTTCAGCCGGCCACTCCAGGGCAACAGCAGGTCCCGCGCCAGTGTCGGGTGGGCACCGAGGCGTAGTGATGCTGCCTGCTCATCTCCCAGTGCGATCTCCCGCCGTGCCCGTTCCCAGCGTTGCTGCATCGCCAGGGCATGATGATAAAAACGCCGTCCGGCATTGGTTAACAGCATCCCTTTGGCATCACGCTGGAACAGGATCTGATCCAGCTCCTGCTCCAGCTGCTTGATACGCGAACTCAACGCCGACTTGGTCAGGCAAAGCTGTTCAGCACAAAGACTCAGGCGCTTGACTTCAGCCAGTGTAAAGAAGGTTTTGATGGTCTGCATATCCATTGAGCGGGCTCCGGCGCTGATCAAAAACCAGCGGTTAACAACGATTTCAGGCTTCACTTAACCGTTAGAATTCTTCTAACACCTGATTGAAAATTATCCGATATGCCGCCCTGAGGCAATCCAATAGGATCGGCCAGGTCCGATAAAAAATAACAACGGAAACGGCTATGACAACAGAGAACAAGCGACCACTGAGTGGTTACCGGGTAGTAGATTTCGGCCAGTATATTGCCGGCCCAGCCGTGGCGATGATGCTGGCGGACCAGGGGGCGGAAGTCATCCATATCGATCCTCCGGGCGGCCCTCGCTGGGACAATCCGGCGGATGCCATCCTCAACCGGGGTAAGCAACGTATCCAGCTGGACCTGAAACAGGCAGCTGACCTTGAGCTGGCACAGGAGCTGATTCGCAATGCCGATGTCCTGATCGAGAACTTCCGCCCCGGCGTGATGGAGCGGCTGGGACTGGACGCCGTCGCGATGCGTCAGGCTAACCCCGGCCTGGTCTATCTCTCGCTGCCCGGCTTCTCAGAGCACGACCGGGAGTATGCCGACCTGCCCGCCTGGGAGGGAATTATCGCAGCCGCCGTAGGCCAGTTCACCGATATGGGGCTCAACCGCATCCTGATGGGCATCAACCCATCGTTCTCTCCGCTGCCGCTGGCTTCAGCCTACGCCTCGGTACTGGGTGCCACATCGGTAGCACTGGCGCTGTTTGCCCGGGAGCAAAGCGGATGCGGCGACAGGATCGAAGTCCCCATCTCCGCTGCACTGATGGAGGGCCTGGCGTATAACTCGATGCATGTCGAAGGCCTGCCGGATCGCTACAAATCGCCCCGCGAGCTGGAGATAGAGCGCCGCCGGGCCAACGCTGAGCCCCTCGACCTGCAGTACCCCGACCTGCAGGAGTTTCTCGATCCGTTCTATCGTACCTACCGCTGCCAGGATGGCCGCCCTTTCTATGCCGTCTGCTCATCCCATAGCCGCCATCCGATCAACTGTCTCAAGGTACTGGGGATCTGGCAGGAGATCGAAGCGGCCGGTATCCCGACCCACAGCGCCTACCTGGATATGGCCGACTGGCCCGAGGGTGCCGACTGCACCCTGGTCTCCTACCCCCTCTCTCCCGACTGGGCGAGCGTCGTTTCCGAGCGGATGAAAACCGCCTTCGCCACCCGGCCGGCCTATGAATGGCAACAGATCTTTGGCGATGCGGGCGTGCCGGGCTGCGCCCATCAGCTGACACAGGAGTGGTTAAATTCAGATCATGCCCTGCAGTCGGGCAATGTACTGGAAGTCGAAGACCCGCGCTTCAGCACCATGCGCCAGTTTGGCAATATCTGCTGGCTGCATAACGATAAAGCCGTGCTGAACAAAAAGGCGGCCCATGCCAACGGGCAGAGTCGTGCCACCATCGAAGCCACACTGGCAGACTGGCGGCGGCGCTCAGCCAATTCCGATGCCAGCAAAGCGGCAGCATCTCATCAGCCGCCGGAAAATAAAGGCTGGCTGGAGGGGATACGTATCCTCGACCTGACCAATGTAATCGCAGGCCCGACCATCGCCGGAACCCTGGCCCGCTTTGGCGCTGAGGTGCTCAGTATCGATCCGCCGCAACCCACTCTCGATCCCTGGAACAGCACTGTATTCGGTATGCAGGCAAATCAGGGCAAGTCCAGTCTGTTGCTCGATCTGAAATCCCCGCACGGACAGGAAGTACTGCACTGCATGCTGCCAGACTTCGACATCGTCACCATCAACGCCAGCGACGCACAACTGGAGCGTCTCGGCCTGACGCAACAGGCTCTGCAGCAACACAACCCTGAGATCATACTGTGCCAGTTCGATGCCTACGGCGGCCCCGCAACAGGCCCTCGCAGTAACCACCCCGGTTATGACGACCTGGTACAGGCCACCACCGGCATCATGTCCCGCTTTGGCGGCGGCATGGAGACCCCTGAAGAACACGCCCACTTCGGCACCATCGATGTACTGGGCGGCTATTGTGCCGCCCAGGCGATCGGCATCGCACTGGTCAAGCGGGCACGTGGTGGCGGTGGCTCGCTCGCCCGCAGTTCACTGGTGGCCGCCGGACAACTAATCCAGGCACCCTTTATGTATGACTATCCGGGCCGCAAGCCCTTTAACGAACCCAGTGGCCGCGAGGTTAAGGGTGCCAACCCCTTCTATCGCTGCTACCAGGCGGCCGACAGCTGGTTCTTCCTGGCCCTGGAACCTAAGCGCCAGCTGGCGGCCCTGCTCGATACCCTGGACCTGCCCCCAATTGAGGATACGGCGGAGCTGGAACAGCAGCTTGAGGCACTGTTCAGAAGTCGCTGCTGCAGTGACTGGCAGCAAACACTTAAAGCAGCAGATATCGGCTGCCAGCCGCTGGCCACCATGAGCCAGCTGCGCCACAACAACCTGATGACGCCAGAGAGTGGCATCGATCTGAAGGGAGAACATAGCGTGGCATTCATCCGTCACGCCGATCACCCCTGCGGTCACGCGGTCGAACTGATCGCCCCCAACGCGATACGTCCGAACGATGCCGCCGTAGTATTACCGACCGCGATGCCAAAATACGGAGCCCATACCCGGACAACGCTGCAACAGCTCGGCTATGACGACCATCAAATCGACAGCCTGATCGAACAGGGCATCGCCGCTACAGAGTGGAGCCACAACTACCTGCCGCACTGAGCGCCGCTTCAAAACCACTTAAGGCCCGGCATCCGCCCGGCCTTCCTTATTTCCAGCCCCGGCTGGCCCTGCGGCCCGGTATGTCGCAGCGGTACCAGAATACGGCGAATCCGATCAAAAGCCCGCGCGCCCTGCAGCGGTAGAGTTCATCCACACCCTTCCGTATCAAACCCGGCGGTGCTGATCGCACAACCTCGGTTTGGTTATGCAGTGATAACTGAAGAGAACAATAACAATGAGTGACAACCTGCTGAATATCCGCCGCGAAGACGGCATCCTGGAGATAGAGCTGGACCGCCCCAAGGCCAATGCGATCGACCTGGAAACCAGCCGCCGCATGGGACTGGTTTTCAGGGAGTTCCGTGATGACCCGGCGCTGAAAGTTGCGATCATTAAAACCGCCGGGGATCGCTTTTTCTGTGCCGGCTGGGACCTCAAGGCCGCTGCCGGGGGCGCGGCGGTGGATGGCAACTACGGTGTCGGCGGATTTGGCGGTATACAGGAGCTGCGCGACCTGAACAAACCAGTGATCGCTGCCGTCAGCGGCATGGCGGTCGGCGGTGGCTTCGAACTGGCCCTGTCAGCAGACCTGATCTACTGTGCCGACCATTCCAGCTTTGCCCTGCCGGAGATTACCGCAGGCACCCTGGCCGATGCCGCCACCGTTAAGCTGCCGAAGCGGATACCCTACCATGTAGCGATGGACCTGCTGCTGACCGGACGCTG
This sequence comes from Marinobacterium jannaschii DSM 6295, assembly GCF_000620085.1. Taxonomy (GTDB): domain Bacteria; phylum Pseudomonadota; class Gammaproteobacteria; order Pseudomonadales; family Balneatricaceae; genus Pontibacterium; species Pontibacterium jannaschii. Next base: position 26,228 of record NZ_JHVJ01000003.1, on the reverse strand, counting down.
GATGGATGTGGAGGAAGCCCATCGCTGGGGGCTGGTGAACGAAGTCATGCCCAAAGAGCGGCTGATGGAGCGCGTCTGGGAGATCGCCCGCCTGCTGGCATCCGGCCCGCCGCTGGTATTCGCGGCCATCAAAGAAGTTGCACGGGAAGCGGAATCACTCAGCTTTCAGGAAGCGATGAACCGTATTGGCCGACGCCAGTTCGCCACCGTCGACAAGCTGTATGACAGTGAGGATGCCGTCGAAGGCGCCCGCGCCTTTGCCGAGAAACGCGCACCGGTCTGGCAGGGACGTTAAGCCCCCTGCCATCAATAGAAAAACCCGGCACATCACTGTGCCGGGTTTTGTTGTTTCGGGTCTTTTTATTCAGTTAGTCGCAACCCGCCGCACCAGCGCATCCACCGCAACCACCCCTTTGCCCTGCGGGCGCACCATCAGTGGATTGATATCCAGCTCAGTGACGCTGTGCCAGTGTTCCATGGCGAAATCCGCCACCGCCATCACCGCATCTACCGCAGCCTCGATATCCCCCGCCTCACGGCCGCGATAGCCCTGTAATAGCGGATAGCCCTTGAGCGATTCGATGGCCCCGGCAATGGCAGAGCGATCGGTTGGCAGCAACAGCGTGGCACTGTCATTCAGCAGATTCACCAGCACGCCACCCGTGCCGATAATCAGCGCCAGGCCAAACTGCTCATCACGCTTCAGGCCGATAATCAGTTCACCAACAGCGTCAGACACCATCGGCTCGATCAGGAAACTAAACTGCTCCAGCCCCTGTGCCTGCAGCCGGTTTGACATGACTTCGGCGGCCGCACTGACCGCTGCGGCATCCTGCAGATTCAGCACCACGGCACCGGCTTCGGTCTTATGCGCCAGGCGGTCACTCACAGCTTTCATCACCACCGGATACCCGACACTGTCGGCAACGGTAGCAACCGATGCCAGGTCGGCCAGCTGGCCACCCGGCAACGGCAGGCCATAGTGTCCCAGCAACTGCTTCGAGACCCACTCATCCAACATCCGGCTGTCCCCGTCGGACAACTCACTTTGACGCAGAATCAGCCGTTGTGGGTCACTCATCGCCAGGATCTGTTTACGCCGCTGAGCAAAGCGCACCAGTGCCGCCAGAGCCGACAATCCCTCTTCAAGGCCCTGCATCGGCGCCACACCAGCCTCGACCATTCGCTGGCGGGCATCTTCGGCCAGCAGCTCGCTGAGGTTGGACAGCACAATGGTCGTCTTACTGCGCTGCTGATGGGCGGCGATCATCGCATCTACCGCAGCCTGCCATTCCCGGTCGCTACCGACACCCGGTTTAGGGAAATCCAGCGCCAGGATATTGGTATCACTATCGCCATCCATCATCGCCCCGAAAACCTGGGTACAGGTTTCCAGGTCGCCCCAGATCGTGGTGTTGTAATCCAGTGGATTACTCAGGGTCACGAAGTCGGGCAGAAGCGGGCGCAGGGTCGCGCATTGACTGGCGGTGAGGGACGGTAATGTCAGCCCCCGCTCGTCAAGGCCATCGGCAATCAGTGCCGAGTCAGCGCCGGAACAGGTCAGCACGCCAACCCGGCCAGTTTCAGGAGGCCGACAGATAGCCGCCAGCTTGAGGGTTTCCAGCAGCTCCGCCTGGGAGTGCACCCGCATAATACCGAGGCGGTCAAACAGTGCCTGATACATCTCGTCAGAACCCGCCAGCGAGCTGGTATGGCTCAGGGCCAACTGACTACCGAGTTCCGAAGTCCCGGCCTTCAGCACAACCAATGGCACCCCTTTCTGCAACGCCAGCAGCGCCGCCTGACTGAAGCCACGAATATCCTTCAGCCCCTCGATATAGAGGCCGATGGCGCAGACGCTGTCATCTTCCAGCAGCGGCTCTATATAGTCACCGATACCTAAAATAGCCTGATTGCCGACACTGATCATATGATTGATCGGCACCGAACGCTGCTGCATGGTCAGGTTCAGGGCCAGGTTGCCACTCTGGCTGATGATGGCAACCCCTTTAGGATGTTTCTCGCCGGATAACCGGTCCGGCCACAACGCCACGCCATTGCTGAAATTCAGCAGGCCGTAGCAGTTTGGCCCTACCAGCGCCATCTCGCCTGCGGCGTCGATCAGTTGCTGTTGCAACTGCGCGCCTTCCTCACCCACTTCGGCAAAACCGGCGGCGTAACACACCGCACTGGCACAGCCCTTTTCACTCAACTGGGCAACCGCCGGCACCGTCAGCGCCGCATTGACGGCAACGAAGGCCGCATCCGGTGCTCCGGGCAGGTCGGTAATGCTGCGGTAACAGGGGATTCCGGCAATCTCATCGTATTTCGGGTTCACCACCCAGATTTCACCGTCAAAACCGATCGCCCGGGTGTTGTGGATCGGCTCAGCCAGGTTGGACCCACCGATCATCACGATGCTTCGCGGCGCCATAAGGCGCCGCAGGTTATTTTGTTTAGACATAACAAAAACCTGAACAGATCTTGATAGGAAGTTGGGGTGTGGCGGAAACCACACCCCGGGGAGGGATTACCAGCCAGTGTAGATATCCAGGCCGCGTTTCTTGATCTGGCCACCGATGATGACGCGCTGGATCTCAGAGGTGCCTTCCCAGATACGATCGACGCGGGTATCACGCCACAGACGCTCGACCGCCTGTTCACGCATGTAGCCCCGGCCACCCATCACCTGGACCGCCTTGTCACACACCCGCCCCACCATCTCAGAGCAATGCAGTTTCAGCGCCGCCGCACGGGCATGGTTACGCTTACGATCACCGCTCTGGTCGATCTCCCAGCTGAGGCGGTAGAGCATCGATTTGGCCGCCATGATCTCAACCGCCATATCCGCCAGCATAAATTCGATCGCCTGGAAGTCACGCACCGGCTGCCCGAACTGGATACGGTTAGCGGCATAGGCGTTAGCTTCCTCTGCGGCGCGGATCGCACCGCCAACACAGCGCGCGGCAATACCCAGGCGGGCCTCGACAAACCAGTCCTTCGTCATGTCATAGCCCTGACCGATCTCGCCCAGCACTTTGTCATCGCCGACAATCACATCGTTAAAGATGTACTCCGGGTGCTTGAAGGCGAAATGATGGGTATAGAGTGGCGTGCGTTTCAGTTCGACACCCGGCAGGTCCTTATCGACAAAGAATACCGTCGGCTTATCCGGATCACCGTCGACATGGGCATGCACCAGGATGTAGTCGGCGATATCGCCGATAGTGACAAACCACTTCTCGCCACTGATCTTCCAGCCACCGTCCACCTTATCAGCCCGGGTCAGGCACTGACGCGGATCGGAACCGGCATCCGCTTCAGTGATGGCATAGGCATCGCGGCGCTTGCCCTGGCAGGTCGGGATCAGGTACTCCTCCTTCTGCGCCTGAGAAGCAAAGCGCATCGGATAGGAGGGATACCAGAGCGCATCCCAGATCGCGCCAGTGGCCTTGCCCAGCTGTTCGTTAAGGATAGTTTGCTCAAAGATACTGAAGCCCTGACCGCCATCTTCCTTGCTGTGGTTCGGCGCGTTGAATTCCCAGTCCATCACCGACTGGATGATACTCTGGTGAGTCTCCCGGCTGATGCCATCGTTCTCCTCACACTCCATCTCATGAGGGAACAGCACCTGTTCGGTAAATTCCTGTGCCTTGGCCTGCAACGCCTGATGCTCTTTCGACAGGTTGAAATCCATCTGTAGCTCTCCGCTGAATTATTTTTGTTAGCGACGGCAGCCCGGCCGCGTGATCGCGATACCGGCGCTGCCCGAATCTGTTTTAAAACTACGGCAATAGCGGACTGAGCCACTTGATCAGATTCGTCGCTTTTCTGCGCAAATTCGCCATCTTGCGCGGACCAGTAGAAGCGGGATTTAGACAACAGATAAGGTTGTCGCTGAAGTACCAGAAAACGGCGAATCCGATCAACAGCGCACGATAGATTCAGGGGTAGGTCGCGGCGGGCTTGCTGCCCGCAGGGGAATTTCAACAGCTAACTCAGGACCGGCTCAGCGCTCCTCGCGCGGACTGCAGGCAAAATGCTTGCGATAGGTGCGGGTGAAGTGGGACGCCGAGCCAAAGCCGCAGGCAATAGCGACTTCGGAGACACTGAGACTGGACTCCTTCAGCAGCTGCCGCGCCCGCTCCAGCCGCAGTTTCATATAGTACTCAGATGGAGAATGTTGCAGATGGCTGCGAAACAGCCGTTCCAGCTGACGCACCGAGAGGTGGGCAAATTCCGCCAACTGCCCCGGTGACAGGGGAGTTTCCAGATTCTCTTCCATCTTCGCCAGCACCCGCAGCAATCGCGGATGATGGATCTTCAGCCGTGCCGACAGGTCGATACGCTGCTTATCGGATTTCTGCCGGATACCACTCTTGATGAACTGCTCACAGATCATCATCGCCAGCTCATGGCCCAGCTCGGTCTGAATAATGTGCAACATCAGGTCGATCGCCGAGCTGCCACCGGCACAGGTGATCAGTCCCTTGTCGATCTCGAACAGCTCATTAGTAATCATCAGCGCCGGATGCATTTCCTGGAATGCCGGCACACCTTCCCAGTGCATAGTGATCCGCCGGTCTTTCAGCAATCCGGCTTCGACCAGCCAGTGACAGCCGGTATCCATGGCACCGATCACCGTGCCCTGCCGGGCCTGTTTTCTCAGCCAGCTTACTGTCTCTTTACGGACATGCTTTTCCGGATTAAAGCTTGAGCACAAAAACAGATTGTCGATCTGGCCGACATCGCCAACCCGGCGCGCATCACGCAGGGCCATCTCATTGCTGGCCTCCACCGGCTCACCATCCTCGGTGGTGATCTCCCAGCGAAATACGGTCTTACCCGCAAACCGGTTTGCCACCCGCATCGGCTCGATCGCCGACATCAGTGCCACCATGGCATATTCGGGAAACAGCAGGAAGGTGACGTTAAATACACCGTCTTTATCTGGCTTAAGGATCATACAGCTGAGCACCCTTCCCTTTTCGAGGTACTGCCCGGTCAATCCGGAACAGAAATAACACAGGTTAAAACAGCAGCTTATAGCGAGCAGGCCTCCGACACCATCCGGCGGAGCCGCCTATTTCAAGAATTTGAATGCCAAAATATTAAACCAGTTAGTTGAATAAAACAGAATGCCGACTAATATTTAACCAACTGGTTAAATAAGAAAACACTGTGTCTGAAAACAAGAGTAAGCAACAACCGGCCGATGCTGACGCCAAACTGGATCAGGTCTTTATGGCACTGGCTGACAGCACCCGGCGCCAGCTGATCCATATGCTGGCACAGAAGGAGTGTTCGGTGAGCGAGCTGGCGGCACCCTTCGATATGTCTCTGGCCGCAGTCTCGAAACATATTAAGGTGCTGGAAAGCGCAGGCTTGATACAACGGCGAAAATCCGGTCGCAGTTACTACCTGTTGCTCAGGCCGGAGCAGCTCAGCGGGGCCCTGGACTGGATCAGCGTCTACCGCCGTTTCTGGCAACAGCGACTGGACGCCCTTTCCGGGCTTATCGAGAAACCGGATCAGCAGGCCTGAACCTGCGCTCCGCAATTACGAATAGGAGGTGAACGATGTATCAGCTTCATATCTGTCAGGAATTTGAGGCCTCCGCCGCCAGGCTGTTCAAAGCCTGGACCCACCCGGCACTGATGAGCCGCTGGCTGGCACCGGGCGACCTGAAAGCAACGGAAGTCAGTGCCGACACGGCAATCGGCGGACAATATCGAGTGGTCATGGAACAGCCCGATGGCGAGCAGCATATCGTCACCGGTCACTACATTGATGTTATTGAAAACCAGAAACTGGTTTTCAGCTGGCAGTGGCAGCACGCTGAATGTGCCAGCCGGGTAGAGCTGCGCTTTACCGCGCTGAGTGACACTCGTTGCCAGCTGGACCTGATCCACCGTGAATTTGCAGACGAGGAGTTACGCGACAAACATCAGCAGGGTTGGGAGGGCTGCCTGAGCAAGCTGCAGCAGCTACTGGCGCAATGAAGCAACGGTCAGGATACGAGCGCCGGGGAGGACTCCGTTGTCTCCCCGGGATAAGGCAGCAATGTTATTTTTTCTCGTCGCTTCTAATACGGGCGATGCCCAGCATCTTCAGGATGTACTTCTGATAGACAGGCTCGGCATTGCCGTTTTTCATGTTATGCAGGAAGTACTTCTCAAAGGCGACTTTGGCCAGGTGCACCCACTTCCCCTTACGGGCCCAGGTCACATTACGTGGCGGCAGCTGCGGCAGTGCAACAAAGGCGACACCGGTATCGCCCATATCCGCCAGGCAGATCGTATTCCAGGTGGCCTGCTCCTGAGGCTCCCGCCCCTCCGTTTCAGCTTTGATATTGGCGCAGATAGCGGTCACCATCCCTTCGATCATCAGGCCGGTCTTCGGTACCCCTACCGGTACGGGCGTTGCTTCCAGCGGAGGAATGGCGATGCCGACACCCAGAGCGTAGATATTGGGAAAGACGGGGTTACGGTTAAAGGCATCCACCTGTACGAAACCACGTGGGTTAACCAGCCCCTGCGGCGCGTCATCGTAGAGATCGACACCCTTGAACGGCGGCATCAGCATACTGAAGGTATTGGGCAATTCATGTTGTTTCAGCAAGGCCCCCTGAGCATCCAGCTCATCCACATAGATCGCTTCGGAGGTAATCCGGGTCACCTTCGCATTGCAGATCCAGTTGATATGGCGCTGGCGGAACTCGGATTCCAGCAGTGTCTTTGAATCCCCTACCCCACCCAGCCCCATATGACCGATATAGGGTTCGGGTGTAATAAAGGTCATCGGCACCCGATCCCGCAGCTTTCGCTTGCGCAGATCCTTATCCATAATCATGGCAAACTCGTAAGCCGGCCCGAAACAGGAGACTCCCTGTACCGCCCCCACGACCGTATGACCCGGCCGCTCACAGAACGTCTGCCATTGATCAAAGGCTTTAATCGCATGCCCGGTGGTGCAGATCGAATTGGTAAAGCCGCCATTCGGTCCCAGCCCCTCGACTTCATCGAAGGTCAGTTTAGGGCCGGTTGCCAGAACCAGGTAGTCATAGTCCAGAACGCGGCCATCACTCAGCAACAGCTGGTTGTGTTCTGCGTTGATATGACGGGCGGCGCAGTGGATAAAGTCGATCCCCTTACGCACCAGTGCCGGCTCCAGGGGAAACGTAATATCCTCAGGTTTACGCCAGCCAACAGCCACCCAGGGGTTAGAAGGAACAAACTGAAACTCGGCCGTATTGGATACGACGGTCACCTCATGGTCTTGGGAAAGCGCTTTGCGAATATCATAAGCCATCGGCAAGCCGCCGGTACTTGCACCAACAATCACAACACGGGCCATGTTCATCTCCTTGAATTACCGGTCCAGGTAGCTGGCCGGACTCTTTTTATTAGAACCACCTAATATAGATAACACTAATTAAATAACAATCCCTGTTCTCGCTACTTTAGTATGATTTTCGATCAGACCTGATCAATTCGGCTATTTCCCGCCCGTGGATCTTTAGCTGCCTGGACTGCCCGAACAACCGTTTAGATAGGTGCTGTCATTAGACTATTAGCCTGATGACTTTGCCGCAAAGGAGTGCGATTCTCGGTAGGAAATCCCTCCCGAAATTTCCCTTAAAAATCCCCTAATCACAACTACGTAGCCCCTAAGTAGCACTACGCAGCCAAGCACTTTTCCAGACCTTTTTCCCTTTTATGGCTGTCAATTGCATATATTTTTAACGTTTTTACACAGCTTTCAGAAAATCACTCCAAAGCGCTCTCTATAGAATCATCCCACCAATAATTCTAATTACCGTTAAAACAACGGAATCCACGGGGGGACTCGTCCTTTGCAAGCATTTGTTGATTTTATGAACGGCATCATCTGGAGCCCGGCACTGATCTATCTTTGCCTTGGCGCTGGTCTTTTCTACTCCATCATGACGCGCTTCGTGCAGGTTCGCATGTTCCGCGAGATGTGGAGGCTTCTGCTTTCCAATAAGAGTTCTGAAAAAGGGATCTCCTCTTTCCAGGCACTGGCAGTATCCCTGTCCGGACGTGTCGGTACCGGTAACATTGCCGGTGTTGCGGCTGCGATCGGCTTCGGTGGTCCGGGTGCGGTCTTCTGGATGTGGGTTGTAGCCTTCCTGGGCGCAGCAACTGCTTACGCTGAATCCACCCTGGCACAGATCTACAAAGAAGAGCACGAAGGTCAGTACCGTGGTGGTCCGGCTTTCTACTTCGAGAAGGCAATGGGCCAGAAATGGTTCGCCTGGATCTTCGCTATCGCGACGATCGCAGCCTGCGGCCTGTTCCTGCCAGGCGTTCAGTCCAACAGCATCGGTAACGCGGTAGAAGCGGTAGTCGGCAGCGGCAGCGTCATCGAGACCTCACTGTTCGGCGCACTGAGCTTCGCTAAAGTCGCTACCGGCACCGTAGTTGTTCTGGTACTCGGCTTCATCATCTTCGGTGGCGTTAAGCGTATCGCTAACTTTACCCAGATCGTTGTGCCATTCATGGCACTGGCCTACATCATCATCGCTTCCGTAATCGTTCTGCTGAATGTTGATATGCTACCAGGCATCTTCGGCATGATTCTGGAAGACGCATTCACACCGATGGCGGGCTTCGGCGCGGCAATTGGCTGGGGCGTTAAGCGTGGTGTTTACTCCAACGAAGCCGGCCAGGGTACAGGTCCTCATGCTGCCGCTGCCGCTGAAGTTGACCACCCGGCTCAGCAGGGTCTGGTACAGGCATTCTCCGTTTACATCGATACTCTGTTTGTATGTACTGCGACTGCGCTGATGATCCTGATCACCGGTGCTTACAACGTACACGGCGGCGAAGGCTTCCTGATCCAGAACATCGGTGCGAACATCGCGGCTAACGGTCCAATGTTCACCCAGATGGCGATCGAGAATGTACTGCCAGGCGTAGGCGCTCCGTTTGTCGCTTTTGCCCTGTTCTTCTTCTCCTTCACCACCATCCTGGCCTACTACTACATCGCCGAGACTAACGTTGCCTACATCCAGCGCTCTCTGCCGATCCCTGGCCTGACTATGCTTCTGAAAGTTGCAATCATGGCGTCTACTTTCTACGGCGCGATCAAGACTGCGGATCTGGCGTGGGGTCTGGGCGACGTAGGTGTTGGCCTGATGGCATGGCTGAACATTGTCGGCATCCTGATCATCTTCTTCGCCTCCAAGCCTGCAATCAAAGCGCTGAAGGATTATGAAGCGCAGCGTAAAGCCGGTGTGGCCAGATACAGCTTCAACCCTGAAAAACTGGGTATCAAGAACGCTGACTTCTGGGCTAAGAAAGCTAAAGCGACTGAAACTCAGAAAGAGAAAGAGATCGCTTAAGAGCATCTTCGAGCGACAAGCTTAAAGCCGCAAGCACTCTGAAACCGCAGCCTTCGGGCTGCGGTTTTCTGTTTATACGGCCTGCAGAATTCAGCGAGCCTGCCAGCGCCACAACGTTAGAGATGGCAAGCTGATCGTGGCAGGCAGTGTCAATGACTGCTGATGGATACCCGCTGCGCTCATCAGCTCCAGACTTCCAGCCACCTTTCCTTTATGCAAAAGCCCGATCCGCAACCGGTTTGCCTGCTGGCTGAAGTTGCCACCATAAAGCGCTAACTTTCCCTTAGCACCAACGACCGCATTAGCCCGGATAGCGGACTCATCGCTGATTGTCAGATTCACGCGATTGCCACGATGATAGTGACTGAGAAAGCCCTGCGCCCTGGCTGGCGCACTGAGGCGACCATCCGGCCTGAGCGCCCCGTGAGGCCACTCCTCCGGCAGATCTTCGGGAAACCAGGTCCAGCCCAGAAAGGTTAGTGCTTCGCTGGCCAGCGCCTCACGCACCAGATCAGCATGGGCCATCGCCACTGGCCAGGGAATCGGTTGAGAGGAGTGAGTGCTGTGATCGGCCATACGGCCATGAATAGCATTTTCCAGCAACACGGTCGGCATTGTCGGACCCGACTCACCCCAGTCAGCGGGCTTGACCGTCAGGTACTGCCGCTGCCCTGCACCGGTTGCCAGCATGGCCTCTACATTATGGAAATTGAGCGGAGTGCGGCCGTTACTGTCGGCCTGGGTGCCGATCATGCCACGATAACGGTGCAGATCCAGTGCGATACCCGGCACATTGTGCAGCTCGCGATAGAGGTAGCGATTCCAGGATATCGCCTGCTGGTGTTTGATACCGGGGATATCGGTGGAGTCCGAGGCCGAACCAACGATGATCACTTTGCTGTCGGCAATTTTCTCCCGCAGGCGTCGCAATAGCTTGGCGTAGCTAAGCACCGCGGATGAGGGATTACGCAACCTGTAGTGACGCCACTCGGTACCGGCCGAGAGGTAGACCCGCTGCAGGCGTTTCCAGCCGGGCTGTTGCTTCATTAACTCGACCAGACGATAGCCGTGATCGGCTATTTGCTCGATGGTGTGGTCGGAAAAGGTCTGATCAAAGAAACCCGGCCCCCAGCGGGTACGCCGGCCATCGATCACCGCCAGCGGCACAGCGACAGTGAGGGCCTCAAGCTGCCAGATATCCGCCAGCGCCATTAGATCACCGACTCCCACAACCGTCTTCTCACACCAGGGGCTGGTGCGGTTAAGGATTCGCGCACAATCAGCCACCCGCTGGCTCCAGGGCTTCGCGCTGTTCTCCCAGTTAACGCCCCAGGTGGAAAAGCTAACACCCCAGGGCCAGCTGATATTGCGCATATCGGCCGCCTGCACCTGCGACAGGTTGCGCAGGCCCAGCTGACGGATATAGGCCTGATGTTGCTGATCGGTCATGCTGGCCGGTGGTGCGGGCCAGAGCATCTTCTGCTTCCACATTGCTCCCCAGCCAACCACGCCCGGCGGTATCGGCTGCAGCACTTCAGAGTCTGACACCTGTATCGTGATATCGGCGGCGTAAATATTGAGGTGCGTCACAAACAATAGCGCAGCTGACAAGATCTTCAGTTTCATGAAGTAACACCGACGGCAGCAACCTTTGGAATAAACTTGCCCATTCATCCTCCCCCTGCTGGTAAGGTGCCATAAATACAAGGAAGCCGCAGCCTTTCTTCAAAGCTGCGGCTTCCTTATTACTTTAGCCGTTATTCTGGTATACCGGCTTACTTTTGAGCAGGCATACTACTTCAGCACCGCCAAAATATTTCTAGTGCTTAAGAAAATCTCTTGTGCAAATTCGTTTTCGCTCGTACCCGTTAACTGATATTTAGATCTCTTTTCCGTATATACAGTAACTTTTGAGCGACCGTCATCCATTGGAATAACCATGACGCGACCGACTTCTCCCCAACTGAAAGCCGACATATCTTTGCTAAACACAATTGAATGTCGGCTGCCGATATCCCGCTGCATCTTTATGTCTACACCCAAGTTATAAATGGAGTTTGTCACGGCCTCCTTCACCAGATCATAATCTTCGTCAAAGTAGCTGCTAACTCCCTCAGTTTCAGGGGCATTCGCTACCGTATTGACCGTTGCACAGGATGCAAGCAACAGAACGAACGGCAGCAACATCAGACGTAACCAGATTGATTTCACTCTTCTCTCCTTAATTTCAAAATAGCTGAGCATGAACTACACCACTCATTTTCCTCGCTCAGGAAAACAATAGCACTTTGAAGTGCTAAAAAATCCTGCCATTGAGTGATAAATATACAGAGATAAAAGTTCCAATAAGCCTGACAACGTTTCGTCGCCGAGAGTTATAAAGCTTCGGAAAAATCATCCCTGAAACGGCACAGTCCGTCAAAACCGGAAACAATGAAATACGAATCAGAACCAATTGGCAAGCAGCCATTTCAACCAGATCACTTGGTAACCTGATCGCAATCCATTTACTTTTGAAGACGCTTAAACGGCTTAAACTGCCACTGCCTCAGGGCCAGCACCATAGTAGTGCCTTTACGCTCATCCAGTGACAGGGCGGCGTCTTCTCGCAGCAGTTCATTAAAGTCGCGCGCCAGACGCTGCATCTTTTTCTGCAGCTCGGCATTAGAGGCCTGACTCAGGACTCCGTTCAGCACCACCAGGCTCTCTGTACTCTTATCAAATCCGGAGTTAAAGAAGTCCTGCTGCACCTTGTCCAGAAAGAAACGCTGTATCGGCCCGTTGGGCAGCCAGCGAAAGTTCGGGGATACCAGCAGGCGAATCCGGTTGCGGGGTTGCAACTCAATAATCCGCAGCCTGTCCAGTTTCGCCAGATAGCCGATACAGTCGGTCTCAGACAACTGATACTGCTGTAGCAGATCACCAAAACTGAAGCCATTGATCACACTGACTGCGACCATCAGCAATGGCAGGTCATCGGCAATCACCTGCTCCTGCTCGCGGGTCAGTTGTTTCAGCTGCGGCATATCGGCGGACATGATCGCCACCAGCTCACTCAGCTGCATCCCCGCCAGCTGGGCGATCGCCTCTAACCGGTTAAGGGTGAAGTTATATTCGGAGAAGAGCCGCTTAACACTGGCCTCGCTCAGGTCCAGCGCCTCAGCGACATCTCTATAGGTCAGCCCGCGTGCGCGCAGCTGTTTCTTGAGCGTTTCAACAAGGGTTACCGTTTGCGACATAAGCGGCCATCCGTTGCGTCTGCCTGTCGTGATCAGATAATTTCACAGAATCAGCTATTTTGGCCGATTGGCAGATCAATTTTCTCTTAATCCACCACATAAGCAGTGGATATAACTAAGACTTTAGCAGAACAATACTGCTAATTGATAACACCTTTAGTCCTATAATCCGAGACTTCCGACACAAAATCCGTATAATTCTGCGCCAAACGACCAGCGTTTCGGCCAAATTGTCACAATCATATGTTTATGACCCGGCAATCAGGGAACTCTGGGAGAGGTACATCGGGGTTAGAGCGGTAGCCAGCATCTTTGCCAGGAGATGCACTGCTCAGCGGCCACAAGCCAGCACCCTGAGTCATCTCTAACTACAATATTGATAATAAATGGCGAAGATCATATGACCACTAAAGCAGTAGATGTGTTGCTAGTCGGGGCAGGTGCTATGAGCACCACCCTGGGGATGCTGCTAAAGCAGTTAGATCCATCCTTGAAAATCAGCATGGTTGAGCGCCTTGATCATGTTGCCCGTGAAAGCACCGATGGCTGGAATAACGCCGGTACAGGCCATGCAGCTTATTGTGAGCTGAACTATACGCCTAAGACCGCTGACGGCGGCGTTAACACCTCCAAAGCTTTTTCTATCAATGCCGCTTTTGAAGTGAGCTTGCAGTTCTGGTCGTACCTGGTTCAGCAGCAGGCGCTGCCGCAGCCAGAGCAGTTTATCAATCCGGTACCGCATATGAGCTTTGTCTGGGGTGAAGACAATGTTCAGTTTCTGCGTACCCGCTACGAAGCACTGAGTTCGCAGCCAGCCTTCGCTGATATGGAATACAGTGAAGATCCTGAGGTATTGCGCGAGTGGATTCCGCTGATCATGCAGAACCGGAAAGAAGGCGAGAAAGTCGCCGCCACCCGTGTTCGCTACGGCAGCGATGTTAACTTCGGCTCGCTGGCGCGCAACATGGTTAAGTATCTGGAGAAGCAGGACGGCTTCGAACTGCTGCTTAACCGCACCGTGAAGGATCTGGACCAACAACAGGATGGCAGCTGGTCTGTCGAGCTGCGCAACGAGCAGAGCGGCAAGTGCGAAGAGATCGATGCCAAGTTCGTCTTCCTCGGCGCCGGTGGCGGTGCCCTGCCACTGCTGCAGCTGTCAGATATTCCGGAAGGTAAAGGCTACGGTGGCTTCCCTGTCAGCGGCCAGTGGCTGGTATGCCGCAAACCGGAGATCGTGAACAAACATCTGGCCAAGGTGTATGGCACTGCGCCAATCGGTGCGCCGCCGATGTCGGTTCCTCATCTGGACACCCGCCTGCTGGACGGCGAAACCGCACTGTTATTTGGTCCGTTTGCCGGCTTTACCACCAAGTTCCTGAAAGAAGGCTCTGTACTGGATATGCCACGCAGCATCAGCCTGAGTAACCTCAAGCCAATGCTCTCTGTCGGCATGAAGAATATGGACCTGACCCGCTACCTGATCAGTGAAGTGCGCCAGTCTCACGCCGACCGCGTCGAGTCCCTGCGCAGCTTCTTCCCGGATGCAAAAGACGAAGACTGGGAACTGTCCTACGCCGGTCAGCGCGTGCAGATCATCAAGAAAGACGAGCACGGCAGCGGCAAGCTGGAATTCGGTACCGAAGCGATCACCGCCGGCGACGGCACCCTGGCAGCCCTGCTGGGCGCATCCCCGGGCGCATCCACCGCCGTACCGACGATGATCAACATTATCGAAAAATGCTTCCCGGAACAGATGGCGTCCGAAGCCTGGCAGGCGAAGATGAAGCAGATGGTGCCATCCTATGGCCACGATATGGTGCAAGAGCCGAACGTGCTGCTGGAAGTGCGTAAGCAGAACCTGGACGTGCTGAAGCTGGATAGCTGAGCACCCTCCTCACCACTGAAAACGCCCGGGTCACCGGGCGTTTTTGTATCCGTGCCAGCAGACCAGGCCATCAGGCGGTAAACTCAGCCCAGTCCTGCAGCACCTTGTAGAAGTCATCCAGCCCGCAACTGGCCTGACTTTCATCATCATAGAAATCCATATCCTCGTCGTCGATCTCCATATCCTGCGGTTGCCCCAGCGCATTCGCCCTGACGCTCGCCTCATCACGACTCAGAAACAGACTGTAGGAAAGCCCTTCCTGCGACCACTCCCAGCCCTGACGCTGCAACAGACGCTCAGTCTCACTGATCACCCTGTCCAGACGATGCCTGTCGGTACCGATCTCATCGGTCAACCAGACTCCCAGCGCCTCGTGCCCCATCGAGAACAACGCCTGATAAGCACCGGTAATATCCCGGCCGAATTCGTAATCCATAAGCAGATCCGCTGAAAAAGCCGCTATTTTAGGGACTTAACGTCAAAGTACAACGCCTGCCCCGCGATCAGGCTGCCCGATGCTGAGCGAAGCCGGAATAGCTGATTGCGACACACATTCCCGACCAGCCATTCCAGAATATTCTTTTTGCGACAATTCCTTTCGGTACGAATCATTTTCCTCTACAGCGTATATTCGAGATAACGGCAGTTAAGCCCAGAAAGCACGCTGTTTCCGGCATTTATACCCGGTTAGCGGCAAGCAGAGCCGCTCCCTTATCGCCATATCCATTTACGACCAAAAATAATTCCATTGACTTAAGTTCAATAAATCACCATATTTGTTTTTAATTAAACGGTTAATTAATAAAAACGCAGGTGCACAAATTATGCCTAAGGTAGGAATGGATGAGATTCGTCGCCCTCAGCTGATTCACGCCACCATGCAGGTGATCGACAACGTCGGCCTGCAGGGCGCAAGCGTATCTCTGATCAGTAAAGCGGCGGGTGTCTCCCCGGGCATTATTAACCATTACTTCGGCGGCAAAGACGGCCTGCTGGAAGCCACCATGCGCTCGGTCCTGCGCCAGTTGTCTGAAGGCGTACAGGAACGCATCACGCTGCAGGACCCGGATGATGTGATCGGCCGCATCAAGGCGATCGTCGGCGGAAACTTCGACCCGCGTCAGCTGGACAGCAAAGTGGTTAAGACATGGCTGGCCTTCTGGTCGCAGGCCATGCATGACCCGATGCTGTACCGCCTGCAACGGGTGAACGAACGCCGTCTGCTGTCTCACCTGCGCCTGGAACTGAAACGGGTGTTGCCACACGACAAAGCCCAGCTGACCGCCCAGGCGATCGCGGCACTGATCGACGGTATCTGGCTACGAGGCGCCCTGACACCGGGCGGCATCGACGGCGATCTGGCCCAGCGCATTATTACCGATTATCTGGAGCTTCAGCTCCCAAAAGAACATTTCGACTACCACCGTAAACTGATATCTAAAGGCGCACACTGATGCAACAGCAAGCTCTCTATATTCACGGTCGCTATCAGGACGCTACGTCTGGCGAAACCTTTGTCACCCGTAACCCGGCCACCGGCGAAGTACTGGCTGAAGTTCAGCAGGCCGCACTGGCGGATGTTGATGCGGCGGTAGCCTCTGCCAAAGAAGGATTTAAAGTCTGGTCCGCCATGAGCGGCATCGAGCGCGGCCGTATCCTGCAGCGCGCCGTGGCTATCCTGCGCGAGCGCAACGATGAACTGGCGATGCTGGAAGTACTGGATACCGGCAAGCCGATTCAGGAAGCAGACTGTGTCGACATCGTCACCGGTGCCGACGTTATCGAATACTATGCCGGTCTGGCTGCCAGCCTGCACGGCGAACAGCAGGATCTGGGCGGTACCAACTTCTTCTACAGCCGCCGCGAGCCTCTGGGTGTCTGCGCCGGTATCGGTGCCTGGAACTACCCGATCCAGATCGCCATGTGGAAATCCGGCCCGGCCCTGGCCGCCGGCAACTGCCTGATTTTCAAACCGTCCGAAGAGACCCCGCTAACGGCGCTGAAACTGGCCGAGATCTTCACCGAAGCCGGCCTGCCGGATGGTGTCTTCAACGTTATCCAGGGTGACTACCGCGCCGGACAGGCCCTGTCCCGCCACCCTGAGATCGCCAAGGTGTCTTTTACCGGCGAATGCGGTACCGGCCGTAAGGTAATGACCGACGCAGCTGGCTCGCTGAAAGAGGTCACCATGGAGCTGGGCGGCAAGTCCCCGCTGATCGTATTTGAAGATGCCGAGCTGGATAACGCCGTCTCCGGCGCTCTGCTGGCAAACTTCTACACCCAGGGCGAAGTCTGCACCAACGGTACCCGTGTCTTCGTCCACGACAGCATCTATGACGAGTTCATCAAGCGTGTAGCCGAGCGTACCGGGAAGATGATTATCGGCGATCCGACCGATCCGGAAACCCAGGTTGGGGCCCTGATCTCCACCCAGCATATGGAAAAAGTACTGGGCTACATCGAAGCGGCGAAAGCAGCTGGTGCCCGCCTGGTCTGCGGTGGCGAGCGTGCCACTGAAAACGGCCTGGACAAGGGTAACTTCGTTCAGCCGACCGTCTTCGCCGACTGCACTGACGATATGCCAAACGTACAGGAAGAGATCTTCGGTCCGGTGATGTCGATCCTGCGCTTCAGCGACGAAGAGGAAGTGGTACGCCGCGCCAACGATACCGAGTTTGGTCTGGCAGCCGGCCTGTTTACCACCAACTTCTCCCGTGCTCACCGTGTGATCGCACAGATGCAGGCCGGTATCTGCTGGATCAACACCTGGGGCGCCTCTCCGGCAGAGATGCCGGTCGGCGGCTACAAGCTCTCCGGCATCGGCCGTGAAAATGGTATCGAAACCCTGAATCACTACACCCAGACCAAGAGCGTCTTTATCGAGCTGGGTGACGTGGAAAGCCCTTACTGAGCCACAGCGGCGCAGTAATGACTGAAGCATAACAACAGGCACGAGCACTATGTCTAAGAATTACGACTACATCATCGTTGGCGCCGGTTCTGCAGGTTGCGTACTTGCAGACCGCCTGACCGAAGACGGCCAGCATCAGGTGCTGCTGCTGGAGGCCGGTGGCAGCGATAAGAGCATCTTTATCCAGATGCCGACCGCCCTCTCCTACCCGATGAACACCGAGAAATACGCCTGGCAGTTCGAGACGGTGAAGGAAGAGGGTCTCGATGGCCGTGAACTGCACTGCCCGCGCGGTAAGGTACTGGGCGGCGGCTCCTCCATCAACGGCATGGTTTATGTCCGCGGCCACGCCTGCGACTTCGACGAGTGGCAGGAAAAGGGTGCCGAAGGCTGGAGCTACCAGAACTGCCTGCCCTACTTCCGTAAGGCGGAGACCTGGAAAGGCGGTGAAGACGACTACCGCGGCGGCAAGGGCCCGCTGGCGACCTGTAACGGCAACGATATGAAGCTGAACCCGCTCTACCAGGCGTTTATCGATGCCGGTGCGGAAGCGGGCTACCCGACCACGGATGACTACAACGGTCACCGTCAGGAAGGTTTCGGCCCGATGCATATGACGGTGAAGGATGGCGTGCGCGCCTCGACCTCCAACGTCTACCTGCGCCGCGCCCTGAAGCGCCCGAACCTGACCCTGAAAACCGGCGTGGTCAGCCGCAAGGTACTGCTGGAAGGCAAGCGTGCCGTCGGCATCGAATTCGAGAAAAACGGCAACATCGAAACCGTAATGGCTGGCCGTGAAGTGATACTGGCAGCCGGTTCCGTCGGCTCACCGCAGCTGTTGCAGCTGTCCGGTATCGGGCCGAAGCAGGTGCTGAAGGATGCCGGTGTCGAGCCCATCCATGATCTGCCGGGTGTCGGTGAAAACCTGCAGGACCATCTGGAAGTGTACTTCCAGTTCCACTGCAAACAGCCAATCTCCCTCAACAGCAAGCTGGGCCTGATCAGCAAAGGCCTGATCGGTACCCGCTGGATTCTGTTCAAGGATGGCCTCGGGGCCACCAACCACTTTGAATCCTGCGCCTTTATCCGCTCCCGCGCCGGTCTGAAGTGGCCCAACATCCAGTACCACTTCCTGCCAGCCGCGATGCGCTATGACGGTCAGGCCGCGTTTGAAGGCCACGGTTTCCAGGTGCATGTCGGCCCGAACAAGCCGGAAAGCCGCGGCCGTGTCTGGATTCGTTCCGCCGATCCCCATGCCAAGCCCGGCATCCTGTTCAACTACATCAGTACCGAACAGGACAAGCAGGACTGGCGCGACTGTATCCGCCTGACCCGCGAGATCCTCAATCAGCCGGCGATGGATGCCTATCGTGGCGAAGAGATCCAGCCGGGCCAGCAGATCACCAGCGACGCTGAGATCGACAGCTGGGTAAAACAGAATGTCGAAAGCGCCTACCACCCCTCCTGTACCTGCAAGATGGGCGCGGATAGCGATCCGATGGCGGTACTGGACAGCGAATGCCGGGTACGCGGTATCGAGATGTTGCGGGTGGTGGACTCCTCCATCTTCCCGACCATTCCGAACGGCAACCTGAATGCACCGACCATCATGGTGGCGGAAAAAGCCGCCGATATGATTCTTGGCAAGGCACCGCTGCCTGCGGCAGAGGTACCGGTCTGGATCGATCCGGATTGGGAACAGCGCCAGCGCCAGGGCGAAGCCCAGCGCCCGCTGGTTTAACCAACACTTCAGCATCAACTGCCCGGCGCAGCGCCGGGCATTTTATAGGAGCAATACCTGGCGGCGGCAATGCCCTGCAAGCGCCCCTGCCAATTCGAAGCCCTCACCCGCTTCAGCTGCAGTGAGTAAAGCAAGAAACAAAAACTATAAGGAAAGATTCATGACGACTCGACAGAAAAAGCTCAGCCGTAAAAATACACTTATCGGAGCGGTCGCAGCCGCGACCCTTAGCCTCAGCGCCTCGCTGACCTTCGCCGGTCAGTGCGACACTGTGCGCTTCTCCGATGTAGGCTGGACCGACATCACAGCCACGACGGCCGTCACCAGTGAAGTACTGCAAGGACTCGGCTACCGCACCCGCACCCAGCTGCTGTCCGTGCCGGTAACCTACACCTCACTGGCGAACAACGATATCGACGTATTCCTCGGCAACTGGATGCCGACCATGGAAGCCGATATCGCCAAATACCGTGATGCCGGTACTGTCGAGACCGTCCGCGCCAACCTTGAAGGCGCTAAATACACCCTGGCGGTGCCAAAGTATGTCTACGATGCCGGTGTGAAGAGCTTCGCCGATATCGCCAAGAACAAGGACAAGTTTAAGGGGCGCATCTACGGTATCGAGCCGGGTAACGATGGCAATCGCCTGATTCAGGATATGATCGACAAGGGTGCCTTCGACCTCAAAGGCTTCAAACTGGTGGAATCCAGTGAAGCCGGCATGATCTCCCAGGTCAGCCGTGCCTCCAGACGCCAGCAGTGGGTGGTCTTCCTTGGCTGGGCACCGCACCCGATGAATTCCAATATCGAGATGACCTACCTTTCCGGTGGCGACGATTACTTCGGCCCGAACTACGGTGGTGCCGATGTCTACACCAACGTGCGGAAGAACTACACCAAAGAGTGTCCGAATGTCGGCAAACTGCTGCAGAACCTGCAGTTCTCGCTGGAGATGGAAAACAAGGTGATGGGTGCCATTCTGGACGAAAGCCAGCAACCACAGCTGGCCGCACGCGACTGGTTGCAGAACAACCCCGCTGTGCTGAACAAGTGGCTGGACGGCGTCACCACCAAAGACGGTGGCGATGCGGTATCCGCCGTGCGCAAGCATCTGGGCATCTGATGCTGAGCTAAGTACCTCAGTAAACAACACAGCGGCCGCCCAGGCTGGCCGCTGTCGCCATGCCCGTAACACACAGAAAAATAATAATTATATCTGCGGTAAGGCGTTTTCTCTGAAACGCGCTACCACAGATCTGCCCGGCACTCACTCAGTTCACCTTTGAAAGGCAGATTCATGAATTGGATAACAGAAAATAAAATTCCGCTAGGCAGCTGGATGGAGTCGTTTGTCGACTGGCTGACCTTTAATGCCGCCGGCTTCTTCGACGCGATATCAGTTTCGCTGGAGTGGGTCATACTCTCGATGGTTGAGATCTTCCAGTGGTTTCCACCGTTTGTACCAATGGCATTGACTGCCGCAATCGCCTGGGCACTGCACCGCAGTATCCCGCTGGTGATCTTTGTCGTCGCCGCGCTGCTGCTGATACTGAACCTGGGCTACTGGCAGGAGATGCTGGAAACCTTCGTCCTGGTACTGACCGCCACCGCCCTGTCGATCATGTTCGGCATCCCGATCGGCATCCTGGCAGCCCATAAGCCCTGGCTCTACACCGTCCTGCGACCGATCCTCGATCTGATGCAGACGATCCCGACCTTCGTGTACCTGATCCCTACCCTGGTACTGTTCGGGCTGGGCGTGGTGCCGGGCCTTATCTCCACCATTATCTTCGCCATCGCCGCACCGATCCGCCTCACCTACCTGGGTATCAGTAAGGTACCGGAAGAGCTGATCGAAGCAGGCAAGGCCTTTGGTGCCACCCCGTTCAAGCTGCTCTACAAAGTGGAACTGCCTGCGGCAATGCCGAACATCATGGCCGGCATTACCCAATGCATCATGCTGTCACTGTCGATGGTGGTGATTGCCGCACTGGTCGGCGCCGACGGCCTCGGCAAGCCGGTTATCCGCGCCCTGAACACCGTCAACATCTCACAGGGTTTTGAAGCCGGTCTGGCTATCGTACTGGTCGCGATTATTCTCGACCGCATCTGTAAAAAACCGGGTTCCAGTCAGGAGGGTTGATCATGACAGCAGTAACTATTCGCAATCTTGATGTGGTATTCGGTGGCAACGTCGCGCAAAGCCTGCAACTGCTGGACAAGGGTAAAACCCGCCAGGAGATCATCGACGACACCGGCGACGTCGTCGGCGTGCATGACGCCAGTATCGAAGTACAGCAGGGCGAGATCTGCGTCCTGATGGGCCTGTCTGGCTCGGGCAAATCCAGCCTGTTGCGTGCAGTCAACAGCCTCAACCCGATCAGCCGGGGCGAGCTGCTGGTACGCGACGGCGACCAGATGGTGGATATGGCCAGCTGCGATGCGACCACACTGCGCCATATGCGCACCCACCGGGTCTCAATGGTATTCCAGAAATTCGCACTGATGCCCTGGCTCAGTGTGCTGGACAACGTGGCCTTCGGCCTCGAAATGCAGGGATTAGGGAAAACTGAGCGTCGTGCTCAGGCAATGGAGAAACTGGAGATGGTCGGCCTGGCCGAGTGGAAGGACAAGTACCCCCACGAACTCTCCGGCGGTATGCAGCAACGTGTTGGCCTGGCTCGGGCCTTTGCAATGGACAGCGACATTCTGCTCATGGATGAGCCTTTTTCTGCCCTGGACCCGCTGATCCGCAGCCAGCTGCAGGATGAGCTGATCGAGCTACAGCAACGCCTGAATAAGACCATCCTGTTCGTCAGCCACGACCTGGATGAAGCCCTGAAGATCGGCACCAATATCGCCATTATGGAATCGGCCAGAATCATTCAGCACGGCAAGCCGGAAGATATCGTCCTTAACCCGGCCACCGCCTATGTCGAGGACTTCGTCGCCCATACCAACCCGCTCAACGTCCTGCGCGGGCGCTCACTGATGACCGATATCAGTCAGCTGGAGCAACTGGATCAGATGCTGGTGCTTAACCGCAATGAAAACACCTGTGTCAGCACCAACGATGCCGGCCAGGTGGTGGCAGCCAGCCGTCAGGGCCAGCCTCTGCCGTTGCACCACTGGAACGAAGGTGATGAGGTGGATGCCCTGCCGGAAGATACGCTGGTCATGGCAACCCCGGAGATCTCGATGCGCGACGCCATCGGCATCCGTTACCGCACCGGACAACCGGTATTGCTGAACGAAAGCGACAGCCTGGTCGGCGTCCTGTCGGACAAAGACTTCTACCACGCCCTGCTGGGCAAGCACTTCAGCGCCAGCGCCGCCTGATAACAGGCTTCGCTGAGCTGAGCTGACTGTCGGATAACACCGGCGGCCCTGATGCCGCCGGTGAATTCATCAACGAATCCTTCTCACTGGCTGAAATTTCGGCCGGTGCGGACAAGTGTTGCCCTTTTAAGGGCCAACAGAGTAATCGCGGAACACGGCCCCCCAGCGATATAACGGGCACCGCACAAATAATAATAAATGGAGACCATCTCAACATGACCACCATACTGACAGTAGCCATAGCGGTTACGCTGTTAACGTCAGCCTTTATCCTCCTGAGGGCGGGCAATGTAAACTGCCGGGGCGAAATCCCCAGCTCACTGTTCGCCTTTATCGCGATCCTGTTTACCTCCGGGCTCGATGTGGGACTGATCATGTTCCCACTGACCGAATTCCCCACCTATGCGGCGGAAGAGGTGTATCAGTTCACCAACCCGCTGGCGATCGAATTCGGCTTCTGGGGCTTTCTGGTGTGGGGCTTCTACTTCCTGACCACCTTCTACTTCTGCGTTATCGAGCCGAAGGTAAAACTGTTTGAGATCCCGCTGATCAAGCTGGTGAACAACATCGTCATTATCGGCACCTGCGCCTTCACCGGCTTCCTGTTCCTCAGCTACCTGCCAAGCTACGTCGAAGGCATCTCCGATCCGATGCGCTTCGGCCTGGTCGCCGTAGTGGTACTGATGGCCGTGCTGTCCAGTACCGATATCAGCTACATCAAGGTACTGAGCGTTGGCTCCACCTGGCTGTTCTTCGCTCTGATCGCGCTGGTTATCTTCAGCACCGAAGGCCTGGGCCTGGGTGAGCTGTTCGGTACCATCGCCAGCATCGGCGGCTACTTCACCAATATCGACCAGTTCACCCGTCCGATCTCCGACTACCATGAGTTCTACCTGTTCTGGTGGTTCTCCTGGAGCATCATGATCGGCCAGTTTGTCGCCCGCTTCGTCGGCGGCCTGAAAACCTGGCAGCTCTGCGCCGCCCTGCTGGTGATCCCATCGATCCCGCTGGCGATCTGGTTCTCTGTGCTGTACTACAACTACATCAATGCCATCGAGATGACCGAGTTCCTCAAACTGGCGATGGTATTTGTCGGTATCGTCTTCGTGATCAACTCACTGGACTCCCTGATCCGTCTCTACACCCTCAACCTGGAGCTGACCCCGGAACGCTTCGGCAAGGGTAAGTACATCCTCGGCAACTTCGTCGCCATGTACGGCCTGATCCTGGCATACCAGTTCACCCCGTTCGACATCGCCTGGGTGGGCCTGATTGTTATCGGCCTCTATGCCGCGATCTACGCCCTGCTGTTTATGCGCCGGCCACAACTGGCGGCCAAAACCGCCTGATTTGGCATCTGATCGATAGATAAAACAAAGCCCCTTAGCTGGCAGCAGCGAAGGGGCTTCTTTGTTTGGTTTCACAACTGCTCTTGTAGGAGTTTTCCCCGAAAGCGATCAATCTCCTCACCTACATTGGAAGTAACGAATGGGTAGATCCGAATGTTCCACCTTTGACTGGGACAGCCAGAGTTACCGAGTAACTTCCAGTGGCCCATACCGAGCTGAATTTTCGGTATGGCAACACTTCTGGTGCGTAAGAGACCCTACGTGTGTGAGGCACGCAATACCGATGCCCCCGCATACCACGTTAATCACTTATACCAACGCATGGTAAAAATGCCACGCGTTCCGAATCACTCTTAAACAGTTTGTTAGCAATATAACTATTGGCTTCTGTCTTAATTATCTAACACGTTAGAGTTCGACTACATTGAGTTAGCTACTTTCATTGAAAGTATTTACCCGCTGGGTTAATAACGAGAATACGAACGGATTACTGCGGCGTATCTGGCCGAAGAAAACTGATTTTTCCACGCTGTCTGACAGGTATGTGCAGCAGCAATGCTTCCTGATTAACAGTCGACCGCGGTTAGTGCTGGGGGGCGGACGCCCTACGAAGTATATTTTGGGGTCACTGT
The DNA here is from genome assembly GCF_000620085.1 of Marinobacterium jannaschii DSM 6295. Lineage (GTDB taxonomy): Bacteria > Pseudomonadota > Gammaproteobacteria > Pseudomonadales > Balneatricaceae > Pontibacterium > Pontibacterium jannaschii. Next base: position 1,765 of record NZ_JHVJ01000003.1, on the reverse strand, counting down.
CGCACTTATTCCTAGACTCTAGCCTTGGGCTATAACGCTTGCCTTTAGCCGACCATTTGGAGCGAATAATCAAAGGGAAGTAGCGGAAAGCAGGTCGGTTGTAAGGCATTGTTGTACCGCAGCTACTCAGCATCTTTTGCCAATCTTTCTACAAGATTACCAACTCTGTACGGAACTGAACTTTTTCCTAAAAATGACCAATTCGAGAAATGCGTGTAACCCAGAGTATGAGTAAACTCATGAGCCATATTTCCCGGACCACCGGCCCCTGCTGATTCTTTTGCAGTATTGATGTATAGCGCCCCATTTTTCTCATAAGCGATTGCGCGCGTGCTGGGCTTGTTATAGAAATTCACTGATGGTTTGACAGTTCCAGAACAAACCATCTCTCTACACACTTCCTGGACAGACTTTCCGTTGGTACGCGTCATTCTTAAAGATTGGCATGCTTGAGCGAACTCCTGTGACGCTAAGATGCGAGTTGCAACAGAGGAGGAATGGATAACCCGCTGCTTCCATTCTGGTGATGGTTCGCCTGAAATATCCGGAGAAATATTTGTTGGCATACACATTGGTTCAGATACGAATTGCGCATCAGCTACAACACCATCTGGGTAACGATCAGCTGACCACATAGCACAACCGCTAATTGACAGTAGCGTTAGGCCCAAGGGTAAAAACTTTAGATTCATGAGAATATCTCCTATACGGTACAACGCCCGGCTTTGGGGCTGACTTGTAGCTGCGAAGTAGCGATAAGGCAGTCCCAGCCACGAAGTGGCAACAACAGCCGCTTATTATGCGAAACTAGACTACCCATGTTGAAACCCAGCCAAATGCTAGAAAAAGTGGAGGTAAGCCTACCGCTATCTGGGCATACAATGTGTTGAACATTCGCTGAAATAAGGCTAACAGTACCATTGAAATCCACATAGCGACTGCAGACATAAATGTAATGCTCGCTAACCCATTTAGCCGACTCCATTCCTCATAGTTACCAACACCCGATTTATCCATCGTTTGGTCAGCTTGCCATCCGAACCAAATAAAGCCAGCTATAAAGATCAGTTGAGCTATCAACACCGAATTGAAAATCCTTTTCATGAGCAACTTGCCGCATAAGAAGCATTAAGGAAACCCATAAAAGAAGCATCAAGGACACCCATAAAAATTTCTCCTCAAAAACGTAGACTGAATTCGACTAACCTCAGCTCACCCCGGCCACCAAAAAATAATCGCTTCGACTGAGTAGAAGAAGAAGCATTAGAAGCATTAAGGACACCCATAAAATTTTTACCTCAAAAACGCAGACTGAATTCGACTAACCTCAGCTCACCCCGGCCACCAAAAATAATCGCTTCGACTGAGTGACGCCTTTCACCCAGCGGTTCCCCACCTGCCCGGCATACTGCTTCAGCCGTTCAATCCGTCCCAAAGCGCGACTGAGCTGCAAGCCCTTTGGCTGCATTGACCTTAACCACTGGTCGGCGTCTATACCGAGGCGCTCCAATATCGGCGGCAGGCTATCAGGAATATGCCCCCGCTTGTCATCACGGCAGCAACGCCCCGTCCAATCGACCAGTGCAAACTAGTCAGCCAGGTCAAACGGTATAGTCCGTTCGCTATCGGACTGCTTCGGTGACAATGGCTTGAGCACCGGTGAAGCCGCCTGGTAATCCCCCCGAGAATTAGCGGTGCTCAAAAGTAGAATTTTCTCGTAATCTACACGCAGGAGATTCTGCATGAAAAAATCGCGTTACACCGA
>NZ_KK211064.1:232271-433287 GCF_000620085.1 Marinobacterium jannaschii DSM 6295 | reverse complement strand
CGAGCGAGGGCTGTTGATCCGGCCTGCACGCAGCTATACCAAAACCACTTACAGCAAGCACTGGATGAAGAAACATCCGAACCTGCTTCCGGAAACCCGAGTGGATCGACCTGAACAAGTTTTTGTCAGCGACATCACTTACCTAGAAAGCGATGCCGGCGTGTGCTATCTCTCCCTGGTGACCGATGTGTGTAGCCGCAAGATCATGGGATATGAAGTCAGCCGGGAGATGAAGGCCAGTGATACGGTGAAAGCCATGCAAAGAGCGGTGGCGCAGCGCTACACCAACCTACCGCTTATCCATCACTCAGACAGAGGCGCGCAATACTGTTCGGGTTTATATCAACAAGAGTTGAAACGACATGGTATCCAGCCATCGATGACAGACGGCTATGACTGCTACCAGAATGGCCTTGCTGAACGGGTCAACGGGATCTTAAAACAGGAATTTTTACTCTATCGCTGCAAGACCTTTAAGGAGCTGAAGGCCTTGGTGGCGGAGTCGGTGGAGCTCTACAATCGAATGAGGCCGCACTTGAGCCTGGGGATGCAAACGCCAGACGAAGCGCATAGAAAAGCCATCTCCGCACTGGAGATGGCTTAATCAAAAACCGTCAACGTATTTTAGGACGTGACATATTGTTTGAATCAATATAAGACTCAAGCCGCAAGCCCCTGCCATAACAAGCGCAATGCCAATAGGGTAATCACCAGCTTAAACAACTGACTGAACAGTTTAACCGGCAAACGGTTCAGTACCTTAAGTCCCAACCAGGTACCAACAAAGCCAGCCCCGATCATCAACAGCACCAGCGGCAACCACTGCCAGAAGGCAAAACCGGCAACACTGAACACCAGCAGCTTCAGCAGGTGCTGCACACTCATACAACTGGCAAAAGTCGCTGACACCGCCAGCTTATCCGCACTCTGACGATAGACTACCGACGCCACCAGCGGCCCGGTTGCCCCGACAAACATCGATACCAGGGTGGTCAGGCCGCCGAATAAGATCCGCCCCTTAGGCCCCAGATCCATCTGTTTCGGCTTCGGTCCCCAGACCAGAAACAGGATAAACCCTGCCACCGCAAGCTGAATCCACTGCAGCGGCAACTGTACCACTATAAAGTAAGCCAGCACTGCCCCGACCAGGGCCCCCAAAGCAAAGCCACCGACCAACGACCAGTCACAATGCCTGCGCGTCAGCCACGCTCTGCCTCCGTTGGAGCCAAACTGCACCAGGCCATGCACCGGGATCAATGCAGCGGGCGGAACCAGCGAAGCCATCACTGCCAACAACAAGACACCGCCGCCAATACCAACCGCTGCGGTAATAAAGGAAGTAAAGGCTGCGGTGAGAATTAGCAGCCCTATTGCATCAAGTGGTATCATTTCCAGCGGTAATAATTCCGGCACTTTCGCTCCTGACTTAGTATCTGATCCGTGTGACTATTTTCCACGCCCAGATTAATATCGCCATTCGTTTAAAACACATGTGGCTACGTTGATTTTTTGTTCGAAAACAGTTTCTATACTAACTCGCTGTCGTAGTACCCGTGCAGGAAGCATTGGATCAGCCCACTAACATGGAATTGCCCCATCTACGCCCCTGCTATACCGCTATGGACGCAACCGGAACGCATATTTTGTCAATGAATGACCAGGGAAATATCATGCTGAACTTCAAACGCTCTATTCTTACCATTGCCGTAGCCTCTGCCCTAACAGCTTGTGGCGGTGGCGGTGGCGGTGGCGGTGGCGGTGGCACTTCGACTTCAACCCCGGCACCAACGTCTGGCTCAACAGTGTCCGGCACAGCGGTGAAAGGTATTATCCGTAATGGTGTAGTAAAAGCCTACGCGGTAACAAATGGTAGTGTGGATCGTAGTCGTGAGCTTGCTACAGCAACAACAGATAGTAACGGTAAATACAGCCTGGTTCTGCCGACAGATTACGAAGGTCCGGTAAAAGTGGAGATCAGTGCTGTCGCTGATACAGTGATGGTCTGTGATATTGCCGCAGGTTGCGGTACTACTGCTTTTGGCGCCACCCTGTCGCTAGAAAGTGATTTCAATATGGGTGCTGTGATCGCCAATGCCAAACCCAACACCACCATCTCAACGCCAATCACCCCTCTGACTCATATGGCTGCAGGCCTGGCAGAAAAGGCCGGTATCAATGCAGACAAGGTTCACGAGAGCAACACCCAGGTCGCAAATCTGTTTAATCTCGACACTATTACAGATTACGAATTAATCGATGTTACCGACCCTGATAAGCTGGCAGCGGCCAGCCCTGAAGCACAAAAAGCCTCTCTGCTTGCTGCAGCACTGATGGAGGCTGCACTATCAACAACCGGTGACGACGATTTTAGTGACAGCCTGGATAAGCTAACGAACGACTTCGTTGCCAACGACGGTCAGTTTGTACAGAAGGATACCGATGTTCAGGAAATTATCAGTCTTGAAGACATCCTGAGCGCTGAAGCCAGCATTATAGCTAAAGCCAAACAGCATGCGGCAGAAAACGGAAAGACCGTAAATGTCACCTCTATCGAGTCTGAACTTAATCTGCTGATTGCTGAACTGCCAGAACAAGCAGACGACGAAACCAAAACCAATGTTAAGGTTGCACCTGACCTCAATATCGAGAATATGAGTAAAGCCCGCGCCCTCGTCAGTGATATTCGTGACTTGGCCTACAGCACTGGGGCAGCTAGCTCTGATAGCTCAAAGGTCGTATCTTCAGTCGAAAACTTCACAAATCAGATCAGCTTGGTAGAAGGCACAATTGGCGCAGATTCTGAGCCCGTAGTAAAAGCCCTAAAAATAGCAGTCCAAGCACTAGGGATCGCCACTGAAGCAGATACGCTAAACGCTATAAATCTAATAGACGTTGAAAATGAAAGTATCGTTGTACACGCCAAGGACAATGGCAATCAGACTATGACATTGAGCGTTTCTAATGAAAATATCGATGGCGTCACTGTTAATCTGAGCACCGTAATCCATGCAAATATAACTGGAGACGATAGTTCCTCTGACGTTGATGTGGGCTTGAATATCACTGGATCAGCCGCAAGCTCAGCAGCTTCAATGACAATTAAAGATGGTAGCAAGGTCAATTTAGCTTATAAAGAGTCTGTAACTTCTAATTCAACTGGTCCGAATATTGAAGACATCGACCGCATCAATTTTAGCAACGTTGATATGGACTTAATTTTAGAACTGGCCCAGAAAGGTGTTTCAAATCCAGTGCATTTTACCGGCGAACTGGATATAGATGTATCTAACTTGAACCTAACCGCTTATGAAGAATATGGTCCAACAGCTAACCAGAGCCGATTCTCAAACTCTGCAGATGATATTAGCCTCACTTTAAAAGGCACCTTTGCAGATAATTCGAATACACTTTCAGCTACTTTCACTATTGCAGCAAGTGGTGCTCAGACAGGTGTCACCAACTGGACGAACTGGCCTTATGAAGGATCAACCAGCTTCAAAGATAATGTAGATAGAACGGCAAGCCTTAAATTCGTGGCCTCATTGACCGGTTTAAGCAATGAAGCCTCTGTTACTATTACTACATCTACCGCAGATGCAGGCGAAACAGTAACTGGCGAGCTCGCTGTAGCCTGGCAGTCACGTCAGCTGGAAATCAGCGAAAATGGTGATAACTTCGTAGTTACCAGCAAAAACGGTGCACGCCTGGAGCTGAATGACCCGGAAAACACCAAACTTAATGGCGGTATATTCGTAGGCACCAAAAAATACGCCACTGTTTCTGAACTGGATAACGGCATCGTTAAAGTTAGCTACATTGATAACACCTTCGAGTCTTTGCAGTAAATCCAATGGCGGGCTGTTCAGCCCGCCTTTTCGTTCTCTTTAGTCACAGATTATTATGAAACTCAGAATAGCGGCCCCTGCACTAGCCCTCTCGGCCCTCAGCAGTATCAGCCCGCTCCTTGCTGCAACTGTAAATGAGACTAGCGTTTATTTAACTGTGGAAAGCGAAAACTACAGCGATGCCTTTACCATTAAAGGCCTGCTAAACGAGCTAAGCGGCCCGTTAAAAAATGGCGAAAACGCCTTCAGTTTTTCCAAGCTGGAGTCCGGCATCCGTTATAATCAGTTTGAACTGGCACTCTTTATCCGTAATGACTACTTTGCAGCCTTTGCTCCGGACACCGCTCGACTGTTCTATCAGGGCGAAAATAACCTGCCTGTAGATGCAAACAGTCATTACGACATTCACCTGCGCCTTAATAATATCCAAGGTAAAGGGATTGGTTTCGGTTATCAGCTCTCTCCGACGAACAACTTCAGTCTAAAACCACGGCTGAATATTCTTAAAGCCACTGAGCTGACCGATGGCACTATTACCGGTTCGGTAGACACCGATAGCAGCGGCTCCTATTCTTCGCAATTTGGTGTCAATTACGCCTACAGCGAAGACAAGCTGTTTGAGCGAAATGTAGGAAGCAAACCGGATGGTCTGGGGGCTTCTATTGACCTGGATGCCGAGTGGAAAACCTCGGACAGGCTGACCCTGAGCCTAAAGGTGAAAGATCTGTTCGGTCGTATCCGCTGGAATGATGCACCGGCTACAATCGCCAGCGCTAACACCAATAATGTGGCGCTGGACTCAGAGGGTTATATTGATACCAGCCCGGTATTAAGCGGCCGTGAGATCAACCTGGACCATACCCAGAAGATACCGACCCGTTACTACCTGACGGCTTCGACACCACTTCGGGATAACCTCGATCTGGAAGGTGAGCTGTTCCATATAGCCAACCTGAACTTCCCCCGCTTGCATCTGAAATGGCAGCAAGGTAATTACCAGCTAAAGACTTCGCTGGATACCAAAGCTAAAGCACTGGGCATCAGTATCGGCAACCGATACTGTGGTGCGGGCATTATGAGTGACAGTATTGATCCGGATAAGGCTCATAGCTTTAATCTGAACCTGAGTTGTCAGCTCCCTCTATAAGACGTTGAAGCAGTAGTGCGGTTCACTAAATATGAATACTAAACACCATATTACCTTTACCAACTCATCAGAGCCGCCAGTATTACGCTAATCAGCTGTCCCTGCCGCTTTAGCCCTGTTCGGTTAAATACCTGTTTCAGATAAGAGCGCAGGGTTTGTTCCGATTTATGTCGACTGGCCGCGATCTCTTTCAGACTCAGTCCTCTTACAAGATCCTGACAGAGCATCGCTTCGGCGGGTGTAAGGCCAAAATAGCGCCCTATCGAAGTCGCATCGGGTAAGTTGCGGTGTTCGCTATCAAATATAGTCACCAGTGCACCACCGCGCTGCTGACTCTGAACTACGATCGGCGCGATAGAAACAATCAGTTTAGGTTGATCAGATCGTTCGACAAACAGAGTACTCGCACTGAATTCGGCCTGCCCCATACTGGCACTTATCGCCTCAGCCACGTAGCGGAAGAATTGGTTATGAGTCTCAACCTGACCAAATTCCAGGCGGGTAGCATTTTTCCAAACCGCCTTCTCGCGCGAGAACAGGTCGTAAGCGACTTTGTTAGAGTGAATAATATTTGCCTGGTCATTCAGCACAATGGCAGTGTATGGCAGTTGATCCAGTATATCTTCCAATGTTCTGGATACCGCTATCTGCCGGTTAAACTGGTGATAGAGCTGTGCAGTTTGGCGCAGGTAGGGAAGTAAGTGGTTGAGCTGCCGGAACTCATCGACCAAATACTCCCCCTGATGGCTTAAACGCTGTAGCGACAGAACGAGGTAATCATCAGCCTCTACATGTAGTAACGCCCAGGCAACATCGTGCCAGTCCAGGTCCGATTCAAAGAAATTATGTTTTTTATCCGCATAAAACTGATCTATAAACGGACGCACGGATTGAAAAACTTCCGGTGACGAGCGTACCGCCATCTGGTGAACGATATCGCCTTCGATAATATTGTTCTCGTGATACCACTCCAGAATTCCCTCCGGCAGGCCATATTGCCAGATATACTCCATCCGCATTTTTTTCTTATTCAGGCAACATAACGCAGCTGAATTAGCGTTGAAGGTTTTAGCCAGCAATTGCAGAAAGGGTATAAATCCCTGTTTCTGATCGAGGGAAGCATAGAGCTGCTGGAATAGCCGGCTATCACAGCCCGGTTCAAAATGTATTGCGGTTTCTACCGGCGACCGTTGGCTTTGCTCTTCCATTCAGTTTTCCTCAGTCTTCAACCCCTTCTTCAGAACCGGGTAGCAACCAGTTTCAGACCATCAGTGCTGCCAGAATCACGCTGATCAGTTGCCCCTGACGGTTCAGTCCGGTTTTAGCGAAGATCTGCTTTAAATAGGATCGCAGGGTAGCCTCCGATTTATGCCTGCGTTCTGCGATCTCCTTTAAGCTCAATCCGGCAATAAGGTCTTCGCACAATAGGGATTCCGCCTGCGTCAGCGAAAAGTAGTCTGCTATATCCTCGGCAGCTGGAAGTTTACGCCGTGCCGGATCATAGACCGTCACCAGAACGCCGCCACGCTGAATATCAAAGCCCTCAACGGGCGACATCGTGACGATAAGGCCGGGCTTATCGGGACGGTCGATAACCAATGTATTGGGGTGAAAAGCCTGTTGACCCATACTGGCCCGAATCGTCTCGACCAGCTGTTGCAGGAACAGCTTCTGATCGCCGGTTCTAAGCAGCGTCAGACGACTGTTTTCCAGCCGAACAACAGACTCGGCCGAGACCAGTTGACGTGCAATGGCATTGCTGTACAGCACTACCGCTTCGTCATTAAGCACGAAGGTTGCTCCTGGCAGGGCATCCAGTACGGCAGCCATGGAAACAGCGAATTCAGCCTGACGGTTGGCCCGGCGATAAAGCTGCAATGCCTGGCGGATAAAGGGTACCAGCTGATCCAGTAACGCCAGTTCTTGCGGCTGATATGTCCCCTGCTCTGTGGTGCGCTGTATGATCAGCAGCGAAGTGATCTGGTCACTGGCATCTGCAACCAGCCAGGCCGCATCCATCCAGTTCAGGTCTCTTTCGAATTTTTTAAAATTCTCACCCGGCTTAAAATCCGCCAACAGAGGAATAACCGACTGGAAATGACCTTGCCCCACTCCCTGCCTAAGCGCGGCCTGCACAACCGGGTCAGACTCAGCCATGTTATTTTTCAGGTACCAGTGCAGAAAATCTTCCGGCACGTTGGAATACCAGAGGTATTCAGCCCGAATACTGGCACGGTCATATCCGACCAGTAGCGCTGAAGAAGCATTAATAGCGCAGGCCAGCTGCTGCAAGAAGGGATGAAAACCTTCCCGGGAGGTCAGTGCTCCATAGAGAGTCTGTATCAGAACAGCACTGTCAAATGAACAGTGAGAGGGATTTGAAGGGAGTTGTTTAGCTTCGGTCTGCGAACCCTGCACCATATTCAGTCCTTTCCTTTTGACCGCGACGTTACTGAGCTTACTATCAAGAAAACCACATTCACAAGCTGTTTTTTCAGCCATTACTCCGACAATCAAAGATTTTAACGACAGGAATCTAAATTCCAGTAGCTAACAATCTACAATTTTTCTTGCAGTAACATACAGTTACGCGCCGACTAAAAAACAAGCAACACCCCCCATTTGGGGGTAGCTGTTCAAATTCTGATTTGCTCAAATCCAGTTCTTACAGTCATCAATTCCGCCCTATTCAGGTGCCTCCCCCGCTCTGCTGAGCTTTAAAGCTGGTAATAGAACGGGGCTATTTCTGCGGACTAACCCAGTTTTTGACTGTTTCAGGGAGTAAAGGAGAGAGCATGAACGCGAATATTCCAGGGATATCCCGGAGTTTGCTGGCCACCGCTATAGTTACAGCCGGCCTCACCGGCTGCGGCGGTAGCTCAGACTCAGGCAGCACATCATCCCCCACCACACCGACGACACCTTCAAACCCCACTTCTCAGTCGATCAGCGGCAGTCCGGTTGATGGCCCTATCGCACATGCAGTGGTAAAGGCCTTCGCGCTGAATCTCAGCCAGGGCACCTTCGACAGCAGCAGTCCGCTGGATGAGGGCGATACCGATTCCAAAGCAGCGATACAGAACCTGGCATTGCCATTCCCGCTAAACCCTCCTTACTTACTGGAGTTCAGCAGTAACGACAATACCCGCGACCTGAGTACCGGCGAGAAGCCAGTCATTGGCACCCTGCGCACTATCGTTACCGAAGAGATGCTTAATGGCGGTAAGCAGATCTACGCGACACCGCTCACCACAATGGTGGTAGACCTTGCTTTGCAGTGGTATCAGGACTATCTCGCCATTGATGGAAACGGCGAAGATAAAGCGGTATTCAACGGATTCCTGGAGAAAGCGACAAATACAGTGGCGGACACACTTGGCTTCGGCCTGGTGGACGGTGAGGATGAGGTCGATCTGTTTACCACGCCTCCACTGATCACCGAGGACCTGGCCACAGCCGATGTGGAAAAGGTAATCAAGTACCGTACCGCCGTGGAAGCGGCGGCGAAGGTGATCAAAAACCTCACCGGGGATGCCGATAATGCCTCAGACCAGACGACCCGGAGTGCAATCGGAAAACTGACCCAGGACCTCAAAGACGGAGCCGTGGATGGTCAGGACAGCACCAGTGAAGCAGCTGATAAGTCGATCAGCTATGACAATAGCGTAGTGCCTGAAGATACCATCACCAACAGCCGTGATGACTTTGAAACACCGGAACAGATCCGTACCCGCCTGATTAACGAAAAAGCTGAAACCGCTCCAAACAATAACGCAGATACGACTCAGGCCGATCTCAGTGACGATGAGCCGGTAATCCGCCTGATCGCCGATGCCGATGGCGACGGCATTCCCGACAACAAAGACAATGACAGCGATAACGACGGCGTCGATGATAACAGGGACGACTTCCCATTCGACAAATCCCGCTGGCTCGACACCGATGGCGATGGTATTGATGACGGTGCCGACAGTGATGATGATAGCGACGGCGTCGCCGATAGCGCCGACGATTATCCACTGGATGCCAGCCGCAGCCGCTTCGACGACCAGGACAACGACGGCTGGCCTGCCGATCAAGACAGCGATGACAACAATCCTGACGAACCAGCGATAGCCTTTAAGGACAGCGATAAGGACGGCAAAGCCGACGAAGGCGGTAAAGATCCGGACAACGACGATGATAACGACGGCGTTGTTGACGACGAGGATAGATTCCCGCTTGACCGCCGCTATGCCAAAGATACCGATGGCGACGATATTGCCGACCGCCTCGATGAGGATATCGATGGCGATGGCGTACTCAATGCTGCCGACCCGGACCCGTTTGATGCGGAGGTAAAATCGGACTTCGACAAAGACGGTATCGCCGATAACTTCGACAAGGACGATGACAACGACGGTTCCCCGGACGAAGAGGATGCTGACGACAACAATCCGGACCAGGATGGTGATGGCGTACGTGATGGTCGCGATGCCTTCCCACAGGACAAGACCGAGCAGCGTGATGGCGATAAGGACGGTGTCGGCGATAACAGCGATAACTGCCCGACGGTCGCCAACAGCGATCAGCTGGATGCCAATCAGAACGATCTTGGCGCAGCATGCGAAGACCATCCCTTCGGGTTTTCTGAAAGCATTACCACCAACGAAGATACCTCGGTGGATATCAGCCTCAGGGGCATCTACCATAACAAGGCCGATTCCACGATGGGCACTTCACAGCCCCCTAACTCGGCCCAACTGGAGTATACAGTCCAAGAACAACCTACACACGGAAGCCTGACTGGCACCCCTCCAAACCTACAGTATATTCCTAATGCAAACTACGCTGGGGAAGATCAGATCGGATTTCAGACTAGCAATGGCGAACATAGCTCCGAGCTGGCCTTCGTCAGGATCACTATCAACCCGGTTAACGATGCCCCAACCATCAATCTGGGCTTCAGCTCTCAAACGGCCACCGAAGATACCGCTTTCGCCCTTGACCTGAGTGGTAAGGCTAGCGATATCGACAGTCCAAGCCTGAGTCTGGATGTCAGTCGTCAGGATGGCAGCCCCCTGCCGGAATGGCTTAACTTCAACGCTGCCCAACAATTGCTCGGCGGCACCCCGCGTAATGACGATACCGGCAATCTGCCACTGCGTGTCACTGTTAGCGACGGTGCTACCCAGAGCAGCGCTGATTTCACCCTGATGGTTGAGGACGTCAATGACGCGCCAGTAATCGGCAACACGCCTCCCGCCGGTGCAGCACCGGGCGAAAGCTACAGCTATACCCCAAGCGTCAGTGATGTGGACAGTGATGGCTTCAGCTTCAGTCTGAGCGGCGAATTGCCTGAGGGCCTGAATTTCAGCACCAGCGATGGCTCGATCAGCGGTACCGTTAACACCAGCGCTGAGGAAAAAACCTACGGTGGCCTGACCCTAAGTGTTGAGGATGGCAAGGGCGGCAGTGACAGCGTTGACTTCAGCATCACCGTCTCCCTCAGCAACCATGCCCCGACTATCGACAGTACTGCCGATGCCGAAGTGGATGAAGACAGTGCCTACAGTGCCACCTTCACGGCCAGCGACAGTGATGGTGATAACCTGACCTTCAGCACCAGCGACCTGCCGGACTGGCTTATCGGAACTCAGGATGGCAATAAATACACCCTCTCCGGCACACCGCTGAATAAGGATGTCGGCACCACCGGTCCGATCGTTGTCAGCGTCTCGGATGGCACCACCAGCGCCAGCGCCGATAGTTTCACCCTGACTGTGCGTAATACCAATGATGCACCCACCATCAGCGGTACGCCGGTAACGAATGCCACGGCGGGCAGTCCGCTCAGCTTTAGCGTCAGCTTCAACGATGTCGATAGCGACGATAGCCATACATTCAGCATCAGCAATAATCCGAGCTGGCTTAGCATCGATTCGGGTAGCGGTCTGGTCAGTGGTACACCGACAGACAACGATGAGGGTAGCCACAGCGATATCCTGATCAGCGTCACGGATAAAGCCGGAGCCAGCGCTTCGCTGTCAGCATTCTCTATCAACGTAACTATCCCGAGTGGCGATACCCTGACCTGGGGCAGCGGTAACTGGGGCGAAGCCAAGTGGCAGTAAGTCTGCCTTTTAAACACATGGATTTAACAGGATTTACAGGTGAATAAAATGGAACAGAACAAACTGACCACTAGCGTGTTTAAACTCTCCGCCCTGGCGGCAGCCTGTCTGCTGACCGGTACAGCCATGGCAGGGGTCCCCAACACCTTCAGCAATGGCCAGGTCGCTGATGCTGATGCCGTGAATGCCAATTTTACCGATCTGGATAACCGCCTCAGTGGTGTAGAAAGTGCGCTGGGCGATGGCTGGCGATACAAAACTATCGACTGTGCTGCTGATAGCAATGCTCTGATGACGGCGCTAAACGCAGGCTTTAACAACATTAAAATCTCCGGCGAATGTACAGCGGGAGATATTTATATGGAAAACCAACAGCTGCGCTTGCGCAGCAGTGATCCATCAAATCCGGGCTCAATCAAACTGGCAGCAAATACACCAAGTATTCTATTTATCCGCAACGGCTATCTGCGCCTGGATGATCTCACTCTGGCCGGTGCTAAAGTCGGAGAACAGGAAGCGGTGGTTTACCTCGACACCCATAGCTTTGGGCGTTTAAACAACATCACTATTGATTGCGCTGGTGGTGACAACGGGCTGTTTATACGCGCCTCTTCTGTCCGTCTTGATAACACGACGATAGGCTCAAACTGTGTAAATGATCCGGTGCAGTTGGCTGACGGCGCCTATCTGCGCGTTAACGCCGGAAACACCATTACCAATCATGGCAGCAGAGTAGAAGGAGCCGCCATTCTGGCAGTGCGTAATTCCTCTGTGGATGTTCGTGGCGACAACAACCAAATCATCAATAACAGCAGTACAGAAGACTCCTATGCAATAGCGTTGTATCACAATTCATCGATGCGGACCCGTGCCGCCGGTTCGGGCAAAACTGCCGCTATAGTTAAGGGCATCATCGATATTTCAGCCTCATCCTCCGCGTCGCTGCAAGCTTTCACCTGGCAACCGGACAATGCCAGCAATAAAGGGTTATTTACTCAGGTATCCAGTTCGCTTCATATCAATGGCCTGAACCTGTCGGGTGCTACCATCGAGGCAATTGAAAACAGTACCGTCGTCATTGACGGAGGCTCTCATACTGACACCAAACTGGAGTTTTTTGACGGTGCAGTTGGGATACTGGAAAACGGCGTACAGTTTGACAGTACTTCCAGCGTTGAAGTGGGCCGTCATAGCTCTGTTAGCTTACACGATGGCAGTGATATCGCCGGTGCAGTATCGATGTATACCTTTGCCGGAGGATTCATGGATGACAGCAGCTCTGTCACAGGTACCGTGACCTGCAACGCTAAAGTTGCGGAATTCTGGGATGACGGCGAGAAGAAAGACCTCTGCCCTAACTGATAACCCGCAATGCGGCCATTAGCGGCCAGAACCTGTCAGGTACTGGCCGCTCCAACTGACCCGCCTCCCCTTCGGGCGGGTCAGTTTTTTCTGCACCTCTCTTCAGCCATGCAAAAATCTGTTACTCTTCTGCTTCTCGCTCGCCTGCACATTCTCCCAGCAAGGTAAGCAGAATCAAACTTACGGAGTAGCCCCCACGACAACGATGTCATAAAGCATTAGCGGCACAGCGCTAGAATCGGCTTTTTGGGGTGCTGAGCTATACTCCAGCAAAGGATTGAAAGGATTATTAACGAATGCTCATTCAGCGCAGTATACAGCTGACAACCCTGGCGCTAACGCTGTTGTTGGCGGCAATGGCCGCCAAGTGGACCTGGCAGCTGGTTGCATTGAGCCATCCGGCCCCGCTTTCCCTTTCCCAGCCTGATACTTCTGTGGCGACAGGCACTGCAGTGTCACCCTCCTATGACCTTAGCGCCATTATCAACGGCGCGCTGTTTGGTAAGGCCGCAGAAAAGCCCGTTACCCGCGTCGTTCAAGCTCCCCCGAAGCAAGCCCAAGCTTCGCGTTCCCGTTTACAGCTGATCGGCGTTATTGGCGGCAGTAAAGGCGCAGCCATTGTCCGTAATGGCTCGAAGCAGAACACCTATCTGGTCGGTGAATTTATGAACAAGGACCAGTCGCTGCAGCTGGTCTCTGTTGCCAGTGACCATGCCATCCTGCTGCGCAACGGCGTGCCTGAACGGCTGACGCTGGTAGGTTCACGCAAGCCGTCCCGAATTAATACCGCAAGGCCCGCCCGTCCGGATGAAACCAGCCGAGATGTGGATCTGAACGAATCACGCTTCAGGCGTCTGATCGGCGATGCCCGCCAGACGTTGGCAACCAATCCGCTGAGGCTGACCCGCTTCATGAATATCCGTCCGGTGCAGAAGAACGGCAAGCTACAGGGCTATAGCATTAACTCCGGCCAGGATCGTCGCCTGTTCCAGGCGCTGGGCCTGCAAACCGGCGATCTGATCAGCAGTATTAACGGTCGCGCCGTCAGCGATATGCAGCTGCCCGATGTCTATGCTTCATTACAACAACAGGATTCCGTGCAGATCGAGATCATTCGAAACGGTACCCCTCTGCAATTTAACCTTCAGTTCTAGGTAGTAAACATGACGTTTCTATCCCGCAGCCTGACCCACAATATGGCCCGCACTCTGGCACCGACTCTGCTTCACGGTCTGCTGATGGCCTCCGTAGTCGCCCTGTCCTTACCGGTTCAGGCTGCCGATCAGAATGCCGCGACCGAGCAGGAATACACGCTGGATATGCGCGGCGCCGATATCCTGGAGTTTATCAATACCATCGCCAAGCTGACCGGCAAGACCATCGTGGTTGACCAGAAGGTGCGCGGCAAGGTGGATATCCAGAGCCCGCGGAACCTGACGCCGGAAGAGCTGTATGAGGTGTTTCTGGTTCAGCTGAGTGTCAACGGCTATGCCGTGGTCGACACCGGTAACGGCATTCTCAAGGTAATACCGGCGCAGGGGGCCAAACTGGAAGGGATCGCGCTGCAGAACAACGCCATCAAGGCCAGTGAGGAGATCATCAGCCGCGTCGTGCGGGTCGAGAACGTCAATGCCAACCAGCTGGTGGCTACCCTGCGTCCGCTGGTGAATAACAAGACCGGCATTATCGCCGGGTACGACACCTCCAACGTCATCCTGATCACCGACCGCGCCTCCAATGTGCGTCGTCTGGTGCAGATTATCAGCCAGGTTGATAAGGCCGACTCCCAGACTCTGGAACTGATCCCGCTGAAGAACGCCTCCGCCAGCGAATTGCAGCGTATTCTCGCCAACCTCAATAAACCGGCCCAGAAAGGCAAGTCGGCCAGCAGCGTACTGATCTCCGCCGACAACCGTACCAATACCCTGATTATCCGCGCCGATGATAATGAACGTCGCCGCCTGCGCCGCATCGTTACGGCATTGGACTCTAATGTAGAGAGTAACTCCAACACCAAGGTGCATTATCTTAAGTACGCTAAGGCGGAAGACCTGGTGAAGGTTTTGCAGAGTGTCAGCGATGCGATGCTGAAGGATGAGGAGCAGAAGCAGGGCAAGGACAGCAAGGCCAACCGCAACAGCAGTATCAATATCGACGGTCATGAGGCGACTAACAGTGTGATCCTGTCCGGCAGTCCGCATCTGATCAAGTCACTGGAAGATGTGATCCGCAAGCTGGATATCCGCCGTGCCCAGGTTCTGGTCGAGGCGATCATCGTCGAACTGACCGAGACCAAGGCCAAGGACCTCGGTGTACAGTGGCTGTTCCGGGGCGACCCGACGTCCGGGGATGTACCACTTGGGGTGGTCAACTTCCGTAACAACTCCACCGGCATTATCGATGTGCTGGGCGCCCAGCAAAGCGGTAATGTGGCCAATTCCGTCGGCGCTATCCGTAATGGCGCCACGCTCGGCTTTGGTAATATCGACTCCAACGGTTTCAGCTTTGCCGCGCTGGTACAGGCGCTGGCAACCGACAGTGAGTCCAATGTGCTCTCGACACCCAGCCTGATGACGCTGGACAATGAGGAAGCCTCAATCCTGGTAGGCCAGGAGGTGCCGATCATCACCGGCTCCACGGCCAGCAGCAACAATACCAACCCGTTCCAGACCATCCAGCGTAAGGACATCGGCGTGAAGCTGACCGTGACGCCGCAGATCAATGAAGGCAATGCAGTGGCACTGGCAATCGAGCAGGAGGTCTCTTCGCTTTCCGGCCGCACCGAGGCCGATATCATCACCAATAAGCGTATCGTCAACACCACGGTGCTGGTGGATGATGGCTCGACTATCGTGCTGGGCGGTTTGATCGACGAGGATGTGCAGGAATCCACCTCCAAGGTGCCATTGCTGGGCGATATCCCTTATCTGGGCCGGGCGTTCCGCTCCGATAACAGCCAGAAGGTGAAGCGTAACCTGATGATCTTTATCCGCCCGACCATTATCCGCGATCGCAGCGCCATCGCTTCGGTCAGTCGTGAAAAGTACAACTATATGCACGCCCGGCAACTGGCCCAGCAGGAGGAAGGGATCAAGTTGTTCCCTGAACTACCGGTACCTCAGCTGCCGCAGTGGCCGGCACAGCAGCTGAATCCGGATCGTCCGAAGCCGGCCGAACCGGACTATATTTTTCCAAACCTCGATCGCTGACAGGGGGCTAAATCATGCAGTCCAGCCCACTCCTGCCCTACGGCTTCGCCCGTAAGCAGCGCCTGCTGCTGGTAGAGAATGAACAGGGTATCGATGCCCTGTTTACCGACCGTACCGCTCCGGCCGCGCTGGTGGAGCTGGAACGGATCTGTCAGCGCCCCTTCAGCATCACCCGGCTTGACGAAGAAAGCTTCGAAGAGCAGCTGGCAGCGGCCTATCAGGCCTTTAATCAGCAGGGGATTGAAGCGATCTCCGAACTGGACGATGTGGTGGACCTGGATAAGCTGGCCGATCAGATCCCCGAGTCAGAAGACCTGCTGGAATCCCAGGACGATGCGCCGATTATCCGCCTGATCAACGCCCTGTTTACCGAAGCACTCAACCACAAGGCCTCTGATATCCATATCGAGTCCTTCGAGCGCAGCATGTCGGTGCGGCTGCGGATCGATGGCGTACTGCAGGAAATCCTCACCCCCAGTCAGGGTTTGGCACCGCTGCTGGTGTCCCGAATCAAGGTTATGGCGAAACTGGATATCGCCGAGAAACGCCTGCCACAGGATGGCCGTGTCTCGCTGCGGATCGGTGGCCGGGCACTGGATGTGCGTGTTTCCACTATCCCCTCGATGCATGGCGAGCGGGTGGTGATGCGTCTGCTCGACAAACAGGCCTCACGCATGGACCTGCACAGCCTCGGTATGCCCCAGGCGATCGAAGCCCGCTTCAGTGAACTGTTGCAGCAGCCCAACGGCATTATTCTGGTGACCGGCCCGACCGGTTCCGGTAAGACCACCACACTCTATGCCGGCCTGACCCAGCTCAACAGCCGCCACCGCAATATCCTCACGGTAGAGGACCCGATCGAGTACGCCCTCGAAGGGGTTGGTCAGACACAGGTCAATGCCAAGACCGGGATGACCTTCGCCAAGGGGCTGCGCGCTATCCTGCGACAGGACCCGGATATCGTGATGATCGGTGAGATCCGTGATAAGGAGACCGCCCAGATCGCGGTGCAGGCCAGTCTGACCGGTCACCTGGTGCTATCGACCCTGCACACCAACGACTCTATCGGCGCCATTACCCGACTGATCGATATCGGTATCGAGCCCTACCTGATCGCGTCCAGCCTGAAAGGGGTACTGGCGCAGCGTCTGGTGCGCACCCTCTGCCAGCACTGTAAGCAACCCGGTGAGCTGGGCTACAACGACGCTCTCTCCCTGGGTGACAGTGCCGCCTGCGGCCAGACCATTTTTGAAGCGGGCGGTTGCGAGCAGTGTAAGCACACCGGCTACAGCGGCCGTAAGGGTCTGTACGAGTTACTGGTGATCGATAAGGATCTGTCGCGCCTGATCCATGACCGGGCCAGTGAGCATCTGCTGGCATCACAGGCCGCCGACAACCTCAGCACTATGCTGGACGAGGGCCGGGCGCTGGTACTGGCCGGCGAGACCTCGGCCGCCGAGGTATTGCGGATGGTGAAGGAGAGCAGCCAAGATGCCGTCGTTTGAGTATCTGGTCCTTAACGCCAGCGGCCAGAAGCAGCGCGGCTTTGTCGAGGCGGACTCGGAACGACAGGCACGCCAGCAGCTGCGCGATCAGCAACTGACGCCGGTTCGGATCAAGCAGAGCGAAACCCGCCAGGGCCGCAGCCGCCAGCTGTTGACGCGCCGCATTCCCGGCAGCGAACTGTCACTGTTTACCCGCCACCTGTCCGCCCTGATCGCCTCCAGCGTACCGCTGGAAGAGGCCCTGCAGGCCTGCGCCAACCAGACCGGTCACCGCCAGCTGAAAGCGGTGATCCTTAACCTGCGCAGCCGGGTGATGGAGGGCCATAGCCTCTCCTATGCGCTGGAAGAGCAGCAACAGTTTTTCCCGCCGATCTACCGCGCGCTGGTCAGTGCCGGTGAACAATCCGGTGACCTGGCCCAAGTACTGGTGCGGCTGGCGGAACATACCGAGAAAAGCCAGAAACTGCACAACCAGGTGGTACAGGCCTCGGTCTATCCGATCGTACTGACGCTGGTCGCTGTCGGCGTAGTGGCCCTGCTGATGATCTATGTGGTGCCCAAGGTAGTGGAACAGTTTGCCCATGTCGGTCAGGACCTGCCCCTGCTGACCCGCATAATGATCAGCATCTCCGACTTTATCAGTCAGTATGGCCTGATCAGCGTCGCCCTGACGCTAGCCTTGCTGGCGTTATTGCGCAGTCTGTTCAAGTCGCCAAAGCGCCGCCTCTGGCTGCACCGCAAGATGCTGTCGATGCCGCTGATTAAGGGCCTGATTATCCGCATGGACAGTGCCCGCCTGTTGTCGACCCTGAGCATCATGACCAGCAGCGGTGCGCCGCTGCTGGAAGCGCTGGAAACCAGCAAGGCCACTGTCAGTAACCTGTATATCCGCCAGCAGGTGGAGCTGGCCGCGACCCAGGTACGCGAAGGCCGCAGCCTGAGCAAGACCCTGGGTGAAAGTGGTATTTTTCCGCCCATCGCGATCTATATGATCGCCAATGGCGAACAGAGCGGCAGCCTGGACCGGTCGCTACAGCAGGCGGCCGACCAGCAGGAGGAGGAACTGAACAGCTTCATCGCGATCGCCACCAGCCTGATGGAACCGCTGCTGATCGTGATCTTCGGCGCCATTGTACTGTCGATCGTGCTGGCCATCCTGCTGCCGATACTGCAACTGAACAATCTGACCCAATTCTGAGTGAAGGAGATAAACGAGTGAAGCCACGTAATAACCGACAAGCAGGGTTTACCCTGCTGGAGATCATGGTGGTTGTGGTGATTCTGGGCCTGCTGGCAGCCATCGTCGCACCCAACGTACTGCAGAATCAGGATACCGCCATGGTAAAGAAAGCCCAGGCCGATATTGCGGTACTGGAGCAGGCGCTGGATCTCTACAAAATGGAAAACCACCGCTATCCGACCACCGATCAGGGGCTGGAAGCACTGGTCAGCAAGCCGGATAACGGACCTGAAGCCAAGAACTACCGCAGCGAAGGCTATATCAAGCGTCTGCCAAACGATCCCTGGGGCAACCCTTACCTCTACCTGAGCCCGGGTGAACACAGCACGGTCGACGTCTATTCCCTCGGCGCCGATGGCGAAGATGGCGGCTCTGAACTGAATGCCGATATTGGCAACTGGTAAGCCCGGCCAACAGGGATTCACCCTGCTTGAGCTGGTGATCGTGATCGCACTGGTGGCAGTTCTGTCCGCCAGCGTGATGATCACCCTGACACCGGCCAGTGACGACCCGTTGCAACAACAGCGCCTGCGCCTGCTGCAGCTGAGCCATAAGGTACTGGAGCAGGCCGTGCTCTATAACCGCCGGGTTGCCCTGCAACTGCGCCAGGAAACCGGCATCAGCGCACTGGCTTACCACGAAGGCAAATGGCAAGTGCTGGAAGATGAACAGTTCAGCAGCCTGCCCCTGCCCGCCGACCTGCAGTGGAACCTGAGTATCCCCGGCAAGTCCTTCAGCTCGACCGACCTTGATACCCCGGTTGAGCCACAGATCCTGTTTACTCCGGACGGGCTGGTCAGCAGCTTCAGGCTGGAGCTGAGCTGGCCACCCTATGATGATCAGATACTGGATGACAGCGCCTTCTACGCCCCGGAGATCAGCGATGAATAACGCCCGATACCGGCGCCAGACAGGCTTTACCCTGCTTGAAGTGATGGTGGCACTGGCGATCTTTGCCCTGACCGCCAGCGCTTATGTGCGCATTATCGGCAACAGCGCCCACAGTCTCAGTATCGTCGAGCAGCGGCTGCTGGCGCACTGGGAAGCCCGCAATCAGATGGTGATGGCACAGCTGGAAAAGCGTCAGGATCGCAGCGGTGAAAGCCAGCAGGCGGGACTGAATCTGAAATGGAGTCTCAGCCGCAAAGTTACCGATGATCCGCGCATAAAACGGCTGGAAGTCAGTGTCACAGATCAGGCCGGACAGCAGACCCTCGCCACCCTGACGGGCTTTCAGTATGAATAAGCCTGCCAGACAACAAACCGGCTTCACTTTATTGGAACTGCTGATCGCCGTGGCCCTTCTGGCCCTGCTCGGCCTCGCTGGCGCCCTGACGCTGGACAGCAGCATCCGCGCCGAAGAGAGGATCAGCCAGCGCGACCAGCAGCTACAACTACTCGATCGCGCCATACTGCTGCTGCAGCATGATCTGGAGCAGGCCCTGCCTCGCGCCAACAAGGCGCTCGAGGCTGATGTCGACGCTCGCGCACTGTGGGCATATCCCGAAGCCCGGCTATCTGACAATGTATTGCTGGAATTTGTTCGCCATAATCAGAGCCTCAGCCACCCGGTGTTGCAGCGGGTACGTTACCGCCTGGAGGAGCGGAGTCTCTGGCGTGATAGCATCGATCTGGCCGATCCAGCCGAACCACGCTGGCAAAGCCGCCGCCTGCTCAATGATGTCAGCGAGCTGAAGCAGAGTTTCTACCAGCAACGCTGGCTGGATGAGTGGCAGCCCAAAGGATCACAGCTAAAGCAGCTGCCGCAGGCGATCCGCATTGTGCTGTCGACCCGGCACTGGTCGGAACTGACCTTTATCCTGCCACTAGGGGTCTCCGCCAATGCATCCTGAGCGCGGCGCCGCATTGCTGACCGTACTGCTGCTGGTCGCCACGATCAGCCTGCTGGCTGTCGAACTGAGCGATAAGGTGCGCTTCAGCACCCAACGTACCCTTAACCGCGTCGATAACGACCAGAGCTTCTGGTATGCCCGCGGCGGCGAAGAGCTGGCCCGGGCCCAGCTGCAACAGGCCCTGAAAACCGGCAGCAGCGCCCTGAACACGCTGCTGGCGGAGGAAAACAGCAGCTTCAGTATCGATCAGGGTGAGATCAACTACCGGCTGGAGAGCCTGCACCAGTGCTTTAACCTCAATCATCTCAACCCGCAGAGTGATAACGCCGCCGGCAGCGATGGCGATGGCGATGGCGATGGCGACAGCAACGATATTTCCGACCGGGATGACAGCGACCAGGCCCGCACTAACGCCGACAATAGCAACAGCAACAGCAATAGCGACAACGGTATCGGCACGGACAGCAGCGAGAGCGATAACCAGCTCGACCCCGAACAGGCCAGTAAGAGCGATCACCAGCTGGCCCGGGAGCGCCTCAGTTATATCGCCGCAGCACTGGAGCTGGAGCCTCAGACAGCGGAACTGCTGCGCGACCGGGTGATCGACTGGATTGACAGCAACCGCGAGCCCAGCGGCTTCTCCGGGGCCGAGAGTGACTTCTATAACGGCCTGGAGCTTCCCTATCACAGCGCCGATCAGATGCTGGTCAGCAAGGCCGAGATCGACAACCTGCTGACGGACGAACAGCTCCCCGCGTCCCTGCGCGACCAGCTCTGCGTCCATCCCGGCTCACAGCAGCTGCGGATCAATCCCAACCAGCTCAAACCCGGCCAGGCCGGGCTGCTCAGCGGGTTACTGATGGGTAAGATTTCCAGTGACGAAGCGCTGGAACTGATAGAAGCCCGGCCACTTGAAGGCTACAGTGATATCAGTGCATTTTTTAAGGAATCGGTGCTCAGTAATAAAAAGCTCACCAGCCGGGACAAGGCGATCTTTTCACTCGATAGCCGCTTTTTCCGCGCCCGGGTTAAGGTCCGCCACTACGATAGCTACTTTAACCTGACTACACTGCTGCACTGGGATGGAAACCAAATGTTACCGCTTTATCGCCAATACGGAGGCGAGTTTTGAGTAAGTACCTGATTATCCGTGCCCACAGGAATCCGGACGCCGACTGCGACTGGTTATTGTGGGATAGCCAGAAACAGCAGCCGCTGGACAGCGGTCAGCTGCCCTGTGACCGGCTCGGCGAACTGGCCGAGCTCAGCAGCCAGCATCACAGCCTGCTGCTGATTCCCGGTCATGAAGTGTTGTACAGCCAGGCCATCCTGGCCTCGCGCAGCCGACTGGCGCTGGAAGCCCTGCCCTACCAGATCGAAGAACAGCTCAGCACCCCGCTGGAGGACAACCATATCGCCCGCGGCCGGGTACAGGATAATCGCGTTGAAATGCTGGCGATCAGCCATGAACGCATGCAGCACTGGCTCGACATGATCAATGCCAGCCAGCTGGATATCCGCTGTGTCAGTCCTGACTATCTGTTGCTGGACGATGCCAGCACACTGCGGGCTCAGGTCGACGGCGATCAGGTTCTGGTACGTGGCCCCGCTGTCGCCTGTACACTGTCGACCGGTACCTTCCGGCACTGGTGGCAGCTGCAACACGCGCTGCACACCACTGCCGATTCCGGCGAGACTGAGATCCCGACGCTGACGCTAACCACACCTGAGAACAGCTCACTGAGCATAGAAGGTGCTGAGCCACTGACGGCGCAGATGGCCCTGATCGAAACACTGGCCGCCGCCTACCAGCCGGGGCAGGTAGTCAACCTGTTACAAGGCGCTTTCCAGCTGCGTGACCGGGTGCAGGAGCAACTGCTCAACCTGCGCTGGCCTGCAGCAATCGCCAGCCTCTGCCTGCTACTCTATGGCGCGATGCTGTTTACCAGCAACCTGGAGCTGAAACAGAAAAAACAGCAACTCGACGACGCCATCGTGGCCACTTATAAGGACGCTTTTCCCAACGCCCGCCGCATCGTGAATCCACGCAGCCAGATGCGCAGCCAGCTGGCGCAACTGGAACAGAAGAACAGCGGCGGCGCACTGCTGCGCCTGCTGGAGCAGGTCTCTGCCGACCTGACCGGGGCGGGTATCAAAACCAGTGGCCTCCGTTACTCGAAAACCCCAATCCAGCTGAAACTGCAGCTTGAGGCTGGTAGCTTTGCCACCCTTGAGGGACTGGAGCAGAGCCTCAGCGCGAAGGGCCTGAGAACCAAACTCGGTACCCTGCTGCAGGATGGCAACCGGGTTAAGGGCTCTCTCACCGTGGCGGAGGTAAACTGATATGAAACACTGGTTCCTGACCCTGCCCCGCCGCGAACAGCGCCTGCTGCTGATCGCCGCCCCGCTGGTGCTGATGCTGCTGTTCTGGTGGCTGCTGATCAGTCCTCAGCAACAGCAGCAACAGCGGCTCACACAACAGATCGACGCCAAGGGCCGCACCCTGGAATGGATGCAGGCCGCGGCGGTGCAGGTTAAACAGCTACGCAAACAGGCTCCGGGTGCCCAGCGCGGCCAGAACCTGCGCCAGCTGGCAACCCGCCTGGCGAAACAGCAGAAGATCACCGTCAGCCGGGTACAGCCACTGAGTGACGGTCGCATCAGTCTCTGGGCTGAAAATATCCGTTATGAGGACAGCCTGCGTTTCTTCGACCGGTTGGCAAAACAGGGGGTACAGGTGGTGCAAACCCAGCTGACGGCGCAGAGCACAGCGGGTTATATCAACCTCTACCTGACCCTGAAACGGGGAGGTGCCGAATGATCCGCCGCCTGCTGATCCTGTTTATTCCCGCCTACCTGCTGGGGCTGATCCTGCTATTGCCGGTGAATACCGCACTGCAGCTGTTGATGCCGCAGGAACTGACGCCCCGGCCACAACTGGAGCAGGCCGAAGGCACCGTCTGGTCGGGTGACAGCCGCTCGCTCAAAATTGCAGAACTGAGCCTGAACAACCTCAGCTGGCAGGCCGACCCTCTGGCACTGGCCAGCCTCGACCTGGGCTGGAGACTGCGCAGCGACGAGCTGGAAGGCAGACTGAGACACTCGCTGATCAGCCAGCAGCTGAGTCATATCGAACTGCAGGCGCCCCTCTCCGGCCTGATCCCGCCCGCCTTTGGCTGGCTCAGCGCCTTCGGCGGCGAACTGACGGCCAGTGTTGAGCAGCCCCAGCAGTGCGACCAGGCCGGCGGCAAGCTGATCCTGAGTCAGCTGCAACTGTCCGATGAACTGAGCCTGCCGGCGATCAGTGGTGAATTAAGCTGCAGCGAGAACCGCTATCAGCTGAAACTGTCCGATCCGTCGAAACAACTCGGCCTCAGCGGTACCCTGGTACTCAATATGGATGGCCGCTATACACTCAACGCTAAGCTGCGCCCCAAAGAAAACGCGATAAGGCAACAGCTGGAAGGATTACTCGGCAACAGCCGCAACGGCAGCTTTAGCCTGAACTACAGTGGACGCCTGTAGTTTCACCGGCTGGCGAGGAGTTAAGGGCTGCCCAAGGGGTTTTACTCGCCAGCAAGGCGAAAACCGGGCCCAGTTACACAATAACCAGGCCCGAAACGTCACCGCCAGTAGAGCTCAAGGCGGCGAGACCGTTGATCAGCTGGCGACGCAGCTGCGTACCTCACCGCCAGCTGGCGCGGCGGCCTGATCCTTACCCGCCGCGTCTTGCGGAGAGATCACCCGCACCGTGGCAACTTTATTCTGAGTGAAGAAGTCGATACCTTCCTTACCCTGCACCTTATTGTTGCCTACCAGCGAGTCCTTGATTCCGCCGAATGGCATATACGGATGCGGCGCGCAGACGCCGACGTTAACGCCGACCATACCCACATCGGCCTCGTTGATAAACTTCTCGATGTAGTACGCATTCTGGGTAAAGATGCAGGCACCGTTACCCATCTTGTGGTTGCGGATCATACGCAGGCCACCGTCGATACAGCCTACTTTCATCACGCTCAGTACCGGGCCGAAGATCTCCTCCTGGGCGATACGCATCCCCGGCGTTACATCGGTGAATACCGTCGGGCCGACAAAGTAACCATCGCGGTTTTCCGCTGCCAGTTCCGGGTTACGGCCATCCAGTGTCAGGGTTGCGCCCCCTTCGATACCCAGCTGGATATAGTTCTCGATCCGCTCCTTGGCGTTGCGTGAGATCACCGGCCCCATAAACAGGTCCGGGTTCATCGCATCACCAATGCTCAGGTTCTTGGAAGCTTGCAGCAGGCGCTCGACAAACTCATCGTGAATTTCCGGCACACAGGCGATATTAGAAACCGCCAGGCAGCGCTGGCCAGCAGAGCCATAACCGGAGATCAGCACATTTTCGATCAGCTGATCCATCGGTGCATCTTCCATCACCATCATGAAATTCTTAGCACCGCCCAACAGCATGGTTTTCTTACCGTTACGGCCACAGCCTTCGGCGATCGCCTTGGCGGTTGGAGAGGAGCCCACCAGGCAGACACCGGCGACATCTTCGTCTTCATACCAGGCTTCAACCACTTCGCGGTCACCGTGTACCACATTGAGTACGCCCTTTGGCAGGCCCAGGTCGTGAATCAGCTGCATCATCTTCTGCATAAACAGCGGTGATTCGGTGGATGGCTTATACACAAAGGTGTTGCCGGTACCGATAGCAAAAGGAATGAACCAGCCAAACACCAGCGCCGGGAAGTTAAACGGCGCGACGCCACAGAATACGCCCAGTGGCGCTTTGATGATGCGGCCGCTGATGTTGTTGGCGATACCCGGTACGGTTTCACCCTGAATCAGCGCCGGAATGGTACAGGCCATCTCCAGGATCTCGATCACCCGCTGCACTTCACCCCGTGCCTCGGCAATATTCTTCGCCTGGTCCAGCGCAATCGCCTGCGCCAGCGCTTCCTTAGCGTCGATCATCCCCCGGTGCATGGCGAAGATATACCCCATACGCTTTGGCAGCGGGGTATCACGCCAGGCCGGAAAAGCGTCCGCTGCCGCCGCCACGGCCGCGCGTGACTCCCGCGCCGTCCCCATCGGCACTTCACCGATCACAGCCCCGGTCGATGGGTTATTCAGCGGCACCGACCCGCTGCTGTTCTGCTCAACCCATTCACCGTTGATATAGTCGCGGATACGGATCTGTTCAGTCTGACTCATCATTTACGCCTCTTGTTCTTATCTGGGGGCTGCAAAGCAATGCAGATTCGATAGCCCCAGTGTAAGAAGCGCCAGCCCCGGTGCAGAGAGCCAGTTAACCGCTGCTTTGAAGCAATCTGATACCCTGCCGAAGAAGGAGAAGAGTACGTCCTTGGTTCAGGGCACCAGCCGGTGCACCAGCTCGGCCAGTTTGCCGATACCGGGTTCGATCCGCTCGGACGGAATCGAGCTGTAACCCAGCTTGAAACAGTTTTGCGGTGGCCTGCCGCTGAAATACACCTCGCCCGGTTCGATCAGGATACTTTCGGCCCGGGCTTTCTCTGCCAGTACCCGGCTGTCCAGTGTCGGCGGGCCTTCCACCCAATAGGATGAACCGCCGAAGGTCGGCGGATTGGTACTGTCGGGCAAGTGGTGCTGCAGTGCCTCACGCATCAGCTGCCAGCGTTCCTTGTAGATCAGGCTCTGTCGGTTAATCAGGGCATCGTAATAGCCCCGGGCGATAAACAGTGCCACGGTGCGCTGGTTGTTCATCGGTGCATGGCGCAGCATCAGCCGCCGCAGCGCCTGCACCTCGCGGATCAGGGTTTCATCTGCCACCAGATAGCCCAGCCGCAGGCCCGGGGCCAGGGTCTTCGAGAAGCTGCCGACATAGACCACCCGCCCGGCATGGTCGATGCTCTTAAGCGCCGGACAAGGGGTGGAGGTGAAGTTGGCCTCAGCCTCATAGTCATCTTCGATAATCAGAAAGTCATGCTCGGCGGCGGCCGCCAGTAAGGCCTTACGACGCGGCAGGGACATGGTCACAGTGGTGGGAAACTGGTGACTGGGGGTGACATAGACACAATCACAGCCGGCCAGACGCTGATCGACCACCAGCCCCTCCTCATCCACCGGCAGCGGGAGCACCTGGGCCGGTCGGCTGGCGGCAATATTCCGTACATCCACATAATTGGGATTCTCGATGCCGAAACGATCCCCCGGCCTCAGTATCAGCTGGCTGATCAGATAGATGCCGTGCTGCGCACCCACGGTAATCAGGATCTGTTCCGGCTTAGCCAGTATGCCCCGGCGCGGCAATATATGGGTGAGGATATGCTCCACCAGCATCGGATCGTCCTGCAGCTGGTCCGCCGCCCAGTTACCCACGGCCGCCTCACTGACGGAGTCACGACTACACTCGCGCCACTGCTGGACAGGGAAACTCTGCGGGTCAAACTGGCCGTAGACGAAGGGGTAGCTGTAGCGCTGCCAATGCTTCTGCTTGACGATATTGCGCTGCTCGCTGGGACGCTGATGCAGGAATCGCTGCCAGTTGACCCGGTCATCGCCACGGGCGACCACCGGCTCAGGCCGGGCCACGGCAGTATATTCCGGATTAATATAATAACCACTGCGTTCACGGGAGATAATAACGCCGTCATCCAGTAGCTGCTCATAAACCCGGATCACCGTATTGCGGGATACGCTTAATAACTGAGCCAGTTTCCGACTCGAGGGTAAAGGCATATCGCGGGGGATATGGCCGTTAAGAATAGCAGCGGTTAGCTGCGCCCGTATTTGCTGCTGCAGGCTGCGACCGCTGTCGGTATCAAGATGAAAGAGATGGAATACCATAATGGAACGGCCCGTTAAGTACACTGATCGATGATTAAAACTATGAATATCTGCCGCTTATAAACAGAGCCAGACAATTTCGATCGGTGGTACCAGTCTGGTACCAATTGCAGCACTAAAGCCCGCTCTGGCCGCTTCAAGTGCAGCGGTTATCACCAGCCACCGGGAAGGCTGCTGTGACGTGGCTCAGAGCCATCTGCTAATAAATTAATAACAGAGTTATAAACAGCCTTGCACGAAAGGGGTTACGCACAGATTCTTATGCAGCGGATACTGATGTTTATCTGTGAGTAAAAACTTATACCCATGCCAGTGAAGGCTGGCAGATGAAGATTGAACAAAAATAACCCTTATTCATGAAACCCTTTAATATCAATACCTTTAGCAACAAGCAAAGACTATACACACACAGTTACACACAGGAACAGTGGGTATCTTTTTCTGTGTGTAACTTGGTGGTTAAGTTATGAAGAAGCTGTTAGAGGTTGTTTTTTAACCAGCCATTAAAGCACTTCCTGACGGCCTGGTGAAAAACAGTTTTCCACTGCAGGAGAAGATGGTTTACGGCTGTGGAAAAGTGAGGATTTTGCGGACTCAGGCTCGAGATCTTTAGATAACCTGTACTTATATCGATATATATAAATCAGATTAAAATATTACCGGGTGCAATTACCCGGAGGCTGGATAACTGAGTTAATCCTGTAGCAGACCACTCTTTTCTTCGGCCACTTTCTCAGGCCCCAGATTAAGATGTTCCACGGGTTTTGGTTTGCTATAAAAATACCCTTGCCCGAGGTCACAGCCATATTGCTGCAATATAATCTGCTGGGATTCTTCTTCAATACCTTCTGCAATCACCGATAAACCCAAGGTATGGGCCATCGCCACAATCGCCTCGACAATCTGCTGTCCCCGCTTATCTTCCATCATGCCAACCACAAAGGAGCGGTCGATCTTCAGGGTATCCACCGGCAACTCTTTCAGCTGCGCCAGCGAGGAATAACCGGTACCGAAATCATCAATGGCGATTCCCACGCCCATCCCCTTCAGTCGATTCAGCAGCATCAGTGCCCGGTCAAGCTGCTCCATCAGGACAGACTCAGTAATCTCCAGCTCGATCAGTGCGGGACTGACGCCGGTATCCAGCAGAATCTCCGCCAGGCAATCTGCAAACATCGGGTCCTGTAGCTGCCTCGGACTGACATTGATCGCCACCGGCAACAGCTCCAGCCCCTCTTTCTCCCTTTGCTGCAACATCATGCAGGCCTGATGGATCACCCAATACCCCACCTGTACGATCAGACCGTTCTGTTCGGCAACCTCAATAAACTCTCCGGGGTATCGCAGCGGCTGCCCCGGCACCTGCCAGCGCAGCAGGGCTTCCAGCATCACCGGACGGCGTCCGGGAAGTTCAACAATCGGCTGATAGTGAAGCCGCAGTTCATCGTGCTCCAGCGCGTGCCGGAGCTCTTCCTCCACCCGCAGCGACGCCACCACCTGTGACTGCATTCCGGGATCAAAAAACGCCACCTGATTCTTGCCCTGGCGCTTAGCGCTGTACATGGCAAGGTCGGCACTCTTCATCAGTGCAGCGGCATCCCAGCCATCGGCCGGGATCATAGCGATACCGATCGACATCGCCGTGACCACCTCGTGGCCGCAGAGGTTGGTCGGCCTGCTGACTGAACTCAGGATCTTATTAGCAACACGCTGGGCATCCTCGGCCGAGCGGATATTCAACAGCATAATGGCGTACTCATCGCCGCCCAGCCGCGCCACCAGATCCTGACCGCGCAGCACGTTCTTCAGCCGCAATGCCACTTCGACCAGTAACTGGTCCCCCGCTTCATGCCCCATGCTGTCATTAATGCGTTTGAAGTCGTCCAGATCCATGTAAAACAGCGCCGCCTGACTGTGTTCCCGCCGCATCACCTCTATCTGATGCTCCAGCTCCTGAGTCAGCAGACGGCGATTAATCAGCCCGGTCAGGGGATCATGAAAGGCGAGCTTTTCCAGCTCTTCGGTTTTTTTCTCGACCAGTTTCCGCAGCCGGTCAGGCTCGCGCTGAATCCGCGCAACCAGCGCTGACAGCAGCAGCGCCAGTAGGCCGCTAAGCAGCATCCCCTGCCAGAACGCGAACTGGCTCCCCGGATGGCGGCTGAGCCGCAGCATCCAATGGCCATTAGGCACACTGATCTGCACCTCCACCGCATTGGCATCCATCGCCGATTCCGAAGAGGCAAAGATATATTCGGGGCCAATCAGGTTATCGGCCCTCGCGATCTCGTAAGAGCAGCAGGTCCGCTCCAGCTTTCCCAGCTCAGAGGAAGCCAGTATCTTATCAATAAAGATCAATGCCGAAGCGAACCCCCAGAAGTGCTCATCGCCATCGGCCGTGGAGAGAAAGACCGGATTGCGACCGATAACGGCAACGCCGCCCTGTACCAGCTCAAAAGGGCCCGCCAGTGTCAGGCGGCGATCCCTCAGAGCCAGTGCCGCCTCGCGGTTTCGTGGCTGGCCATCCAGCAGGTTCAGCCCCAGCGCGCGTTCATTGCCCCTGAGCGGATAGATCTGCTCGATCACGCCATTCGGCGCCAGCTGCAGGTTGGAAACTTCCGGTACCGATACCATCAGCTCTTCTGCAACCGCTTCAAAGTTTTCCAGCTGACCACCGGCGCTCCGGACCTGCTGGGCAAGCACATAAGAGGCCGTCAGCGCCCGTGACAGGTGACGCTCAATCGCTGCGGCTTCTACCGACACCACTTCATTCAGCAGCATCCGTTTTTCCCGTTCGCTGATACCCTGCAACCACCAGACGGCATAGCTACAGAGTGCAAATGTCACCCCGAACACCAGCCCCAGTATCAGCAATCGCACTTTGTCCAAAAGCAATCCCTTCTATATCCGTGGTCGATCAAGCGCGATTCAGACGGCAAATCGTTTATGTCGGAAACAGCCTGCGCACCTTACAGTTTTAGACCCAGACAGCTGATTCAGCAACGCATTCACAGAAGTAAAAAGCCACAGCACTGTCACACGGATGTCATCCTTGAGCTTTAATCTGGTTCGCAGCTGATCAGGAAACGTATCGGCAGGGAAACGCCAGGGCAGGCACCTCCCATTACGCTCTAACTCCCACGGCACAGTCCTGTGCCGCTTCGCAGCACCCGTCAGGCCTCCGCCATAAAACAGCAGCAGAATTTCCTGCATGTGTAATACTGAATCCAGTTCTGTGTGGCCCTGTAAACGGCACCAGGCCCCTGGGGAACAACTTCCATCAGGCGGCGACAGACACAGGATTTTTGCTTCAGCGCTGCATTTATCAGACACTCTGTCAGCCACTTTGAAACGCTTTGAAGGCTGTGTCGCTTGTCCGAATCGCTACATCTGGTTATTGTCACTGATTATTGCAACAAGGCTCAAAAATTCAGGACGTCTATGATCACCAGAACCAACAGGGATATTGTTCAGCAACTGGCCCGGCTCGCCCTGGCCCTGACCGCTGAAAAAAGCCATGACCGGCTGCTGGATCAGATCATGCAGGGCTGCCTGAGCCTGACCAACGCCGATGCCGGCACCCTCTATACCCTGAGCCAGAACCAGCGCGATCAGCTGGAATTCACGGTGCTCTACAATAAAACCCTGGGTATTAACCAGAAGCCGGACAAGCTGCCATCGATCCCGTTGTATGAACCCTGCGGAGAGCCCTCCAAACTGGTAGTGGTGCAGACATTCCTGCAACAAAGCCCGGTGAATATCCCTGACGTCTATCACTGTGACCGCTTCGACTTTTCCGGCACCCGGCGTTTTGACGAGCAATTCGGCTACCGCTCCAAGTCCTTCCTCTGCGTACCATTGCAGGACCATGAAGGCGAGATGATCGGCGTCCTGCAACTGATCAATGCGCTCGATGAGAACGGCGAGATTCAGGCGTTTTCAGATGACCTGCAGTTGCTGATTGAGTCACTCTCGTCGATGGCCGCCACGGTACTCACCAAGCGCAAGCTGATCGAGGGACAGCGCAACCTGCTGGAGTCCTTTATTAAGGTCATTGCCCGGGCGATCGACCATAAGTCACCGGTCACCGGCAAGCACTGCGAGAATATTCCGGCGATTACCCAGGTGCTGGCCCAGGCGGTGTGCGACAGCAGGGAAGGTCCCTTCAGTGAGGTACAGTTTACTGATGATGAACTTTACGAACTGCAAATCGCCAGCTGGCTGCATGACTGCGGCAAGATCACCACGCCGGAACACGTGATCGAAAAAGCCACCAAGCTACAGACCATCTTCGATCGCATCGAGCTGGTCGCGGCGCGCTTCACCCAGTACAAGCAACACCTCTATATTGAGCTGCTACAACAGCCTCACAACGATGCGCAGATGCAGCACTACCAGCAACAATGCCGCCAGCTGGACAGTGACCTGGAGCTGTTGCGGCGCTGCAACCGTGGCAGCGAAGCGCTGGCCGAGTGCGATCAGCAGCGTATCCAGGCACTGGCCGGGATACGCTGGACCGATTGCTTCGGCCAGCCACAGCAGCTGATCAGCGATAACGAGCTGAACAACCTGCTGATCCTGCGGGGCACTCTGACTGAAGCCGAACGCAATATCATGCGTGACCATATAATTATCACCCAGGATATGCTGGAGGCGCTCTCCTACCCCAGCTACCTGCAGCGGGTTCCGGAGATCGCCGGCAACCACCATGAATGCATCGACGGCAGTGGCTATCCGAAAGGCCTGCAGGGCAGCGAGATGTCCCTGCGCGCGCGCATCATGTGTATCGCGGATATCTTCGAGGCCCTGACCTCGCCCGACCGCCCCTATAAGAAAGGTATGAAGCTGTCACAGGCATTCAGCATCATGGGGCGGATGGTCGAAGAGGGTAAGCTGGACGGTGCACTGTTCCGGCTGTTTGTCGAGAGTGAAGCCTACCTGAACTATGCCCGCAGCCATATCAGGCCGGAGCAGATCGACCCATTTGATCCACAGGCCCTGCCGGGAATGCAGGCTGCAGAAGCAACACTGGAATAGTTCAGGCGCTATTTCGAGGTGTGGATAAAGACACCATCCCACTTTTCCGGGGGCGGCAGCTGTTGATAATCAGCAATACGCCGGCGATAGATCGCTAACAGCTGTGGATTAAACTGCTGGCGTTCCAGTTGCTGCAATACCTCCAGACACTCCCTCCATGCCCTTTGACGGAACAGGCTGAGGGCTGTGGAAAAGTTCTCTGTCAGTCGCAGCAGTGCTTCGGCCTGATCCTCTTTCAGGCCCAGCGGCTGCCACAGTATCACCGGTTCACTGCGCCCCTTGACCTGCACCCGATCCAGTTCCAGAAACAGGTATTCAGGGACCGCCTGCTTCAGGGCATCGCTGACAATCAGGGCTACGCCGTAGAACTTGGTCAGTCCCTCCAGCCTCGACCCCAGATTGACCGCATCGCCCATCACGGTATAGGCCATACGGTAGCTGGAGCCCATGTTACCCACATTCATCTTGCCGCTGTTCAGGCCCATACCGACACTGATCTGCGGCAGTCCCTCCTGCTCCAGTTCACGGTTAACATCCGCCATCGCCTCAAGCATCGCCATCGCCGCATCCAGCGCCTGGCGCTGATGCTGCGGATCTGCCAGCGGCGCGCCCCAGAAAGCCATCACCGCATCGCCGATATATTTATCCACAGTGCCGCGATGACGGTAGATCAGCGCCGTCATCCGGGTCAGGTAGATATTCATCAGTCGCGTCAGCTGCTGTGGATTAAGTTGTTCCGACAGCCCGGTAAAGCCGCGTACATCGGAGAAAAACACTGTCATATCGCGGCTCTCTCCCTCCAGCTCCACCTCACCGCCGCGGGCGTTCAACTCATCCACAATCTCGGCCGGAATATACTGGCCAAACTGGCTGGCCAGGCGCTGGCGGTTACGGCTCTCGAAAAAGTAACCGGTACTGAGCTGAAACAGGTAAAGCAGCAGCGTCAGCAACAGGCTGTAGGCCAGCGGAATCACCCACAACAGCTGGTTCCAGGCATACAGGTTGGCCCCGATCAGCGCCAGTCCCCAGGCCAGGGTCAGCAGGCTACCCCAGAAGACAGATAGCCGCGGGACCAGCAGCGATAACAACAGTCCGGTAATCAGCAGCTGGGTCAGTTCGACGGCGATGGTGTAATCAGGCTGGTGATGAATACGCTCATCGAGCATACCGGAGAGGATATTGGCATGGACCTCAACACCGGGATAGCGGTTCTGCAGCGGTGTTACCCTCAGGTCGAGCAAGCCGGCCGCACTGGTGCCGACCAGTACGATGGCGCCTTCCAGCACGGCCGGATCGGCCCGTCCCTGCAGCACATCGGTTGCAGAGACATAGGGAAAGCTACCCATCGGACCACGATAGGGCACCAGCACGGCGCTGCGGTGATCGACCGGAATACGGATACCGCCGGCATCGATTGCGATCAGCGCCGGGTTATCGCCCCGGATATCCCGTTCGATGATCGGCGTCACCTCGGTTTCACCCAGCAGGGCCAGCAGCGATGCCAACGCCAGCGAGGGGTAATAGGCTTGCTGATACTGCTGCAACAGTGGCACCCGGCGGTAGGTGCCATCCGCATCCACCAGCGGATTATCGAAGAAGCCGCCCCAGGGCGTACTCTGTTGCAGGGCGGGAAGGTTGCCCAGATACCCCTGTGCCAGCGGGGCTTCAATCCCGGCCGTCAGTGCAGAGACTGTTGCCGGACCCAGCCCACCGTTCACCAGCGCGGCGTCCTGTTGATTGAAGACATAGCCCATCACCACCGGTCGCTCGGCAATCACCCCGGCAAAGTTCCGGTCCGGGTCGCTCTGCTGTAACAGGCGTTGTAGCTGCTGTGCGCTGAAACGCTGCTGTGGATCTGTCGGCAGACTCTGCTGCAGGCGCACGGCGGTGACACGGTTATCGCTTTCGGAGAACACCATATCGAAACCCACCAGCGCCACGCCGTACTGATCCGTCAGTTGGCTGACCAGCCGCGCCAGCTTATCCCGGCTCCAGGGCCAGCGTCCCTCTGCCGCCAGGCTGGGTTCATCCACATCGACGATAACGATGCGCGGGTCCTGCTCATTCAGCAGCGACTGTTTCAGGCGCAGGTCATAGAGATCCAGTTCCAGCCGTTCGGCCAGCTCCGGCCGCTGTCCGGTCCAGACACTGAGCAGCATCAGCAGGGTCAGCCCCAGGCCAACCAGGCTGCGAATCCAGCGCTGGCTCATAAGTACTTACTCCGCCGCAACACGACGCAGCTGGGCAAAGTCCAGGTCGCCATTAATAATTTTCTGGATACCGTCCTGCAACAGGGTGGTCATGCCATCGCTTATCGCCTGCGTTTTGATATCGGCAATGCTGGCACCGTGACTGATCAGCTCGCGCATCCGGTCAGACGTACAGAGCAGTTCATGTACCCCGGTGCGGCCCCGGTAGCCGGTGTCATTACACTCCGGACAGCCCTTAGGCGCATGCAGTTGGGTCTGGCCGGCCACCAGCCCCAGGGCTTCCGCGCCCGCACCGTACTGGCGCTGCAGGAATTCCACCTCGTCTTCACTGGCACTGTAGGGCTGCTTGCAGTGCTTACACAGGGTGCGCACCAGACGCTGGGCCAGAATGCCTAACAGGGCATCGGAGAAGCTGATCGGATCGATTCCCAGATCCAGCAGTCGGGTGATGGTTTCCGGCGCCGAGTTGGTATGCAGGGTGGATAGCACTAGGTGACCGGTGAGGGAGGCTTCGACCCCGGCGTGGGAGGTCTCCTTGTCGCGCATCTCACCGATCAGGATAATATCCGGATCAGCGCGCAGGAAGGCGCGCAGGGCGGTGGCGAAGTCGAATCCGATCTTCGGCTGCACCTGGACCTGCTGCAGCCCCGGCTGGGTAATCTCCACCGGGTCTTCGGCGGTCCAGATCTTACGTTCCGGGGTATTCAGCTGGGACAGCACCGCGTGCAAAGTGGTGGTCTTACCGGACCCGGTCGGCCCCACCACCAGCAGGATGCCATGCGGGAAGGTCATCAGGTGCTCCAGCGCTTCCAGATTGCGCGGCGACAGGTTGAGCTGGTTAAACGGAATCGGCTCGCCGGACTGCAGCAGTCGCATCACCACCCCTTCGCCGTTAACCGTCGGGATGGTGGCGACACGCACATCCAGCGGATGGCCGTGCAGGCGCACCGAGAACTTACCGTCCTGGGGTACCCGCTTCTCGGAGATATCCAGCTTGGACATGATCTTGATACGGGACACCGTCGCCTTGGCGTGGGTCGAGGGGATCTGGATGATCTCCTGGCATACGCCGTCGACACGCATCCGCACATTGGTCGCCGTGCGTCCCCGGCCCGGTTCTATATGCACATCGGACGCATCCAGGCGGCGGGCATCGAGCAAGATCCGGTTCACCAGCCGCACCACGGTGGAGTCTTCCTCGTTGACATCGTCACGATCGGAAACCTCCTCGATCACCTCGGAGTCATCCTCCAGCTCGTCGAGGATCGTATCCAGATTAGCGCCGCTTTCAGGGCTTGGTGCCACCACGCCCAGGTACTGCTGGATATCGTCCACCAGGCCGACACAGATGCGGGTTTCGCGGTTATCCAGTACCCCTTCGATCTCCATCACCCGTTTGCTGTCGTTGGGATCATCGATCAGCACCAGCACCTGCTCAGTCTTGCCGTCGGTCAGCAGCGCCAGGTTACTGTTGCGCAGGTACGCCCGGTTTAGCTGGGCCGCCGCCGGGTGGGCATAGTAGCTTTCCGGCTTGTACTGCAGGAAAGGCACCTGATAGAAGCACTCCAGCGATTTACCGATCTGGGCGACGCTGAGCTTAGCCTGCTCTTTCAGCAGCCGGGTCAGGGGCTGGGTCGGCGTGGCCTTGGCCTGCAGCCGCTCCAGCGCGGTCTTATCCAGCAGGCCATTATCGATCAGGTAGTGATAAGGGCCTTCGGTACAGCCAAAATCATAACGGAACTTCTGTCCCAGCATGGCGGCAAATTTCTCCGCCCGGGCGCGGTCATTCTGATCGAAGGCACCACCGCGCTGGCGGTTGATGATCTGCAGCACCCCCAGCAAAAGGCCTTTGTACTGAATCGGCACCACCAGCATCGAGCGGCTCTTAAACTCGATATTCTTCTCGTAGCTGCCATCAAAGCGCAGGTTGGGATGGATCGCCTTCAGCTCCTGCGCATCCCGTACATTGGCGATCATCACCGGCTGGCGACTGAAAGCCACATAACCGGCAATAGATGCAGTGCTGACCGGCACCTTGATTTCGAGCACGTCATCACCGGTCTTAAAGCGGGACAGCAGTTCCCAGCGGTGCTGCTGATGCTGATAGACGGTGACCCGCTCGGCCCCCAGCATGGTCAGGATCGCCTCTTCCACTACCGGAAAGGCTGAGCTGAAATCCTTGTATTCATGAATCTTGCTCAAAATTTCCGTGAGACGGGCGTAATACTGCTCAGACGGTGTGGTATCGGTCGACATATAAAGGTGACACTCTTGGGATCTCTGGTACTCTTACAGCATTCTAAGGAGCCGGATCAGAGGTGGGAAGTGAATATAGAGATTCTTGGTTGCAGCGGCGGTATCGGCAAAAACCTCAAGACCACCACCTTCCTGATCAATGAATCCCTGCTGCTGGATGCCGGCACCGGTGTCGAGCTGCTGACACTGGAGCAGATGACCGCGATCCGTCAGGTACTGATCACCCACGCCCATCTCGACCATATCGTCGGCCTGCCGCTGATGCTGGCAACCATCTACGATGCCCACCGCCAGCCGATCGATCTCTATGCCCTGCCCGAGGTGATCGACGCCCTGCAGCAGCATATTTTCAACTGGACCCTGTGGCCGGACTATACGGTACTGCCGGAAGAGCAGCCGATCGTACGGCTGCATAAGATCAGCGTCGGCGACCGGCTCGCTCTGGATGAAATTAACGTGACCGTGCTGCCTTCCGAGCACCCCACTCCCACCTGCGGTTACCTTCTGGCTGATAACCACAGCAGCTTTGCCTTCAGCGGCGATACCGGCTGCAACGATGCCCTCTGGCCAATCCTGAACCGGCTACAGCCGCAGCTGCTGATTATCGATGTGTCTTTTACCAATGAGCTGGACGAGCTGGCAAAACTCAGCGGTCACCTGACCCCGGCCCAGCTGGCGGAACAGCTATCACGGCTGGAGTACGACTGCGAGATCCTGATCACCCACCTGAAACCGGGGTTTGAAGAGGCGATCATGCAACAGTGCCAGCCGCTGCTGGTAAGTCATAACGCCCGCCGCCTGCTGCATAACGAGCGGATCAGCCTCTGACCCGCATCGACCTGCCCCTGAACAACTGCGCCGCTACTTAGCCTCTTTCAGCAGCCCCGCGCCGCTGACAGCGACACCCGAGACCGAGCCTTGCTCCTGTAAGCCAAAGCTGGTGATCGCACCCTGCCCCTGTTCACCGACAAACTGCAGCGTCATACGCCCTTCCATCTGGATATTTTCCGGTGTGCTGGCGCTGAGGGTACGGTTCACCGAGCCGTGAAGGCGCAGGTCATCACTGCCGCTGACCAGGTTTTGCAGGCCTGTCTGGGCATCAGACGCCAGATTGGCGTTGACTGAATAAGCGCTGCTGCCGTTGCTGAAACTCAGCCCCATATCCACAGCGGTCACATTCTGCGTCTCGAAACTCACCGACACATCCAGCTTGTTCACCGTGCCATCGAGACCGGTCACCGTACTGTCCGAAAGGGTCGGCGCGGTACCGTTCGACCAGCTGTAGGTTGCAGTACCGGAGCGGGCCGCAATAGTGTCGTAGGGGGTGAGGTCGCCGCTGTAGACAAAGTGCAGCGGGCCACGCGCATCCACAGTGCCGGAGCGGGTGCCATCAGTAATCGACAGGTTGGCCCCGGAAGATGTCAGATTCCAGCGCCCCCAGCTTACCTTGGCCTCGTCCAGCTGGGCAAAACCGGAATCCTTCAGTGCTGCAGTGCCTTCAGAGCCACTCAGGCCGTCACTGTCAAAGGTACAGGGATTGCAGCCGTCATCCTCATCTGTATCGGTGACCGAGAGTGAGGTGATCACATCGGCGCCACTTACATCGACGGTGGTCAGCTTCAGGTTTTTGTAATCCACCACGGCAGCACCATTTTCACCTTTAAGATGGGTACCCAGTGAAGTCGAAGCCGATGTCGTCGCTGCGCTGGAACTGGCCGCAGAGGCCGCGTTATCGATATAGGCAACCGCAAAGCCCTCTTTGGGCGACTGATCCAGTACCGCCACACCATTGACCGAAAACGGCGTTACCTGAGATGAGGAGGAGTTGTAGATATACTCCGACATCAGCTGTTGCGCTTTATCGCCTACCAGATCGAAAGCCCAGGTGCCGTTCATCGATACCTGGGTCAGGTCGGCATCGCTGTCGGTACAGAAACCGCCACTGCAGTGACCGCTCATCGACATGGCGACAAATTCGCCACTGGCATTGAGGCTCATTTCGGACAGCAGCGACATATCCAGCTTGCGGCCATCATCCATGCTGATCGCCATCGCCGCATCCAGTACCTTCATATCGTCATAGTTGAGGATAATCTTGGCACTGTTCAGGGTACCTTCCAGCAGGTTGCCGCTGCTGTCCAGCGAGGTTGGCTTAGTGGCACTGGAGAGGTCATAGCGCACCGAACCCGTCTTGTTTTTATTTAGCTCGGTCACGACGGCGGTGCCGCTGAATTTCTCACTGAAGACATAGTGCAGCGGCGCGGCGATCGAGACACTGCTGCCATTTTCGCTCGCCGAGCTCAGGGCGTTCTGGTTCCAGCGGCCGTAGTAAATATCGCCATCGGTGCCAAAAGTCCCGTCGGAGGTCTTTCCGGACAGCGTCAAAGTACAACTGTTTGATGGTGCACAGCTGGAGCCAGTGGAGCCAGAGAGAAAACCATTGCCCTGCTTCAGGTCATAGCCGGTGAACAGCTTATTGTCCTTGTCCACTTTGAGTTTTTTCTGACCACTCTCAGCCGTTACCACCAGCCCGGTGGCGTTACTGGTATTGCCCTGGGCAAAGGTCACCATCCGTACCCGGGAACCCGCGTCGGCATTCACACTGGTTCCGGCCTGAGAGCCGGTGCCGGTATCGGTGTTGTTATCGGTATCGTTACTTGTGGCGTTGTCTGTGCTGTCCGCACTCGTTTGCGTTTCTTCCTGAGCCTCAGCCACTGCGTCTTCGCTGCCCTGCTGACTCTGCTGGCCCGGATCACTGGCAGTATTGCTGGCCTCGCCCGCACTCTGTGTCACTTCGGCAACAGAATCGTCGTTAAACAGATCCGTTTCATTGCCGCTACCCGTCTCTGTTTCACCTGAATCATCCGCGGTTTCAGCAGCCCCCTCTGCAGCGCCGTCATCAGAAGTGTCTTCCTCACCCTCCTGCTCACCGCCGCCGCTGCCGCCCTGCTCCTCATCTTCGGCGCTATCACTGGTCGCCGTGCTCTGATCCAGCTCAGCAGGGCGTTCGTCCAGTACGATCAGCTGGCCGTTATTACCAACAAAGGCGTAGCCGCCGCTACCGATCAGCTCTGAGGTCTGATCCGACTCGGCAAACACCTTACCGTCGCTCACCCCCAGCCACATCCCTTCAGCATTCTGCAGCACCTCAAACTCGGTGCCACGGATACCGATAGTGGCCACCACGGTTTCCAGCTTGTAATCCTCGCGGTCGACCTTGCCGATCTTACCGCTGATGGTGCGCATACCACCCTTAATCAGCTTGTAAAACGCCTTACTTTCGGTGGGCGCTGCCTTGTTAAACTCATACTGCTGGATGGCGTAGCGGGTATTGGGTTTCAGTGACAGCATCGAATCGTCGCTGAAGCGCACCTGCAAACGGCCACGCGGCCCGGTCTGCAGGGTTTCCTGATTGAATATCTCGGATTTCCGCTTCAGCAGACGCAGCTCGCCTTCTGCGGTAATGGCATGGTTCTTACCAAAACTGAGCAGCACCTTGCCGACGCCGTCAGCGGCCAGCAACGAGGGGGAGGCAATGATCAGAAAGGCAGCGGTGGTTAAACGGATCATGGTATGTCCCTATGCTCAGAACTGATACTGCACACCGAGGCGAACCTGGGTGCGGTCGTAATCATGGAGTTCGATATTGGAGTCATTGCGGCTGTAGCTGATACCGCTGATAAAACGCCAGTCGTGCGGCAGCTTCCAGCTGGCATCCAGCGCCAGTGCCAGGTAGTTGTCATCGCGGCGGATATTGTAGATAAAGTCGGTGCCGCGGTAGTTACTGCGCTGGGCCACCAGGGTAGTGGTCAGCTGCAGGCCATCATAAGGCTCTATCCTGGCCCCGATGTGGCCGCCGAAGAACAGTCGGTCGACACCGGCATCTGCCAGCACGCCCGGGCTATCCGGTTTTTCTCGGCCGGCAAAGCCTCCGGCAAAATACACCGGCGTCCAGTGGCCGTTACCGACGATAACGCCATTCACTCCGAGGCTGACCAGATCACTGTCCTTCCAGTCCGCCGTATCATAATCAAGCTGGCTGTAATCCAGCGACGTCGTCACGATAGCGGTTTTACTCAGGGCATAGGTCCACTGGCCACCAACCCCGTAGCTGTCCCGGTAATCGTTATTATCCAGCTGATAATTCTGCGCGTTCAGCGCCAACTGGTAGCGATTGCGACCGTCCAGCCAGCGACTGCCAACCAAGCC
The DNA here is from genome assembly GCF_000620085.1 of Marinobacterium jannaschii DSM 6295. Classification (GTDB taxonomy): domain Bacteria; phylum Pseudomonadota; class Gammaproteobacteria; order Pseudomonadales; family Balneatricaceae; genus Pontibacterium; species Pontibacterium jannaschii. The sequence goes on along the minus strand of NZ_KK211064.1, from coordinate 392,488 downwards.
GCGCAGGTTGCGGAAGTCCTGCGGATCTTCATCGGCGTACCAGCGCGATTCCAGGGTGGCATTACCAAACCAGCTCTGAGCCTTGGTTGCCTGATATTCAGCATGGCCGTTCAGCTTCATCGTAGTGAACTGGTCGCCACGCCCCAGTGCCGTATCGCTTAGTGTCACCACCGTGGTCTGTGATTCCGGCGCGGCATTGATATTGTCGTCATAGCCCCAGGCCAGTTGCAGCGAGCCGCCGGCGCTCCAGCGACTCTTCTCAGCCCGGCTGGCGATCAGGTTCAGGAAGGCCTGAATCTGGTCGACCACCTTAGGTGGTGGGTTATTCTCCAGCACCGCGTTAAACTGCTCTTTTGCCCGCAGATCATTGCCCTGCAGGAAATAGCCCCGCGCCAACTCCAGCCGCGCCAGATGCATATCCGGCCGTAATACCAGCACCCGCTCCAGCGCAAACATCCCCTGGCCAATATCGCCGTTATCGATAGCCGCAATGCCATATTGCAGATCAAACGCAGGATCGCCCTCATATTCAGGCTGAAGTTGCTGCGCTAAATCATAGGCGGCCGCCATATCCCCCTGATTAACCAGAGAGGTGAGTTGCTCAATCTGCGTATCAGCCTGGGCTGTTGAAACCAGAAGGGAAAAAGAAACGAACGATAAATAACGTTTAAAGTGATTCACACCTAAGGCTCCGGCCATGGTTATTTTCTCAGGTGAACGGGGGGCGTCCTAATCTAACAGCCAATGTCAGATGTTACCAATCCTGTACAACAGACTATGCAAAAGTGGCGTTAAATCAAGTGCTTTGTTGCAATTTTGTACAACAGTTTTATGACGGAAAATGGATATAGACAGGAGCAGGCCACACCTCAATGGTGAGCACTACTGCAACAGGTTCGATAGCCGGCACTAGAGATCCTGAGGTCGCTTCAGTCATAAAACCGGCGATAGCAGGCTTTATGGTTAAGGTTCAGGATTGCGCCATGGGCTTCCCATAAGCGATAGCTTTTTTTCAAAAATATCAGTTATAAAGCCAAATACTACAAAACCAGTTTCAAACAACTTTTACTGCTAATAATTAATCCAGACCCGGCGGTTCCCCCCCCCTTCACCACTGCTAACAGGCGGATCAATGGCGGCAAAGGCTTTATTCGGTATACCCGAAGCGGTACAAGAAGCGGAAAGCGGAAAGCGGAAAGCGGAAAGCGGAAAGCGGAAAGCGGAAAGCAGAAAGCGGAAAGCGGAAAGCGGAAAGCGGAAAGCGGAAAGCGGAAAGCGGAAAGCGGAACAGTCTTGGGACAAGAAATCGGAGATCGATCGTTTCGCTAGAATTACTTGAAGCTTAAGGCTGCTGAAAAAATGGCACACCCGGAGGGATTACTCGGCTGCGCCTCGCCCTTCGGGTTGTTGCCTACGGCAACATGGTCTCGCTTCGCTCGGCTCGAACCCACGGGGTTTCTCACCCTCCGGTCAGGAAGATGTAACGATAACGGCGGAAAACTGAGAAAAGAGGACTTACAAAAAATGGCACACCCGGAGGGATTCGAACCCCCGACCAACAGGATCGGAAACCGGGCTGTATCGGCTATCATCGAGTCTCTCAGCGCTTCGAGTCACTAACCATGCAACACCGGCGCTGGATGCTGAAATCCTCTCTAAACACGGCACAGCGCGTTTCTAAGCGGCACTGTGACCAGAACGTGGTCACTTTAACCCATCAAGATCCCATCGCCGCTTTAGCAGGCGGTCGTAGATTACATAGACATCCATTGCCAGCTTGCGTCCGACAAATGGATCTTGAAACCTATCAGCATGAACCCGGTTACGGGCTTCCCGAACCTCATGAAGGCTGATTAAGTCTTCAGCTGAAATCACCTTCTCCTCAACAGAGAGGTCGATCAGCTGTTTGAACCTCTTATTTCGACCAAACTGGTTCATCAGCAAGCCCTCTATCACCGCTCCGGCCATTAGGGCAAAGGACATCCATGCGGAGGCCTCAAAGGCTTTCTCAGCCTCTTCAGCGAACTGGCCTAACCTTACCCTCAGTTGATCGTTTTCGACGTGAGGAAAGAACAGAGAATAATCCCTGATGCCTGAAAAAGAGATCGTGAGTGTGGCATTCATTTCCCACAGATAGTGAGTAGTGGATGCTATGGGAGTCATACGCAGCACATCACCGTGTATTTCGGTATCAGGCACGCTGAAATCTTCCATTCTCACAGCATTGCCGAGTTCAAGATGATGATGCAGGATCGAATAGGCAGGTAAGGTGGGAACTCTGAAAATGCCTTCTAAGGGGCCGTTATAATTTCCGTCCCTATATTCCGTTTTAAGGCCAGTCAGGCGAAATACTGTAGCTTTCAAAAAACGTTCACTCCGTTGATCATTTGCTTGCCAATGGTATGTTCTGACTTAACCCTTGATAGAAAGCTAAAATCCATCGGCATCCAAGCTTAATCCCTGGCCAATGTATCGCTACAAGCTACCCATTGAGATCACCTCAATTTTTCACCCAACATAGCCAACATTTCATCGCGATAGTCTTGATATGAGCACCATCCCAGTAACGTCGTAATATTGTTGGCAAAGCATACTATATGATCGTTTGTTAGGTTAAATGCAGGATCAATAAGCGGCTGATTATTCTCACTGATCCCCATATTAGCCAGCATCGCGAATACTGTTTTCGCAGGGTTCTTTAGCTTTGGTCGTTCGTCAAAGTGATTGTATTGGTTTCGGCCAGCGTAGATGATCAAGCCAATTGGGACTCCGCGCACCTCTCTGCCAACACAATATTTGGTAACGCGTTGACCTTTCTGTATCAGCCCTCGAAAGACTGGAGGTATCGGTTGTTCAGTCGAAAACTTGCTAATTGCCATTGAGGCTGTCTGCAATACGGCACCACAGAGATTCGCTAGTGCGAATGACTCAGCAACGAAAGCTCTCTCAGCTTCTCGACGAGCCTCCAACGCTTCTTGGTTCTCATCACGCCAAGCTAGATACTCTTGCTCCATTAGTTCCCGGTCAAGAGTGGAAGTAATGAAAGTAAGTGGCTTGGCCTCACGCAGCACATCCGAATAGCTATCGATACCTTCAAACAACTTATGAGAAGCACTTTCTGTTCTGTCTAGATATTGCTCGATTGTTTCCATACCGCTTTCCCTAAAAGTTCATACATTGCCAACACTTTGAGTGCCGCGACACTTCGGAAACCGCGAACAACCCCAGAAATTTTGGCCAACATATGCCCCCTGCCGAGCTTTACGTTTCACCATGGTAGATTTGCATCGTGGACACAGAGGCTTCTCAGGCTCACTTTCAGGCTGTCTGAGTGACACTTCTGGTATATAGGCCGGTGCTTGACGGAGCATTATGTCGAGTTTTTGGCCATCAATAAGGTCGATTCGCTTTCCTTTCGCAAATGCTGCAGCCTCTTCAGTGAAACTACCCGAGGTCACTACAAAGCCTCCACTAGCGCCAGCTCCCGCGATTACACCATACAGCTCGCGAATCACCGAGACTCCGACTTTCTTGCTCTTCCAATGCTTACACTGAACAAAGAATGTTTCCCCTCCCTTCTTCAGGTAAACGTCGACGCCGCCATCAGCTCCGGCTTCGCCACCATCAATGACTCGATAACCGAGCTGCCGGAAGGCCTGTCCGATTAGCAGTTCAAACTGCAGCCAGTTCATCTGATCCGTCGGCTTTGAGCTTCTGCTTTGCCCGCTATCGAACGAACCGATATCCGGTGTGGATATGTATTGCTCAGCCAACTTACGTCCCTTGAAGGCTTTGAAAGCCGATACAGCGGATCCCACACAAAATGCCAACGGCACAATATACTGCAGGAACTTGGTTAAGTTTTGCAGCAACATCGCCCCGATGTTTTGAGGTATCCCGGTGCCAACTGTTACGACTGGTCCAACCTCTACGGTCGCTAAGTCATGAAGGATTAGGTAGCTAGCTATGGCTAATAACAGGCTTAGCCAATATGGAAGAAACGAAGCAATCTCTATGAGATCCTCAAAAGGTGATGTGCGGCGATTCCGTGCCATTCTGAATCCTCTCCAATGGATGGTCGCCAACCACTTTAGCAACCGCGATGACATCAAGAAAGTCGCTCAGGAGCCAAGTGATGGACGCTTCCGAGCTTCTCATTACCTACTATTTCCATGCAACAGCTCGCTTTGAGAGCGGCACATCCCGAGCCACGCCTGTCTTCGTCTCAGGGATATGAAGCGTGCGGCTCTTGAGGCACACGCCATCCCACCGAACCGTTGCCAACTCCCCACGGCGCATACCTGTTTCAACAGCCAGGACAACAATCTGCTGCATCTCTGGAGACTCTGTGAGCGCCGTTAGCAACAAGTCATTCTCACCTGCTAACAATCGGCGATCACGTCCTCTCGGGCGCTTAGGTTTGCGCACAGTAGGCACTCCTTTCGGGAAAGGTACGCTCCACTCTTGTTGTGCTAGCTTCATCACTTTATTCAGCAACGATAAGCGATGAACAACAGTTGTCGGTCCAACCACAGAAAGTTGCTGATCTCGAAATTCGGCAAGATGCTGATTTTTTAAATTGAACAGAGAAATATGCCCAAACGCTTTAACCACAGGCCGCGCCGTAGAGCCTTCTATGCGGCGTTTTTTCTCATCTTTTAGGGAACTCAGATAGCGCTCTATCGCGTCTTTAACGGTCATACGCACAGCCACAGAGGTATCAACGAAAACACCTCGCTGCATCTCGGCTTCGATCATCCTTGCCCATGCCACAGCATCAGACTTGAGGGCAAAAGACTTCGCCTGGGGCTTATAGCCTTTCAGGCGAACCTGAGCCTGCCATTTGCTCCTTAACTTCCGGATTGTCGCCATACATCACTCCCGACAGATCAATATCAACTTGCTAAGCTGATGACGATCTTAGGGCACCGGTCACACGGTGTCGGGGTAAAAACAGGGAAAAATGTGATCAGGTTGTGACCAGAGTGTGCAGCACAATCTCAGAGCAATAGACAAAACAAAGGGGAGCCAGCGTGGTTACTGGTTCCCCTTTGATCAAAGGCTCGGGATGAGCAACAGGTTAATTATCTGTTCGTCAAACCACAGAAAGTCTCATTACTACTTACAAGAGAGTCTATTGAGGCAACCAGTGCGAATAAGGCATCATTATCGCTTTAAACCTCAATATACGCAGGGATGATTGATGCACTTAGAGCTAACCTTTTTGACTGAGGACGAGACAATCCGGGAAGCATGCAAGCTCTACTGGGCGAGGTCACCGGATGGCCAGTTCATTCATAGTGTCAAGGGAGTTGCCACTTTAACCGGCATACCAACCTCCAAAATTCCGCAGTTGACCAAAAAGCACTGTCGCGCATCGACAGATGACATAAGCTGCAGCGAATGCGAGGAGAGCTATGTGTTCACTAACCGGACTGACTATGTAAATAGTCAGAACGCTGATCGAGATTGGGTGTGCTCCCCCTGTTTAGAAGCTATACGCGAGATTGAAGAAGCAGAGCTATTCGAGCGTCAACAAGCTGAGACGAAGAAAAAACGCGAGATCCTTGCGAATGTTTTGCAAAGGCGGAAGGATAATAACGAGTTACGGCCTGAAGAACTGAATGCCCGTGAGTGCATTCAACTACTCTCTCTGATCCGGTATGCCGCATCTGAAGACATATCATACATACACCCTATCGCAAGCATTGATGATAATTCGTCTCTTACGACTGGCTCATACGAAGACCAAAACCTAGTTACCGATTTATACCAGAAGGGATTGATTGTTATACACCCTGATACAAATGTGAACGCCATATCATTGAAATCGGACGAGAGCTTCAATTTTTATCCCATGCATGTGAGCTGGGCACTCCCTGTTATTGATGATCACCTATCAATCTCCAACTTTGTTATCCAGCTGGATGAGCGTATAAGATCCTCTGATTTCCTTCACCTCCATTTCGACGAAATAAAACAACTGTGCGCCGAAATAGCTCTGGAAGAATGCCTAGCGTTCCTGAGCTACACGTTGGCAGATCATGGGCTTAACTTCAGCCCAGGAGACAAGACCAAACTAACACTTTCCAAAGCGCTAGAGCATTACTCGGTAGCACAAGTAAATAATTTCATTTGGGGAGCATCAAAAGACGCTGCAGCATATTTCATGCGCGCATCAGTCTCTAAAAAACAGGCTGCCAACAGCGTAGTCAAGAACATTCAACAGCGCTTTGAACGGTCAATTGCTAATGATTGGGAAGTAAAGCCATTTAGAAGGAACTATGACCTTCCGCAATCGACGTTGAGTCGAACTCTTTTCAATGTAGTGCTGATGTCCGATGACGGTGGCTTTGATAAACCTATTCAAAAGCTACTTCATAGCAGATTGGACGATAGCGACTGTCCAGCACAAGAGCCTGCCCAAGAGAGTGAATCTATCGAAGATCATTGTCCTTTCTAGCATTTTCAATGCACTTATGTGATCACATCGTGACCGGCATCGACAACGCATACTCGCACCTTGCCGGTATCTACACCGAGAAACAGAAAGGCTCACCTATTACTGTATATGCCAAAAGTGAGCCTTTCCCGGGTATCAATCATCAACCATCAAAACATCAAAACATCAAAACATCAGCGTCTGTGACAACCGTGAATGGCTTGTGGTTCAGTCCCCTTACCCACTCAACAACATCATCCGGCTTGTAGAGGTTATTGGTCGTGATTACATCAAAGATGACTGGCATCCACTGACTCATCGGCAGGTCGAGTGTGGCATAGTCAGTAGATGCCTCCATGAAATACCTGTCGTATTTGAGCATCAACATCATCTTGCCAACGTGCTCGCCGTCCCGAGATACATTGATGAATGCCAAGCCTTCGGTTATCGACGCGCTGACTTCCCATTTGATATGTGATACCGCCACGCGATTCTCTCCTATAAGTTTTTCCCGATTATTGACCTTGTATTTTGCCTCCTAAATATAGGTATATTTTCTCCTCCCCCGCTTACTCATCACTCCGCCTCTTTACTGCCCTACAGCAATAGCCAGTTATTCTGAATGCTCCGAGTATGTCGGAAAATCTTTTGAAGCTGAGAGAAGGATAGATAACGAGGACGCATTACGCCCAATCAGTGGTATCTAATTGAGAAGAGAAGCCCCTTCTACTCCACAGAGGCACACGTAGATACGACCACTGCGACCGCAGTGTGACCAGCCTGCAGACACATGCACACGACAGCAGCGACTAACGATAGCAGCAAGCTAACGACGGCTAATAAAAAAATTGGGAATCAAAGAGTTAGCGAATGCTAAAAAATGGCACACCCGGAGGGATTCGAACCCCCGACCAACAGGATCGGAACCTGCTACTCTATCCAGCTGAGCTACGGGTGCACTAGGAAGTGTTTGCGGGACGTATAATACGAGTATCGGGGGCGCTTGCCAAGTGTTTGGCCCGATTGCTTTTTTCTGGTTATTTTATATCCGGTCGCAAACCGCATCCGGGCCATGGCTTTTGCGTTAATCCAACAGGCATTACATTAGAAATTCCGCCCTGAATGCGACTTTTAAGCAATTCTTCTCGTATCCTTTGACCTTTGCCACCAAAGGCCCCATTTCAGTTGCGCCTTTTTGTCGTTATAATGCCCGCCGGTTATGCTTTGAGCAGTCTGGTCTGCACCGAGCCCGCACTCAGATGGGCATCCTGACAGGCAGCACTGCCCAATGTGCAAGGTTTTTTTGCTTGAGTGATGAGGTCGTGACTGTGAACAAATTTGCTTCTGCGCTGTGCGCCCTGGGATTGGGCGTCGCTATGGCTGCATCCGTACAGGCTGCAACCAGCGAAGAGAAAGTAATCGAGCGTATCAAAGCTGTAGGCTCTGTATGCATCGAAGGCGATGAAAGCTGCGGCGGTGCAGTAGCAGCTGCAGCTGGTGGCGGCGCGCGCTCCGGTGCTGATGTCTACACCCAGAAATGTGCTGCCTGCCACGCGATCGGTGTAGCCGGTGCGCCTAAGTACGGCAGCAGCGAATGGACTGACCGTGCGGCTAAGGGCATGGAAACTCTGCTGGCGAACGCGATCAACGGTATCAATGCGATGCCTCCTCGTGGTACCTGTGCAGACTGCTCTGACGAAGAGATCGAAGGTGCTGTACAGCACATGCTCGACAGCGCTGAATAAGCCTGACGATGCAATAAAAAAGGCCGCTTGCGCGGCCTTTTTTGTGTCTGCAATTCAGCCCTGAGGCTCAGTCGAACATATTGCGCAGACCGCTGAGCGCCGCATTACCGCGGGCACGACTGGTTTTCGGGCAGGCTTCGCCACGGCCCTCAAATTCCAGGTCCTCTTCCGGCAGTTCGTCGAGGAAGCGGCTCGGGGCACAGTCGATTAGCTCGCCATACTGCTTGCGTTGCTGTGCCAGGGTCATGGTCAGGGTCTTACGGGCACGGGTGATGCCCACGTAGGCCAGCCGGCGTTCCTCTTCTATATCGTCATTTTCGATACTGTTGCGGTGCGGCAGCAGTTCTTCCTCCATGCCCATCAGAAAGACATGGGGAAACTCCAGCCCTTTGGAGCTATGCAGGGTCATTAGCTGCACCTGATTGGTCTCTTCATCTTCTGCCTGCTGGTCCAGCATATCGAGCAGGATCAGGCGATTGATGGCATCCTTCAGGGTCACGTCCGGATCATCCTCTTCCAGCCGCTCCAGGGTCGATTTCAGCGAGTCGATCAGGAACCAGACATTCTGGATACGTTTCTCAGTCATCGCTTCGCTGGAACTGTTCTGGCGAATCCAGCCTTCGTAGTCGATATCCTTGATCAGTTCGGTCACGGCACCGATCGGATCGGACTGTTCGGAACGCTTGACGATATAGTTCATCCACTTACAGAAGCGGCGCAGCCGGTCCAGCGCCTTGGCCGGCATTGCCTGCTCCAGCCCCAGTTCATCGCAGGCATTAAACATGCTGATCTGGCGCTCGTTGGCATATTCACCGAGTTTGTGCAGGGTGCTAGGCCCGATCTCGCGGCGCGGCAGGTTGATAATACGCAGGAAAGCGTTGTCATCATCCGGATTGACCATCACCTTGAGGTAACTCATCAGGTCCTTGATCTCGGCGCGGGCGAAGAACGAAGTGCCGCCATTGAGCTTGTAGGGCACCTGGTAGCTCTGCAGCTTCATCTCCAGCAGCCGTGCCTGGTGGTTGCCGCGGTAGAGGATGGCGAACTCCTTGAACGCGCGCTTCTGCTGCAGGTGCTGGTTGAGGATCTCGGTGGCGATACGCTCACATTCAGCATTTTCGTCACGGTTGTAGATCACCCGGATCGGATCCCCCACCCCCATCTCACTCCAGAGGGTTTTCTCGAACACATGGGGGTTGTTGGCGATCAGGGTGTTGGCCGCCTTCAGGATACGGCTGGTGGAACGATAATTCTGCTCCAGCTTAACCACATTCAGGCTGGGAAAGTCACTCTGCAGCTGAATCAGGTTTTCCGGCCGGGCACCACGCCAGGCATAGATCGACTGGTCATCGTCTCCTACCACGGTCAGCGCGCCACGATGGCCGACCAGCTGGCGCACCAGCTTGTACTGCGACAGGTTGGTATCCTGGTATTCATCCACCAGCAGGTAGCGGATCTTGTTCTGCCAGCGTTCCAGTACTTCCGGGTGGCGCTCGAACAGCAGCACCGGGATCAGGATCAGGTCATCGAAATCCACGGCGTTATAGGCACGTAGATGACTGTTGTACGACTCATAGGCATGGGCGGCGAGGATATCCTGCGGCAGGCGGGCAGAGGCCAGCGCCTGCTCCGGTTCGATCATGTCGTTCTTCCAGCTGGAGATCTGGTAGCAGACGCTGTCGACCTGGTCGGTGTCTTCATCATTCTGGATCATCAGGTCACGCAGCAGTGCCTTGGTATCCTGATCGTCAAAGATGGAGAAACCCGGTTTAAAGCCCAGCACCTTGTGCTCGCGGCGGATGATGTTCATACCCAGGTTATGGAAGGTGGAGACGGTCAGGCCTTTGCCGGTGCCGCCCTCCAGCAGTCCCATCACACGCTCCTTCATCTCGCGGGCCGCCTTATTGGTAAAGGTCACCGCCGCAATGTTGCGCGCCTTAATACCACAGTGTTCGATCAGGTAGGCAATCTTGCGGGTGATCACACTGGTTTTGCCCGACCCGGCACCGGCCAGCACCAGTAAAGGTCCGCTGATATATTCCACCGCTTCACGCTGCCGTGGGTTGAGTTTGCTCATCTTCTACGCTCACACCGCACAAAGTGTGCTTAAAAATCAGTTGGTTATAAGAAACTTTCGGCTTATATTGAAACGCCCGGAGAGGGGCCTGGTTGCCGTTTTTGATTTAAAACGTTTGTTTCAAAATATTTACTAAAGTATCGCTGGAAGCGGCCGACACTTACTTTGATAACCCCATTATGACATGAATGTTGTTCAGCATCTGTGTACCAAGGACGGATCGGCCTTTAGGATGTACATGAGGATTCGCCCAAAATGAGTTCGGCTTCCAGCAGTAAGCCCACAGATAGCCGATTGCCGCTACTTCTGATAGACCTTTGCAGCGAAAGCAGTGCTGTAATGCGTATGCTGCTGGCTCCCCGGGACGATTACCCCTTGTCTATCTGCTCCCAGCCGGATCAGGTTGCCGAGCACCTGCGCCTTGGCGGTGCCGAGATTTTACTGCTGATCTGCCCGGCAGCTCCACCCCTGTGGAAAAAACACCTGCTGGACGTCAAACAGGCCTGTAGCGATATCCCGCTGATCTTCGTCGCCGAAGAGATCAGTGAGGAGCAGGGCCGTCACCTCTGCCGTCTGGGCGCCAGCGATTATATCTCACTGGCCGACACCGAAAACTGCAACCTGCTACAGCGCGTGCTGCGCACCAGCCTGCGCAGTGCCGGGTACCGCAGCGAAGTGCAGCAACTACGCCAGCTCGATCCGCTGACCTTTATCAGCAACCGCAGCCACTTCCTGAAGCAGGTGCAGGCGGTGATGCAGAAGGCTAAACAGCAGCAACGTGCGACGGTGCTGGTACTGATCAATATCGACGACTTCAGCCGCTACAATGCCACCTACGGCCATACCGGCGGCGATGCCCTGGTCAAGGCGATGGTGCAACGGCTGAAGAACAACCTGCTGGAACACGAACTGATCGGCCGTCTCAACAATGACGAGATTGCGCTGATCTATCACACCGAAAACTGCGACGAACTGCATAACAATACGGTCTACCGGGTGAAGTCACTGATCGGCCTGCTCAGCATGCCCTATCAGGTTCGGGGCAGCAGCCGCCAGATCAGCTGTAGTCTGGGCATTGCCTCCTGTCCGGCGCGGGGCATGAAGCCCGAGGACAGTGTCGAGCTGATTCGCCGGGCCTGTGAAGCACGACTGAAGTCCCGCAGTAAGAATGGCTTTAGTTATACCCTGTTCCAGTATGAGAAACGTGAGCAGCTGGACCGCCAGGCCGAACTGGAACCACAGCTGGGACGCGCCCTGCGCGGCAATCAGTTCGAGCTGTTCTACCAGCCCCGGGTCGAGCTGTCCTCCGGCCGCATCATCGGTGCCGAGGCGCTGATCCGCTGGCGTCATCCGGAGCTCGGCATGATTCCGCCGGGCGAGTTTATTCCGCTGTGCGAACGCAACGGCCTGATCGTACCGATCGGTTACTGGGTGATCAACCGTGCCTGCCGCGACCTGCACCATATACTGCGCGCCCGCTCTACCCTGAGCCGGATCGGCCTGAACCTGTCGTTCCGCCAGTTTAAGGATGCCTACCTGTCATCCACCATCCGCCGCCTGATCGAGCGCACCCAGGTGGATGCCCGCCTGCTGGAGTTTGAGCTGACCGAGTCAGCCCTGATCAGCGATGAGCAGCATGTCAGCAACTGCCTGTCGGAACTGTCCGCCCAGGGGATCGACTTTTCACTGGATGACTTCGGCACCGGTTACTCCTCTTTTGCCCTGCTGCAGAAGCTGCCGATCAGCACCCTGAAGATTGACCGCTCCTTTATCACTAATGTCACCAGCAACAGCAGCGATGCGGAGATTGTCCGGGCGATCATCAATCTGGCCCACAGCCTGGATAAGAAGGTGATTGCAGAGGGTGTGGAAAACCGCGAGCAGCTGAATTTCCTGCGCCGGCACCAGTGTGATCAGGTGCAGGGCTACTACTTCAGCCCGCCGATCCCTCTGGATGAATTTATCCACCTGCTGGGACGCAACCGGGCACCGGCCGTCGTCAATGCGCCGGTCACCCCGCTGCCACAACGCGCGCGGCCGGAACTCAAAGTCGTCGGCAAGGACTGACCCCGCTCAGCTGCCGCGCCCCACCCCACTACGATAGCTCAGTGCCTCCAGCAGGTGCGGTTGTTGAATCGCCTCACTACCGGCCAGATCAGCGATCGTCCGCGCCACCCGCAGGATGCGATGGTAGGCCCGGGCCGATAAGCGCAACCGCTCCAGCGCCTGAGCCAGTAAACTCTGATCCTCCGGTTGCAGGGCGCAGTGCTGCTCCAGCATCCGGCCGCTCAGGGCCTGATTCGCACAGCCCTGCCGCTGCTGCTGACGCTGCCTTGCCTGCATGACCCGTTGCCGCACCGCGGCGCTGCCCTCCGCCGGAGAGGCCGGGGTCATCAGCTCATCACGGGAGATTGCCGCCACCCACAGGTGCAGGTCGATACGATCCAGCAACGGACCGGAGATCTTATCCTGATAGCGATGGATCTGGTCCGGGGTGCAGCGACAGCGGTCGCTGCCGTCATTGTGATAGCCGCAGGGACAGGGATTCATCGCCGCGACTAACTGGAAACGGGCGGGAAACAGGGTCTGACGGGCGGCTCGGGAGATCAGGATCTCGCCGTTTTCCAGCGGTTCTCTCAGCACCTCAAGTACCTTGCGGTTGAACTCCGGCAGCTCATCCAGAAACAACACCCCCTGATGCGCCAGTGAGATTTCGCCGGGACGCGGATTACTGCCGCCGCCCACCAGCGCCACACCAGATGCGGTATGGTGCGGCACCCGGAATGGCCGCAGCAGGGGCTGGCGGAAGTCCCGCCGTAAACCCGCCACCGAGTGGATCGCCGCCACCTCCATCTTTTCTCGCTCATTCAGCGCGGGCAGTATCCCCGGCAGGCGGCTGGCCAGCATACTCTTGCCGCTCCCCGGGGGACCCGCCAGCAGCAGATTATGCGAACCGGCGGCCGCCACTTCCAGCGCGCGGCGCGCCTGTGCCTGGCCTTTTACCTCATTCAGGTCCGGGCCGGCGTCCGCCACGGCGCTCAGAGCCTCCGTCGCCTGCACCTCCAGGGCAGCGATACGCTGGTGCCCCAGCAGATGACTGCAGATGTCCAGCAGGTGGCCGCCGGGTAAGACCTCCAGCCCAGCCACCAGCGCGGCCTCCTCGCCATTGCCCTCAGCCAGCAAAAGCTGGCGCTGGCTGTCGCGGCAGGCGATCGCCCCGGGCAGGATGCCCTGTACCGGACGCAGCTCACCGGAGAGGGCCAGCTCACCGATCAGCTCCAGCTGTTCCAGCGGCTGTATCGGAATCTGGCCACTGGCCGCAAGAATGCCGATGGCAATGGCCAGGTCGAAGCGCCCTCCCTCCTTGGGCAGGTCGGCCGGGGCCAGGTTGATGGTAATGCGTCGCTGGGGATAATCGAAACCGGCATTGATCAGGGCGCTGCGCACCCGCTCTTTGCTCTCTTTAACCGCCGTTTCCGGCAATCCGACGATTGCCATGGCGGGCAATCCACCGGAAAGATGGACTTCAACGGTAACGGCCGGGGCGCTGATTCCCACCAGCGCCCGGGTATGAACTATGGCTAATGACATCTGTTCCATCCATGGAAGAGGTATATGTGACTCAGATAGCGCTCATCTCCAGCACCAGCTGCTCATGTATCTGTTCGGTATCCAGTGGCCGGCCAAAGTAGGGTCCCTCCATCAGGGCGCAACCCTGCGAACGCAGTAACGCCAGCTGCCCGGTAGTGGCGACCCCTTCTGCCAGCACGGCGATACCCAGAGTACGGGCTTTCTCCAGTAACTGATCCACCAGCTGATGCTTGGCGACATCACGCTCCTGCGCGGCCACCAGATGGTGGTTGATGCGCAGCAGCTCAGGCTGCAGGTCGCGCAGCTGATCGATGCCGAGATCAAGGCCGTCTTCGGCGCGGATCGCCAGCATCAGGTCGGCTTCCAGCAGGTCAAACAGGACGCCCTCAAACAGCATCGCATCGCGGGCATCGACTTCGATCATCACCCGTTCGGGAGGGATCTTCTGGCGTTGCAGCGCTTCCAGCCACAGCAGCGTGGCGCCGGGGGCAACCAGCTGGCTCAGATCCAGGGGCAGGGTCACGAAGTGCAGCTTGCTGAAGCGCGGCCAGAGATCATTCAACCGCGCCAGCTGTTGGGCCAGCCAGTGTTGGTAGCGCTGACGCTGCTCGCCGGAGCGCAGCAGCGGCGTGAAGGCTCCTGCGCCCAGTTCGCCCTGTTGCGGATGCTGCCAGACCGGCAGCGCCTGTATCGCTTCGGCGCGATGGCTGCTGGCATGGTAGATGGTGAGGTAACGCATTTTCAGTTCGCCGGCACCGATGGCTTCAATAATATCCACCTCTTTCAGGCTGTCGGTGCCGCTTTTCTGCTCCATCCGCTGTTCATAGAGGCGGATACTGCCGGGCTTCTCCCGGCTCGCAACCCGCGCGGCCATCTCGGCACGCACCATCAGCTGGCGGGCACTGTCGCCATGGTCCGGGCAGCAGGCGATCCCCAGCCAGGCGGACATGTCCACCTCCCGGTGATCGAGGTAGAACGGTTCGCTCATCTGCTCCATCAGCCGCCCGGCGACGGTCAGCAGCTCATTCTGGTGTCGTAGGTTGGTCAGCACCACAGCAAAGCGTCCCGGAGCACAACGGGCCAGGATATCGCTGCTGCGCAGCAGCGATTGCAGCCGCTCTGTGACCGCCTGCAGCCAGTCTTCGTTTTCGCCGCCACTGAGTCCTTCCCCGCTTTTGCGGCGCGCGGCTACCTCAATCATCAGCAGCGCCACGGCGTCATTCTGCTTGCTGCTGCGACGCAGGCGGCCGCTGAGCAGGTCGAGCAGCAGGTTCTGGTTGGGCAGGCCGGTGAGGGCATCATAATGAGCGCTCTGGGAGAGCAGGGCCTGTTCATCCCGCAGGCCAGAGATATCAGAGAAGCGGGCGCTGTAACCAATCAGCTCCCCGGCCGGATTATGCCGCGCCGTAATGCTGTACCAGACCGGGTAAACCTGGCCATCGGGGCGGCGCTGCCAGCGCTCCCCCTGCCAGCAGCCATCCCGGCTGAGCCGGATCCAGAGATCGTTATAGAAGCTGTTATCGGCCTGCCCGGCACTGAAGAGGGACGGTTCCTGACCGATCACCTCAGTCTCTGTATAGCCGGTAATCTCGCTGAAACGGCGGTTTACGGCGCTGATCCGGTTGCCCTGGTCGGCCACCATCAGCGCCTGGGGGTCATTATCCGCCACTGCAGGAGACTGCTCCGAGATCAGGTACAGCTGCTGCAGTTCATTCCAGAAGATCCGCCAGCAGCCCGGCGTAGTCGCTGTGCCCAGTTCCAGCTGAACATCGGCACAGCCCTTGTCGTGGGCCTGCAGCAGTTGCTTTTTCAGTATCGCTGCCCGCTCTACACCGTGAATAGCGGTCAGGCTGGCACCGGACAGCTGCTCCGCGTTCAGCTCCAGCAGTTCAAGATAGCTCTCAGACGCGGTCTGATAGCGTTGCTGATTGTCGATCCAGGCAAAACTAAGAGGCACATCCATCTCGCTTTCTCCCTGCAAATGGATCACAGAACGGGAACCCGCTGCCAGGCTCCCCTGAATCAGGTCAACGGTTACGAGTCCTGTTTTCCCTGTTGTTCCATGGCGGTTTCAAGCGTGGCAATCTGCTGCTCCAGCGCGTCCAGCTTTTCGCGGGTACGCTGCAGCACCAGGGCCTGGGCATCAAACTCGTCACGGGTCACCAGATCCATACGATTAAAGGTACCCTGTAGGATAGCGCTGATCTGCTGTTTCATCGCTTCCTGTCCCGGGAGCGCGCCCTGTCCGCTCATCAACTGGCTGAACTGCTCGGTCAGTCCTTCGATCAGTTTCTGATTAATCATCTTTTCCTCACATTCACTGGATATATAGCTGCACTATATCAGGTTCAGGCCCGATTAAATCAGCGCACCAAATCAGGGCATGCACTCGCACAGTGCACAGCAAGATCGCTTTTTCCTGCACCAGGGCTGTATCCCTTCCCCACCGAAACAACTTAAACCACTGAAAAATAAGCACTTAAAAAATCTGGCATAGCTTTCGCTATTACATAACCAAGCCTAACCAATCCGAATCAAGCCTGTTAGGGCGACAAGGTTCTACGCCTCAAGCTGAGGCACAAAGTTCATCAAGGGGGAAGACCAGATGAAACTGATATCCGCCATTATCAAGCCGTTCAAACTGGACGATGTGCGCGAAGCACTGTCCGATATCGGCGTTAAAGGTATCACCGTGACTGAAGTGAAAGGCTTCGGTCGCCAGAAAGGACACACCGAGCTGTACCGCGGTGCCGAATACGTCGTGGATTTCCTGCCCAAGGTACGTGTCGATGCCGCCGTGTCCGACGAGCTGGTCGACCAGGTGGTCGATGCCATCAGCCAGGCAGCCCAGACAGGCAAGATCGGTGACGGCAAGATTTTTGTCATGCCGCTGGAGCAGACTATCCGTATCCGTACCGGTGAATCCGGCGACGAAGCGCTTTAAACAAAGATTATTTTCCTTCTGGAGGGGCCACCAATGGAAGAACTTCTGAATTCAACTGCTGCCGATCTGACGCAGCTCAAGTACGCACTGGATACCTTTTATTTCCTGATTTGCGGTGCGCTGGTGATGTGGATGGCAGCAGGCTTTGCCATGCTGGAAGCGGGTCTGGTACGCGCTAAGAACACCACCGAAATCCTGACCAAGAACATCGCCCTGTATGCGATCGCCTGTACCATGTACCTGCTGTGCGGCTACTACATTATGTACAGCTCCGATGCCGGCGGCATACTGCCAAACCTCGGCGTACTGATCGGTGAAGAGAACTCGGTTGATGCCGTGCTGGCCGGTGGCGATGACGCGCCATATTACTCCAGCCGCTCCGACTTCTTCTTCCAGGTTGTCTTTGTCGCCACCGCCATGTCGATTGTTTCCGGTGCCGTGGCCGAGCGAATGAAGCTGTGGGCATTCCTGGCGTTTGCCGTGGTCATGACCGGTTTCATCTATCCGGTTGAAGGCTACTGGACCTGGGGTGGCGGTTTCCTGAGCGAAGCGGGCTTCTCTGACTTTGCCGGTTCCGGCATCGTACACATGGCCGGCGCCGCCGCTGCACTGGCTGGCGTACTGGTACTGGGTGCCCGTAAAGGCAAGTACGGTAAGAATGGTGAAGTCTTCGCCATTCCGGGTGCCAACCTGCCGCTGGCAACACTGGGTACCTTTATCCTGTGGATGGGCTGGTTCGGCTTTAACGGTGGCTCTCAGCTGAAAGTCTCCAACATCGAAGATGCCAACGCAGTTGCTGAAGTATTCCTGAACACTAACGCGGCGGCGGCCGGTGGTGTTATCGCCGCCCTGCTGGTTGCCCGTCTGCTGTTCAAGAAAGCGGACCTGACCATGGCCCTGAACGGCGCCCTGGCTGGCCTGGTAGCGATCACTGCAGATCCGCTGTCACCTTCCGCACTGGCTTCTACCCTGGTGGGCGCAGCAGGTGGTGCACTAGTGGTGGTTTCCATCATCGGCCTGGATAAACTGAAGATCGATGATCCGGTCGGTGCTATCTCAGTGCACGGTGTTGTCGGTATCTGGGGCCTGCTGGCGGTTCCTCTGAACAACGCCGATGCCACTTACAGTGCTCAGCTGCTGGGTATCGTTTCTATCTTCGGCTGGGTATTCGCCGCCTCTCTGGTAGTCTGGTTCACCCTGAAAGCGATCATGGGTATCCGTGTCAGCGAAGAAGAAGAATACAGCGGTGTCGACCTGGCGGAGTGCGGTATGGAAGCATACCCGGAGTTCACGTCCGTTAAGTAAACCCGGTGCAAGACCTGAGGGCGCTACGGCGCCCTTTTTGCGTTTAACAATTTCAGCTGCAATCAGCCCGTTTTGCAGGCTGATTTACTGTTTACCGGCGACAAATTATGCAAAATATGCGCATCTTCTGAAATCTGGTTATACTAGGCGCAATTTTGCTTATCCGTTAGCATAAGCCTGAGGTCTGCAGGGCAGACGCCAATCAGGCTGATCCACTTAAGGGAGAACGTTATGAAACTGGTCACTGCGGTTATTAAGCCGTTCAAGCTGGACGACGTCCGCGAAGCTCTGTCCGAGATCGGCATTCAGGGTGTTACCGTGACTGAAGTTAAAGGCTTCGGTCGCCAGAAAGGCCATACTGAACTCTACCGTGGCGCAGAGTACGTAGTGGACTTCCTGCCGAAAGTTAAGATTGAAGTCGCGATCGATGACGACATGCTGGACCAGGTTATTGAGGCGATCAGCAAGACAGCCAATACCGGTAAGATCGGTGACGGCAAGATCTTCGTGATGCCACTGGAACAGGTTATCCGTATCCGTACCGGTGAAGCCGGACCTGACGCACTGTAAAGCCAGCGTCCTGACAAAAAGCACCTTCGGGTGCTTTTTTTGTGCCCGTCAGACAGCGTTCAGGCGGGTTAATTAAAAACCACGCAAAAGCGCGCCAACACCCGCTTTTATCTGGGATTGCACGACGATAGTTGCACTAGATCAAACATCCCAATAAATATAATCTGTATATTATTCAATAGATAATAAAAACAGATTAAACAGAGCAATGGATATGCGCCGCCCCCTCAACCCTGACGAGTTTTTCCGCTACAGCGATATGATATTTTCCGCCTTTGCTGACTCATCGCTTGGACTGATCTCCATTGACCGTGAAATGCGCTGCCTGCGGGCCAATAACGCGGCGAAGCGCCTGCTGTGGCCCGATGCGACGATGAGTACGGAAAGCTGCCCGCTGCTACCGGACGAGATGCAGGTGCTGAGGCCTGAGGTGAAGGCACTGTTCGAACAGCAAAAAAAGCACCACCAGTGTCACCTGAAACTGATCAGCGCCCACGGCGATCTGGAACTGAATCTGGAATTTGCCCCGCTGCTGGATGCGCAGGGGGCGGTTATCGCCGTGACAGCGGTGATGCTGGATGTCACTCCGATGATGGTGCGGGAACTGGAGCTGAAGAAATTCTCCAATGCGGTCGAAAACAGCGGCAGTGCGGTACTGATTACCGATGCCCGCGGAGATATTGAATATGCCAACGGCCGCTTCAGCGATATTACCGGCTACAACCGGGAAGAGATATCCGGCCGTAATCCGAGCTTTCTGCGTTCTGAGCACACCCATGACACTGTCTATCAGGAGTTATGGCGAACCGTGCTGGGCGGTCGCAAATGGCGCGGAATGCTGCAGAATAAACGCAAGAACGGCAGTATTTACTGGGCGTTGCAGTCGATCTCGCCGATCCACGACAGCAATGGCCGCATCGTCAATATCGTCTCCGTCAGTGAAGATATCACCCACCTGAAAGAACACCAGCAACAGATGGAGCAGCTGGCATTCTTCGATCCGCTGACCAACCTGGGTAACCGCCGCAACTTCAAGCAGGAGCTGGAACGGGTGCTGAAGGCGCCGCCCAAAGGGGTCAGTGCCCTGCTGCTGATGGACCTGGATCACTTCAAGCAGATCAACGATACCCTGGGCCATGATGCCGGCGATATCCTGCTGCAGACGGTCGCCTCACGCCTGAAGTTCTGCACCGATAAAAGCAGCCAGGTCTTCCGCCTCGGCGGGGACGAATTCACCCTGATGCTGCAGGGCTACGACTCAGTCGCCGATATTGAGCGCCAGACTCAGGAGATACTGGAGCTGCAGGCCCAGCCGATCCGCATCGGGCCACAGGAACTGATGGTAACTGTCAGTATCGGCGTCGCCATCATTCATGTTGACGGTCAGAGTGTCAGCCACCTGCTGCGCAATGCCGACCTGGCGATGTACCACTCCAAGCAGAAAGGCCGTAACCAGTACGCCCTGTTCCGGCAGGAGATGAACCATAAGGCCCGTCAGGCACTGGTGATGGAAAACAACCTGCGCCAGGCACTGCAACAGGATCAGTTTTATCTGGTCTACCAGCCCCAGCTTGACGCCAACAACGGTCATATCCGCAAACTGGAGGCACTGATTCGCTGGCATCATCCCGAAGAGGGCATGATTGCGCCAGATAAGTTTATTGGTAAAGCCGAAGAGAGCGGCATGATCATCCCGATCGGCAAATGGGTGCTACAGGAAGCCTGCCGCGCCGCCAAGCGGATTCAGGACCTGGGCCTGCCGCCACTCAAGGTCGCGGTGAATCTCTCTACCCGCCAGCTGGACAGCGACCTGCTGCTGGAAACGATTACCCAGGCGCTGGACGATGCCGGGCTGCAGCCGCGCTGGCTGGAGCTGGAGATCACCGAAGGCGCACTGATGAAGAACATCGAGCACGCCAACAAGATCCTGATCGAACTGAAGCGTATGGGTATCTCACTGGCCATCGACGACTTTGGCACCGGCTATTCCTCCCTCAGCTACCTGCAGAAGATGCCCTTCGACCTGCTCAAGATCGATCGCTCCTTCCTGCATCAGGTGCCGGACAACAAAGATAATATGACCATCACCTCAACCATTATCGTTATGGCCCGCCAGTTAGGCCTGGAAGTCGTGGCGGAAGGTGTCGAGACGCCGGCCCAGCTGCAGTTCCTGCAGGAGTCCGGCTGCCAGCAGGTTCAGGGGTTCCTGTTTGAAGCCCCGAAGAAGCTCGATGTGCTGCTGGCCAGCTACCGCGATTGCCAGCACTACTGCCAGATCTGCTACCACAGCCGCTACTGTGAACTGCCGCTGCGCAATAACCGCCTCAACCTGTCCAGCCCGTGCTGTAGCTGAATAACGCCCGCCCGCCGCAGAGTCTACACTGTAGATAGCTAACACCTCAGGCCCGCCATTCCGGTGCTCCGGCCTGCTGCACTGTTCCCCGGGAAAACTGTCGGGAGCCCCGATGAGACATCATGTAGATCGCCATACCTATGATCAGGTAATGGTTCCGGCCTTTAGCCCCGCCGACATTATCCCCTGTCGTGCCGCCGGTTCCCGCGTCTGGGACCAGCAGGGACGGGAGTATATCGATTTTGCCGCCGCCGATGGCAGTGCCTGCGTGGGTCACTGCAACCCTGATCTGCTACAGACGCTGACAGACCAGGCCCGCCGGCTCTGGCACCCGGGCAATGACTGGTCAAACGAGCCCGCATTGAAACTGGCGCAACAGCTCTGTGCCGCCACCTTTGCGGAAAAGGTCTTTTTCGCCAGCTCCGGCGCAGAGGCCGTGGAGGCAGCTCTGAATCTGGCCCGCCGCCACAGCCTGCAGCGCGGGCACCGCGATAAGCAGGTCATAGTCACCTTTAACCGCGCCAGCCACGGCCATACCCTGATGACCAGCGCCGCCGCCGATCCTGCGGCCGAAACGTCGCCCCTGTCGGGACTGTTCAGGCAATGCCGCTATAACGACCTCGATGCGCTGGCCGCCGTACTGGATGACCATTGCTGTGCCGTCCTGCTGGAGCCGATTCAGGCGGAAGGCGGCGTTTTCCCGGCCGACCCGGCCTTTGTACGGGGCGCACGGGAGCTGTGTGATAAGCACAAAGCCCTGCTGATCTTTGACGAAACCCAGACCGGCAATGGCCGTTGCTGCGCCCTGTTTGCCTATATGAAACTGGGCGTGGTGCCGGATATTCTCACCACCGGCAACGGCCTCGGTGGTGGTTTTCCCATTGCCGCCATGCTCTGTCACAGCGAAGTCGCCAGCAGCCAGAGCCGAGGCACCCAGGGCAGCACCTTCGGCGGCAATCCGCTGGCCTGCAGTATCGCCGCCCGGGTGCTGGAACAGGTCAGCGATCCACAGCTGCTGCAGGACGTAAAGCAACGTTACTTCTGGTTTCGGGAAGGGCTGGAGGCGATCAACCGGCGCTTTGGCCTGTTTCTGGATATTCGCGGGCGCGGCCTGCTCCTCGGCTGCGTACTCAAGCAGGAATGGCATGGCCGGGCCGGGGAGATCCGGCGCCAGGCGATGACCCAGGGCCTGCTCATCCTCACGGCAGGTGACGATGTGATCCGCTTTTCGCCGTCGCTGCTGATTCCGCGTGAGGAGATTGAACTGGGCCTGAGCTGCCTGGAAGAAGCGCTGGCTCAGCTCACCGCCAGCTGAATCAGCCGCCACAGCGGCCACAGCGGCCACAGGAGAGCAGTATGCACCAGCACTCATCCCTTCTGATCAACGGCAACTGGACCGATGGCGAAGGCCCGGTCTTCGAATCCCTTAATCCTGCCGATCACAGCCGTATCTGGCAGGGCCAGGCGGCCAGCCATCAGCAGATCGCCGAGACGGTACACAGTGCGCGTCAGGCATTGCAGCACTGGCGGCAGCATACCCCGGAGCAGCGCGGCTTCCAGCTGCAACAGTTCCTGCGCCAGATACAGGCGCACCGCCTGCTGCTAAGCGATACCCTGGCCCAGGAGAGCGGACAGACCGCAGCCGATGCGCGGCAGGAACTGACAAGCCTGGAACAGCTGATCGAACAGCACCTGGTCCCGGCCGCCGAAAACGGAGAGATTCCCCAGCCTCGCGGCGTAATCGTACTGATCAGTTCATTCAGCCAGCCGCTGATCTCGCCGCTGCGCGCCATGATCCCGATACTGCTGGCGGGAAATACCCTGATCTTCAAACCCAGCGAACACTGTCCCCGTTGCGCTGAACTGATGTTGCACCTGTGGCTGAAGGCGGACCTGCCGGACGGCGTGATCAACCTGTTGCAGGGCGGCCCCGAAGTCGCTCTCGGACTGGCGCAACAGGAGCAGATCGACGGTATCCACTTCAGCGGCCAGCGTTGTCATGCCCTGCAACTGCACCAGTTGCTGGCCGGGCGGCCTGGAGTGGCACTGCAGCTGCACACCAGTGGCAACAACTGCCTCTTTATCGACAGCCGGATGCCTGATGAGCACTGGCCGGAAGCCATTATCAGCTCGGCCTTTCGCAGTGCCGGGCAGCGTTGCTGCGCGGCGCGTCGGCTGCTGATCGATCGCTCGGAGGCGGCAGACAAGCTGTTGCAACAACTGCTACAGCGCATTGAGACGCTGCAGCAGGAACAGGCCCTCGGCTTTATGGGGACAATCATCGACGCCCGGGCGGCGCAGCAGTTACTGCAGCGCCAGACACAGCTGCAACAGCGGGGTGGAAACCTGCTGCTGCCCATGCAACCGGCGCCGGACAATGAATGCCTGCTGAGTGCCGGCATCATCGATATCAGTCATCTCAATCAGTTACCGGAAACAGAGGTATTTGGCCCGCTGCTGCAGGTTGTCCGGGTTGCCGACGCTGAGCAGGCGATTGAACTGGTCAATCAGGACCGGGAGCTGCTGGTCGCCGGCCTGTTCAGTCACGACAGCACACTCTGCCAGCGCATGATGCAGCAGCTGCAGAGTCCGCTGATCAGTTGTAACCTGCCGCTGGACCAGATCCTGCTGCAGCCGGATACCCGGCTCTGGCGCAGTGCGGGCTACAGCAACAGCGATTTCACCCGGCCGCACATCAGATTTACCGGGGCTGGCGGAGAGTAACATTGCCATAGCAATGCCCCCTCGTCAGCTCAGCCACAGTGTCACCAGCAAGCCTCCGTCCGGATGGTTTTCCAGGCTCAGGCGGCCTCCCGACCGGGACATTGCCCGCTGTGCAATACTCAGCCCCAGGCCATAGCCCTCCTCCCCGCTGTTACCGCGATAGAAGGGTTCGCACAGGCGCTTAAGGTCAGCCTCAAGCACACCGCGACCATGATCACGCACCTGAATGACAGATTGCCCCTGCAATGTTTTAACACTCAGGTCGATCGCGCTGCCCTCCGGGGTATGTTTGCAGGCATTACCGATAACATTGCCCAGCGCACGTTCCAGCAGGCCCTGATTTCCCCGACAACTTTCCGGCAGCTGGGCGATATCCAGGCTAAAGGCACGCCCCGGATGGCTGAAACGGTAGTCCTCCAGCAATTGTCCCAGCAGTGCCGCCAGATCAATCGGCTGACTTTCACTCCCCTGGCTCTCAAGCCGGGAAAGCGACAGGATCTCACCGATCAGCAGGTTAAGGCGTTCACATTCGCGGTTAATACGCTGTACGGTACGCTCTTCCTGCCCCCACTTCTGCTCCGCCAGCCCGGCCGCGGCCTGCAACCGGGCCAGCGGGGCCCGCAGTTCATGGGAGACATCCTGCAGCAGACGCTGATGGGAACCCAGCGTCTGCTCGACATAATCCGCCATGCGATTGAATTCCCGGGCCAGCTCGCCCAGCTCGTCACCGCGCAGGCAGAGCTTCTCGTCGGCCCGGATCTCCAGCTCACCCTGCGACAAGGCCTGCACCGAGTTACGCAGGCGGTTCAGCGGACGTACGATAATGGCACTGAGTAACAGTCCGGCCACCGCCGACACCAGCAGGATCAACAGCAACTGTAACGACAGCACCGAACCGATAAAGCGTCGCAGCGGTGAGCGCTTCCAGTCCACTTCCAGCTCAACCCGGTAACGGCGTCCTGCAGCCGAATGCAGTTCGAAATCGATCACCTCAGCCCGGTGGTTACGAAACTGTGGCGGCCCCTTAATCACCCTGTCGCTCTTCAGATCGACAATCCGCAACTGGGTCACGGGCTCCCAGATCCTCGGCCTTGGCGAGCGCCGTTCATGCCATCTATGGCTATGGTGTTCATTCCGCTCTTCATAATGCGCCAGGCTACCTGACTGACCGCGCAGCACCAGCCGCCGCTCATAGCGTTCGATAATCCGTTCGGCGATCCCCCGGCTGCGGGCTTCCAGCAACTGCCGCATATTATCTTTCTCTGCCACCAGGCTGACACCCACCACCGCCATTGCCAGGAGCAGGAAACTGGTCAGCCAGACGATCAGAAAGCTTTTAAAGAACAGTCGCTTA
The DNA here is from genome assembly GCF_000620085.1 of Marinobacterium jannaschii DSM 6295. Lineage (GTDB taxonomy): Bacteria > Pseudomonadota > Gammaproteobacteria > Pseudomonadales > Balneatricaceae > Pontibacterium > Pontibacterium jannaschii. The sequence continues at coordinate 367,383 of NZ_KK211064.1, read as the reverse complement.
TACCACCTCAAGCATCACCTCTCAGAAACTGGTAGCCAACACCCCGGTGGGTTTTGATCAGTTCATCGGGCAATTGTCTGGCAAGCTTCTGGCGCACCCGGGAGACATGTACGTCCAGCGCCCGGTCATAGGGCGACAGGGGCCGGTGTAATACCAGCTCAGTCAGCTGCTCTTTGCTTAAAACCTCTCCGGCATTGTTAATCAGATAGGCCAGTACATTGAACTCGGCCCCGGTGAAATCGATATTCTCCCCCTTGACCGAGACCTGGCGCTGGCCCGGATCGAGTACTACCCCCCGCGCTTCAACGATCCGGTCCGGAAACAGGGTGCCACGGGCAACCGGTTGGGCCCGGCGTAGCACGGCCTTGATTCGGGCCAGCAGTTCACGGGGATTGGCGGGTTTGGCCAGATAGTCATCGGCCCCCATCTCCAGCCCGAGGATACGATCGATATCCTCACCACGGCCGGTCAGCATAATCACCGGCAGAGTCAGGCGCGGACGGATCGACTGCAACAGTTCCAGCCCGCTGCGTCCCGGCATCATCACGTCCAGCACCATCAGCTGATAGCGCTCCGCCCGCTGCAGCCGCTCGGATGCTTCTTCAGCATCATGTGCAAACTCGACCGTATAACCCTCGTTATGCAGATAATCTCCCAGCAGCTCGCACAACTCCCGGTCGTCATCCACCATCAGAATCCGCGTTACCATAGCCATCTTCCGCTCCTGAACTGTCTCAGCATCATGATATGACTTCTCCGGCCAAAACCCAGCCGGAAAACCAATCTTTACCTTTCTTTACACCTTCGCAACCCAACTTTGCATTGCCCCGCACCACAATACAGCCATCGAACTTCACAACAGGAGCACAGCAAAATGCGTAAATTTATCATCGTTACCGCTTCCATTCTTACACTGGGCATCGCGGGTACCGCTATTGCCGACGGCATGCGCTACTTCGACCGAATGGCCGAGAAACTGGACCTGACCACCGAGCAACGTGATCAGGTTAAGGAGCTGATGTCTGCCAACAAAGAGCAGATGCAAACGCTGCACAAAGAGCACAAAGAAAGCCGCCAGGCGTTTTATCAGCTGAACCCGAATGATGCTAACTACGCTGCCGAAGTGGAGCGCTATGCTGAACAGGCCGCCCGGCATGCCGGCGAGATGGTGAAGATGCGTGCCAGCCAGCGCGAGGAGATGAGTAAATTGCTGACCGAAGAGCAGATGACCAAACTGGCCTCCATGCGCGAGAAATGGCAGTCGAAGGATGGCGGCTTCGGCGCTAAGGGCAAGCACCATAAAGGCAAATACTGCCATTGAGCCGACAACTGACTACAGCGGACAGCCCACCCTCACCCCACGGTCCGCTGCAGCGCCCTCCCCCGGGCATTCCCGGGGCCGGTTCGCCACGGCCCCGCTTATCCATTCCCTCCTATCCACTCCCCCTATCCGTACCTCTGGCAGGCCCGGCATAGCTGCCGGGTACATCCGCAGTTTATACTGCAGCACTCTCTTCACAGCCGCCCGAAGCGACCACCCTATGGATCTCGAACTTTTACGCACCTTTCTCGAAGTCTGCCGCACCCGCCATTTTGGTCAGGCCGCTGAGGCACTGCACCTGACTCAGGCAGCCGTCAGCGCCCGCATCAAACAGCTGGAAGGCCGGCTTGGCGTCAGTCTGTTCGATCGCAGTAAACGAGAGATCCGCCTGACACCGGAAGCCCACCGTCTGATGCGCCACTCCGACCTGTTGCTCAGTGAGTGGCGTAATGCCCGGCAGGAAGTCACCGCTGGCGGTGCCACACACCAGATTTCCGTCGGAGGCAGCCTGCGCCTCTGGGATGCGCTGTTACAGCAGTGGCTCTATCAATTCCGGAGTGCCCGTCCCGATGTCGCCCTGAGTGTCGAGTCCCACACCCCGGAGCTGCTCACCCGCAAACTGCTGGACGGCGTGCTGGATATCGCCTTTATGCTGGAACCGGCCCAGCTGGAAGTACTGCAAATCTGCAAGGTTGGTGAGCTGAAGCTGATACTGGTCTCCGACCAGCCGGGGCTGACACTGGATGCGGCCCTGCACGAAAACTACCTGATGGTCGACTGGGGACTGGGCCACAACCTGACCCACCGGCGCCTGTTTCCGGATATGCCGGAACCCCATACCCGCCTCAGTAATGCCAAGATGGCGATCGGTTATATCAAACATATGGGAGGCAGCGCCTATCTGCCCCGATCGATGATCAGGGAGGAGCTGGCAGCGGCTCGCCTGCATCAGGTCAATGACGCCCCGGTGATCGAACACAGCGCTTATGCGGTGTATCCGTTACGCTCACCCAAAATCGAGCTTATCGACGAAATTATCGCCTGTTTTGGCAAAATATCCTGATTTTATCCGCTGTTCGTTCAATTCACCCGGAGCTAAAAAGCCCCTGCTCCGGCAAATTCAGAAGAATTGTTGAACGCTCATATTTGCCTACTGTTCACATTTTGATCTATACCAAGCGATGAAGTACCTGTGGCAAACGTGGGCAAGCTTCAAGCCCCGGAGTACTGCGACGTCAGGCAATTAACAAAATATTTTTTAATTTTTGACAAAAATTTATAGTTTTTATTATTAGTTTCTTTGCTCTAGATTGATCGTGCCTTCCGGGTACCAGGTGGAAAATGAAGAAGGGGACGCCTGCGGAAGCCTGAACGGAATCTCCAGAAACAACCACTCAATCTCCGGCCAGACCGGCAGGGTGGAGGATATTCCTTTAACTACAGAGCATAAGGATACTAATAATGAAGAAACTCCTACTCCTGACTCTGTCCGGCACACTCCTGTTAGGCGCCGGCCAATTTGCACAGGCACATGGTGTCTACTTCCAAAGCTCGGATAACACCTTCCTCCGCGACGGCAGCGGCAACTGCTTCCGTACCTCCGGCTGGCGGCCAGGTACCCAGGTAGAGGGTTGCGACGAGATCAAGCCTGAACCTCCGGGCGACAGTGATATGGACGGCGTCATAGACCCGAAAGATGAATGTCCGAACACGCCTCGTGGTGCCCGGGTTAAACCGAATGGCTGTGAGTACGACAGTGACGGGGATGGCGTGGTCGACTCCCGCGACCGCTGCGCCAATACGCCAAGAGGCGCCAAAGTCGATGCCACCGGCTGTATTATCGAGTTGCTGGAACCGATCACCTACAACCTACGGGTCGAGTTCGCCAATAACTCCGACCAGATCCGCGCCCAGTACCAGGATGATTTCCAGAAGGCCGCCGAGTTGCTGGCCAGCGATCCCGGGGTGAGCGTGACAATCGAGGGCCATACCGACAGCAACGGTACTGCCGCCTATAACCTGGACCTGTCACAGCGCCGTGCCGCAAACGTCGCCAGGGCACTGATTGCCAGCTTCGGCATTGATCCATCCCGCCTCAGCGCGGTGGGATATGGCGAATCCCGGCCGATTGCCGACAACAGCACGGCCGACGGCCGTCAGCGCAACCGCCGCGTGGAAGCCACGGTGCAGGTGATGGTGAAAAAGCCGGCGCAGTAAGAAGGTCAGCCGATAGCTTGCGGCATTAAGCGATAAGCCAAAGGCGAAAAACAAAAACGGGAGCCCAAGGCTCCCGTTTTTATTCGGCATGCAGGCACTCAGCTGATGCGCTCGAACATCAGGTCCCAGACACCATGTCCCAGACGCTCACCACGCTTCTGAAACTTGGTTACCGGACGCCATTCGGGCTGTGGTGAATACTGACTGTCACCGGCCACGTTCTGGTAGCCTTCCGCCGCATTCATCACTTCCATCATATGCTCTGCGTAGTTTTCCCAGTCCGTCGCCATATGGAAGACACCGCCGACCTTCAGCTTCTTACGAATGCTCTGGGCAAACGCCGGCTGCACGATACGGCGCTTGTGATGGCGCTTCTTATGCCATGGGTCCGGGAAGAACAGCTGCAGGGTGTCCAGGCTGCCGTCAGGAATACAGTCGGCCAGTACTTCGATCGCATCCTCACGGTAAACGCGGATGTTCTCCAGTCCCAGCTCGGTGGCGTTATTGAGCAGTCGTCCCACACCCGGCGTATGAACCTCAATACCGATGTAGTTTTTCTCCGGCTGATCCTTGGCCATCTCGATCATGGAATCGCCCATGCCGAAACCGATCTCCAACACCAGCGGCGCCTCACGGCCAAATACCTCAGCCGGATCGATACGGCCATCACACAGGTTCAGGCCATATTTAGGCCAGGCATCATCCATTGCCCGCTGCTGACCTTCTGTCATGCGGCCAGCACGCAGCACGAAGCTGCGGATCTTGCGCATCGGTTTTGCTTCATCGCCGTTTTCTGGCGCAGTCATCTGCTCTTCTGTCATCTTTCTTTCTGTATTACCTGAAATAACTCAGCCCGGCGTCAGGCCGGGCTGAAGAAACTATAGCAAGGGTCCGGCTTTCCTGTCCGGACCGACGTCATCGCTTAAACGATGGTGCCTTCCATCGGCGAAGAAGCGCTGGCGTATTTCTTACGTGGCATCCGCCCCGCCAGGAACGCTTCACGGCCGGACTCGATCGCTTTCTTCATCGCTGAAGCCATCAGGATCGGATCGCCCGCTGCCGCGATTGCCGTATTCATCAATACGCCCTCGCACCCCATCTCCATTGCGATTGCCGCGTCAGATGCGGTACCCACACCGGCATCGACCAGGATCGGCACATTCGCGCTTTCCATAATGATACGGATATTGTGCGGGTTAAGGATACCCAGGCCGGACCCGATCAGGGAACCCAGCGGCATGACCGCGACACAGCCCATCTCTTCCAGCTGCTTGGCAACGATCGGATCATCATTGCAGTACACCATCACGTCAAAACCGTCCTTAACCAGGGTTTCAGTGGCTTTGATGGTTTCAACCATATTCGGATACAGGGTTTTCTGGTCACCCAGTACTTCCAGCTTCACCAGGTTATGTCCGTCCAGCAGCTCACGTGCCAGGCGGCAGGTACGTACCGCGTCATCGGCGGTATAGCAGCCAGCCGTATTCGGCAGGATGGTGTACTTATCCGGAGAAACGACTTCCAGCAGGTTAGGCTCGCCCGGGTTCTGGCCGATATTGGTACGACGCACCGCCACAGTGACGATCTCGGCACCGCTGGCTTCAATCGCCCGTCCGGTTTCCTCGAGATCCTTATACTTGCCGGTACCTACCAGCAGGCGGGAGTTATAACTTTTACCGGCAATCACCAGTGCATCATTCTGTAGCTGTGACATCTGTTTACCACCTAACCTGTTATTGTTTGATCTGTACTGCAATCGGGACGGCGCGAAGGATCAGCCGCCGCCAATCGCATGTACGACTTCAACCTGATCGCCATCGTTCAGCGTGGTTGAAGGATGTTCGCTGCGCGGAATAATTTCCATATTAAGTTCCACCGCAATACGCTTGCCGGTAAAGCCCAGCTGCTCAATCAGGTCACTGATATGAGCACCGTCCTGCAAACAGTGTGCTTCACCGTTGAGTTGAATCTGCATCAATCTGGTTCCTGTCTGATTTAAAAGCGGCCCAGAACAGAGCGCCCCAGCCGGTCAGGAAAGCACATCCGCCCAGAGGGGTGATCGCTCCCAGCCAGTGGACGCCGCTCAGCGCCAGCACGTAAAGACTTCCGGAAAATAACACAATACCGCTGATAAAACCCCAACCCGCTAGTCGAATAGCCGGGCGCTGCGGCAGCAGGGCTACCGCCAGCAATGCCAGGGTATGGTAAAACTGGTACTGAACACCGGTCTGAAATACCTGCAGCAGGTAAGGTTCCAGCATCCCTTTCAGGCCATGACTGGCAAATGCGCCCAGCGCCACCGCCAGAAGCCCGCTCAGGGCTGCAATCATGAGGAAATGTCGAGCTGTCATCCGTCACCCCAAAAGAGCGCTAATTATACAGAATCTGTCGCCAGGATCTAAGGCACCACAGCCCGGAGAATTGTCCGGGCACAAAAAAGCCGCCTGCGGCGGCTTTTCAGAAACGGTGCGGCGCTCAGCCCGGTCAGGCTTCCATAGTGACGCGAATCTTCTTCATCGCGTTCTTTTCCAGCTGGCGGATACGCTCAGCCGACACCTGGTATTTGGCAGCCAGCTCGTGCAGAGTGGCCTTATCCTCGCTCAGCCAGCGCTGGGCCAGAATATCCTGACTACGCTCATCCAGCTCGCCCATCGCCTGCATCAGGCGACGCTGGGAGTCTTCTTCCCAGTTCTGGTGCTCAACCTGATGAGCCGGGTCAGCAGAATGATCTTCGAGGTAGTTGGCCGGTGCCTGGTAGGCGCTGTCATCGTCATCGCTGACCGGCGCATCAAACGCCGTATCGGAAGCCGCCATACGGCCTTCCATCTGACGCACAACCTTAGCATCAACCCCAAGGTCAGCCGCAATCGCTTCGACCTCGTCGTTGTTCATCCAGCCCAGGCCCTTTTTCATCGAGCGCAGGTTAAAGAACATCTTGCGCTGCGCCTTGGTAGTCGCCACTTTGACGATCCGCCAGTTACGCAGGATAAATTCGTGCATCTCCGCCTTAATCCAGTGGACGGCAAACGAAACCAGTCGCACGCCAACGGTTGGATCAAATCGCTTCACCGCCTTCATCAGGCCGACATTACCTTCCTGAATCAGGTCGCCCAGCGGCAGACCATAGCCGGAGTAAGACTTGGCAACATGAACAACAAATCGCAGGTGGGACATAACCAGACGGCGTGCCGCATCCAGGTCTTCCTGATAATGCAGACGTTCTGTCAGTTCGCGCTCTTCCTCAACACTTAGCACAGGAATAGCACTCACAGACTGCATATATGCATCCAGATTGCGTCCCGGTGACAGGTTCTCGAGTACTAGCAGACTTTTGCCCATTGATACCTCTGACGGTTGCTACTTTAGAATTCTCTAATGTGACTTATTGAATTCAGAATAGTTCCACGATTAAACAACGTAACCCACACTACTATAGTGTGGGGACCGGTTAAAATAACCAGCGGAACACTAAAGTGCAAGTATGAAGGTTTTATGAATTGAGGGAAGCGTCTATAGCGGCAACAAACTGTTGCTGCCGGCACCGCGGATCGCTATTCAGGCTCGATTTCGCGCAGATGCTTGGCAACAGCCAGCCAGGCCCCTAGCCAGCCCAGCATCAGGCTGCTGAGTAACAGGATAAAGCTCCCGACCCAGCCCAGTCCCAGCAATTCAAACTCCCCCTGATAGAGGGCGACCAGCTGGCGTGCCGGAGTATCGATCAGCATCAGGCTGAGCTGGATCAGCAACCAGGCCGTGACACCGCCAATCAGCCCCAGCCAGAAGCCGGTATAGAGAAACGGCCGGCGCACCCAGGCATCGGTGGCTCCCACCAGTTTAGCCACTTCAATCTCGTCACGCCGGGTACCGATGGTCATCCGGATGGTATTGCCGACCACCAGCAGCACCGTCAGGGCCAGTAGCCCGCCCAGTACCCATGCAGACCGTTTCAGCAACTCGACAATCGATGCCAGGCGCTGCACCCAGGCCAGATCCAGCACCGCCTCTTCCACTTCAGGCAGCGCTTGCAGGCGCTGCTGTATAGCGCTCAGGCCAGCCGCGCTGGTCTCTCTCGGCAATACAAGGATGGTGGCCGGCAGCGGGTTTTCTCCCAGATAGCCCAGCAGATCGCCCAGACCGGAGCTCTGACTGAACTCCAGCAGGGCCTGTTCGCGGCTGACCAGCTCCACAGCCAGCAGGTCATCCCGCAGCAACAGGGATCGACTAAACCGGTCGGCCTGTTGATCATCCAGCGAGGATTGCAGGTACAGCGATACCCGGGGCTCTCCGCCCCAGTTACTCCCCAGCTGCTGCAGGTTTTTCAGCCCGGTGAGCAAAAAGCCCGGCAGGGCCAGTGCGATCGCCAGTACCGCCACCGTCATCAGGGTTGAGATGGGAGATTGCTGTAAGCGCTGCAAAGCTTCCCGGGCGGTACCCAGATGATGGCGCAGCCAGCTGCGACGTTTATCGGAAAACTCCACCTTATGCCGGGCCGCACCGCGACTGCGTTCAGCATGGGTGGCGGGTTGCTGGCGTACGGCAGATTGTCGCTTGGTTTGCTGTGGCGGCCGTTGGGCCGGACGGACAGGGACCGCCCCAGAGGGACGCTTACCGGGCTTATCCACGAATCAGTTTCCCCTGTTCCAGCGTCAGTAAACGGCACGGCATCCTGCGGACCAGGGCCAGGTCATGGCTGGCGATCAGGACAGTGGTACCGTGACGGTTAAACTCCATAAACAGCCGCATGATCTCTTCAGAGAGATAGGGATCCAGGTTACCGGTCGGCTCATCCGCCAGCAGGATCTTCGGCTTGTTGACGATGGCCCGGGCAATACCGATGCGCTGCTGCTCCCCGGTGGAGAGCTGCTGCGGATTCATCCGTTCCTTAGGCAGCAAGCCGACCTTATCCAGTGCTGCACGCACCCGCCTGGCTGCATCCTGTGGATCATAACCACTGATCTGCAGTGGCAGCGCCACGTTATCAAACACGGTGCGGTCGAACAGCAGACGGTGGTTCTGAAACACCGTACCGATGCTGCGGCGATGGGCGGGAATCTGATGCCGTCCCAGGTCAGACAGGCGCTGGTCATTGACCATCACCTGTCCCTGGGAACTGCGCTCCAGCAACAGAATCAACTTCAGCAGGGTACTTTTCCCGGCCCCGGAGTGGCCGGTGAGAAATGCCATCTCACCGGACTCCAGTGTGAAGTTGACGTTACTCAGGGCTTCATGACCACTGCTGTACTTCTTGCTGACCCGCTCAAAACTGATCATCGCCATCAGCGCTGGCTCCGCCTTATCTACCGGTTATTCTTCAAACAGGGCACGCACAAACTCGTCGGCTTCAAACGGGCGCAGGTCATCGATCTTCTCACCGACGCCGATAAAGCGGATCGGCAGGCCAAATTGCTTGGCGATAGCAAAGATCACGCCGCCCTTGGCGGTGCCGTCCAGTTTGGTCAGGGTGATACCGGTGACGCCAACCGCTTCCTTAAAGTGCTTGGCCTGACTGATCGCGTTCTGACCGGTACCGGCATCCAGTACCAGCATCACTTCATGCGGTGCCTGCGGTGCCAGCTTCTGCATCACGCGCACCACCTTCTCCAGCTCCTGCATCAGGTTGTCCTTATTCTGCAGGCGGCCGGCGGTATCTGCGATCAGTACATCGATCCCCTTAGCCTGAGCAGACTGCACCGCATCAAAAATTACCGAGGCCGAGTCGGCGCCGGTGTGCTGGGCTACTACCGGCACATCATTGCGCTCTCCCCAGACCTGCAGCTGCTCGACAGCTGCCGCACGGAAAGTATCACCCGCGGCCAGCATTACCGACTTGCCTTCATCCTGGAAGCGCTTCACCAGCTTACCGATGGTGGTGGTCTTACCCACGCCATTGACGCCCACCATCAGGATCACATAGGGACCTTCGTTCGTTTTCACTTCCAGCGGCTGCTCGACGGTCTGCAACAGATCACGCAGCTCCTGCTGCAGGGCGGCCTGCAAAGCCTGAGCATCGCCCAGCTGCTTGCGCTGCACCTTATCCGTCAGGCGCTGGATAATATCGGTGGTTGCTTCAACGCCGACATCGGCCATCAGCAGCAGGGTTTCAATCTCTTCCAGCAGATCATCGTCGATCTCCTTAGCGCCAAGGAACAGGTTACCGAGTTGCTCAGTCAGGTTCGCTTTGGTGCGGCTCAGGCCGGATTTGATCCGGGAGAAAAAGCCTTTCTTCTCTTTCGGCTGCTCGACTGAAGCCACCGGCGAAAGCGCAGGCTCTGCCGCAGCTGGAGCCGGAGCAGTCGGCTGGATTTCGGCGGCTTTTACAGCCGGCTGTTCGGGCTCGGCGGCTGCGACGTTTTCCTCGGCAGGCGTCGCCACTTCAGCGGCGGGGGGGTCTGCGACTACAGGTTCGGCAGCAGGGGCCGGTGTCACCGGTTCCGGCTGGACCTCCTTTTCCGGTGCCGGGGATTCAGGCTTCTCTACCTGTTTCTCGGCACCACCAAACAGTGATTTCAGCTTTTTAAGCATGATTTACCTTTAACCTTATTGGTCATAAGCGGCGCTCGGCGCGATTCAGGCGAGCGTCCGGATGTTCAGACTGCCGGGACGGGAACCGTAGCAATCTGTCATTGAATACCTTAAATTGCAGCCGGGTATACTAACACAGTGCAGTTAATGCGGATAAGTAACCGATCGCTGCATACCGCTGTTTTGCGCAGCCACCTTGCCACGGCCGCAGCACAACTCCGCTGCAGCAGAGAAGCACTGAGGTGGCTGAAACCAGGGATCCGATCGCACCATGGCAGAAGAATATAAGCCACTCTTTAATCGTACTTACCTTAACCTGCTGGTTGTCGGCAGTGCGCTGGCCATCTTTCTGCTGACGTACAGCAGCCGGAACGAATCGGTATTTTTTGAAGTCGATCACTACCCCGACAGTGCGCTCTATACGCTGGAATATGACAGCGAGCGACGCCAGCTGGACCTGCTGTTACCGACGCATACTGCGCTCAGCAGCAATGATCAGCTATTGCAGCAGCTGATGTTGCAGATTCTCCAGGCCCGCTCCCAAGGACTCTCCCTGGCCCCCGGACAGGGTGTCGAATTCAGTCGCTATCAGGACCGGCTGGAACTGCACCTGAGCTGGCCTGAGGAGCAGAACATCCCGGATATCGCGGCCATACTGGAACACCTCGGTCAACCAGTCGCCTGGCAGGACTGGAAAAGCACCTTTGCCCGCCTCAAGGCGAAGCAGTATCTGAACAGCCAGGATACCGAATCGCGCCTGCAGGCACGCTTTTTTGACCTGCTCAGTGATAACCCGGATGCCGATCCGCTACGCCGCCTCAGCCACCGCTTCAGTCAGATGTTCGAGCAGCCACGCTTTGTCCTCAGTGGCCCGGATCTCGAAGCGGGTATCGAGCAACTGACACAAAGCCTGCACTATCCCCCGCGCACCGAGCTGGCTCCCGCAACCCAGCCGGCACTACAGAGCCAGCTTAGGGAAAGTGCGGCAGATAAGCGCTATCATCTGGCTTTAGGCATGCAGATTCCGCCACGCCAGAGTCCTGAGTTTGCCCGTTACCGTATCAGCGCCCAGCTGCTGCAGGACCTGCTGAGCCAGCAGGGTGCCGGAATGGGGCTGGAGTTCCGTATGCGCTGGGCTGCGCTGGCAGACCGGGGTTACCAGCTGCTGATCCTGCACAGCGACAGCGACCCGCAGGGGAAACTGTCAAAGCTGCAACAACAACTGACAGCTGAACGGCTGGAACAGAGCCGGGATAAGCTGATCAAAGGCTGGCTGAGCAAGATGGAGACGCCGGACAAACAGGCAGCAGCGCTGCGCAGTATCGCCTTCTATCGCCTACCGGCAGAGAGCCTGCAACAGTATGTCGGCCAGCTACAGGCGGTAGCAGCAGATGATCTGCTGAAATTGGCCCGTCAGGGCTTGCAAGCTGAGCGTCAGATCAGCATCCTTGTGCCGCCAACCCTCAACAGATAGCCAAAACACCATGTCCCGTCGTCCGAATCGCCGCCCAAACACTTCAACTCCAGCACAGGGCCGCCAGATGCTGCGCATTATCGGCGGCGAGTGGCGCAGCCGCAAAGTCCCCTTCGCCGCCATCGTGGGACTGCGTCCGACGCCGGACCGGGTACGGGAAACACTGTTTAACTGGCTCCAGTTTGATATTGCCGGTGCCCGCTGCCTAGACCTGTTCAGCGGCAGTGGCGCCCTGGGGCTGGAAGCGCTATCCCGCGGTGCGGCCTCGGTCACGTTTATCGATCAGGCGCCCGAAGTGGTGCGTCAGCTGAAGGAAAACCTCAGCACCCTGAAGTGCAGCGACGCGCAGGTGATTCAGGCCTCGGTGATCAACTGGCTCGAACAACAGCCTGACGACCTGACGGATCAGTTCGATATCGTATTTATGGATCCGCCATTTCGTAAGGGACTGGTCAATCCCTGCTGCGCACTGTTGGAGCAAAAGCAGCTGCTCAGCGAGAATGCCCTGATCTATGTGGAAAATGAACGCGAAGCGGGCGCTGCCCAGGCTGCCAGCCATTGGCTGCCGCACCGCCAGAAGCAAGCCGGACAGGTCAACTACCAGCTGTACCGCCGTCAGCCAGATGCTGACGCCTGACCAGTCCCGGCGAGATGCCATATACCCGCTTAAAGGCCTTACCAAATGAGGCCTCACTGGCATAACCGGTCTGCTCCGCGATATCCAGCATACTGCAACCACTCTCCTGCAGCAGGACCTGTGCCCGCTGCATACGCCAGTTCAGCAGATAGCCCATCGGCGGCACCCCCACCAACTGATGAAAACGATCACTGAAGGCCGAGCGGGACATCCCCACTTCCTGCCCCAGCAACTCGACGGTCCAGGGATGGGTAATATCGCGGTGCATCAGTGTCAGTGCCCGACTGATCTGGCGGTCTGACAAGGCCGCCAGAAAATCCCCGGGCTGCTGTTCAAGAATATAGATCCGCAGCAACTGGATAATCAGTACTTCCGTCAGCCGGTCCCGCACCAGCGCCGCGCCCATCGGCTGCAGCTGTAACTCCGCAGCCAGGGTTTGCACTACATGCCGCAATGCCTTCAGCATCGGTGACGAAGCTTCGCCAATATGAATCATGTCCGGCAGGCTATTGAGAAAAGGGTGATGCAGGCGCCGGGTCTGGAAACGGCCACAGATCAGGGTGGTATCCGCCTCCGGGCCGGAAAATCGATTAACACCGCCCTGCAACTCAGACACCAGCGTGGCTCCATCCACCAGCGCCGCACCGGGCTCGGCGGCCAGAGTATGCTGCCTGCCACGGGGCAACAACACGATATCCCCCGCCTGCAGTACCTGCGGCTCAGCCCCGCCGACACTGAGCCAGGCCCGGCCACGCAGCAGGATATGAAACTCACCATGACAGCCACTGCCTCCGGCGATTCCCCAGCGACCGGAAAACTCACTGCAGAAATAGCTGCTGGCCTCGAACCGCAGGTTGGCAAGAATATCGCTGAGAAGGTCAAACATCATAAAAGCCCGATTAAAGGAAAGGAATCCGCCCAGCCACTAGACGATCAGACATATATTCTGGATTAATCATCATAGATGATACAAGCTGGCCCGCGCACAATGTCTCTACAGTTCAACAGGAGACTACCCGATGAAAAACCTACTGATCGCCATAGCATTGATGATGAGCGCGGCCTCTGCCTGGGCCACCCCCAAAGTGATCCATCTGGATGAATATAACGGCTACTTTGCTGCGGAGGAGACGCTGGCCGGGCTGGAACCCGGTGAGTACACCTTTGTCGTGACTAACAAAGCGAAGAAGGTCGTCGGCTTCCTGCTGCAGGATGCCAAAACCCATGAGCGGCTGGAAATGTTCCCGCTGGAACCAGGCGAAAGCCGCAGTACGACAGTGGAGATCAGCAGTAATGGTTTCCGCTACCGCTGCCCGATCAACCCAACACCCTGGTATGACGTCAGCGTAAAATAAGTTAAGCGTGCCGCACGGGCTGGCCTACTTCGCCAGCCCTTTCAGGTAAGTAGAGATCACCTGATCGTTACAGGGTCCTGCGGCGGCGATCTCTGACAGCAGCAGATTACTGCTGATCAGGCCGGCCAGCATCAGGCAGAGTTCATTCGCCAGCGTATCTTTGCGGTTACGCGGCTTACCATTGATCTGCTTCTGTTTGCGGGCCTTTTTCAGCAGCTGAAGCAGGCGTTCCAGCCACTCCTCGCGTTCCTCACGCAGCTGCGGCTTCAGTGCCTCGATCTCAGGCAGATCGCTGGACTGCAGGTGAAACACCCTCCAGACCCGTCTCCAATGCGGGTCTGACAACACCAGATCAATCCAGCTCAGCAGGTAATCCTTCAGCGCTACCAGCCCGTTTTGACTGGCGGACTGCAGCTGCTCCAGATGAAGGTCATCCAGTGGCAAGCGCGCATCCTGATAAAGTGCCGCCACCAGATCGGTGCGGTTTCTGAAATGCCAGTACAGCGCCCCGTGGGTGACTCCTGCTTGCTGGGCAACCTGCTTCAGACTGGTCTGGCCAATCCCCTGCTCGGCAAACAGGCGTAGGGCTGAATCCAGTAATGCCTGTCGGGTTTGCTCTGCTTCTTCCCTGGTTCGCCGGGCCATTTCGATACTCCTCCTGAGCCTGTCTGATCAACAGCGACATGCTGTCTAAGAAACAGGCGACTACTTTACCGTAATACGTTCCGCAATATTGCCTTCGACAGAAATATCTTACTGCCGGTGAGGCAATATTGCGGATAATGTTCATCGACATCAGCACACCACCGCAACATCCACGCCCGCCCGCGGTGATAGATGGCCTGCGCTGAACAATGCCTGCCGCTAGAGCACCTGACGGGCATCATCCAGGTAGAACTTCAGCGGCAGCTGCTGCAGCTGATCAACCGTCAGTCCGACCGGCAATGTGAAACTCACAGAAAAGCGCCGGCCAGCCGTTACCCGGCCCGGAACATGGGCGATATAGCGCTCGACCTGCTCATTGCGCTTTACCAGCAGGCCCATGATCACGCTTTGCAGTTCAGGGGATCCCGCCTGGTAATACCAGCTGGCCTTGAGTTGTCGTTCAGAAACCTTTTTAAACTGTGGCTGTTTCAATCGTGTTTCCAGCGCCTTGATTCGCCGGATTTCTGCCGCCTGGCGACGCTCCTCCTGCTTCGCGACCTGATGCTGAACATAGGCCCCCAGCACTGTATCGAACAATGCCGATACCCCTCCGCCCTCACCGGGTGCCGCACTCTGACTTTGCCGCCACAACACATTACTTTGTAATAACTGCGGATAGGCCGGATTCTGCTGCCCGGCCCGGTAATAGCCTGCTACCTTTCGGCCAACGGCGGCGGCCTCCTGTTGACGCTCAGTATTGACCGGGTGGTCATGGAAGCGCAGCGCCCGGCCTGTACCTTCCTTTATATACTGACGCTGCCAGATACGGCTGGAGGCCAGTGGGTCAAATCCAGCCAGAGCACTGTAGAGAATACCGATCCGGTCTGCCTCGCGTTCGTTTTCATGGGTAAAGGCTGATTGATAGCTGCCCCGTCGGGCAGACCGGGAACCGGCCAGCGTGCTCAGCTGCACATGACTCTGACGCTCGAAGACATGGTTTGCCACCGTATGCGCAATCTCATGCCCCAGCACCGCCGCCAGCTCGTCATCACTCTGCAACTGCTGCATCAGGCCCCGGTGTACCACTATATAGGTCCCCCCGGTGGTAAAGGCGTTGAAACTGTCCCGGTCCAGCAATACCGGCTGCCAGCGCTCACGGCGCAGGTGACTGACCGCATGCACCCGGTCAAATACCCTGATCAGGCGCAGGTACTGTTTTTTGTCCAGTGCAGCATCAACCGGGCGTCCGGCTTTAGTCTCAGCAGCCAGTAACTTTTCGATATAACTGTTACCCTGTGCAATCTGTTCGCTGCGAGCAGCAAAACTGAGGCTGCGCCGGCCCGTGACCTGATCAGTCTCACTGACACTGTCGGCGACCCTGTAGATGCCCCGGTCCAGCTTTTGTAGCGATTGACAACCACTGCCAAGGCTTGCCACAGTGACGATTGTAGTGGCCGCCAGGATGCGTCTGAACGATAAACCCGGGAGAGGAAAAGCCCTACAATCAATATAGATAAAACGCATATTAAACATATTTTTTATAACTGATAGAAATCAATACATGCAATTATAGTATTTGTGCGCCTACAGCAATTGGGCTAACATGCCGCACTTGCTAAGTTGCTAATATTTGAGCAGAAAGATTCAGCTGAGCAAACTATGAAAACTGCTATTTACCCGGGAACATTCGATCCGATCACCAACGGACATTCGGATCTGGTCGAACGCGCGGCCAGGCTGTTTGACAAGGTTATCCTGTCAGTCGCAGCAAGCCCGAAAAAACGCCCTCTGTTATCATTGGAGGAGCGCGTAGCGCTGGCAAAAACAGTCACCGCCCATCTCGACAATGTTGAGGTGGTGGGTTTTGATTGTTTGCTGGCAGATCTGCTGCAAGAGCATAATGCGAACATTATCCTGCGTGGCCTGCGCGCCGTGTCGGATTTTGAATACGAATTTCAGCTGGCGAATATGAATCGACAGCTGGCGCCACAGGCAGAAAGCATCTTTCTGACACCGGCGGAGCAATTGTCTTTTATCTCCTCCACGCTGATCCGCGAGATTTCGAGCCTGGGCGGAGATGTCAGTCAGTTTGTACACCCGGCAGTGGCTAAGGCCCTGAATGAGCACCGGGGCTAAACAAATCAGTTAAGAGTGTCAGTGAGGTAGCCAACCATGGCATTGATCATTACAGACGAATGCATCAACTGTGATGTATGCGAACCGGAGTGCCCTAACGAGGCGATCGCACCGGGTGACGAGATCTACGAAATTGATCCGAAGAAATGTACCGAATGTGTCGGTCACTACGATACACCACAGTGCGTTGAAGTCTGCCCGGTAGACTGCATTCCGAAGGATCCGGATCACGAAGAAAACGAAGCTCAGCTGATGGAAAAGTATAAGCAGCTGACTGGTCAAGCATAAAAAGTGCATAAAAAGCAGGCGACAGCCTGCTTTTTTGTATTTACCACTAAGACATTTTTCTGGTTAATATAAAACAAGCGATGCAGCAATCTTGAAATTCCATCGCTATACTGATTCCATATCGTTATTCGGAGTCACTCTAAGGAGCTTAAAGCCTCAGGGCTTCGACAGTAAGCCAGACTCAACGGACAGAGAGACCAGATAAAGGCTATGCCCAATTCAGCACCGCCATCAATTGCCATCAGGCATATTCAGATCGCCTCCAGAAACCAGGCACTCATCGAGCAGCTTAAAGGCATGCTCGCAGTACCATCAGAGCTTATCCAAAGTGTCGATGCTCACGAGCCCGGCAATAAGCGACTGGTATTGGTTGATTGCGCCAGCATCACCTGGTCGGACGCTCTGGAACACTTGCAAGCTGTTCAGCAGGAGACATCAGGAAGCCTGGTCGCTCTGCTGAATGTACCAACAACACTTGTCGTCGATGATGCCCTGCGCTGGCCTGCCCTGAGCGGTATATTTACAACCGACATGGACGATGGCCTGATCAAGAAGGGTATCTGCGAGATCCTCGACGGAGGCTACTGGTTCGCCCGCACTCATATGCGCCTGCTGGCTCAGCTACGCCGTCCGCCGAAGGTAGAAAACCTGGCAGCCAAGGCTAACCTGAGCAACCGTGAGCTGGACGTATTGCGCCTGACTGCGATGGGCAAGAGCAATGTGGAGATCGCCGGTGAACTGTTCCTCAGCCACCATACGGTAAAGACCCACCTCTACAACCTGTACCGTAAACTTGGCGTCAGCAACCGTACCCAGGCAGTACACTGGTACCAGCAGCATAGCTGATCAGCCACCTATAGCCATCTAACTGGCTCAAAACAGAAAAGCCCCGTATGTTCACATACGGGGCTTTTTGTTTGTCTCTTGCGACTTTCTACTCGAACGACCTAAACAGATCGCCAGAAAGCGCAGCCTGTTGCCAGACTGCGCCTCCTACACTTAGTTATCCAGCCAGTAGATCACCCGGTCATTGGCAGGGGTACCAGCCGCATTAACCTGGAAGGTTGCCGTAGCCTGGGGATCTGCATTGGCTTCTGTTTGCAGCCAGGCATCCGGGCTGACCGTAACAGTCAGGGTTCCGGTATTGCCAGCCCCCGGTGCGCTAAGACTTAGCTGGTAAGGGCTATTGATATCATTCAGGGCGCCCCCCAGCGTCCCGGTGGTACTTCCGTCGCCCAGCGTCAAATTGGTCAAAACACCTTGCGCATAGTCGGTAGTATTGCCGGTAGCATCATCCAGCACACTGACCTGGAAATTAGCTGCGGTGAGGGAGGTACAGCTATCGTCCCCTGCCGGAGGCGTGACATAGCTGCCAGACGCCCAATACTGGGTGGTAATATCCAACGTCAGCGGTGTCATGTCATCTGCCACCTGACTATTATCCACTATTTTTAGCACGCCATAGCGCAGCGATGTGGTACCAATACTCAGGCTATCAGCATTACCGTCTGCCGGTTCAGACTCCATTGGAATACTATCGGCATCACTAAAGCCAAGGCTGATATTGAGCGCATCGTAAGGACCATCCGGACCATTACCGTCACGCGACAAGACAAAAGGCGCCGTTATTAGTCCACCGCCAATATGGCTATCGGTCAGAATTAGGTCACTTGGTGCTCGCGCATCCAGATCAGTAGCGCCACTTACCGCCCCATAGCTCAGCGTGCCACCCGTCTTACGGTTGAAGAGACCGGTATAGTTTTCTACCGCCACTCCAGCGTCGTTTTTTGGTGAAAGATCCAGCTCCACACTAAACGGCTGCCCCATATAGGAGAAGCCGTTGCAGGCAGCGACTGCTTTGGATGTGGTATCTGTTTTGCTGAAATAAGCTGGGGTAAAGCGGCCTATATTCGCCGACGTCGAAGTAGCTATCGCCTCCCCCTCATAGATCGGGGGCACGGCCCTGAGGCTAAAGACGCCCACTTCACTCAACTTCAGCCCATCCAGTCGGGCCTCTCCATTGCTGGTAATACTCAGTGCAATAGGGTCGGCACCCGATGTCTGACTCAACTTCCCTTCTTTGCCTCCGGTAGGCGCTACCAATTGATGATCCAGCTTAATATTGGCTAACTTAAAGTTCTTGGTGATCGCGTTGCCGCTACAGAACTGCGCATCCGCCTCGGTAGCGCTTTCCCAGGTTCGACCACTGACTTTGATGCCGAACGCCTTCCCTGCGGCCTTGTAAGCGCTGCAGGAGGCCAGATCCGTTGCATCATTGCAGCTGGCTGCCGCGTCTACAGCTTCAACACAAAGACCTGCTGGCTTGGAGAGAAATACATTACTTTCGCCCTGAACCGGCGTAATTCCGACGCCGACCAGCATGGAGGCCGTCAGTTTCACCTTACCGGCATCGGCATAGCTGTAGCTAAAGTCTGCCCAGCCCTGATCGTTGAAATTCAGCGTTGCCACAACACTGTTATTAGCGGCTGCGCTTTTATCATCGATACTAAAGCCTGTTTGGCAACTATTGGGGTCGGTACAAAGCTGCTTAAAGGTAACATTCCGATCGCCTGTGGCGGCCGCCACACATACACCGGCTTCAGCCCTATCATCCTTTTTGATAGCACGCAGTTTAAAGCCAGCCGATTTGCCCGCTATCTGGGTGGGGATAGTTTCAGTCTTAGTCTCGGAATAAAACTTCAACGCCGCATTGTAGAAATTGGCAGTTGCACTACCTTTGACTGCACTGTTGCCTGCCACAGCCGCTGAAAACGTAGACAGCCCATCTGCTGACGGCAAAAATCGCAGGGAAATTGATTTCTCAACACCGTCAAATGTCGCATAAGAGATTGGACTGAAGTCTCCCGTACTGAGAGACCACTGACCACCCGGGTCTGAACCAAGAGTAACCCGGGTTCCAGCCTCTGGGGCAAAAGGCTGATCGTCAGCATCCCGAGCTTCGATAGTTACGGATGATGCTTCGCAGGTTACGCCGTCGCTGACGGCAATATTCAGGCTAGTTAGTTCTGCGACCGAACAGCTATCAACCCGCGTCGATCCGTCCGGGTTCTTTCCGGAACTCTCATAGCCATAGAATTCACTGATCTGAGTGCTGTTGAGCTTGCTGTTGTAGATCCGGAACTCATCAAGTTTTCCTTCGAAAGCCTGGCTGCTACTGAAACTGCCCCAGTAGTCATCCTGCTCCTGACCTAAAACAACGGCGTCGTCCTCTGGAACCGACAGGGTTCCACTGCCAACACTGCTTTCACATTCCTGATAGACCCCATCCACATAGAGACAAGCCGTATTACCTTCGCGGGTTATCGCCAGCTGGTGCCAGGCGCCGTCAGTAAGTTTTTGACCGCTGCGTAGCGTCTGCGACTTATCTCGTACTTTTATATAGACGTCTTTGGAGTTTTTCAGCGCCAACTCAAGCTCATCATCACTGGTACTGCTGCCAAGGGCATGCAGGATCTCCTGCTGACTCTTACTGACAGAGGTCTTTATCCAGACAACAATAGTGAATTTATCCAGACCATCAACCACTGCCGATGGCACTTTTACCCAGTCAGAAGTGCCTCTAGCCGACAGATCCAGTGCCTTACCAATCTGACCATCACTATCCTGCTTAACGGAGACAGGGGTCGCATTATTGGATCCGTCGGTATCTGCTATCGTGGAATCGATTGAGCAATCGTCGAACTGATACCAGGTCGAGGCTCCTGTTTCGACTACACATTGCTCCACTTCACCCCGGTCAGCTCCTGCCTTTTCGGAGTCGTATAGCGCTTTAATACTGTCGGCCGACAGCTGGCTGCTATAGATCTTCAGCTCATCCAGGTAACCGTCATAAGCCTGGTCACTACTAAAGCTACCGCCCCAGGAATCCTGCTCCTGACCAATAACAACTGCTTTACTCTTGGTGACTGAAAGCGTTCCACTGCCCACGCTAGCTTTGCAGCTCTGCTCACTGCCATCCACATACAAACAGGC
Organism: Marinobacterium jannaschii DSM 6295; assembly: GCF_000620085.1. Taxonomy (GTDB): domain Bacteria; phylum Pseudomonadota; class Gammaproteobacteria; order Pseudomonadales; family Balneatricaceae; genus Pontibacterium; species Pontibacterium jannaschii. Next base: position 346,795 of record NZ_KK211064.1, on the reverse strand, counting down.
GTTGCGCCCTTTACGGGTAATCACAACATGGTGCCAGTTACCATCGGTGAGAGTTTTCTTACTACTCAGCGCTTGCTCAGCATCATCTATCTTGACGTAAACCTTCTTCGAATCCTCAAGCGCGATTTCAAGCTGGTCATCTTCATCATCTTTGCCCAGTGCATGGATGATCTCCTGCTGGTCTTTGCTCACTGAGGTTTTAACCCAGACCGCTACCGAGAAGTCATTCAGTCCGTCGATAGCTGAAGAAGGAACATCGATCCAGTCACTGGTACCGGTGGAGGAAAGGTCAAGCCCATTGCCGACCGGCGCCTCGGAAGTGCCGCTGATAGCATGAGGTGTACCGTGATAGGAGGAATCAGAACTGTCTTCGACCTCCGAACTGTACCGGCAACTGTCGAATCGATAATCGAGGACGGTCTTCGGTTGCGAAGGTGTTGTGGTTTTACAGATGTCTCCCAGGCTGTTGACGCTGTCCTTGTAGTAAAGCACCTGGACGTTAGAGTCCAAATTCACTTCTTTACCACTGACACTGCCCTTAAGCGTGGTGTTGTAACCCAGGGAGACATTGCCCTGACTGTACACCACCGCCCGGAACTGATCCTCGCCGCCCAGGCTAGTGGTGCCGCGTGTGACGATAAGCAGTTGTTCGGGAGAGCCGTAGCGATTGGCCTTAACATAGCCACCAGTACTGAAATTACCGTTGATAAACAGTCGGGCTTTCTTGCCCTCCCTAACGACGATCCGGGCATCCCAGGCCGCACTGAAGTTACCCGTAATGTAGTAATCGCCACTGTCCTTTAAAGTCAGGGTCGACTTACCATTGAGGGTGATATTTCTGTAAGTACCAGGGCCAATCTCTTTGCTTCGGTTGTAAGCTAAATTGACATTATTGCCGCCGCTGTTTTTGAAGCCGTCAAAACTCAGCTTTTCTGATGCCGAATAGGTCGCTGTACAGCTGGTACTGTTACAGCTCGTACCGCCTGAGTTATCAACAAGCCGCACTGTTTCAATACGATTATCAGGGCTGTAATAGGCCCGGGAATGCCATTCAAATCCGACCTGACCATTCGGGTCATGACTTTGCAAAGCATCGGGCCAGATAGCGCTACAGCTGCCACCGGCTGGAGGCGGTGGTGGCGGCGGAGGGGGAGAAGCTGTACCGCAAAAGTTATTAAAGTTGGCAGCGGCTGCTTCTGAGGATTGATAGGTTACTTTCGATGCGGAACTTATCAGCTCAACTTTCTTAGCACTGACTGCGCCTTGTACATGTGCCCGATTATCAAGTTTAGTGCCATTTTTAGCGTACAGAAAGCCCGTCGCGGCAGCCCCACTCGCCAGATATATATTATCCCGGCTATAGATAAGCAGCTGACTGGCCTTGCCACCATCATTGATGCGAATTGAGGCGCCTGTATTCAGACGACCTTTTATCATGATACGGACAACACCATCACCCTCAACCAATAGCCGTGAGCTGCTCCCCATGCTAATCGATCCGCGCACCTTATAGAGGCCCGGTTTCAAAGTTAACCGTGCACTGGAATCAAGTCGGATATTTTTGTAATTGCCGGGATAGATCGTCTTAGTCTGATTGTAGCCAACATCAACGTTATTATTGTTGTTCGGGAAATCATTGTAATTGACGGAGGGGGCGGGGGAACCGGAAGCACTGCAGTTTGCTGTGTTACAGCTATTATGGCGGTGGCCAGAATTGTCTTTTAATGTCTTGGTATCGAGTTGGTTATCGGGGCTGTTGATTATCCGGGTGTCCCAGTTAAACTTAACCTCGCCACTATTGCTGTTACTGGAGATACCATCGGGAAAGACTGCAGAGCAGGCCAACAGGCTGTCAGCATAAGCCGAACGCACGGAAAATATCTGAACAATTGAAATGGCCAGTACCAGAAAACAAACTTTCCATGTTCGACTGCACACAGATCCACTCTCCATCACCACGATAAAAGGGAATAAACGCTCAAGACTACCGATCAACCATAAGCGCGGGCCATTACAGTCAGTATAGAGCGTTCAATATTGATCAGATACTAACCTATTTGAATTACTGCGTAATCAGAAGGTCGCTCAAACTATATTCTGAATCAATAAACTGTCCCACTACATTCTCGCCATCCGCCAGATAATGGGCGTACTGCATATGCAGGCAACGGATCTTGTCCCACTGGGCGATACCGCCAATGCCGTATTTATGGAACAGGTCGGTAAACCCCAGCGCTTCGATACGATCAATATCGTCCTGTGGCATCGCGGCCCAGCGTTTGGCAACGTAGTCGCGTTGGTTCTTCAGGAACGCCTGACGGAACTCCTCTTCGTCCTGCAGCCGCTGCTCCAGCTGTTTCACCAGCCCAGCGGTTTCCAGTTCGGCGATCGCCTGATAGAGGTCCTTAGAGCACAGCCAGTAGAGTGTTGGGAAGGGTTTGTCTTCCACCAACGAACGCATCTGCAGCACCAGCGGAATGCCACTTTCGGTCTGCGCGGCGATCCCGACCAGTCCCCGGGGCTTACGGCCCAGCTGGCGTTCGATAATTTCTAGCTGTTCAGGGGTTGGCTGGATCATGGCTATTTCCACACAGGGTTAGGATGGCAGACTAAGGCGCGCAGTGTACGGGTCTCAGGCCGGTTGTAAAGGCAGCCGGCCTTCTGATTATACCGTACCGTACTCTTCGCCCCGGCCCAGCCAGCGTCCGATCATGGCTTCGGCATGCAGGGGCTGCTCATTAATCTGGGAGGCCACCTGTTTCACCCGGGTTAACAGGTCGGCATCACGCTGCAGGTCGGCGATACGGAACTCCATCATACCGGTCTGGCGGGTACCTAATACTTCACCGGGACCACGCAGCTGCAGGTCTTTCTCGGCGATCTTAAAGCCATCGGTGGTTTCACGCATCACCGCCAGGCGCTCACGTCCCTGCTTTGACAGCGGTGCGTGATACATCAGCACGCAGAAACTCTCCACCGAACCACGGCCAACACGGCCGCGCAACTGGTGTAGCTGCGCCAGCCCCAGGCGCTCGGGATTTTCGATAATCATCACGCTGGCATTGGGCACGTCCACTCCCACCTCGATCACGGTGGTGGCTACCAGCAGGTCCAGCTCGGCGGCCTTAAACTCGCCCATAACGGCGGCTTTTTCGGCCGGCTTCATGCGCCCATGTACCAGCCCCACCCGCAGTTCCGGCAGGGTTTCGCGCAGCTGTTCGGCGGTCACTTCCGCCGCCTGACACTGCAATGCCTCGGATTCTTCGATCAGGGTGCAGACCCAGTAGACCTGACGCCCCTCGGCACAGGCGGCCTTAACCCGGGCGATCACCTGATCGCGACGCTCATCAGCGATCACTACGGTATTCACCGGCGTCCGCCCCGGCGGCAGCTCATCGATAATGGAGCAGTCCAGATCGGCATAGGCGCTCATGGTCAGCGTGCGCGGGATCGGGGTGGCAGTCATGATCAGCTGGTGCGGCGTGATATGGCCGTTACGCCCCTTCTCCCGCAAGCTGAGGCGCTGGTGCACACCGAAGCGGTGCTGCTCGTCGATCACCACCAGTCCCAGGTCGGCAAAGACCACCTCCTCCTGAAACAGCGCATGGGTGCCGACCACCACATGGGCCTCGCCGCTGCGGATCAGCTGTAGCTGGGCTTCGCGCTGTTTACCCTTCAGCTTGCCCGCCAGCCAGGCCACTTTCAGGCCCAGCGGCTCCAGCCAGGCGCTGAAGTTGTTGTAGTGCTGCTCGGCGAGGATCTCGGTCGGAGCCATTACCGCCGCCTGCTGGTTATTTTCCACCGCCTGTAATCCTGCCAGCGCCGCCACCACCGTCTTACCGGAGCCGACATCGCCCTGTACCAGTCGCAACATCGGCCAGGGCTGTGCCAGGTCCTGTGCCACCTCCTGACTGACCCGCAGCTGGGCGTTAGTCAGTGGAAATGGCAGGCTGTTGATAAAGGTCTGGCAGTAATGGCCCTGAAACGGCAATGCGACAGCACCGAGCTCGCGGGTCTTGGCACGCAGCTTTAACAACGACAGGTGATGCGCCAGCAGCTCTTCAAAGGCGAGGCGACGCTGGGCCGGGTGTTTGCCCTCCAGCATCTGGTCCTGGTCGGCATCAGCCGGGGGATGGTGCAGGTAGGCGATAGCGCGGTTAATCTCCGGCATCTGCCAGCGACTGCGCATTGCATCCGGCAGCAGGTCTTCTAACGGATGTGACTTAAGGTATTGCTGGGCCAGATCGATCAGGCTGCGCAGGCGGTTCTGATGCAACCCCTCGGTAGCCGGATAGACCGGGGTCAGGGTTTCGGCGATCGGCGTATAGCCATCGCCGGCAATCTGCTTGTATTCCGGATGAACCATCTCCAGGCCGTGGGCGCCGGGACGGGCCTCACCAAAACACCGGATGCGGCTGCCTGGTTTAAGACTGTTCTTCTGCGCGGCATTAAAGTGGAAAAAGCGCAGGCTCATAGTACCGGTGCCATCCTGGATCCGGCACACCAGGCTGCGCCGCCGTCCCTGCACCACATCCGCCACTTTCACCTCGGCCTCGATAACACACTCGTCGCCGGGACGCAGGCCGCCAATCGGCACCACCCGGGTGCGATCCTGATAGCGCAGCGGCAGGTGCAGCAGCATATCCTGCATGCTGTGGATTCCCAGGCGCTCCAGTTTAATCGCCAGGGCGTTTCCCACCCCTTTCAGTTCGGTAACAGGTATATCGGCTAACTGCTGACTCATGCCGTTTCAGCAACCTCCATCAGCTGGCAACGGCTGATCGCATCCACCAGCACATCAATCGCCTGGGGACGCGGGTAACTGGTACGCCAGGCCACAGCGACGGTGCGCGTAGGCTGCGGCGCCTTAAACGGGCGGGTGACAACGGTATCCTGACGGTACTGATGGTTATGGATCGCAGACAATGGCAGTACGCTGGCCCCCAGGCCGGATGCAACCATCATGCGAATAGTCTCCAGCGAGCTGCCCTCAGTGATGGTGTGCTGTTCATGCATCGCCTGGTTGAGGGTCGGACAGGCCTCCAGTACCTGATCGCGGAAACAGTGCCCCTCGCCCAGCAACAGCAACTCGGTGTTGCCAACCGACTGGCTGTCGATCTCATCCTCTTTGGCCCAGGGGTGCCCCGGCGGCAACAGCATCTCGAACGGTTCGTCGTACAGTGCCCGGGTCAGTACATCCGGCTCCTGAAACGGTAGCGCGATTATGATCGCGTCCAGCTCGCCATTACGGATCTTCAGGCGCAGGCTTTCGGTAAAATTCTCTTCGATATAGAGCGGCATATCCGGAGCCAGCTTCTGCACTTCCGGTATCAGGTGGGGAAACAGGTAGGGACCGATGGTATAGATGGCCCCGACCCGCAGTGGGCTTTTCAGCTGGTCCTTACCTTCATGGGCCAGGTCCTTGATCGCTTCCGCCTGCTCCAGCACGATCTGAGCCTGGCGCACGATCTTGTCGCCCACCGGCGTGACCCGGACGGCATTCTTACTACGCTCAAACAGGGCGATTCCCAGCTCCTCCTCGAGCTTTTTAACGGCGATAGAGAGGGTTGGCTGACTGACAAAGCAGCGCTCGGCCGCACGGCCAAAATGCTGTTCGCGCGCCAGTGTCACGATGTAACGAAGTTCAGTAAGAGTCATCGGAAGCGGTACCTCTGCTATCATGGGCGCTGAACTGAATACCGGAGACTGTCCATGTCCCTTTCTGTAATGATCGCCGGCTGCGGTGATGTTGGCTCGGCGCTGGCTCAGCAACTTATATCCAAAGGCTATAAGGTATATGGCCTGCGCCGTAATTTAAAGCACCTCCCCCCCGGTATTCAGGGGATCTGCGCCGACCTGTCCGATCCGGTGTCACTGCAGCAGCTGCCCGCGGCGGATATCGTAGTCTACAGTGTAGCCGCCAGTCAGCATGACGAAGCGGGCTACCAGAGCGCCTATATCGATGGCATGGCCAACCTGCTCAGGGCCCTGCCAACACCGCCCCGCCAGCTGATGTTCACGTCCAGCAGCGGCGTATACCACCAGAATGGCGGCGAGACGGTCGACGAAACCAGTCCCACCGAACCGAGCCGCTTCAGCGGCCGGATTATGCTGGCGGCAGAAAAGCAAGTGCTGGAGAGCGGTATTCCTGCCAGCGTAGTGCGCTTCAGCGGCATCTACGGCCCGGGCCGCACCCATATGCTGCGCCAGGTCGCCACAGGCATTGTCGCCGCCCGCGAGCCGGTGCAACGAGGCAACCGCATCCACCGCGACGACTGCGCCGGCTTCCTCGCCCACCTGATTGAAAAAGTCCGCGCCAATGAGGCGATCGAACCGGTCTACCTGGCCAGCGACGACGATCCCGCACCACTGGCCGATATCGGCGAATGGCTGGCGGAGCAACTGGGTGTTGAGATCACGGAGCGTAAAAACAGCCGCCGTGCCGGCAGCAAGCGCTGCGATAACAGCCGGATGAAAGCCAGTGGCTACCGGCTGAAATATCCGGGTTACCGCGATGGCTATCCGGCGCTGATCGAAACCTTCCGCAAAGAGTCCTAGAGAGTCGCTGGGATATCTCGTTCCCACGATCCCCGTGGGAATGCATAGCTATGGGTTACCACGCAGAGTGAGGGAACCAGGAAAATAAAAAAGGCCTCCAGATGGAGGCCTTAGCGCTTTTAGCTTTTTGCTACCAGCCCGTTGCTCGTAGCTCCTGAGGCATTGCCTCAGGTATCCAGATGCTCGTCACGCAGGCGCGGGTCTATATTGGCCGGTACGTCCTGGTGTTTATAGTACTGGTAGCGGTTAAAGCGGTATTCCATAAAGCGGAACAGCAGAATCACCAGGCCCGCCAGCACCAGATAGATCACACCGGCCGCGGTGAAGATCTCGATCGGCGTATAGGTACGGGCGATCACGGTACGCGCCATGCCGGTGAGGTCCAGCAGAGTGATCGTCGACGCCAGGGCGCTGCCCTTGAGCATCAGGATCACCTCATTGCCATAGGCTGGCAGGGCGATACCAAAGGCACGCGGCAGTACGATCCGCTTGATCAGTTTCACCCGGTTCATCCCCACCGCCAGAGCCGCCTCGATCTCCCCCCTGGGGATCGCCTGGATCGCGCCACGGAACAGCTCGGCACTGTAGGCCGCCGTGTTCAGCGTGAACGCCAGAATGGCACACCAGTACGGCTGCTTCAGGTACTCCCACATAAACGACTCACGGATTACCTCAAACTGCGAGGCACCGTAGTAGATCAGGAAGATCTGCACCAGCAACGGCGAGCCTCGGAAGATATAGATATAGCTGAAGGCGATGACACGCAGCACGACACTCTCTGCCGCACGCATCAGTGCCAGCGGCACCGCCAGGGCAAAGCCGAGCAGGCCGGAGATCACCACCAGCTCCAGGGTCAGCAGGGCACCTTCGAGCAGGCGCGGAAAATACTGCCAGATAACTTCCCATTCCCACATCATACGCGCGTCCCCCGGGCAGCCGGATCAGCCACTTTCTCCATCCACAGGGTCAGGCCGGTAGCCACTGCCGTCAGTGCCAGATAGATCAACAGGGCCGCCAGGTAGAAGGTAAACGGCTCTTTAGTGGCACTGATCGCCACCGACGCCTGACGCAGGATATCGCTCAGTCCCACCACCGATACCAGCGCGGTGTCTTTCAGTAACACCTGAAACAGGTTACCCAGCCCCGGCAGGGCGAGACGCCATACCTGCGGCAGGATAATACGGAAGAAGGTTTTCAGCGGACTCATGCCGAAGGCCTGGGAAGCCTCCCACTGGCCCTTGGGAATCGCCATCATTGCCATCCGGAACACCTCGGTGGCATAGGCACCAAAGGCGATCGACAGGGCCGCGACACCCGCCACAAACGGGCCGATCTCGATATATTCTTCATAGCCAAACAGGCCGGCGATAACACCAACCAGCTGCGAGCCACCAAAATAGAGCATCAGTACCAGCAGTAACTCGGGCATACCACGGACAAAAGTGGTGTAACCGGTGGCGATGCCGCGCAGCACTTTAGACTTGGAGAGTTTCGCCGCGGCACCCATCAGTCCGAACATCAGGCCGACAATCAGACTGGCCACCGCCAGCTGAACCGTGACCCAGGTTCCGGAGAGCAGCAGATGCCCAAAACCTTGCAGATCCATGAAAAGTAACCTGTGTTAAAAAAACGACGGGTTCCGTCGACACTCGGCCGACGGAACCCGGTGATTAATACAGAGCTTAGCTCAGATTAATAGATGGAGAACGGGAAGTACTTGGCGTTGATCTTGTCGTACTCGCCGTTAGCACGGATCGCGTCCAGCGCTGCGTTCAGCTTAGCCTTCAGCTTGTCACCCTTACGTACTGCGATACCGATCTCATCGTTGATGTCGATATCCGCGCCTTTGAATTCGAAGCCTTTAGCGGCATCAGTCTGCAGCCAGTCGTAGGCAGGGAACTTGTCGGACAGCAGGCCATCCAGACGGCCGGAGGACAGATCCAGGTAAGCGTTATCCTGAGTGTCGTACAGCTTAACCGTTACAACGTCCGCCAGGTTGTCTTCCAGGTACTGACCGGCAATCGTGGCGCGCTGGGCACCGATGGTCTTGCCTTTCAGGGCTTCTTTGCTGGTTTCAAACGTTTTGCCCTCAGGCGCTACGAATGCCAGTACGTTGGAGTAGTAGCGCTCGGTAAAGTCCACCACGCGCAGACGCTCTTTGGTGATCGACATGGAAGCGATGATAGCGTCGTATTTGCGCGCACGCAGGCCAGGGATAATGCCATCCCAGTCCTGAGCCACGATGCTGCAATCCGCCTTCATCTCTTTACACAGTGCATTGGCGATATCAACGTCAAAACCGGTCAGCTGACCGCTGGCATCAACCATGTTGAAAGGTGCGTAAGCGCCTTCAGTGGCGATACGGATTTTGTCACCGGCCAGCGCGCCCTGTGCGGCGAACATAGCTCCGGCGATGACAGATGCTGTAGCAATAATCTTGCGAACGCTCATGATTTTCAGTTCTCTTTGTATAGTTATGTTGTTATTAGTATCAACAGATCAGCTGTGGCTGGACATAAATTCCCGCACACGTACCGATTCGGGATTGTCGAACAGCTGTTCGGGAGGCCCCATCTCCTCCACCTGTCCCTGATGCAGGAACACCACCTGGCTGGATACATCGCGGGCAAAACGCATCTCGTGGGTCACGATCAGCATGGTACGTCCCTCTTCCGCCAGTTCACGCATCACACTCAGCACCTCATTGACCAGTTCAGGATCGAGGGCCGAGGTGGGTTCATCAAACAGCAGTACCTGCGGGTCCATTGCCAGCGTACGGGCAATCGCCACACGCTGCTGCTGGCCGCCGGACAGGTTGCCCGGATAAGCATCCTGTTTATGCGCCAGGCCTACTTTATGCAGCAGTTCCTGAGCACGCGCAGTCGCTTCATCTTTAGGCAGTCCCAGCACCTGAGTCGGTGCTTCGACAATATTCTGCAGGATAGTCTTATGAGGCCAGAGATTAAACTGCTGGAATACAAATCCGATGCGTGAGCGCATCAGTTCCAGCTGTTTACGGTTGGCCGCTTCCAACGCGCCGTTCTTGGCGGTTTTCAGCACAAGCTCCTCGCCACCCACAACGATCTTGCCGCTGTTAGGCTGTTCCAGCAGGTTAATACAACGCAGCAGCGTGCTTTTACCTGAACCACTGGAACCTAGGATAGAGATTACGTCGCCATCATTGGCAGACAGGGAGACCCCTTTCAGAACTTCGTGATCACCGTAGGATTTGTGAATATCAGTCAGTTCAAGAGCCGTGCGTACATTGGCCATTGGATAATTCCGATTGGATGGTTCCGATTGGATGGTTCCGTTGTGTCGCTGGCCTGCTGCACCGGGATCACCAGTACCGAGGCTAGGCTTAACGCTACATACTGCGCTATGCCCGTTAGCATGGGTTTCGTCTGATGTTATTAATAAACTTTATTCAACATAAGAAACCCTAAAGGCGCTATTCTGCAATTTTCACTGCCAAATCGCAATTACGTAACAGATATTCTGTTTATGGCTGTTAAGTGCTCAACCGAGCCTCAGATTCAGCACCTAAAAAAGGCGACCCGCAGGTCGCCTGTTTGCAGCTGGCAGCAGCGTTAGCGGGCAAATTCTTCCAGCAGTTTCTGCTGTGCCGAGAACGCCTCTTCCCCTTCGGCCGGGAAGTTCTGCACATAGCTTCCGTCGGCCTGCAGATCCCAGCTCTGGCAGTTGTCCGCCATATAATAATCCAGCTCGCGCTTGATACGGTCGGCATGCTTGCCGAACAGCTGGAAGCCGGTCTCGACACGGTTCAGCATATTACGCTCCATCCAGTCGGCACTGGCACCGAACACTTCCGGCTTACCGTTATGCCCGAAGTAATAGACCCGGGTATGCTCCAGGAAGCGGCCGATAATAGAGCGCACACGGATATTCTCCGACAGTCCCGGAATTCCCGGACGCAGTCGGCACATGCCGCGAATCACCAGGTCGATCTGCACGCCGGCCTTGGAGGCTTCGTACAGCGCGCGGATCATCTTCGGCTCGGTCAGGCCGTTAACCTTCACCATGATATGGCCTTTCTTGCCGGACTTGGCCAGACGCGCTTCGCGCTGGATCAGTTCGATCATCTTGGCATGCAGGGTAAAGGGGGCGTTATAGAGCTTCTTCAGCTTCTGGATCTTGCCCATGCCGGTCAGCTGCTGGAATACCTTATGCACATCCTCGCCCACCTCCTGATCAGCCGTCATATAGCTGTAGTCGGTGTAGAGGCGGGCGGTTCCGGAGTGGTAGTTGCCGGTGCCCAGATGACTGTAGCGCACCAGCTTATTCCCCTCCTCGCGCACGATCAGGATCGCCTTGGCGTGGCACTTATAGCCCACCACCCCGTACACCACCAGACAGCCCGCTTCCTGCAGACGGCTGGCCAGGTGCAGATTGCTCTCCTCGTCGAAGCGGGCACGCAACTCGATCACCACCGTGACCTCCTTACCGTTGCGGGCCGCTTCCACCAGCGCCTTGACGATATCGGACTTGGCACCGGTGCGGTAAAGGGTCTGCTTGATCGCCACGACACCGGGATCTTTGGCCGCCTGGCGCAGCAGGTCGACCACCGGGGTGAAGGACTGAAACGGATGCTGCAGCAGGATATCGCCATGGCGCAGGGAGAGGAACATATCCTTCTGTTCCTTGAGGCGCCCCGGCATGCCCGGAGAGAACGGCTTGTAACGCAGGTCGTTGCGTTCGACCAGGTCACGCACCGCCATCATGCGGGTCAGGTTAACCGGGCCATCGACGCGATAGGTCTGGGCTTCGTTAAGGCTGAACTCCTCCTGCAGGAAGTGAATCAGGTCCTCAGGCGTACGCTGGTCCACTTCCAGGCGCACCGCATCACCGTATTTCCGCGAATGCAGCTCACCACGCAGGGTGTTGGCCAGATCCTCGATCTCTTCAAAATCGAAGGTCAGGTCGGCGTTGCGGGTAATACGGAACTGGAAGCAGCCCTTCACTTCCATCCCCGGGAACAGTTCATCGGCGAACTCATGAATAATCGAGGAGAGGAAGATCAGGTTATCGCCCTCGCCACAGAGCTCTTCCGGCAGGCGGATCAGGCGCGGCAGCGAACGCGGCGCCGGGATGATTGCCAGCCCGGTCTCACGACCGAAGGCATCCTTACCGTCCAGCTGAACGATAAAGTTGAGGCTCTTATTCACCAGACGCGGGAAAGGGTGCGACGGGTCGAGGCCGACCGGGCTGATTACCGGTAACACCCGCTCCTCGAAGTAGTCCTTGATCCAGTCGCGCTGCTCCGGCGTCCAGCTGGCACGGCGCAGGAAGTGGATATTCTCCGCCTCCATCGCCGGGAACAGCAACTCATTGAGGATCTTATACTGGCGCTCGACCTGGGTATGGCAGATCTCGCTGATCCGCTCCAGCACCTGACGCGGATGCATCGCATCCGGCCCCACTGCCTCGCGGCCGTACTTCAGCTGACGCAGCTGTTCGGCGACGCGGATCTCAAAGAACTCATCCAGGTTACTGGAGAAGATCAGCAGGAACATCAGCCGTTCCAGCAACGGATGGCTTTCGTCCAGCACCTGCTCCAGCACGCGGATATTAAACTGCAGATGACTCAGCTCGCGGTTGATATAAAGCTCAGGGGCTTTAAGGTCAACCGGCGGCTCCTCTACCGGTTCCTCGGTAGTGGGCACACTCTCACGACTCTCCAGCAGGGCCACTGCGGCTTCATTTTGTTCCGTTAACTGTTCGACCATTCCATAATCTCCTTGGGCGGCCCGCTGGTGCGTGCCGCGACTTATTCGTTCATCAGCTGTGCCGCACGCTTGGCGAAGTAGGTGAGGATGCCGTCGCAACCGGAGCGTTTAAACGCCATCAGCGATTCCATCATCACCGTCTTTTCATCCAGCCAGCCGTTCTGGAATGCCGCCATATGCATGGCGTATTCACCGCTGACCTGATATGCGAAGGTCGGCACCTTGAATTCTTCTTTCACCCGGCGCACTACATCCAGGTAGGGCATGCCCGGCTTCACCATCACCATGTCAGCGCCTTCGGCCAGATCCATCGCGATCTCGTGCAGCGCCTCATCGCTGTTGGCCGGGTCCATCTGGAAGCTGAACTTGTTACTCTTGCCCAGGTTACCGGCAGAGCCCACCGCATCACGGAACGGGCCGTAGTAGGCACTGGCATACTTGGCGGCATAGGACATAATGCGGGTGTTGACGTGACCGTTCATTTCCAGCTCTTCGCGGATCGCGCCGATACGGCCATCCATCATGTCACTCGGGCCGAGGATATCGGCACCGGCTTCAGCGTGGGACAGGGCCTGCTTTACCAGCACCTCAATGGTGTCATCGTTCAGTACGTAACCCTGATCGTCGATGATGCCGTCCAGTCCATGGGTGGTGAACGGGTCCAGCGCCACATCACTCATAATGCCCAGGTCAGGACAGGCATCCTTGATCGCACGCATCGCTGTCTGCGCCAGTCCATTGGGGTTATAAGCTTCTTCAGCCAGCTCGGATTTAGCGCTGGCGGGCGTTACGGGAAACAGGCAGATCGCCGGGATTCCCAGCGCTTCCAGCTCTTTGGCTTCCTTTACCATCAGATCCACCGAATAGCGGAACACCCCCGGCATCGAAGGCACTGCTTCTGTCTGGTCTTTGCCTTCCAGAATAAACATCGGGTAGATCAGATCGTCAGGGGTCAGGGTGTTCTCACGCATCATGCGGCGAGAGAAATCATCGGCGCGCATGCGACGCATGCGGGTTTCCGGGAATAAACGCTGGCTGTTATTAAAGGCCACTGACAACTTCCTTTACTTGAATTGAGATTGGACTCGAAAATGATGACAAATATATGACAAACCCGAAATAACAGGGCAGATCAGGCGCCAGCCCCGCCGACTGGCTGAGCCGGCACGCTGCGCGAATTGTCTGGAATATAGGCAAAATCTTAACGCAATTCACAGCGGCGCGGGTATGATTAAAATCACCCGGTGAATAGAGAAGGGAGAACCTCTGCAATGAAAAAGATCGCTGTAATCCTGTCCGGCTGCGGTGTCTATGACGGCGCCGAAATCTATGAATCGGTGCTGACACTGCTGCGCATCGAACAGAACAATGCCAGTTACCAGTGCATGGCACCGGATATAGAGCAGCTGCATGTGATCAATCACCTCAAGGGCGAAGTGGCCGAGGGCGAACGCCGTAACGTACTCATCGAGGCGGCGCGACTGGCCCGCGGCGATATTATCGATCTGGCCAGCGCCGATGCCGCTGACTATGACGCCCTGATCATCCCCGGAGGCTTCGGCGCGGCCAAGAATCTGTCTGACTTCGCCGTTAATGGCAGTGACTGTGGCGTCAACGCCGAGGTGAAACGCTTCACCCAGGCGATCCATGCCGCGGCTAAGCCGGTCGGCCTGATCTGTATTGCCCCGGCGATGACGCCACTGCTGTTTGGTGAAGGCGCCACCTGCACCATCGGCAACGATGCCGACACCGCCGCCGCTATCGAAGCGATGGGCGGCCAGCACCGCAATGCCTGTGTCGATGAGATAGTCGTAGATGCCGAACGCAAGCTGGTGACCACCCCGGCCTATATGCTGGCGGGCTCCATCAGCGAAGCCGCCAGCGGCATCAATAAGCTGGTCGATGAGGTGATCGCCCTGGCCTGACCGTTTCGATACCACCTCAGGGCGCGCTGGTCGACTGCGGCCGCAGCGCCCGTCCTACCTCGACGATTCCCTTGCGCAGGAAGATCAGTACACAGAGCAGCGCCAGCATGGCCGCCCCGATATAGGCATACTGGGTTCCCTGAATTACCAGTAGCGCTCCCATCGCTGCCGCCAGCAGCTCACTGCCCATTGCCAGTGCCCGATAGAGTCCCATCGCCTCGCCCTGCTGTGATGCAGGCGCATTGTTGGAAACCCCCAGCGAGGTCGCCTGCTCGCCGATGGTGATACCGACACCGGCGATCGCCATCACCAGATACAGCATTGCCAGCGACTGCGGCACCACAAACAGCAACATCCCCAGCGTCATCAGCAGATGTCCCAGCAGACCGATCCAGAGCAGGTGCAACCGGCCTGAGATACGTCCCGCCAGCCAGCTGCCGAACATCATCGGTACACTGATCATCACAGCGGCCAGCGCCAGCTGGAATGGCGTCTGGGCAAAACGCTCCACCAGCCAGACATTGAAGAAGTTGAAATACAGCATAATGGCGCCGTAGCTCAGCAGGGTCAGCAACAGATAGAGACGCAGCTGCGGCAGCCTAATCAGGCTCAGGCGCACCGCCGGTGGCTCAGCGCCGGGGCCCTGCGCTGCGGTTGTCACCGCCGGTAACCCCCAGAACACCCCGCCCAGGTTCAGCGCCGCGATCACCCCGGCACCGATAAAGGGTGCGGTATAACCGCCGCCGTACTCAGCCATAAAGCCGCCAAACAACGGCCCGACAATCCAACCCATATTCAGTGCCACATTCAGACGCGAGAACAGGATCGGCTTGCGCTCAGGTGAACTGATGTCGGCCGCCATCGCCTGGGCGATCGCCACATTGCCGTTACAGAGTCCCTCCCAGAGACGGCTGAGCAATAACAGCCAGAGCCACTGCTGCCAGATCGCCAGCGCCATCACCAGGTAGCCCAGCACCACTCCGATCAGCGCCCCGACCAGTACCGGCTTGCGGCCCCAGCGATCCGACAAGCGTCCCAGATAAGGCCCGCCCAGCATCTGCCCCACCGGATAGAGGCCAAAGGCCAGCATCAGCCACCAGATCCGTTCGGTCTGGCCGGTATCAGACGCCAGAAGCTGGTACCCCTGATCGAGGAACATCGGCGTCATCACCGGCGATGGCAGGGCAAACCCCGCTACCGCCAGCATCACCGTCATAAACAGTATCCATTCTGTCCGGTTCATAGCTGCCACCCATTTAATAAACATTTTTGTTTATTAAATATCTCAGATTCTATTTAGTAAACCAATTTGTTGATTAAAAATCCCTATCGCAAGATACTGTTGTAACTATGAGCAATGCCGACCAGATACTCCAGTTACTGAAAACCCGGGGCCCGCTGACCGCAGCGGAACTGGGCGAATCCCTCGCCATCACCTCGATGGGCGCACGCCGCCACCTGCAAGCCCTGGAAAACGAGGGGCTGGTCTACTGGCAGGAGAGTGCCGCCAGTCGCGGCCGTCCCAAGCACCGCTGGTACCTGACCAGCAGCGCCATGCAGCGCTTTCCCGACAGCCATGCCGAGCTGAGCCTGCAACTGATCGAATCGGTGATCGATCTGTTCGGTGAAGAGGGTCTGGACAAGCTGATCAGCCGCCGCGAACAGCAGCAGTCACAACGCTACCGGCAGGCGCTAGCGGATAAACAGGATATAAGTGAGCGCCTGCATACCCTGGCCAGCCTGCGCAGCGAGGAAGGCTATATGGCGGAAACGATCGAGTGCGAGGATGGCAGCTTCCTGCTACAGGAACACCACTGCCCGATCTGCGCCGCCGCTACTCAGTGCCAGGGCTTCTGCCGTTCGGAACTGGCGTTGTTCCGTCAGCTGCTTGCCGGTCAGGCCAGCATCGAACGCGAGCAGTACCTGCTCGATGGCGACCTGCGCTGCAGTTACCGGATCAAACCATTGTGATAGCCGTCAGTGCCTGAAACCCGGGCAGAGCAAGCCAGGTTAGCCAGGGATCTGGGATATTCAGGCGATAACGGGGCATCACACCCCTGTCATCAGTAAGGCACTCCAGACCGTGGCCAGCAGCGCCAGTGCCAGTATCCGGTTGATTTTGACCTCCCATCGCGGAAATCCCGCCAGCTGCGCCGCCGACTGACCGAGCCAACTCCAGCAAAGCTGGCAGGGCACCGCTACCAGAAAGAACAGAGCGGCCAGCATGGATGTATGTTGCAGGTTCTGTGCATCGGGCAGGGAGAAAATGGCGGTCGTCGACAACGCCATCATCCACGCCTTGGGGTTGACCAGCTGCAGGGCCGCGCCCTGCAGCCAGCCGATGGTTTTACCCCTGTCCTGACCGGCCTGACTGGGAGCTGCGAAGAACAGCTTCCAGGCCAGCCAGCTCATCCAAAGACCGCCTCCCCAGCTCATCACCAGCTTCAGTAGCGGAGAGCCGACAATAACCGGGGCAAGTCCCGCACCCGCCAGCCAGAGAATCAGGGTCATACAGACCGAAGCCCCCCAGATAAAGGGCAATGCCGCCCATATCCCCCGACGGGTTCCGATCATCAGCGAGATCAGATTACTCGGTCCCGGTGTAATCGAGGCGATAAAGGCAAACAGGCAAAAATTCAGGTACAGGCTCAACATGGCCAGGCTCCGGATATCTTAAAATCACAGCCCACTCAAACCGAGCGAGGCACTTATCCACGCGGGCTATCCAGCCTGCGCTTACCCGAAATATTCTATGTTGATGGCCAGAAACAACCTTGCTATAACCGCTATCATCTACACAACTTTTAGAAGCATCCCCTCATGAAGAATGACAATAAGAAAGATTCTGCCCATGAGCATCTGGACCAGACCGACCTGCAGATTCTCCGTCAGCTGCAGCAGGATGGCCGCATCAGCAACACCAGGCTGTCAGAGAAGGTCAACCTCAGTGAAACGCCCAGCTGGCGACGCTGGAAACGGCTGGAGGAAGAAGGTTATATCGAGGAATACCGCACCGTGCTGAACCGGCGCAAGCTCGGCTTTGGCGTCGTTGTTTTCACCCAGGTATCCTTTGGCCGTCACGACGTGGAACTGACCGATAATTTCGAAAAGATCGTCGGTGAGTTTGAATGGATTCAGATGTGTCACTGCATCACCGGCAATGTCGACTACCTGCTGCAACTGGTTGCCCGGGACCTGGATGAGTTTTCGGAGCGCATCACCCTGCTGCGGCGCATTCCCGGCGTTAACGCGGTGCAGTCCCATATCTCCGTAAAGGAGGTCAAAGCCAGCGCCCGCCTGCCGATCGAATAGAGATCCCGCCGGTATTGTTTCAGACCGCCCTGCGGCGGCTACCCGCTGCAGGGCGGCAGCTTCAGCCTCAGGCCGAGCGCGCCAGCTGCTTCCGCTCCCTTTTCTCCTGCCGCCGAATCTTCCTGCGCGCCGCGCCTGCCATCGATATCCGGTAGAGGGTCGGCACCACAAACAGGGTCAGGATGGTGGAGAACGCCAGGCCGCTGACGATAGCGGTAGCCACCGGCCCCCAGATCAGCGATTTACCGCCGAGGCCGGTCGCCAGCGAGAACAGTCCGGCAATAGTGGTCAGGGAGGTGATCAGGATCGGGATCACCCGCCGCCGCGCCGCATACAGCGTGGCGTGCAACACACTCATACCGCGATCCAGCCGGGCATTGGCGGCAGAGATCAGCACAATGGCCGCATTTACCGCAATCCCGGCCAGCGCCACGACACCATAGAGGGTAAACAGGCTGAGCGGGTTCTGGGTCACGAACAGGCCCATCACCACCCCGGTAAAGGCCATCGGCACCGTAGCGAGGATCATAAACGGTTGCCAGTAGCTGGCGAACTGGGTGCCGAGAATCAGGTACATCACGCCGACACCGAAGATAAACAGCACGATCATGGCATCGATGCTCTCCTGAATCTCATCCAGCTCGCCGGTGAAATCCAGCCCCAGGTTAGGGAACTGCGCCTGCAACTCGGCATTCCAGTGATCCAGCACCATGGCGTTGGCCGTCACTGTGTCGAGGCTATCCGGCTTCAGATCCGCCTCCACGGTGATGGCACGGCGGAAGTTGTAGTGGCGGATATTGCCCACTCCCGGCGCTTTATCCACCCGCACCAGACTGTTCAGCGCCACCTGATCACCGGTCGCGGTGGGAAGCTGGAACTGCAGCAGCTGCTCGACATCGGCATAGGCTTTCGGCTCAGCCCGCACCCGCACTTCCAGCTTTTCGCCATCGTGCTGCATATCGGCCACCACCTCGCCATCCACCAGCAGGTGAGCGCTGCGCAGTACTTCGGTCGGTCGCAGCCCGGCCCGGGTGATGGCATCGAAGTCCGGCGTCAGGGTCATCGCCATCCGCCCGCCCCCGGCATCATCGCTGATATCGATCATCTCCGGCACCGACTCCATATAGGCCTGCAGGGCATCGGCGGCGGCGCGGATCTCGTCGTAGTCATCGCCGCGCACCTTGATGCTGATCGGCTTGGAGACTGGCGGCCCACCCGCCAGACGCAGGAAGGAGACCTTCACCGGCCCGGCCAGGGCCTCCATATCGGCCCGTACCGCTTCAATCAGCTCATCGACGCTGCGGTTGCTATCACTCTTAGGCTTCAGCCCCACCAGAATCTGGCCATACTGGTCGCCAAACTGCGGTGCGGTCTCGGTAAACTGCTGCCCGGCATAGCCCACCACGGCGCGCATATCCTCATCTTTCAGGTGGCTGCGCACCCGTTGCTCCGCCTCGCCCACTTTCTCCAGCGTCTGCTGCAGGGTGGATTGCGGCGGCATCTGCAGATTGACGTAGAACAGCCGCAGCGGATCGGCGGCGAAGAAATCGATCTTGATCAGCCCGGCGCCGATCACTCCCAGCGAAGCGATAAACAGCATCAGCATCATCAGCAGGGTCAGGGCTGGTCGACGCAGCGCCTTGATCAGGCTGCGGATATAGAAGATCTGGATCCTGCGGGTAGAGCGGATACGCCAGCGCTGCACCCGGCCGGGGTTTTCGAAGCTGATCCGGGTCACCGAGACATGGGCCGGCAGCATCCAGAACGCCTCGATCAGCGAGATCGCCAGGGCGATAATCACCACCATCGGGATCACCCGCATAAAGTCGCCGAGGATACCGGGCAGCAGCATCAGCGGCATAAAGGCCGCCACCGTGGTCAGCACTGCGCTGGTTACCGGCCGGCCGACCTCCCTGAGCGAGTTCACCGCCGCTTCCAGTGCCGCTTCGCCCTGTTGCAGGCGGTGGTAGATCGCCTCCACCACCACCACGGCATCGTCCACCAGCATACCGAGCACAATCACCACCCCCAGCAGCACCGTGACATTGAGGGTCTCGCCGATACCCCAGAGCACCCAGAAGGTGCCGGCGAGGATAAAGGGGATACCGATCGCGGTGAGGAAGGCGATACGGCTGCCGAGAAACAGCCAGGCGACAAACAGCACCAGCAGCAGGCCGATCATGGCGTTGTTCTGCATCAGGCTGATCGCCTCACGGGTAGGGATGGTCTGGTCATCCACCAGCACCAGGTCGACTCCGGTCTGAAAGCCCAGCTTGTTGCGCTCGGCCATATAGTCCTTCACCCGCTCTACCAGCTCCAGGGTATTGGCGTTGGACTTTTTCATCACCGCCAGCACCACCGCGGGTTTGCCGTCGATGATCGCCTCCTGCACCGCCTTCTCACGGCTGCGGATCACCGAGGCGACCCGCTCCAGGGTTACCTCCTCACCGTTCAGTCCCACCAGCGGCAGCTGCTTGACCCGGTCGGGTGAGGCATCGCGCGCCACCAGTCGCACCAGCCAGGCGTTACCGCCGACATCGACGCTGCCCGCCGACAGGTCCTGAAACCAGAGCGCGACGCTGTCCGCCACCTGGGTCGGCGACAGCTGCAGTGCCTGCAGGGCATCGGGATCGAAGTTCACCTGCAGCTCCGGATCATCCAGCCCCACCGGATCAACCCGGTCGACCCCGGCCAGGCGCTCCAGATCCTTTTCGATATTGCGCGCCTGAATGCGCAGGTTCTCATCGTCCGCCAGACCGGTTACCGCCACGGTGACACTGGGGAAGGCATTGGCACTGGTGATTTCGAGGATAATCGGATCGGTCGCTGCCTGCGGCAGCTCATCCTCGGCGTTCTGGATCTCACGGCGCAGGTCGGTGACCCGCTTATCGAAAGTGCGGGTGTCGATATCCTGAAAACGGATCAGCAGGCTGGAGATGCCGTCGCGGCTGTTGGAGGAGGCAAACTTGATATCGGAGACGTTCTGGATCGCCTCCTCCAGCGGATCGGTCACCCGCTTCTCGATATCCACCGCCGAGGCACCCGGCAGCGCGGTGGTCACCACTATCCAGTTAAAGTTGATAGTCGGGTCCTGCTGTCGCGGCAGCAGGTTGTAGGCGATAGCACCGATAATCAGTACCAGCACAAACAACAGGTTGGCCAGCACATGGTGGTTGATCAGTTTTTTCAGCATCACTGCGCCCTATAAGTCCCTGGCATCCTTCAGTTCGACCCGGTCACCGTCGGAAACAGCGTGCTGCCCTTCGACGATCACCAGGGTATCCTGCGGCAGATCGACCAGCGCCGCCTGGCCCTCACTGGCCTGCGGCAGCGGCCGGAAGCGGCTAACACCCTCCTCATAGAGCATCAGCCCCAGCACACCATCACGCTTCACCATCATTCCGACGGGTACCGCCGGACGCTTGCCCTGCCAGACAAGGCGGCCACTGCTGCCGGTCAGCGCCTTGCTGTCGGCAAAGCTGAGCCGCACCTCCTGAGTGCGGCTGCGGCTGTTGATCAGCGGAATCACCGCGCGCAGCTGCAGAGGATAGCTGCTGTCAGCGGTCTGGTAGAGGGGAGAGCGACCCTGTTGCAGCAGGGCGACCTGGGACAGCGGCAATTTGGCTTTGACCTCGGCGCGATCGGTACGCAGCAGGCGGATCAGCGGGGTGGCAATATTGGCCAGGCTGCCCTCGGCCGCCATCCGTTCGGTGATCACCCCGGCAAAGGGGGCTTTGATCTGACAGCGCTCAACCCTGATCTGGCTGGCGCTGATCTGCACCTCACTGCCGCGCCGCTCCGCCAGCAGGGTATCCAGTTCGGCACGGCGCTGGTCGCGCTGCTCCTGCGAAGCGGAACGCTGTTTCAGCAGGCGTTCGGCCCGGCTCAGCTGCTGCCGCGCCAGACGGATACGGGCATCCAGCGCATCCCTGACGCTTTGCGCCTGCTGCAGCGCCAGGCGGTGGTCGCGACAATCCAGTTGCACCAGCAGCTGGCCCTGCTCCACCCGGTCGCCGACATCGACGCTGACCTGTTGCACCAGGGCGCTGATCTGGGCACTGAGCTGGCTGTGATCGTAGTTGGTGACCTCCGCCGGGGCACTGTACTGCACCGCCGACACCAGCGCCGACAGCGGTGCCACTTTGACCGCTCCGGCCTGAACAGAGACCGCAGATAATAGGAATAACAAGCCAATCAGTTGCCGCATCGCCACCTTTCCCTTCTGGAAATACCTGAAATCATCCCGATAAACATTTTTGACTGGACCATCCAGTCCAGTCTTCATTGTTCATTCTATATGCAGATGATGTCAATTGGCCTGACCGTTCTTGCGCCCTCCAGGCCTGAATCAATGCACCTTGAATTCCAGCTTGCCGTCGCGGATCTCAATGCCCCTAAAGGCCCTGGCTGCAATCCGTTCCTGCATACTGTCGCCCAGCTGGTAAACCGGATAGCGCGAGAAATAGCTGCTCAGCGCCATCTCCAGCTGTGGCTGCAACACCATCAGCAACGGCTGCATCAGCGCCTGGTTCAGTTGCTGGTTCTGGAATCCCAGCTGGGTGACGCGGGGATCGACCAGATAGATTGCACCCTCGTCATAGCGCAGTCCGGTCTCCAGCTGTGGTTTCAGCTCGGAAGAGAGCTTCAGTTCCTGGCCGAAGACGCTGGCCCAGCCCTTAATACCAGAGTCCAGCGTCACCTGGGCGACACCACCGCGCGCCTCCAGCAGTTTCAGCTGCAGGTTGAACAGCTTCATCTCCAGCCGGATGCGGTTCTGCTGATGGCTGATATCCAGTACCCGGTTCTGCCCGGCGCGCTCCGCCAGTTGCTGGTTCAATTCTGCCTCGGTCACGCTGTAACTGGCGCACCCCGCCAGTACCAGCAGCAGAACGGCCAAAAATCCATGTCGCCAGAATCGCCTGATCATTGTCACTACCTCTTCGCTCATCACGTACAGCGTCACAGTGTGCGCCTGTTTCAGCGATAAAAAAACCGCCGGGACTGATCATCACAGCGGTTTTCAGATGTATCGGGGCTGAACGGCCCGGCAAGCGACCTAGCGCGACCAAGCCCGATCGAGGATAGCACGACAGTCGGCCCGAACAGCTGATTGCTCAGTTGCAGGCCTTCTGTGTGCGAGCGGTGGGGGCTGGATAAGCAGAAAACGAAAAAGCCCCGCATCGCTGCAGGGCTTTTGCAAGATCAGTGGATAACTTAAAGCTGTAAGTTATCCACTGTTATCTAATTTGCCGGTATCAATTACAGGCGTACTTCAACACCGGCATCGCGCATATGCGCTTTGGCTTCCGGGATGCTGTATTCACCGAAGTGGAAGATCGAGGCCGCCAGTACCGCATCGGCTTTACCTTCGACACAACCGTCCACCAGGTGCTGCAGGTTACCCACACCACCGGAGGCGATAATCGGTACATTCACCGCTTCGGAGATCGCGCGGGTGACGCCCAGGTCGTAGCCATTCTTGACGCCATCCTGGTCCATCGAGGTCAGCAGGATCTCACCGGCACCCAGCTCGACCATCTTCTTCGCCCACTCAACAGCGTCGAGGCCGGTCGGCTTGCGGCCACCGTGGGTAAAGATCTCCCACTTATCTGCTTCACCTTCGCCGGACACTTTCTTAGCATCGATCGCCACCACGATGCACTGGGAGCCGAAACGCTCCGCCGCTTCGCGGACGAATTCCGGATTAAATACCGCCGCAGTGTTGATGGAAACCTTATCGGCACCGGCATTGAGCATGGTGCGGATATCGTCGCAGGTACGGATACCGCCGCCGACGGTCAGCGGGATAAATACCTCGGCCGCCATACGGCGCACGGTATCAACCGTGGTATCGCGGCCTTCATGACTGGCGGTGATATCGAGGAAGGTAATCTCATCGGCACCCTGTTCGTTGTAGCGCTTGGCTACTTCGACCGGGTCACCGGCATCGCGGATATCCACAAACTGCACGCCTTTGACCACACGGCCGTTTTCCACATCCAGGCAGGGGATGATGCGTTTTGCTAATGCCATCTTGTTCTCCAGATTCTCTGTGCAGAGCTGTCTGTTTCAGAGCTTTCTGTTATAAAGCCAGGGCCCTGTGGATTAAACCTTGCCGTTCCAGTCGAGGAAGTTTTTCAGCAACTGCAGGCCTGCAGTGTGACTCTTCTCCGGGTGGAACTGGGTCAGGAAGACGTTATCGCGGTACAGCGCCACATCAAACGGTACGCCATACTCACAGGTACCGGCCACCTGGGCTCGCTCTTTCGCCTGCACATAGTAGCTGTGGACAAAGTAGAAGCGTTCGCCGCTGTCGATATCTTTCCACAGGGGATGATCGATGCTCTGCTCGACCCGGTTCCAGCCCATATGCGGCACTTTCAGACGCTCGCCCTGCTCATCGCGCAGGTCGTCACCAAAATACTTCACCTCGCCGCCAAAGTGGCCCAGGCAGTCGACGCCACCGTTCTCTTCAGAACGCTCCATCAGCGCCTGCATGCCGACGCAGATACCGAGGAAAGGCTTGCCGGAAGCGATCGCATCGCGCACTTCCTTGTCCACACCCTGATTGACGATCTCCGCCATACAGTCGCGGATCGCACCCACGCCTGGCAGCAGCACTCGGTCAGCCGCCGCTACTTTGGCCGGATCGTTGGTTACCCAGACTTCAGTTTCCGGAGAGACATGCTCCAGCGCCTTGGCAACCGAGTGCAGGTTGCCCATGCCATAGTCAATTACTGCAACCGTTGCCATGATCAGAGAACACCCTTGGTAGATGGCATCTTATCGGCAGCGCGCTGGTCCACTTCCAGAGCGTGGCGCAGGGCACGGCCGAAGGCTTTAAAGATGGTTTCCGCCTGGTGATGGGCGTTGAAACCCTTGATGTTATCGATATGCAGGGTGACACCGGCGTGGTTGACGAAGCCCTGGAAGAACTCCCAGAACAACTGGGTATCCAGCTTGCCGATCGCCGCGCGGGTAAACTCGACATTCATATCCAGACCCGGGCGACCGGAGAAATCGATCACCACGCGGGACAGCGCTTCGTCCAGCGGGCAGTAGGCATGGCCGTAGCGCATGATGCCTTTCTTATCGCCTACCGCCTTGGCAAACGCCTGGCCCAGGGTAATACCGATATCTTCGACGGTATGGTGATCATCGATATGAGTATCGCCGTTCGCATGGATGTTGAGGTCGATCAGGCCATGACGGGAGATCTGCTCCATCATATGTTCGAGAAATGGTACGCCGGTCTCGGCTTTAAACTCACCCGTACCATCAAGATTTACAGACACCGTGATCTGGGTTTCCAGCGTATCACGTGACACCGTGGCTTTACGCTCGGTCATTCTTGCTGCTCCACACGTTCGACGAAAAACGCCCATTATACAACCAATCGCCGCCGGATGCCGCCTGCACAAAACGCCATTTGCGCCGCCTAATGCGTCAGCCCGCTTACCTCTACCTGTCATCCGCCATCTGCTACTATAGGGCCATGCGTTCTGGCCATGGAGGCAACCATGAAAACCCTGACTAAAATCCTGCTGGCACTGGTACTGTTTTTCGTCGTACTGGGCGTCGCGGGCGGTGCAATACTGGGGATCTTTTTCGACCCCAACGAATATAAGACAGAGATTGAGAAAGCCGCGCTGGACAACGCCGGTATTGAACTGAAGATCGGCGGCGAGATCGGCTGGTCGGTCTATCCATGGCTGGGACTGGAGCTGAACCAGCTCAACCTGCGCTATGCCGGTAAAGCGCAGCTGGCCAGCCTGGAGCAGGCGCAGCTGGCCGTCAGCATTCCCGCCCTGTTCAGCGGCCAGGTGAAAATGCAGAGCCTGCAGGTCAATGGCCTCGACCTGAGTCTGCAGCAGGACAAGAGCGGTAATAACTGGAGTGGCGATCAGGCTAAGCAGCCTGAGTCCGACACCGCGACTGACAGTGCCGACAGCAGCAAAGCAGCCCCGCTGGCGATCGATATCGAAAGCGTGGTGATCAGCGACGCCAATATCCGCTATAACGATAAACTCAGCGGCAGCCAGTTTATCCTCAGCCGATTCAATATGAATTCGGGCCGCATCGCCCTGCAGCAATATTTCCCGGCCGAGCTGAGCTTCCACGCCGAGCAGCTGGGAGCTGATGGCAAGACCATCCAGATCGCCAGCGATACCCGGCTGAAAGCCAACTTCCTGCTGGATATCGAAAAACAGCACTACCAGGTTAACGGACTCGACGCGATCTTCGACCTATCCGGTGCGCTGCTGCCTAAACCAATGCAACTCAAGCTGCACAGCGATATCGAAGCCGATCTTGAACCCCAGCAGGCAGTGATCAAGAACCTGGCGATCGAGATCGACGATCTCGAACTCAGCGGCGACCTGCAGCTGAAAAATTTCGCTAAGCCCCAGCTGAGTGGCGAACTGGCAATTGCCGAGTTCGACCCGAAAAAGCTGCTTAAGGCGCTGGGCCAGCCTGAGATCGAAACCACCGATCCGGATGTGCTGCGCAGGGTCAGCCTGAGCACCAAGCTGGCCGGAACCACTGACAGCATCAGCCTCAACCCGCTGAGCCTGAAGCTGGACGACACCCGCTTTAACGGCAGCATCGGCTACGGTCTGACTTCCGGTGCCCTGAAGCTGAAACTGAAAGGCGATGCCATCGATGCCGACCGCTACCTGCCTCCGCAGCCGGAACAAACAGAGGCGGCCAAATCCGAGCAGTCCGCTAGCGGCCCGGCTGCCAAGGGCGAGCGTTACTCCAAACAGCCGGTGATCCCGGTCGAGCCGCTGAAAGCCCTGAATCTGGATGCCGACCTGGCCCTCGGTAAGCTCAAGGTCAATAAGATGGACCTGAGCCAGTTGCAGCTGGAGGTCAGCGCTAAAAACGGCCTGGTTAATGCCCGTCGCATCAACGCCGATATGTACGGCGGCACCATCCGCAACAGTGCCACACTGGACGTACGTAAGACCCCGGTGCGAATCAGCGGTACCAAGGATATCCGCAATATCCAGATTGGTGATGTACTCAAGGACCTGATGGATAAGGATATGGTTACCGGCAATCTCAGCGCCAAATCCGATATCAGCGCCGAGGGCCGCTCGGTCTATGACATAGTCCACAGCATGAACGGTACCGCCAGCGTGCAGATGAAGGACGGCGTACTGAAGGATATCGATATCGCTTATACCGTCTGCGAGGGGATGAACAAGATCTCCGCTTTCGGCATTAACCCGGAGCCGGTGGATCGCTCCACCCCGTTCGCCAACCTCAGCGCCAGCACCAAAATCGTCAATGGCGTGGTCAACAACCCAGACCTCAAGGCCAACCTCGACGCTATGGTGCTGAACGGTAAAGGCAGTATCGACCTGCCGAAAGAGAGCCTCGACTACCGCCTCGGCCTGATCATCGAAGAGAACCTGTTCAAGCAGAGCTGTTCGATCAACAACAAGATCGAAGGCATCGAATGGCCGGTGAACTGTAAGGGCGGCTTCGACGACGACCCGGCCAAGATGTGTCGGCCAGACCTCAGCGGCTTTAAGGACGCCTTCAAGCAGAAGGCCAAAGCCGAGCTGAAAGACAAATATGGCGACAAGGTCGAGTCTAAAAAGACTGAGTTGAAAGAGAAGAAAACCGAGCTGAAGGATAAGCTGAAAGAGAAACTCGGCGGCGAAGAAAAAGCCAAAGAGCTGCTGAAAGGGCTGTTCTAAGCCGCCATTGGCGGAGCTACGGGTAAAAAGCATAAGCGGCAGGCGGATAGCCTGCCGCTTTTTTATGGTCTGATCTCACCACAGCCCCGCCTTTGTCGTCGTGCACTCCGTGAGCGAAGCTCTTTTTCCGAGAACCCAGATCCCCTTGCAGCTTGCCGCCTCGCTGCCTATGATCGCACCCACTTTATTCACAGCACTGAAGCGCCGGGATCAGCATGACACCGATAGAGTTTTCCACAGCCGTACTGGACTGGTTCGATGAAAATGGCCGCCACGACCTGCCCTGGCAGGCCAATAAGACCGCCTACCACACCTGGATCTCAGAGATCATGCTGCAGCAGACCCAGGTCGCCACGGTGATCCCCTACTTCGAGCGCTTTACCGAGCGCTTTCCCGATGTCCACAGCCTGGCCGAAGCGGATATCGATGAAGTACTGCACCTGTGGACAGGTTTAGGCTACTACGCCCGTGCCCGTAACCTGCATAAGGCGGCGCAGCAGGTTGTGAATAACTGTAACGGCGAATTCCCCCAGACAGTCGAAGGGCTGGAAGAGCTGCCAGGCATCGGCCGCTCCACCGCCGGAGCGGTGCTGTCGATCTCCACCGGCAAACGGGCGGCGATACTCGATGGCAACGTCAAACGGGTACTGGCGCGTTTCTATGCCGTGACCGGCTGGCCGGGGACCACGGCCGTGCAGAAACAACTGTGGCAGTATGCTGAACGCAACACCCCGGCCCAGCGCTGCGGCGACTACACCCAGGCGATGATGGATCTGGGCGCTACCCTCTGCACCCGCAGCAAACCCAGCTGCCTGCTCTGCCCGCTGCAACAACACTGCGGTGCCTTTGCCCGCGGTATTGTGGATAAACTACCGGCACCACGACCAAAGAAAGAGATTCCGATCAAACAGACCCTGATGCTGATTATCCACAACGAACAGGGTGAGATCCTGCTCTATCAGCGCCCGCCAACAGGACTCTGGGGGGGGCTCTGGAGCCTGCCGCAGGTACAGGACCTGCGCGATACCCTCGGCGAAACCGGCCTGCAGATCGATCCGGACAGTGCCCAGCCGCAGCAACCATTGCGCCATACCTTCAGCCACTTTCATCTGGATATCACCCCGGTGAAGATCCGCCTCAGCGAGAGCGCCGATGGCGTGATGGAACAGCACGCGACCTGTTGGTACAACCCGCAAAATCCTGCCAGTATCGGTCTGGCGGCACCGGTTAAAAAACTACTGCACAAATAGTCACAGGCTCTGCCTCAGGCTCGCATCGGCTGTGCCGCCGCTTACTACGGCCGCCAGACGCTGCAGCCGCATCAGATCAGAATAATGATTGAAACCTCATATTAAAATCGCCTTCTCATTGTCGAAGTGATGCCGGTTTAGTAGTTTAAACAGTTCGACAATCGGCCTGACTCTAAAAAGGATACATGCAGTTCCGCCAGTGCCGTCAGAGAACCCCAACCTGTGCCCGCAAAGAAAGTCAGCTTTTTAAAATCCGTTATATTGCTGGTCACAATTGTCGTAACCTGCCTGCTGAATATCACCTCCACTTTCGCCGGTCCGGCCAACGAACCCGATGACCAACAACTGAGTGATCTGGCCAGTCGCATCCAGTCCAGCCTTAACCGCAAGCACTACCTGCTGGAAGCCCTGAGCGAGCTGGCCCGTCGAAATCCGGAAATCTCACAGAGCGCTTTTGAAGATGCGACCCGCGAGATGTTTTCCGGCGACAGTGAATTGCTGGCACTGGAACTGGCACGGGACAGCATCATCAGCCATGTCTATCCTCTGGCCGGAAATCAGCAGGTACTCGGGCTGAACCTGACCGCCACCCCGGGTCAGAGTGCCCAGGTGCAGAAAGCGATCACCAGTCGCACGGCAACGCTTGCCGGCCCCTATGCGCTGTTACAGGGTGGTCATGGGGTCATCCTGCGCCAGCCAATCTTTCTCGGAGCGGATGCGGAACGCTACTGGGGACTGGCGATACTGGTCATCGACTGGCGTCGGCTAAGTCAGCAGGTCGGCCTGAATGAGCTGGAAGCGGAGCACCAGTTTGCACTGCGCAACTCAGCCCCGGACGGGACTGCAATCGCCCTCGGCAATCAGGAACTGTTTGAGGATGGCACGGCCGCGATTACCTCAATTTCACTGTCGAATGCCGAATGGCAGCTGGCCCTGAAGACCAACCCGCATCACCACACCGGTGACGAGTCTGCGTTAATCATTAACCTGCTGGTTGCCGCCGGTCTGTTGCTGATCTTTCTGGCGATTATATTGCGCCGCTACAACCACTGGCTGACACCTGCCGCGCTGTCGATCGCCTTTATCCTGCTTGGTATCGCCGGGCTGAAGGCCTATAACGATTCCGATCGCAACAACCGCATGCTGCAAAGCTATGATGCCGCCAACCGCATCCGACAGCTGATCTATCAGCGCCTGGCCGATAACCAGAGTTACCTCAGCCTGCTGGCAGAAGAACACAGTCTGGGCCAGCTTGATCTGCTCCAGTTCTCAAGTCGTGGCGGACGCTTTGTCGCCGATCATCCGGAATTGAAGAACCTCACTCGGGTCGGCAGCGACCTGGTGATTGAGGAGGTCACGCCACGCCAGGGCAATGCCCAGATACTTGGCCTGACCATCAGCCTGGAAGCCCCGCGTCGCGCCGCGCTGCTGGCCAAGGAAACCCGCCGCGCGGTCTACACCGATATGTTTAAAAACATCCAGGGGATGCAATCATTTGAAACCTGGTATCCGGTGTATAAACAAAACCGCTTCGAAGGCCTGATTGTCGCCGTCTATGATGTTGAGAAACTGCTGCAGGCGATCATCCCCCCGACGCTGGCACAAAAATATGAGGTCAGCATTCGTCACCGGGATAACAAGCCTGCCCAGCCTCCCCGGCAGCGGGTTCAGCGCCAGCTGACCACCCCGGGCCATGGCCTGCAACTCTATCTGACGCCGAGAAACGCCAGCCATACCAACGAAACCTCTTTACTGCTGCTCACCACCCTGGGCCTGGCGCTGGGGATCTTTCTCGGTATCCGCGCCCTGCAACGCACCAACCAGCGCCTGTCCCAGCGTTACAAGGAGCTCAGCGCCGCCCAGGTCGCCCTGATGCATGAGAAAGAACGCTCTCAGATCACCCTCAGCTCCATCGCCGATGGTGTTATCACACTGAATAATCAGGGCGAGATCCTCAGCCTCAACGCCACCGCACAGCAGCAGCTCGGACTGCAGAGCAACCTGGCGGTCGGCCGGCCGCTGACCGGCATACTGCAGCTGGAAACCGACTCCCCCTCCGCGGACGAGGCGGGTGCCGTCGAACAGCTGATAGAACAAACCCGGAGCCAGCGTCAATACACCCAGCTGCAGGGCTATATCGACCGACAGCCGCGCCTCCACCTGCAGTGCAGTGCCAGCCGCATCGAAGTCTGCGGCAAGCAGGAAGGCATAGTGGTGGTGTTACACGATGTCAGCGAGCTGACTGCGCTGGCATCCGAACTGGATTACCGTGCCCGTCACGACGCCCTGACCGGCCTGATCAACCGCAGCGAGTTTGAACAGCGCTGCAAGGCCGCCGCCGGAAACGGTCAGCATGCGCTGCTGTATATGGATCTGGATCAGTTCAAGCTGGTCAACGATACCTGCGGTCACCTTGCCGGTGATCATCTGCTGATACAGCTGACCGCCCTGCTACAGAAACAGATAGAGCCCGGCGATACACTGGCGAGGCTGGGCGGCGACGAATTCGGCCTGCTGCTGACTGACTGCAACACCGAACAGGCGCAACAGCGGGCCGAGCATATTCGTAAAACCGTAAAGGCGTTCCGCTTTGTGCGTGATGACAAGGTATTCGAGCTTGGCTGCAGTATCGGACTGGTCCCGCTGAGGGCCGGTATCGACTACAACGCCACGTTGGCACGGGCAGATATGGCCTGTTATATCGCCAAGGACAGCGGCCGTAACCGGATTCATACCGTCACCGAATTCGATCAGGAATCCAGCCGGCGCAGTGGCGAGATGTCCTGGGCTGCTCGCCTGAATACTGCACTGGAACAGAATCGCTTCCTGCTCTTCCAGCAGCGTATCGAACCGGTCAGCCGCGACAACCAGCACAGCGCATTCTGCGAAGTCCTGCTGCGGATGCGTGACGAAAAAGGCAATCTGATCCCGCCCGGAGCCTTCCTGCCCGCCGCCGAACGCTATCACCTGATCAGCACCCTGGACCGCCGTACGGTCGAACTGGCGCTGGATTTCTTTGAAAGCAGCCCCGAAGCGCTGGACGCCCTGAGCATGTGCTCGATAAACCTCTCCGGTCAGTCCATCTGCGATGCCGCCTTCACCGACTTCGTCAGCCGGCGGTTGCGGCAATCCAGCCTGCCCAACCATAAAATCTGTTTCGAGATCACGGAAACGGCCGCCATTGCCAATCTCAGCAAGGCCAGTGACTTTATTCACCGCCTGCAACGCCAGGGAATCCGGTTTGCCCTGGACGACTTCGGCACCGGCATGTCCTCCTTCGGCTACCTTAAACAGCTCCCGGTGGACTTCCTGAAGATAGACGGTAGTTTCGTCAGGGATATCGCTACCGATCCCCACGACCGCACCTTCGTCGAAGCGATCAACAATATCGGCCACAGCATGCAGATGACTACGGTCGCAGAATTCGTCGAAGACGAGGCCGCGCTGCAGGTGCTGCAGCAGATCGGCGTCGATTACGCTCAGGGTTACGGTATCGCCCGCCCGGCGCCATTACAGCAACTACAGGCGATCATCCCGGCTGAATAACCCTGCAAAACGTGGCATGGAAGGCGTGGCGGCGCTCTGGTATAACTGTCAGCAATGAAGCAATAGTGGCCCGGCCGGCCTGTAAACTGCCGCCAGCCGCTATGATCGAACATCTCTGGAGACTACCGATGACCCGTACCGTAATGTGCCGTAAATTTAAGGAAGAGCTGGAAGGGCTGGACCGCGCACCTTATCCCGGCCCTAAAGGTCAGGATATTTTTGAAAATGTCTCGAAGAAAGCCTGGCAGGAGTGGCTTGCCCACCAGACCACGCTGATCAATGAAAAGCACCTGAACATGATGGACCCGGCCACCCGCACCTACCTGCAGGAACAGATGGACAAGTTCATGACCGGCGGCGATTACGAAAAAGCCGAAGGCCTGACACCGGAGCAGAAATAACGCCGGGTTACAGGCCGGCTACCCGCCGGTACTCGCGTTCAGCAAAACCGCCCTGCGCTGCAGGGCGGTTTTGTTTCTGCCTCACAGCAGCCCGTACATACAGCTTAAATCCCCGCATCTGGTCAATCCTCAGACAGCATCGTTTAATATTTGTACAGCCTGAAAAAATATTAAAAAACAATGCATTAAAGTGTTGACAGCTTTCCGGGAAACCTGAATAATCCGCTCCCACACGTTGCCCAGATAGCTCAGTCGGTAGAGCAGGGGATTGAAAATCCCCGTGTCGGCGGTTCGATTCCGTCTCTGGGCACCACTTACTTCCAAGCCTCGCCTCCTAGCGGGGATTTGTTGTATCTGGCACTTAGAAAAGTGTAGTGTCGACGACCATGGTGGCCCCGATCTATTCCATCCCTGGGCACCACTTACTTCAAGGCTTGCACTCAAAATGCAGGCCTTTGTTGTTTCTGGCCCCTGCGAAATTTATCCGACGTCATCGAACTACGTTCTCGATTATTCGACGCTACGCGTCTCACCCTTCGGGCTATCGTCGCTTCGCTCCGATGTGTTAATGGCCTGCGGCCATTGATCCGTCTCTGGGCACCACTTACTTCCAAGCCTCGCCTCCTAGCGGGGCTTTGTTGTATCTGGCACTTAGAAAAGTGTAGTGTCGACGACCATGGTGGCCCCGATCTATTCCATCCCTGGGCACCACTTACTTCAAGGCTTGCACTCAAAATGCAGGCCTTTGTTGTTTCTGGCCCCTGCGAAATTAATCCGACGTCATCGAACTACGTTCTCGATTATTCGACGCTGCACTCTCGTCCCATACTCCTTTATCGACGAACAATTCCGGGCACGGAAAGACAAGACCGCTATTCGTTGCACTTTTCCCGCTGATCCGACCCTATTCCTCTTTGCATCCGGTCATGTCGTCGCATCATGAATCGGGCGGCTACGCTTGTACGACTCCTCTCTTAATCGCTTTGGTGTTATCATGCCGCCCTTGGGCGCAGGACCAGGAACATCCATCGCGGCTGAATGGACAGTTACCCGTTAACTTCATTCTGTCGACGGCCTAGAGGGCCAGTGTGAATCAACACTTTTTGAACACCACTTTCTCTTTCATTTGTTGGCGGGCACTCCCTCTTTAACAGCGCACTGATCATTGAATTTCTGGCATAAGCCAAGAGGAAACAGGTAACAAACATGAGTAAAGTCTCCGTCGCCATTATCATGGGCTCCCGCTCTGACTGGCCAACCATGCAAGAAGCGACCAAGCCACTGGAAGAGCTGGGTGTAGAGTTTGAAGCTAAAGTGGTTTCTGCACACCGAACGCCTGAGCGTTTGTTCCAGTTTGCCTCCGAAGCCCATAACAATGGCATCGAGGTGATTATTGCAGGCGCTGGCGGTGCCGCTCACCTGGCAGGTATGGCTGCCTCTATGACTCACCTGCCTGTTATTGCCGTGCCCGTTGCCAGCAAGAATATCAAAGGCCTGGACAGCCTGCTGTCTATGGTTCAGATGCCTCGCGGTGTTGCCGTTGCCTGTCAGGCGATCGGTGGTGCAGGTGCTTATAATGCCGGCCTGATGGCCGCGCAGATGCTGGCCCTGAAAGATGCAGAGCTGAGCCAGCGTCTGCAGGACTGGCGTAAAGCCCAGACTGACAGCGTTCCGGTCGAGGTAGAATAATGCACGTTGCTATTGTTGGATGCGGTCAGCTGGCACGGATGATGGCTCTGGCAGGCTGGCCCATGGGCCATAGCTTTACCTTTCTTGCAGAGCCCGGCGAAGGCACTGACTGTGTAAAAGGGCTGGGCACTATTGTCGAGCGCACGCCTGAGATGGAAGGCGAAGCCTTGTTTGCAGCGCTGGGGAAGCCTGAAGTAGTGACAGTAGAGCGCGAGCACGTTGATGTGGCGCTGCTGAACACCCTGAAACCGCACTGCTCCGTATCGCCTGACCCTGATGCGATCAAATACTGCCAGCATCGTGGCCGTGAGAAGACCTTCCTCAACTCACTGGGTATCCGGACCGCTCCGTTCCATCTGGCAAACAATGCAGAGGAACTGAGTTCCGGTGTTAAAGCACTGGGTTACCCGGTGTTCGTCAAAACCTGTGAAGAGGGTTATGACGGCTACGGCCAGTGGGTGCTGCGCAGCGATGACGACCTGAACGATCTGGCCGCTAAGGCCGACAGCCTGCCTGAAGTAGTGATCGAAGGCCGTGTCGATTTCTGCCGCGAGCTGTCCCTGATCGCTGCACGCAACGCCTCCGGCGACTGTGTCTTCTACCCGCTGACAGAAAATGAGCACCGCAACGGAATTCTGTGGAGTTCACTTGCCCCCGCCGATGCCGAAGCGGCGTTGCATGCGAAAGCTAAAGAGATCGCCGATAAAGTGCTGAACGCGCTGGGATATGTCGGCGTGATCGCAATCGAGATGTTCCAGGCCGGTGACGAGCTGATCGTCAACGAACTGGCACCTCGCGTGCATAACAGCGGCCACTGGACTCAGGGCGCGGGTATCTGCAGCCAGTTCGAGAACCACCTGCGGGCCATCTGTGATTTCGGTCTGGGCAACACCACCAATAACCAGCATGCCGCTATGGTAAACCTGCTGGGTATTGAAGCGCCGAAAGAGATCGTCAGCGAGAGCAATGTACAGCACCATGTGTACAACAAGTCGCTGCGTCCCGGACGTAAGGTGGGTCACCTGAACCTGGCAGCTGATGATCGCGCAGCTCTGGAAGCTCAGCTGAAACGCATCTGCGACAGCCTGTACCAAGACTAGAGACCCAGGCCGGTTTCCTGCCGGTTCAGGTTCCTGACAAAGCCCTGGCACTTTTGCCGGGGCTTTGTTTTATACGGCCGACAAACCACCTACAACGGCTTACCACCCGCTGCTGATTTCAAATTGCCAGCCGAACTCACTATCATGCACTTGAGTCTTTTCAGGTCATATTCCTATGAAAAACAGTCATCGGCTGGGTATTCGGGGCCGTTTATTTATCGCCTTTGGCGCGCTGAGCGCGGTCACTTTGCTGGCTAGTGTTATCAGCTGGCTATCCTATAACCTCCTCGGTGAAGAGCTGGATCATGTGGTGAAAGGCAATATCCGGACCCTGAGCCAGATGGCGGAACTGAAGGAGCAGGCAACTAAGATCACCCTGATGGCTCCAACTCTGCTGGCAGTTAAGGATGAGCAGCAACGCCAGCAGGTGTGGCAGGCGCTGGACCAGAATATCTCGCAGATGGCCAAACTGCTGCCCGGAGTCGCCGCTGCCCCCCCGGGACAACCAGGTACAGCTGCTGTTGGGCCAGATAGAGGCACTGCAGGGCTCCCTCGGCCGTCTCGACCGCAATGTGCTGCAGCACCTGAAGATCCGGCAACAGAAAAGCTCCGAGAACCAGCGTCTGCGCTGGGTCGCCTCCAGCTTCCTGAGCGATATCGATAGCCTGATCGACAGGCTGCACAAGACCTTGTTCAGCCGCTTTAATCAGGACCATTCTGATGCCTGGATTGTGATGAATAACTACGGTCAGGATGCTATCCGCACCATCAACGCCGACCTGCAGAGGCTGTACCGCATCAAGGCCGACGTCAGCCTGCTGATCAATCTGGTAGATCGGGCCCAGCACCTGCCCGACCTGAATTCACTGATCGCGACCCAGAGCCACTCGGATGAGATCATCTCCCGCATCCAGAAGGACCTGCGGGCGGTAGACAAACTGCACGGCATCCAGCCACTGAAGCAGACCATCGTGAATATCGTTTTCCTGACCCGGGGCGAGAATAATATGTTCACCATTCGCAGTGCCGAGCGCGCGGTACTGCGGGACGGTCAGCTGCTGCTAGGGCAGATTCGCGGTGACCTGGATACACTCAACCAGCTGATCGCGGTACAGACCGGACAGGCAGAGGAAGCGGCGCAAAGCTCGGCGGAAACCGCCCAGGTCACTATCAAACAGGGCCGCATCTGGATTCTGTCGATGGTGGCCCTGAGCCTGCTGTTCTCTATCCTGATCGTCTGGCTCTACGTCGGTCGTAATATGGTAGCGCGGATCAGCAGCCTGGATGCCAGTATGCGCGCCATCGCCGGCGGCAACCTGAATGAGCAGGTGAAGGTAAAAGGCAGTGATGAGATCGGCACTATGGCACGTTCGCTGATCAGCTTCCGCGACCAGCTCGCCAGCCTGCAGGAGGAGTTGGTGCAGGCCGGCAAGCTCGCCGCCCTGGGCCAGCTGTCAGCCGGTATCGCCCACGAGATCAACCAGCCGCTGTCAGCGATCGGGCATTACTCACGTAACGGCATCCGACTGCTCGATGCCGGCCGGCTGGAGGAAACCGGCAAGAACCTTAACCAGATCTCCAACCTCACCAAGCGGGCCACCACTATCATTACCCGGCTGAAATCGCTGGCCCGCAAGCAGCAGAACAACCTGATTGCGGTGGATATCCGTCAAGTGGTGGATAACGTGCTGCAGATGGTGGAAAACGATGAGATTCGTAAGCTGACCCGGATCGAGGTCGACTACCAGCAGGAGCAGCGCCAGGTCAGCGCCGATCCGATCCAGCTGGAACAGGTCGTGCTCAACCTGGTGACCAATGCGCTGGATGCGATCGCCGAACAGCCGGTCAAAACGATCAATATCGACTGCCAGCCGCACAACGACATGCTGCAGATCGTAGTCCGGGACAATGGCCCCGGCATCAGCCAGGAGCTGCGCGAACAGATATTTGATCCGTTCTTTACCACCAAGCCGCGTGGCCAGAGCCTGGGACTGGGGCTGGCGATCTCCTATAACATTATTAAGAGCTTTGGTGGCAGGCTGACCGTTGAAAATCAGTCTGCCAGCGGGGCATTATTCCGCATCCAGCTGCCAGAGTACCGGAGAAGCAAACCATGAATACATCCAACACCACGGGACAGGTGTTCGTCATCGATGACGAAGAGATCGTCCGTGACGCTATGACCCAGACGCTGGATCTGGAGGGATATAATGCGGTTGCCTTCGAAGACCCGCGTCAGGCCCTGGAGCAGTGCTCCATGAGCTGGCAGGGCGTTGTCATCTGCGACGTCAGGATGGATATCATGGATGGACTGGAGGTGTTGCAGCAGATACTGGAGATCGATCCGGAGATCCCCGTCATTATGTTCAGCGCTCATGCCGATATTGCCGTGGCGATTCAGGCGATCCGCATGGGCGCCTACGATTTCCTGGAGAAAACCGACGATCCGGAACACCACCTCAATACGGTGCAACGGGCCTGGAAAAAGCGTCAGCTGGTATTGGAAAACCGCTGCCTGCGCCAGAGCCTGCAGGGCCAGCATGAGATCGATAACCGTCTGGTCGGCCAGACCGAGGCGATGCTGCGCCTGCGCGAGATGGTGCTGCAACTGGCCCAGATCGATATCGATCTGATCATTAACGGTGCCACCGGCACCGGCAAGGAAGTCGTGGCCCGCTGTCTGCACGACTTCAGTCCCCGCGTCCGGAAGCCCTTCGTCGCCCTGAACTGCGGCGCCCTTACCGAATCGGTGATCGAAAGCGAGCTGTTTGGCCATGAAGCCGGTGCCTTCACCGGTGCCAGCAAACGGCGTATCGGTAAGATCGAGTACGCCAGTGGCGGTACCCTGTTTCTGGACGAGATCGAAAGCATGCCCGCCTCGCTGCAGGTTCGCCTGTTGCGGGTGTTGCAGGAACGTACCCTGCAACGGCTGGGAGGTAACGCCGATATCGAAGTGGATATCCGGGTTGTCGCCGCCTCCAAGGACGACCTGCGCCAGGCTTCCGACGAAGGCAGGTTTCGTGAGGACCTTTACTATCGCCTCAACGTTGCCAGCCTGGAAATCCCCAGCCTCGACCAGCGCAAAGAGGATATCCCGCTGCTTTTCAGCCATTTCGTCGAGTTGGCTAACCAGCGCTTTGGCCGCGAGCAGCAACCGCTGCCCACTTCATTGCTGCAGCAGCTGAGCCTGAAAAGCTGGCCAGGCAATGTGCGCGAACTGCGCAATGCCGCCGAACGCTGGGCCCTCGGACTGCCCTGCGGTATCGAAGCCAGTCATGAGCCAGAGGTAAACGAGGGCAACCTCGATGAGCTGGTCGCCAATTATGAAAAGCGGCTGATCCTGGCGGCGCTGAAGGAGCACAGGGGCCAGGCGGAAGTGACCGCCCAGGCACTGGGCATCCCACGCAAGAAACTCTACCTGCGGATGAAGAAATACGGACTGGAACGCAGCGGCTTTACCTCTGAGTGAGTTAAAACTGACTCAGAGCGCCATAAATGTCTGAGTCAAATTTGACTCAGACAGACTCCAGCTTCTCTTTTAAAAAAACATAAGCATCTGATTAATAAGGAATAATTTTATTTTCCAGAACTGGTACGGCGCTTGCTCTAGCTAAATATAGCGGATGCCAAGGCACCACTAGCAACCCGTAAATCTGGAGAATAATAATGAAATTCCTGAATAAACGAACAGCCCTTCTGTTTGCCTCTGTCCTGACTCTGGGCGCCAGCGCCAGCGCTCTGGCTGAAACCCGCTGGGATATGCCAACACCTTACGGCGATGGCACCCATCAGACCCAGGTCGCACGCAGTTTCGCCGAAGAGGTAAACGCTAAAGCCAAGGGCAAGCTGACCATCAAGATCCATTCCGGCGGTTCGTTGATCAAGCATCCTGAAATTCACCGCGCGGTGAAGACCCGTCAGGTTGCACTGGGTGAAGTATTTATCGGCCGTCTTGGCAACCTCAATCCGATCTTCAAGCTGGATAACATCCCCTTCCTGGCGACCGATTTTGACAGCGCCGAGCGCCTCTATCAGGCGTCCAAGCCGGCTCTGAACAAAGCCCTGGCAAAAGAAAACCTGATCCTGCTCTACACCTCACCATGGCCCGCCCAGGATCTTTACTCCAACAAGCCGGTGCACAGCCTGGCCGATCTCAACGGCCTGAAAATGCGCTCATACAGCCCGACGACCTCGCGTCTGGCCGACCTGATGGGCACCACCCCGGTCAATATTCCGTTCAGTGATGTCGCTCAGGCGTTTTCCACCAACGCCATCGACGCCATGGTGACCTCACCGAGCACCGGCGTGAACAGTCAGAGCTGGGACTACATCTCCCACTTCACCACTATCCACGCCTGGATTCCGAAAAACATGGTGTTCGCCAACAAGCGCATCTTTGACCGTCTCGACCAGGCGACTCAGCAAACCATCCTGACGGCGGCGGCCAATGCAGAGAAAAAAGGCTGGGCGCTGGGCCGCAAGCTGGCGGTAGAGCACACCGATACCCTGGCGGAGAACGGCATCAAGGTCTCCGCACCGAGCACTCTGCTGCTGTCCGAACTGGAGAATATCGGCTCAATCATGGTGAAAGAGTGGCTCAGCGAAGCCGGCTCTTCCGGTCAGGCAGTACTGGAAGCGTACCAGACACCTTAAAGCGGATACTGTCGCAGGAGTCCTGTTCCCAGCTCCCCGGGGGCAGCTCCTGACGACAGGCCTGCTCCGCCCTGATACATCCGGACCCGACACAAGCGGATGGTCGGCTATCACAATCCGACAGGCTGCGCCGGAATTACGGGCCTGAACCGTTGGACAGAATAATAAAATGAATACTCTCAAGCACTACTTCTACCTAACTTCCGCCATCTTATCAGGCTCCTGTCTGGTCGCGATGACATTGCTGATCCTGTCGCAGATCGCAGCCCGGGCCTTCGGTGTAATCATCCCCTCGTCAGAGGACTTTGCCGGCTGGCTGTTGTCGGCGACGATCTTTTTCGGTCTGGCCTATACCTTCAACGAGGGCGGACATATCCGCGTGACTATTCTGCTGTCCCGCCTGTCCGGCGTGACGCTACGAGTCGTTGAGTTTCTTAACCTCAGTGCGGGCCTGCTGATCAGCGGCTATATGGCGTACTGGGTTAGCTACACCGCCTATGAATCCTATATCTACCACGATGTAACCGACACTTACCTGGCGGTGCCACTGTGGCTGGTGCAGTTGCCGATGGCGCTGGGTTCGCTGTTTTTTTCCCTCG
This sequence comes from Marinobacterium jannaschii DSM 6295, assembly GCF_000620085.1. Lineage (GTDB taxonomy): Bacteria > Pseudomonadota > Gammaproteobacteria > Pseudomonadales > Balneatricaceae > Pontibacterium > Pontibacterium jannaschii. The sequence continues at coordinate 306,308 of NZ_KK211064.1, read as the reverse complement.
CCGTGGTGGACAACTTTCTCGCCGCGCTGAAGAACCAGACCCCTGGCTATGCGTCCCACGAAAACGAAATGAGCACCGCGGAGTAAGTTATGGATATTTCAATCGTTGGTTTTATTCTCGTCGTTGCCATGCTGTTGATGCTCACAAGCGGCGTCTGGGTGGCCCTGACCCTGACCGGCATCTCCATTATCGGCCTGCAGCTGATCGGCAACGAAAGCATCGGCCTGCTGCTGGGCACCTCCTCCTGGAGTGCAGTGACCAGCTGGTCGCTGACCGCCCTGCCACTGTTTATCTGGATGGGTGAGATCCTGTTCCGCACCCGCCTCTCCCAGGACCTGTTTGAAGGCCTGGCACCACTGCTGTCCCGACTGCCGGGCAAGCTACTGCATGTGAATATCCTCAGCTGCGGTATCTTCGCGGCGGTTTCCGGCTCTTCTGCCGCCACCGCCGCTACGATCGGCCGCATGACGCTGCCGGAGCTGTCGCGCCGCGGCTACGACAAATCGATGGCACTGGGTACTCTGGCCGGTTCCGGCACCCTGGGCCTGCTGATTCCGCCGTCGATCATCCTGATCGTTTACGGCGTGTCGGCCGAGGTCTCAATCGCCCGCCTGTTCCTGGCCGGTGTCCTGCCGGGTCTGGTACTGATTCTGCTGTTTATGGCCTATACCTCCGGCTGGAGCCTGCTGAAGGGCCGTTCCGGTGAAGTGGCCGACCAGAAGCAGTACAGCTTTAGCGAGAAAGTACAGGCGCTGAAGAAGCTGCTGCCGATTGTGATACTAATCGGCTGTGTACTGGGTTCCATCTACCAGGGTGTTGCCACCCCGACCGAAGCGGCCGCTTTCGGCGTCGCCGGTGCATTTATCCTCTCTGCCGTGCTGGGCAGCTTCAGCCTGCAGGGCTTTATCGACAGTGTTGCCGGGGCGGTGAAGAACTCCTGCATGCTGGGCCTGATCCTGGTCGGCGCCCACTTCCTGACCCTGGCAATGGGCTTTATCGGTATCCCCAACGCGCTGGCCGAGTGGATCGCCACTCAGGGCCTGTCACCGATCGAACTGATCATCTACCTGACAGTCTTCTTCGTGGTGCTGGGCTGCTTCCTGGATGGGATCTCGGTGATCGTGCTGACCACCTCGGTGGTACTGCCGATGGTATCCCAGGCCAATATCGACCTGCTCTGGTTCGGTATCTTCCTGGTGCTGGTGGTGGAGATGTCACAGATCACCCCTCCGGTGGGCTTCAACCTGTTTGTGATCCAGGCACTGACCGGCAACAACATCATCCAGGTCGCCAAAGCGGCGCTGCCATTCTTCTTTATCATTGCCTCGGCGATTGTACTGATCACCGTATATCCTTCGATCGTACTCTATCTGCCGACCATCATGTCGTCGTAAGCCAGCTTCTGGCGGATGCTATACTGCGCTCTGGATAACCCGTCAGGTGGTTATCCGGAGCGTTCAATAAGCCGGAACCTATGAAAACAATATCAAAGATCTCCGCAGCCCTGCTGCTCGGCCTGCTACTGCTGGGTATAGGCAAGCTGTCAGCCGCCCAGGACACTATCATTATCAAGGCGGTAGGCACCTGGGGTTACTTCACTAACTATCAGAAGCACGAGGGCCCGTTCTGGAACCGGCATATCGCCGAGGTCAGCGACGGCCAGCTGGTCGGCGAGATCAAGCCACAGAATGAACTGGACCTGCGCGGCTTCGAAATTATGCGCCTGGTCTCCAAGGGGGTGTTCGACTTCGCCTTCGGGCTGCCCGGCTATGTGGCACCGGAAAGCGCCATATTCGAAGGCAGTGACCTCTCCTCGCTGGTTCAGAGCATCGCCGAACAGAAGCAGGTGGCCAATGCCTACTTCCCCACGATGGCGCGTGCCTTTGCCGAGAAGTACAACGCCCGGCTGATGATGCTCTATCCCTTCCCCAGCCAGATGATCTGGTGTGACAGCCTGATCCGCGAGATCGATGACCTCAAGGGCAAGCGTATCCGGGTATTCCTCACCACCCTGGGAGATTTCGCCGAGAGTGTCGGCGCCATTCCGGTGAGCATGCCGTTCCATGATGTCGCCAGGGCGCTGGAGAATGACCTGATCGACTGCGTCATCACCAGTGCCATGTCCGCCTACACCGGCAAGCTATACCGGGTCGCACCCTACGGCTTTACCTTGCGCGTTGGCTGGGGCATGGCGTTCGGGGTGATGAATATGAATAAGTGGCAGCAACTGAGTGAAGGGCAGAAAGCCCTACTGCAGCGGGAGATCGCCCGCCTGAACGAAGGCATGTGGCAGGAAACGGCCACCGAAGACAGCACCGCCCTCGCCTGCCTCGGTGACGGCCCCTGCACGCTGGGCGAGGAGAACGGCAATATGGTGCTGGTGGAGCCCTCAGAGGCGGATCTGGCACGCCGCGACTGGGTTGCCAAAGAGGTGATATTACCGCGCTGGGCACAACGCTGCGGCCCCGAGTGCGCCGCCAACTGGAACCGCACCGTAGGCCGGGTGCTGGGCCTGAGGGCAAGCGCCAAAGCACCTTAATGCGATACCGGCGCGCCTGTCACAAGGAGCCTGTTGGAAGACTGGCTCAGTGCGCCTGTGCCGACACCTGCAACAGCAAGCGAGTGAACCACTTATAATCCGCCTCACCGGCATTGAGACGGTGACTGTAGAACTGCAACTGATACTGCGGCACCTCAAACGGCAGGGGCAGTATCTGCAGTGGCAGCTGCTGGCAGATCCGCTCGGCCAGCGGCCGGGGGTAGGAGGCGACCAGCGCGCTGTCGGCAATGATGTAGGGCACCACCAGCAAGTTAGGCGAAGAGAGCGCCTGCCGACGTTTACGTCCCAGCCGTTGCAGGCACTGATCGACAATTCCCTCCCGCTCGTTCATCGGCGCTACCAGTATATGCTGCAGCTGCAGGTAACACTCCAGATCCGGCGCGGCCTGCAGCTGTGGATGATCTTTTGCCGCCAGCAGGCAGTACTCACCACTGACCCAGCGATAGGCCAGAATGTCGTGGCCGTGTTGTCCGCTGTGGGTAAATCCCAGCAGGTAATCCACCTGCTGTTGTGCCAGCTGGTCGAAAGCATCGGCCCCCAGGTGGATAACCCGCAGTCTGATCCCCGGCGCTTCCTCGCTCAGCCGCTTCATCAACGCCGGCAGCAGCGAGATCTGGCAGTAGTCGGTCGCCGCTATCACGAACTCCCGCTCACTCCCGGCGGGATCAAACGGCTCCGCCGACTCCAGCCCCTGTTGCAGCAAACGCAGCGCGGCACTGATCTGCGGCGCCAGGCGTTCGGCCTTTCGGGTCGGACACATGCGCCCATTTACCCTGATAAAGAGGTCATCATCCAGCGCCCGGCGCAGTCGGCTCAGGGCGTGACTGAATGCCGACTGGCTCAGGCTGAGCTGTTCGGCGGCCTGTTTGACCGAGCCGCTACGATAGAGGCAGTCAAAGGGTAGCAGCAGGTTCAGATCGAGATTACGCAGTTCAGGATGCATGACGTACATTGATATATGAGGAGAATGCACTGTCATCATATTAGCGCCTGCTTTAGATTGCTATCCCAGCCGAACGAACCCGAATGGAGTCCCTGATGCCTGTACTGATCCGCCCTGCCGAAAAGAAAGATGCTGCGCTGATCCTCGGTTTTATTACCGAGCTGGCGATCTATGAGAAAGCCGAAGATGAGGTTAAAGCCTCTGTAGCCGATATCGAACAGTCTCTGTTTGCCGAATCAGCCACTGCCCGGGCTCTGGTCTGCGAGCAGGATGGCGAGGCGATCGGTTATGCGGTGTATTTCTACAACTATTCCACCTGGCAGGGCTGCAACGGTCTCTACCTGGAAGATCTCTATATCAGCCCGGAAAAGCGTGGCGGCGGTGCTGGCAAGGCGATGCTACAACGCCTGGCAGCGATCGCGGTAGAGAACGGCTGTGGCCGTTTCGAGTGGAGCGTGCTGGACTGGAACCAGCCCGCGATCGACTTCTATCAGTCTCTCGGCGCCAGGCCGCAGGATGAGTGGGTTAAGTACCGCCTTGATGGCGAGGCACTGCTGGCGCTGGCAAAGTCCTGAGTCCCTGGCCGCCCTGAACAACTGCGGCGCTGAACGCAAAACGGCCCTGAGAAAACTCAGGGCCGTTAGGTTATTTCCTTGCTACGGGGCCTGCTGAAAACCACCAGCAACGCTTAATTTCCAGAGCGGACAAAGCAGCGCTCTTCATGCTCATCCTGATAGATTTCGGCGTTGCTGCGCTGAACCGCTGGCGCAATCCATTCACTGTTGCAAGCCTCGTTCTGAATCTCTTTACGCATCCAGCCTGACTGAAGAGAAAGCATCGTATTCATAAACCACCTCACTGAATTTGGATTCCCTGGCCGGCGGCCTGAAAGAATCAATTTGTGCTGTTGCTGGCTATGATGCAGGAGACAAACGGAATATAAACTGAACAGCGTTCAATATTTTCTCTGGCTTATCCCCCTACAGGCAGGGTCTAAGCGCTGCAGCTCAAAACTGACGCAGGCTGGGTAACCGGCTTTCTCTAATCAGCCCCGGTTACAGCCGGGATGCTCTCATCCTCTGTCAGGGCCGCAAGAATGGCCGCAGGGTTATAGCCGCGAATCACCTGATTACCGATCAGGAACACCGGTGTACCGCGACCGTTCAGTACCGTGTACTGCTGCTGTCCTTCGACAGAAGCTTCGATATCATATTCGTAGTAGGCGATTCCCTGGCTATCCAGAAACGTTCTGGCCTGTTTGCAGAACTGGCACCAGGAGGTACCGTACATGATAACCGGCTCAGTATGCAGCGCCGCAAAGTCGGGCCGCTGTGTCAGGAAAGCGTGCAGATCCTGGCGACCGAAAAACAGCGCGCCCGATATCAGCAGCAGGCCCAGCCCCCAGCCAATCAGTCTCTTCATAAACTCTAGCCAACCCTGATTCAGAAGTTACCGTGGAAGATAACCCCGTTTGGCTGCCCGGATGCACTTCAGTTCCGTAAATACTTGAAAATGGCGAGGCAACGCATGCTTCTCTTGCCGTCTTCCAGAGCGGGCCATACCCCGGGTTAAAACAACACGCCCTGACCGCTCTGCTCCAGGGTCAGCAGTTTCTGCTTGGCGGCCAGGCCGCCGGCGTAACCGGTCAGGGCGCCATTGCTGCCGACGATGCGGTGGCAGGGCACGAAGATCGACAGGGCGTTGGCACCGTTGGCACTGGCCACGGCACGCACTGCATCGGGCCTCTCCAGACGACGCGCCAGTTCGCCGTAGCTGGCCAGCTCGCCATAGGGGATCGCCACCAGCGCCTGCCACACCGCTTGCTGGAAATCGGTACCGGCAAACAGCAGCGGAATATCAAACCGGGTGCGCTGCTGGCAGAAGTACTGCTCCAGTTGTCCGATGGCCTGCTCGATCACCCCAGCGCCCTGCTCGATGTAGTCCGCCTTCAGGTAGTTTTGCAGGCGGCGGTCGACCTGTGCCCGCTGCTTGCGGTAGCGCCAGTCACAGAGGCAGAGCTGGTTATCGTAGGCCCCCAGCAGCAGCTCGCCGCAGGGGGATTTGTAGTATTGGATTGAGATCATGGTCGCAGCCGTGGCCAACAGGATGACCTCAGCCTGCCACAACAGGCTGCAGGGTCAAGCCGATTGTGGCGCTTAATCGACTGCCATCTGCCAGGTCTGCCACTGGGTCTTGTCAGCGACCTTGGCGTAGACCGCCTGGGCGCGGTGGTTATCTTCGGCGGTGATCCAACGCACAAAGGGCCAGCCCTTCTCAGCTGCAGCGCTCTGTAACGCATCGAACAGTGCGTCCACGACACCCCGGCCCCGGACGTCGGGATGCACAAACAGATCATCGAGAAAGCCCACTTCAGCCCCCCGCAGTGGCGAGGGCATGGCACGGTAGTGCATCAGCCCCAGCACCCGGCCGCTGTCATCCTTAGCGATCAGGGCGTAGAAGGGAGTCTGTGGATCAAAGATCCAGCCCCATACCCGGTCCAGTATCTGCTGATCCATCGGCACCTGATAAAACCCGGCATAACCGCAGTAAAGCTGCTGCCACTGCTCCCTGTCCGCCGCTTGCGGCGACATTAGCTGAATAGCCATCTGCCTATCTCCTTATCCCTGTCCCGCCATGCACTGCTGCAGGCTATGCTTCTGCTGGCCTGCACTATCGAAGTTATCCGCTGCCAGCCAACGCTGGAAACCGGCTTTCAGCGCTGGCCAGTCGGCGTCAATGATGGCGAACCAGGCGGTATCGCGGTTACGTCCCTTGTAGATAGTGGCCTGACGGAAGATCCCCTCAAACTCGAATCCCAGACGTCGGGCGGCTTTTTTCGAGGGACCGTTCTGGGCATCGCATTTCCACTCGTAGCGGCGATAGCCCAGCTCATCGAACACCCGCTGCATCATCAGGAACATCGCCTCGGTCGCCAGCGGGGTGCGCTGTAGCAGCGGTGAGAAATGGATATGGCCGACCTCGATCACACCCACCGCGGGAGCGATACGCAGGTAACTGGCCATTCCCACCGCCCTGCCGCTGCGCTGATCGACAATGGCGTAAAACAGCGGGTCATCGCCCAGACAGGCAGACTCCAGCCAGAGGCGGAATTCACTCAGCTGCTCAAAGGGACCGCAGGGCAGGTAGGTCCAGTTTCGGCCATCGCGATCGGAGGCGAACGCCTCGAACAGTGCCTCGGCATGAAGCTCGGGCTGCAGCGGCTCGATACGGCAGAAACGCCCGGCTGAGACAGTGCGCGGCGGCCACTGACAGGGCTGCCAGTCGAGATCCAGTCCGACCGGCTGCCCCAGCGGGTTAAGCCTGGACTTGAGTTGTGTCTCTGGTGGCGCGCCGGGCGCAGAGCTCTGCTGATTCATAATGCGATCCCCTTAATCATCCCAGGCCAAGCCTGATACTGTTATTTGAGGGCAGCATAAGATGACAACCGGGACCACCCAAGGCCCATTTACGAACAATCACGGGGCCCATTTATAGATACGAGCCGCAACAGCCTGCACCGCAGACTGATCCGATCATCGCAGCTGTGCGGTAGAGAGAGCCAAAAGGAGACTTTATGCGTGCGATCAGCGGCACCTGTCCGCTCTGCCAGCGGCACACACAGCTAACCTTCCATCACCTGATTCCGCGCAAGGTGCATAAGCGTAATTTTTTCGCGAAGAGTTACAGCCGCGAGCAGCTCAACCGGGGCATCAATATCTGCCGCCCCTGCCATAACGGCATCCACCGCTGTTTTGATGAAATGATGCTGGCGAAACACTATAACCGGCTGGAAGACCTGCTGGCGGCACCGGAGCTGGCGAAACATTTTAGCTGGGTAGCGAAGCAGAGAACGGCGGACTGACGAGGCGGTGCAAAAACGATTGTACCTAGCCTCAGCAGTGGCCGCCCTGACGGCTGAATAAGGAGTCAGTCAAAGCGGGAAAAGTCGGGAGCACGGCGCTCCTTAAAAGCGGTCAGCGCTTCCATCGCTTCGGGCGAAGTCAGCTGGCGGGCAAAGGCCGCCGCTTCGATATCGATGGTCTGCTGCAGGGATGCAGCATTGCGCCGCCGGATCAGCGCCTTGGCCTGGGCCAGTGCCGCCGGTGGCTTGGCAGCCAGCCGCTGTGCCTGGCTGTACGCAAAACCCTGTAGTTCATCGGCGGCCAGCTGACGGTTGATCAGTCCCAGCTCTTGCGCCTCTTCAGGCCCGAAACTCTCACACAGTAGTAACATCTCAGCGGCACGGCGATCGCCCACCAGCTGCGGCAGCAGCATGCTGGAACCCGCTTCCGGTACCAGTCCCAGATCGACAAAGGGCAGCTTAAACCTGGCGGTATCGTCGATATAGACCAGGTCACAATGCAGCATCAGGGTAGTGCCGATACCGACGGCATTGCCCTGCACCGCTGCCACCAGTGGCTTGGGGAATGCAGCCAGAGTATGCAGGAAAGGCACCACGCTACGCTCCAGTCCGGCCAGGCCGCTGCTGAGGAAGTCGCCAATATCATTGCCGCTGCAAAAGTTTTTTCCTTCCCCGCTGAGGCATACCGCGCGGATCTGCGGATCTTCCGCCGCCTGTTGCAGCGCCGCCGTCAGGCCATCGTAAAGCGCCAGGTTCAGGGCGTTCTGCTTTTCGGGGCGGTTCAGCTTCAGCATCATCACCCGCTGCTCAATCTCGACTATCAGCTCCATTATGCCCTCCATCAGGCCTGGCTCCGGGAAACAGTACCGAGTCTACTGATCCGCAGCTGAGATACCGATACTGCATACGGACATTTTCTATACTAAAGCGGACATCTGCCGGACCGGAGCCACCGCAACCTGCGCCTGCCATCTGGCGCGGGACAAGTTAATGAACGTTCTTTTAAGTATCTCTTAAGAAAGCAAAACTATCTTAGCGGCTATCGAAACAGGGGATAGCCAATGACTCTCTCAGCCAACCGCATTGCTACACCACAATCAGCGTCACAGCACGCCGAATCACGCTTTATCCAGGTACAGGACCCGCTCAACCGGGCCCAGGTCGAGCACTTTATCCGTCGCCACTTCCACCGTCTATATGGTGCCCTGATTGACGACTTCCGGCCTCACAGCATCGCACTGCTGAACCCCCGCCAGCAGCTGACGGCCGCCTTCGACTACCAGCCTGCATCTGAGCAGCCGCTATTGCTTGAGCAGTTCCTCAATGCTCCCGCTGAAGAGATGATTGCACAGAAAGGCAGTATTACCGCGCCACCCCGCCAGTCGATTGTTGAGCTGGGTAACCTCGCTGCCGACTGTGAAGCCACCATCCGCCGTCTGGTATTAGGGCTGGCCGCCCACTTCCACCAGCTGGGCGTACGTTGGTTACTGATTACCGCTACCCCCAAAATGCTGCAGAGTTTCCACCAGCTGGGTGTCGATAGGGCTATCCACACCCTGGCCAGGGCGGAACCTGCCCGGGCCAGCCTGAGTCGCTTCAGCTGGGGCAGCTACTTCGAGCAGGGCCCCGGCATTTACGCCGTCGACATTAACCGTGGCCTGGCAACCCTGGCCCATAACCCGATCATTGCCCGCCTGATCAGCCAGAGCCGGGCACCGGAGTCCGACCAGCAGTTAACTATCTACCAGCGGGAGGCCTGGCGATGAGCCTGATAACCGAATACCTCGCCCACCATGCCCGTCAGCAGCCTGAAGCTACGGCCCTGCGCGGCGCTCGACAGCACCTCAGCTACCGCCAGCTGGATGATCAGGTCTCCGTACTGGCGGATGAGCTGGCAGCGCTGGACTGCTGCCACCTGGCGATCTGGATGGACAACAGTCCGCAGTGGGCGCTGCTGCAACTGGCCGCGATGAAGGCCGGACTCTGCATCACCCTGATTCCCGCCACCTTCGGCCCGGCCGCAGTGGAGGCCTTATTCCAGCAGATCGGTATCGAATTGCTGTTTGTCTCCCGCCCGGCACAGCTGAACCGCCTGGCAGGCGCCCCCCTCAGCCTGCCTCAGACCGCGCAGCATAACCCGGAGCTGGCGCTGAGCGGCTTCCGGCTCGCCCCTCAGGCAGGGGCACATAAGGTTGCGCCCGATACCAGGCTGATCAGCTTTACTGCGGGTACGGGAGGCACACCCAAAGGGGTTTGCCTGAGCGCAGATCTGATCGATCAGGTCTGTCGTTCACTGCTGGATGCCACCGATCCGATCGCTATCGGACAACAACTATGCCTGCAGCCACTGTCCGTACTGACGGAAAATATTGTCTCTCTTCTGGTACCGCTCTGCGCCGGGATCAGTATTCGTATCGCCAGCCGCGAGGAGAGCGGCCAGAGCGACGGCGTACCTGATGTGGCACAGCTGGCTCGCCTGCTGCAGAGCGAGCAACCGCACGGCCTTAACCTGACCCCTGAACTGTTGAAAGCGCTGATCGGTGTCCGCATGCTATACGGCCCCCTGCCCAGCCTGAAATTTGTGCTGGTTAGCGGTGGTAAGGTGGCAGCGGGAATGCTGGAGAAGGCCCAGCAGCTACAACTGCCGGTCTACGAAGGCTATGGCCTGAATGAATGCGGCGCGCTGGTCAGCCTGAATCTGCCGGGCAAGTCACTGACCGGCAGCGTCGGCCGTGTCCTGCCTCACTGTCGCCTGCTGTTATCAGCCGAAGGAGAGATCCGGGTGACCGGTGCCAGCATGCTGGGCTATCTCGGCGGCGGCAGCTCCCCGGCCTGTATCGATACCGGAGACAGTGGCTTTATTAACGTCGATGGCTACCTGTTTATCTCCGGACGTCAGGATGAGATACAGACCAACAGCCGGGGCCGCCACTTCAGCCCGGAGTGGATCGAAGCGGAGCTGAATAACCTGAGCACAGTGGCCCAGGTCTGTGTCTTCGGCGATAACAGCGACTTTATCAGCGCTGTCATCCAGCCGGAAAACAACGCCACCATCGCCCGCATCCAGTTGCAGCTGGATCAGCTTAACGAACAGCTGCCGGAGTCCGCCCGCATTGAACAGTGGTTTCTGGCCGATGGCCCTTTCAGTGTTGCCAACGACCAGCTGACCGCCGCCGGCCAGGTACGACGGGAGGCGGTTTATCGCTATTACGGCCCGCAGCTGAATGCACTCTATCGTCAGACAAACAGCTCAGAAACCCTCGAAAAGCACCACAACGAGGAGATTGTCTCCGCCCTGACCGGTTTCGGCGGCCTCGGCCCGCAACCCGCCTGATGCCCTGCCGCTGCGGCTCACCTCAGTCCAGCAGCGGCGTCTTCCAGCCCTTCTGCACTGCCGGGCGGGCGGCGAAGCGTTCGATATAGGCCAGCACATTGGGATGATCATTCAGGCCGGTGATCTCCACCGCGTTATAGAACTTCTCCAGTGTCTGCAGCCAGGGCACCAGGGCGATATCGGCGATGGAGAACTCACCGGTGATCCACTCCTTGTCCGCCAGCTCCTGCTCCAGCACATTCAGCAGTCGCTTAGCCTCATCGATATAACGCTGCTTGGGCCGCGGATCTTCAATCGCGCTACCGGCATAGACATGGAAGTAGCCGATCTGGCCGAACATCGGCCCGATTCCACCCATCTGGAACATCAGCCACTGCAGGGTCTTGGCCTTCTGCACCGGGTTACTGCCGATCAGCTTACCCGCCTTCTCCGCCAGATAGATCAGGATAGCGCCACTCTCGAACAGGCCGATTGGCGCGCCTTCAGGGCCATTGGGATCGATGATCGCCGGGATCTTGTTATTGGGGTTAAGCGACAGGAAGGCCTCGCTCTTCACATCCTCGGCCGCCAGGGTCACCTTATGCACTTCATAGGGCAGGCCCAGCTCCTCCAGGGCGATGGAGACCTTGACCCCGTTGGGGGTCGGGAAGGAGTAGAGCTGGATCAGCTCCGGATGCTGCGCCGGCCAGCGCTGGGTAATGGGGAAATCGGCCAGGGTCTTCAATTCGCTGATCGCGTTCATAATCTTGCTGCCTCTGAAACTCTGTGGATAAGGGAAGCCGTCGGAGCAAATCCGCCCATTGCGCTTCCCGTTGGCTTAGATACAGGCTATGTTTTAGGCCGAATTGAAACAATGGCGATTGAAGAAAATGAACGTTCGCGATTTGGAAACAATAGACTTCCGCTCCCTGTCGATCTTTGTCTCCGCCTGCCAGACCCTCAACCTAACCCAGAGCGCCGACCAGCTGGGACTGCCAAAATCTACGGTAAGCAAGGAGCTGTCGCGGCTGGAGAAACACCTGCAGACCCAGCTGCTGGAGCGCTCCACCCGCCGTATCCAGATCACCGAGTCCGGCAAGCTGGTCTATCAACGCGCCTTCCAGCTGATCGAAGAGTTCCGCAACCTGCGCGAAGATGTGCAGCAGATGGAGCAACAGGTGCAGGGACAGCTACGGATCTCAGCGCCCCCGGCACTGGGTGAGTTCTTGTCATCAGAGATCCTGCCCGGTTTCCTGACGCAGTGGCCCAAGGTGCGGATCGCACTGGAACTCTCCTACACCTATGAAGACCTGTTCTCCCAGGGGATCGACCTGGCGTTCCGCGTCGGCCAGATCATCGACGACCGCCTGATCGCGCGCCAGATCGGCCACGCCAACCGCATCCTGGTCGCCAGCCCTGACTACCTGGCCGATAAAGCCCCTATCGACAGCCCGCAGCAGCTGTTTGGCCATAACTGCCTGCGCTTCCAGTACAGCCCCGGCGAAAGCAGCTGGACCCTGAGTGATGGCGAACAGACCGAAGCGGTCAGCGTCTGCGGCAACTTCTGCTGCGGCAACGTGCAGGCCCTGAAGTCCGCCACCCTGGCCGGGGTTGGCATCGCCCAGATGCCGATCCTCAGCCTCAACGGCGAGCTGGAAAGCGGCCGCCTGGTGCGGGTGCTGCCACAGTGGCAGGTACCGCCAATGCCGATCTACCTGGTCTACCGCAGCGGCATCGCCCGTAGCTGTCGTATACGCGCCTTCCTCGAGTATATGGAGCAGCACCGGGGGCGGTTTGAAGGCGAACCTCTTGCCGACACCAAGGTCAGATAGACTTCCGGCCCAGTGCTCTCGGCATTTAGCACCGTTTTTTAATCCCGGTAATTGCAGCCATTAAAGCTCTGGTATAGGCTGGCCCCGAGTTAACCGGCCCTGTGGCCAAATTGAGCAGTGATGACGATTTCCAGCCCCCTTTACAGACAAACAGTGGTAGCGCTCCTGATCCTGGTGATGTTATTCACCTGGGTGGGGCATCTGTTTACCCAGTCTGTAACGGTGCATGCCTTGGATAATGTCAGTCAGGTCGATGAGACCCATAGCCATAGCCACGATCACGACGAGCAGTCGTTCCACCAGACCGTCGGAATCGGCCATCAGCATCCACCGCTGTCGCCGGATCACCTGCATGAAACCCCGCAGCTGCCGCTGATCGCACTCAGTGCACTGCCACGCCAGGCCGAATCCCGGCCGCAAAGCCAGCGGGCCGATCCACCGGCGGCACCGCTATACCGTATTGAGCGCCCTCCCCGCAGCCTCAGCTAGTACCCGTCTACATTTCCATTTAACGATAAGTTAAGGGCCTATCTATGTGCTCAAACGCGACACGCGCTTGGGGCGGTTCCGCACGCCTGTACCGCGTATTTTCTTTGCTCGCTGCGATGCTGATCTTCTCGATCGGTATCGACAGCGCCCTTGCCCACGGGGTCGCCTCAGGCGACAAGGGCTATATCCAGGAGGTTAGCGGCGTCCTGCCGCTGCCGTTTATCTACCTCGGCGCCAAACATATGGTGACCGGTTACGATCATCTGCTGTTCCTGTTCGGGGTGATCTTCTTCCTCTATCGCCTGAAGGATGTGGGGATCTACGTCACCCTGTTTGCCGTTGGCCATTCGGTCACGCTGCTGTTCGGCGTGATGACCAATATCAGCGTCAGTGCCTACATCGTGGATGCCATTATCGGCTTCTCGGTGGTGTATAAGGCGCTGGATAACCTGGGCGCCTTTCCGCGCTGGTTCGGTTTCCAGCCCGACACCAAGATCGCCACCCTGCTATTTGGTCTGATCCACGGCTTTGGCCTGGCCACCAAGATCCAGGACTTTGAGATCGCAGCGGATGGCCTGTTCGCCAACCTGATCGCCTTCAATATCGGCGTCGAGATCGGCCAGATTCTGGCCCTCAGCGCCATCCTGATCTTTATGGGCTTCTGGCGCCGCAGCGGCAGCTTTATGCGCCATGCCTACAGCGCCAACGTGATCATGATGAGTCTGGGCTTCCTGCTGATGGGCTTCCAGATCACCGGGCTGATTGTTTCTAGTTAAGGATTTTTCGATATGTACAATGCATCTATGCCTGAGAACCAGGCTTTACCTTCTAGCGGACAACTGGTCCGTTCTACCCTGCTGGCCCTGATCACCGCCCTGGTGCTGCTGATGACCGTTGTGATGCCGGCTGAATATGGCATCGACCCGAGTGGCGTCGGTCGCCTGCTGGGGCTGACCGAAATGGGCGAAATCAAGCAACAGCTGGCGCATGAAGCCGAGGCCGATGCCAGCAACGCAGCACCTGAGGATAACCCACCCGAGACCGCGAGCGACGTCCAGCCGACACCAGAGCCGGTCGCCTGCATCGCCGACAACAGCCCGCCTGTGGAAAACAGCAAAACCGCCAGCGCCAGCAACAGCGGCGAGATCAGCTTTAAGCTGGTGCCGGGCCAGGCTGCCGAGGTGAAACTGGAGATGAAAGAGGGTGCCAAAGTGCGTTTCAGCTGGACGGCGAACGGCGGCAAGCTCAACTACGATACCCATGGCGATCCCTACAACCCACCAAAGGGTTTCTACCACGGCTACGGCAAGGGCCGTTTCGAACCGGGTGACAAGGGCATTCTGGAAGCCGCCTTCGATGGCAATCACGGCTGGTTCTGGCGTAACCGCACCCAGCAGGAGGTGACCCTGACCCTGACCGTAAACGGGGATTACCTCAAGCTGCAGCGAGTGCTTTAATCAGGCCGAGGACTGGCGATAAGGATGAAAACCCCGACAAAGTGAGGCGATTTTCGTTGAAAGATCGGGTTTCATGATGATGCTGGGATTTGTCGCTACGCTCCCCAACCTAAGGGCTGCCCGATGTGATGGCCTGAATTGAAAATCCAAAACGGGGCTGTGCCACAGGTACAGTCCCGTTTTTTTATTTGCCGGCGTCGGTGCGCGGAGGCCGGTCGAGCTGGCCGATATCGAGGACCGGGGAGGCATCCAGGTGTTCTGCATTCAGCAGGTAAACCGCGCGTTCCAGGCCGGCGACCATCATCGACTGTTCCCAGGGCTGCATATCCTCGAAGTCACGCACAAACACCTCCTGCTGGGTGGTGGGCGCGCCTTTCATCAGCTCCAGGCCGGCATCGGTCAGGCTGATCCAGACCTTGCGCTTATCCACTTCGCCACGTTCACGGGCGATCAGCGCCTTTTTCTCCAGCCGGTCGAGGATACTGGTGACCGTGGCCTGGGTCAGGGCAAGCGATTTAGCCAGTTCGCCGGTGGTCATCTGCCCCTCCTCACGCAATGTCTGCATCAGCAGGAACTGCGATAACGTCAGGCCGGTGCGGCGACTGATCTCTTTATTCTGCACATCTGCGGAACGAATGATCTTGCGCAGCAAGACCAGAGCTTTCTGACTGTTTTCCATCGATCTTCTAAACAACCCCTGTAAATATCGCCGGAACAATACATCAATCATGGCAAAAGCGCCAGAAATCAGCGCCACACAGACAATTTACTTCGCAATACTAAACAACAAAAAACCTTAGAGAATTAACAAAACGCCAATAAATTCACAAAAGCGACACTTTTTAGCCATTGTATTCGTGATTTAGATATGTTCTAGAATATAAATAGTTCGAATATCAAACTTTTTGAAAAGCGAAACAATAGAAATACAATGGATATTGAAGGCTTAACATTGCGTAAGCCGGTTGCGACCGATGGAATGGCTGTAAACCGGTTAGTCGATCGTATTCCCGAGCTGGATGACAACTCCAGCTACTGCAACCTGCTTCAATGCAGCCACTTCGCAGACAGTTCAGTGATCGCACTGCGCGGCGATGAGGTGGCCGGTTTTATCAGTGGATATCCACTGCCGCAACAGCCCGATACGCTGTTTATCTGGCAGGTTGCGGTCAGCCCGGACAGCCGTGGCATCGGTCTGGCCAGCAGCATGCTGAGCGAGATCCTCTCCCGCCCGGACCTGGGCCAGCTGCGCTTTCTGGAAACCACCATCACCGAAGACAACGCCGCCTCCTGGGCCCTGTTCACCAGCCTGGCCCGGCGCTGCAGCGCCCGGCTGGAACGCCGCATCATGTTCGACCGCCAGCGCCACTTCAGCGACGAACACGCCAGCGAACTGCTGGCCCGGATTGGCCCGATCCGCCAGGGCGCGCTAACGCCCCAGCCCTGACCACAGGCTGACGACCCTTTTCAACGTTTTCCAACTCTTAAAACCGGACCACTCAGTATGAAAATCTTTGACGAAATCGAATCCGAAGTGCAGTCCTATGCGCGCTCTTTCCCACGTATCTTTAACAAGGCCAAGGGCGAGCTCCTGTACGACGAGGAGGGCAACGCCTACCTCGACTTCCTCGCCGGCGCAGGCACCCTGAACTACGGCCACAACCATCCGCTGTTTAAGGAAAAGCTGCTGGACTATATCCACAGCGACGGCATCACCCACGGCCTGGACCTGCATACCAAGGCCAAGGGTGAATTCCTCGAGACCTTTAACGAGAAAATCCTGAAGCCACGCGGCCTGGACTATGTGATGCAGTTCACCGGCCCGACCGGCACCAACGCCGTCGAGGCGGCGCTGAAGCTGGCCCGTAATATCACCGGCCGGGAAAATATCATCACCTTCACCAACGGCTTCCACGGCGTCAGCCTCGGCTCCCTGGCCGCCACCGGTAACTCCCACCACCGTGGTGCCGCCGGTGTCAGCCTCAGCGGCACCAGCCGGATGCCCTATGAGGGCTATCTGGGCGATGATATCGACACTACCGTCTACCTCGACAAGGTGCTGTGCGACTCCAGCAGCGGTATCGACAAACCCGCCGCCGTAATCGTCGAAACCGTGCAGGGTGAGGGTGGCATCAACGCGGCCAGCTTCGACTGGCTGCGTGCCCTGGATAAAGTCTGCAAAAAGCACGAAGTTCTGCTGATTATCGACGACATTCAGGCAGGTTGCGGCCGTACCGGCACCTACTTCAGCTTCGAGCCGGCCGGCATCAAGCCGGATATTGTCACCCTCTCCAAATCCCTCGGCGGCTACGGCCTGCCATTCGCCGTGGTGCTGTTCCGCCCGGAACTGGACCAGTGGAAGCCCGGTGAGCACAACGGCACCTTCCGTGGCAACAACTTCGCCTTTGTCACCGCCAAGGCCGCCATCGACTACTACTGGAGCGATGAGCGTTTCTCCCAGGAGATCATGCACAAGGGCGAGTATGTCTCACAGCGCCTGCAGGCGATTGTGGACCAGTATGGCGAGGGCAACTTCACCACCCGTGGACGCGGCATGTTCCAGGGAATTAACTGCGTTAACGGCGAAATTGCCGGCAAGATCACCAGCCGCGCCTTTAAGAAGGGGCTGATCATCGAGACCAGCGGTGCCGACGATCATGTGGTGAAGCTGCTCTGTCCGCTGATTATCAGCAAGGAGAACCTGTCACGGGGGATTGACATCCTCGAAGAGGCAATCCGCGAAGTCTGTGCCGGCGAAGATAATATCCCGGAGCAGAAGAAATACTTCGACCCGGTCGAGCTCGCCAGCTAAGCCGCTCCGCCACAGCCTCAGAAACCGGTACAGAGGTTCGGATCGCCCGCAGCGGCGCTCCCGGGCCGCTGTCCGGCTTTCCCCAGAATCCAGAGACAGGAATCAAGATGATCGTACGTAACCTGAAAGACGCCGAACAGAGTAACCGCCGCATCGTATCGCCGGATGGCAACTGGGAGAGCACCCGGATGCTGCTGAAGGACGACAATATGGGCTTCTCCTTCCATATCACCACCATCTACAAGGGTGCCGACTTCCAGATGCACTACCAGAACCATCTGGAGTCGGTGTACTGCGTCAGCGGCCGTGGCGAAGTGGAAACCCTGAGCGATGGCCGTAAATACCCGATTGAGCCGGGCACCCTCTATATCCTCGACCAGCATGACAAACACTGCCTGCGCGCCTTCGAGGAGATGAAGATGGCCTGCGTCTTCAACCCGCCCCTCAATGGCACAGAGGTACACAACGCTGAAGGCGCTTACGAGCTGGAAGCCGAAGCCGTGAGTGCAGAGTAAGCAGGAGGGGAAGGATGTCAGCCAGCGATCACAACAGCACCGGGCGCGAAGATCACTATCCGTCACGGCAGGGAGCGGCAGCGCACTTTGTTGAACGCCGCGATCCGACCATCCATGCCCCGCTGCTGAATCACGGCCCGCTCAGCAGCCAGCAACTGGCCAGCTATAGCGAAAACGGCTTCCTGATCCTGGATCAGCTGTTTGCGGCGCAAGAGCTGGAACAGCTGCAGCAGGAGCTGGCCCGGTTGCGTGACGACAGTCAGCTGCGCCAGAGCCCGGAGGCGATCACCGAACCGGACAGTGGCGAGTTACGCTCGCTGTTCCGCATCCACCAGAGCAGCGACCGCTTCCGCCAGCTGGCGCAAGATCCGCGCCTGGCCGAGATCGCCCGCTTCCTGCTTAACGACGAGGTCTATATCCACCAGTCGCGCCTTAACTACAAGCCCGGCTTTCGCGGCAAGGAGTTCTACTGGCACTCCGACTTCGAGACCTGGCATGTGGAAGACGGCATGCCGCGGATGCGCGCCCTGAGCATGTCGATCACCCTGACCGAAAACCTGCCACACAACGGTTCGCTGATGCTGATTCCCGGCTCTCACCGCCTGTTTGCCGCCTGCGAGGGGCAGACGCCGGAAAACCATTATGAGAAGTCGCTGAAGAAGCAGGAATATGGCGTCCCGAGCGACAGCCAGCTACAGCAGCTGGCGCAGCGTGGCGGCATCGTCACGGCCACCTGCAAGCCGGGCAGCGTGATTATCTTTGACTGCAATGTGATGCACGGCTCCAACAGCAATATTTCGCCGGACCCGCGCTCCAACCTGTTCTTCGTCTACAACGCCCTCAGCAACCGGGTACAGGCCCCCTTCTGCGACCGCCCCGCGCGGCCGGAACATATCTGCAGCCGCAGCACCATCACCGCGCTGCGACGGACGGATTAGCAGGCCCGGCAGGAAACAACGGGGGCAGGAAACAACTGCGGCCAGCCCATTCCAGACACCCATCAGCAAAAGACTATGCATACCGTAGAAAAGATCGGCGGCACCTCGATGTCGGACTATGAATCGGTCCGCGACAATATCATCAACGCAGGGCCCAGCCCCTACCAGCGCATCTTCGTGGTCTCCGCCTATGGCGGCATCACCGACCAGCTGCTGGAACACAAGAAAAGCGGCCAGCCCGGCATCTACGGCCTCTTCGCCAGCAGCATGGAAGAGCGCAGCTGGCACAGCGCCCTGGCGGCGCTGGAAGCCCGGATGTGCAGCATCAACCTGGCACTGTTCGGCGACACCCCGCTGCTGGCAAAAGCCAACCGCTTCCTGAAAGAGCGGATCCAGGATGCCCGCAGCTGCCTGGGCAACCTGCACAGCCTCTGCATGCACGGCCATTTTGCACTGGAATCGCACCTGGCCACCGTGCGCGAGATGCTGGCCAGCATCGGCGAGGCCCACAGCGCCTGGAATACCGCCCAGCTGCTGCAGCGCGACGGCGTCAACGCCCGTTTTGTCGACCTCACCGGCTGGAATACCGATCGCCACCTGCCGCTGGATGAACGTATCCGCAACGCCTTTGCCGATATCGACCTGGCGCAGCAACTGCCGATCGTCACCGGCTATGCCCACAGCGAAACCGGCCTGATGTCCTCCTTCGACCGCGGTTACAGCGAGATGACCTTCAGCCGCCTGGCGGTACTGACCGGCGCCCGAGAAGCCATTATCCACAAGGAGTTTCACCTCAGCAGCGCCGACCCGCGCTTAGTGGGCGAAAGCCAGGCCGTGCCGATCGGCCGCACCAACTACGATGTCGCCGACCAGCTGGCCAACCTGGGAATGGAAGCGATCCATCCCAAGGCCGCCAAGGGCCTGCGCCAGCATCAGGTACCGCTGCGGGTGAAAAACACCTTCGAGCCAGAACACAGCGGCACCCTGATCACCGGCGACTATGTCAGCGACACCCCCTGCGTCGAGATTATCGCCGGTCGCAAGGGCGTCTATGCGCTGGAGCTGTTCGACCAGGATATGGCCGGCAATATCGAAAGCTACGATCAGGAAGTGATCGCCACCATCAAGCGCTTTAAGGCCTCGACCATCGCCCGCGATATGAATGCCAACAGCCTCACCCTTTACCTCAGCGCCAACCTGAAAACCGTCAAGCGGATCCGCGCCACCCTCTCCGAGCGCTTTCCCGAAGCGGAGCTGGACCAGCGTAAGGTGGCGATCGTCTCGGCGGTCGGCAGCGATATGCAGATCCCCGGCATTCTCGCCGATGCGGTCAGCGCCCTGGCGAAAAACAGCATCAGCATCCTGGCGTTGCACCAGTCAATGCGCCAGGTCGATATGCAGTTTGTGGTTGAGGAAAAGGACTACGACCGGGCTGTCAGAAGCCTGCACCAGGCCCTGGTGGAAGTTCACGACCATGGCCGCGCCATCTGCCTGGCATCCTGAGCCACAGGCGAAAAAAAGCCCCGCAGCGCGGGGCGAAGTTGCACTTCACAACAGAGTAGAAGCAAGAACCATAGGGGTGCCAACCCACCGTAGCCGCTACCGACAGGCTACAGTGTCCAACAGCAGAGCCTGGATACCGACAGGCAGAAGATTCCCGCCTGGTGCAACCGGCAGCAGAGCGGCAAAGTGTCTGCGAAGCCACTTCACAAAAAACAGCACGCTGCTACTGCCTGAAGGCGGACCGCTTGCACGGTACCGCCTTAGGCGAGAAGTGGCGGTCACAACACCGCCGGGGGAAGGGAAGCCGGTAACGCATTTCCCTCCCTGTCGACAGGGCTTAGCTTAAGACGCAGCCCCCTGCGCCGCCGAGGTCTGGCTTGCCGGCTGGCCGCTCTCCAGCGCAGCCAGCGCGTCCTGTTTCAGCTCAACGGTCTGGCCGTTGACCTCCACCCGCTGTGCCATCTTGATGAAGGCAAAGGCAGACGCCACCACGATCAGCATGCCCGGCACACCGGACAGATTGAACAGCATCTTCACACCGTTAACGCCGATATAGCTGGCACTGATCCAGGCCACGAAGGCGATCGCGCTACCCCAGCAGGCTTTTACCCACAACGGGGATTTCAGGTGCTCGGCATCCACTCCCTTGGTGCAGAGGCCACCGATGGCATCGGTGTTGGAGTCCGCTGCTGTGATAAAGGTGATAAAGCAGGCGAAGATAAACAGCGCGCTGATCAGGCGTCGCCGTAGTAAACCCAGACACCCTTGTTCTTGGTGTAGGACGCCAGCGAGTGGATCGCCATCTCCTTACCCCAGCCGCTCTGCTTGAAGCCGCCGAACGGGGCCGCCAGGCCGTAGCAGCCATAACGGTTGATAAACAGCATACCGGCGTCCAGCTGCTCCGCCACACGATGAGCGCGGGAAACGTCAGCGGTATAGATACCTGCCGCCAGGCCGTACTCAGTGCTGTTAGCGATCGCGACCGCTTCCTCAGTGGTGTTGAAACGGATGCAGCTCAGTACCGGACCAAAGATCTCTTCCTGGGCGATACGGGCATTCGGATCCACATCGGAGAAGATGGTCGGACGGATAAAGAAACCGTTGGCGTTGTCGCCTTCGGTATCGGCATAACCACCGGCAACCAGATTGGCTTCAGTCTTACCGATCTCGATATATTCCATGATCTTGTTGAACTGGACTTCGTTGCACTGCGGGCCCTGGTCAACGCCTTCCGCCAGCGGATCGCCACACTTGATCGCTTCCGCCTTGGTGATCAGCTTATCCAGCACGTAGTCGTAGATGCTGTCGTGGATCAGGAAGCGGGTCGGCTCAGAGCACTTCTCGCCCTTGTGGGAGAACATCACGGTGAAGGCACGGTCGATAGCGCCGTCCAGGTCCGGGGTGTCTTCGAAGAAGATGCATGGCGACTTGCCGCCCAGCTCCAGCGTCGCCGCTTTCAGGTTGGAGGCACCGGAGTTCTGCACGATCTTGCGGCCAACGCCGGTGCTGCCGGTGAAGGAGACCTTGTGTACGTTGTGGCTCAGGGTCAGCTGGTTGGCGTTCTTGCCATCGGTCAGCAGCATGTTCAACACACCGGCCGGGATATCCAGCTCACGGTCGATCAGCTCCATCAGGAAGATGGTGGTCAGCGGCGTGTACTCGGACGGCTTGATGATCACCGTGTTACCCATCGCCAGGGCCGGCGCGATCTTCAGGCTCGCCTGATACAGCGGGAAGTTCCACGGTGCGATCAGGCCGCAAACGCCGACCGGCTCCTGCAGGGTGTAGTTAAGGAAGCCATCTTCCACCGGGGAGGTTTCGCCGTAGTACTTGTCGGTCCAGCCCGCGTAGTAGTCGAAGATATCGGCACAGGTCGGGATATCGTCGGCCATCGACTCAGAGAACAATTTTCCGTTAGGCAGGGTTTCCAGCAACGCCAGCTTCTCGACGTTTTCACGGATCAGGCGGGCGATCTCGCGCAGCAGGTTGGCGCGCTCGGTGCGGCTGACCTTGCTCCAGCTGCCAGCCTGGTGACGCTGGTTGGCGATCGCGGCGGTCTGCTCAACCTGGTCGGCATCGGCGATCGGGAAGCTGCACAGGGTTTCGCCGTTAGCCGGGTTCTTCACCGCCCAGCTCTCAGCGCTGGCGCCATCAACCCATTCACCGTTGATATACTGCTGCTTTGGCGTAGCCAGCCATTCCTGGGCCCAGGCCAGTGGAATATTGTTGCTCATTTCATGTTCCTGTTCTGAATAATTGTGTTTGCGGGACACGAATATGTTTTCCCGCTGGCCACTCGCCGGGGAAAAGCATAAAACTTCGATGCACAGGCGGCGCTCAGCCAACCTTTTCATAGAGCCATCTTAGGAAGGGGCGCGCAGCGCCACAATTGACATTAGCGCACTCAAGACTGACAAAAACTCATGCTTGGCAACGCCCCGACAACTGGCACCTTGTAGCCTGGTGTTGAGCAGAGCGAAACCCACGGAAAACCACACAAAGCGGTGATGACTAAGAACCCTGACGCGACCGGAGGTTTCCGCTACTCGATAAAGCTACGGATCACCTCAAGATCGCCACCCGATTCCTTAAACACCTTAGAGGCAAACGAATAGCCCTTCTGCTGCTTAAGACGGATGATGGTCGGAATCAGGGTGTTTACATTGGCGTGGTTACGCTCGATATTCGGCTCGATACCGGCCAGACAGTGCCGCACGAACACCTCAATACCGCCCTGCAGCACTGACATTGCATCGAGAATGTTATTCACCACCAGCGCCTGCCAGGGACTGTAATCCAGCTCGCCATGGTCATGAGTCATCAGCGCGGTATGACAGCGGCCACTGGCCTGCATCGCACAGTGGATCAGGTATTCCGGGATGGTCGGATTCACCTTGCCCGGCATCGCCGAAGAGCCGGGCTGCACCGCAGGCAGGATCAGCTCCGACAGGCCGGTCTGCGGTCCCGAAGCCATCAGGCGGATATCCTTGGCGATGCGGATCAGGCCGCGCGCCAGCTGGTCCAGCCCACTCGCTACCCGGATCAGCTCATCATGGTTCTGCGAGGCATCAAACAGGTTGTCACTGCGGCGGTACTTATCGCTGCCCAGCACCGCATTCAGATGCTGCATCGAGTTGTCGAGAAACGCCTCGGAGCAGTCTCCCTTACGGCCGATAATATTGCCGCCCAGATTCACCGCATAGAGTGCCTCCACATCGGCGGCCAGACGGTCACGGTTGCGCTTCACAAGGCTGGCATAACCGCTGTAAAAGTCGCCGTAGCTGATCTCCACCGCATCCTGCAGGCAGGTGCGGGAGATCTTCTGCACATGCTGCCAGCTTTCAGCCTGGTCATCGAAGGTCGCAGCCAGCAGATCCAGCGCCCCCTGCATCCCCTGCCACTGGCTGATCACCGCCATATGGCAGGCGCTGCTCTGGGCATCGGAGGTGGAATTATTCAGGTTAGCGTGATCATTGGGATGCACCGGAGCATAGCTGCCCGGTGGCTGGCCAAAGTGATCGCGGTTGGCCAGGTTAGCGATCACCTCGTTGACGTTCATATTGGTGGAGACACCGCCACCACCGTGGAAGGCGTGTACCGGAAACTGATCCCGCGGCATTTCGGCCAGCAACCGATCGATCGCCGCCAGCATTGCCCCGGCAATGTCAGCCGCCAGCTCGCCATTTTCCAGGTTAGCCAGGGTTGCCGCCTGCTTCACCTGCAGTATCGCCCGCAGCAGCTGTGGATAATCCGCCAGCGACTTTTCGCCCTTGAGTGGATAAAGATCGATCGCGCGCTGGGTCTGGCCACCATAAAGCGCATCCACAGGCACTTTTACCGGCCCGATCAGGTCGGTCTCAATACGATATCCAGCGTTATCCCCAGCACCCATAGCGTTCTCCCCGTTCGGATTTCAGAGCCAATGATTCAGGCTCGATCAAACGGCATTCCGGCAACAGCCACAAACGACTATTTCGCATTCAGCTATGACAAAAACTCAGGGGCGGATCATCCTCCCAGTGGATAACATACTTATGCACAGCGTGGATCGCCGGGCGGCGAAAACAACAAAGCCACCCGGGTCAGGGGCGACTTATTGTCAGGCAGTGGATAACTTAAGTTGTGAACAGCCGGATTACTGCGCCAGCTCGCTTTGTACCAACTTAACCAGCGGTTCGACGCCAAAGGTCAGCAACGGCTTGCCATTGACGAAGAAGGTCGGCGTCTTCTCCACCCCCACCGCCTCAACACCCGCAGCATCCTGCGCCAGCACCGCGCTGATCTCCGCTGACATCATCACCGCCCGCGCCTGCTTAATATCCAGCCCGACCAGCGCCGCCGCCTCCCAGGCCTTGGACAGATCCGGCGCACCATGCGATGCCCACTGCGACTGACGCGCCAGCACCACCTCCAGTACCGGCAGGAACAGCTCCTGACGTCGCGCCGCTTCCAGAATCCGCACCACCTCATCAGAACCCTGATGGAAGGTGGTGTAACGCAGCACCAGACGCACATCGTCGGGATACTGCGCCATGATCTGCTTCACATAAGGATAGATCGCCCGGCAGGTCTCGCAGGCCGGATCAAAGAACTCCACGATCGTCACCCTGGCATCGGCAGGCCCCAGCGACGGCGAGTAGCTACGCTCCAGCAATTGCGCCTCAACCTGAGTGCCCTGGGATGTCTGATGCTGCTGCCACCAGATCGCCGCAGCGGCAAAGGCGACAATCGCCAGTACCGTAATCGATAAAACCAGTTTCTGTCGCGTCATACTTCATTCCTCCGGGTTGCGCGCAGCTTAAGATCAAAACAGAGCAGGGCCGTGATAGCCGCAAAGGCCAGCACCGCCAGATAAGGGATCGGCAGCACGCCAAACAGCGTCATCCCCTCGCCCGAGCAGTCGCTACCCTGGCTACAAGGCACCAGCGGTGCCTCAATCAGGCCGCCGTACAACAGCGAATGGTAACCGGCGATAACAAATCCGATCAGCGCCAGCGGCACAGCATAGGCATGCACCGCGCTATCATTGCGCATCACCGCCACGCCCAGAATCAACGCCAACGGAAACATGCAGATACGCTGATACCAGCACAAGGTACAGGGCATCTGCCCCATCACCTCACCAATAAACAACGCCGCCAGCGTAGACAGCAGCGCCAGCAGCCAGGCGATCAGCAGCCAGCCAGAACCCGCCCCGGCAACCTTAGTTTGTTGCTCAGTCATTCAAGACCATCCTGAAATTTGAAAAGTGGCGCTATTGTAAAAGCTATAGGGGCTGGAGGTTCAAGCACTTCTGTCTGACCGCCTAAGCTGAAGCGAGCTTTGCGGCTTCCTTCCATAAGAAAGTAGGCATCGGGTAATCGAGTTGCCAAGTGATACTCATCGGCTGACTACCCGTGTGCGAAACGTAGCGAACCTCACCAAAGTTAACAAACCCCATAGTGCGACGGTTTTCGTCTTCTGCTTGCTCACGAACAAACAGGAAGATTCGTTTACCAGGTTCAGCCTGCTCAATGTAACTCAAACCCTTGCCACGCTCAGGCCTAGCACTGTTCTGGGATTGCCAATGGAACAGCCTCTCACTGATAGCGTAATCGTGATACATAGTGGTGGGCGAAAACTGCTTTTCACATTTATTCAATGTGACAAAGAGCAGCTCAATATTCTGATCCTGTATTACCAGAACGCCCTCACGGGCCGTCGACTGTTTTTCGAACGTCGACACGCCAAAGCCCACCAAGATCTGTTCACGGGCATAGCGTGCATGCAGCTGTAGAGGATTACCTACCATTGAGGGCATCGGCAGCTGCTCATGATGAATCCGATTGATCAGTAGTGTTAAGACATCACTGAGTTCTCCTCGCAATTCGTCATTGTCGAGGGCCTTCAGGCTCTGCTGCAAAGAGGCAAACTCGCCCTTGTCGCCGTTGCATTGCCAGAAATCGTAATGGCACATCAACGCCATGGTTTGATCCATCTCTGGTGTCAGCTCAAAATGCTGATCACACAACTGCCTTAAGAAGCTTAAATAGCCGAAGCAGTCACAGCTCAGTAAACGGGTATTAATCGCTCGACGATACGCTTTGCGCACAGACTCGCTGGACGCTTCACCAACCTCATTCGCCTTCGCGGCTGAAACCAGCTCAGACCAACTGCCAATTTTATAAACATCTTCTAAAGAAACATTGGGATTGAGCTTGAGAAAGTTCTGCAATGCCAGTGGAAGATCAGAGTGGCTATCAAAGCTTCGAATCAATCCCAGCAAGCGGTTTTTGTTCACTGTCGCTTGGCGAATATTCCGTAAGATCAATTCTTGGGTTTGCTTGGTCAGCTCAATCCGACATCCCAAAGGGGCATGTGGAAAACCTTGTTGTATTTCTCTGCTGATCGCCTGATTGGTCTTACCCACTAAAGCGCGAAATTTCTGCGAGAAGTCATACTCGGGGCGGGAGTTGCCGACAAAATCGAGTACTGTGCAACAGTCTTTATCGTCCGCTAAACGTAAGCCTCGGCCTAGCTGCTGTAAGAAAATAGTCAGACTCTCAGTGGGTCGCAGGAAGAGCAAGGTATCGACTTCCGGGATATCAACACCCTCATTGAAGATATCCACCACAAACAGTACGTTAATCTCGCCTGATCTAAGCGCCTGCTGCTTGGCCTGACGCTCCTGACTATTGTCACTGGTCAGAATGTCACAGCGTACATTCTTGATCAGAAACTGCTTGGTCATATAAGCCGCATGTTCGCGACTGACACAGAAAGCCAGTGCTTTGATCTTACTAAGCTCAGTCACCGTTTCGGCCAAGCTCTGGTAGATCTTCTCAACGCGCGCTTGATTATGCGTATAGAGCTTGGTGAGCTGAGCAATATCATAGCGCCCTTGCTTCCAGCTTATATCTCTAAGATCCGTATCATCATCAACCGCAAAGTACTGAAAAGGGCATAGGTGGCGGCGGTTAATCGCTTCAGGCAGACGCAGTTCAGCCGCGATCACACCACAAAAATCATTCAAGATATCACTGCCATCGTGGCGCTCCGGTGTCGCGGTAAGTCCGACCAGTATCTCCGGATCAAAAGCATCTAATACGGCTCGATAACTACTGGCTGCAATATGATGGACTTCATCAATCACAATATAGTCATAGAAATCAGCACTCAGGCGCATATTACTTAACTGGCTATTTGCCGTCTGTACGGACATGAATAGCTGGTTATAGTGCTGAGGCTTGGTATTACCCACCCACAGCTCCCCGAAGCCGGAGTTTTTTAGCACGCCTTGATAAGCAAGCCTTGCCTGTCTGAGAATTTCCTCACGATGGGCAATATATAGAAACTTCGCATCCGGCTTAGCTTTCAATAACCGAGCGAAGTCAAAGGCTGAGATTAACGTTTTACCGGTGCCTGTCGCCGCAACGACAAGGTTTCGATAGCGGTTATGCACATGCCGTTCAACTGAAAGTTGTTCGAGCATCTCTTGTTGATGAGGAAAAGGCTTAATATCAAAGTAATGTGATGGTTGATCCGTCTCGTGCCTTTCGCTTGCGCAAGGGCCTGAATGAGTTTTTGCTGGCTTTTTGCTTGACCGTCGAACGCTTCAAAGTCTGTTGATTGCCAGTAAGTTTCGAAGGTATTCAGGGACTTATCAATGATATGCGGAATCTCTTGTGAGGTGATTTTGAGATTCCACTCCAAGCCGCTGGTCAGTGCTGAGTGAGATAAATTTGACGAACCAATGTAACCGGTATGAAAACCGGTATCGCGCAGGAACAGGTAACTTTTCGCGTGCAGCCTTTCTCGTTGAGTATTATAGCTGAGCTTAACTTCGGTATTCGGGAGACTGGCTAAGAACTCTACCGCTTTGGCATCAGTGGCCCCCATATAAGAGGTGGTAATAACCTTCAGTTCGCGACCACTACGGGTGAAATCTTCAAGTTCTCGTCGAAAAATCCGAATACCCGCCCATTTGATGAAAGACACCAACCAATAAATTTTATCTGAAGATAGAATTTCTCGCTTTAGCTCTGTTTCAAGAGACAAACCCGCATTACTGCCACAAAAAAGCTCACTTTGCGTCAAACCCGTTAAAGGAAATACCTCTTTTACATACTGATCTAGACTGGCCGCAATTGGATTATCTAATTCATAAAGAGCTGTAAGAATTCGCCCCTGGGTATCGACTAGATTCTCCTCAATAAAGCCACTGTCAGCGACTTTATCTTTTAACCACAGTAACAACTGGTTCGAGAGCTCAATCTGTTGCGTTAATCGGCCTTCTCCTGAAGGCACCGCGCTAAGAGCATACTCCAATATCTGAGTCAGGAAGCGGGATAACCACACAGAGGCTTCCGCCGCCTCCAACGTGCGTTCTCCAATATAAAATTTCTGCTGGTCTAACTTTGATTGAAGCAACTGAGTGATCAGTTGTTCGTAAATACCGACTTGCTGCATGCGCTAACCGTTACCAATCCCTGTAAAAACTTAAACACTCAAACCGGACAAGGCGAGTGCACGACTACGCGCAGCAGTTTACATGCTCGCTCTACTCTTCTCTAACCAACTCAGCACACACCACCCGATCCCGCCCTTCGGCTTTTGCCCGGTACAGTGCGCGGTCGGCGCTTTTCACCACTTGCTCGAAGTTTTCCCCGTGCTGTGGGTAGCTGGCAATGCCGACAGAGAAGGTGCTGTGCCAGCCCTCAGGCAGCAGAGCAAAAGCAGCCTGGCAGTATTGATGACGCAGCTGTTCGGCTTTCCTGCGGGCGTCTTCGGTGGTGGTGGCAGGCATGGCGACGATAAATTCCTCACCGCCGTAGCGGCAGACCAGGTCGCTGCTGCGGCAGCCCTGCTGTAATACGTCGGCCAGCAGCTGCAGGACGTCATCGCCGGTCTGGTGACCCAGTTCGTCATTGATACGCTTGAAGTGGTCCATATCGATCAGCAGCAGGGTGAGCTGATCCCGGCGACTGGCGTCGGCGATCAGTTCCTGCCGGCTGGCATCGAGGTAACGGCGGTTATACAGCTGGGTCAGGGGATCACGGTTGGCCTGCTGGTGCAGCCGGTCGGTCAGCTGGGTGACCTGGGCCACCTGGTGTTGCAGCACCCGATTGGTATCGGTTAATTTGCGTTCCAGCTCCACCTGGTCGGTGATATCGGTGGCGATACCGATATAGGCATCGAGTTCGCCTTCGGCATTGCGCATCGGGACTTTTTCCGTCCAGAAGTGCTGCTCCCCCTGAGGAGCGTTAAAGCTTTCCAGTACCTTGACGGCCGCTCCCTGCTCAAACACCTGCCTGTCGGTGCGGTACATCTCCTCACCTTCAGCGCCGAGAATATCCAGCACGGTCAGTCCCAGTACCGCGTCTGCCGTGGCGCCAAACACCTGCTCGGTTTTGCGATTCATATAGGTAAAACGGCAGTCACGGTCTTTGATAAAGATGCAGGAGCCGACATTGTTGAGGATGGCGGTGAGCTTGGTTTCGCTCTGATAGAGCTGCTGCTGGATCAGCTTCTGGCCGCTGATATCGGTAGAGATACCAAACAGGCCATTGATATTGCCATCCTGGTCATAGAGGGGCTTTTTGACCGTCAGATAAGTGCGGTATTCATCCAGTGGCGGGATATAAACAATCTCTTCCCGGCGGATCACCTGCCCGCCCTCAATCACCTGGCGGTCGCTCTCTTCGATCAGTTTTCTGGCACTTTGCTCACCAAAGAACCGGTCGTCGGTACAACCGACAATCTGGCTCATGGGCTGGCCGAACAGCTCGCATACCTCATGATTGGCAAAGGTGTAACGGTAGTTATTGTCTTTGCAGTATACGTACGCCCCCAGGCTGTCGATGATATGGCTGAAGCTCTGCAGGTCCTGAGTCAGGCTGCCGGGCTGGCTGAGCATAATCACCAGGCAGTGACCTTCGGGATGGCTGATCGGGGAGTATTCACAACACAGCCGGCAGCCACCGAAGCCGATCTCTTTGCGACCGGCAACAGCAGGCTGATTCAGCTGGAGGGCGATTTCAGGGTTCCAGAACGGGGCTTTAGTCAGGTCGGGATCACTAATGCCGAGCAGTTGCTGAGCCGCGCTATTGGCCTGCACTGATTGCCCTTCAGCTCCGTTCAGTACCAACAGCGGTTGTTTGAGCTGTAGGAACAATTCTGAGGTTACCACGTCCATCACCTGCTTTATCGTTGCCCGTTCTGATGCGACCGGACGGTCTGCTTAATATCATTTAGGCTTCTGATCCTACCCGAGTTTTTTATTGAGTGCTCTTTTGAGTACCCTGAAGACACTACATCTTATTACAGTCCGATGACTTAATTTGAGCAATATCAATAGATTAGCCAACGAAATCACCCTGCCCGGGCCACGCCCGGATGACCTGCGATCACAGTGGCATTCCGTCTGCTTAACGATTCAGGCAGTCATAACAACTATGCCACCGCCGGATAAAGCCCTGCCGCGTCAGATGGTGGGTGCTAGCGGCGGCTCAGAATAAACCCAGCGGCCTGATTGTCGGTTTCCTAACCGAAGTCAACGCTTGCTCAATAATCCAATACTTCAGCCGATAGACAAGCCTGACCTGTTACCACAAAGTTGCCCCTGACCTGATTACAAGGACTGTTACGTGATATTCGCTAAAGATGATTGGAAGCTGAAATACCAGGATCTGGCAAAGGAGTTTCGCACTCTGGAGCGCGCTGCCAAGCGACGCGAAACGGCTTCTCATCACCGCCAGGAGATTATGCAGCAGGTGATCCGCCGGCTGGTGCTGGAAGCGCAGGGCCAGGAGCAGCGACTGGACACGCGACTGGAAGAACTCCTGCTGGCGCTGGACAGCGGTGAAACGGCGCCGCTGAAGAAAGCGGCCCGCAAGCTGGATAAGAGCCTGCGCCTGTCGCAGGACAAGCGCCGGGAGACCGCCGAGCAGCTGCTGGTCTCTATCCGCCGCTGGATCAGTGAGCTGAAGGCCCTGAGCCAGCAAGAGCTGACCAGCAACGCTCTGGAAGCGGCAAAAAACCGCAGTATCGGCGCGGTGCATCATTACTACGAACTACCCTCCCTGCTTGGCTGCATCGTTAAACTGCAGGGGGAGATCATGGACGGAATGGCCGACCCGGACTCCCCCTATATGATGCTGGCCCGGGGCGGCTTGATGGATGAGGATACCCAGTCGATACTGCGTCAGGTCGCCACCGAGCTGCTCGACCTGATCGATGGCCTGCACCTGAACAGTCGCTACCGGCAGGATGCGCTGCAGCTGATCGGCGAACTGGAAGCAGATTTTGAGCTGTCGCAGTTACCGCCGCTGATGCACCGGGTGATCACTCTGGTGGTGCAGAGCAACCAGAGCGTCAGCGAGGAATTTGAGCACTACCTGCTGGATATCGGCGACCAGCTCACGGGGATGCATAACGCCCTGTCACGGGACTTTCAGATCGCGCAGAATGACAGCCAGCGCCGCCTGCTGTTCAGCCAGCAGATGCAGGACAATTTCAGCGCCATGAATACGGCAACGGTCAATGGTGCCAGCCTGCCACAGCTGAAAACAGCGATCGCCGAAAAACTGTCACAGATGCAGAAAAGCGTTACCCAGCTGAAGAGTGACGAGGTTACGCGCCAGCAGGAATCCAACCGTCGCCACCAGAAACTGGTCGCGCAGATGAACAGCATGGAGGAGGAAGCGCGTCAGACTATGCTGCAGATCGAGGAGGAGCGGCTGCGCTCCCGGGTCGATCCGCTGACCAAGCTGGCCAACCGCACCGCCTATAACGAACGTATCCAGCAGGAACTCAGGCGCCTGCCGGAACTGGGCGATACCCTGACGCTGGCGGTGTGCGATATCGATCACTTCAAGCAGGTGAACGATAACTACGGTCACCTGGCCGGAGACAAGGCTCTGCGCCTGATGGCCAATATACTCACCGACACCCTGCGTAAAAGCGATTTTGTCGGCCGTTACGGCGGCGAGGAGTTTGTGCTGATTTTACCGGCAACGCCGGCGCTGGAAGCGGCTCACCTGCTGGAAGGTGTACGTGAAGCCGTCGCCGCCTCGCCATTTAACTTCAGCGGCCAGCCGGTACCGATCACCATCTCCATCGGCCTTACCGAAGCGGCGTTCAGCGACAACAGCGACACCCTGTTCGCCCGTGCCGACGAGTTGCTCTATAAGGCCAAGCGCGAGGGCAGAAACCGGCTGTGCAGTGATATTGAAGGCATTCTGAGCAGTCAAAGCTGACCGGCGGCAGCGCTAAACTTTAGCGCCCCGCCGTTGCGGCCGGGGCGCCATATAGCCGCTTAACCCGCGACGGCAACCGCCACCTCCTCACGGCGCAGACGACGTATCTCCTGCGCTGCGTACCAGAGCTGCATAAAGTCGCGGGTGATCTTCTGCTCGATCTCCAGCGCCTGGTCAGACGGACAGAAGATGGTGATGTACATCCGGTTGCGGCCATTCTCGGTGGTCGACACCATCGCCGACGGTGCCGGACCGGCGATGGTCACATCCAGCCGCTTTTCGATCAGGCTGTTATAGCGATTCGCCACATCATAAAAACCTTCACAGTGCTTGGTCGCCCGTACCAGCAGCTCATCCATAAAGGAGAACAGATCTACGCTCTGGTCCCGGGTGATGGCAAAGGTATGGGTGGCATAGCGCTTCAGGAAGTTGAGGTTCTTGATCGAGCTGGACAGCAGCATATTGTTCGGCAGGTAGAGCGTCTTGCCGGTATGGCTGTACGAGCTGATATCCACTTCCAGCAGGGTCAGCTTGGCCCAGTCAGTCTCTGTTACCTCGCCGCTGTAATCGCCGACCTGAATCCAGTCGCCCACCTGAAACGGACGGGCGGCAAAGATATAGATAAAGCCGATAATGCACTGGATAAACTCCCGGGTCGCAATCACAAAGGCCACCACAAAGGCCGCCACCGAGAGGGCGAACTTCTGCAGCTCATCCGACCAGTACAGGAACAGGCCGATCACCAGCGTGATGTTGATCAGGTTCTTGATAATATTGATCGCATGACGCCGGTCCTGACCGGCCTGCTTGCTGCGCAGGCGGAGAAATGCCGACAACTTGATCTTAAATCCGCTTACCAGGGCAATGACTGCAACGGTGACAAGCAGTTTGTGCTGCAGCAGCATGCCCCGCACATCAATTCCTTCGACAAAAAAGCTAAAGTTTTCCAATTTAATCCACTCGTTAACCGCTGTTTTCGGGTAAAGCCTCCGTCTGATCGAAGGCATATTCTGTATCGCCCAGTGTCTCACGAAATGCCTCGACACTGCGTTCTGCACCGCCCAGGGTTTCAAAACGCGCTACATGGAACAGCGCATCGCCCTCATTGACCAGCGGTATGTTGTTGCGACCGATAATAATACCGGCCCAGGGTGCCAGCACTGACTGCTCCTGCGGACTGAACGGTGACGCAATTGTCGCCAGCTGATCACCGACCTTAACCCGCTGTCCCAGCTGGGCAATAAAACGGCAGGTGCCATCCAGCTCGGCCCGCACCCAGCCCGAAGTCCGGGCTTCTTCACACAGGATCTTATTCTTGCGCCGCACCGGCGGCAGCATCTGCAGGTCACGCATCACGTTAATCACCCCGGCCAGGCCGGTCTTGATAGCGTAATCGTTAAAGCGCAGCGCTTCACCTGCTTCATAGAGAATCAGCGGGATACCGGCGTCATCGGCACAACCGCGCAGCGAACCGTCGCGCAAAGCGGCGTTCAGCATCACCGGGGCACCGAAGCTCTCCGCCATCTGCCGCACCACCGGATCATCCAGGTTGGCCCGCACCTGCGGCAGGTTGCTGCGATGTACCGCCCCAGTGTGCAGGTCGATCACATGGCTGCTCTTGTGCAGCACCTCTTTGACAAAACAGTTGGCAAAGCGCGCGCCCATCGAGCCCCGTTCGCTGCCGGGAAAGCAGCGATTGAGGTCGCGGCGGTCCGGCATATAGCGCGAGTGGTGCAGGAAACCGAAGATATTCACCACCGGTACGATAATCAGGGTACCTCGCAGGCGCTCCAGCGCCTGACGTTTCATCAGCTGGCGGCAGATCTCGACGCCGTTCAGCTCATCGCCGTGGATCGCGGCACAGACCAGCAGCACCGGCCCGTCCTTACGGCCGTGAATCACCTCCGCCACCAGTTCAAGATGGG
Organism: Marinobacterium jannaschii DSM 6295; assembly: GCF_000620085.1. Lineage (GTDB taxonomy): Bacteria > Pseudomonadota > Gammaproteobacteria > Pseudomonadales > Balneatricaceae > Pontibacterium > Pontibacterium jannaschii. Next base: position 271,923 of record NZ_KK211064.1, on the reverse strand, counting down.
TATGGGTGTAGAGCCGGCCGATATCCAGTGCCACCGTGGCGCGGTTGCCAGGCTCGATTGTCTGCCCGGCGATCTCAAATGCAGCCCGCTTCGCCATCTTCATTACCCCTTGCCCCGAGTACGGGTGCGGTTAGCTCGGGCATTTTTTTCGATAAATGCAATGATGCCACCCGCCACATCCTTGCCAGTCGCCTTTTCGATCCCCTCCAGTCCCGGGCTGGAGTTTACTTCCAGCACCAGCGGTCCGCGAGACGAACGCAACAGGTCAACCCCGGCCACATTCAGCCCCATGGTTTTCGCCGCCCGCACAGCCACGGCCCGCTCTTCCGGGGTAATCCGCACCAGCGCGGCCGAACCGCCACGGTGCAGGTTAGAACGGAACTCCCCGTCCGGGGCCTGACGCTTCATTGAGGCCCAGACCCGGTCGCCGATCACCAGGCAGCGGATATCGGCCCCTTTAGCCTCATCGATATACTCCTGCACCATGATGTTGGCTTTCAGCCCCATAAAGGCCTGCAGGACACTTTCGGCCGCCTTGCGGGTTTCCGCCAGCACCACACCGATGCCCTGAGTGCCTTCCAGCAGTTTAATCACCACCGGCGGGCCGGAGTTCATATCCAGCATATCGGGAATATCACCCGGCTTGTTGGCAAAGCCGGTGATCGGCATATCGATCCCCTTACCGGCCAGCAGCTGCATAGAGCGCAGCTTATCGCGGCTGCGGGTGATCGCCACAGACTCGTTCAGCGGGTAGACCCCCATGGTCTCAAACTGACGCAATACCGCTGTGCCATAAAACGTTACCGATGCCCCGATCCGCGGGATGATGGCGTCGAAGTCCTCCAGCGCTTCGCCCTTGTAGTGGATGCTCGGCGTACGGGCGTTGATGTTCATGTAGCAACGCAGTGCATCGATCACCTGCACCTCATGTCCGGCCGCCTTAGCTGCCTCCACCAGACGCCGGGTGGAGTACAGTTTAGCGTTGCGCGAAAGGATACCAATTTTCATTTTTACTCTCCCTGTAGAGCTGCGGCGGGTTTCTTACCCACCAGATAGGATAGCTCCGAATCAACTAAATAACGGCCATTAATAGCGGTACGTCCCAGCAACATGCGAAAGCGCATACTGTCGCGGTTAGTCAGGGTCAGCTCAATCGGCCAACACTGATCGCCCAGCTGCACCCGGGTTGCAATCACGTAACGTAACTCTGTATGTCCCCCGGAGTCCGTGACATGACGCTGATCCAGCACTTCGGCCTCCACCAGCTGGTCCTGCTCCAGGTGCAGGCCGAATCGCACCCAGAGTTTTCCGTTGCGTTCAAATTCTTCAACAAACCAGGCATGCAGCGCCGATGTCCGGGCACCGGTATCGACTTTGGCCTTGATATGACTGATGCCCAGGTCAGGCAGGGCACACCATTCACGCCAGCCCAGAACCGGCCGGGCGGGCTGGATTGCTTTGTTCACAATAGATATCTCTTCACTGGACTGTTTCCGGCCACAACGCCGGGTACATTTCCGGCGACACCAGCGATCCGGCCGATAAGTGCGGCGGGACGGCTTTGTACGAAAGCGGCAACAGAGAAAACAGTGGTTAGGTATAAACTAAAATGCTTTAGTAACGGCCTCGGACGGGCCGTTTAGGATGTGCTGCAGTATCAGCGACTCAGGGCCGCAGGTAAAACAAACAATTTTTCTCGTCAGGATCAAAAAAACGTGCGCAACCTGGATACCGGTTTACTCAAGACCTTTATAGAGGTCGCCAAGACACGTCACTTCGGCCGCGCCGCGGAAAACCTCTACCTGACCCAGTCAGCCGTCAGCTTCCGTATCCGCCAGCTGGAAGAGCTGCTGAACGTCAAACTGTTCGAGCGCCACCGCCATAATATCCTGCTGACCGCCGCCGGCGAGCGCCTGATCCCCCATGCCCAGGGCATGCTGGCGATGTGGCAGCGTACCTTCGAGGAGGTTGGCCTGGACGAGGGCCAGAGAACCCCGCTGGTACTCGGTGCCCCGGCAAACCTCTGGGACGCCTTCCTGCAAAAGCTGATTGTGCGGGTGATCTGCTCCAGTCCCGACTTCAGTATCCGCACGGTGACGGAAACCAGCGCCGCCCTCAGCCGGGGCGTGCTGGAACACCGTATCGACCTGGGCCTGACGCTGGACCCGCCGAAAAGCGATGAGTGCCAGACCCTGCCGGCCGGCGTACTCAGCCTGCAGCAGGTCGCCAGCACAGCGGGGCATGATATGCAGACCGCCGCCGGGATGAGCTATGTGGCGATGGACTGGGGAACCGCCTTCAACCTGCAGCTGGCCAAGAGCATGCCGCAACAGCAGCCGGCCGTGCTGCACACCGGCCAGGTGCATATCGCGCTGGAGTACCTGCTGGGTGTCGGCGGCCACGCCTGGCTGCCGCGCTTTCTGGTCGAGCCGCTGATCGAATCCGGCCAGCTGCATGCCGTCACCGATGCGCCGCTGATCCAGCGCCAGGTGTATATGGTGTACCGGCAGAAGAACGACAAGCTGGAGGCCCTCAACGCGCTGGCGGCCCAGCTGCGTGAGGACGAAACCCTGCCGCTCCAGGCCACGGGCACAGACCCGGCCTGAATCAGACCGGGTCACTGACCACCGGATTGAAGCAACGCCGGCCCAGGGCGATCCACAGCGGACCGAGCAGCAGCGACAGCGAGATCACCGACAGAGCGTACTGGTAGCCGGCCGCGCTGATAATCGCCGCCTGCATACCCACGGCGCTGAGCACAAAGCTGAATTCGCCGATCTGCGCCAGTACCGCACCGCCATACAGGCTTTCGCGCCAGCGATAGCCCAGGGTTCCCAGTATGATGGCGTTCAGCAGGGTGCCGACCACAAACACCGCCACCACCAGCAGGCTCAGCTGCCACCAGTGCTGCAACAAAAACTGCAGGTCGAGGCTCATGCCTACCGAGAGGAAGAACAGCGCCACAAACACCACTTTGAAGGGCTCCAGCTTATGGTGCACCCACTGGGTCTCGCGCGCGGCACCTACCAGCATGCCGGCAATAAAGGCGCCCAGTGCGGTGGACAGCTCCAGGATGCCGGTCAGCAGCGACATGCCGAAGCAGATCGCCAGCGCGACAAACACCTGCAGCTCATGGTCTTCACGGATCTGCCGCGCCAGCGGCAGGCGGATCTGACGACCACTGAAGATCCAGAACAGCGCCAGCCCCACCAGAATCACACCGACCAGCTGCATGCTCAGGGAGTGCAGGTTCACCTCCTGACCGCCAAACAGGCCGATCACGATCAGCATCGGGATCACCAGCAGATCCTGCACCAGCAGCACCCCCAGCATATCCTGGCCAAAGCCGGTGCCCAGCTCCTTACGGTCCTGCAGCAGGCGGATCACCACCGCCGAGCTGGACAGGCTGATAACGAAAGTCAGCAGCACGATGCGTGCCCAGCCCCAGTCGTAATAGAGACCGATCAGCGCCACCGGCAACAAGCTGAACAGCACCTGCAACAGGGTGCCGATCACCGGTATCCGCCAGCGCGACATCAGCTGCTGCGGCACCACTTCCATGCCGACAAAAAACAGCAGCAATACCACGCCCATCGCGCCCAGCCGGTTAACCACATCGGCATCGTCAATCAGGGCGACGCCGTGCGGACCGATCAGCACACCGGCCACCAGATAGGCGATCACCTGGGGCTGCGCCGCCAGCTTCAGCAGTCCGCCCACCAGCAACATGATGAAAATTGTCCCTACCATCGCCGGCAGAACCGGGTCCATATGCATAACAGTTCTCAGTATTCAGATCGTTGAAAGATTGCGCCCGGGCTAGAGCCAGCCGAGACGCCGGATCAGCGCCCACTGGGTCGCCAACAGCATCAGCACCAGTGACAGCACGGCCCAGAATGAGGCAGCCGAGTCCTGCCAGGGAAAGGGAATATTCATCCCCAGGAATCCGGTCAGGAAGCTCAGCGGCAGGAAGAAGAAGGTCACCAATGACAACAGATAGAGGGTCCGGTTGTTCTTCTCGTTCAGGGTGGCCCGCAGCTCATCCTGCAGGATCATCAGACGGCTCAGGGCCATCTCCACCTCCTCCAGGCTCAGCTGCAGGCTGTTGCCCAGCTCGCGCCAGACCGCCTGCAGCTCCGGCGCACCAAACCACTGCCGCTGCTGCTGGATCTGGCTCAGCACGGCACGCTGCGGCAGCAGATAGCGCTGTAGCTGTCCCGCCGCACGGCGGGCGCTGCTGATGCGTTCGACCACCACCTCACCGGCACCACAGGCCGCCTCGATACCCTCCAGCTCGGCTGTCAGCGCAGTCACTGCCTCGTTAATCTCGTCCTGGATAAACTCCAGCAACAGGGTGACCAGTCCGGCCACGTCCTGATCGAAATCACCGGCCTTGAGATGCTCGCCAAAACGCGACAACGACAGCGGGTGAAAGGCACAGAGGCTGATAAAGCGGCTATTGCTGATCACCATCCGCAGCGAGATCAGGCGCTCCTCTTCGGTATTCGCCTGGGCATTCACCACCCGCAGGATCAGAACCAGGTTGCCGCACTCATCGGTAAAGCTGCGCGGCCGGGTGTTCTCACTCAGCACTGCATTGCAGCTGCTCTCGGGTAATCCGCTCTGCTGCAGGACCCAGTCGACGCTGGAGGGCTCACGCCAGTTCATATTGAGCCAGGCGATAGTGCCACTGCGACTGTGCGGCGGCAGTGCCTGCAGATCATCAGTGGTTTCCGACACCTCGCCCTGATGCAGCAGCCAGGCCTCCTGCGGCCACGGTGAATCAGTTGGGGTCATAAGCAAATCTCCCTGAAAGTATGTAAAAAGTCCGTCACTGGAATCAGTAAAGCAGCAGGGGGTGAAAAAGACGATAGATAACGCCGCTACAAAAAAGTAGCGGCCGCGCCGACGCTAGGGTCACGGCCGCTTAAACCACGCGACAGTCATCAGGATGAGCGCGATTGTGCGCCGGAGGGTGCGCTACTGTAAAAGGGAAAAATTTTCTGCTGACGATCTGAAATTCTGATGGATAAGATAAGACAGTCCGGAGGGCAAGAAACGGTCGGCCCGGACAGATCCGGCAACGGCATCAGTTGCACGGCGCAACACCAGCACGGAAACACCCGGTCAGCAACGCAACTGCAGCCACCGTGCGGCCGGTTGCTCGATACCGGTGCCCAATCTGGCGCTCTCACGGTGCAGCGTTTGCCGTAACCAGCGCACATCTGCGGCGCTGGCAGCCTGCAAGCGCATCTGGCGGATCTGCATCGGACAGAGGCTCAGCTGCAGCAACCTATGCTGCTGCAGGTCGAAACGCAGCAGGTAGAGCAGTGACAGATCGCCGCGGTAGTGCTCCATCCCGCGGATGCCCTCATAGTCGTTGATAAAGTCACCGCAGCCGTAAAGGATCGGCCGCCCCCGGTAACATTCAATGCCTATTGCATGGTGGGAGGAGTGACCGTGAATCAGGTCGACTCCGGCCTGATTGATCAGACGGTGCGCCATCTCACGCCGGTAACGCGGCACCCGATAGCCCCAGTTACCGCCCCAGTGGACAGAACAGACCAGCAGATCGCCGGGTTGTCGCAGCGACTTCACCTGCGCCGCCAGCGCCTCGATCCAGTCCGTCTGATACTCGCTCACCAGATTCACCCCGGCACGCTCAGATGAAGCGGCCCATTCCGGCGGAATCCCGCTGCTGCTGGTACCCATGCTGAACAGGATCAGTCGCCTGCCGCCATTTAACGGCAGGATCAGCGGCTGTGCGGCCTGCTGCTGGTTCTGTCCCGCGCCGCAATAACCGATGCCCGCCTTATCCAGGCTGGCCAGGGTTTCCCTCAGCCCTTCATAACCCCAATCCAGCAGATGATTATTGGCCAGGGCGCAGCCATCGGTTTTCAGGGCCTGAAGGCAGGGCGTATTACCCGGATGCATGCGGTAGTTGATCCCCTTATCCGGCCAGTAGCGCTCACTGCTGGTAATACTGGTTTCCAGGTTGATGATCCGCAGATGGGGTGCAAACTGCTCCAGCACATTGAGGGCGTCGCCCCAGATATAGTCGAAGCTTACCGGCCGGGCGATGGCACCGTATCGCTGCTCTGCCAGCGCCACATAGTCTCGGGCATCCTTTACATAGGACTCATAGAGGCGGGGCTTCGAAGGGTAAGGCAGGACCTGATCCAGGCCCCGGCCGGTCATCACGTCACCGCAGAGAAAAAGCCGCAACTCATTCTGCGGGATGGCATCGATAGAGGGTGGCTCGGGCAAGGGGCGGGGCTGATCAGACAACACAGAAGCTCCTGTCCGGCTGCCGAGCATCGCCCCGGCAACGCCACTGAGTAGTCGGATCAACCTTCGCCGCTTCATCGCCTAACCTGTGATTGCGCCCTTATACAGCTTAGGACAGCAAGCGGACAAATCCGAATACAACACCTGAGCAGCACACCCGAACACAACTCCTGAGCAACACGCCGCAGCCTCAGTAGCGAATCCGACCAAGTGACTGTCTATAAACAAAAAAAGCCCCGAAGGGCAAAAGGTACCGCGGGCCGGATCGCTCCGGCCAGCGGCTATCCACGGGGATAAAGAGGGAGAGCAGCTGAAAGCGACTGGCTTTAAGCGGTAAGCCTTGTGGGTCCATTTCATTTCCCACCACAGCGGGGAAAATGACCTTTGTTTGCAAGCCCGCCACTCAGCTTGAGACCTGAAGCTTAAAGCTGACCGCTGCTTTTAAGGCGTGTGGATCGCCTTGCCGAAGGTGGCCAGGGCTGCTTCCATGGTGGCTTCACTCAGGGTCGGGTGGACATGGATGGTGCCGGCCAGGTCTTCCACCAGCGCGCCCATCTCCAGTGCCAGGGCGAATTCGCCGCTGAGTTCGGCGACATGGGCGCCGACCGCCTGGATACCGACGATCACATGGTCGTCGTTACGGGCGACGATGCGGACAAAACCGCCGTCGTCACCGGCTTCCATGGTCAGGGCCTTGCCGATCGCCGCGAACGGGAACTTTCCGACGCTGACATCCAGTCCTTTGTCCTTCGCCTGTTCCGGCGTCAGGCCGACGCTGACGATCTCCGGTTCGGTAAAGCAGACCGCAGGGATCGCCACAGGCTCGAAGCTGCGCTTATGTCCGGCGATAATCTCCGCCACCATCTCGCCCTGGGCCGAGGCCTTGTGCGCCAGCATCGGCTCGCCCACCAGGTCACCGATGGCCCAGACATTGCGGGTGCTGGTGCGGCACTGGTCATCAACCTGCACAAAAGCGCCATCACGGTCGACCGGCATATTCTCCAGTCCCCAGCCTGCGGTGTTCGGGCTGCGGCCTACCGCCACCAGCACCTTGCTGGCAGCGATAGTCCGGGTCTCGCCCTGCTTGTCCTGATAGTGCAATACCGGTTGCTTGCCGCTCTGGTCGACCGACTCGGCGCGGGCGCCGGTGATCACCTCGACATCATGCTTTTTCAGCCACTGCTGGATCGGCCGGGTCAGTTCCTTGTCATAGATCGGCAGGATACGCTCGCCGCCCTCGACAAAGGTCACCTTAGATCCCAGTTTGCGGTAGGCAATGCCCAGCTCCAGACCGATATAACCGGCACCGATCACCACCATATGCTCCGGCACTTCCTGCAGTGACAGCGCTTCGGTGGAGGAGATCACATCGCCGCCAAAGGGGATGCCCGGCAGTTCGGTGACCGAGGAGCCGTTGGCCAGGATCACATGCTCGGCATGCAGGGTCTGGCCACCATCGGCGGTCTCGATCTCGCAGGTCTTGGCGTCGGCAAACTTCGCCCAGCCCCGGATCACTTCCACACCGGCCTTGCTCAGCAGGCCCTGTACACCACCGCTGAGACGGTTAACGATATTGTCTTTCCAGTCGATGGTCTGGCCCAGGTTCAGCTCCGGCGCCGAGCTGATGGAGATGCCCAGCTTGCCATTGCCAGCATGGGCTTTCAGTTCTTCAAATTTGGTCGCAGCATGGATCAGTGCCTTGGAGGGAATGCAGCCGCGGATCAGGCAGGTGCCGCCGCAACGGTCCGCCTCGACCAGCACCGTGTCCAGCCCCAGCTGACCGGCGCGGATCGCCGCCACATAACCGCCCGGACCACCGCCAACCACCAGTACCTTACATTTACGATGAGTGTTCATAGTTGTCTCCAGGGGTCCTTAGACGAAGATTGAGGCCGGGTTTTCCAGCAGGCGTTTCAGTGCCTGCACCATCAGGGCGGCGTCGTAGCCATCTACCACGCGGTGGTCGAAGGATGACGACAGATTCATCATCTTGCGCACCACGATCTCGCCGTTATGCACCACCGGACGCTCCTGCAGCTTGTTGACGCCGATAATGGAGGTCTCAGGGGCGTTGATCACCGGGGTGCTGGCGATACCGCCGATGGCACCCAGACTGGTGATGGTAATAGTGGAACCGGTCAGCTCATCGGCCTTGGCGGAGCCATCGCGCGCCGCGTCAGCGATGCGGCTCAGCTCAGCTGCGGACTGCCAGATATCCAGCGACTCGCCATGTTTTACCACCGGTACCATCAGGCCCTTCTCGGTCATGGTGGCGATGCCGATATGCACCGCCTCATACTGGGTCAGCACTTCGCGCTCGTCGTCATAGCGGGCGTTGCAGAACGGAAACTCCGGCAACACCTTGGTCAGCGCCTGCATAATAAACGGCAGCAGGGTCAGCTTCGGCTGGTGCGGTTTGCGGTTCTGGTTGAGGTGCTGGCGCAGCTCTTCCAGCGCGCTGACATCCACCTCTTCGATATAGGAGTAGTGCGGGATATTGCGCTTGGACTGCACCATCTTCTGGGCGATCATGCGGCGCAGGCCACGGATCGGCACCTCAGTCGTCGCACTGCGCGCGGCACGCAGGTTACTGACCGGCAGCGCCGCCTGCATACCACCGGCGGCGATAAAGTTATCCAGGTCGCTGTTAGTGATCCGTCCGGCAGGACCGGTGCCCGGCACCACGCCGAGGTCGATATCCTCTTCGCGGGCACGGCGGCGCACCGACGGTGCGGCCAGCACTTCGTGGCGGCCCGGCACATGGCTGATGGTGGTTTTCTGCACCGGGGCCATGATTTCAGGCTCCGGCTCGGCAACCGCGGCGGGCTGTGCTGGGACTGCAGGTTCAGCCTTGGCCGGTTGTGCAGTGGGTTCCGGGGCATTGCCCTCGCCCTCAGTCTCGATCAGCACCAGTTCGGCGCCCACCGCCAGCATCGCACCGGCTTCGCAGCCGACGTTACGGATCACACCTGAGACCGGCGCGGACAGCTCAACGGTGGCCTTATCGGTCATCACATCGGCGATATGCTGGTCCTCTTCGACCGTATCGCCGACGCTGACATACCAGTCCACCACTTCGGATTCGACGATACCTTCGCCCAGATCGGGCAGTTTAAAACTGTAATGGCCCATTAGTCTGTCTCCAGTGTGCGTTCAATGGCTTCGATAATGCGTTCCTGGCTGGGGAAGTATTCCCACTCGAAGGCGTGCGGATAGGGGGTGTCCCAACCGGTCACACGCTCGATCGGCGCTTTCAGGTGCCAGAAGCAGGCTTCCTGTACCTCGGCTACCAGCTCGGCACCGAAACCACCGGTGCGGGTCGCTTCGTGGATTACCACGCAGCGGCCGGTCTTCTTCACCGAGGCTTCGATGGTCTCGGTATCCAGCGGCAACAGGGTACGCAGATCGATCAGTTCGGCATCGATACCGGCGGCCTTAATCGCCGCCTCGGCCACATGCACCATAGTGCCGTAAGCAAGGATGGTGACATCATCGCCGGGACGGACAATATTCGCCTTACCCAGCGGCACGCTGTAATAGCCTTCCGGCACTTCACCCATCGGGTGACTGCTCCAGGGCTGGCCCGCCTTGTGGTGGTCGCCGTCGAAAGGCCCGTTGTAGATACGTTTCGGCTCGAAGAAGATCACCGGGTCATCGCTTTCGATGGCGCTGATCAGCAGGCCCTTAGCGTCATACGGGTTGGACGGCATCACCGTCTTCAGGCCGCAGACATGGGTAAAGATCCCTTCCGGACTCTGGGAGTGGGTCTGGCCGCCACGGATACCGCCGCCGCAGGGGGTACGGATGGTGACCGGGGCGTGGTAGTCGCCGCCGCTGCGGTGACGCAGCCGCGCCAACTCACTGACGATCTGGTCGAAGGCCGGGTAGATATAGTCGGCAAACTGGATCTCCACCACCGGCCGCAGGCCGTTGACGCCCATCCCGATCGCCGTGGCGACGATACCGCCCTCGGCGATCGGCATATCCAGCGCGCGGTGGGCGCCGTATTTCTCGTACAGGCCTTCGGTGCAGCGGAACACGCCACCGAAATAGCCGACATCTTCGCCCATCACCAGCACGTTAGGATCGCGCTCCATCAGCACGTCCATCGCCGAGTTCAGGGCCTGAATCATATTCATTGCAGCCATAACTTATACCCCCAGATCCTGACGCTGTTTACGCAGATGCGCTGGCATCTCTTCGAATACATCCTCAAACATGGCACTCACCGGCCAGTGCGGGCCCTGCTCCAGCGAACCGTATTGCAGCGCCTCTTTCCAGTTGGCGGTGATCTCATCCTTGAGTTCTTTTTCCAGTGCCTGGTGCTGTTCTTCGCTCCACTCGCCGATGGCGATCAGATGCGCCTTGAGGCGTTCCAGCGGATCGCCCAACGGCCAGGTCGCCGCCTCATCCTTGTCACGATAGGCATCCGGGTTGTCACTGGTAGAGTGACTGGCGACACGGTAGGTGTAGAGTTCGATCAGAGTCGGGCCAAAGCCCTTGCGGGCACGCTCGGCAGCCCACTGGGTGACGGCGTATACGGCGAGAAAATCGTTACCGTCGACGCGGATACCCGGGATATTGAACCCCTGAGCACGGGCGGCAAAGGTGGTGCCGGTGCAGGCAAAGGACTGCGGCGTGGAGATCGCCCACTGGTTATTCACCACGTTGAGCAGCGCCGGGGCGCGGTAGGTAGAGGCAAAATGCAGCGCATGGTAGACATCCGCCGCCGCCACCGTGCCGTCGCCGACCCAGGCAGCAGAGACATGGTCTTCGCCCTTGTAGGCCGAGGCCATCGCCCAGCCCACAGACTGGCTGAACTGAGTCCCCAGGCTACCGGAGATACTGAAGAAGTTACCCTCTTTCCAGCTGTACATAATCGGCAGCTGGCGACCCTTGATATTGTCGCGGGAGTTGGAGAGGCAGTGACACATCATATCCACTACCGGGCGGCCGCGGACAAACAGCAACCCCTGCTGACGGTAGGAAGGAAACAGCATATCGCCCGGCTCCAGCGCCATCGCCTGGGCCACGGCCACCGCTTCCTCGCCGGTACATTTCATATAGAACGACAGGTTGCCCTGGCGCTGCATGCGGAACATACGCTCATCGTAGGCCTTCACATGCAACATATGCTTCAGGCCCTGGCGCAGGGTGTCGGCATCCAGCTGCGGGTTCCAGTCACCCTTGGCGCTGTTGTCATCGTCCAGTACCCGCACCAGGCCATAGGCCAGGTCGCGGGTCTGTTCGGCATTCACATCGACTGCCGGGCGCATTGCTTCGCCCGGCGCAGGAATCTCCATCTTGGAGAAATCAGTCGGCGTATCCGGGCGTGATGACGCCTCAGGTACATACAGCTTGGACTGATAGGGAGTGCTGGTCGTCATAGAGCTATCCTCCATTGGCGCGCCTGGTCGAGTGAATTGAGGCGGGCCGCCGGCACGGTGGGATCAGCCACCGTGCCCAGTTGATCAAAGCCCGGCCCAGACAACTGGCCGGGACAATCCCTTGGAAACGCTTATCTAACTGCTGCGATCAGGCGCTGCGAAAGCGCTCTTCAGCGATCTGATCGGCCACTTCATGAGGTGGCTTACCATCCGCTGCGGCCCGCTCGAAGATCTCTTCGAGGGTGGCACCGATCGATTCGATATGGTTTTTCAGCGTCTCGGCGCTCTCGCCGCTGCGCTGGTAAGCCACATCGATAATGCCGCCGGCGTTAAGGACATAATCCGGCGTGTAGAGAATCTCTTTGCGCAGCAGCAGCTCACCAAATTCCGGCGTCGCCAGCTGATTATTGGCCGCACCGGCAATCACTGCACACTTCAGCTGATCGAGGGTGTTGTAGTTGATCACGCCACCCAGGGCGCAAGGGGCGAAGACATCCGCCTCGACGCCGTAGATCTCGTCAGTGGCAACGACGCGGGCACCGAACTGGTCCACCGCGCGTTGCAGGTGCTCCGGCACTATATCGCTGACGATCAGCTTGGCACCGGCTTCATGCAGGTGCCGCGCCAGGTAATAGCCGACATTGCCGACGCCCTGCAGCGCCACTGTGATGCCATTGAGGTCATCGCGGCCGAGACGTTGTTTCACCGCCGTCTTCAGGCCGACAAAGGTAGAATAAGCGGTGGATGGCGAAGGATCGCCGCCGTGCTCAGTGCCTTCCATTACCCCGGCCACGTGGGCGGTGTTCTCGCCGATCAGTTTCATATCGGCGACGCTGGTGCCGGAATCTTCGGCAGTGATATAAGCCCCGGACAGGCCATCGATAAAGCGGCCCAGGTCGCGCAGCAGTTCAGGCGACTTATCCCGGCGCGGATCGCCGATAATGACGCACTTACCGCCGCCCAGCGGCAGGCCCGCCAGCGCCGACTTGTAGGTCATGCCGCGGGAGAGGCGCAGCACATCGGTCAGCGCCTCTTCGTCGGTGGCGTAAGGCCACATACGACAGCCGCCCAGTGCCGGGCCCAGATTGGTGTTATGGATAGCCACAATGGCTTTCAGGCCGCTTTTCTCTTCGTGGAAAAAAGCCACCTGTTCGTGGTGATCAAACTCCTTATGGGAGAAGACAGTCATACCGGCGCACCTGTTTATTTTTATGTTCGCGTCCAAATTTGATTCGGGCCGGTGAGCGATGATCGACCGCGCCGCCCGAAAGACTGTCTAAAAAGATACTCCCATTCCTGGGTAAAATTTATGCAAAGAAGAGGGAAAACCCCTAGGACACTAGAAGTATTAATACTAAAATTAGCTCACAAGCGAATAAAAAATACCCTTTGTCAGAGATATCGGTATTTTTAACGCATATGCACAAAATTCAGGGCAGTCTCCCGCCGGGGCAGAAGCTGCCGCTGACAACAACAAAAACAAACCGGACAACAGACGATGGAACTGGATAAGATCGACCGCAAAATCCTTGCCCTGATCCAGCAGGACGCCAGCATGAGCGCCTCCGAGATCGCCGAGCAGGTCAACCTGTCACAACCACCCTGCTGGCGCCGTATCAAGCGATTAGAGGAAGCCGGCTTTATCCAGAAACGCGCCGGTATCCTCAACCGCGAACAGCTGGGCCTGAATATGGTGATCTACACCGAGGTCAAACTCAGCGCCAACGGCCGCCAGGCGGTGAATGAGTTCCAGCAGCATATCCAGTCCTTCCCCGAAGTCACCGAATGCTACCTGATGATGGGCCGCATCGACTTCCTGCTGCGCATCGTCACCAAAGACGTCGCCAGCTACGAACGCTTCTACCGCGACCACCTGTCACTGATCCCCGATATCCAGGAGATGAACTCCACCGTCGCGATGAGCGAAGTGAAATACACCACCGAGTTGCCGCTGCATCTGGTGTGATTACTCTGGGAAATCGACGTAGGTTGGGATAAGCCTGCGCATCCCAACAATCGCTATCGATCTGTGATTAGCGACGCTTAAATAGAAGAGCTTGTTGGGATTTGTCACTGCGCTCCGCTTCCCAACCTACAGTTAGGCGCCAGATTGCCTGCGTTAGGATTAATCCTGCAATACATCCTTCACTGCCCGAAACAGCGGCTCCTGCGCCCGTTCGCTGCGACAGGCCAGCAGTACCGGCACCGCGGGGCGGACTTCGCAGAGCAGGTCGACTTCTCCGGCGGCGACAGCTTCGCGGGCGCTGTTGCTGTGCAGCAGGCCGATTCCGACGCCACCGGCGATCAGGGTGCGGGTGACCTGTTCGCGGTCGATGCTGATGATCTTTTCCGGTCGGATGCTGTGCCGCTGAAACAGGCTTTCGGCGGCGCGGCCACAGCAGGTATCGGCGCCGGGGCAGATCCAGGGCTGGCGTGCCAGTTGCTGCCAGTCGAGGGGCTGGCGGCTGTCGATCAGTCCCGTCGGGGCGGCGAGGTGGATCGCGAACTGCGCCACTTCGACGATACTCAGGCCCTGATCCTGTTCGGCGCTTGCGTTATAGAGGGCCGCATCCAGTGTGCCGTTGCGGACCTCGTCGAGGATCTGCTGGCGGCTGCCATGCTGCAGGCTGACCTCAACCTCGGGATGGCTGGCGGCCATCCCCATCAGCAGACGACCGGCGATATCGGCATTAAGACTGGCCACGGCACCGAGACGCAGGGTTCCCGTCAGGGTCGCGCGGATCTGTCCGGCTTCCGCCAGCATCGCACGGTGGGCCGCGAGGGTCTGCTCCGCCTTCAGCAACAGCCGTTCGCCATCAGCAGTCAGGCGCATCCCCTGCGGGGTGCGTCGAAACAGCCGCAGGCCCAGCGTCGCTTCCATCGCCTTGATATGGGCGCTGACCGCAGGCTGGCTGAGGCAGAGGCGCTCAGAGGCGCGGGTGATGGTGCCCTCCTGCGCCACCGCGACAAAGGTTTTCAGCTGATAGATCTCCATCCGTTTCTCCTCAAACCGCCTGGGTCAGATTTAACCTGGCTCAGATATAGCCGAGCAGTACCCACCACAGCAGGTGCAGCGGAATTAAAAACAGCGTGCTTAAGGCAAACATAATCAGGCACAGCTTGCTGATCAGCTTAACCGACAACTCGCCCAACTGCATCGCGGCCACCAGCGGCGGGGCCTGAAACGGCAGCAGCACATTGGAGAAGGCGATCACCTGGGTCATCAGCACGCTCATCAGCGGCAGCCCGGTGGCATCCGCCAGCTGTCCGGCGACCGGGGTCATAATCGCCGGTACCCCGGGCAGGTTGGTCAGCAGCGCGATCAGGCTGGAGATGGCCGTCAGCAGCACACCATTCCACAGCGGCTGGTCGGCGCTAAAACCGCTGAAACCCAGCAACCCCTGCAGTAACGCTTCACCAAGGCCCGAGCTGGCGATCAAACTGCCCAGCCCCATAATGCCGGCGACAAACAGCAGCGGGCCATACTTGATATCGCTGTTGAGGCAGTTTTTCGCCGTCAGGCCGCTGCCGGGCCAGAGACAGGCCAGAGCCGCCGCCAGCCCGATCCAGCCAGGCGAGATCTGGTGGAGCGCATCGCTGAACCACAGCGTCAGGCAGGCCCCCAGTACCCAGAGCAGGCGCCGCTCTGGCGTCGATAACGGCTCGGCAACCGTTGCCGCGATAACCTGCACCTGTGGATCGCGATCCGGCAACAGCCGCAGGATCACCAACACCAGCACAGCCGCCTTAACCAGCCCCAGCACCGGAAAGTGCAGCAACAGATAGTCGAAATAGGGTAGCTGGAAGCCGTGGATCGCCTCCACCAGACCGGCCAGGATCATATTGGGGCCATTGGCGGGCAGGATGGCAAAGGCAGGCAGGAAAGTACCGAACACCGCCGCGGCCAGCATACCCTGACGGCCATTGCTGCCAGTGCCATAACCCAGCTGCTCGGCCAGTGCCAGCACCACCGGCACCAGCAGCACCACCCGCCCCATCGACGAGGGGATCAGGAACGCCAACGCCAGGCTGAACAGCACCACTGCGGTAATAACGCTGCGATAGCTCTGCCCGGTGATCAGCGCCAGCAACCGCGCGGCACGCTGGTCGAGGCCGGTATGGGTGATCGCCGCCCCCAGTACCAGACCACTGAACAGCAGCCAGAACGCCGAGGAGCTAAAGCCGGAAAATACCGTCTGCGCCGGGGCCAGCTCCAGCACCATCGCCAGCAGAAAGAAGGCCAGCGCCGGCCAGTACTCCGGCACCAGCGCCGTGGCCCAGAGGCCGATACAGGCCAGGGTCAGTCCGGCCACCAGCGCCACCGGTACGGGCAGCCACTGCGCGGCGAACCACACCGCAAGGATTGCCAGCAACAGGATCAGCGCCAGCTGCGCCCGGCGCTGACTGAGTAACGCAAGAATTCCCCCCGGCCCGGCGGCAGGAGTGAGTGACGGAGTTTGCTCGGACATAATGACGCTTGCCTCAGATAGTTGAACCTGAGGCTAAGGTAGCGCCGGGCCGCCAGTCCGATCCAATCGTTTGTTCTGAGGGGGTTATCAGCGGCGCTGAGGACGGTGCAGCCTCAGCAACGCCCAGCGTCAGTGCGGTTGATAGAGATCCAGCTTCAGCATCTGTTGCAGCAGCCACTGTCCGGCGGTGCCCAGGTTACGGTCCTTGGCCCAGACCAGGTCGACCGGGTTGAGGATCACCGGTTTCTGGCTATCCAGCTGCAGTGCCACCAGCTCACCGCTGTCGATCTTCTCCTGCACCACGGTCTGGTGCAGGAAGGCCCAGCCGATACCGGCGCAGAGCAGCTCCATGGCGATATAGGGACTCTCCGACAACCAGATATCGGCGCTGATGCAGAAGCGTTCATGGCTGGTGAAGTCCCGGTTCAGGCTGCGACAGAGCAGCTGGCGGTGGCTGCGCAGTTCGGCATGGCTGACCGGCTGTCGCGTCACCAGCGGATGCGCCTTGTGGCATACCGGCAGCAGTCGCGAGTGCCCCATGCCGTGGAAGTTGAAGTCCAGCGGGTACTGCTCTTCGGCCATCATCAGGCCGATATCGGCACGGTTACTGCTGATCAGGGCGGCGACGTCGCTGGAACCGGGGTCGAGCAGCTCCAGCTCGATATGGGGAAAGCGCTGCTCGAATTCACGCAGCAACGGCAGCAGCGGCTGGCAGGCGACACTCTGCTCCAGCGCCAGGCAGAGCTTGGTCTCGACTTCGTTGCTCAGGGCGGTGGCCCGATCGAGGAAATCCTGCTGGCTCTGCAGGGCGTTGCGCGCCAGCCGCAGCATCGCCTCGCCCGCTTCGGTCAGGACCGGATTGCGGCTGCTGCGATCAAACAGCTCCAGGTTGGTCTCGATCTCCAGGTTGCTGATGGCGTTGCTGACCGCCGACTGCACCTTGCCGAGCCGGCGGGCAGCGGCGGAAAACGAGCCCTGTTCGGCGGCGGCAACAAAGGCTTCGAGTTGATCGGGGCTGGGCATGACCTATCTCCAAAATAGATAGTAACTAACTTTTTAATATCAGGATGACTGTTAGGATAGCGCCATTGATTCAAAGTGACATTGATTAAGTGGAGAGAAGCCCATGAGTCAGAAAGATATCGTCGTTCGCAGCAAGTGGGACCGGCTGCGCTATACGCTGGTGTTTGAGGCCCTGTTGCTGGCCCTGTTCACACCGGTGCTGTCCTATGTTTTTGAGAAGAGCCCGCTGGAGACCGGCTCGCTGGCGATCGTCCTCAGCGTTAAGGCGATGCTGGTGAACTACATCTACAACTATTTCTTTGACCGCTTTGATGTGAAAAATGGCCGCATTCCAACCGAGCGCAGCACCAAGTGGCGCGTTATCCATGCCACCGGTTTTGAGCTGATCCTCACCTGCACCTCACTGCCACTGTTTATGTGGTGGCTGGGTATCAGTTTCTGGCCGGCGCTGATGATGGATATCAGCATGGTGCTGTTCGTGCTGGTGTTTACCTTCTGCTACACCCTGGCCTACGACAAGATCTTCCCGCTGCTGCAGCCGGGCGCGGAAACCGCCGCGGCCTGAAGCAGCAAGCGATAACAGTCAGTCGCGGTCGATCTCGCGACGTAACTCTCTGAGGCGCTCTTTGAGCGCCTCATCTTCATCCATCACCCGGGGACAGACATCGCTATCGGGCTCGATATCGTCAAATTTCTTCAATGCCAGCTGAAAGGCTGACAATGCCCGCGCTATATCGGCGAACACCGGCTCATCCAGCTGATCAACCGCATCGATTGAGGTCGTCGCTTCATCCAGCAACTGTGGCAGGGCTTTCAGCACCTGCAGCTCTTTCGGTTCCTGGCGGATAGCGCGACGCTCTTCAAGCCAGCGGTCCAGCTGGCGACGCTCATCGGCGTACAGCGCTGCCGCTACATGGGGGGCGATCACCTCAAGGTCAGCATTAAATCGGGCCACTTCCTCCTCTTCCAACTGCCCGGTGTGCGGGTTCTGGGTTTCACGCATGCAATAAACGGAGTGGTCACCGGCAACAAATCTCATAGGGTCTCCTGGTCATGACAGTTAGTGACTGGGACTGCCACCATCAGATTAGTTCATTCTTTTTCAGCCAGACCTGAATACCCTATGGGCCTGAAAGCGCGGTTTCAGTAGCCCAGCGCCGGGTCGACCAGGCTCACCGGCTCACCGTTTTCGATCTGTGCGATATAGCCGGCGATCTGCTCCACGGCCGTGACAATCGGTGTCGGTGCGGCAATATGGGGCGTGATAATCAGGTTTTTCAGGCCCCACAGCTCTGACGTTGCAGGCAGCGGTTCCTGATGAAACACATCCAGCAGAGCACCGCGCAGGCGACCGTATCGGAGCCGGTCGGCCAGCGCCTGCTCATCGAACACCTCACCGCGGCCGCAGCTGATCACCACGCCATCCGCCTGCATCCGGCTCAACTGGTCGTCGCCGATCAGGTAGCGCGTTTCCCGGGTGGCAGGCAGGATACTGATCAGTCCCCGGCAACCATCCAGAAAGTCAGCCAGCTGGCCGGGGCCGGCAAAGGACTCAACGCCGTCGAGCTGTTTCGGCGTTCGGCTCCAGCAACGTACCGGGTAGCCCTCCGAGGCCAGTGTTTCAGCCACCACGGCACCGATCGCCCCGGCCCCCAGAATACCCAGCGGCCAGTCACGACGTGATCCGATCTCCCGGGGGTGCCAGTGCTTGGCGACCTGATCCTGGCGGTAATGGTCGAAGTCGCGGCCAAAATGCAGCAGGCCGTAACGCACATAATCCAGAATCCACTGCGCCATGCCGGCATCACGCAGTTTCAGCAGCGGCACATCCGCCGGACGGCTCTGCAGCGCCAGGATGCTGTCCACTCCGGCCCCCAGGTTAATGATCGCCTTAAGCCCATGCTGGCCGTGGAAAAACTCGACGGGCGGTTTCCACACCAGGGCGTAATCGGCCTGCCAGGCCGCATCGGTTTCCTTCTCGTCCCAGAGGCGAATATCGGCATCGGGCAACTGGTGCTGCAAGGCACGGAGCCAGTGCGGGTTATCTTCGCCCTTGGCGAAAAACAGGATCTTCATGGTTTCACTCCTTAAAACTCAGACTTCTTTAGGAACGGACAGGTCGCTTGGCAGACCGCTTGTCCGGTGAAACAGGGGCAATCCGCCCCTCTTACCCTCGACCTCAATTCGTTCCGGCTAAGTACCAGTATATAAACAATTTTCTGCAATGGGACGAGAAAGCGTCCGGACAATCTGACAGCACTGATAAGACATTGCCGCCACGC
Source organism: Marinobacterium jannaschii DSM 6295 (assembly GCF_000620085.1). Taxonomy (GTDB): domain Bacteria; phylum Pseudomonadota; class Gammaproteobacteria; order Pseudomonadales; family Balneatricaceae; genus Pontibacterium; species Pontibacterium jannaschii. The sequence continues at coordinate 252,474 of NZ_KK211064.1, read as the reverse complement.
GACAGCCCCGGAGAGGTGGAGGGCAGCGAGCAGGCACAAGCTGCTACAAAGACGTAGCATAAAAATTTCTGATCCATTTGTAAGCTTAATAATATTTTATCAATACAAGACCCTGTCATACGCTGAACTCAACTTCAGGAGCAAGCACTGACCAGCCCAGGTCGTAGCCAGCTTCTCGTAACCACTCCCTTGAACGACTGAATAACAACAAAGGGTCCCAGACATGACAGTTGAAAAGATCGAAATTGATACGCTTGTTATTGGTGCAGGTCAGGCCGGCGTGGCCATGAGCGAACACCTGACTAAACTGGAAGTGCCTCACCTGGTACTGGAACGCAACCGTATCGCGGAAAAATGGCGCACCGGACGCTGGGACTCGCTGGTCGCTAACGGCCCGGCATGGCACGACCGCTTCCCAGGTCTGCAGTTCGAAGGCTTTGCTGATGACGACTTTGTCCCTAAAGAGGATGTCGCCGATTACTTCGTTGCCTACGCCGAGAAATTCAACGCCCCTATCCGTACCGGCGTCGAAGTGAAAAAGGTCGAGCGCAACAGCGAACGTCCGGGTTTCACCATCGAAACCTCTGAGGGCCTGATCGAAGCCAACCGTGTCGTGGCCGCAACCGGACCGTTCCAGACCCCGGTTATCCCGCCGATTGCACCTAAGGATGACAACATCCTGCAGATCCATTCCGCCGATTACCGCAACCCGGAACAGCTGCCGGAGGGTGGCGTACTGGTGGTTGGCGCAGGCTCTTCCGGCGTACAGATTGCCGATGAGCTTAACCGGGCCGGCAAGCAGGTTCACCTCTCAGTCGGTGCCCATGACCGTCCGCCACGCTCCTACCGTAACCGCGACTTCTGCTGGTGGCTGGGCGTGCTCGGCGAGTGGGATGCAGCGGCAATGAAGCCGGGTTCAGAGCACGTTACCATCGCCGTGACCGGTGCCCACGGAGGCAAGGGGACTGTCGATTTCCGCGCCCTGGCGCATCAGGGCATCACCCTGGTTGGCCTGACTGAGGCCTTTAACAACGGCAGCGTAAGCTTCCGCTCTGACCTGGTTGAAAACGTTGCCCGTGGCGATAAGAACTACCTCGACCTGCTGGATGCCGCCGATGCCTACATCGAGCGTAACGGTCTCGACCTGCCGGAAGAACCGGAAGCCCGCAAGATGCTGGCAGACCCTGAGTGCATGAGCAACCCAATCCAGCAGCTGGACCTGGCGGCAGCAGGCATCACCTCGATTATCTGGGCTACCGGCTTCAAGGTGGACTACAGCTGGCTGAAGGTGAACGCCTTCGACGAAAACGGCAAACCGGCCCACCAGCGCGGCGTCTCCACCGAGCCAGGCGTCTACTTTGTCGGCCTGCCGTGGCTGTCCCGTCGTGGCTCCACCTTTATCTGGGGCGTATGGCACGACGCCAAACATATTGCCGATCACATCGCGACCCAGCGCAAGTACCTGGCATACCGCGACTCGTCACAGCGCTAAGCCCTCAAGGACAGGCCCACGGGCCTGTCCATTTATTTGCCAGTCATATAAAACCGCACAATGGGAGCCCGTTAATGCCCACACATACCCGAATCCGCATGTTCAACACTAAAGAGACCTATCCGAACCAGACCCTGGATAACGATCTCTGCCAGGCCGTACGCGCTGGAAACACCGTCTATGTGCGCGGCCAGGTCGGTACCGACTTCGAGGGCAAGCTGGTCGGTCTGGGAGACCCGGCAGCCCAGGCCGACCAGGCGATGAAGAACGTCAAGCAGCTGTTGGAAGAGGCCGGCTCCGATATGAGCCATATCGTCAAAACCACCACCTACATCACCGATCCGCGCTTCCGCGAAGCGGTCTACCGCGAGACCGGCAAGTGGATGAAAGGGGTCTTTCCGATCTCCACCGGCCTGGTCGTCCAGGCACTGGCTCAGCCAGAGTGGTTGATGGAGATCGATGTGATCGCCGTGATCCCTGACGATCAGCTGTAAGGAGCCAACCATGACATTTTCCATTGCGGGCATCTGCCCGGATACCGGCATGGTCGGTTGCGCTATCACCTCCTCCAGCATCAGTGTCGCCAGCCGCTGCGCCTTTGTCCGCAGCGGTACCGGTGTGGCCCTGACCCAGAATATTACCAACCCGGACCTGGGTCCGCTGGCGCTGGACCTGCTGGCAGAAGGCCAGTCACCGGCTCAGGTGATGAAAGCCCTGGCTGAGGCCGACAGCGATGTGCAGTGGCGTCAGCTGGGCGTCCTTAACACCCGAGGTGAAGGCACGACTTTCAGTGGCGAACAGGCGCTGGGGATCTACGCCACCGCCGAAGGCAATAACTGCATTGCCATGGGCAACCTGCTGGCTAACACCGCCGTGCCCCAGGCGATGGTCGAGGCCTTTGAAGCCAGCAGCGGCCACCTGGCCGAACGCCTGCTCAGCGCCCTGGAAGCGGGCCTTACCGCGGGCGGCGAACTGGGCCCGATTCACTCCGCTGGCCTGCTGATGGCGGCAGAACCAAAGTGGCCGGTGGTCGACCTGCGGGTCGACTGGCATATCGAGCCGATCACCGAGTTACGGATGGTATGGCAGAACTACCAGCCGCAGATGCAGGCCTATATCACCCGCGCCCTGGACCCGGCCAACGCCGAGTCCTATGGCGTACCGGGCGACGAGTAATCGCCTCATCAGTCCCATCAGCCCCTTAGCGTCCCGCGCTAGGGGGCTTCTTTTTTCTGACCAACACCAAGCCAGCCGGTACTGTCGCCGATCACCGCTTCCAGCATATTGATCTCGCGCGACAGCTCCCGCGACAGGTTGATCATCAGCAAGCCAAACTCGGCGGGAAAGTCGAGGTGGAACTGGAAGAACTGATCACTACTGATCTGCAGCACCAGGCTGTCCTCAAACGCCACTTCCACGCCATTACTGGGAAACAGCCCGATCATCACATCGAAGCCCATCTGGTCGCCGCTGCGAAAGTGGCGCGTCAGCACATCATGGTTATCGCAGTGGCGGTAGTAACCCACATCCCCCTGCAACACCACATAGAAGCCCCCGGCCATCGCCGTCGAGACATCCTGGTTTTCCCCCTTGCGCCGCGACGTCACTTCACCCTGCTCGATCAGGGCGCGGATCGCGGTATCCGACAGGGCACCGAAGGTCGCCAGCTCACGCAGGTAGTCAAAGCCCAGGGATTCAATCACCGCTGCAGAATTCTCTGTTTTCATTGCTCAGCCCCCAATGGCATCAGCTTAAGTATATAAAGCGCCGTTCGGCTGGCAGGCAAAGGGTTGCCGCTGGCATCAAAAGGCGCACAAAAAACCGCTTTAAAGCCCCGATTCAACCCTCCTCGCCTGAGGATCGGTTTTATAAAAAATAAAAGCCATGCTGGCCGAACCATTCTTAATATTTTGTTTTATATATATTTTTTAAATTAAAACCGAGATTCCAAGACGATTCTGGAAACCCTGAATAGATTTTTATAATCCATTTGAAAAATTAATAATATTTTAAGAATGCAGGGCATCTGCCTATTCTGGATTTCGTTGCTAGTGCCGCGCCGATGGCGCCGCAAGCACCCCAGAAAGAACAGACCGGAGATACCATGGCTAACCCCCTGACCCTCGATATTCTGCGCCAGCTGATCGGTTTCGATACCACCAGCGCCCACTCCAACCTGGAGCTGATGGCCTATGTGCAGCAGTACCTCAGCAGTCATGGCGTCGAAAGCCAGCGGGTGTATAACGAGGAAGACAGTAAAGCCAACCTCTACGCCACCATCGGCCCGGCCGATCGCGCAGGTGTAATGCTCTCCGGCCATACCGATACCGTACCGGTCACCGGCCAGCACTGGACCCGTCCGGCCTATGAGCTGACCGCAGCAGATGGCCGCTACTACGGTCGCGGCAGCACCGATATGAAGGGCTTTATCGCCGTGGTACTGGCCGCCGTGCCGCAGATGGTACAGCAGCCCCTGCATACGCCGATCCACCTGGCCTTCTCCTATGACGAAGAGATCGGTTGCGTCGGCGTGCGCCGCCTGATCGATACCCTGCAGGGTCATCCGCTGAAGCCGGCGGTCTGCATCATCGGCGAGCCGACCAACATGCAGGTGGTCACCGCCCATAAGGGCAAGCTGGCCGCCCGGGTGACGGTGAAAGGTAAGGAGTGTCACTCCGGCATGGCGCCGCTGGGCGTCAATGCCATCAACTATGCCGCCCGCCTGATCGGCTGGCTGGAACGCCTGGCACTGGCGAAGAAGACCGAAGGCCCGTTCGAGCAGGGCTACGACATCCCCTACAGCACCGTACACACCGGCACCGTGCAGGGTGGCACCGCGCTGAATATAGTGCCGAACCACTGCAGCTTCCTGTTTGAGATCCGCAACATTGCGGCGGAAGACCCGCACCAGCTATTGCAGCAGTTCCGTAGCTTCGCCGACCGCCTGGAAAGCGAGATGCAAGCGGTGGCGGCGGAATGCGCCATCGAGATCGATATCACCACCGAATATCCGGGCCTGAGCACCGCCGACGATGCCGAGGTGGTGGCTTTCGTGCGCAACCTCACCGACAACCCGGCGAAGGGCAACATCAACTTTGGCACCGAGGGGGGCCTGTTCAGCCAGGTGCTGGGTATCCCCACGGTCGTCTGCGGTCCCGGCAGCATGGACCAGGGCCATAAGCCCGACGAGTTTATCGAGGACAGCCAGATTCAGCAGTGCGAGGCCTTTGTGCAGCGCCTGATTAAACAACTTAGTGCTTAACACGCCCCCGGCAGGAGGAACTGAGGATATACAGAGCAAAACACTAACAGAGCAGGTCAGGTATCCGTTTTTAGCGGATACTGAATACAAGCTCACCTGAGGCAAAAAATATAAAAACCCAATCAGGAGCGAAAAATGTCTGACAATGCTACCTACGTTTCGGGCGCCGACCAGATGAAACAAGAACAGAAAAGCGGCTTCAATCGCGTCTTGGGACTGGGTTCCCTGCTCGCCGTTGCTGTGGGTCTGGTGGTCTCCCAGGGCGTCATGGTTCTGATGCTGCAGGGTGCAGGTATCGCCGGGCTGGGATTCATTATCCCATTGGCAATCGGTTTTATCCTGGCGTTGACCTATGTCTTCTCCTTCTCTGAACTGTCCCTGATGATTCCCCGCGCGGGCAGTCTGAGTAGCTATACCGAGGTGGCGATCGGCCACTTCCCCGCCATCCTGGCGGTATTCTCCGGCTATGTGGTGGTGGCGATGTTCGCCCTTTCCGCCGAGCTGTTACTGGTCGATTTTATTATCGAGAAGATCTATCCGGGCATGTTCCCGCAATACAGCGTCGGTTTTGGCCTGCTGGCCATCTTTACCGCGCTTAACCTGATGGGCATCGACGTCTTCGCCAAGCTGCAGTCCGCGCTGGCGTTTATCATGGTCGTTGTGCTGCTGATCCTGGGCCTGAGTGCCGTCACCGGCGTGGCCAACCCGCACCCTGAAGGTATCGACCTGACCGCCAACTGGAACCCGCTGGGAGGCGAAGTGATCACCCTGGTGGCGCTGGCAATCTGGGGTTACGTGGGCGCCGAGTTTGTCTGCCCACTGGTTGAGGAGTCTAAAAATCCGGAGCGCAATATTCCCCGCGCTATGACCATCGGCGTGACCGTGATCTTCGTCACTATCGCCATCTACTGCCTGGGCGCGCTGTTCTATATCCCGGCTGATGACCTGGCGGGCTCTACCCTGCCCCACTACGACTTTGCCAAAGCCGTGTTCGGCGATGCCGGCCTGACCTTCCTGGCGGTGGCTGCAGTCACGGCTACCTGCAGTACCGTAAACACCTCGCTGGCAGCCATTCCCCGGATGCTGTACGGCATGGCGAAAAACGGCCAGGCCTTCCCGCAGCTGGCGAAACTGAGCTCGGGTAACAAAACGCCTTGGGTCGCGGTACTCTTTACCGCTGCGGTTACCGGCCTGCCGATGCTGATCATGCGTGATAACCCGGATGCGATCGGCCTGCTGCTGATCTCCGCCGCCATCGCCTGGCTGCTGGCGTACATCATCACCCATATCAACGTGGTGGTACTGCGTAAGCGTTATCCGGACCTGAAGCGTCCTTACAAGACACCGTTCTACCCGCTGCCACAGATCATCGGTATCGCCGGTATGATCTACGCCGTGATCTACGCTTCCCCAGCGCCTGAGCTGAGCGAGCAGATCTTTACCGCCACCGGTGTGGTGCTGGGTGTTGTTTCGGTGATCGGCGTGTTCTGGGTCAAAGTGGTGATGAAGAAGAAGCTGTTCACGCCGGAACCGATCGAAAAAGTACTGAATGCAGACTGATCGTCCAGCGACCGTGGCCTGAAAAACCACTGCGGTCAGAACTCCCCAAAACGGCGCCCCAGGGCGCCGTTTTTTATGCCCGTGCTTTCTATCAAAGTCCTATGTAACTGCGGGTAAAAGCCGCCAGGCGCGCCACCGCTCTCTGTAAATACCCTGCAAACGCCTGGGAGTGCCCGGCTGCGCTTTCCACAACACCGCCATGACCGCCACCACTATCGTCCGCCAGGCCGCAGCAGCCCGCCGAAGCAGCCCCCAGCCACTAAACTTATCAGGGGTAGCGCACACAACTGACGGCCCCTTATAGACGTTTTCATCCCGGACAAGCCCGCTGCTTGCTGGCCGATGCAGCGCAAAGCCCCCAACGGCGGCACCTACAGCCTGCATAGAAATTAGTAATGCAATCGAGCTAAAAATTATATTTTACTGATAACTGGCGACTGATTAGTGTGGATATTGTGAAACGGCATGAAAACAAAAACTGAGGAGCATTCCCGAAAATGTCAGATAACAAACAGATCAATATGCAGGAAGTGTGGCAGCAGGACAAAGACCACTACGTTCATCCCTGGACTGACTTTTCAACCTTCAAAGAAACCGGCTCTATGGTGCTGGCCGACAGCGACAACGTCCATGTCAAAGATGGTGAAGGCCGCGAGTACCTGGACGGCATCGGCGGTCTTTGGTGCGTCAACATCGGTTATGCCCGCAAAGAGATGGCCGACGCCATTGCCGATCAGATCATGCAGATCCCGTACTACTCCAGCTTCGGTCACCACACCACCGTACCGGCAGCCCAGCTGGCAGCCAAACTGGCGGAGCTGGCACCGGGCAACCTGAACCACGTGTTCTACGGTTGCGGCGGCTCAGTGGCGAACGACACCGCTGTCCGTATCATCCACTTCTACTTCAACCAGCTGGGTAAGAAGAGCAAGAAGAAGATCATCTCCCGCATCGACGGCTACCACGGCAGCACCTATATGGCGATGTCGATCACCGGGGTGAAATTCGACCATATCGGCTTCGATATCGAAGAGGAGCTGGTACACCATATCTCCTGCCCGAACCCATACCGTCGTCCAAGCAGCCAGAGCCTGGAAGACTTCTGTGACGAGAAGGTACAGGAGCTGGAAGACAAGATCCTCGAACTGGGGCCGGACAATGTTGCCGCCTTCTTCGCCGAGCCGATCATGGGTGCCGGTGGCGTTATCGTACCGCCAGAGGGTTACCACAAGCGTACCCTGGACGTCTGCCGCAAGTACGGCGTGCTCTACATCTCCGATGAGGTGGTAACCGCCTTCGGTCGCCTGGGCCATATGTTCGCCTCCGAAGACGAGTTCGGCATCGTGCCGGACATGATCACCTGCGCCAAGGGCCTGACCTCCGGTTACCTGCCGCTGGGCGCCACCATCATGTCTGACGATATCTACGAGGTGATCAGCAAGCCACAGGCAGACGGCGCCCTGTTTACCCACGGCTACACTTACTCCGGTCACCCGGTCAGCTGTGCCGCCGGGGTGAAGAATATCGAAATCATGGAACGCGAAAATATCTGCGGCCATGTGAAGGATATGGGTGCTTACTTCGAAGAGCAGGTCAAAGGCCTGATCGACCTGCAGATCGTCGGTGATGTGCGCGGCCGTAAGTTCATGATGTGCATCGAAAACGTCGCCAACAAGGAAACCAAGGAACTGATCAACCCGGATGCCAAGGTCGGTAACCGTATCGCCGACCACTGCCAGGCCCGTGGCCTGATCGTACGTCCGCTGGCGCATATGAATGTACTGTCACCACCGCTGACCCTGACCAAGGAACACATCGACTTCCTCGTGGCCACCCTGCGTGAAAGTATCGAAGCCACCATGGACGACCTTAAAGCCGAAGGCTTTATCTAACGGCTTCCGGGCCACTGCTCACAGGTCTTCATCCCGGTGTGCGCAGATACCGGGATGATACTCCCCCTACAGTTATCGCCGCGGCAACTGGCCAGACCCGCAGCGCTGACTGACTCCAGCCCAGATGGCACTCCGCATACCGTCCCGGGCAGCAGCACCATTAACCGGTTGCGCAACGGGCTTTGCAGGCCCCGTTGTGGTTAATGCGCCTTCTTGCTGTGCTTTCTTCGAGGGGTCCTATGCCCCTCTTTTTTACTATTTTCGCTTTTTCCCCGCGCCAACGCATAAGCTGACGTTGTTCACACTTACATCATGCTGGCGGGATACCTCTGTTGGGATTCGTACCTCATCCCAACCTACGGCTACCACTCCTCTCGTACCAAATGATCCAACGGCCAACGCTGGTTTCAGCCATCTATTGCTGCTAGATTCGCGCTAGAGTGACAGTGATTGGAAGCAACGGATTACATACACAAGGAAAGAGTATGTTTAGTATTTTCAGGACAAAGCCCCTGCTATCTGAAGAGGATCTGGAGTTTCAGATCGCCACCTACGGCTGGTTACTGAGGAACTTTGGCCAGCAGCATTTCCATAACAACGCCAGCTTGATACTGCCAACCCGCGAGTTCTTCCCTTCAGAGGTAACCAGCGCCGACGAAGCCTCTATCGAAACCTTTAACAGGGTGAAACGTTATGCGGGCATGGAGCACTGGCCCTGCACCCTGGTTGCCCAGGAAGAAGATGTATCACCACGCATAGCACCGACCGTTGCGATCCAAAATAAACCCAATGGCCCACTGGGTACCTTTCAGGCCGCGCCAGAAAGCGGCGTAACGATCAGCTATAACCCATCACTCACCGCCCAACCGATGCAGCTCGTGGCCACCCTTGCCCATGAACTATCACACTATCTGACCAGTACCGCAGCTGAAGCACCGCCGGGCGGCTGGGATAACTGGGAATTTGCGACCGATATCACCGCCACCTTTCTCGGCTTCGGAATCTTTATGGCCAATTCGGCTTTCAACTTCAGGCAATACACCGACTCAGATTCCCAAGGCTGGCAGGTAAGCGGCAGCGGCTACCTGTCAGAAGCAGAACATATCTTCGCTCTAGCGATCTTTTTAAAGCTTAAGGGTATTCCGCTAACAGAGGCCCAGAGCCATCTGAAACCGAGCTTAAGAAAACCACTTCGAAAAGCTGCCAAAGAACTTTCTAGTTTAATGATTATTGATAATCAACTAACGAACTAGAAAACAAACAGGCCCTACCCCTAAAATCATAACTACAACCAAAATAGCATCTAACATAAATTATGGAATATCCAGGCGAGAAGCTAGCCCTAAAAATGTGGGATACTCTTATAGAAAAAGGTATCGGTTCATTACTGGCTCCATGGCATGAAAAAAGAATGGCTCAAGCTCGTATAGAGATACGATGCAGTGAAATGCTACTTTTAGCCCGTAGGTTGGGATGAGGAACGAATCCCAACAATATACGACCTCCGGCCCGATCAAAGATAAGACAAACTTCACAAGGATGTGAATTATGCGATATCGCCGCAGCACACAGGCGGGTGCCTGCTATTTCTTTACCGTCAATCTGGCTGATCGGCGCCAGGATCTGCTGGTACGTCATATTGATCTTTTGCGGACCACTTTAAGGCAGGTGAAACAACGCCACCCTTTTAAGATAGAGGCCATGGTAGTGTTACCGGATCACCTACATAGCATCTGGTGCTTGCCCTCAGAAGATGCCGACTACGCCAGACGCTGGCGGCTAATCAAAGCGGCTTTTTCCAGGGAACTACCAAATGAGGAACATATATCAGCCCGTAGGTTGGGATGAGGAACGAATCCCAACAATATACGACCTCCGGCCAGATCAAAGATAAGACAAACTTCACAAGGATGTGAATAATGCAATATCGTCGCAGCACCCAGGCGGGTGCCTGTTACTTCTTTACCGTCAATCTGGCGGATCGCCGCCAGGATCTTCTGGTACGTCATATTGATCTTTTACGGGCCGCCTTCACCAAGGTAAAGCGCCGTTATCCCTTCCATATCGATGCAGCAGTGGTTTTACCCGATCACCTTCACACTCTCTGGACCCTGCCCGAGGGTGATGCTGATTTTGCCAAACGCTGGCGATTGATAAAAGTCGCGTTCTCCCGGGAGCTTCCCCAGGATGAGCAAATCTCAGCCAGCCGTCGATATAAAGGTGAGCGGGGTATCTGGCAGCGGCGCTATTGGGAACACCTGATTCGTGACGAACAGGATTTCAGGAACCATCTCGATTACATCCACTTTAACCCGGTCAAACATGGCTGGGTAAATCGCTGTACTGATTGGCCTTATTCAAGCTTTCATCGTTATGTCGCCAACGGATTTTTATCCGAGGATTGGGGAGTTGAGGAGAGTTTTGATCAGGGCCTCTGTTTTGGCGAATAAGGCAGGGCTGTTGGGATTCGTACCTCATCCCAACCTACGGCGAGTTTCTCCCTTGAAGCGGGCTTTGGTTTATTCGCACTGAGGAACGGTTGGGGTTCGTGCCTTATCCCAACCGATTTCCAGCCCAGGCAGCTGATCTAATACCCGGGCTGGCTGAATTAATTAACCGCTCTTCTCAATCCACACCTTAGTATCGTGGAATACCGCGCCGCCGTTGGGCAATGCGGCTTCGGCGCTGACCAGGGCGTTGATACCGAGGCCATCGACAAAGGCGTGGTTAGGCCAGATCCCTTCGACAATCACCACATCGGGCTGCACGCCTGTAAACGGCTTGGCTGCGACGCGGATTTCTCCGTGCTGATTGCCAAGGGTGACCAGCTCCCCTTCGCTGACACCTAAGGCTTCGCAACGCTGCGGGTTGATCAGTGCCTGCGGTTGCTTCTCTTTTTTCAGCGAGCCGGGGGTTTCGGTGAAGCTGCTGTTGAGGAAGGTTCGGGCCGGGGCTGTCACCAGGCGGAAGGGGTGATCGCTGTCGGTTTCATCGGTGAGTTCGGCATGGTCCGGCAGGGTCGGTAGCGTGCCGCTGTGATCGCCCTGGGCGGCCCAGTCGGCATAGAAATGGAAACGGCCGTCGGCATGGCCGAAGCCATTGAGGCAGTGGGCCTGCTCAAAGTCCGGGGCCAGGTCGAGGCCTTTCATGGTGTGGATCTCATCACTGGAAGGCAGATCGCCATTGGCCAGGGCCTGATCCACCAGTTCCAGTGCTGAACGCTGGAACAGTTCATGTTCGACACCTAAGCGCCGTGCCAGCTCTGACACTACTTGATGGTTGCTGCGACACTCGCCCAACGGCTCGATCACCTGCTTGCTGACCTGCAGGTGGGTATGGCCACTGGCGGTATAGATATCGTCATGTTCCAGGAAGGTGGTGGCGGGCAACACGATATCCGCCATGGCGGCGGTTTCGGTCATCATCTGCTCATGCACCACTACAAACAGGTCGTCACGCATAAAGCCCTGACGCACCTTGGCGGACTCCGGCGCGACGATGACCGGATTGGTGTTCTGGATAAACAGAGCCTTCACCGGGGGGCCATCACCAAGGTCCTGCGGGTCGCCGGTCAGCACCGGGCCGATTCGGGACATATCCAGCTCCCGTACCTTGGGATCACTGAGCTGCAGCCCGTGCAGATAAGCGGCATCCATTGGCTTGTAGATCTCGCCATGACCATAGAGGGCACCGCCGCCCTGGTGCTGCCAGGCACCGGTGAGCACCGGCAGGCAGCTAACCGCATGCATGTTGGAGGCACCGTTGCGGGAACGGCTCATACCGTAGCCGACGCGCATATAGCTCTTGCCGGTAGAGGCGTAGAGGCGGGCAAAGGCGATGATCTGCTCGACGCTGAGGCCGGTGATTCCGGCGGCCCATTCGGGTGTTTTAGCGGCCAGATGCTCAAGCACCGCCGAATCAAAATCGCTGTAGCGCTCGAGGTAGGCCTGGTCCTGCAGACCCTCCTTCAGGATCTGGTGCATCACCGCACAGGCCAGGGCACCGTCGGTGCCGGGACGCAGCATCAGGTGCATATCCGCCTTACGGGCGGTCGGGGTCTCATAGGGATCGACCACCACCAGCTTAGCGCCCTTCTTCGCCGCCTTGGCGATATGGGTCATCACATTGATCTGGGTATGCACCGGGTTGCCGCCCCAGACCACAATCAGTTCGCTGTCGACAATCTCACGGGCATCGACGCCGCGCTTAGCGCCGACCCCGGCCTGCCAGCCAGCGTTGGCGATGGAGACACAGATAGTCTCCTTCTGCCGCGAATAGCCCATGGCATGGCGCAGGCGATGGGCCGCGCCGCGATGGGCCCAGCCCATAGTGCCGGCATAGAAGTAGGGCCAGATCGCTTCACTGCCATCCTCGGCTGCAATTGCCTTAAAGCGCTCGGCGATGCAGTCCAGCGCCTCATCCCAGCTGATCGGTTCAAAGGCTTCGACACCCACGCCCTTGGCACCGACCCGTTTCAGCGGCGTCATCAGGCGCTCGGGGTGGTGTACCCGCTCGGCATAGCGCGCCACTTTGGCGCAGATCACACCGTCGGTATAACTGTTGTCTTTGCTGCCATGCACCCGGCCGATGGTCTGCGAATCGATCTTCTCGACCTCCAGCGCACAGGTGCTGGGACAGTCGTGGGGACAGACTGCGTAGTGACGGTTATCTTTGCTTTGCTGGCTGCTACTCATCGCCTGACTCCAAGGGATTGATGCCGGTGCTGACAGGGAAGATCGCTTCCAGGGCCAGCGCAATAGGGGCTCTAATTTAGCCTATTTAGCCACGGGCGGACACCGGCTGACTGCAGGCGCTGTGGATAGAAACCCGGCCTACACTCAGCGGCAAATCTTTCCACAGCCATTGTCTCCAGCGGCTGCCTGTTGATAAAAAACACGCTAACAATTACCCACAACCCGATTCCGGACAGCGCCTCCCGAACCGGTTGTGGATATCTAATTCAGTAGCGGAAGCGACTGATCTGGCTGTCCAGTTGCTGTGCCAGCCGGGACAACTCGGCACTGTGCTGATCGGACTGTTCCGCCCCCTGCACCAGCTCGGCAGCAACATCGCGAATCGCGGTCAGGCTTTCGGTGATCGATTCCGACACCGCATATTGCTGTCCGGCGGCGCCGGCGATCTGGGTCGCCATATCGTCCACCAGTCCCATCGAGCTGACCACTTTGTTCAGCCCCTGAGCGGTGCTTTCGGCCTGATCGATACACTGCCGGGCGGTACTTTCACCCCGGCGCATCGCCGCCACCGCCCCGGCGGAGTATTGTTGCAGGGCTTCAATCAGTTGCTGGATCTCGGTGGTGGATTGCTGGGTCTGGCCCGCCAGGGTCCTGACCTCATCGGCGACCACGGCAAAACCACGGCCGGCATCACCGGCCCGGGCCGCTTCGATGGCGGCGTTTAGTGCCAGCAGGTTGGTCTGCTCGGAGACACCGCGGATCACTTCGACAATCTGGTTGATATCCTGGCTCCGCTGTTCCAGCTGATTGATCACCCGTGCCGCTTCCGCGACCTCTTCCGTCAGTGAACGCACCACTTCCAGGTTCTCATCCACATGGGCGGCACTGTTATCCACCGCCGCGCGGGCATTGGCGGTGGCGCTCGCCGCCTGTTCGGCATTAGCCGCGACCTCCTGGGCATTGGCCGACATCTCGGTTACCGCCGCTGCTACCTGATCCAGCGCCTGGCGTTGCTGCAAAATTCCGGTCGCGGTGGCAGTGGATATCTCGGCACTCTGTCCTGAGGCCTGTTGCAACTTGCCAACCTCAGCGGCGACGTCACTGACGATCTCATGGGTCTTGTGGATAAACTGATCCAGTCCCTGGGCCAGGCTGCCGATCTCATCGTTGCGCTGCAAGGCGATCCGTTTGGTCAGGTCCCCCTCCTGCGAGGCCAATGCCACCACCTGTCCCGCCACGGCGGAAACACTGCGACCGATAGAGCGGGCACTGAGGGTGACCACCGCCAGCCCCAGCAACGCCAGCAGTAATCCGGCCAGGGTCTGGCCCTGCAGGCTATCGCTGAACAGCAGTGCAACGGCGTCGCGGATCTGGCCGGAAGCCGCCAGGGCGACCTCTGCCGGCAGGTCCACCACCAGCGTCCACTGGGCATTAATGCCCGCAATCTGTATCGGCTGCACCACCCGGAACGCCGAACGGCCCGCCTGCTGGCTCAGGCTGACACCAGCGGTGGCAAAGCGCAGCGAACTCAGGGCGGCCACCGGATCGAGGTGATCGGAATCCGCCGCCAGCACCTGGCGCTGGCTGAAGATCCTGACCCGGCCTTGGCCCTGATAGAGACTCTGATCCAGCCCCTGCGCCAGTTGCTGCAGGAAGCTCAGCTCGGTATCCACACCCGCCACCGCCACCACCTTACCGCGATAACGGATTGCGGCGGTCAACGAGGTCCCCAGCATCTGCTGGCCGTTCGCCTCCCAGCTAAAGGGTTCGGCGATACAGTTTGCGGCGCTTTCCAGCGGACAGTAATACCACTCGGTCTGGCGGCTGCCGTTATCCAGCCGGGTCGGGTTATAGATGTCTCCCTGGCTGATCGGCTCCACAGCCACCGCCTCGCCATCACGAAACCAGTAGGGGGCAAATTGACCGTTTTCATTCGAGTGCGCACCCTGATTACGGAACTGGCGGTCGGCAGTATCGATCGCATCCGGCTCCCAGACGATAAAAGCCCCACTCAGGTTAGGGTGGCGCTGCAACAGCGCGCCGATCAGCTGGCTCAGCGGCTGTCGTTCGATCTGCACCGGGCCGCGTATTTCCAGTTCAGCTTCCAGCGTATCAGCCAGGTAGCGCGCCAGCCCCATCCCAGCGGCCAACTGCTGGCCGATATCGGCCGCCTGGCTGCGGGCCTTGGCCAGCAGCAGTTCAGTCACCAAAGGAGACAACTGTTGATCCATCTGGCTGTCGAGCTGTTTCTGGGTTTGGCTGGCGTACCAGAGGCTGACACTGACGACGGCAACAATAGCCAGCAACAGGCTGCTGCCGGTAATCAGGGCAATGCGCAAAGAGATAGAGCGGGATTTCATTCCGGGACGGCCTTTGTGGTCAAAACTGTCGCTACGCGCCTGCCGGTGCGGCTATCTCGCAGCGATAAAAAAGCGCCTGATCACAGGCGCCAAAACACGCTGGAACGCCAGCGACAGAGGGTCTCTTTACCGGACAGGGTCGGCGCAGAGATCAAAGCAAACACCGTCAGCAGTATCTGACTGACAGGCGCTTCTGCGCACAAGGAAACAGGAGGGATTCAGGATATATATTCACAGGCACACCTTTTCCTTTTTATTATCGGGTGCAAGCTGATGTGGATAATTTCAACAACAGCCTCAGAACAGAACTTAACTAATTTATACGCTATCAAAAACGTCATTAAAAGATTAATGGATGCGAATTTTTTAATGCCATGAATAGGATTTACTGATAGCCCTGATCTAAGTTAACAATTCGAATAAACCTATAATCACTCCAAATAAAACAACAACTTAAAAACAAAATGATATCCAGCCAATATTCCCAAAAATCGCACCGCACAACACAGCTACGAGATAGTTAAACCTTTATATCAAAAATTCTCTGGATAGATTTTTAGGATACAGGCGATATCTTTTTAATATTTTACGGCTTGATCAATATCCTCTTTCATATCTGTTCTTTTAAAACCCAACAGCCGGAAATCAGATCAATAAATAACGTCCATACAGGGGCACTGTTGATTTTCCGGAGCTGAATCTAAAAATAATAAGGACCCGAGCATGAAATTGAATTGGTTAGCACCTCTGGTATTGCTGACAGCGGCGGGCGCCGCACAGGCAGTAGAAGTCTCCAGTACTGCCACCTTCACAACCGACTACCGTTTTCGCGGTGTCTCCCAGACCTCCGGTGATCCGGCGGTGCAGGCCAGCCTGGATGCCGGTTTCGATCATGGTATCTATGCCGGTATCTGGGGCAGTAACGTCAACTTCGGTGACAGCGACAACGCCAACCTGGAACTGGACTACTATGTCGGCAAATACGGTGATCTGACCGAATCCATCGGCTATGACGCTACGCTCTACTACTTCCAGTATCACGGTTATAACGACGGTACCGATATCGACTTCTTCGAGGTTGATCTGCGCCTCAGCTACAACGACTTCACCGCGCTGTATGCCTATGCACCGGACTATGTGAACAGCAACGATGACTACCACTATGTGGCACTGGATTACTCCACCGCTGTGACGGAAGGCGTTAACCTGGACCTACACGCCGGTTACACCTTCGGCGATGCCTACGAAGATAACGAATACTCCGATTACTCTGTCGGCGTCTCCGGCAGCGCTGCGGGCCTGGACCTGTCTCTGGCTTACCTGTTCAATGACCTGAAAGGCAGCACCACCAGCGACCTGGATGACAACACCCTGATATTCAGCGTCTCGCGCACCTTCTGATCGATCCAGACATCGGGTCTCCCCTTCGGCCCGATACCCGGTTCAGGAAAAAGAAACGCCAGCCTGTTGCCAGGCTGGCGTTTTTTATTGCTGTTTCTATAGCCGCTTTCCAGCTACTTCGTCACCTAAGACAAAACTCAGAGATAACGCTTACGCTTCTCCGATACAGCGGCGGCATGGGCATCAAATCCCTCATAGGTCGCCAGACGATGGGCCTGCTTCGCCAGCTCCGGATAGCCGGATTCGGTAACGTAGGCGACCGACATAAACTTCATAAAATCATGTACCGACAGCGGCGATACGGTTTTTGCCGCCGCGGAGGTTGGCAGCACCGCATTACAGCCGAGGACAAAGTTGCCCAGGGTGCTGGGCGAGTGCGGCCCCAGCAGGACTTCACCGGCATTCTTCACCCGGCCCAGGTACTGCCAGCCATCCTGGCTGAGGATCTGCAGGTGTTCCGGCCCATAATCGTTAATAAAATCGAAGGCGGCATCGTTATCGGCCGCCAGTACAACGCCACCCATCGGGCCGCACAATACGGTGCTGGAGAACGCCACCCGCTGTTCGCTCATCTCAGCCCAGTGCTCCGGCAGGGCACGGATCGCCGCTTCTGCGACCTCAGGACTGGTAGTCACCAGGTAAGCGGAGGAATCCGGGCCGTGCTCGGCTTCAATCAACAGGTCCAGCGCCGCCAGTGCGCCGTCGACGCTGGCATCGGCAAAGACGATCGATTCCGAAGGCCCGGCCGGAATACCCGGATCGAGGCGGTCTGCCAGCAGGCGTTTGGCGGCCACCATCCAGGGGCTGCCGGGACCGACGATCTTACTGCAGCGAGGCAGAGTTTCAGTGCCATAGGCCACCGCCGCGACCGCCTGGGCACCGCCGCATTTGTACACCTCGGTGATACCCGCCTCTTTCGCCGCCACCAGGGTCGCGGCATCGACGCTGCCATCCGCTCCCGGCGGGGTGACAATGATCGCCCGCTCAACCCCGGCCACCACCGCCGGAATCGCATTCATCAGCACCACAGAGGGGAAGGAACCCTTACCCCGGGGCACATAGCAGGCCACCGATGGGATCGGCAGGAAGCGTTCACCGACAAAGGCACCGCTGCGGATCTCCTGCATGGTCATCTCGCCCGGTTTCTGCGCCTGATGGTAGCGGCGGATATTGTCGGCGGCGTAGCGGATCGCTTCCAGGGTATCGGCGTCGACCAGCGCAGCGGCGGCCTCAAACTCGGCTTCGGAGACCCGCAGCTGCTCAGTGCTGATAGCCGCACCATCGAAGCGCTGGGCGAACTCCACCAGCGCCCGGTCGCCCTGCTGGCGTACCTGATCGATGATCGGGGCAACCTGCTGCAGGTAGGGCGCGAGATCGGACTCGGTACGCTGTAGCAGCTGTTCACGTTGTTCGCCGGACAGCTGATCCAGCTGCCAGAAACTGATATTAGCGGTCATATTTCTGCTCTCAAGTGGTATTCAGTTTTCGGGGGGCGGCGTAGCAGGCTCGGCTCAGAGCAGTTGCTGACGCCATTCAGGTTGTTGCAGGCGCTGGGTAAACCAGTCCAGCGCCTGGCCCTTGCCGGAACGACGCCAGCAGGCAAAAAGGTCGATATGACAGTCACGGTGTTCCACCCGACGTTCCACCAGCTCGCCGCTGGCCAGTTGGGCGGCAACGAAGTAACGCGGCATATAACCGGCGGCAATGCCACATAGCAGCGCTTCGCGCTGGGCAAACAGGTCCGGTACCGTCAGCTGGTCGGTGCGAGGCATCAGGCTGCTGCTTTCCGGTTGCAGCAGGCGACTGCTGTCACCCGAGTCCACCAGCCGGTAGGCCTGAATCTGTTCCGGCCGCAGTGGCTCGGGCAGGCTGGCCAGGGGGTGGCTGGCCGCCATCACGAAGATCAGTTGGCGGCGGCCGATCGGCACATGGTTGACGTCGACCTCATGGGGCGGCTGGCCGCTGGCCCCCAGCACCAGGTCGGCGCGCTTGTCATAGAGTGCATCCCAGGTGCCGGTATAGACCTCGCGGCTGATGCGGATGCGGGTGCCGCTGTTGAGGGCGTAGAAGTCGCCGATCCAGCGATACAGCACTTCGCTGCGCAGCATATTGGTGAAGGCGATACGCAGCTCCGCCTCCCAGCCCTCCGCGACCCGGTGTACCCGGGCGTAGAGACTCTCATGCAGGCGCAGGATCTCACGGCCATACTCCACCGCGGCCGCGCCTGCCTCGCTCAGGCGCACCCGGTAGCTTTGCCGGTCGAGCAGTGGCTGACCCAGCTCCTGCTCCAGTTGCCGCACGGCGTAGCTGACGCTGGAGACGGTGATGCCCTGCTCGGCGGCCGCGGCAGAGAGGCTGCCACAGCGCTCGATGGCGATCAGTATGTTGAGGTATTCCGCTTTCAGTGCCATCTGTTAAAAATCCGAAAGAGTTGTACAAAGTCCTCTGCTTATCTGGCCCGGCGGTGCTGCCTAGAATGGCATCACTTCCAACCCGCTACAGAGGTGCAGTGCTATGTCCCACGCCCTGGCCACCCGCCAGTCCTCCAGTCACACCAGCCTGATCGGCAGCGCTAACCTGCTGATTGCCGCCATCGCCTGGGGTGGCATGTACGGCGTCAGTCAGGTGGCGCTGCAATCCCTCGATCCCTATGCCATGACTACCCTGCGTTACGGTGCCGGTGCCCTGCTGTTCTGCCTGTTGCTGTGGCTGAAAGAGGGCCGCACGGCCTTTCGCTACGAGGGCCAGTTCCTACGCCTGTGGCTCTATGGCAGCTGCGGCTTCTGCGGCTTCAGCATCCTGCTGTTCCATGGCCTGAAGCATGCCCCGGCCGAGCATGGCGCGGTAATCGCCTCGCTGATGCCGCTGATCAGTGCCCTGATCAGCTGGTTGCTGCACGGCAAGCGCCCCGATGGCAGCACCCTGCTCTGCACCCTGATTGCGATTGCCGGGGTGGTGCTGGTGATCTCCCGGGGCGAGCCAGCCAACCTGTTGCAGCTGGATGCCGTCAAGGGCGACCTGATGATCATCCTCGGTGTCAGCTGCTGGGTGGTGTTCTCGATGGGCCTGGGCAGCCTGCAGGGCTGGAGTTCCAGCCGCTATACCGCGCTCTCCTGCTGTGCCGGGCTGATCACCATTGTCGGTGCCAACCTGATCGCTACAGCGGTCGGTGTCGCCGCCCTGCCAACACCCGAACGGGTCGCACCGGTGGCCTTTGAGATGGGCTACCTGATCCTCGCGGCGGGGGTGCTGGCGGTCTCCTGCTGGTCTAACGGTGTAGCCCGGATGGGCGCGATCAACTCCCTGCTGTTTATGAACCTGATCCCGGTCTCGGCCTTTGTCATCGCCTTCCTGCAGGGACGCAGCATCGACCCGACCGAGATCTACGGCATGTGCCTGGTGATCCTGGCGCTGCTGGCCAACAACCTGCTGCCACGTATCCGCCGGCGTAGGTTGGGATGAGGTACGAATCCCAACACATCGGTCTCGAGATTCACTCTGCAAACCCAGGTTATGTTGGGTTGTCGCTACGCTCCGTAACC
>NZ_KK211064.1:0-232006 GCF_000620085.1 Marinobacterium jannaschii DSM 6295 | reverse complement strand
TGTTGGGTTGTCGCTGCGCTCCGTAACCCAACCTACAGGTCCATTGATCCACGGTTGCCGTTTCTCGTTCCCACGTTCGCGTGGGAACGAGACCATAGACCAGGATGAACAGGTTTATGCCAGTTTGATCCAGGTAGTCTTAAGCTGGGTGAACTTATCCAGGGCGTGCAGCGACAGGTCGCGGCCAAAGCCGGACTGCTTGAAGCCGCCGAACGGGGTGGAGAAGTCCAGTGCATCCATGGTGTTAACCGATACGGTACCGGCGCGCAGCTTGCGCGACACCCGGTGGGCACGGTTGAGGTTGCTGGTCCAGAGGGAGGCAGCCAGGCCGTAGATGGAGTCGTTGGCGATGGCGATCGCTTCCGCTTCGCTGTCGAAGGTCAGCAGCGCGGCAACCGGGCCAAACACCTCATCGCGGGCGATGCTCATCTGCGGGGTGACGCCATCGAAGATGGTCGGCTCGACCACGGCACTGGCTTCATCACCGATACCCCCGGTCAGCATCTGCGCGCCCTCTGCATTGGCCGCCGTGATGCACTTACGCACATTGCAGGCGTGGTTATGGTCGATCAGCGCCCCCACCTGGGTATCGGCATCCAGTGGATCACCTACCTTCATGGAGCGGGCCTTGGCGAGGAATTTCTCGACAAACTGATCCTTGATGCTGCGCTCAATCAGGATCCGTGAGTTAGCGGAGCAGACCTCGCCCTGGTTGAAGAAGATTCCCATCGCCGCGTGTTCGACCGCCGCATCCAGATCACAGTCGGCAAAGATCAGGTTCGGGCTTTTGCCGCCGGTTTCCGGCCATACCGGCTTCATATTGGATTCGGCGGAGTAGCCCATAAACAGCTTGCCGACTGCGGTGGAGCCGGTGAACACCAGGCAATCCACATCCATATGCAGGCCCAGTGCGCGACCGACGATATGGCCGTGGCCCGTGACCACGTTGAGCACGCCATCCGGGAAACCGGCTTCTTTCGTCAGCTCAGCCAGGCGCAGCGCGGTCAGCGGCGACTGCTCGGCCGGTTTCAGCACCACCGAGTTACCGCTGATCAGCGCCGGAGCCAGCTTCCAGGCGGCGATATCGAGCGGGAAGTTCCAGGGTACGACGGCAGCCACGACGCCGATCGGCTCGCGGGTGATGGTGGCGATGTTATTGCCATCGGTCGGTGCCACTTCGCCATAGAGCTTATCCACCGCTTCGGCATACCAGTCGAAGCAGGCCGCGGAGCCCGGGATATCGATATTGACCGCATCCTGCACCGGCTTGCCGACATTCAGGCTCTCCAGCAGTGCCAGCTCTTCCAGGTTTTCGCGGATCAGTGCTGCCAGCTTCTGCATCACCGCCTTGCGCTCACCCGGTGCCTTATCGGCCCAGATACCGCTATCGAAGCTGCGGCGGGCTGCCGCCACGGCACGGTCGACATCCGCTTCGGTACAGGCCGCAGTAGCCGCCAGCAGCTCTCCGCTGGCCGGGTTGATGGTGTCATAGGTGCCTTTGTCGCTGGCATCGACAAATTCGCCGTCGATAAAGGCCTGGGCCTTCAGACTGATCTGCTGCTGTTTGTTCAGCCAGTATTCTTTGTTCTGTACAGTCATTGTTTGCTCCATTCAGGTTCGCACGCTCAGACGGCGTTGTTGGTCACAAGGCTCTTTGGCATGCGACGGGGGGCGGTCATGTTTTCGACACTCAGTACGTCATCCAGCTCGGCCGGGGACAGCAGGCCTTCGGACAGTACGATATCGCGCACACTCTGATTCTGATTGACCGCCTGCTTGGCGATACGACTGGCATTCTCATAGCCGATATAGGGATTCAGTGCGGTAATGATGCCGATGCTGTTGTTCACCATATCGAGGCAACGTTCACGGTTGGCGCTGATGCCGCGGATACATTTCTCACCCAGGGTGTTGATGGCGCGGATCTGCAGGCGCAGGGACTGCAGGACATTGAAGGCAATGACCGGCTCCATCACATTAAGCTGCAGCTGACCTGCTTCGGCGGCCATGGTGACGGTGATATCGTTGCCGATCACCTGGAACGCCACCTGGTTGACCATCTCCGGAATCACCGGATTGACCTTACCCGGCATGATCGAGCTACCTGGCTGCATCGGCGGCAGGTTGATCTCCTGGAACCCGGCACGCGGGCCGCTGGATAGCAGTCGCAGGTCATTACACATCTTAGACAGTTTGACGGCGTTGCGTTTCAGCACGCTGGAGAAGGTGACGAAGGCGCCCATATCGGAGGTGGCTTCGATCAGGTTATTGGCCCGCTTCATCTCCTTGCCGGAGATCTGGCACAGCTCTTCGATTACCAGGCTGGAGTACTCCGGATCACTGTTGATGCCGGTGCCGATCGCCGTGGCGCCCATATTGATCTCGCGGAAAAACTCCACCACATCCTTGGCTTCTTCGATATCTTCCTTAACCGTCGAGTACCAGGCATCGAACTCCTGGCCCAGGGTGATCGGCACCGCATCCTGCAGCTGGGTGCGGCCCATCTTCACCACGTCGGAGAACTCCACCGCTTTCTGCTTCAGCTCGTAGCAGAGGCCGGACAGCGCCGATACGTACTCCTGGTGACTGAGCAGTATCCCCAGCCGGATCGCCGTCGGATAGGCATCGTTGGTAGACTGGGACAGGTTGACGTGGTTATTGGGGTGCAGCTGCTGGTAGTCGCCCCGGGCATAGCCAAGGATCTCCAGGCCGCGGTTGGCGATCACCTCATTGGCGTTCATATTGGTCGAGGTACCGGCACCGCCCTGGATTACATCCACCACAAAGTGATCGTGCCACTGACCGGCGATAATCTCGTCACAGGCCTGACTGATCGCCGCAGTCCGGGTGTCATCCAGCAGGCCCAGCTTGTTGTTGGCGCGGGCGGCGGCTTTCTTCACCATCGCTAATGCGTTCACCAACTGCGGGAAGTGCTTCAGCTTGATACCGGTGATGGCGAAGTTCTCCTGCGCCCGCAGGGTCTGGACACCGTAGTAGGCGGACTGAGGTACATCGCGCTCGCCCAGCAGGTCTTTCTCACGTCGGGTGCTCGGTGCCACAACCGCCAGCTTCAGCTGCGCACGGCGCTGGCCCTGCCAGCTGAGCAAACGTGCCGCCAGCGCAGCCTGGGCACAGTTGCCAGCGAGCCACTGCTGCAGCGGTGCGGCCTCGACAAACAGGATGCTGGCATCGGAGAGTGCCTTCAGTGCATGAAGCGGTTGCTGCTGGCCCTGCAGACCATCCAGCTCATTCAGCAATACCGGCGCGGCAAGGCGTGCCTGCCGCTGTGGCAGACGCTGTTCCACTTCACCACTGAGCAGAATTGCCAGGGCTGAGTGGTCTTCACGGGCTGCCACCTGGCTGCCCTTCTTCAGCTCGCGCAGGGTACAGAGCTTCAGCAATGCGGCAAAAGCGTCGCTCTCCAGTGCCTCGCACGCTAAAACGGACTTGATCAGTTTCTTGTTATTGGCATTCATTTTTGTCTCCGATACCGCGGGGTATCGTCAGGCTGGTCATTATTAAAAATTCGAAGAAGCTGTTCGAAAAATTGCTAAGACCAGCCTAAAAAGGGCGCCTGCATTTGTAAAA
Source organism: Marinobacterium jannaschii DSM 6295 (assembly GCF_000620085.1). Taxonomy (GTDB): domain Bacteria; phylum Pseudomonadota; class Gammaproteobacteria; order Pseudomonadales; family Balneatricaceae; genus Pontibacterium; species Pontibacterium jannaschii. Next base: position 228,418 of record NZ_KK211064.1, on the reverse strand, counting down.
TATTAAAATTTTTAGATCTGAATCAGTTTTTTTGATACTAACAACCAAAGCGACCCGAGCTGAGCCAGAGCGGCAGGAGCAGAATTGTCAGGCTGGATAGCCTGTGTGGGGGCATGGGGACAGCCCGGAAAGCTGCCCCGTCAATCAGAAGGGGTTAACGCAGGGCTTCAAAAAAGCGGCTGTCGGTAAAGACGGTTTCAGACAGGGAGCTGCAATGCGCTTCCAGCTGCTTGATAAAGGCATCGGCTGCCGGTGTCAGGCGGTACTGGGCCAGTCGTGCCACCCCCATCCGCAGCGGTCGTAGCTTCTCCGTCAGCGGGATCGCCTTAAATTCAGTGCCATCCAGGGCCAGGTTATTGGCCAACGGGGTATTAAACAGCGAATAGCCGAAGCCGTTGGCGACCAGTCCGCGCACCATCCCCAGGGATTGCGCCTGATAGGCAAAGTCCGGCTCCAGATCGAGACTGAGGAACAGCGAGAAGAAATACTCCCGGCTCATCGGCCAGTCCAGCAGCACCATCGGGTGCTCGGCCAGGTCGCGTAACGACACTTCATCCTGATCCGCCAGCGGATGATCCTTAGCCACCACCGCATAGGGCGGAAACTCCAGCAGCGGTTCAAACTCGATATCGTTCGGCAGCTGCAGGTCGTAGGTCAGCGCCAGCTCATACCGGCCATCATGCAGGTCCTGAATAATGTCCTTCTGGTGCTTTTCGTCACACTGCACATTCACCGACGGGTAGACGTCAGTAAAGCGCTTCATCAGCAGCGGCATCAGGATCGGGGTAAAGGTAGGAAAGCCGACAATGCGCAGGGAACCCGCGACCTCATGTCCCAGGGTGCTGGCGTAATGCGCCAGGCCATCTGCCTCACCCAGAAGTTGCTTAGCCTTGCGGATAAACTGCTGCCCGGAGGGCGTCAGTGACAGGCCCTGGGCATGGTGACGCACAAACAGCTGCAGCCCGGTGACATCCTCCAGATGCAGGATCGCCGATGAGATTGAGGGTTGGGATACATGCAGGCTTTCTGCCGCCTTGGTCACGCTGCTCATCTCGCCAGCCACAACGAAATAGCGCAATTGCTTCAGTGTAAAACGCATAGAACCGGTACCTTTATTATCGTGGAGCCGCCGCTGGTTAGCAGTATGGCGCCAAAATGGCGCAGCATCCCCTTATGCATCAAAAATACAGAAACAAGATTAAAAGTAAATTTGAAAAACCTATTTAGAGCAGAGGGCATAGCAAGCCAGCGCGGCAGTTCTGCGCCGTGGGTTCAGCAGAGGCTCAGAGAAAATTGCCCTTAAACCAGCCCCAGATACCCAGTGAGAAACCGGGGAAGAGGTCAATCCCCATGGCGGACTTGATCAGGTAAAGCACCAGCAGCCCAAGGGCGGTGGAGAAGCTCAGGAACAACGCCAGGATACTGGCATGGGCCAGCGCGGCGGCGCGTTTCTCGGCACGGCTCAGTTCGCGGCGGTTGCGGCCCAGCAGGAAGACGTAGTAATAGCGCCAGCGCCAGATATTGAGGGTGCCACGCAGGTCGACTGGGTGCTTGCCCCACTTGCGGGCGCCGAAGGCAACCTTCAGTGCCGCCAGCTGCTCTTCGCTAAAACTGTCGCGCAACTCTTCCGGCAGGCGTTCTATCAGCCCCTTTTCAAACCAGTCCCGTTGCTGCGCCTCGTTTTGCTGCTGCATCCTTTCAAGCTGTTCCAGCTGATCCATCACCTGCTCCCTCTGCTGCCACTGTCCATAAGGCCCTGATAACTGAGCGGCTATTATGTCGCCAGAGACAGGCGACAGGAAAGGGCTTATTGCGCTAAGCCCTGTTGCGACCAGGCACGAATCTCGGCGATCTCGGCCGTATCGATCCCCAAGGATTCGAGGAAGTCCTGATGCGCTTCCGGCATATCGCGCTCGAACTCGATATGCCAGCGTTGCATCGCCGCTTCATCCAGTCCCGAGGCGCGCAGTATCTTGACCCATTGCGCCTTATCCATCACCCGCGATTGGCTCAACTGGGAGGCATTGCCCAGCAATTCGACCACCAACTGCTGTTGCTGGCGCAGCTGGCTGATCTCATGGTTCAGATGCTGCAGGCGCTGCTCCAGAATCGCCGTTGGCTGGTCATGGCTGCCATCCAGCAGGCTGGCGATCTCCTGCAACGACAGGCCGGCATCCTTGTAGAGTTCAATCTGCTGCATGCGCTGGCGATCTGCCTCGGTATAGAGACGGTAATTGCTGTTGCTGCGTGCCGAGGGCCGCAGCAGGCCGATACGATCGTAATAGATCAGGCTGCTGCGGGAGATGGCAAACTGCTTTACCAGCTGTCCGATGGTGTACATCGTGGTTTCCTTAACGGCGTTGATCAGTCGATGGGCTTCAGGTCCGGCGCCACAAAACACTGTCGCGCCCTGTCACTGTGCAGGCATTCCGGGCTGTAGTGACAGTGTACAACGGCCAGCGCATCAGCGAGCAGATCCGGGTTGGCCTCGATAAAGTCGTTCCAACTAGCACTCGGCTGAATCGCCATCCGCTGCGCCATAATCCGCAGCAGCGCTTCGGTCAGGGTCTGATGGAACTTGTCGGCCGCACCGAGGTGACAGGCATAGGCATTGATGCCGCGGCAGACCCGGCTAACCGCCCCTTCCAGACCGGAGAGGCGCAGACAGATCCAGCCCAGGCGCAGATGGCCACGATGATTGAACTGCTCCGGCGGCAGGCTAAGCGCTTCAAACTGTTGCAGGAAAGCACTGTCGCTCAGTGCAGATGCGTTCTGGATAGGCATAACGGCTCCTCAAATGGGTGAAAAGCCGCAGTCTGAAGTGTGAAGCTATAGTCAGGTCAACCGCCCAGCTCGCCCCACTTAAGGTTCAGGGCAAGGCGGCGTTATGCGTATCCCCGGCATCTGGCGGATCTGTTGCTGTAGCCACTCGCGGAACAACAGCACCTCTTTCTTCACGCTGCGTTCCTTGGGATAGACCATATACCAGCTGCCACGCTCCGGAACGCGGATATCGAACGGCTGCACCAGCCGTCCCTCCGCCAGGTCGCGTTCGACAAAGGCGCGCCGCGCAATCGCCAGCCCCTCGCCATCATAGACACTCTGCTGGGCCTGCAGGTAATTATCCACCACCGGTCCCCGCTTACATTCTTCAGGCGCTACCCCGGCCGCTTGCAGCCAGTCCGGCCAGTCATCCGCGGCCAGCTCGACGTCGATCAGGCTTTGCCGGGACAGGTCCTGAGGTGAGTCCAGACGCCCGGACTTCAGCAGTTGCGGGCTGCAGACCGGAAAGATATCCATATCGCAGAGGTAGTCATACTCCCAGTGCGACCAGACCGGCTGGCCCATAATGATGCCGACATCGGCGTCGTCCTTTTCAAAATCCACATCGACAAAGGAGATCGAGATGCGGGTGCGGACATGGGGGTACTGTTTCTGGAAATCGTTCAGCCGGGGAATCAGCCAGGTGGTGCCAAAGGTGACATAGGTCTGGATAGTCAGGGTACGGGAATCATGGGAGGCTTTGATCTGCTCAACCGCCCCGGCAATATTGTCGAAGCTGTCGCTGACCACCGGATAGAGGCTGAAGCCATCCTTGGTCAGGCTGATGCAACGGCCCTTGCGGTGGAACAGCAGCACACCCAGCTCCTCCTCCAGCAGCTTGATCTGGTGGCTGACCGCCGAGTGGGTGACGCAGAGTTCATCGGCGGCCTTGCGAAAGCTCTGGTTACGCGCCACCGATTCAAACACCCGCAGGGATTTGAGTGAAGGGAGTTTCTTAGTCATAACAGTTGAACGATGACCTCTGACCGAATCACGGGGGAAGCTGATCCCAGTATATGGTTTTTGCCCCGCTTCCGCCGTTCGTGGCTATAAACGAAAAAAGGCGCGGCTTTCGCCGCACCAAGACTCACTTACCTTCAGGGCAGGACATGAGATGAAAAATCCGTTGCTGCTTAAGCAGGCTCCGGACGCTCCTCACCGGGATCAGGCTGGCTATCAGGATCCGGCAACAACACCGCTTTCAGCAGCGCCAGCGCCATCAGCACCATAATCAGCGAGAACGGCAGGGCACCGATGATCATGGCGGTCTTGATCGCGCCCAGGCCACCGGCAATCAGCAGCGCCGCAATCACGATAGTCAGGGCGGAACCCCAGACGATGATATGGCTGCGGCCGGTATGGGCCACGTCGCCACCGGCATTGATGGTGTTGATCACCAGTACCGCCGAAGTCACCAGGTAGGTCAGCAGCAGCACCACGATCATCAGCGACATCAGCCGGGCCGCTTCAGGTGACAGCATGATATTGATCACTTCATACAGCTGCGACGAGATGTTGGCCCCGAGGATCTGGCCCTCGGCCTGGCCGCTCAGTTCCAGGTCCAGCGCCGTGCCACCGACGAAGGTGAACCAGACGAAGCACATCAGCGACGGCACCATCACCGCACCGAGGATAAACTCACGGATGCTGCGGCCTTTGGAAATACGGGCGAAGAACATGCCGACGAATGGCGCAAAGGCGATCCACCAGGCCCAGTAGAAGATGGTCCAGCCAGCCTGCCAGTCACCCAGCGGGCTGCCCTTCTCTTCGACGTTGAATACCATCGGCACGATGTTGATCACATAGTCGGTGACGCCTTTGGCCAACAGCTCGAACGACAGCAGGGTGGAACCGAATGCCAGGAAGAACAGCAGCAACAGGCAGGACAGCCCCATATTCAGGTTACTCAGCCACTTGATCCCCTTACCGACACCGCTGAGCGCGGACAGGGTCGACAGGGCCATTACCACCAGCAGGGCCAGCAGCATCGCAGCATCGGAGGGTGTGCCTTCATTCATCATCCAGTCGGCACCGGTGATGTTGTAGACCCCGGAGGCAAACTGGCTGATACCGAATCCGATGGTCACCGCCATACCGAGGATGGTCGCCAGCACTGCGGTGATATCGACGGCATGGCCCAGCACGCCGCTGAGGCGGTTGCCGAACAGCGGCGTCAGGCCGGAGCGGATGGTCAGCGGCAGGCCGCGGTTAAAGCCGAAATAGGCCAGCGACAGGCCCACCAGGGCATAGGTACACCAGGCATTCACGCCCCAGTGCAGGAAGGTGTAGCGATACACCGAATCCAGGGTTTCGGCCTGTTTCGGCTCCACCAGCCCCTGGATGATGTCCGGGTTGTTGGCAAAGTGGTAGATCGGCTCACCAGTGGCATAGGTAAGCATGCCGATACCGATACCGGCACCGAACATCATCGAGAACCAGGAGAAGCGGGAGAATTCCGGTTTGGTATCGGCCCCGCCGAGGCGGATATTGCCGACGCTGGGCACAAAGGCCAGCAGGATACAGACCACAAAGAACAGCGCCATGGCATAGATATACCAGGCACCGAAGCTACCCAGGGCGATCCCCTGGATCGAGGAGAGTACCGCCGCCGCTTCCTGCGGCCAGATAATTGCCCACAGCACCAGCAGGCTGATCAGCAACTTGGAGCCGATGGTCACCACCTGGTTAAAACCTTTATAGAAGCCACTATCGGCCCGATTGATGGTCAGGCTGTCGGTTAGTTTCTTAATACTCATCGGGATACCTTTCTTATTCCGGCAGGGCGCAGCCAGGCTGCCTGTGGACAACCCCAAACGCTGCCGTCGTTGTTATTTTTGTTGTCGCTAAGAAATCCGCTGTGAATAACCAGCTAAAAAAGCACTGTGGATACAATCAGTTACCCACAGCGCCCGGGGAGAAAGCCTTACTCGGCCGCCTTACCCAAAACCAGAGCATCCACAGCGATGCAACCGTCGGCATTGACGATCAGCGGATTGACGTCGAGACCCGCCAGCACATCGGCGAGGGCATCGGCCATCAAAGAGAAGCGCGACAGGGTGTCGGCCAGCAGGCCAACATCAGCGCCCGGCTGGCCGCGCACGCCATCGAGTAACGGCCGGATCTTCAGCTGGTCGATCATCCGACCCGCTTCGTCCTTGTCGAACGGCGCCAGCGAGAAGCAGCGATCCTTCAGCACTTCGATATAGATACCGCCGCTGCCGATCATCACCAGTGGGCCAAACTGTGGATCGTTGACGATCCCCAGCGCCAGCTCGGTACCGCCAGCCACCATCGGCTCCACCGTTACCAGGGGCCCGAGGCGCTGTTCCAGATCGAGGTAGGCCTGTTCCAGCTCTGCCGCATCGGCCAGGCCGAGGCACACGCCGCCGACATCGGATTTGTGGTGGATACCCGGCATGGCAGTTTTCAGCACCAGTGGATAGCCACAGCTCTGCGCTGCCGCCAGTGTTGCCTCCAGGCTGTCGGTTTCATGGGCGGCTGCGGCCGGGATACCGAAGTCGCTGAGCATCTGCAGGCCTTCGCTTTCGGATAGCGCTTCGCCGTTACCGAGGCGCTGGCGCCAGCGCTGCACCGGCGCGGAATCGCTATCCAGTGGCGTGACCTCCGCGACTGGAGCCTGGCGCTGGTCGCGCCAGTCGAGGATGTTGCGCACCGCCTTGACGGCATTATCGACACCGTTGATCAGCGGGATGCCGTGATCGAGCAGGTCTTCAGCGATGGCGCTGTTGATGGCGCTACCAAAGGTGTTGATCACCAGGAACGGCTTGTTGCAGTACTGGCGGGTCTCCTTGGCGACCTCGATCAGCTCCGGCATATAGATAAAGTCATCGCGGGCCTCGAACTCGAACAGGCCGAGCGCCACCTGCGGATCGTCCATCAGGATACGGATGCAATCGCGGAACACGTTGGCGTAGTCCGGCGTAAAGGAGCCGGCGGCATCCAGCGGGTTAACCGGGTCCAGCCCCAGCGGCAGCCGCGCCGCCAGTTTCGCCGTGGTGGTCTGATTGATCTCGGCAAAGCCCAGGCCATGCTTGTCGGCAACATCGACAAACAGCTCCCGCAGGCCGCCGGAATCGGAGACATAGCCCAGACTGCCGGTGTCGATGGTCAGGCCTTCCGACAGCAGCAGCGCGGTGCTGAGCAGGTCATCCAGATTCTCGGTACAGATCACGCCATACTTCTTGAACAGCGCCTCGTAGGCGGTGTTGTCACCGGCGATGGCGCCGGAGTGGGTCGCCGCCAGCTTGGCGCTGGCCTCGGTACGGCCAACCTTGGTCACCACCACCGGAATGCCCTTGCGGCGCGCCTTCTCCAGCACCTCGACAAAGCCATCCGGATCACGGATTGCTTCCATAAAGATCGCCAGCACCCGGGTGGAGGCCTGTTCCAGTGCAAAGTCCATATACTGGTCCAGGCTTGTGGATATCTCCTGTCCTGCAGAAACCACCAGGTTGAAGCGAAAACGCGGATCGTTGGCTGTGGGTAACACGAAGATCGAGCCGGAGTGGGCGATCAGCGAGATATGGCCGGGACGGCGGCTGCCAGGGGACTGGAAGCTGACCATGGTATTGGCTTCGAAGTTGTAATAGCCCATGCAGTTGCCACCCACCACCGGCAGCTGAGCTGCTTCGGCTTTCTGCTTCAGGCGCTCCAGCAGGCAGGGATCGTTATCCTGCTCCAGCTTGCAGATATCGTAGATAGTGACGCCACCGACACCGCAGGCGATCGCTTCGTCAAACAGCCTTTCCATATGCACGCCGGACACGCTGAGCACCGCCATATCGATCGGCGACGGAATATCGCTCAGCGAGGCAAAGCAGGGAATCCCCTCGATCTGGTCATATTTCGGGTTCACCAGGAAGATCTGACCCTTGTAGTCCCCCTCCAGCAACACCTTCAGCATATCGTTGCCGACGGTATCCGGACGGGGCGACACCCCGACCAGGGCGATGGAGGTCGGCTTCAGCAGCCGGTCGAGAGTGTGGGCGTTATCGGGAGTATGGATCGTTGTCATTTCGGTCATCGCTCAACAACCTTTGTAAACAGGTGAACGTTTCTCGGTAAAGGCCCGGGAGCCTTCGAGGTAATCATCGGAACGCAGCATCTTTTCCAACAGCGGCAGGCCACTGTCGCCTTTCCAGGCCTGACGGGTATGGCTAAAAGAGGCTTCGACACTGAGGGACTCGCAGGCGGTCATCACCTCCTTCATCGCCTGCAGCGCCAGCGGAGCACCTTCGGCGATCTGTTGCGCCAGCTCCCGGGCCCGGGGCAATAACTGGTCGGCGGCCACCACCTCTTTCACCAGCCCATAGTGCTGGGCTTCAGTGGCGCTGAGCGGACGGCCGGTCAGCATCAGGTCGGCGGCGACGTTGTAGGGCAGGCGCTTCGGCAGGCGCTGGATACCACCGCCGTCGGGCAGGAAACCCAGCTGGATCTCCGGCAGGCGGAATTCGGCATGCTCGGCGGCCAGAATCAGGTCGGCGGCCAGCAACATCTCGAAGCCACCGCCGATCGCCTTGCCATTGACCGCAGCGATCACCGGCTTCTTCAGGCCCCAGAACTCCGGCAGGCCACCCAGGCCACCCGGACCCAGTTCGTATTCACCGCTTTCGACCAGCGCTTCACCGGTCTCGGCATACTCCTTCAGGTCCCAGCCTGCGGAAAACAACCGCTCGCCGGCGCCATACACAATGCCGACCCGCAGCGCCGGGTCCTGTTGCAGGACACGGAACGCCTCATACAGTTCGCAACTGGTTTTATAATCGATTGCATTCACCGGAGGACGGTTCAGCATTATTTCAACAACAGCACCCTGCTGTTTTATCTCGACATGATTCGCCATAAGGACCTTGACTCCTTAAGGACTCTTCCGCGCAGTTTTAAAGCCGGAAGTAGCGCTTTGTTTTATTTATTGATACCGCTGAATCAGATAGGACAATCTGTGCGTTTTACAGTGTCAAAACTGCTATGGGCTGTAAATTGAAAAGAACAGATCCACTGGTCTGAAAAACTAACCAGTGGAATCACGACAACTTAAACCATTGAATTAAAAGTAATTTACTAAAACAGCCTCCTGCTACCCCATCCCTGAATGGCAAAAAAAAGGCTCTGTTAAAGCGAAATAAGCTTGATTAAATAGAACAGCTTTAGGAATGGACAGGCAAGGCAACTACGGATTTTTCTAAATTAAATCGGGCATATCTTTGCAATAAGTATTGCCTGACGTTTATAGAACAAGTGAATAGAAACATTCAGGGACGAAAAGTCAAAAGAACAAAAGACGGGCGTAAAACTTTTTATAGTTTTTGGGTTTCTGTAGAGAGTATTGAGACAGCCGGTCGATAGCCGCTGACGAACAGTCTGGCTGGGGAGCGATCGGCCGGTTACAGCACCCGGCGATGCAGAGGACGTGTTGTTGTGGCGATAAAAAGCCGTGCAGGGCACGGCTTTTCAGGCTGTATCACAGCTCAGAGTGTTCCTCCGAGTGATCAGCAGTTAAACGAAGTACCCGAGGTTCCCAGTCATCGTCATAAGGCTGGGTGGGTCTGATGGTATCCGCTACCGTGATGCTGCTGGCAAAGAGCATTGCAGCGACTGTCCCTAAGAGCATTTTGATAAAGAGTTTCATCATCTACTCCTCTGAAGTCAGTGAAAGGAGAGACCCTGTGCGCCACCGGGGCGGATGATCCCTCGCCAGATAAGTCCCTGAAACCCCGCCGCTGTAAAGCTCAGTCACAGAAAGCCAGAGAGGGAAAAGAACTTAAGCGTTCAAAAACCAGTATAGTTGGCGGGAGATCGGCTCAGGAAACTATCACAAAACGGTAACATTCAGCGCCTGGCCGCCTGCGCCGGGCACAACGAAAAAGGCCGGGCAAATGCCCGGCCGGGAAGTCAGTATCCCGCCACCAGAAGGGGTTGGCGGGGGATACTCTTTTTCAACTTAGAACTTGATACGCATACCGGTCAGAAAGCCCAGGTCGACGTTGTCTTCGTCGGTATCGGCGATCTCAGCAAAGACGCTGACGTTCTTCTGAGTCGGGAACTTGTAAGTGACGTTGGCGTACCACTCAGTGGCTTCATCACCGGTTTCCGGCTCAACAGTCTGCAGACCCAGGGCAACCTTAGTGGTCTTAGCCGCTTTAACCACTGCAACCACGTTGTAGTAATCGGCAACATCGTCCGTAGAGCTGTAGTCAGCCGCCAGGGTTACGGAACCCAGCTTGTAGGCAGCGCTGACACCGAAGGTATCAACAGAGTCAGCACCGACAGCCGCTTCTTTGGACTGGTAAGCCGCCGCCAGTTCCAGACCGGCAACGGAGGTCGCTGCGAACAGGTCGAAAGACTGACCGCTTTCGCTGGACTCGCCTTCCGCTTCGATATCGTGGGAAGCGATAAAGGTGAAGTTTTCCATCTCAACGTCGACACGGATCACGTCGTCGCCGTCGGTACCGCGCTCTTCAAAGCCGTCAGTGTCCAGTTTCAGCTCGTAAGCGGCTTCAACACCAAACTCGTCAGTGGCGTAGTTCTGCTTACCAATCGCAACGGCAGTGTTACCGAACTGCAGGCCCACATAAGCTTCTTCCAGATCGGAACCGTTCTGCTTGTTCTCAGCAGCATCCTTAAAGCCGAAATCCAGCTGACCGAAGGCAGTCATATCGTTGCCCAGGTCGTACGCAATGGAGTTTTTCAGTTCCAGATCATCGAACTCAACGTCCAGGTTCTGATCGTTACCGACGTCCTGACGCAGCTGGATCTGCCAGTCGCCTTTCAGCTTGTAAGTCAGACCTTTACCTTCATAGATAGTAACAGCGCTTGCAGAACCTGCAGTAGTCGCTGCGATAACAGCAGCAGCCAAGACCAGCTTTTTCATTTCCCTTTCCCCAAAGTTAGGATTTTTGATATCCGATTTTTTGCCAAAACAGTCCCGTCCCCTACCCGACTGGCAGAGGCGAAATTCAACATATTCAAGATCGATGAATAAACCGTCCGAATGCCGGCTTATTAAAAAATTATTATTGGCTTATCCAGGACTTAAAACGCTCACGGGTTTTAAAATCGGCCTGGTTATACCAGTACTTAAGCATTTGTTCTGTCATCACCCTATCCGGGCCTGTATTGGCAGACGGCAAAGATGACTGACGTTCAGGATTGAAACTTTCAGAAAAAGAGTTCGTCGCTAATTTAACGGCCGGCCGGTTAAAACTATATGCTGCCGGAGAGTCAGTTTTATTAAATTTTTCCAGCTCACGCTCATAATCCCGCCCCAGCTGAAAGCCTTGCTTTTTAATAACAGCTTTCTTATAACTGACCGCCTGCCCTGACGGGTCGCTAAGCTGCCAGTTGCCACTGCGGTTGAATGCCTTAAGGTCGCGGGAACGCTTAATGTCCGGAACATTCAGCTGCAGAGTCTGGCCCCCAGCCGCATCAAACAGCAGCACGAAGGTGTCACTCTTCTCGAGGTCGCCGTCACCTGTGGAAAGCTCGACACTGTAACGCGCCAGCAGCTGGTTGGTGCCGGTACTCAATACCAGTGCACTCTGGTTATCCCTGAAATCACTGCTATCGGTTTCATGGCCATTCTTCGCCAGCACCGATATACCGTCCTGTAACCGGAGAACGCTTTCGGCGAATGCAACATTGCTACAGATACAAGTCAGACCGATAAAAAAGACACTTAGCCGTTGCACAACCATCGTTAAAAACCACACTGATAAAAGTTAATTACCAACAAACAATATATACCCCGGATAAAACCCAGAATGCTGGCTGTATATCAGGCTGTATCGCTTATATTGACTGGCATAGCAGGAGTTGTCCTCTATTCTCAGAGGACAACTCCTGCGTGAACGGCGTGCATAATAGGCAGGATATATTTCAGAACAGTTTCTCTAATATTAATTCTTAATATTTCACTTAGTTTTTCTTTAATTCCTGGCTCAGATCTTAATAGCTTCGGCAATTAACCATACAAATAAGGAGTGATTTGTATAAATTAGTGACAGTTGTCACGCTTGGACTGGCCCGATGCAGCGATAAAAGCCACAATGAGATCACTTTAAATCTGTTGATGAGCAAAGCGATGTTGAATCAGGCCGAAATCATTATCCGTCGTGCCGGGGAACTGGCGACCTATCACTTCCACAACCGTGGCGAGCTGAGCATCGATCGCAAAGGCGCCCAGGATCTGGTCAGCGAGGCCGACCGGGCAGTAGAGCGCCAGCTGCGTGATGCGCTGAAGGCCGCCTTTCCTGAAGACGGTATTCTGGGTGAAGAGTATGGAGAGGAGTCCGATAGCGGAAACGGCGCACTCTGGGTGATCGACCCGATCGACGGCACCACGAACTTCCTGCGCGGCATTCCCGACTTCGCCATCACCCTGTGTCGGGTGGTCAATGGTGAACCTGAGATCGGCCTGATCTACCATCCACTGCGCAATGAGCTACTCAGTGCTGAACGGGGTAAAGGGGCCTATATCAATGGCCAGCGCCACCATATCAGTGATCAGCCGGTCAGCCCGGAACAAGCCCTGCTGGTGATCGGTTTCAGCCAGCGGGACGATGTGCCACAAAAGGCGATCAGGATGCTACAGCGCTGGGCTGAAGCCGGTTGCGTCAGTCGCCAGACCGGTGCTGCTGCCACCGCCCTGAGCATGGTGATCCAGGGCCAGGCGGAGGGTTACTATGAACCCTTCCTCTATAGCTGGGATGGCCTGGCCGGGCAGTTGATCGCGATTGAGGCGGGACTGCAAAGCTCCGCTCTGCTTTGTGGCGATATGCTCTATAACGGCGGCCCGACATGGGTGGCCCGGCCCGAGTTGTTTGACCTGGTAACCCCCTAATCCCGCTGAAAAGCGGGTTGCAACAGCTGCTGCAGCCACTGCTGGAAGGTGCGGATCTGGTACAGGTCCGCCTTCTCTTTCAGGCAGACAAAGTGATGCGCCATACCGACCTCCATCTCCAGTTCCGGAAACAGGGTCACCAGCCGTCCCGCCTGCAGATCGGGTGTCGCCAGCACCCGGCGTCCCAGCAGGACTCCGGCACCATCCATCGCCGCCTGCAGGGCATGGTCTGCCTGGTTAAAACGCAGGCCCTTCTGCGCTTCCGCTTCAGGCAAGCCTAACTTTTCTGCCACTGTATCCCAGCCCGGTACTTCCGGGGCGAAGAAGATGGAATCATCGTGAATCAGCGGCAGGCTGAACAGGTCACGTGCATCCTCCAGCGGCTTTTGCTGGGCCAGCCAGCCGGGGCTACACATCGGTACCAGGGTTTCGTCGGCCAGCTTCTCGCTATAGAGGCCACTATGGTCGAGATTGCCAAAGCGGATGGCGGCATCGACGCCATCATTGCGGAAATCAGCCAGGTCGATGCTGGCCATCACACTGACATTAATATCGCTATGCTGGCGGGTAAACTGCTGTAACCCCGGCGCCAGCCATTTCACCGTAAAGGCAGGGCCTGCAGCGACGATAAAGCGCTGCGGCTGACGGCTTTCCACCAGCTTACCGATACCCCTTGAGATCTGCTCGAAGCCGTTACTGAGATACGGCAGGCAGCGCTGGGCGTCTGCTGTCAGGATCACCTTGCGGTTCTCTCGCTCAAACAGCTGTACCCCAAGTTGTTGCTCCAACTGGCGGATCTGATAGCTGATCGCCGCCGGAGTGACAAACAGCTCCTGCGCAGCCTTTTTGAAACTGCGATGACGCGCAGCCGCTTCAAAGGCGCGAATCGCATTCAGCGGCGGAAGCTTATGTGGCATTACCAAAACCTCGCGTCAGTTAAATATTCCTTGTCTGAAACCGAAGTATAACTCGTTTGTCGGCGCCCGCCTGCGGATCAACAATAGCCCCCTATACAGCGCCAGCGGAAGGCAGCAGTAACTGAGGCTAAGACAATGACTGAACACAACAATTTTGAACTGAGTTACGAAGAGAAACTGCGACTGGTGGCCCGGGGCCGCCAGATCCGAGCGGACACCTTTTGCCGGGGGCTGAAGCGGTTACTGACGCTGCTGGCTGGTAAGTTGCCTGGGCGTTCGCAACGCGCAACAGCTGAAGAAAAGCCGGTGGGCAGTCTTAGCGGAACTGCTCCATCTGATTGCGGGTAAATTGCTGCAGGTACTGCATCAGCTCGGCAGAACAAGTCAGCGCGGTATCGCCATCCTGTGCCATCAGCGCCTGCATCTGGCGGATATAGAGCTCGGTACAGTAGGACTGGTCCTGATCGGTGGCGTAGTAGCACCAGAAGCGGCGCGACAGCCCCTGGGTGGTCTTGATGGAGGCGAGGATAAACTCGTTCTTCGAGGACAGCGCCAGGATATGGTGGATCTGGCGCAGCACCGCCATAAAGCCCTTACGGTCGCTATGCTGCAAGCCCTGCATCGCCTCGATCACCGGCGCGATCTGGGCTTTATCCGCCTCGGTGATGCGCTCCACCGCCTTCTCGATACAGAGCCGCTCAATCAGCACCCGTGGCTCCAGCAGCTTAAGCATGGTCATCGGATTCAGCTCGGGAATCACCACCCCGGCACGGGAGAGACGCACCAGATTCTCATTGGCCAGCTTCATCAGCGCCTCGCGCACCGGGGTGCGGCCGATATCGAGGAATTCGCTGATCTCGGTCTCGGTCATCACGGTGCCCGGCGCTATCTGGCACTCAACGATGGCTGCTTCCAGCTGCTCGGCGGCCTGTTCGGCTTTGGTTTTCTTTTCCAGGGAATTTCGCATCGCCGGATTATATCCGAATCCTGCGTAAATCGGAGTCCCACGAGGCGACAAAGTGGTGCCCACTGAAGACTGCATTAACCGGCACGTTTTGACGGGCCCTTAGCTGCCCAGCCCGTCAGTGCAGCGTCGACGCTGTTCAACGCAAAGCGCCATCGCCAAAGCATTGTCAGACTCTTCACCTCTCAAGCCCTCACTTACACCCTGGCTATCCGCTACTGCCTTATTCTGACTGACCTTCCAGGTGCCCTGTAGCGCCGTTATTTCAATCTCGACGCCGACGATGCCCCGCAGTTGACGGGCGATGAACTCTTCCGGCGCATCGGAGACTTTCCATGGCGCTCGTCGCCCCAGCTCATTGCGCTCGGTTAGCTCCGTCAGCTGGGCCAGAATCCACTCAGGATCCTGCTGCAACGTCACCTTGCCGCGGGCATGTACGACGATGTAATTCCAGGTCGGTACCACTTTATCGTGCTCCATTTTTGAGGGGTACCAGGATGGCGTCACATAGTGGTGAGGCCCCTGAAATATCACCAGGACATCAGTGCTCTGATCTAACTTTGTTCCAATGGGATTCGCCCGCGAAAGATGGCCCCGCAGCTTACCCTGCTCAGACAGCTCCGGGTGTACCACTAACGGCAGATGATCCGCCACCATCTCACCATCCTGCAGCGAAACCAAACTGGCGAAGGGATTCTGACGCATCATCTTGTGCATCACCTCGATACGTTCTTCACGAAAAACAGAGGGTTGAAACATAGCTTGCTCCTGTGGACAGCAGATCAGTGTTAGGGGAATTAGCCGATTGCGGCTGGCTTGGGGACTACCTGGCGCATGCACGCGCCATCGCCTATCCCGGAACTGAGTTTGCAATGCTATTGGCATCCCTTTAAGTTCCAATTTTGCACAAATTGAACATACCAATATGTCTCAGCAGTCACCCCTTCTGTTTGCTATCGACCGTACCAGCAAGACACCGATCTTTGAGCAGATCTGTGAATCCATTCGCAGGCAGGCGCATTCAGGCCGGTTAAAACCCGGTATAACAGTGCCCGCAACCCGCACTCTGGCCGGGGAACTTTCAGTGTCTCGCTCAACCGTGGTGACGGCATACGAACAGTTGGTCGCGGAAGGCTACCTGCAAGGTCGTCGGGGTGCGGGCTATACCCTTTGCGCCATAGGTAGCGTCGAGCTGCCAGCCTCGAAAATCACAGCTGTGCCGATGGAATCGGTGCCCCAACTAGAGTTAAAACCTCTGGCCCCCAGCGAGCCGGATATGCGTTTATTTCCCTATCGCCAGTGGGCAAAAGCGGTTGCCCGGGTCTGCAGAACAGAGCCCGAAGCAATGCTTCTTTGCGACGAGACCTTCGGCAACTTAGCACTGCGCCAGGCGATTGCGGAGCATGTCCGGGAATGGCGTGATATAGAGGCATCCGCGGAACAGATTATCGTCACAGCAGGAGCCAGCGATGCGCTGAACATCTGCCTTCGCACGCTGATCGCAACGGACCAGAGCGTTGGCATCGAAGATCCGGGCTATCAACCCATCACTCAGCTGCTGAAAAGCCAGGGGATAAGGCCGGTGTGGCTGGATGTCGATCAGGATGGCGCGCGTCTGCCCTGTTCTGAAAACCAGCCAACGGCGGTGGTAATTACGCCTTCTCACCAATATCCGCTGGGGGGTGTGATGTCGCCCCAGCGCCGTGCTGCCTATATAAACTGGGCCAACCACCAGCAGGGATGGATTATCGAGGATGATTACGACAGCGAGTTCCGCTATGGCGGCAGACCGATCCCCGCCCTGGCGGGTTTCGATGCCTTGCACCGCACGCTGTACATTGGCAGCTTTGCGAAGATCTTCTCAAACAGGCTGCGTCTGGGGTATCTGATCGTACCCAAGTCACTGATCGACCCTATGCGCCAGACTATGGACAACTTTGGCCTGAGAGCAGGCCTGATGCCGCAGCAGGCGCTTGCCGAGTTTATGCGCTCAGGTGACTTCTATCGTCACCTGAGGCGGGTACGCAAGCGCTATAACGAACGACGCCGTTTCCTGGTCGAGCAACTGAAGGCGGGATTCAGCCAGTTCGGTACCGTGCAGGACTATCCGGCCGGGATGCAGCTGGTGTTTCACCTTAACAACGATCTGGATGACCGCGAGGTGGCCCAACGGGCGCAGCAGCTCGGCATCGGGGTAGAAACATTGTCGGATTCAACGGCGCGAGCGCTGCACTACAACGGCTTAGTCCTGGGATTTAGTGGTTATTCGCCGGAGGAGATGCGCGAGTCGCTATCCAACTTGCAGCAGCTGCTTAGCCGCTAACTCTCGCCGGCCTCGACACCGCTAGACGCTGCAGCGCTTTACCAGATCCCAGTTCAGTTCTATCCCCAGCCCCAAGCCCTCTTCAGGCACCTCTGCCATCCCCTCGGCATTGATCCGGATAGGATTGCTAATCAGTTTCTGGCGCAGAATAGAGGGACTGGTGGAATACTCCAGCGGCTCAACCAGCGGCTGAGCCGCGAGGAATTGGCTGTTCAACGCCAGGGTAATTTCCGTGTTGTAGCCATGCGGCACGATACGCTTACCGGCCGGCTGCAACAGCGCCTGCAGTTTTATCATCTCACTGACACCGCCAAACAGGGTGATATCAGGCTGGGCGATATCGAAGGCATCCGCATCCAGATAGGGGATAAACTCCTTCACCGTGGTAAAGCCCAGGTCACCGACGCCGACCGGCACATAGGTTTCCGTTTTCAGGCGACGGTGATCGGCCAGGTTATCCAGCTCGAATGGCGCCTCGATCCACTTAAAGTCCAGCTCTTCCAGCAGGCGGATAAAGGGTTCCAGCTGTTCATAGCGGGTGAATTCCATCGCCACATCCAGCATCAGCTCGATATCGGGGCCGACGAAGGCGCGCAGCTGGCTCAGGTTCTCAATCGTGGCATCGATATCCTGCCACCAGGGTTCGACGCAGATCTTGAGGCGGCGGAAACCCTGCTCCAGGTACGGTCCGATCTGGGCTTTGAATGCCTTCGGCTCTGCCGCCATCGGATAGATAGTGGCATAGGCCGGCAGGCGCTGATGCTTCAGGCCACCGAAGTAGTGGTGTAATGGCTTCCCCTCACTGCGGGCAAACAGATCCCAGAGGGCGATATCCAGCGCACTGATGGCGTGGATAGCAACGCCGTGGCGGCCATGCCAGTTGGTTTTCTGGTACATCTTGTGCCATAGGCGGCGTGGGTCATCCAGCACTTCACCCTCCAGCAGTGCGGCCAGGCCACAGGAGAGGTGATTGTAGGGCGGCGACTCGATCAGCGCCCTGACCACCTGGGGCGGCGAGTCGGATTCGCCAATACCGTAGAGGCCGTTATCGCCATGCACCACCACCAGCAGGTTCTGGTAGCTGCCTTCAAAGCGGACAAAGTCAGCCTGCGGGTCCTGCAGGCAGAACACTTCAACTTTTTCGATACGAACAGACATATGGGGTTTAACCTCGGAAGAAGATAGCTGTAGCAGCAAGGCCCCGTCGCGTCCGGACGCTGGTATAGCTTCCGGAAGGCACAACCAGAGGTCGCTGCTACTAGGGCAAAGGATCAGAGCGCGAAGTGGCGCTGCTGGTAGATAAACGGCTCCAGCACATCCCAGTTCAACTCGACACCCAGTCCCGGCAGGCCGGTCGGATGGATATAGCCCTCGGCATCGGGACGGAACACCTGCCTGGCACCCACTTCATACTTCTCGTAGGGTGCAGCCTGTTCGAAATAGTCGCAGTTACCGTAGGCCAGCATCAGATGCAGGTTGGCGGCCTGAGTCAGGGTATAGCCCCAGGACTGCACTTCGGCCTTCATGCCCATCGCCTGGGTCGCTCCCATCACCTTGATGGCGCCGGTATAGCCGCCGATACTGGTGACATCGAAGCGGCTGCGGTCCCAGGCACGCATCTGCAGGGCGTGCCTGATCAGATGCAGGTTGGGTAACGAGTTACCGCCACAGATCACATCGATATCCAGGGCATCGGCCAGCGCCTTATAGCCATCCAGATCGGAATCCGACAGCGGCTCTTCGAAGAACTCCCACTGGTACTGGTCCAGCAGGCGCCCCATCTTCAGCGCCTGCTCCAGGTTGTAGTTGGAGTCCACATCCAGACTCCAGCCGATCTCCCGTCCGGCGAACTCCGCCTGCAGCGCCTGCACCAGGGCGTAGTCCTCTTCGAATACGCAACGCGGGTGGATCTTGATGGCGTTAAAGCCCTGATCCAGCATCTGGTGGCAGTAGCGGATATAGTCCTCGATGCTCTGCAGCAGCGGGCTGGAGGCATAAGCGCGGACTTTATCTTTCGCTGCGCCCAGCATCTGGTAGAGCGGCAATCCGGCCTGCTTGGCCTTGGCATCGTGCAGGGCGATATCGAACAGCGAGATCGGCAGATGACCGAGCGGCACATACTTGCGTCCCAGCTCCGCATTGATCCGCGGGATATCGTAGAGTCCCTTGCCGAGCAGGAAAGGTGCCATCAGGGCCGCGCTGTGAAAGGCGGTCTGGTCAAACTCATGCTCGGTATAAGTGGTCAGGCCGGCAATCCCCTGCTGACCGTTATCGAACGTCAGTCTGGCGACGATCATCGCTTCGCACATCGGACCGAGGAAAGAAGACCAGCTGACCTTCTCTCCATCCGGACCGATGGCGTACAGATCGACCGCCTTAACAACAGGCTGGCTCATCAGGCGTTATCCTCCTTAATGTAACGGACAGTGGTGATCATCATGCACACCAGGATCAGCATCACCGGCAGGCCGACGATGACCGAAGCGGTCTGCATGGTCTTCAGGCCGCCCAGGAACAGCAGGGTCACCGGCAGGATGGCGATGGCAAAACACCAGAACAGGCGGTTGGAACGCTCCGGTTCCTGACCTTCATCCAGACGCTTGGTGGTGGCACAGGCCATGACATAGGCCGCCGAATCAAAGGTGGTTGCCAGCAGCACGATTCCGGAGGCCGCCACGGCGACCAGTACCAGCGTCGCGCCCGGCAGGGTCTTGAAGATCTCGATGATCGCCGGTGCCACACCTTTAGTATTGACCAGTTCGGACACCGCCAGGGTCTCGGTGATCTGCAGATTGATGCTGTAGCCGCCCAGGACCATGTAGAACAGGGCGCAACCCAGGGAGCCGTAAGTCAGCATGCCGACGATCACTTCGCGGATGGTGCGGCCGCGGGAGATGCGGGTAACGAACATGCCCATAAACGGGGCGTAGGCAACCCACCAGGCCCAGTAGAAGACCGTCCAGGCCTGCGGGAAACCGCTCTTGTTCACCGAGTCGGTCCAGGTACTCATCTTGATGTAGTTTTCCACCGCGTAGCCGAGGGAATCCATACCCAGCGCCAGGATAAACTTGCTCGGGCCCACGACGAAGATATACACCACAATCGCCAGGGAGATCAGGGTGGAGAAGGTACTCAGGCGCTTGATGCCGGAGGAGAGGCCCAGGCCGCTGCTGACAGTGAAGATCACGGTACAGACCAGGATCACCGCCAGGTCCATCATGATGCCCGGCTCGGTACCCAGCACCTCGGCCAGGGCGGTACTGATCATCGGCGTGCCAAGACCGAGGGAAGTGGCCGCCGCACCCAGTACGCCAAACAGGAACATGTAGTTGATGATTGAGCCCAGCGGACCATCGACCGCCTTACCCAGGGCACCACGGCAGGACTCGCTGACATTGTAGATGTGCTTCCGGCGCACGTAGTAGATGTAGGAGATCGCGATGGTTGGTACGCAGTACAGCGCCCAGGCGGTCGGTCCCCAGTGGAAGATGCCATAGCCCTGGGCCACGGTATACATCTCCGGTGTCTTCGCCTCGATACCGAACGGAGTCCAGGCGTAGTGGTAACCCCACTCGGTGCCACCCCAGAGGATCAGGCCGGAGGCGATACCGGCCAGGAACACCATGGCGCCCCAGGCACCCTTGGAGAATTCCGGTGCAGCATGCTTATCGGCACTGAGTTTGATATTGCCGTGGCGGGAAGCCGCCAGGGAAACCAGGAACACCAGCGCGCCCAGACCGATGCCGAGGAAGGCAAAGTCGAAGCTGTTGGTCATCCACTTAAAGACCGCATTGATGGTGTTCTTGCCCGCCTCGGGAAAGAGCACCAGCGGAGCCACCGCCGCCAGCAGGATCAACAGGCTGGTGACCTGCATCTGGCGGTTTGTTTCGATTTTCAGGTCATCAGACATCTGAACCTTAACGGTCATAAGACATACCTATTTTTATAGTTGTTGCAGGTAGATAGCGGGAACGACGGCCGCCGTTCCCCAGGCCTCATCCAATCACTTCATCAGGTGCGCAATCTGATTCCCTTCCAGCGCCTGAAAGGTTTTCTCCTCGCGGATCGACAGATCCGCAGCAATCGCCGCCGCACGGCCATATTCAAAGCACTGTGCGGTCACACGGCTGCTCGCCAATGCCTCGTGCTCGCTGCTGAGGCAGCGGCCCGCGACAATCACGTTCTTGCCGACTTTCGGTACCAGGGTGTGGAACGGCACCTCGTAGTAGTCCTCCACCAGCCACTCGGTCTTCGGCTTGGCACCGTAGTGCAGCTCGATCGGCCAGGAGCTGCGCACCACGCTGTCGCTGAACTTGCGCTTGCCGACTACATCGTCATTCATCAGCTTGGCCATGCCGTCGATGGTGCGGGTCTGACGTACGCCGACCTCGGTGGCGTAGTCGATAAAGTAAGCGTCCTCACAGCCGGGTACGTTGGCCTTGAGGAAGTTGAAGAAAGCTTCCGCCTGGTAGATGGAGAACTGCTCCGCCTCGGTGTGATCCACCGGATCGGTCACGTCCAGGGCACGGCCATCAAAGCCGGTGATCTTGGTCGCGTTGACCAGCAGTTCGCCCGGATTGACGGTCGGGAACAGCCAGACCTTCTTGCGCAGCAGCTCGTCGCGCGCTTCCAGCATGCTCACCACCTTCGGCGGCGAGATAGTGTTCTGGCCCCAGTAGGCGAGGTATTTCGGCATATCCACGTTGCCGATCTTGAACATCATGGTCGGGTTCTGGATCACGCCGTTGTTGCCCTTGCTGGTTTTCAGGCCCAGCTTGTAGACCACGTCGGCATCGCCGCTGCAGTCGATCACCTTGCGGGCATAGACCGAGGTAAAGCCGGACTTGGTATGCAGCACCATCCCCTTCAGCTCATCGTCCTCGGCGATCACATCGATCATCTGGGTGTGGTAGAGCACCGTTACCCCGGCGCCGCGCAGCATGTTGGTGGCGACTTTCTTGTATTTGGCGCAGTCATGGGTCGCGACCCAGGTCTTGCCGTAGATCTGCGGCTCGGTCAGGCCGCCTTCGCGGTAAAGGGCATCGCGGAAACGCTCGGCGAAGCCGAATACGATCTGTTCCGGACGTCCCCGCTCCGGGTCTTCCACTGTCATATAGAGACCACAGATAGTGCCTGACAGGCCTGCCACCGCCGCGCCGCCGCAGAAACCCAGGCGCTCGATCAGCAGCACCGAATGGCCGCTCTCTGCCGCGGTTACTGCCGCCGCTATACCGGCCGGACCACCGCCCACAACAATCACGTCGAAGTTGCCGAAGCAGGACAAGCGCTGCTTGAAGTCTGCCGGTAGATTATTGGTATATGACATGTAGACCTCTAAGATTCCGTTTGCGTACTGCAAATATATTTATCATATATTTTATAAATGACAAGAAAATATTGAACAATAACTCACCACGATTTTTATTCAGGAGAGATGTACTGCGTGGAGTGTTGCGGCCTACGTCGCCAATCATGACGACTATTCACCGCTTTATGGGGATAAAACACGCAAAGCCACAGATACATGGATAATGAACCAGGAGCGAGAAAAAACTGCCGGTATAGAAACCAAGCCCCTGGTGGAGATGCCGGTCAGTAAAAAATGCGCCAAATCGTGACCAGCAGGCCCTGGCAGCGTGCCAAACCTCCGCTGCCGATCATTTGCATTACTAAAACACCTCAGACGACCGAAATTCCGCACGGAACTAACCCATTACAAGGAAATTCCGCATCCGCCATCATTAGACTGGATACAGCTTTCCGGCAGGCTCCGTGCACAACGATCCTGCTGTTCCTGTAAAGAACATTCGAGGTTGTTACTGGTTATGGTCAAAATCAACGGTAGTCTGACGCACTTCGCCAACCCTAAAGCAGATGCGGCACTGGCCTACTCCGACGCACAGAAGGATGTGATCTGTGTCGCTAAAGCAGAGGAAGCGGTTACCGATATCAAGAGCTGGCCAGCCTATCGCCAGACCCCGCTGCATGCCCTGAATGCCCTGGCAGCCGCATCCAGCCTGAAGAATATCTGGTACAAGGATGAGTCACAGCGTTTCGGCCTCAAGAGCTTCAAGGCCCTGGGCGGTGCCTTTGCCGTAGCACGTCAGTTGCAGAGTGTTCTGGAACAGAAACTGGGCTACCGTCCGACCACCCAGCAGCTGCTGAACGGCAGTCTGAAGGATGAAGTGGCCGAGCTGGTTGTCAGCTGCGCCACCGACGGCAACCACGGCCGCTCCGTGGCCTGGGGTGCGCAGATGTTCGGTTGCGGTTGCGTGATCTATATCCACCGCGATGTGTCCGAAGGCCGTAAGCAGGCGATGGAAGCTTTCGGTGCCGAAGTGATCCGTATCAGCGGTAACTACGATGATTCCGTCCGTCAGGCAGACAGCGATGCCAAAGCCAATGGCCGTATCATCGTCTCCGACACCAGCTACGAAGGCTATATGGAGATCCCTAAGGATGTGGCCCTGGGCTACACCGTGATGCTGGCGGAGATCGTCGAACAGCTGGATGGCGAGATCCCAAGCCACGTCTTCGTCCAGGGCGGCGTGGGCGGCCTGGCCTCTGCCGTTGCCGGCTATTTCTGGGACCTGTGGGGCGACAAGCGTCCGACCGTGGTCATCGTCGAGCCGGAACAGGCTAACTGCCTGCAGCGCAGCGCCGAAGAAGGCAAAACCGTGGTGGTCGAAGGCGATCTGGATACCCTGATGGCCGGCCTGGCCTGTGGTGAAGTGTCCGCCCTGGCGTGGGAAATTCTGGCCACCGGCGGTGACCACTTCCTGACTCTGAGCGAAGATGCGGTGCCTGAAACCATGCGTCTGCTGGCGCAGGGCTTTGAGTCTGATCCGGCGATCGAAGCCGGTGAGTCTGCGGTACCGGGACTGGCAGCGGCAGTGATCGCCCGCGACAGCGAAGACTTCTCTGCCAAGCTGGGCCTGACGGCTGACAGCCAGGTACTGGTGATCGGCACTGAAGGTGCCACCGATCCTGAACTCTACAAGCAGCTGGTCGGCTAACCACCCCCAACCTGCGGCTATAAAAAATCCCGCCACTGAACTCAGTGGCGGGATTTTTTTGTCTACCGTGCTGGCCCTATTCTTCGGCCAGCGGCACCGATAGCCCCACTTTAACCGCATCCATCACCACATTGGTCTGGAAGCCGCGGATATTGGTGTTATCAAAAAAGGCTTCACGGGTGAAACGATCATAATCCTCCATATCCTTGCCGGTGATGATCAGGATAAAGTCGGAACTGCCGGTGACGTAGTAGCACTGCTGTACCGCCGGATGCAGCTTCATCTCCTTCTTGAAGGCATCCATCAGGTCGGCACGCTCGCGTTCCAGTGTCACCTGTACCACGAAGGTCATCGGCCGTCCGGCACTGCGCGGATCTACTACTGAGATATCAGCCTGGATCACCTTATGTTCGCGCATCTTCTTCAGCCGACGCTGTACTGCGGCGGGCGACAGCCCGACCTGTTCGGCGATCTGGTCGGAGGTGGCGCGGTTGGATCGCTGCACGATCTCAAGGATATTGCGATCGAAGCTGTCCAGGTTAAGGGATGGGGTCGGGCTCATAGTGCTCTCCATCTGCAGCGACCTGCCCGCTGTGCAGATCACTGTCCTGTCTTAGTTCTGTGGTTGTTGTTCAGCGCGGTCGCCAGTGCAAAGTACTGCTTTTGGCAATGCCTTCATGCTGCAGCAGACCCGGTACTTAATTCCTCATTTTCCACAATTATTTGCGGCCTTTCATCACCATAACGTTCAAGTACACGTTTTCACCGCATTCAGCCCCTCTACTATAGTTGCATGCCCTGCCGAAACGGAGCCAGCGCAGCGGCCATAAAAACAACGACCGACAGCGGACTGTCAGCAAGCTGCGAGATTCTGAGCATGAAACTGGACACCATTGAGCATCAGTACCCGTTGGAAAAGCTGGCCCCGGCCGGCCGCATCGGCGTCGTCGCTCTGGCCACCGACTTCAATATCGAGTCTGACCTGCGCCGCATGTATCCGGCCAGCGTCGAGGCCTTTACCAGCCGGGTGCGCAACTATAATCCGCTCACCATCGAGAATCTGCGCACTATGGCACCGGGGATCACGGCTGCCACCGACACTATTCTGCCTGGCACTGAACTCGACGCTGTCATCTATGCCTGCACCTCCGGCACCGTGGCGATCGGCAACGACCGTATCACCGAGCTGGTACAGCAGGCCCGCCCGGGGACCCCGGTCACCAATCCGGTCACCGCCGCCCTCAAAGCCTTTGAGCATTTCGGCGCCAAGCGTATCTCTGTCCTGACCCCCTATACCGAAGCGGTGAACCAGGACGTTGCCTCACTGTTTAACGAGATGGGGTTTGAAGTTCTCAATATCTGCGGCTTCGGTTTCGAAGACGATACGGCGATGACCTATATCACTCCCCAGGATATCGCTGAGGCCGCCAGGAAGTGCTGCGATCCGCAGGCCGACCTACTGTTTATCTCCTGCACCGCGCTGCGCGCCTCACTGGTACTGGAGCAGATCGAAGCCGAGCTGGGCAAGCCGGTGGTCAGCAGCAACCAGGCACTGGCCTGGCACAGCCTGCAGCTGGCGGGCTACGCCGAGCCGGTAGAGGGTTTTGGCCTGCTGCTGCGCGCCCTGCCCGGCAACACTAACTAATCCCAGACATACCCGAATTAGAACCGGTAACCTTAACGGAGACCTCTGATGCCTGTTATCGACGCAAACCTGATCGCCAGCATGACCGAATGGCGCCGCCATATGCACCGCCATCCTGAGTGTGGCTTTGAAGTGGAGCAGACCTCCGACTTCATCGCCCGCCAGCTGGAGAGCTTCGGTATCGAGGTGGTTCGCAATGTGGGCCAGACCGGCCTGGTCGGCATCCTGCGCTGTGGCGACGGCGAGGCAGCGATCGGTCTGCGTGCGGATATGGATGCGCTGTTTATCCATGAGCAGAACAGCTTTGAGCACCGCTCCTGCCATGACGGCAAGATGCACGCCTGCGGCCACGACGGCCACTCGGCGATGCTGCTGGGCGCGGCCAGTCACCTGGCCGAGCACCGCGACTTTAACGGTACTGTCTACTTTATCTTCCAGCCGGACGAGGAGCGCGGCAAGGGCGCCCAGGCGATGATCGACGATGGCCTGTTCGAGCGTTTTCCGATGAAAGCGGTCTACGGCCTGCACAACCTGCCGGGCCTGCCCGCCGGCAGCTTTACCGTCCGTCCCGGCTCACTGATGGCCAGCGAAAGCAGCTTTGAGATCGTCATTAAGGGGATCGGTGGCCATGCCGCCATGCCGCATACCGGTGTCGATCCGATCGTGGTCGGCTCCCAGGTGATTCTGGGCCTGCAGACCATCGTGTCACGTAATCTCAGCGCCATCCACGAGACCGCCGTGGTCTCCGCCACCGAATTTGTCACCAACGGTACCGTCAACGTGATCCCTTCCGAGGTCACCATCAAGGGCGACTGCCGCTGCTTTACCGAAGACTCGCTGGCGAAGATCGAGCAGAACATGGAGCGCATCGTCGCCGGCATCTGCCAGGCCGCCGGTGCCAGCTACGAATTCAGCTTTATTAACACCTTCTATCCAACGGTAAACAGCGCTACCGAGACCGCCCATGCGATCCGCGCCGCCGAAGCCGCTCTGGGGGCTGAGAACATCAACCCGGCCTGCGACCCGTTCACCATCTCAGAAGACTTTTCCAGCATGTTGCGGGTGAAGCCGGGCTGTTACGCCCTGCTCGGCAACGGCACGGAATCGGTTGGCGGCTGTGCCCTGCACAACCCCCACTATGACTTTAACGACGCCATCCTGGAAAAGGGCGCCGCTTACTGGAGCCAGCTGGTCCGCGACCAGCTGAAAGCATAAAGAGTAGAAGCAAAAGACGACTGCGACCGACTCAACTGCAACTCACTTAACTATCAGCGATAGCAGAAAATAAATATAAGGAGCGATCATGAAGAAGTTACTGGCAATGGCACTGGCATTCGGTGTCTCTCTCGGCGCACAGGCCGAAACCTGGAAGTTCGCCTCGGAAGAGGACAAGAAAGATGTGCAGGATGCCTATGCCAAAGAGTTTGCCCGGGTGATCAAGGAGGAATCCGACGGCGATATCAAAGTGCGGATCTACTACTACGGTCAGCTGGGTACCGAGAACGATATCGTCGAACTCGCGGCCAAGGGCACCATCCAGTTTGTCTCTGTCGGCACCGGCCACCTGGGTTCCTACGTGCCTGAAGTCCAGGCGATCAGCCTGCCCTACGTGATGGGTACCGATGAGCAGGTGGTACACAAGGTACTGACCGGTAGTAAAACCATCTATCAGGACCTGGCGCCTAAGTTCGAGAAAGTTAACCTGAAACTGCTCTCCATGATGTCTGAAGGCGAGATGGCCTGGGGTGCCAACAAACCGATCCGCACCCCGGAAGACTTCAGCAACCAGAAGATCCGTACCTTCACCTCCACCATCCCGGTAGAGACCTACAAGGCATTCGGCGCAACGCCGACGCCGCTGTCCTGGGGTGAGGTTTACGGCTCACTGCAGCTGAAAACCATCGATGGCATGGTGAACCCGGTGTACTTCATCTACAACGCCAAGTGGCACGAAGTGCAGGATTACCTGATGTTCCCGGGCCAGCAGCCTTACGTCGGTACTTTCTCCACCAACAGCAAGTGGTACAACAACCTGTCGGCTGAGAAGCAGGCGATGATCCAGAAGGCGACCAAAGCCGCTGACAAAGCCGCTTACGAGTACCAGCTGAAGATCAACAGCGACAACATGGCCAAGATCCGCCAGGAACGCCCGGATCTGCAGGTAGTGGTACTGAACGAAGCCGAGCGCGCACGCTTCAAGGAACTGTCTAAAGGTCTGCACCAGACCTATTACGATGTAGTGGCCAACGCCTATGACGACGGTGAGAAGGAACAGGCACGTCAGGGTGCCAGGAAGATCCTGACCAGCCTGATCGCCGAAGTCGAAGAAGCCGCATCAGCTAACTGATGCACCAGCTGTAAATCTGCCCTCTGGCAGAGACCCTTGCGGTCTCTGCTGTTTTCCCCACTGCAGGTTTCGCCGGGAGGTTCGCCATGAAACGCACCTTAAGCAGCATCAACCAGATCACCGAGAAGATCGAAGCCTGGGTCCTGATGGCCGCGATTCTGATCATGATGCTCAACTCCAATGCCAACGCCTTCGGCCGCTACTTCTTTAACCAGAGCGTGTTTTTCGCCGAAGAGCTCAACCAGTTCCTGATCGTCAGCGTCACTTTTATCGGTATGGCCTATGCTGTGCGCAAGGGCCGCAATATCCGCATGACCGCCTTCTACGACATGCTCGGCCAGCGTGGCCGCAAGGCGCTGACCCTGCTGATTACCAGCACCACTGCAGCGCTGATGTTTTATCTCAGCTGGCAGGCGGTGCTCTATGTGCAGGAGCTACAACAACTTAACCGCCTCAGCCCGGCGCTGCAGTTCCCGGTCTATATCGTCTACAGCATTATCCCACTGGGTTTCTTTATGGCCGGCCTGCAATACCTGTCCGGTTTCCTGCTCAACATCCTGCACCGGGAGATCTATATCTCCGACGGCCTGATCGAACAGAAAGAGTGCTAACCGATGGATTCATTGTTCCAGCTTATCTCTGATGCCATCGCCGGCGAACTCGATATCTATGTCATCACCTTCGCGCTGGTCAGCGTGATGGTGGTGCTGTTACTGCTCAGCTTCCCGATGGTGGTGCCCCTGGCAATCGGCGCCCTGATCGGCCTGCTGCACTTCTCCGATGTGGAGCCCCAGGTGCTGATCCAGCAGGTGGTCACCGGCATCTCGCCCAACGCCCTGATCGCGGTGCCGATGTTTATCCTCGCCGCCGATATCATGACCCGGGGTAATACCGCCGCCCAGCTGCTGCGACTGATCGAGGCCTTTGTCGGCCATATGCGCGGCGGCCTGCCGATCACTACTTGTATCAGCTGTACCCTGTTTGGTTCGGTCTCCGGCTCGACCCAGGCAACCGTGGTGTCGGTGGGACAGATCATGCGGCCGAAGCTGCTGCAGGCGGGTTACAAGGACAGCTTCGTGATGGCGCTGATTATCAACGCCAGCGATATCGCCTTCCTGATTCCCCCCAGCATCGGCCTGATTCTCTACGGTACCCTGGCCAACGCCAGTGTCGGCGAGCTGTTTATCGCCGGTATCGGCCCCGGCATCGTGCTGGCGCTGCTGTTCTCCGGCTACAGCTACTTCTACAGCTACATGCACCGTGATGAGATTGAGCTGCAACCGAAAGCCAGCGGCAGCGAACGCTGGCAGGCGATCCGCAAGGCGATACTGCCGATGGGCTTCCCGGCACTGATTATCGGCGGTATCTACTCCGGCGCTATTACGCCGACCGAAGCGGCCTCCTTCTCGGTGCTCTATGCGATCCTGATCGAGTGTGTGATCTACCGTCAGCTGGGCCTGAAAGATATCCTCGATGCCTCCCTCAGCACCGGCCTGATTACCGGCGTAGTATTTATCCTGGTGGGTGTCGGCCAGGCGTTCTCCTGGTATATCTCATTCGAGCAGATCCCTCAGGAGCTGCTGGCGCCGCTGAACCTGGAAGATGCATCGCCGGAGTTCATCCTGTTCGTGATCGCCCTGTCGTTCTTCGTCGGCTGCATGTTTGTCGACTCCCTGGTGGTCCTGCTGATCCTGACGCCGATCTTTATGCCGATTATCGACAGCGCCGGGCTGGACCCGATCCTGGTCGGTGTGATGGTGACCCTGCAGATGGCGATCGGCTCGGCCACGCCGCCGTTTGGCTGCGATATCTTCACCGCTATCGCGATCTTCAATAAACCCTATCTGGAGGTGATCCGCGGGACATTGCCGTTCTTCCTGCTGCTGGCATTGATGTCTGCCCTGCTGATCTTCTTCCCGGGTATCGCACTGTTGCTGCGCGACCTGGCCTTTAACTAATCGCTAAGGCCCTTGCGAACAGATCCGGAACGTCCCCAGCGGGCGTTTCGGCTTTTTCGCAGAGAGCCACACAAGAATAAGAGAGATACCCGATGACTGAGCACCTGATAGCGCCACCCCGTGGCTTTGAACTGGCGGAGTTTGAACAGCGTACCGCGCGCCTGCAGCAACGGATGCATGAGCAGAAGATCGATGCCCTGTTCTTCTGTACCGAACAGGAGTTCCGTTACTTCAGCGGCTTTAAATCGCAGTTCTGGGAAAGCCCGACCCGGCCCTGGTTTTTGGTGGTACCGGCCGAAGGTAAACCGGTCGCCGTGGTACCGGGAATCGGTGTCGCGGGCTTTGCACAGACCTGGATCGACGATGTGCGCAGCTGGCCCGCACCACGCCCCGAGGATGACGGTATCAGCCTGCTGAGCCAGACCCTGAGTGAATTCAGTAAACGTCATGGCCGCATCGGCGCCATGCTCGGCCCGGAAACCCATCTGCGCATGCCGGCCAGCAACTTTGCCTGGCTGCAGCAGAACCTGAGCCAGCTGGAGATGGTCGATGTCTCGCTGATAATGCGCGACCTGCGCAGCATTAAATCCGCCGCCGAGATCGCCAAGGTGCGCTTCGCCTGTGAAGTGACCGCCGCCGGTTTCAACTACCTGCGCGATCACCTGGTGGCGGGCCTGACCGAACGCCAGGCCTGCAAGCTGATGCAGCTGGAGATGCTGCGTCTGGGTGCCGACAGCTGCCCCTACCTGATCTCCGCCTCCGGCCAGGGCGGCTACGACGATATCATCATGGGGCCAAGTGACCGGGAGCTAAGCGAAGGCGATGTACTGATTATCGATACCGGCGCCAACTTTGACGGTTACTTCAGCGACTATGACCGTAACTTTGCCTTTGGCGAGGTAGCGGCCGATTGCCACCAGGCCTATGACGCGGTGTTTGCATCAACCGAAGCGGGACTGCAGGTCGCCGCACCGGGACGTACCACCGGTGATGTCTGGCAGGCGATGTGGGATGTGATGGAGAAAGCCGGTGCCCTGGGTAACGATGTCGGCCGTATGGGCCACGGTCTGGGGATGCAGCTGACCGAATGGCCATCCAATGTGCAGGGCGGCGATGTGGTCCTGCAGCCGGGTATGATCCTGACCCTGGAACCGGGCATGACCTTCGCCCCGGGACGGATGATGGTGCACGAGGAGAATATCCTGATCACCGACAACGGTTGCGAGATGCTACACCAGCGCGCCTGGCCAACCATGCCGGTGATCCGTTAGAGGCGATCAGTTGGCCGGGCAGGTCCGGCACGGGTAGCGGAGAACCTTTGTCGTTTCCGGCTCAGCACTG
The DNA here is from genome assembly GCF_000620085.1 of Marinobacterium jannaschii DSM 6295. Taxonomy (GTDB): domain Bacteria; phylum Pseudomonadota; class Gammaproteobacteria; order Pseudomonadales; family Balneatricaceae; genus Pontibacterium; species Pontibacterium jannaschii. Next base: position 197,225 of record NZ_KK211064.1, on the reverse strand, counting down.
ACGCCACCACCAGCCCCCTGAATAATCGGGATCAGCGGGGCCCGGGCCAGCGCCTGGGCCTGCATAAACTGCAGCATCACCTCGCGTTGCTCGACCTGGCTGAAGGTGGCGATATGCCGCCCCTGATGGGTGCTCAGCTGTTTCGGTTCAGGCGCCGCGGCATAGAGCTGCATGGTCTGATCCATCGGCACCGTCTGATCATTGGGGCTGGTAAAAAACAGTTTCGGCAGCTTATTGCTGCGGATATTGTCGATCGGCTGATAACTGTTCGGTAACAGGTAAACCGCCGGCGAGACCACCATCCCCAGCACGCTCTTGTTGAGGTGGAAATTGGAGATCTCCTGATAGTTGGCAAAAGGCGCATCCAGAATCAGGCCCTTATAGGCTGCGCGCTGGGCAGGCCCCATAGACGCCAGTGCCAGAGAGGCCCCCAGGCTCTGCCCAAGGACGAATCGCGGCGTGGGGGCATGCTGCAGCATCCAGTCCGTCGCCGCCTCGATATCGCGGAACACATCCGGCAGCTTCGCCTCTCCAGCCGACCGGCCATAGCCTCGGTAGCCCAGCAACAGGACGTTATAGCCCGCCTCCGGCAACCAGGCGACACTCATAATATGGGTGCTGATATTCTGGCCATTGCCCTGCAGAAACAGTACCGAACCGCGACTCTCGCCTTTCGCCGGCAGGTACCAGCTATACAGCTTGATATCGTCGCTGGTGCGCATCACCACATTATCGTGCGCCAGGCCGAGATCTGCCGGGGTGCGGACAAACTCCTGCTGTGGATAGAACAGCAGTCCCGTGGTGGAAGTACAGCCCGTCACCCACGAGATCGCCAGTGCCGCTAACACTGTCGTTGCGGCCCGCCTGAGTATTCCCGCTCTGCTTCCCCACATAACACACTCCCATCCACATCCGGGCAGCATCCATTGCCGCAGCCCTATGTTCGTATTCTTTACAGTTTAGGCCAAAACTGTTGCACTAATGGACTGGCCCGTTCGCCGCCTACCATGCCACACGGTTCATTCCGGATTCAATCGTTCAACAACTATCGTGGATGATGCCGGAGAGCCTGAGCCCTATACTGACCCGAGATACAGCCGACTACGGATCCTGAGGATGCTGAAACCTGAAGACTATCATGCGATTTTCGCCCATTGTCAGGATGGGATCGCGATTCTGGCAGCAGGGGATCACCCCGGATATGCCAACCCCACCTTTCTCGGCTATCCGGAGAAAGACCGGCTTCGGCTGCTGCAGGATAGCTCCGCCGGCCTGCCCGGTTACCGCTGTCAGCCACTCACTCTGGAGGGCGCGCGGGCACTGGTGGTCAGACGCACCGCACCCGCCCGGGCCACCCAGCTCTCGCTCAGCGAGATGCTGCACAGCATCGACAGCGCCACTGATATCTACAGCGCGACGGCGGAAGCGGTACAGCGCCTGATCGGCTGGCGCTGGGTCTCGGTCACCCGCTTTGTCGACGATCAGGTCGAGGTACTGGCTCACTGTAATGAAAACGGCCTGACCGGAAACTTCTCCTTCTCCATCGCCGGCACGCCTTGCGAAGCTATGGCCAGTTCCCGCCGTTATACCCTGTTCACCGACGTGGTCGATGCTTTTCCGGCCAACACGGCACTGCGTGAAATAGGCGCCAAGACCTACGCCGGGTTGCTCTACCGGGGCCCTGACCTGCGCCCCCTTGGCCATATTATGGCGATACATGATCAACGAGAGGTGGATTATCGCCATACCGAAGATGTGATTACGCTGGCCTCCCTGGCCCTTTCTGCCCATATGCAGCTGGAACAAACCAGCGACCAGCTGCAGAACGCGCTGGAAGAGTCCCGCAAGGATTGCCTGACCGGTCTGGCTAACCGGAAGCAGTTTGACTATCACTGTCAGCAGCTGATCAGCCAGCAACGGCACCCGGGTAGCGACAGCTGTCTGGCGATCGTCGACCTGGACAGCTTTAAGCACTACAACGACCAGTACGGTCATCTTGAGGGCGATCGCTTACTGCGCCTGCTGGCAACCGAGCTAAACCAGCTCGGGCGGGCCGAGGATATGGCGTTTCGGATCGGTGGGGACGAATTTGCCCTGCTCTTTCCGGCCGCAGAAACGTCCCTGGTCAGCCGAATTAACAGCCAGTTTGATGCCGCCCTGCAACGTCTGACGATGCTCACCGGTCGCAATATCCAGGGCAGTATCGGCTATGCCCTGCTCAGCATGGCCGGACAGGACCCGGAACGATGGTATCAGCTGGCGGACCAGCAGATGTACCAGCGTAAGCGCTGCAGCAAAACGCTGTCAGCCACCTCCTGACAGCGGCTGGCGGCGCGACTCGGAACCCCGTAGCCAGCGCAGCAGCATCCGGCCACGGTTAACCAGCAACGCCAGCAGGATCAGGCCACAGCCGGTAAACTGCATGGCGTTCATCTGCTCGCCCAGCCACCAGGCCCCGAGCAGCGCCGCCCAGACCGGTTCCAGCGTCATAATGATTGCGGCATGGCTGGCAGGCGCCAGTCCCTGGGCATAGGTCTGGACAAAGAAACGCAGGCTGGTCGCGATCAGGATACTGGCCGCCAGCCAGCCCCAGATCGCCGGCGGCTGAGAAAACTGCCAGGTTTCGGTAAACAGCGACACCAGAAAACCGATAACGCCCACCAGCATCAGCTGGATCGCCGCCAGCGCTATGGCAGAGGTTTTCGCCGCCGCGCGGCTGTTAAGATTGAAATAGAGCGCAAACAGCGCCGCCGCGGCAAGGTAGGCATATTCACCCCAGCCAAAGGCAAACTGACTGTCCAGCGACAGGCAGGCCAGTCCGGCCGCCGCCACCGGCAGCGCCAGCCAGCAGGAAAGGTCGGGGCGGTCGCCAAACAGCAGCGCCACCAGCGGTACCAGAACCACGCCGATACTGGTAAGGAAGGCGCCGACACCCAGGTGCTGGCCATGATGCAGACCGAGAATCCAGAACACCATCGCCACACCGAATACCAGCCCGACCCCGACCGTGCGTTTTACACCCCCGGCATCGAGACGGCGCAGGGCACCAAAGCCGATCAGCAGCAATACCAGTCCGGCCAGCGAGAAACGAATGGCGATAAATAACAGCGGGGAAAACCCCTGCAGGGCTTCCTTGGAAAATATCCAGCCGGCCGCCGCCAGCAGGGTTACCACGACCAGCAGCAGGTCAGCCTTAAGTGCATCCGATTTCACAAAAATGGCCTGATTTGGGATAAAGAATGTCGTGCATTCTACGCCCGATCCGGCGGCGTCATAAGCCCTGTGCATAACTTAGTTGCCCACAGGGCTAAGTTGTATCAAGCCGTCCCCGACGCAATAGTTTGCGGCCGGACTGGATAAGTGACGGCCGCCTGCAGTTACCCACAGGCGGCTCAAACCGGCTGTGAATAAAACATTGCAGCTGCAACTTAAAGTCCGTAACAGCTTGTCCACAGCCTGCGGCAGCCAGGCCCCGCAGCAGCAGACGGCCCGAGATTCAGGCGATCTCCGGCTGACGTCCGGCCTTAAGCTTCACCACCCCACTGGCAACGAAAACCCCGGCCATAATCAGTATCACACCGGCGATCGATGCGGCACTGAGTGTTTCCGCCAGCAAGGGTATCGCCGCGATGGCTGCCAGCGCCGGGGTAAAGGAACCGATGGCAGCGGTCTTTTCCGCGCCCAGCCGGTTGATCGAAATACCATAGGTGATACCGCCCACCACACCAGCGCCGACGCCCTGGGCAAGGAAGAAGGGCCATAACTCCTGCCAGCTCACCGCCGAAAGCTGGCTCTGTACCAGTCCGCCGCCCAGCATCAGCAGCAACCCCAGCATCGATCCGGCACAGAGCAGCGCGGTAGCGGTCATCGCCGGCAACCCGGCGACACGCAGGCCCAGGGTATAGAAAGCCCATAGCAGGCTCGCCGCCAGAAACGCCAGATGGCCGCGCCAGTAGCCACTGTCCAGATCGGACAGGCTGCTGCCAAGCAGCGCGGCCACGCCGGCCATAATCACCAGCAGTCCGCAAAGGCGATAACGCGGCAGCGGCTCACCGAATACCAGCACCGCCATAGCAGTGACAAACAAGGGTGCCGTGCCCGGCACCAGTGCCCCGGCATGGGCCGCCGGAGCATACTGGCTGCCCAGCGACACCAGGTAAAAGAACGGCAGGCCGCCCAGCAGGATCATCAGCAGGTGCCGCAGCCTGACGGCCGCCAGTGCCTTGCGCTGCAGCCACAGCAGCGGCAACAGCAATAATGCCGGAGTGCCAAAACGCATCAGCGCCAGATCGCTCGGCGTCAGGCCCGAGTTGCCCTCGGCCCGTAATGACAACAGGAACGCCACCCAGATCAGCACCGTCAATGCCATCGCGCCATAGCCGGCCATATCCCCCGTCGGCTCACCCCGGTAGTGTTCTGCATCCTGTCTGCTCATCTGCCACCCGCCCGAATAATGTCTGTGTTAAAAGCGGCATTAGTATCGGTCAGGTTGGACGGGCATTTCCGGGCTATTTATCTACTCTTTTACTTTCTGATTAGCATAAGATATCTCAGGATCTACAATTATCGACATAATATTGCTCAAGGTTACTAAACATAAAATGAGCCAGGAAAAGTTCGACAGCACCGATCTGAAAATCCTTGATGCGCTGCAGCGTGACGGCCGCCTCAGCAATGTGGATATTGCCGAACAGATCAACCTCTCGCCCTCGCCCTGTCTGCGTCGTCTGAGGCGGCTGGAGGAAGAGGCGGTTATCGAGGGCTACAAAGCGCGCCTGAACCGTAACCGCCTCGGCCTCGCCATGACCGTATTTGTGCAGGTCAAGCTGCGTAGCCACAGTGCCGACAGCGTGGCGGGATTTGAGGCCGCAGTACAACAGATGGAAGCCGTGGTGAACGCCCACACCGTCTCCGGTTCTGCCGACTACCTGCTGGAGGTGGTGGTGGCCGACCTTGAGGGCTATGACCTCTGGGTACGTCAGATCCAGCAACTAAGTATGGTGCGCGAAATCGAAAGTAACTTCGCCCTGCGGGCAGTCAAGGCGGATGCGCCGCTGCCGTTATAACCGGGTATCACTGATAATGAGCACCAAGGCAGGTTAATCCGCGAACCGCGCATTGGCCCTGACACTGCCTGCCGGAAAATATAGCGGCATCAAAACGGCAGGGGCTAAAGCATTGCTTTAACCCCTGATCTCGAGCCATAGAATAACTGCGGGCAATTAAATCAGAATATAATGATTAAAATGATTGACCATCCCCGCGTATCTGTATAAGCTTTGACCAGCTCGAAAATCTCCGATCTCTTATGCTTATCATTTCGAAGTTCCTTCTGTAGTACCTCGTCCTGTTATCACATAATTTCTCGCAAGACTTCCGGCTTCACGCTCTAGAAAGAGCTAACTAATTGATTACACAGGATATGACTATGTCTACTTCTACAGGCACCGTTAAATGGTTCAACGATGATAAAGGTTTCGGTTTCATTGAGCAGGAATCCGGCCCGGACGTGTTCGCACACTTCAGCGCCATCCAGGGCGACGGTTTCCGCTCACTGGCTGAAGGCCAGCGCGTAGAATTTACTGTTGCTCAGGGCCAGCGCGGTCCTCAGGCAGAAAACATCAAACTGATCTGATTTGCCCGGCATCCGGCTTCGCTGCATTCATAGTTAGCGACCGTGCCAGCACAACAGATAGTTTGTTGATTCCGGGCAGTACGCTGCCCGGAATTACCGCACTGGACGTAAACCGCTTCACCCGGACATGAATTAAGTTTCAGTCCGCAAAAATCTGGCCCTTGCCAGACTTTGCCTCCCATAGAACAGTTTCACCCGATTATTTTCCCTGAACAGTAAGTCCTGCTTCCCCGGGGTCACTCCATCGGCAGTATGTTAATTTAAATACCCTGCGTATTTGAAGGCTAAAAACTATCTGCATAAAACTTAATTCTGTAAATACGGCAAAGAGAACAACTATATTTTTATAAAGAAGAAGAAACTATGTTAATTACAATCAGCGATAACCTCAGCGTACAGCGTTTTAATAACCCACATAACACCCAGTGGACCTGCTTTGGACATTTCGACCAGTCCGAAAACCACAAACGCCGTAGCTGGAAGAAGATGACCGGCCTGATGTCTACCGATGCGATGCACAGCTGGCTGGATAAAAACTATCCGGAAACCGATCACGCCAGCCATTTCCGTAATATCCCGCAGAAATAACAGGCCGCGTTCCCTTAACGCTACTACCTGACGCAGCAACCAGACTGAACAGTCCGCGCAAACTCCTCTCTTTGCGCCCGCGCGATCCACCGCGACGACTGGTTCAGCTCTGCTGCAACCGGCCAATCCGGCTTCACCGTTGAACCTTTCCCCCTTTTTCCAGCCCCCTGCAATACCGCTAGCCACTAATACGGGCTTGTTTCTATGTGTTTTTGCCGATGCAGGGACTAGGACAAAAGTATTACTATAGGTGCACCCAAATTCTGCCGACTGCTCAACTACCCCGGGCTTCCGGCTATTCAGTGACAGGCACCCACCTATGCACAGCAACATGCCAGCTTTTCTCAGCAGCCGCCTGCTACGTCCGATCCTTATTGCCGTAACAATCATTATCCTGCTGCAGATCAGTACCCTGCTGTTTATGACCCGGGGCAATATCAGCGAGCTGGTCAGCCAGGTGAGTACCACCCTGGACAGGGGCAGCATCCGTCTGGCCGAACGCCTGTCCCAGGCCGAAGCGCAGACCGGGGCGGCGATTCAGCGCCTATCCACTGACAGTGAGCGGGCCCTGAGCCAATCGCTGCAACAGCAGCTGAGTGCAGAACAACAGCAGGTCGAGACATTACTGGTGGGTGCGGTGCAAGACAGCGCCCGCAGCCTGGCTCAGCTGATGGCCCTGGCGGCACCCGTGGCGATCTGGGATGGCAACACACCGGAGCTCACCCGGCTGATACGCGACCTGCACCGCAATCCCCAGGTACTGTTTGCACGCTACTACGATGCCGAAGGCAAACCCCTGACCCGCTTTCTCGACCGCCGCAAGGAAAAGCTGAAACAGCTGCTGCGCAGCGGTAAAGGGCGCGGCTCGATGAATAAGATTCTCGACGCCGCCGGCCGCGATCCCGAAGTCTATGTGGTGGATATCGAGATCAATCCCCGCGGCGCGGTGATCGGACGCTTTGTGCTGGGTATGTCCAATCGTAATGCCCTGCAGGCAGCGGCGGAACTGCAGCAACGTTTTCAGGCCCTGATCAGCGAGAGTGGCCAGCAAGTGGGTCAGGTGATCAACAAGGAATCGGCCCAGACCCAGGCCCTGCTGCAGCAGGCAATCAGCGCTGCCAGCCAGCTGAATGAGGAAGTGGCCGCTCAGACCCACACCGAGATAGAGAGCCGTTCAGCCCAGCTGATCGCCGACCTGACCCTGCTGACCGTCGGCCTGGGCATCCTGATGCTGCTGTTGCTGGTCACCCTGATGACCCTGCGTATTACCCGTAAGCTGGCCCGGCTGACAGCCGCCCTGCAACAACTGGCCGAAGGCGAGGGCGACCTGACCCGTCAGATCGATATCGACAGTCGCGATGAGATCGGAGTGATGGCGGCAGGCATCAATGCCTTTGTCGCCAAGACCCGCCAGCTGGTACAGCAGTCCAACCGGGCCGCCGCCGAAACGGTCGACCAGATCGTGCTGATCCATCAGGCCTCAGCCGATAGCCGCCAGGCGGTAGAGCGGCAGAATAAAGAGGTGGCACAGGTCTCTCATGCGATGCTGGAGATGATTACCACGATCCAGCAGGTGGCTGAGCGCATTCAATATAACCTGCAGAATGTCGACCGTATCCGTCAGGCCGGAGATGAAGCCAGCCAGATATCGGCCGGGGTTAAACAGGATATTGCCCGGCTCAGCGAGGAGGTCAGCGGTGCGGCCGGGGTGGTCAACGGTGTTGCCCACCAGACCGACCAGATCAGCCAGATTCTGGAGGTGATCAACGGCATCGCTGAACAGACTAACCTGCTGGCGCTGAATGCCGCCATCGAAGCCGCCCGGGCCGGCGACAGTGGCCGGGGCTTTGCCGTGGTGGCGGCCGAGGTGCGGGATCTTGCCAGCAAGACCCAGGGCGCGACCGAGGATATCCAGCACCAGATCGAAGCCCTGCAGGGCAGCGTGCGCGGGGCCGTTACGGTGATCAGCGATGCCAGCCACAATGCCGAAGCCAGTATCAGTGCCATCAGCAACTCCGATGCCACAATCCAGAGTATCTCCGGTGCAGTGCAGACGCTGTATGATCTGACCAACGAGATTGCCGCTATGGCGGAACAGCAGAGCCAGGTTTCCGGCGAGATCAACCGCAATGTCGAGCAGATCAGCAGTGAAGCCGACCGCAGCGCCTGTGCCGTACAGCAAAACGCCGAAGTCGCCGCCCGCCTTGAACAGCTGGCCGCCTCCCTGCAGCAGACCCTGGGCCAGTTCCGGGTCTGAGCCGCGCAACGCAGGGTCCGCAGGCCCTGCGTCTTTTCCGCCCCGGCGCGGTCAGGCCTTCACAACCTCCTCCGCGGGGGCCGATGCCGGTTATAATCGGTACTCTCTCCTTTGTGCCGGATCTGAACTGATGTCCCAACTGCCCATCGAAGCGATTATCTCCCCACTGCAGCAGGCCCTGGCCTCGCGCCATGAAGTCGTGCTGGAAGCACCGCCCGGTGCCGGTAAGACCACCCGGGTGCCGCTGGCACTGCTCGACCAGCCCTGGCTGGCGGGACGCAAGATCCTGATGCTGGAGCCTCGTCGCCTCGCTGCCCGTGCGGCAGCCGAGCGGATGGCGCAGACCCTGGGCGAAAGGGTCGGCGAGACCGTTGGCTACCGGGTACGACTGGACAGCCGGATCGGCCCCGACACCCGCATCGAAGTGGTCACCGAAGGGATACTGACGCGGATGCTGCAATCAGATCCCAGCCTCGACGAAGTGGGACTGCTGATCTTCGATGAATTCCACGAACGCAGCCTGGATGCCGACCTCGGCCTGGCACTGGCACTGCAGGGGCGCGAGCTGTTCCGCGATGAAGAGCCGCTGAAACTGCTGGTGATGTCCGCCACCCTCGATGGTCAGGCGATCGCGGCGCTGCTGAATGAGGCGCCGGTGGTACGCAGCGAGGGACGCAGCTATCCGGTTTCGATCCAGTATGGCGCACCCTATGAAGCGGGCCAGTATCTCGACCGGCGTATGCTCAGTACCTGCCTGCAGGCACTGGCCGAGCAAAGCGGCAGCCTGCTGCTATTCCTGCCCGGTCAGGGCGAGATCCGCCGGCTACAGCAGGCACTGGAAGAACAGCTGGCCAGCCAGCCGGAGATCCTGATCACTCCGCTCTACGGTGACCTCAGCCTGGATGAACAGCGCCGGGCGATCGAACCGGCGCCACCGGGCAGCCGAAAGATTGTGCTGGCAACTGCCATCGCCGAGACCAGCCTGACCATCGAGGGGGTGCGGGTGGTGATCGACAGCGGCCTCAGCCGTCAGGCGGTATTTGATCCCAATACCGGCATGACCCGCTTACAAACCAGGCGCCTCTCCCGTGCCGCCAGTATCCAGCGTGCCGGCCGCGCCGGCCGGATGGAACCCGGCGTTTGCTACCGCCTCTGGTCCGAGGGTCAGCAGGAACAACTACGCGCCTTTACTCCGGCCGAGATGCTGCAGGCCGATCTGGCGCCTTTAGCGTTGCAGCTACAGCGTTGGGGCGTTGACGATCCGAGCGAGCTGGCCTGGCTTGATCCGCCACCGAGCGCCCCCTACCAGCAGGCGCTCGACCTGCTGCGCACGCTGGGGGCAATGAATGACGCGGATCAGCTTAGCGAACATGGCGAACGGATGGCACAGCTGCCGATGCATCCGCGATTAGCCCATATGTTACTGCTCGGCCGGCAGTATGGACTGGCCCGCGAAGCGGCCGATCTGGCCGCCCTGCTGAGCGAGCGCGATCCGATGAGCCAGCTGCACCAGGCCGATATCAACTTACGGCTGGAGTGGCTGCGCGGCGAACGCAGTGGCGGCTCCAGGGGCCTTCTACAACGTCTGCGCCAGCAGGGCAAAGGCTACCTGCAACAGCTGCAGCGACTGTCAGACAGCGGGAGCCAGCGCAGCGCTATCGCCCCGGCTGAACGCAGCGGTTTCCTGATCGCCAGCGCCTATCCCGATCGCATCGCCCGTAGCCGCCATGAAGACAGCCAGTCCGGCGGCGGTCGCTACCGCCTCAGCAATGGCCGCAGCGCCGAGATGGAGAACAGCGACAGCCTGTGTCGCCACCCCTGGCTGGCAGTGGCCCAGCTGGGCGGGCGTGAAGGCCATGCCAGCGACCGTATCTTTCTTGCCGCCCCCCTGTCCGCGGCACTGTTTGACGGTCCGCTGGCAGCGCTCTGCCATGAGCGCGAAGTGGTGGAGTGGAGCGGCGACCGCCTCACCACCGAGCTGCAGCGTAAAACCGGCGTCCTGACCCTGACGGCCCGGGCGCTGGCCGAGCCCTCCGCCGAGGCACGCCAGCAGGCGCTGCTGGAGCTGGTGCGTAAACGCGGCCTGGGACTGTTGAGCTGGCCCGAGGGGCTGGCAGAGTGGCGCCAGCGCGTCACATTCCTGCGTCAATGTGACCTGCAGCGCAACCACAGCAGTGACTGGCCCGACCTGTCCGATCAGGGCCTGCTCGACAACCTGGAGCGGTGGCTGCTGCCCTACCTGGATCAGGTCAGCCACCTGAACCACTTCAGAAAACTGGATATCAAAGGGATGCTGGCGGGGATGCTGCCCTGGCCGCTGCCACAACAGCTCGACCAGCTGGCACCGGAACGGCTAAAGGTACCTTCCGGTTCCAATGTAAGAATCGATTACAGCCAGAATCCGCCGGTACTGGCGGTTAAGCTGCAGGAGATGTTTGGCTGTACAGAAACGCCGAAAGTGAATCAGGTGGCACTGAAGATCCACCTGCTGTCACCGGCCAGACGGCCGCTACAGGTGACGCAGGACCTGGCCAGTTTCTGGGCCAACGCCTACAGCGAGGTAAGAAAGGATATGAAGGGGCGCTATCCCAAGCACCCCTGGCCGGAAGACCCGCTGGTCGCCATCGCCACCGCGCGCACTAAGCCGCGCGGTTAGTGCGGCGGCTGTTACCCCAGCTGGTCCACCATAATGGCATTAGAGTAAAACAGGCCGCCATCCGGCTTGCTGTGCCCCTTAAGAAAGAAATGGCCGCGACCATCCCGGGGGCTGAGATAGACATGAAACTGGCAGTCATCAATCTCTTCGTACTCCTGCGGCGTTTCCAGCCGCAGGCTCTCCATCTCGGCGGGGATATCCATCTCCCGCTCGGTGGCACGTTCTGACAATCGCTCCTCCGCCTTTTCCAGCAGGCGGTGGGTGCGTTTACTGACGTGGAAATGAATGATTCCGGCTGGCACGGAGCTTTCAGCTCCCTCTGCCTTATACCAGGACTCAATAGAAAAGGTGTTCATCGCGCGCTCCTCCCATTGTCCTTAGTGCACCTGGGCCAGTCTCCGCCGGCGCTGGTTGATCGGGAGACCGACGTGCGGCCCCCGGCATAGAAGTCGGTATACGACCTAAAAAAAGGGTCAGCATGAAAGCTGACCCTTAATACTATGAAGTATAGCTAGAGATTAGCTAAGTGCTGCCCTCGGGCGCGGGCGCCTCAGGCTGGCTCGAAATCCTCTTCGTAGCTGTCCTCGGCTTCCTGGCTGAAGCTAGCGCCAGCCGCTTCCAGCTGGAAGTGCGACATCTGCTCGCGCAAATCACTTGCCAGGCCGTTAAGCCCCTCTACTGCCATCAGGGTGTTGTCCACCATCTCTGCGTTTTTCTGGGTGTTACGGTCCATCGAATGGATCGCTTCAGTCAGCTGGCTGATACCCTGGGCCTGCTCATTACAGGCGACCGAAATCTCAGTCACCCGGCTGGCCACTTCGTTGATATTGCCGGTAATCTGATCCAGCTGCTCGCTGGAGCGTTTTACCTGGGCGCTGCCCGCTTCCACCGTAGCCACCGAGTTACCGATCAGCTCGTTGATCTTACGTGCCGACTCGGCCGATTTCTGCGCCAGGTTACGTACTTCGCTGGCCACAACGGCGAAGCCACGGCCGTTATCGCCGGCCCGCGCCGCTTCCACCGCCGCATTCAGTGCCAGCAGGTTGGTCTGGAAGGCGATAGAGTCGATCAGGCCGGTGATCTCACCGATCGCCTTGGCCGAACTCTGCATCTCTTTCATCGCCTCCTGGGCCTGTTTCATGATCTCGCTGCCTTCCTCGGCATTCTGGCGCGCCACATCCGCCAGCTGACTGGCATTGTCTGCGTTATCCGCGTTCTGCTTCACCGTCGCCGCCAGCTCCTCGGTACTGGCAGAGGTCTGCTCCAGCGCCGCCGCCTGCTGCTGGGTGCGATCGGACAGGGCATTGCCGCCCTGAGCCACTTTGCGCGCATTCTCGGCCACTTCGTCAGACGACTCGGTGATCCGTTGTACGGTTGTGCGGTTCTGCTCGACACTCTGATTCAGCGCCTGTTTCAGGTCGTCCAGGGCACCCTGGTAGTTTCCAACGATAGATTTGCTGAGATTACCTTCCGCCTGCGCCAGGGCAACGGTGCTGATCTCATCGAATGCCTCTTCCAGGTTGGTCAGCGACAGATTAACGTTCTGCTTCAGCTGATCGAACTCGCCCTGCAGCTCGGCATCGATGCGGCGGGTAAAGTCACCCCGGGCCATCGCCTCCATCACCACCCTGATCGCCGACATCGCTTCCTGAGTGCTATCGACCGTAGCCGAAACCGACTTAGCGACCTGCTTGAAATCACCCGGCACGGCCGGATCCATCTTGCGGCTGAAGTCGCCACGAGAAAGGGCTGCCATCACTGAACCCAGATCGTCCATTACCCCCGAGATCTGTTGTGCACTGCGGTTGACCGAGTCTTTCAGGCGTTCAGTATCTCCCCGCATTTCACGTTGAATACGGGCGGAAAAGTTACCCTCAGCAATCTGCTCCACCACGCCACCCACATCGGTAAATGTCTCACGTACCGAGCCGACAAAGCCTTTCAGTGAGCGCACCATATCACCCACTTCGTCGCGACTGTCGGTGTCCATGGAGATCACGAACTCACCGCTGCTATCAATCTGTTTCAATTCATTCTGCAGCTGCTGCATCGGCCCGGTAATACCCTGTACGATCACCTTGGAGATATACAGCGTGATACCGATCACCACAACCAGCAGAATAATCTCAATAATTTCGTCCCGCCGGGCCTCATTCAGGGCCGTCTCACTCATCGTCATCAGATCCCCGGCCAGGGTATCCTCGACCTGTTTTAGCTGGCCCAGCTTAGCGGTGATGGTATTGAACCAGTAGCCGGCCTCAATACCAAAGCCTCCGGCAAGACCACGCTCAACAGCGATATCGCGCATCCGTTGCACTTCTTTATAGCTGCTGTCGGTCGTGGCTTTTTTATAGGCGGCAAGCTGAGATTCTGAGGCGAAGCTTTCAAAAACATTCAGGTAACTATCCTGCGCCTCAACCAGTTTATTAAACTTAACAAAGCTGGCCGGGGTAAACTGGTCCTGCGCAAACGTCGCAGTCAGCACCGCGCGTTCGATACCCGCCCGCTCTTTACTCAGCATAAAGTTCATATAGGCTGAGACGGCTGAAGACAGTGCCGGACTTTCTGCCTTATCCCGCATCAGGCTGGTTGCATTCAACACCTTGCTGTTAAAGCCAGTATAAAATGCCAGGGCTTCCCCCAGAGAGATACTCAACTGATCAACCTGCTGGCGGATGCCGTGACGCTGCTCCATCCTGCTTTCGATTTCGGTCAGGGTATCGGAATATTTTGTGGGCAGGTCGGAGACCGGCAAACGCTGCTTCAGCGCTTCATACTTCTCGACGGCCTTATCGTAGACGACCCGCTGCTGTGGCAGCTCTGAAACAAACTCCGTGCCCTGGCTGCCGATAAAACCGGCGGTCATGCCGCGCTCTTTCTGCGATTCATGCACGATAGCAGCCAATGCTACGGCGTATTCCGCTTCATCGTGCAGCGTCGCAGTTGCTGATGCATCATGCATCCGCTCGCCAATCGCCATACCGGCAAAAATCAACAGCGCCAGAAAGGGGGCCGTCATCATTACCAGTAGTTTTTTGCGAATTGATAGGTGCTTTATAGCGTTCACAGTATCCCCTTCCCTGTTGCATCGGTAGGTACGGCAGCAACCGGCCGTAATCAAAATGAATAGTCTTAGAAAGATAGCCAACTGACTGATTAAGTGCCAAACAAATTTCTTATTGCACCGGGGTTTTTCTCCTTAACGGTCTTTAACCCGCCAATCAGCCCTTTAGTGCTATCGCATCGATGGGAAAAAACGAATAAATTAGAATCATCAGTCAAGAACAGGCACGAATAACCCTACTTTTCAGACTGCTTTACCTTAGATTTTTTCTGTTGGTTTAAGACCGAAAACAGCCAAACCAATACCGATTAAATAACGACAAGGTTGCAAGTAAAGGAAAACAACGGATAAAAGCCAGGCCCATTGCCTAAAATGATCCCAGCCCGATCCGTGGCAAGACATCGCTGTATTTACCAGCAATGCCACTGCGAAAATGGAGTAAGCAATGATGCAACAGCTCGTGAGTCTATTTAGGCGATCGACCCAGATCAGCCTTCTCTGCCTGCTACTGGCCGGTTGTGTCGCCAGCCCCCTGAAGCCGCCGTCTGGCAGCGCCCTGACACCTCAATCCGCTCAGGCCTACCTGGACGACAGCAGCGCCCTGCTGGAGCAAGAGGATGACCCGCTGACTCTTAGCGATCCGCAGGGCCTGGCGATGCGACTCCACTATGCCGCGCAGATGCTGGCTCAGCCAGATATAAAGGCAGCACTGTTGCCAGCAGCCCAGGCCGATGCGAAAGCGCCCGACGAAGCCAGGGGCATCTTATCGGCCAGTTTGCTGAATCCCGCCAAGTTGCTGAATCTGGGCCAGGAAGCTCAGGTTCCGGGTCAGAGCCTGCAGCGCTACGTGGAGGCCCTGCGTCGATTGATGGCCCAGCCGCCGCGCTATGAGAAAGCCACCTTCGGCCCCAAGCTGACGCTTTTAGCCAATAGCAACCGCCGTAGTAGCGAGCGGCTTTGGGATCTGGCCGCGCAGAACCTGGCCACTATCCCAACGCCGGAGGCCGCCGCGACACTGGTCAGTGTCGCGGCCACCCAGCTAGAACGCGCCGATTTCAGCGCCTACGCCCAGGCCCTGATACAACAGCAGCCAGCCATCATCGCGCTGCCAGACATACATCGCCAGCTGGCAAGCGCCCTGCTGGACCATTGGCAGCAGTCGTTCCAGGCGCTGTCGGAGCAGCCCGAACAGGCCCGCTGGGGCAACGCCCTGCACCAGCAGTTCCTGGGTATAGCGCAGCTGTCCAATTTCTGGCCCGAACTCAGCAGCGATGCCTCGCAGCATTCAGCACTGCTACAGCTGGTCAATCGTCGCCTGGCCGAGCTGCAGGGTGATAGTCATGGTCAGCGCGAGCCATTGCGTGCCCTGCGCCAGCAGATCTCACAACTGCCCCTGAGTGACGCCCGCCAGCACAGCCTTGGCCGTTTTTTTCCGGTTGCCTACTTCCGGAGCGAAGCCGGGCAACACATTCAGGCCAGCGACCATGATGCGATGGGGCGGCTGATTATCGCCCTGCGCCTGATGGAACTGGCCGCGCCCGATACCTCGGCAGAGGCGAAAAGCCAGCTGCTCGCCACCCTGCAACTTGGCAACTACCGCCCTTTCCAGCCTGCGGCACTGGGTATCGCAGTACCGGCGGCGCGCCAGCAGATCAGCCCGCTGCTCAGGACCTATCTGAACCTTGAGCCTGGTAACAGCGGGGCTCAACAGGCCTGGATCCGTAATGTCAGCCTGCTGATGCAGGGGCGACCGCAGGATATCTGTCCGCGTGACAGCAGCCACAGCGAAGCCCCCCGTCCATCACGCACTCTGGCCTGTGCCCAGGTTCTGGGTCAGCAGTGGCATTCAGGCTGGAGCGCGCGACTCTATGATCATCTGGTGATCCATCGGGATAGTTTTACAGCGGAGTTTTACAACCCGCTGATGGCCAGCCTGTCACCGGCCATCAACGCGGGCAACGCCGCGGCCTGGCTGGAGCTGCAGCATCGCCTGATCGAACAGGGCAGCAAGCCCCGGGCAGCAGTTATCCTGCCCTGGAGCAGTCTGGCCCTGCACGCGAGGACAGAATGGCCGGAGCAGCAACCACGTAAGCTGGCGCAGGCCGCACTGACGCTCGGACTGAGCCCGGACAGCCCGGGGATGACCCCGTTGCTGCTACAGACGCCATTGCCCTGGCTGCTGGAGCGCGCCGTATTACAGCAAGCACCACAACTACCCACCAGCCTGATCGACCGCCTGGTACAGCAACACAGCCAGGTGCTGGATGCGACCCAGCGCGCCCGCTTCCTGCCACCGCTGTTGCAGCAGGTGCGCGCAGCGCCTGATGCCGAAGCACTGCCCGCCGCACGGCTGGCACGGTTGCTGGCTCAGGACGATACGACCGTTCAGGCCAAGGTGGATCAGGCGATCCGCTCGCGCTGGCTACAGTGATTCAGGGAGGATAACCCGTGACTTCTATCCGTATTCGACTGCTGACCGCCTCCCTGGCGCTGGGCACCCAGCTGCCCCTGCATGCCGAGGAAGCGCGCTTCTGGCCTACAGCGGAGAAACATCCGGCCCCCAAGGCTACAGCCACTGATATCCCGGCATTGCCGGGTATCCAGAGCCTGCGGGTCCAGCCGCTGTTTCCAGCGCTTCCAGAAACCGCAACAGGCACCCTGCAAGTGGCTCCGGCCAAGCCTGCCAGTGTGGCCAAGCTGGTGCCGGTTATCTCACCGGGCACCGAGATCCCGGTCTACCAGGCAGCGGAGATCAGGCCCTTCAGCGCCATCTACCTGATCGACCAGACCGGCAATATATTCTCCACCGCGCCTGGCGGCGGCCTGGACTGGCAGCAGTTCAGCTTCACCCTGCGTAGCGGTAAGGGCAGTTTCTCCGGAGCGCAATTCAACAGCCAGCCGATGAGTTCACTGCACGCCAACGAACAAGGCATCCGTGTCGCCATCGAACTACCGCAGCTGCAGGCCACCACCGAAGCGGTGCTGACGCCGGACTTCAGCTATCCCGGTGCGGCCACCCTGAACTTCAGCGCACCCAAGGCCAGTAATGGCCACGCCGGGCAGGCCGGGGCATCCGGCAATCGCGGCATTGCCGGCAGCGATGGCGAACGCAGTGGTTATGATGGCGACGACGGCCGTAATGGCAGCGATGGCACACAGGGCCAGCCCGGGGCCAATGGCTTGCCGGGCCAGGACCTGGGCACGGTCGTGGTGAATATCGATCAGGTCGATTCCCAGTTTAGTGCCAACGGACTCTGGCGCCTGCGCTGGCAATACCGCAGCGATTCCAGGCCCCGGCAGGCACTGCTTCCCCCTAATAGCGAACTGATGATTATTGCCCGCGGCGGTGATGGCGGCGATGGCGGTAATGGGGGAAGCGGTGGCGCAGGCGGCAGCGGCGGTAAAGGCGGCGACGGCGCCAAGGGACGCACCGGCTCACACGGCAAGGATGGCCGTAACGGCTATCGAGGCTCACCAGGCCGTAATGCCACCGCTAGCTCCAACGGCACTAATGGCAGCCGTGGCGGCCCCGGTAGCGACGGCACCGATGGTGGTCGCGGCGGCAGCGGCGGTGATGGCGGCAAGGGCGGCAGCGGTGGCAAGGGTGGCAAGGGCGGTCGTGGCGGTAACGCCGGCGACGGCGGTGATGGCGCACGCCTGCTGATCCAGGTCAGCGGCAGCCCGCAACTGCTGGCGCAGGTAAAGCGTGCCGTTAAGGTGGATATCGCCGGCGGCCAGGCGGGACAGCCCGGCAGCGGCGGCCCCGGCGGCAAGGCCGGTTCTGCTGGCCGTGGTGGCAGTGCGGGTGCAGGTGGTCGTGGCGGTGCCGGTGGTGACGGCGGTGCGGGCGGTCCGGGTGGCCGCGGTGGTGCGGCCTATAACGGCTATCGCTACTACAACGGTGTCGCCGTGCCCTACACCAACTTCGGCGGTATAGATGGCTGGCCCGGCGCCAGTGGATCGGATGGCCGTCGAGGCAGCAGTGGTAGCGACGGCGATCGCGGCCGTAGCGGCAAATCCGGCATCGGCGGCCAGCCAGGCGCAACGGGCAACAGCGCCCGCGCCGGGTCCAGTGGCAGCCTGCTCTTTACCAGTGCCAGCAGCATTGCCAAGGAACAACGCTACACCCAGCAACTGGATAAGAAACTGCAGCAGGCCCGGAGCAATGAGGACAGCAGCAAGGCCGCACGTCTGGCTGAGGAGAAAGCACGCCACCTGTCACCGGAAACCTCCGCCACCGGCAGCTGGCAAAAGGTCGATGCTGCCCTGCAGGAGGGTGTAGAGGCACTCAGCGAGGGAGACGATCTGGACTCGCTGGAGCGGCTGTTGAACCAGCAGATTGAGGCATCACAGCAATGAAGTCCCAACTTTTGCGCCGACTCGGCGTCTGTGCAGGCCTACTGTGTCTGCTGCTACAGGCGGGCTCCCAGACCTATGCCAAAGAGCGCCCGACACTGCCAACCGGACCGATCAAGCTCAAGCTGGAGGAGCCAGCCGAAATGCTGCGTGCCACCTACGGTAAGCGTGGGGTCTGGGTGACCCGCACTGCCAACAGCCGTTTTCAGGCACGGGGGGCAATCTGGCCCCTGATGGGTGAGCCGGTGACGGTGTTTGAGTTTCGTAGCCCCCATATCCGCGAGCTGACCTTCGAGGCCGATGCCGGTTATGCCAACCGGGTCACCATTCATAGCCTCGGCGATCACCATGATGATGACTATATCAGCAGCGGCTTCGGTGAAGGGGTGATCGATATCTATGTCAGCCAGAAGGTGCTCGACCGGATCGAATTCAGCGGTTTTAACTTCTCTATCGGCACCCACAGCCTGTCACCGTTACCGGATGAGTTTTATTCAGAGCGTAACCGTGAGGACAGCTACGCCATCTCCGCCGGCAACAATGCCTATTTCCATTCGCCTAACCCGGGTATTCTGGCTCGGCCTGGTCAGTGGGGCTGGGATGTACCCGGCAGTCCGGACTGGGGCAATTTCCTGTCGCCCTTTGAACACCCCCTGCGTGAGGGCCAGTATGAACTGCCGGAGGACCGGCGTATGGATCGGCGCACTGCCCGGGAAGCCTTCAGGCGCATGCTCTGGCGTCACCATGTGCTGAAACAGGACCTGATCGTCAATAACTGGTTCGATATCCAGCACCTGCGGATCAACGCCAGTCGCCTGCTCGCCTTTATCTATAAGAAAGATCCGGCGCTGTACGCCAGGATCAACCAGCGTGAAAAACTGGCCAAACGTGATAGCCAGATGGTCAGCCTGATGTCCGGCCTGACCCGTGCCGGGGCCGAAAGCCGCGATAGCATGGGTACAATCGTCACCACCAGCGACGTGGTGCGCCGCATTAAGCTGATCGACAAGGCATTTGCCGCCTTTGACGCTGAGGTCGGCAGCGATATCAAACAGCAGTGGCGCCTGCAGCGCCAGCAATACGTCGATGCCAGTTACCGTCGTCGCCTCGCGCGCCTGCAATCCCAGCTGCAGAGTCAGGACCGCCGCAGCGGCTTCAGCGATGAGATAAAACAGACGGTGGCCAGTTTGAAAGAAGATGCTGCCCGTGGCGCCAGTCCGGCGCTGAAACAGCGCATCGCGGACGTTGAGCGACTGGTTAACGCCAGTCCGATTATCATCAGCAGCCATAAAAACGGCCAGCGCGTCAAAAGCCGGGTCATTACCCTGAAGGGCCGCGCCAGGATGGCCGCCAACCAGACGGT
The DNA here is from genome assembly GCF_000620085.1 of Marinobacterium jannaschii DSM 6295. Taxonomy (GTDB): domain Bacteria; phylum Pseudomonadota; class Gammaproteobacteria; order Pseudomonadales; family Balneatricaceae; genus Pontibacterium; species Pontibacterium jannaschii. The sequence goes on along the minus strand of NZ_KK211064.1, from coordinate 177,306 downwards.
CGCGGTACGTTTTAACGGTGCCGAGCAGGAGGCCAGCGTTAATGGCGATGGCGCTTTCAGTACCAAGGTGGTGATGAAGGCCGGACAGAATGAGCTGGAGGTCTGCTATGACGCCTTCTGTACGCCCCTGCAGCTGAATGCGGAGATCGCCCGCCTCAGCCTGATGGCGACCCTGACCTGGAAAGGCGGTGGCGACCTGGATCTGCACGTTGAGACCCCTGACGGTGATCACTGTTTCTACAGCGACAAGCGCGCTGACAGCTGCCTGCTGGATATCGACGACACTAAGGGCCGCAACCCGGAGAATATCTCGATTCCGACTGCTGCGCCGACCGGACAGTACCGCTTCTGGGTGGTCAACTACAATGGCAACCGGGGCGCGCGCGGTGAGCTGAAGCTTTACCGCGACGGTGTGCTGGAGCAATCCCGGGAGTTCCGGGTCGACAGCAGCAGCCGCAAAACGCTGGTCAGCCTGAAGGTCGACCACTAAGTCAGCCGCTGGGCCTGAAAACAAAAAATCCGCCCGAGGGCGGATTTTTGTTTTTCTGAGTGTGCGTCTTAACTGGCCGTTGCTGCCAGCGGCTGGCGCGCCGCACGGCTGCTGAGCAGGCGCAGGCCAAACCAGAGCACTGCGATACTGATACCCAGGCCGACGTACCAGGGTACGCCGAAACCGGCCGGCACCAGACCCAGCAGGATGCTGACGGTACCGACAAACAGCGCATAAGGCATCTGGGTACGGACGTGATCCATATGGTTACAGTCACTGGCGATAGAGGCCAGTACCGTGGTGTCCGAGATCGGCGAGCAGTGATCGCCCCAGACCGCTCCGGCCATCACCGAAGAGACTGCGGCATAGAAGATCGCCATGCCCTGAGTGGTACCGGCCATGCCGTTGGCTTCGAGGATATTCCAGCACAGCGGAATCACCAGCGGCATCAGGATACCCATCACGCCCCAGCTGGTGCCGGTGGCAAAAGCGGTCACCGCCGCCACCAGGAAGATCACCGTCGGCAACATCGCCGGCGCCACGGTAGAGCCCAGCAGCGAGGTCAGGTAGTCACTGGTATGCAGGGCATCGTTGACGTTGGACATCGACCAGGCCAGTACCAGTACGATGACACCCGGCGTCAGGGTACGGACGCCGTCAAACCAGGCATCGATGGTCTCTTCAAGGGTCAGGCCCTTACTGCCCAGTGACAGGAAGCCCGCCACCATCACCGATGCCAACGAGGCCCAGAGCATCGCCAGGAAGGAATCTCCGGCGGAGAAGACATCGGCAAAGCCGGAGCCTGCCGGGGCGCTTTCCAGGCCGGTGTAGTAGATGCCGGCGATAGTGCCGCCCAGCAGCACCAGAATCGGCAAAATCGCGCGATAGGCACGGGCTTCGGCCTTACCGGAATGCGCCACTTCGTCTTCGATCTGCGCCAGGCTCTTATCGCCACTGTCGGCCTGATCGGCACGCTGCTGCGCCGCCAGTTCGGCGCGGTACATCGGACCGAAATCACGGCCGCTGAAGGCGACAAACATCACAAACAGCCAGGCCAGAATCGGGTAGTAGCTGTAAGCCAGCGAGTCGAGGAAGATCGAGTAGGCGGCCTGATCGATCGCATCGATCTTGCTGACAGCGGCATCGATCAGGCCGGTCTCCACACCCACCCAGGTGCTGATCACTGAGACGGTCGCCACCGGCGCCGCCGTGGAATCGACAATATATGCCAGTTTCTCACGCGAAATCTTCAGCTTGTCGGTGATCGGACGCATGGTGTTACCGACGATCAGGGTGTTGGCGTAGTCATCAAAGAAGATCGCCGAACCCAGCATCGCCGTGCCCACCTGACCGCCGCGACGGGTCTTGATCAGGTTAAGGATCAGGTTAACGATGCCAGCGGTGCCGCCGTTCTTGCTGATAATGCCGACCAGGCCGCCGATCATCAGCGAGAAGATGATGATCGCCACGTGGCCCCAGTCGTTGATGGAGTTGACGGTGAACTTGGATACCGTATCCAGCAGGCCCTTCCAGATACCGCTGAAGGAGACACCGTAGGTCAGCGCCGCACCGACCCAGATACCGGCGAACAGTGCCGGAATCACCTGTTTCAGCGCCAGTGCCAGCACGATGGCAACAAATGCCGGAGCCAGCGACAGGATCGCCGGCACCGAGATGGTTTCAGCCTCTGCCAGTACCGCTCCCTCGGCACTCAGCAGCTGCGCCTGCACCGGATGGTGCCCGACACTGATCTCTGTCACCGATGCTTTGCCATCCTCAAAATTCAGCGGATAGCGCTGACCGTCCACCAGCAGCTGGTAGTCGCCTTCGGCATTGTCCAGCGCCACGCTGGCTTCGAAAGCGATATCCTGCAGCACCAGCGCAGGCAGTTCGATTTTGGCATTGTCAGCCGCCTGAACCAGGCCGCTGCAGAGCCACATCAGGGCAAAGACAGAGAGCAGTTTTTTATAGTAATGCATATCAATAGCTATCACCGGAGCAAGATAATGCCCGGTACCGTTTCATTTCATGGGAGGTGACTGCGGGATAACGCAGCCAGACAGAAAAAATCCAGCCGCACCGGTAAGGCGCGGCTGGATCTGGAAAGCGCGTATTCTAGCGTTGGAACTGGTAAACAGCACCCAGATTAAGGATGCGGGTCAGCTCATCCAGCGCGGTGCGGGACTCGATCAGCAGTTGCGGATCGGCCAGCTCGGCTTCGGTCAGGCGATCGCGGTAGTGCTTGTCGACCCAGCCATTGAGGGTGGCAAACAGCTGATCGCTCATCAGCGCATGCTGGTTCATCGCCGCATGCTCGGCTTCGTTCAGTACCACACGCAGGCGCAGGCAGGCAGGACCGCCACCGTTGCACATGCTCTGCTTGAGGTCGAACACCTTCACTGCGTCGATACCGCTGTCGCTGGCCAGCAGCTCTTCCACATAAGCCCAGACACGCGGGTTACCCCGGCACTCTTCCGGGATTACCAGCAGGGTCTTACCGTTCGGCAGTGCCAGCAGCTGGCTGTTAAACAGGTAGGTTTTCACCGCATCCTGCACGCTGACCTTATCGCTCGGCACTTCAGTGACACGGAAACCTTCACCGAAACGCTTGTGCAGCTCTTTCTTCACCTCGTCCTGATTAAGGAAGGCTTCCTGGTGGCAGAACAGCAGGTTGCGGTTACCGACCGCGATCACATCATTATGGAACACGCCCTGATCGATCACATCCGGATTCTGCTGCGCAATCACCACCTTACCCATATTCAGGCCATGCAGGCGGGCCACCGCCTCGGCAGCTTCAAAGGTGTGACGTGCCGGGTATTTCTGCGGTGCCGGTTTGCTGCTGTCGAAGGCGTAACGGCCATGCACGAAGAACTCCACGCCCTGCTCACCGTATTCGGTGCAGAAACGGGTGTGGTTAGCGGCGCCTTCATCACCGAAATGCTCGGCACCCGGCAACGCCTGATGGTGAGCGAAGTGCTTGTCGTCGCTGAAGGTCGCCTGCAGGATGCGGCCAGTGGTTTCATGCTCGATAGAGCGATGGAACTTGTTGGTCAGGTTGGCCGGGGTGAAGTGTACCCGACCGTCCAGGGTATCGGCGCTGGGCGATACGGTGGCGGCATTGGCGGTCCACATGCTGGAGGCCGAGCAGCAGGCGGCCAGGATCGCCGGTGCCTGCTGGCGCGCCTGGAACAGCACATCGGCATCGCTGCCGCTGAGGCCCAGACGGCGCAGGGTATGAACATCGGGACGCTCCTGCGGTGCCAGTACGCCCTGTACCAGCCCCATATCATGCAGCGCCTTCATCTTCACCAGGCCCTGTTTCGCGGCTTCACGCGGGTTGGACGGCGCATCCTGGTTATTCTGCGAGGCCACGTTACCGAAAGAGAGACCGGCATAGTTGTGGGTCGGGCCGACCAGGCCGTCAAAATTGGCTTCAAATGCTTTCATTGGCTAATCCTCACCCCTGCCACTGATTAAATCACCAGAGCATCTGCAGGTTTTAATGCTGAAAGTTTAGGACGGCCAGAGAGATCTGACCGTCCGAAATACGAAAGTGGCTGCGCGTTTTGCGAAACGCGCAGCGCGCTGCTGGCAGGCCCGAAGCGCCTGCTGCGCAGGCTTAGTCCAGGTCGAGGCCCGGAGACAGTGTTGCCGGTAGGCTCAGACCTTCGGCTTCCAGGCCCGCGACCGGGTAGGCGCAGTAGTCCGCCGCGTAGAAAGCGCTGGCACGGTGGTTACCGGAACCGCCGATACCACCGAACGGCGCCGCACTGCTGGCACCGGTCAGCTGCTTGTTGCGGTTAACGATACCGGCACGGATGCGACCGTAGAAGTTATCGAACTGGGCATCGGAATCGGTAAAGATACCGGCAGACAGACCGTAGCTGGTGTTGTTGGCTTCATCGATCGCCGCATCGAAATCGTCGTAACGGATCAGCTGCAGCAACGGACCGAAGTACTCATCGTCCGGCAGGGAAGCGATCGCCGTGACATCGATCAGGCCCGGGGAGACAAAACCGGTACCGGCCTGCAGTTTCTTCAGCTCAACCACCGGAGAGGCGCCCAGCTCGATCAGGTTAGCCTGTGCCGCCACCATGCCGTCAGCCGCCTGTTCGGAGATCATAGAGCCCATAAATGGCGCCGGGTCGGCCTTCTGCTCGCCGACCTGGATCTTCTCAACCGCCGCTTTCAGCAGGCTGATAAACTGATCGCCGGTCTCATTGCGCGGTACAAACAGGCGACGGGCGCAGGTGCAGCGCTGGCCAGTGGTGATGTAGGCAGACTGGATGGTCTCATGTACCGCCGCCTTCACATCGGAGATCTCACCGATAATCAGCGGGTTGTTGCCGCCCATCTCCAGCGCCAGGATTTTATCCGGACGGCCGCCAAACTGCTGGTGCAGGATATGGCCGGTGCGGGAGCTGCCGGTGAAGAACAGACCATCGATCTGCTGATGGTTCGCCAGTGCAATACCCGTATCACGCTCGCCCTGTACCAGGTTCAGCACGCCTTCTGGCAGGTCAGCCTCCTGCCACAGTTTAACCATCAACTCAGCGACCGCCGGGGTCAGCTCGCTTGGCTTCAGTACCACGGTGTTACCCGCCAGCAGGGCCGGGATAATATGGCCGTTTGGCAGGTGGCCCGGGAAGTTGTACGGGCCAAATACCGCGACCACGCCGTGTGGCTTGTGACGCAGTACCGCGCGGGCACCCGGCATTTCGGATTCACGGCTGCCGGTACGTTCGTTGTAGGCCTTGATGGAGATTTCAGCCTTACCGACCATGGCGCCGGCTTCGGTGCGGGTTTCCCACAGCGGCTTACCGGTTTCCATGGCGATGGTCTCGGCCATCAGCTCTTTGTTCTCTTCCAGCTTGGCGGCATAGGCACGGATAAATTCCGCACGCTGCTCGAAGCTTTTCGCAGCCCAGGCCGGGAAAGCGGCACGGGCAGCGTTCAGTGCCTGGTCTACCTGTGCGGCATCAGCACTGTTACCTTGCCAGATCACTTCGCCCTTGGCCGGGTTGAGTGAGCTAAAGGCTTCGGCTGCACCTGGCAGCCACTGTCCGTTGATAAAGAGGTTATCAGCCATTTCAGAATCTCCTGTCGGCGAAAAGCGGCACCGCACGCAGGGTGTCGCCCGATTGAATATTGAGACCCGCAGCGGTTTCAGCGCTGATCAGGGCTATGTCATTTCCTTGCATCCGCATCGGCGCCATAGCGCAGCGGTAGTCGTTGAACTCGCAGTTACTCAGCAAAAACAGCTCACCATCCAGCTTCTGGTCCACCAGTTTGGCCTTCACATAACGGCTGTCATGCACCGCGCGGATCTCGCGCAGCGGTGCTTCCAGCGCCGGACCGGCATCGAAGATGTCGATATAGCCGCTGTAGCGGAACCCTTCCTGCTCCAGCAGGCGGCGCGCCGGGGTGGTGTTGTCATGGGTCAGCCCGATCACCTCGCGCGCCGATTCCGGCAGCAGATTGGTGTAGATCGGGTACTTCGGCATCAGCTCGGCGATAAAGACCTTGGTCTTGTAAGACAGCTGATCGGCGTGATCGAAATCGATCTCGAAGAAGTGACGGCCCAGTCCCTCCCAGAACGGCGATACGCCGTTGGCGTCGGAGTAGCCGCGCATCTCGGCCAGCACCGTGTGGTGGAAACGCTCCTGGAACTCGGCCAGGAACAGGAAACGCGACTTGGAGAGCAGGTGACCGTTCTTGCTGTGACGGTAATCCGGATCGAGAAACAGGGTGCAGAGTTCGGTGTAACCGGTGAAATCATTACTGATGGTGAGGATCTGGGTCTGCTTGTAGATATCCAGCTCACGCGACGCCTGCACCATGGTTCCGACACGGTAGTTGTACCAGGGATAACTCAGACCCACGGCGGCATCGATACCACAGACGCCCACCACCTTACCGAGGCTCAGATCTTCCAGCACAAACAGGTAGTTACAGGCGTCCGGCGCGGTACCGTTGGCCATCGCCTCGACCCCGGCCTCCAGCTTGGCGCGTACCTGCTCATCATTGTCCTGCAATGAGGTGAAGCCCGGCCCTGTCTTGGCGGCCAAAGCTCTCAGGTCGTCCCAGTCCTGTTCCTTGATTGGTCGTACTACCATCATTTGTAGTGTCTGCCTCTGTTATTCTGTTTCAAGTCCCCGCGGACGGGTTGCAACGACAGCTGCCGCTCTCAACCCAATCCTACGCCAGCATCGGCCAGCTCAATCTCACCGGCGTCCAGCTTCAGGCAACGTATTTCGTCGCCCGCTTCCAGCTTCAGTGCCGCCGCCTCGGCCGCGGTCAGCGTCGGTGCCGCAGCATTGCTGCGCACCAGGGCACAGCGGTAATCCTGCAGCTTGTTGTTACTCACCAATACCCAGTCACTGCCGCCCTCTTCGCTGATCTGCAGCGGCAGGTTACGGCTCATATAGACCGAGCGGATATCATCACTGCGTACCTCAAGGGTCGGCCCGGCATCGAAGATGTCGACATAGCCCTTGTAGGTGAAACCTTCATCTTCCAGTAGGTCCATCACCACCTCCACGTCTGGACGCGGCTGGCCCAGTGCCGCGCGGGCTTCCGCGCTGAGCAGGGTGGCGTAAACCGGGTAATGCGGCATCAGGTCGGCGATAAAGCCCTTGGAGCTGATGCTGGTGAGGTAGTCTGCCTGGGCAAACTCCATCTCAAAAAAGTGCCGGCCCAGACACTCCCAGAAAGGCGACTGGCCGTTTTCGTCCTGCAGCCCCTGCAGTTCAGCCAGGGTGCGGCGGGCAAAGCGCTGCGGATGCTGTGCCATAAACAGCATCCGCGAGCGGGACAACAGGTGCAGCGCCGCCGGGTCACGGTGGTGCTGATCCAGGAACAGCGAACAGAGCCGGGTATTGCCGGTGTAGTCCTGGCACAGGTGCAGTGCCGGAATCCGGTTATGGATCTGCAGCTCGCTGGACGCGTGGACGATCTCGTCGATGCGGTAGCTGTAAAACGGTGTACGCAGCCCCACAGCGGCTTCGATGCCGGAGATGCCGACAACATTGCCGCTATCCGTCTCCTCCAGCACAAAGTGATAACTCTCTTCGCCTGCCCGTCCCACCTCTTTGGTCAGGGACTGCTGGGTCAGGCTGACCAGCTCACTCAGGTGGTCACGGTTTGCAGGCAGGGTCGTCAGACTCCCGCGCGCACTGTCTGCCAGGCGTTCCAGCGCCTCCAGATCAGCAAAGTTGAGCGGTCGGATAATCAGCATCGGTTTCCTCCAGCCAGGACAGCTCCCCGGCAGCAGCCAGTTTCATCAATAACAGGGCGCTCAGTTTGGCACGTTCGGTCAGGCTGAGCACCTGCATATACTCATCACTGCTTCGGATATTGCCGCCGACAACGCCGAGGTTGCGAATCTGCGGCAGGGTCACTCGCGGCCAGGCCACGTCAGCGCCGGCCGCGGCCAGCGGACGGAAAATACCGAGGCTGCGGGCGGTGTCATTGAGCCATTGCTGCATTGCCCCGCCACCCGTATCGGGCGGCGGACAGTCGATCGCCGCATCTGCGGCCACCGGGTTAAATCCCAGCATCAGCTGATGTCGGGTGGAGGCATCGGTGATGAACGCTGAAGTCGCCGCGCTTGGCTGCTCCCCGTCTGGGATCAGGAGCAGTTCCCAGCCGATCTGGCTGGCCCAGGGCGTCCGTTCCAACGCCTGCAGCGCCTTGATCATCACCATAATGCCGCCTTTCAGATGGGCAACGCCGGGTCCGCGGAGGATCTCGCCAGCAACTGCGTCATCCTCCAGCCGCGTTACCGCCTGAAACGGTTGAGTTGCCGGACAGGCCGTATCCAGCTGCGCCACCAGCAGCACCTGGCGTGGTGCCTGCGGTCGCTGGCACAGGCGGATCAGCTGACCCTGTCCGGACGGTTGTTCATTGCCCTGCGGATCTGCGAGCACACAGGGGCTTTGGAAAATCCCACGGTCGGGATTCAGAGCAAACACTTCACTTGTCGCACCCAGGCCGGACAGTAAGTCACGCACCAGCTCTCCAACCCGGTTTACACCTGTGGCATCACCGCTGCGGGAATCGATACGCGCCAGGCGGATCGTCTTCTCCAGCATCGCCTCGAACTGGTCATCCAGCCAGTCGAGCCAGGGTGTAAATGGGGTTATCTGTCGCATGCTTCGCCCTCGCGCTTTGGGTAAAGGTATTATTGAAGAAAGGGCTAAATCGACCAATATGCCCCCTGTCACTGAGGCGACACGGAGTTTTCATTTGCAGACATTTAGGAAAAGTTCTGTGAAAACAGCGCTAAAAACGCGCTTGAAGGCAGCAAAAACAGCGAAACACTCAGCCCGGCGCTGAGGTGAAAAATCCGCAAGTGCAGGCGGCGGCAGATCGGCTATTTTTGTTACTAAAAATACGGAGGAAAGCAGGATGGCTATCGCCATGTCTCTGTTAAACCATCTGCACGACCACGCCACCCCCTATCAACTGCTGCAGCACAAGGCGACCGGCTGCAGCCGCGACAGCGCCTATGAGGCAAAAGTCCCGGAAGACCACCTGGCCAAGGCGGTACTGTTAAAGGATGAACAGAGCTACCTGCTGGCGGTAATACCGGCCGACAGCTGGCTGCAGTTGAAGCGGCTGAGCCAGAAGCTGGGGCGTCAGCTGGAGCTGGCCAGTGAAACCGAGCTCAGGCTGATGTTTTCCGACTGCCTGCCCGGCGCGGTCCCGGCACTGGGCAAAGCCTATGAGATCGATACCGTAGTGGATGAAGACCTGGCCACCCTCTCCAACGTCTATATGGAAGGCGGCGACCACCAGACCCTGATCGCCCTCTCCGGCAGCGAGTTCCGCCTGCTGATGCAGGGCGTCAGGTACGGGCATTTTTGTCACCGACACTAAGCCTGAGCCGCGGGCCGGGCGCTGCGAGCGGCGCGCAAGAGCAGAAGCGCGCTTTGATTAAGCGCCTGCTGTTGAGTAGGTTGGGTCGAGGCGCGCAGCGCCGAATCCCAACATGGCGATGTTGGGAAGGGTGTAAATTCTCTGGTTTGGTTTGTCGGATGCGTTCCTTATCAGCCCTTCGGCAGCAGCGAGCTGGAAGCCACGCGCTAAAAGCTTAGCGCTTGCCGCTAGCTCGTCACCTGCTGCTTCTGGCTTACCGCTTTCCCATATTGTTCCTTCAGATAGGTCATCAGCAGGCTGAGGGCATTGAGGGCGTCCCAGAGGTTTCGTTCTTTCAGCGCGTCGTGGATCGCCTGATGGTGGCCGGTGATCACCTCACGGTCACGATAGCGGTTGGCGATCATATTGGTCAGCGGCTGCAGCGCCTCGATCACCGTGTACATATTGAACTGCAGTACCGGATTGGCGGTGGCTTCGACGATGGCGCGGTGGAAGCGAATATCGGAGGCACAGAACGCCTCATCACTGATGCCGCTGCGCTGCAATTCGATCTCGGCCGCCATCGCCGCCAGGTGATCCTCGCTACGGCGCTCAACCGCCAGCTTGATACAGAGCGCCTCCATATCGGCACGGGCTTCGGCGATGGAATCCAGGTCGAACTCCCCCAATGAGACCATCAGGGTGGCGGCGTTGGTCAGCGAGGTGTTGAGTTCCTCAGTCGACGGACGTTTGACGAAGGTACCGCCGGTCGGGCCACGGCGGGAACGGATCAGGTTCTGCGCCGCCAGCCGTTTCAGTGCCTCGCGGATGGTCGGACGAGAGACCGAAAAGCGCTCTGCCAGCTCCTCTTCGGTGGGCAAACGGTCGTCCACTTTGAGGTGGCCTTGCAGAATGGAGTCACGTATATTTTCAGAGATCTGTTTGGCCAGACTCTGGGTTACTATCTTCTCGTATTTGATGCTCATCAACGGGCTCCGGGTCTTTCAGGCGGTTCTGCGGCAGGCGTCGCAACGCTCTTAGCCAATATCAGCTCACTGCTGCCAAAAACGATTAACCCTTTGAATTAAAAAGGGTTTTAAAAAGCCACGCTTTCTCGCGCAGTGCCTTCACAGCTTCTCAGAACAGTGCTCTGAGCCATTACCCAACTAATATAACATATATTTTTTAGTTCATATTATTTATATTTGTTTGACAAATAGAGGAATCAGAATCTACTGTAAATGGAGCGTTCGGTTCCGACCGGCTTCCGATAAGAGATCGGAAGTGGCGGAAAACTGAATATTTGGTTACTACTGCACCGGTGTCATCTGCCTGCTACAAACCTCGCAGCGTGTCCGGTTACAGCCCATAACAGGAGAGACCGTCGTGACCCGTGAATCCTTTAAAGCCCTTGTCCTGAACCAGGATGAAGAGAAGAACACCCTAGCCGAGATCAAGCAGCTGAGCCTCGGCGACCTGCCGGATGAGGAGGTGCTGGTAGCGGTGGATTACTCCAGCCTCAACTACAAGGACGGCATGGCGGTCAGTGGCACCGGCAAGATCGTGCTGCAGTGGCCAATGGTGCCGGGGATCGACCTGGCCGGTACCGTGGTCGAATCCGCTTCCGACGACTACAAAGCCGGTGACAAAGTGGTGCTGACCGGCTGGAGCGTAGGTGAGAAATACTGGGGCGGCTACAGCCAGATGCAGCGCGTTAAAGCCAAGTGGCTGGTACCGCTGGCAGAAGGCCTGGATGCCAAACAGGCGATGGGCATCGGTACCGCCGGCCTGACCGCCATGCTCTGCGTGATGGCACTGGAAGAAGGCGGTGTGACACCCGACAGCGGACCTGTGGTGGTGACCGGCGCCGCCGGGGGCGTGGGCAGCGTAGCCGTGGCCCTGCTGGCCAATGCCGGTTACAAGGTTGCCGCCGTGACCGGTCGTGAATCCACCCACCAGTACCTGCGTGACCTGGGCGCCAGCGAGATCCTCAGCCGCGAAGAGATGTCCGAGAAAGCCCGCCCGCTGGAGAAACAGCGCTGGGCCGGGGCCGTCGATACCGTCGGTGGCGAGATGCTGGCCCGCGTGCTGGCCGAAGCCGACTACAGCGCGACTGTTACTGCCTGTGGCCTGGCCGGTGGCTTCAAACTGCCCTCCACGGTGATGCCGTTTATCCTGCGCAACGTGCGCCTGCAGGGTGTCGACTCGGTGATGTGTCCGGTCGAGCGCCGTACCATCGCCTGGCAGCGTCTGGCGAAAGAGCTGCCGGAATCGATGCTCAATGCCATCGAGCAGGTGGTATCACTGGAAGAGATTCCGGAGAAAGCCCAGCAGATTATGAAGGGCCAGGTTCAGGGTCGCGTGATTGTCGACCTGAACGCCTGAGGCGCACCGCGCTGCGAGCTACGGGTGGCGCGCTGATAAAGGCGCCGCTCGTAGCTACAAGAGCTGACCCCATTGGCTGCGATCAGATTATAGGTTGGTTGCGGCGCGTAGCGGCAAAACCCAACATGGGTCTGAGCGCCCGTCTGAGAACAAGACTGCATGAAAAAGAACCTCCCTCCCCTCAACTGGTTACGCTCCTTTGAAGCTTCGGCCCGCTACCTGAGTTTTACCCAGGCGGCGCAGGAGCTGAATATGACCCAGGCCGCGATCAGCCAGCAGGTTAAGGGGCTGGAGGCTCAGCTGGGTACGCCGCTGTTCAAGCGCCTGGCGCGCGGGCTGGAGCTGACCGATGCCGGGCTGGCATTCCTGCCCGCCGTGCGCGAAGCCACCGACCGGCTCGCCGCCGCGACCGAAGAGATCTTCGGCCAGGGCCGCAACAAGCAACTGACCCTGCGCGCTAATCTGGTGTTTTTCACCACCTGGCTGGCGCCCCGCCTGCACCGCTTCCGCGAGCGCTATCCCGATGTCGGCCTGCGCTTTACCAGCAATATCTGGGTACGCGAGCAGGACAGCCCGGCGGATGTGGATATGGAGGTTCGTTACGGCAAGGGCTACTGGCCCGGGCTGGAGTCCGACCGCCTCACCTGGGACAAACTGTTCCCGGTCTGCAGCCCGACGCTGCTGCAGAGCCAGCCACTCAATCACCCAGCCGACCTGGCACAGCACACCCTGCTGCATGTGATCGGCTATGAGGAGGGCTGGGAGTACTGGCTGCAACAGATCGGCGAAGGCCAGCTGATCGCGCCGCGCGGCCTGCAGTTCGACACCCTGATCTCGGCACTGGAGATGGCGGCTCTGGGCGAGGGCCTGGCGCTGGGACGCAGTTCACTGGTGGCGGGTATGCTGGCTGATGGCCGCCTGGTCGCTCCCTTCGACGAGGTGATCGAAACCAACGAAGCCTTCCACCTCACCTACCCCGCCTCGGCGCTGAAGCATCCCGATGCCGGGCTGTTCCGTGACTGGTTGCTGGAGGAGGCAGAACTGGCGGCGCAAGCAGCGCCGATAAACTGTCCGTAGTACTCCGGCCCGCGTCATTCCGTATCGGCGGTCCTGCCGCTGCGGATCTCGTCATTGGCCGCCTTGCGCAGCATCTCGACGAAACCTTGCTCCACTTCGGTCAATGGCACACTGTCTGCCGTTACCAGATAGATCTCCGTCAGCGGCAGCTGTTCGTAGGGCGGTAACGGCCATAGCATGCCCGCTTCGACAAACAGCCGCGCCGCTTCCGTCGCCAGGGCGCCGAAACCGACCCCCGCCAGAATCAGGCGACGCACCTCCTCCTCATTAGAAGAGACCGCCACCAGCTTGCCCCAGAGCTGCTGTTCGGCACGGTAACGGGCAATCGCTCCCAGGCCCTCGCCGGGCTGGTCGCTCTCAAACGAAACATACGCCAGCCCCCTGAGGTCATCCAGCTGCAGGTCTTCCCGGCCATAGAGCGGATGGCTGCGGCCACAGTAAAACGCCATCTGCTCGTAGCCGACACCGTCAAAGCGCAAGCCCGTTTGCGACACCTTCTTATTGCTCAAACCGATCCGCAGCCGGCCATCGGCTACGGCGCTGACGATATCGGCGCTGGGCTGGGTATTGGTGGTAATGAATACATTCGGATAGCGGGCGTGGTATTGCGCCAGCGTCCTGTCCAGCGGCGGGCAGTGGATATGACTGGCGATCTCAATATTGATCTCACCGCTGATTTCGCCCGTCGGGGCAGCAAACTGATCCGCCAGGTGGCCCATGATACTGCCGATGGAAGAAGCCGACTCGTACACCCTAAGCCCCTGATCTGTCAGAGAAAAAACACCCTTTTTGCGGACGATCAGACGTTCGCCCAGGTACTCTTCCAGCCGCTTCAGCGCATTGCTGACACTGGGCTGGCTGTAGGCCAGTTTACGCGCTGCGCCGGTAATGCTGCCCTCATCGACAATGGTGATAAAGGTGTACAGCAGGTTCCAGTCCAGGTTGCGCAGAAAGCGATCTTGTGACGACAGCATAGCATCAGTCCAGTGATAGAGAAGCGGTTACACATAGCAGCTGGCTATGTATAGCATAATAACTATTCATTTGTTAAATGAGCGCCCGTTACAGACACTGCGATGGACGGTCCGTTATGGCCGCAGCACGATCAGGGCCGCGGCTTTCGGTGACCGACTCCATCAGCAGAGTCAGACCCAAAGGTAAAATAATATGAATAAGAACCTGCGCTCATTGGCCCTTTCTGCAATGCTTGCGATCGCCCCGGTTGGCAGCGCCCTGGCAGCAGACAACCTTACACTGCGTATTGGTACCGAAGGTGCCTACCCTCCGTTTAACTATTTCAGTGCCGATGGCCAGCTGGGCGGTTTCGATGTCGAGATTGGTAAGGCGCTGTGCGCAGAGATGCAGGCCCGCTGCAGCTTCGTGGCGCAGGACTGGGACGGCATTATTCCGGCCCTGAAGGCGGGCAAGTACGACGTGATTATCGCTTCGATGTTTATTACCGAGAAGCGTAAGAAACAGGTGCATTTCACCAATCCCTACCAGAAAGCGGCGATGACCTTTGTGGTGCCGAAAGACTCGCAGCAGAGCGACTTCTCGCCCGAGGCGATGGCCGGTAAGACCATCGGCGCCCAGGGTTCCAGCACCCAGGCCGATTACCTCACCGCGCTCTACCCGGATTCCGATGTCCGTCTCTATCCAACCCAGGACGCCGTCAATCTGGACCTGGTATCAGGCCGGCTGGACGCCCAGGTGGGGGATATGATCCCGATGCTGGACTGGACCCGCGGCTCCGAGGATGGCAGCTGCTGTAAGCTGGCTGGCGAGCCGATCACCGATCCCGCGTTTGTCGGTGAAGGCGTCGGTATGGCGGTCCGCCAGGAGGACGACGCCCTGCGCCAGAAGCTGAATAAGGCACTGGATACCATCGTTGCCAACGGGACTTATAAGGCGATTAACGACAAGTTCTTTGCCATCAACATTCTCACCCTGAAGTAAGCAGGGCCTCACTGCGGCGGTGCTGCCGGCGCCGCCGCAAGGTCAGCCGGAGGATGTTGTATGCAATGGTTTGATTACCTGGGTTTCGGCCAGCAGGGCTGGGGCGACGAACTGCTGGGCGGGCTGGGCATTACCCTGTCGCTGGCGTTGCTGACCCTGCCGCTGGGCCTTGCGATCGGGCTGGCGGTGGCGGCGGCGTCCGTCTCACAGAAGGCCCTGCCGCGCAGCGGCGCAGTGTTTTTTACCACCACGATTCGCGGCCTGCCGGAGCTGCTCACGCTGTTCATCATCTATCACGGTGCCGGACTGCTGATTAATAAAACGCTGAAGTGGCTTGATCCGCAGGCCGCCTTTTTCGAACTGAGCCCCTTTGTCGCCGGGGTTGTGGCCCTGGCGCTGGTGTTCGGCGGTTACTCCGGCGAAGTCCTGCGCGGTGCCTGGCAGGCGCTGGATCGCGGTCAGCGTGAGGCGGGGCTGGCCTTCGGGATGAGCCGCTGGCAGATCTTCCAGCGAGTCGAACTGCCACAGATCCTGCGTCTGGCGCTGCCGGGGCTGGGCAACCTGTGGATCAACCTGCTCAAGGACACGGCGCTGGTGTCGGTGATCGCCCTCAATGATCTGATGCGGATGGCCAACGTTGCCGTCGGCGCCACCAAGAAGCCGTTCCTGTTCTTTCTTACGGTCTGCCTGATCTACTGGATGATCTGCATCTTCTTTGAATGGTGTATCGCCCGGATGGAAAAACGCGCCAACCGTGGCGTACAGAGCCTCTAGCGGACGGGAGTCAATCTGATGTTTGAACTGCTTATAGACTACGGCCCGCGCCTGCTGGACGGTGCCCTGATGACCCTGAAACTGACATTCCTGTCGGTCAGCATCGCCGCCCTGCTGTCGCTGCCGCTGGCGATCCTGCGCCACTCCGGCGGCCTTGCGGTGCAGCTGCCGATCCGCCTTTATGTCTCGTTTTTCCGTGGCACGCCGCTGCTGGCGCAGCTGTTCCTGCTCTACTACGGCTCGGGTCAGTTTCGCCCGGAGCTGCAACAGCTGGAGCTGTGGTGGTTTTTCCGCGACCCCTTCTACTGCGCCCTGCTGACCTTCGCCCTGAACTCCGCCGCCTATCAGCTGGAGATTCTGCGCGGCGGCCTGCAGGCGGTGCCCCGCGGCGAGATCGAAGCCGGTATCGCCATCGGTATGACACCGCGTCTGCTGTACCAGAAGATCATTCTGCCGCACAGCTACCGCATCGCCTTTCCGGCACTGGGCAACGAGATCATCCTGATGCTTAAGGGTGGCGCGATCGCCAGTGTCATCACCATCCTCGACCTGATGGGCAACACCCGCCGGGTATTTTCGCAAACTTTTGATATCTCAGTGTATTTCTGGGCTGCGCTGATCTACCTGCTGATCACCACCGGCTTTGTGCTGCTGTGGCGCCTGGGCGAGAAACGCCTGACCCGGCATATGCAGCACCAGCTAAACGGCAGCCAGAGCACCACGCCGATCACCGCCACCCGAATGGAGGAGTCCGCCCATGTCAGCTAGTCCCGCGATGCCGCTTGCCACAGCCGGGATCGCCCTGCAGGCAGACGACCTGCACAAGTCCTACGGCGGTACTGAGGTGCTGAAAGGGGTGTCGCTGAGCGCCCGCCAGCATGATGTGATCAGCATCATCGGCTCCAGCGGTTCCGGCAAGAGTACCCTGCTGCGCTGCCTCAACCTGCTGGAGGTGCCGGAAGCCGGCCGCCTCAGCGTTCACGGCGAGGCCCTGGACCTGTCCGGAAACCGCTCGCGCCGCTTCCGTCGCCAGATGGAGCTGACCCGGCGCCGTCTCGGCATGGTGTTCCAGTCGTTCAACCTCTGGTCGCACATGACGGTGCTGGAGAACGTCATCCTCGGTCCCTGCGCCCTGCTCAGGCAGTCCCGTGACGCCGCCATAGCCCAGGCCGAAGTGCTGCTGGATCGGGTCGGCATGCTGAACAAATGCCATATGTATCCCGACCAGCTCTCCGGCGGCCAGAAACAGCGGGTGGCGATCGCCCGCGCGCTGGCGATGGACCCCGAGGTGATGCTGTTTGACGAGCCCACCTCGGCGCTCGACCCGGAACTGGTCAACGAAGTGCTGCAGGTAATCCGCGAACTGGCCGCAGAGGGCCGCACCATGATTATGGTGACCCATGAGATGCGCTTCGCCCGCGATGTCTCATCGCAGATCGTCTACCTGCATCAGGGACTCATCGCCGAACAGGGGCCGCCGGAGCAGCTGTTCGGCAACCCGCAATCCGAACAGCTGCAGCGATTTATCGCGTCACTTTACTGAATCCCCGAAACCACTGATCTGAGTGGTCACTGAAAAATATTCGATTGAGTTCGAAGGACCTTTTGCGGCCTGAACTCCAGTACTAGCAAAGGAAAACAGCCATGACACAGAACGAACTGAAAGCCCCCTACCTGGTATTTATGGGCGATGCCGAAGACCTGCTGATGGCCAAGGTTGCCAAGGGCGTGGCCCACTGGCGGCCGGAGAAATGTGTTGGCCAGATGCGCCTGCCCGGCGCTAAGGCCGACCTCGGCCTGACCGAAATGTCGGTACAGCAGGCCGCAGCGGCGGGGGCAAAGACCTTTATCCTCGGCCTGGCCCCGGCCGGTGGCAGCCTGCCGGCTGAATGGCTGCCGATTCTGATCGAGGCGATGGAGGCCGGTATGGATATCGCCAGCGGCCTGCATATCCGCCTCAACGCCATCCGGGATCTGGTGGCCGTGGCGGAGCGCACCGGCCAGCGCCTGATCGACGTACGCGAGCCCCAGGTGGAGATGGTCTGCGGTAACGGCCTGCCCCGTTCCGGCAAACGCCTGCTGGCGGTGGGCAGTGACTGCTGTGTCGGTAAGATGTTCTCCACCCTGGCGATCCATCAGGAGATGCAGCGCCGCGGTATCAACGCCACCTTCCGCGCCACCGGCCAGACCGGCATCCTGATCGAAGGGTCCGGGGTGCCGGTAGATGCCGTAATCTCCGATTTCATCGCCGGGGTTGTCGAGCAGCTGTCTCCGGCCAACGATCCGGATCACTGGGATATTATCGAAGGCCAGGGGTCGCTGTTTCACCCCGCCTACGCCGGGGTCAGCCTGGGCCTGCTGCATGGTGCTCAGGCCGATGTCATCATCGTGTGCCATGAATCCGGCCGTCAGCAGATGGACCTGATGGAGGGCTACCCGGTACCGGACCTGGATGCCGTGATCAAAACCAACCTGCAGCTGGGCGCGCTGACCAACCCGGCCATCCGCCTCGGCGGTATCGCGCTCAACACCTCCGCCCTGAGCCCGGCCGAAGCCGCTGCCGAGATTGCCCGTTGCCAGGCGCTGTACGGCGTCCCGGTGGTCGATCCGGTCCGGACCGGCGTCGCTGCGATCGTCGACGGGCTGGAGGGCTGAAGATGCGTACCCTGTCTATCAAGGCTGAAAAGTGGCCGCTGAAGAAGCCGTTCATCATCTCCCGCCTGGCACCGATGCATTTTGGCGAGGTTGTGGTAGTCGAGATCGAGCAGGACGGCCTGACCGGGCGCGGCGAATGCGAGCGTACCGAGGCGCTGGAAGCCGATTATCCACCGGTCAGCGACAGCATCGAACGGGCCCGCCATGCCATCGAGCAGGGTGCCAGCCGCAGTGAGCTGCTGCAGCTGATGCCGGCGGGTAGTGCCCGCAACGCGGTGGACTGCGCCCTGTTCGACCTCGAAGCGCAGCAACGCAACCAGCATGGCTGGCAGCTGGCCGGGCTGGCACAGGCACCTAAGGCGGTCACCACCGCCTACACCCTGTCGCTGGACAGCCCGGAGAATATGGCCGCCGTCGCAGCGGCCAACTGCGAACGTCCGCTGCTGAAGCTGAAGCTGGGGCGCCCGGGTGATGTCGAGCGGGTCGCGGCCGTGCGTGCCGCCGCGCCGGACTGCCGCCTGATGATCGATGCCAATACCGGCTGGAGCCTGGCGCAGTTGCAGGAGTACCTGCCCAAGCTGGCGGCGCTGGGCGTCGAGATGATCGAGCAGCCGCTGCCGCCCGAGCAGGATCACCTGCTGGATCAGGTCGAGCCGATCATCCCCATCGCAGCCGACGAATCCTGCCTCGACCGCAGTTCACTGCCGCGGCTGCAGGGCCGCTACCAGGTGGTAAATATCAAACTGGATAAGACCGGCGGTATGACCGAAGCACTGGCGCTGGCAAAAGCCGCCACCGAGCAGGGTTTCGAGATCATGGTCGGCTGCATGATCGGCACCTCGCTGGCGATGACGCCGGCACTGCTGCTGGCCCAGCAGGCACGCTGGGTCGACCTGGACGGCCCGTTACTGCTGGCGGAGGATCGCAGCGACGGCCTGCGCTATGAAGGCAGCCGTCTCCACCCGCCCGCCACGCCACTCTGGGGGTAAACCATGACCGCACCGCAGATCACACCCCGGCTGGAGATCGACCTGGCCAGGGTATGGCATAACAGCGCCCAGCTGAGCGGACGGCTGGCGCTGCGCAAAGTGGCCGTCACCGGCGTCACCAAGGTGGCACTGGGCGATCCGCGTATCGCCCGCGCCATGCTGCAGGGCGGTGTCAGCAGCCTCGGCGACTCGCGGATCGAGAACATCATCAAGATGCGCCAGGCCGGCATCCAGGCTGAATTTATGCTGCTGCGCTCACCCCAGCTGAGCCGTATCGATGACGTGGTGCAGTATGCCGATATCAGTCTCAACAGCGAGCCGGAGGTGATCCGCCGCCTCTCCGTCGCGGCGCAGCGTCTGGGGCGGCGTCACCGGGTACTGCTGATGCTGGAGCTGGGCGACCTGCGCGAAGGGATTCCGCTCAGCGAGATTGAGCAGGTGGTGAGTCTGTGCCGCAGCCTGCCCAATATCGACCTCGAAGGCATCGGTACTAACCTGACCTGCCTCAGCGGCGTCAAACCCGATGCCACCAATATGCACCGCCTGTCGGACACCGCCGTCCGGCTGCGCCAGCGCTTTGGCCTGCCGCTGCTGCAGGTCTCCGGCGGCAACTCCTCCAGCCTCGACTGGCTGCTGAACAGCGACAATATCGGCGCCGTCAATAACCTGCGGCTGGGCGAGGCGATCCTGCTGGGCCGGGAAACCCTCTACGGCCAGCCGCTGCCAGCGCTGTATCAGGATGCGATCAGCCTGGTAGCGGAAGTGATTGAGGCCAGGGTTAAGCCCTCAGTCCCGGAAGGCGAGCTGACACAGAACGCCTTTGGCGAACGTCCCAGCTTCGTACAACGCGGCGAATTCCAGCGCAGCATTCTGGCGATGGGGCTGCAGGATATCCAGCTTGCGGGCATAGTCCCGCAGCAGCCCGATCTGGCCGTGATTGGTGCCAGCAGCGATCACCTGGTGCTGGACTCCGGCCGCCATCCGCTGCAGGTGGGTGATGAGGTGCGCTTTAACCTGAATTACGCCGCGACGCTGGCGGCAATGACCTCCCCCTTTGTCGAGAAAACCTATCTCAATGAGGGCAGCGCCGAGCACTCCCCGTCCGGCGTCCGGTCGCCGTCTGCCACGCCCCGGCAGCCGGCCGATAGTTAAGCCGCGACGACAGGGTTCCCTATCCGGCCCTGTCGTTTCTGGTTGCCTGACTTAACCAATCACGACCCCTTTCCACCTGCGCTGGACAGCCCGTACGGCATAGCCTCCAGCGATTTCACGCCCTGCCGCCCAGGTATAAATATTCTTGGGCCTCAGGGCTTTTTTTTATTGCTTGTTGCCATCAGGGCCTCAGGACACACTCGGCCTCAGACAAGCAACCTGATCAAAAAGGCAGCAATGGATGCTGCCCGCCCCGGGGCCGGTTGCGATGATTCAACGCCTGAGCACAACACAGATTCAGGCGGACAGCTTAATAAAAATAACAGTCATTGGAGGCTCACGATGAGCAATCAGAACAGCGCCCTGAAGGCCCCAGAAAATACCCGCCCGGATCTGGGCAACCGGCACCCGCTGACGCCACTGCTGGCACCCCAGTCCGTTGCCCTGATCGGCGCATCCACCCAGGTGGACGCCGCCGGTAACGATATGGTGCTGGAGCTGCTCGACGGCGGTTTTATGGGCCACGCCTATGCGGTCAATCCGAAATATGACGAGATCGAGGGTATTCGCTGTTATGCCGCCCTCAGCGCCCTGCCGGAGGTGGTCGACCTGGCGGTGATTGCGGTGGGTAACGGCCGCATCGAAGCGGTACTGGACGAGGCGATCGAACTGGGCGTCGGTGCCGCCGTGATCTTCGGCAGTGCCTATCTGGATGAGGATCCACAGCTGTCGGAGCGCATTCGTGACAAGGCCCGCACCGCCGGGATGCCGATCTGCGGTGCCAACTGCATGGGCTTCTACAACATGGACCAGGGCCTGCGCGCCTTCCCGCAGCATATCGCCCGCGACTTCCGCCCCGGCGGTGTGACCTATATCAGCCAGTCCGGCTCGGTACTGACCGGCCTGCTGTGGAACGACCAGAAACTGCGCTTTAACCTGGCGGTATCCGCCGGTATGGAGCTGGTGACCACCGCCGCCGACTACATGGACTATGCGCTGGAACAGCCCAGCACCCGGGTGATCGCGCTGTTTCTGGAAGCGGTACGCGATCCGGACGCCTTTGTCGCCGCACTGGAGAAGGCGCGCCAGAAAGAGATCCCGGTGGTGGTGTTGAAGGCCGGTCGCAGCGAAGCCGCCGCCGCCCTGGCGGTCAGCCACTCCGGCGCCATCGCTGGTGACGATGCTGCCTACCAGGCGCTGTTCGAGCGCTACGGCGTAATCCGGGTGAAGAGCCTCGACGAACTGGCCGCCACTTCATTGCTGCTGTCCCAGCCACGCCGCATGGCCGCTGGCGGCATCGCGGCGATCGGTGACTCCGGCGGCGAGCGTGAGGTACTGATGGACCTGGCCGATGAGGCCAATGTGCCCTTCGCGGCGATCAATGACGACACCGTTGCCAGCCTGAAGGAGAACCTCGACCCGGGGCTGGAACCGATCAACCCGCTGGATGCCTGGGGCACCGGCAACAACTACCAGCAGATTTTCGAACACTGCTGGCAGGCGCTGATGGACGACCCGGACACCGCCATGGGGGTGTTTATGGCCGACCTGACCTCGCGCTTCTGGCTGCACGAATCCTTTGCCCGGGTCTGCCGCCGTGTCTCTATGCGCTCCACCAAGCCGGTGGTGATGCTGACCAACCATGTCGGCACCGACTCGCAGGATCTGGCGATGCGCCTCTGCCGTGCCGGGATTCCGGTACTGGATGGCACCGAACAGGGCCTGTCGGCGATCCGTCATGCCATGGACTACCGCGACTTCCTGAAAAAACCACAGGACAACCTGCCTGAGGCGGTCGGCCTCGATATCAGCCTGAAATGGCGTACCCGCCTGAGCCAGGCGCAGATGCTGGACGAATATGAAGGGCTGCAGCTGCTGCAGGATTACGGCGTGCCGACCCAGGCGGCGATGCTGGCCGACTCACTGCAAGAGGCACTGCAGGCTGGCGAACAGGTCGGCTATCCGCTGGTGCTGAAAACCGCCATGCCGGGCATCCTGCATAAATCCGATGTCGGTGGCGTCAAGCTCAACCTGCAGGACAGCGCCCAGCTGCGTGACGCTTATGAAGATATCAATAGCCGTCTCGGCAGCCGGGTACTGCTGGCCGGGATGGCCCAGGGCACGGCCGAAGTCGCCTTTGGCGTCCTCAACGATCCACAGTTCGGCCCGATGGTGATGATCGCCGGGGGCGGCATTTTCATCGAGGTGCTGCGCGACCGCCAGATCGCGCTGGCCCCGGTCGGCCAGCGCGATGCCCGCGAGATGATCGACAAGCTGGCGATGCGCCCGCTGCTGGATGGCCTGCGCGGTCAGGAAGCCTGCGATGTCGATGCCGTGGCCCATGCCCTCTCCCGCCTGTCGCTGCTGGCCAGCGACCTGGGTGATCTGATCGCCGAGATGGATGTGAATCCGGTCAAGGTCAGCGCTGCAGGCTGTGTCGCCGTCGACGCTCTGGTGGTCCCCAAGGCGGCCCTGGAAACCGAACAGCAATCTGTTCAGCAGGAGACCCACTGATATGGACTTTGAAACCATCAACTACCGCCTCGAAGGCCCGGTGGCGATGATCGGCCTTAACCGGCCCGATAAGCTCAACGCCATCAGCCAGCAGATGGTGGCCGAGCTAAACCAGGCGATGGACGCCGCCGAAGCAGACGACGCGGTACGGTCGATCCTGCTCTATGGCGAAGGCAAGGCGTTCTCTGCCGGCTTCGATATCGAAGCCGGCACCGCCGACGGTGATATCACCGCCAAGCGCGCCCTGCTGGAGAATGACTTCAAGCTGATCATGCGCTTCTGGGACTCGCCCAAGCCGAC
This sequence comes from Marinobacterium jannaschii DSM 6295, assembly GCF_000620085.1. Lineage (GTDB taxonomy): Bacteria > Pseudomonadota > Gammaproteobacteria > Pseudomonadales > Balneatricaceae > Pontibacterium > Pontibacterium jannaschii. Next base: position 154,152 of record NZ_KK211064.1, on the reverse strand, counting down.
CATCGCCGCACTCCACAAGTACTGCCTCGGCAGCGCACTGGAGATCGCCATGGCCTGTGATATCACCCTCTGCGCCGAGAACACCCGCCTCGGCGTGCCGGAGGTGAAGTTCGGCTCCGGCATCGTCGCCCTGCTGATGCCCTGGATCAGCGGCCCGAAACAGGCCAAGGAACTGCTGATGAGCGGCAACGACCGGGTCACTCCGGAACGGGCGCTGCAACTGGGGCTGATCAACCAGGTCTCCAGCGAAGAGGAGCTGCTCAGCGATGCACTGCAGACCGCCCACAGCCTGGCGATCCTCGACCAGACCGCAGTACGTCTGACCAAGCTGGCGATCAACCGCAGCTGCGACATTATGGGGCTGAGGCAGGCGCTGCTGCAGGCACTGGAGCTGGATGTAGTAATAGAGACCACCGAGACCGCTGAGTCGCGGCAGTTTAACGAAGTGCTGGCCCAGGATGGCCTCAAGGCCGCCCTGGCCTGGCGCGAAGCGCAGTTCGCCTCGCCTGAAAGCTAGTCTTCTACCAGCGGTAGCTAATCCTCGACCAGAGGTACTTAATCCTCGACCAGAGGTACGAAGGACACGGCCAGCACGGTGCGCTGTTTCAGCTCGCCCTGCTGGTCTTTTTCCAGTAACAGCAGGGTCTGGCGGTAGCCCGCCATTCCCACCGGAATCACCATCCGGCCACCCGGTGCCAGTTGCTGCATCAGCGGCCGGGGAATCATCCTCGCGGCGGCGGTGACGATAATGGCGTCGAACGGGGCCTGCTCCTGCAAGCCATGAAAACCATCGCCCAGATAGCAGTGAACGCCGTAGCCGAGGGATTTCAGGCGCTGACTGGCGCGTCGATAGAGCAGTTCATGGCGCTCCAGCGTATGTACCTCGCCACAGAGTTCAGCCAGCACCGCCGCCTGATAGCCGGAACCGGTACCCACCTCCAGCACCCGCTGCTCATATTTCAGCTGCAGCAGTTCGGTCATAATGGCGACGATAAAGGGTTGCGAGATGGTCTGCTCACAGGCGATCGGCAGGGCACAGTTATCCCAGGCCTCGAGGCGGAATTCCGGCAGCACAAACTTCTCACGCGGTACCCGCGCCAGCGCCTGTTTCACGTTAGTGGAGAGTTCAGCCACCCCGGTCTCGGCCGACGTCAGCCGTACATCCAGCTCGATCTGCCGCATCAGCGTTGCCTGATTAGCCATACTCCCTCCACTGCCAGAACCGCATACTCTGCATTTAGCATAGCCAGTCACGGCGCGCTTGGGCAGAGTCTAAAGGCCCCTTGGATCAGCAAGGTCGGGGATTTAAGGCAAATGGCTGATTTCGGGAGTGAGATGCGTAGGCTGTGGATGAGTCTGCTAACCCCAACAATCAGGATCGAATTTTGCGGCTATTCGTAACTTTGGAGCAGTGTTGGGTTTGTCGCTGCGCTCCTCAACCCAATCTGCCTAGGAATTAATTAAAGGCCTTTAGCTCAATAATTAATAATAAGAAAAATAGATTACGAGAATAATCATCCTAAAAAAAGGGGTGCACATTTTATCTACAAATACTGCGAATTCAATATTTTAAAGGCATATCTATGTCACTTTCTATTGATGAACATTAGGAATGTACTTTAAGGCAAAGGTGAAAATATTTCTTTAAGGTCACTTGATGACGGGAAGCCAGTAAATGTCGCTTCTGGCTTCAGCTTTCGCCTTTGGTCTACACAGTTGTGCTTGCAAATCAATATTGAAATTAAGTGATAGAAAACTATATTTGGGCACAAGGAATACGACGAAGACCGCATGATATGTGGATAAGTATTTCGGGACTTTCGCTCAAGGTGAGCAATAAAAAGCCCCGTGGTGCTCCAACACTCACGAGGCTCTGCCAAGAAGGCATTGTCCATACAGCAGCCGGCTCACTGGCAAGCGCTATAGGATGATTGCAACCGGATTATAGTTCTTGCCAATGCCACTGTCAGCACTGTACGTGTGGACAGTGGTATCGAGTGTGGGCCGGTTTGGTACCAACCTACACAAAGGACTTTTATGAGAAGTAAATTTTTACGGTTTACCTTTGCAATAGCTCGAGCGATTCAACTAGCGATTTTTGTAGAGGATAAGCTAATTCCTACGATCGCTGATTGGCTAAGTAAGCTTGATTGGTTCGATTAAATATTAACGGCGGGGTAACCCGCCTTTTTTATTGCTTACAGAATCACTACAAAATTTTATAGCTTATATACCGTACAAGAAAAAAAGGCTCTTCCAGCTAATCTTGAATGAAATGAATCGAATGTTAAGAAGCTTAATAGACAGGGTATTTGAGTGGCGGGAGCGGGAAAAGGGTACCCGCCCCCGCGCGGGGAGCTAAAGGGTCAGGGAGCCGAGCCCTGACCCTTTAAAGTGGCGAAGAAGCTTAGGCTTCAGCTGCCAGGATCTGTTCGATCGCTTTTTCCAGACGCGCTAGACCGGCTTCGATCTCGGCGTCTTCCACCAGCAGGGATGGAGTGAAACGCAGGACGTTCGGGCCAGCAACCAGCATCATCAGGCCGTTGGCGTGCGCGGCTTTGTTGAATTCACCGGCACGGCCGTGGAATTTCTCAACCAGCTCGGCACCGATCAGCAGGCCAGCGGAACGGACTTCCTTGAAGATCTCAAACTTAGCGTTGAGTGCGTCCAGGCCTTGCAGGAACAGCTTGTTCTTAGCGTTAACGCCGTCCAGAGTCTCCGGGGTGTTAACGATATCCAGAACGGTAGACGCGACCTTACAAGCCAGCGGGTTACCGCCGTAGGTGCTGCCGTGAGTACCCATCACGAAGCTGGCCGCAACCTTAGCGGTGGTCAGCATCGCGCCAACCGGGAAGCCGCCGCCCAGGGCTTTAGCCGTAGACAGGATGTCTGGAGTAACGCCCAGGCCTTCGTAGGCGTACAGGTGACCGGTACGGCCCACACCTGTCTGCACTTCGTCGAATACCAGCAGGGCGTTGTGCTCATCGCACAGCTCGCGCACCGCTTTGGCGAATTCAGGATCAGCCGGGATGATACCGCCTTCACCCTGGATCGGTTCCATTACCACGGCACAGGTCTTGTCGGAGATCGCCGCCTTCAGGGCTTCGATATCGTTGAACGGTACGTGATTGATGCCGCCTGGTGCTGGCTCGAAACCTTCACGGTATTTAGGCTGACCACCAACGGATACGGTGAACAGGGTACGGCCGTGGAAGGCTTTCTCGAAGGCGATGATTTCGTTCTTTTCCGGGCCGAAGTTGTCGAAGGCATATTTACGCGCCAGTTTGAAGGCGGCTTCGTTGGCTTCAGCGCCGGAGTTGCAGTAGAAAACGCGGTCGGCAAAAGTGGCTTCGGTCAGCTTCTGACCCAGCTCCAGTGCCGGCTCGTTGGTGTAAACGTTGCTCAGGTGCCACAGCTTGTCGGCCTGCTCTTTCAGCGCAGCGACCAGTTTAGGGTGGTTGTGGCCCACGCAGTTCACGGCGATACCGCCGGCAAAGTCGATGAACTCATTGCCGTCCTGATCCCATACGCGGGTACCTTCACCGCGCACCGGAACCATCTGCTGCGGGTTGTAGTTAGGTACCATTACATCGTCAAAAACGCTGCGGGTCAGTTCAGTCATGATTATCTCCCGATTTATATGTGCTTTATGCACCGTTATTTTTGCCTGACAGTCGATGCACCGTAAGTACCAGATGCTATCTCGTGACTATCCACATTAGGCGTTCGTTAAGGGGCGGGCAAACAAGTAATATTTACCCCCCCATATAATTTTTTTAAGCTGCGTTCAGGTTGTTCAGTTCGCGCACTGCCACCGACATCATCGCCAGGTTTGGTGCGCTCTGCAGCGCGATCTCATCCAGCGTCAGGCGGAACTGCTGCAGCGACTGGGCGTAGCTGCCCTGCCACAGTGCCAGACGCTCGGACACCGGCAATGCGGCATCGGTGCGGGCCAGCAGGTCGGCGCTGACCTGGGCGGTGAGGGCATCCAGTTCGTTGCGCAGGGTGGCACGTGCCTTACGGCTCCACAGGTCGTCATCCGGCAGCTGGCTCACCAGCTGCTGCAGGCTGTTGAGGTTCAGTGCCTGCTTCAGGCCGAAGTAGGCCGCAGCGGCTTCGCTGACCGCCTGACTCTCGCCGGCCAGCTGGACAATATCCAGGCCGTAGTAGAGGTAATCCAGCGCTGCCAGCGGCTCGGCCAGCTCGGCCGGAATCTCCTGGCTGACCAGGGTCGCGGTCTTGCGCTGCAGGGCGTCGGCATCAGCAGCGCCCAGCAGGGTTGGCAGCTGTCGGGCGATATCGGCAATCGCACCGCTGAACTGCTGTTCCAGCGTGCTGATCGACAGCGGCGCGGCGTTGCGACGCAACAACCAGACACAGACCTCTTCCAGCAACTCCTGAATCCGCATCAGCTGGGCCCGGAACAGGCTGTCATCGATCTGGCCTTCCAGTGCTTCCAGCTGCGCCCAGATCGCCGGGATGCCCATAATACGGCTGGCGGCGAAGAAGGCACGTACCGCATCCAGCGCGCTGCAGCGGGTTTCGGCCTGCAGGTAGCTGATAAAGGTGGAGCCCATGCGATTCAGCGACAGGTTGGTGATATGGGTGGCGATCAGTTCGCTGCGCAGCGGATGCTGCTGCAACTGCTCGGCCATGTTCTCACGGATTGCGCTCGGGAAATAGGCCGGCAGCTCGGCCGCCAGGTCAGCATCCTCACCGACACCGGCTTCGATCAGCTGGTCGAACAGCCACAGCTTGCTGTAGGCCATCAGCACGGCGATCTCCGGGCGGCTCATGCCCTGGCCGTCACGGGCCAGCTGCTCCAGTTGCTCGTCATCCGGCAGGTATTCCAGTTCGCGGTTGAGGCGACCGGCCTGCTCCAGGCCCTGGATCAGGCGACGATGGTCGTTGATCAGCTCGGCAGCCTGGGTGGCGCAGAGGCTGAGGATCTGGCTCTGCTGGTAGTTGTGCTTCAGCACCAGCGCAGAGACCTCATCGGTCATGCTTTCCAGCAGCTGGTTACGCTGCTTCTCGGTCATATCCTGATTCTCGACCTGACGGCCCAGCAGGATCTTGAGGTTAACCTCATGGTCGGAGCAGTCCACCCCACCGGCGTTGTCGATGGCATCGCTGTTGATCAGGCCGCCGTTACGGGCGATCTCGATCCGGGCACGCTGGGTCAGTCCCAGGTTCCCGCCCTCGCCCACCACTTTGGCGCGCAGTTCAGGGGCATCGATGCGTACCGCTTCGTTGGCGCGATCGCCGACTTCGGCGTGGCTCTCATCGCTGGCCTTAACGTAGGTACCGATACCGCCGTTCCAGAGCAGGTCGACCGGCGCCTTGAGGATCGCGTTGATCAGCTCGTTCGGCGTCATGCGGTTCTTTTCCAGCCCCAGCGCGGCACAGGCCTGGCTGCCGAGGGTGATCGACTTGGCGCTGCGGGAGTAGATACCGCCGCCTTCGGAGATCAGACCGCTGTCGTAATCTTCCCAGCTGGAGCGCGGCAGGTTGAAGAGGCGGTTACGCTCCTCCCAGCTGCTGGCCGCGTCCGGAGTCGGGTCGATAAAGATATGCATATGGTTGAAGGCCGCGACCAGGCGGATATGCTTCGACAGCAGCATGCCATTACCGAACACGTCACCGGCCATATCGCCGACGCCGACCACGCTGAAGTCCTGGTTCTGGCAGTCGATATTCTGTTCGTTGAACAGGCGCTTGACCGATTCCCAGGCACCGCGGGCAGTGATGCCCATGCCCTTGTGGTCGTAGCCGTTGCTGCCGCCGGAGGCGAAAGCATCGCCGAGCCAGAAGCCGTACTCTTCAGAGATGCCGTTGGCGATATCGGAGAAGGTCGCGGTGCCCTTGTCGGCGGCGACTACCAGGTAAGGATCGTCCTCGTCGTGACGTACCACATTCTGTGGCGGCACGATCTCGTCGCCGCGACGGTTATCGGTGATATCCAGCAGGCCACGAATAAAGGTCTTGTAGCAGCGGATACCCTCAGCCAGCATCGCCTCGCGGTCGCCCTGAGGCAGTTGTTTCGGTACGAAACCGCCTTTGGCACCGACCGGCACGATCACCGCGTTTTTCACCATCTGCGCCTTCACCAGACCCAGTACCTCGGTACGGAAGTCTTCACGGCGGTCGGACCAGCGCAGGCCACCACGGGCGACCTTACCGGCACGCAGGTGGACACCTTCCACGTAAGGCGCGTAGACGAAGATCTCGAACGCCGGACGCGGCTCAGGGGCAAACTCGATCGCCGAGGTGTTGATCTTGAAGGAGACGTAGTCCTTATCCACCTGATAGAAGTTGGTGCGCAGCGTCGCCTGCAGGATCGCCAGATAGTGACGCAGGATACGGTCTTCATCCAGGTTATCGACCTTGTCCAGCGCGGCTTCGATCTGGCTTACCAGTTCGGCGCAATGGCTGTCGCGCGCCGCGGCTTTGGCCGGGTCGAAACGCTGCTCGAACAGTTTCACCAGTTGCGCGGTAATGGCGCTGTTGTTGACCAGGGTCTGTTCCATATAGTGTTGGGAGAATGGCACACTCAGCTGCAGTAAGTACTTACACAAGGCACGCAGCATAATGACCTGCTGCCAGCTCAGACCGGCGGAGATCACCAGACGGTTAAAGCCGTCGTTCTCGATCCGTCCGGCATAGGCGTGGCGGAAGCTCTGCTGGAACTGGCTGCGCAGGCTGCTGTTCTCCATATCCAGCCCCTGAGCCACCTCGAGGCGGAAGTCCAGCAACCAGAGGTTATCTTCACCGCTGTCGGCCAGCTGGTACGGGGTGGCGCTGAGCACGCGCACGCCCATCTGCTCCAGGATCGGCAGCACATCGGACAGCGCCATAGTGCCGCCCAGGCCGAGGACGCGGAAATGCACTTCGTCACGGGTCTCGACGGTCTGGTAGAGGTAGCTCTGCATCGGCTCGGCGGCCGTCAGCTCGCCCAGGCGCAGCAGGTCGCTGACCGCACGGCCCGGCAGGGTGTCGTCGCGATAGGCCGCCGGCAGGCGCTCGGAGAAGCGGCGGAACAGGCGATTGGCCTCGGCTTCCGGCAGGCGCTGCAGCAGGGACTGGTGCAGACGCTCCTGCCAGGAGGTCATCGCCAGCTTGATGCGGTCAGTGAGGCGCGCCACGTCGAGGCGCTTCTCGTTGGCCTTGTGGCAGTGGATGGTGAACTGCAGCATCATCAGCGGCTTTTCCGACAGGCGCACGCCAAACTCGGCGCTGTGGCCGTCGAACTCCTGCAGCAGGATCTGGCGGATCTTCTGGCGTACCGCGGTGTTGAACTGGTCACGCGGGATCAGCAGCAGCACCTTGATAAAGCGGTCGTGGTGGTCGGGACGCAGGAACACCGCCAGGCTGCGGCGTTCGATACTGGCCAGCATCCCCAGCGCGGTCTGCTCCAGTACTTCATCGCTGGTCTGCAGCATCTCATCACGCGGATACTGCTGCAGCACTTCGCGCAGCTCCTTATCGCTGTAGCTGCCCTCGGGCAGGTCAAGCTTATCCAGCATACGCTGGATCTTGCGGCGCAGCAGCGGCACCTGGTCGGCCGGGGTATCGTAGGCACGGGCGCTGTAGAGACCGAAGAAACGCCATTCGCCGCGCACGCGGCCATCGATCACCTGCTTCACGCCGACATAGTCGAGGTGGGCATCACGCTGCACCGTGGTGCGGCTGGTGGACTTGGTCAGCACCAGTGACTCGCACTGGCGCGCCAGACGGCTCTGCTCGGCATTGAGGCGGATCAGTGCCTGGTCATCGCTGACCGGCTCGGCAAAGTTGCCCAGGCCGCTGCCCGGCTGGTAGATCAGGTCACAGCAACCGTCGTTGTTCTCTTTCAGGTCGTAGTAGCGGTAGCCCAGCAGCAGGAAATTATCTTCGGCCAGCCAGCGCAGGAAAGCGGCGTTCTCCGCTTCTGACTGTTGCTCCAGCCACTCGGCCGCGTCGCCCAGGCGCTCACGCATCCGCAGCTGATCCTGTACCGCGGAACGGACATCAGTCAGTACTCGCTTCAGCTCTGCTTCAACGGCGGTCAGCTCTGCCTTCTCCTGCTGGCGATCAATCTCCAGACGCAGGCAGGCTTCGGCAGCGGTCTTTTCGGAGACTTTCTCGTGCAGTGCCAGCAGCTGACCCGCAGCGTCACGCTCGACGTTCAGCACCGGATGGCTGATCTGGTGGATGCGGATACCGGCACGGGCCAGCTCGTTGGTGACCGAGGCGGTAATAAAGTTCATGTCGTCCAGCAGTACCTCAACGATACTGTGGTTGCTGTGCCAGCGGTGTTGCTGGGGGTCGGTGTTATAGACCCGCACCAGTACTTCACCGCTCTGGCGTTGTTGCAGCAGATCCCAGACGCATAACAGCGCACCGTACTGATCTTCGGCATCTTTCGGGAGTTGTGCGGTCGGGTTACCCAGGAATGCCTGCGCCAGCTGCTGCAGGGAACCGGATTCAACCTTCGGCAGGCGCTCAGTAAGCAGGGCGCCGACCTGTTCGATACTGTTTTTGTTGTTATGCGTCAGTGTGTTCATAGCACCTTCTGATCTGCTGCAAAAAGAATGTGGGGTGGGCTGCTGGCAGGCCCCTTGTAAGGGCCGGCAAAACAGCCGGTTCAGGCCGGGTAGGCCTGAGGAAACTTCTATACAGGCATTATCAGTGAAGGGCAGAACAAGCAACAGGCGGGGAATTTCACTAAGGCGACGCGAAATTTAAACGCGCTGCCATTGGACGCCAAAGCAACGCCGGGCGACAAAAAACACCCTGATCACACGCCAGTTGCCCGGCGTGTGATCAGGGGGTGCTTGAAGTTAATCGATTGCGGCAAAGGAGTTGGCGGGTAAAACCGCTTCAGCATTGCACCGCACGCTCAGTGCCCGGCATGGCTGAGGTTAGATAGCTGCGCCAGGTCGATCTGGTCGAAGCGCTGGATCTTACCGCCAAATTCGCGGGCAAAGGCTTCGGCATCGGCCTGCTGGCTGAAGCTGGCGAGGGTCGGCCCCATCGCGCCTTTTCTGGAGGAGCCAACCACAAAGAACGCCTCGCGGGCATCGATATAGGTCTCCTCATCCGGCGTATCCCAGGGGTTCTTTGCCATATCATGGACAAATACCGACTGGATATTGTGCTGGTGCTCCGGGTCGAGGGCGTAGGCGAACATATCCCGGGTGGAGCAGAACTTCATGCTGCCTTGCAGGCCGCGTTCATAGAGCTGGCCCTTGGGTCCGGGGAAGTTGCCGATAATCATGCCGCAGAGGTGACACTCCTCACCGCTCTCCAGTGCCATCGCCTGCTGGGCGATCTTCTGCCGTTCATCCTCCTTGCCGCAACCGGACAGCAACAGTCCCAGTCCGACCAGCAGCACCAGCAACAGGGCCTGGGCCAGCCGCAGCTGACGCTTGTGGGCAAACAAGCCCGACAGCTCATTGTCGTTATTCAATGTCATCACAGGCTCCTCCGGTTAAAGATCATCAGGGCGGCTCCCACCGGCAACGCCAGCCACACCAGCAGTCCGGCCAGCAGAGTGCCGGTCTGCAGACTGGCGTGCTGCGCCACCGCCATCAGGCCGCTGAGCGGCTGGTCGGCGAAGTAGCTGATATTCACCAGGCGGAAAATATCGGTGGGGTTAAGCAGCAACAGGTAGGGAAACAGTTCGGCATCGACATCGCCCTGGGTGCCCACCAGCAGACCGAGCAGGCCGAGGTCGAATACCAGCACGAACAGGAACCAGCAGATCAGCGCCAGCCCGGCGGCCTTGGACTTCTCCGCCACCAGCGCGCTGATCAGATAGGCGATGGCGACGAAGATCCAGCCCAGCAGGATCGCCGAGAGCATAAACAGGCCGTAGGGCAGCAGCATATCCTGCCAGCCGATATTGTCGGCAAAGGTGGCGATAATCACCGCCGCCGAGCCAAACCCCACCAGGGTAGAGAACGCCATGATGGAGCCGTGGCCGATCAGCTTACCCAGCAGCAGCTGCCAGCGCGCCAGTGGGTAGGTCAGCAACAGCAGCAGGGTGCCGCTCTCCTCCTCACCCACCAGGCCGTCATAGGCCAGCATCAGGGCGATCAGTGGGATAATAAACACCGCCAGGCTGGCGAGGCTGACGATGGTGGTCGACAGCGAGGTAAAGCCGATCTGCCCGGCCGCCGCAGCGCCGAAATAGGCCAGCCCGGTGGCCAGTACGGCAAAGATCAGGGCGATCGCCAGTACCCAGCGGTTGCGCAGGCCGTCACGAAACTCTTTCGCGGCCACAGTGAGAATAGCGTTCATAGCGTGGCCTCCAGCGCGTCAGAGCCCTTCGCCTGTCCGGCGATAAAGTGGGTATAGAGGTCTTCCAGCGAAGGCAGGTGCAACTCCAGGTCGGTGAGGCCCTCCAGCCCCATCAGCTGCTGCATCACCGCCATCTTGTCACGTTGGTGTACCTGCAGCTGCACGCCGCTGCCCTGCGCTGTGGCCCGCGCCTGCAGCGGCTCTGGCAGGCTCAGCCCTTCGCCCTGCAGGTTGAGGGTCACCGGCAGCTCCGCCTGGGCACGCAGCTCAGGGATACTGCCTTCGGCCAGCAGATGGCCCTTACCGAGGATCAGCGCGCGGTCGATATACTTCTCCACCCCCGGCAGCACATGGGAGCAGAGCACCACGGTACAGCCCTGCTCTTTCAACTGCGCGATACGGTGATAGAAGTCCTGAGTGGCGATCGGGTCCAGCCCGACGGTGGGCTCATCCAGCAACAGCAGCTTAGGCTCGCCCAGCAGCGCCTGTGCCAGGCCGAGGCGCTGGCGCATCCCCTTGGAGTAGGTCTTCACCCGCCGCCCGGCGGCGCTATCCAGCCCCACCTGTTGCAGCAGGCGCGGACATTCAGATACCTTCACCCCTTTGAGACGGGCGAAATAGCGCAGCACCTCCAGCCCGGTCAGCTGCTCGTAGAAGCTGACATTCTCCTGCAGAAAGCCCAGCTGGCGGCGTTTCTGCCGCGCCGCCGACTGGCAGGGGTCTTCACCAAATACCCGCACCTGACCACGACTGGCCTGGATCAGGCCGAGGATCAGCTTGATGGTGGTGGTCTTGCCTGCACCGTTATGGCCAAACAGCCCCAGTACCTCACCCTGCTTCAGCTGCAGGTCGAGGCCGGCCAGCGCATCGACGCCCTGGTAGCGTTTCTGCACCTGTTCCAGTTCAACTATGTTCATCGTCTTTACCTTCTTCCTGCGTGGCAGGCTGGCTCTGCTGTGCCGCGCGGGTCTCATCGGGTTGCAACTCGGGCATACTCATCAACGGATGGCTGTCGACCACCCCCGGCGCCTTCAGCACCGGGAACTGGCGCTGTACCCAGCGCAGGGTCTCCACCGCCGGACTGTTCAGCAGTACCCGCGCCACCGGGTATTTCCACAGCAGGCGGTCGACGCCGTCGGTAGGCTCATAGCGGGTATCGCCGATTCCATCGGCATCCATATCCCAGCCCAGGTAGTCGCTCCAGTAGTTGCCGCTGCCCTCGTGGGACCAGTCCTGCTTGCGGTTGGCGACATACTTCACCTGCTCGCGGTTATTGATAAAGGCGTTGCCGCTGAAGATATTCTCTTCCGATCCGGCGGTCAGGTGCACGCCAAGGTCACTGTCGCTGAAGTGGTTGCCACGGATCTCGTTAAACAGCGAGTTGTAGATAAATAACGCCTTGGCTTCGGAGCCGCTGATGCGGCTGACCCCGGCCTGCATCAACGGGTTGCGGCTGTTCTGGGTGCCGCTGACCTGGTTGTTGAGGATCTTCGAATAGGTGATGTAGTTCATCAGGATGCCGTAGTTGGCATCGTTCTCAGAGCGGTTGTTCACCACGGTGAGAAACTTCGACTGCATCAGGGCATAACCGGTGCGGGTATTGCGGGTGTGATTGCGCTCGACCCGGTTATGGTAGGAATACATATAGTGCACGCCGTAACGCAGGTCGTGCAGGTAGTTGCCCAGCAGGGCATTGTTGTTGCTGGTATCAATATAGATACCGTCACGGGTGGCCCAGACCTCATTATCCTCCACCCGGGCACCTCGGACATTAAACAGGTGGATACCGTTGCCGCGATCGGTGGAGCGCATCTGCAGATTGCCTTCGACGCGGTTACCTTTAATCAGCATATCGCGGGTGGCATCGACCCAGATACCGAAGGCATCGCCCTGCAGGCGGTTGTCTTCGATGCGGCTGCCGTGCGCCTTGGGACCGATATAGATCCCGGCATCCTGCGCCGTCAGGTCATCGCCCCAGTTACGCAGGGAGAGCTGCTCGACCACAGTAGCGGCGGCCAGCACCTGCAGGCCGTGGCCGCTGCCGGCAGCATCGAGAATCGCCCCGTCACTGCCGCGCAGAGTCAGGCTCTGGCGGATAATAAAATTGCCCCGGTAGATACCGGGGCGCAGTTGCAGCAGATCGCCTTTCTGCGCCCGGTCGAGCTGCTGCTGCAGGTCCTGCTCCGGCGTCAGCCAGTACTCTGCGGCGGCGGCCGGATGGGCCAGCAGCCAGCAAACCAGCGCCAGTCCGCCAAGCAGGGCGCTCCCCCTGGGGCCGCTTGACAGCAGAAAGGCCGGGCGGTTTAAGTGCATAGCGATCTCCTCAATAGACAGCAGGGCGTCCCGCCCTCAGCGGGACGCCTGCGGATCAGGCTGGCTCAACCAGCATCCGGCCGCGCATCTCCATATGCAGGGCGTGGCAGAACCAGTTGCAGTAGTACCAGTGCACTCCGGGGCGATCTGCCTTAAAGGTGATGGACGCGGTCTGCTGCGGGCTGATCTCCATCTGCGCGCCGTGATTGACCATACAGAAACCGTGGGTCACATCCTCGATCTGGTCGAGGTTGGTGACAATCACAGTCACTTCATCGCCCTGCTTGACGCTGAACTGGTCCATACCGTAGCTCGGTGCCACCGAGGTCATATAGACCCGCACCTTGTTACCGTCACGGATCACCTTGTTATCGGTTTCCAGGGTCACGCCATCGGCCTTGGCCATCGCCACGGTGCCGGCGAAGGTCGGATCGTCACGCTTGTAGAGCTTGGCGGTCTTCACCTTACTACGATGTACGATCATGCAGTCATGTGGCTCGGCATAGGTCGGGCCATCATGCAGCAGCTTCATCTCATCGCCGGAGATATCGATCAGCTGGTCGTTCTCGGCGTGCAGCGGGCCACACTGCAGGAACCGGTCTTTGGAGAACTTACACAGGGAGATCAGGTACTTACCATCGGCATCACGGGTTTCACCCATAGTGGTGTGGTTATGGCCCGGCTGATAGTGCACATCCAGTTTCTGCAGGATGTAGTTGACCTTCTCGCCCTTGTAGGCACGGATCGCCTTCTCCACATCCCACTTACAGATCTGGCTGTCGATAAACAGGGTAGTGTAGGCGTTGCCGCGGTTATCGAAGGCGGTATGCAACGGCCCCAGTCCCAGCTCCACTTCCGCTACCACGGTATCACGCGGCTTGATGCTGCCGTCGAACAGCGCATCGAACTTCGCCAGCTCAAACACGGTGACGGTCGGTGACAGCTTACCGTTGGCCACGGCGTACTTGCCGCCCGGCGCGGTGTTGATGCCATGCGGGTTCTTCGGTACCGGCACATAGGCGGTCAGATCAGAGCCCTTACGGCCATTCACCACCGGCACCTTGGAATCGCCCAGGGTCTGGAAGTTACCGGCTTTCACCGCCGCTTCGATACGCTCGATATTGAAGATCACCAGGTGGTCACGCTCATCGCGCATGGAGCCGGCCAGATCGACCGCACCCTCGGCGTTATAACAGGTGGAGAAAGCGTACTTACCGGTGTAGTCGGCATCGGTGTTGTCGAGGTTACCGTCGACGATCACCTGCCAGTCGACCTCCATGGTTTCTGCGTTTACCGCGGAGAACAGGGTGTAGTACTTATCGATCGCATCCATCGCCAGGCCGTTGTTCGGGTGCGGGATACGGAACTCGGCGTTAGCGAAGATGTACTTGGTGTAGGGCACTTTCTGTACCCGCAGGCCGTGGATCGCCTGGGTGTTGGGGATGGTAGTGATCTTATCGGTCTTCATAATGTCGCCACGGATACGGGCGACACGGGAGTTGGCCTTGTCGTTGATAAAGACGTACTTACCGTCGTACTGGCCGTCGGTCATACTCATATGCGGGTGGTGACAGTCGCCGCCCAGCGGGGCGTTTTCGCCCAGCACCGCCTTACTCTCGTTGGTCAGGCCCCAGCCGGTGGCGCTGTCGACGTTAAACACCGGGATACGCATCAGTTCGCGCATCGATGGCAGGCCGAGGATACGCACCTCACCGGAGTGACCACCACTCCAGAAACCATAGTACTCGTCCAGCTCACCCGGGCCGACATTGATATGGGCCGCATTGCTGTTGCCCGCCGCCTGCACATTCGCCGTCAGCAAGGAGCCGCCGAGGCCGGCCGCGCCCGCGCCCACCAGCGCCGCGCCACCACCGAGAAACAGACGACGGCTCAGCTTCACATGTTCACTGGCCTGAGAATCCTGGGTGTCGATCTCGGGCAGATTCTTATCCTTCGGGTTAATCATGGTAAATCTCCGATTTTTATCGTGTCCAGAGGCGCCGGTCAGGCCTTAGCTGGCCGGGTCGCTGATTTCTACGGTTGGTATTTTGTTTGCCTGCGCCTGTTTCAGCGCTTTACGGCGTTTCTGCACCAGCGGTGGGCACTTGGCGTGATTGTGATAGGTCATCTGGCAATCAAGACAGTGGTGGCACTCGTTGGCATTAATGGTTCCATCGGGATGGATCGCCTGGATCTCGCACTCATTGGCGCAGACCCGGCAGGGCTGCCCGCACTCCTTACGCCGCTTCAGCCAGTCGAACAGCCGCAGCCGGGACGGGATCGCCAGCGCAGCGCCCAGCGGGCAGATATAACGGCAGTAGACCTTGCGGGTGAAAATCGAGATAAACAGCAGCACCGCGGCATAGAGCACATAGCCCCACTCACGCTGGAACTTCAGCATGATGGCGGTCTTGAACGGCTCCACCTCGGCATAGCGTTCGGCCTCGGTGAGGGACTCCAGCGAGACGGCGAACAACAGCAGCAGGATGATGTACTTGATCGCCCAGAGGCGCTCGTGCACCGCAAACGGCAGCTCGTACTGTTTCACCTTCAGCTTGCGGGCGGCTTCGTTGATCAGCTCCTGCAGCGCACCGAACGGGCAGAGCCAGCCGCAGAAGATACCGCGTCCCCACAACAGCAGGGTCATAGCGACAAAGCCCCAGAGGATGAACAGCATCGGGTCGAGCAGGAAGGTCTGCCACTGGAACTCGCCCTGCAGCGCATGCAGGAAGGTAAACACATTGACGATCGACAGCTGCCCCAGGGTGTACCAGCCAATAAACAACACGGTATAGGCGAGGAACACCCGGCGGATGTTGTGCAGCAGGCGCGGGTAACGCACCAGCCAGTCCTGCAGGAAGATAATCACGGTCAGCAGCACCAGGCTGACGCTGAGGACGCCGATCTGGAAGGCGCGCTCACGCCAGACCGATACCCACAGCGGCTCCGGCTCGGCCTGCTCGATCACCGGCGGTGCCGGCCGGTCGATATACTGTTCCGGGGTGCTGTAATCGCCGAAGAAGCTGGTAAAGACACTGTCCAATGCGCCGACCTGGCGTCGCACCAGCAGCTCCAGCTGCCACGGCTGGCCGAGGTCGAAGTCATAACCGGCACGGACGATAAACAGCGCCATCTCATCAAAGTCAGGGAAGCCGTCGATATAGACATCGTCGAGGCGGTAGTAATCGGTGTCGTGGAAACTGATCACCTGACCGCCCTGCTGCAGCTGGGTGCGGTCGAAGATACCGCCACGGACATAGCCATTACCCTTGAAGGAGTAACGGCCCCGGCCCATCACCGCGATCACCTGATCGCCGGGATTGATCTCGCCCATCAGCCAGTTGTACTGGCTGTCGCCGAGCAGGTTACGGCCGATAGTGGGAATATTCACCGGGGCATAGAACAACTCGACAAAGGCCTGCTGGCGCTTACCCTTCTGTTTGCCAACGCCCTGATCCTCGGCAGCGGTGCCGACAAAGGCATCGTCGACAGTACCCCGGTCGAGGTAGAGACGACGCACCGAGCCGTCACCGGTGAGCTGAGTCCAGTCGGCCTGGCGGTAAACGTCCGGTTTGATGGTTGCAGGCGGTACCTTGGCCACCGCACTCATCCCGGCCAGCCCCAGCTCGCGCGCCACTTTCTGCGCCGCGCGCATAATGGTTTCGTTCACCACCATCACGGTCACGGTGGCTCCGGAAACCGCATCGACACTGATCACATCATCGCTGTTGGCCGCGCCGACCCGGACCCGGTCGGTCACGCCCATCTGCAGGTACTGGTCGGCAAAGTCGAACAGCTTCTGCTCCGGAATACCCACCAGCAGGATCGGCTCCTTATGGCTCAGTACCCGGCTGACCTTGAAGCGTCCCTCCAGGTCCATCGCCACCAGCATATTGATCGGCTTGCCGGAATAGGCGGCGATACTGACCACATCATCGGATTCGAAGGCGTAGCCGATAATCTCTTCATCGTGGTAGAGGGTGCGCAGCGGCAGCTGGCTGTCACCATGCGGCTGCTTCTCACTGATAAGGGTGGCTTCGGGAAATGCCTGGCGCAGGCTTTCCAGCTGTTGGGATTCGCTGACAGGTGCCATGGCGCGGGCTGCCGAGGTCAGCAACAGGAAAAGAAACAGCACGGCGCTACAGGCGCGGAAAACAGATCGGGCGGTCATATCGGGACCTATAAAATGCATAACAAATACAACTTATAGGTCGAGCATATTCCTGTTGCCGCATTCAGGAATTGATGTGCATCAATTGCACTATCGGTTTAAAAATTAACGTTCAAACCCGTTTGCAGCAGCCCTGACCAGGGCGGAATGGAGGCGAGTCGCTCAATTCAGAGCCCGGGCGTCCTTACGCCTCGGCCTGCGCAGCGGTTGCTTCGCCCTGTTCCGACAGCAGCCAGTCGATAAACTGCTGCTTCGACTCGCGCAGTTCGTTGGGCTTGGGTTCGGCAATAAAGTAGCCCCCGTCCGAGCGCAGGCTGAAATCGCGCAGTCCCACTAAAACACCACTGTCGATCAGGTCATCCACCAACGTGCTCCAGCCCAGCCCGACCCCCTGGCCGGCAATCGCCGCCTGCACCAGCAGGGTGTAGTTGTTAAAGGTCAGCACCGGTTCGCTGGCAACCACCTGGCTGCCACGGCCCTTAAAGAAACTGTGCCAGTCCTGCCAGCCCTGACCGGCATCGGCCCCTAACTTCAGCAACGGCAGCGACGCCAATCGCTTATGGCTGCTGACTGCGCCCAGTTGCGCCAGCAGGGCCGGACTGCAGACCGGGAATACCTCTTCATAGAACAGCCGCTGCGACGGCATGCCCTGAGGCGGCTGGCGATCGAACACCACCGCCACATCGACATCCTGGGTCAGGAAATCGTACTGCCCCTGAGAGGTGATAATGCGGACATCCACATCCGGGTGCAGGCGGCGGAAGCGGGGCAGACGCGGCAGCAGCCAGTAGGCCGCAAAGGCAAAATCAGTTGCGACATTTATATGCTGGTGGCGACGTTTTTTCTGCAGCCGTTCGAGACAGACCGCCATCTGCTGGAAGCCGCCCTGCACCGCTTCATACAGCAGGGAGCCCGCCTCTGTCAGCTCGACGCCGCGATAGATACGGCGAAACAGCGCCAGCTCCAGGCGCTGCTCCAGACCGCGTATCTGCTGGCTTACGGCAGACTGGGTCGATCCCAGTTCGCGCGCAGCGGCGGTAAAACTGAGGTGGCGCGCAGCCGCCTCGAAGATCAGCAGGCTCTGCACCGGGGGAAGCTGTTCGGAAAGTAACATTAGCTGGACTTATCTTTCAGATTAACTCAGGCCCAGTTTACAGAAACCGGTCACAAAACCAACAATGAGGACCATACAACCTGACTACCCGGCCTGTCAGGCCGATTTCGGGCACCGCCGGGTAACAGAAAATAACAACAGTTCCATTATCTCAGCTAATTTAAAAATTACCGAGGTAGTGGGGATCAGTCAGAAAGGTCGCTCTTCCATGACACAGCAGCAGAAGCCAAAACAGCCGAATATCCTCTTTATCATGGCCGACCAGATGGCGGCCCCGGTGCTCTCCATCTACGGCGGCAAAACCGCCCGCACCCCCAACCTCGACGCCATGGCCGAGCGCGGCGTGGTATTCGAGTCCGCCTACTGCAACAGCCCGCTCTGTGCGCCAAGCCGCTATGTACTGATGAGCGGCCAGCTGCCGAGCAAGATCGGTGCCTGGGACAACGCCGCCGAGTTTCCGGCCGATATCCCCACCTTCGCCCACTACCTGCGCCATGCCGGTTACCGCACCGCGCTGTCGGGCAAGATGCATTTCTGTGGCCCGGACCAGCTGCACGGCTTCGAAGAGCGCCTGACCACCGATATCTACCCGGCCGACTACGGCTGGTTCCCGGACTGGGAAGACTTTGAAAACCGCCCGACCTGGTACCACAACATGTCCTCCGTCACCCAGGCGGGGCCAACCGTGCGCACCAACCAGCTGGATTTCGATGACGAAGTGGTGTTCCACGCCCAGCGTTACCTGCTTGACCATGTGCGTAGCAGCGACGAGCGGCCGTTCTGCCTCACCGTCTCCATGACCCATCCGCACGACCCTTACGCGATCCCGCAGGAATACTGGGACCGCTACAGCGACGATGAGATCGAACTGCCCTCCTTCGAGATCTCGGCCGAGGAACAGGACCCGCACTCCAGGCGCCTGCTGCATGTCTACCAGATGGACCGCAACAACGTCAGCGACCAGCAGATCAAGAACGCCCGCCGCGCCTACTACGGCGCCATCAGCTACGTCGACGACCAGATCGGCAAGCTGCTGAAAGCACTGGAAGACAGCGGCCTGGCCGACGACACCATCGTGGTGTTCTCCGGCGACCACGGCGATATGCTCGGCGAGCGCGGCCTCTGGTACAAGATGAGCTACTTCGAGTGGTCCACCCGGGTACCGATGGTGGTCTGCGCACCGAAGCACTTCGAACCGCACCGGGTAGCGGAATCCGTCTCCACCATGGACCTGCTGCCGACCTTCGCCGAGCTGGCTCACGGCGGCACGGCACCGGAATACGTGATGCCGATCGATGGCCGCAGCCTGATGCCGCACCTGACCGGTGGCCAGGGCCACGACGAAGTGATCGGCGAATACATGGGTGAAGGCGTTATCGCGCCCATGTTTATGATCCGCCGTGGCGACTACAAATACATCTGCAGCCAGCCCGATCCGGATCAGCTGTTTAACCTCAAACAGGACCCGCAGGAGCGCAACAACCTGGCCGAAGACCCGGGCCACGCCGAACTGCTGGCCTCGCTGCGTGAAGAAGCCGCACAACGCTGGGACTCCGACGCGATTACCCGCGAGGTGATCATCAGCCAGAAACGCCGCCGCATGATCGCCGCCGCCCACAAGCAGGGCATCGAACCGAAATGGGACCACCAGCCGATCTTCGATGCCAGCCGCATGTATATGCGCAACAACATCGACCTGGACGACCTGGAAAAACGCGCCCGCTTCCCGCAGGTGGACTGATCCGGCCAGACTGACGCCGGGGAGCATGCCCCGGCCCGTTAAACAGCCAAGCCAGACATTAAAAAGCGACACAATAAAAATAAGAGGATCTGAAGATGCTTCGCCTACCTGTGCTGAAAAAACTCTCCGCTGCCATCGGTGTTGGCCTGCTCTCCACTGCGCTGCAGGCCGCCGAACCGGCCCAGTGCCAGACGGTGAAATTTACCGACCCGGGCTGGACCGATATCAACTCCACCAACGCCCTCGCCAGCACCGTGCTGCAGGGATTGGGTTATAACACCGAGATCAGTACCCTGGCGGTACCGATCGGCTTCGAGGCGCTGAAGAGCAGCGAAATCGACGTCTTCCTCGGCAACTGGATGCCGGCGCAGCAGAAGTTTATCGACAAGTACGTCACCCCCGGTGATATCGAACAGGTGCGCACCAACCTGGAAGGCGCGAAATATACCTTGGCCGTGCCACGTTACGTCTATGACGCCGGAGTGACCGACTTCGCCGACCTGAGCAAGCACGCCGACAAGTTCAACGGCAAGATCTACGGCATCGCCGCCGGATCACCGGGCAACCAGCTGCTGCAGAAGATGATCGACAGCGGTGACTTCAACCTCAAGGACTGGCGTCTGGTGGAATCGGGCGAACAGGGCGTGATGAGTCAGGTGAAACGGGCGGTAAAACGCCAGCAGTTTATGGTCTTCCTTGGCTGGGAACCGCATCCGATGAACTCCAACTTTGAAATCGCCTACCTTACCGGCGGCGACAAATATTTCGGTGCCAACTTCGGCGGCGCCACCATCCATACATTGACCCGCAAAGGTTACCAACAGGAGTGCCCCAACGTCGGCAAGTTGCTGGATAACCTGGAGTTCAGCCTGAGTATGGAAAACGAGATGATGGGCTACATCCTCGACGCCGGCTGGCAGGCCTCAGACGCCGCCCGTGAATGGCTGGTGCAAAACCCACAAGTCCTCGATGGCTGGCTGCAGGGCGTCACCACCCGCGACGGCCAGCCGGGCCTGGCGGCGGTCAAGGACTACCTGCAGATCAACTGAGTTATACCCCCGGGTTCAACCCCTAAGCGGCCGACAGCAACCTGCCGCCGATGGTGCAACAACGCTAGAACCATCCTTCTCCGGCAGGTTCTGGCTCCCTTTCGGATCCTCACTCGCTGGGCAGGGTCCAACCGCCCGCAGGCAACTGCGGGCTTTTTTCACCGCTCATTCTCAATTCTCTACTATCAAAGAAGATAGAGCTTTCAATTGTTCAGGCTATTAAACCGGCGGGAAACTACATCGGGTAAATTAGTCTACAGGCTGCGTTATACGACCTATACCACGATCTAAACTTCCGCCGGGTTAATATTACCAAACACCTAGAGAACGTTATAATCTGAATTACTTCAGCACCCTTTAATATCTCGACAAAATAATTTATATATTGCTTTTGGAAACTTCTATCGCATCTTCAATTATATCGAAATAAACTTTCATATCTTCATTACTACGTATGTTATATAAATGTTCCGTATGCTCATCTAGTAGATCGAGATGAGTACCAACTTCTCGCTGCTTTTCTGCAGTAGCAGAATAAATAACATAAGTACCTGTTTCTTTTCCAAACACTCCAACTGCCTTATCCAAAGTAAGTGCATTTAACGCAGCTTGACCATGTTTTTTACTAACATCCGATGTATCAAAGTCAATAGTCTGGGTAATGTGCATGGCACCATTTTTCAAGGCAAAATCAGCAGTAAATATACTTTTATCATCTATAGGAAAATTAGGAACTACTAAGTGATTTTCAATATCCCCTCGATTCCCCAACATGTTTCTTCTTTTGAATAAATTTTTCATTCTTGTTGATATTCGTGGACTACGTGGCACATACTCTTTTCTAGAAGGATATATCAGCTTATTCATAAGAGAAGACACTTTACTAGGATAGTCCTCAACTGAGTTAACTCCAAAACCACCGAATTGAGAGCACCTAATTATATCTTTCGAAGCAGTTGATAGAACTAAGATTTTCTCATCCACACTATCAAACCTTTTAGCTAAGAATGACATATTATCCACAAGCTCACTTATTATCCCATCCGTAAAACTAGCATCAAGAGTCCGAACCTTATTAAAATTCTTAGATAAGTGTATATTAAATTCACCATCAGGAGATATCGTTATCAACCCAATATTAACAATCTCACCGCGCACAGGATCGGGGCACACACGAATAATTGAATATTTATACCAAAATTCCATTTTGATACGCCCCCTTTATTTTATTAATTCTTTTATAACGAAATTCCGAATCCCACCAGCGAATAATTGCTCTTTTACGATCCTCTGAACACCATTCATCTGGTACACGCTGCAAAATATTTTCTATAACATTTACTGTAATTTGTTCCAACTTTATTAGGGTATTAAAAAAGGAACCGCCATTAATCTGATTAAAGATACTCCATATAATTTTGGCATGTATATAGGTATTCGAGTTATTACCAGCATTAGATTCGTGATGAGGTGGTGACATGTATATTGTAGGAAGCATTGGCGGCGACATTATTTTTAGAGAGAGATCAACCGGGCAATTAAGATTATTCCACGATCTACTAAAATCCATAGCCAGCATCACATACGATTTGTGTGTTGATCTAACTAAGTAGTTACCAAAATGCCTATCATCATTGTGTACAAACAAATCAAAAGCATATATTGCAGAAAGATGCCTAATTAATTTTTCGGTTGGTATAACTTCAGACCCACCTTCCTCATAATTTTTTAATATGGATATAAGTCCTCCGCTCAGCAAACCACCTTCCCATGTTGACCCAAAAGCAAGTTCACCACTTGGCATCTTCAGTACATTATAAGGGGGAACTGCAATGCTACATAACCTGGCAAGCTCATAACAAAATAGTTCATCAAACGGCGTAAATGGTAATGCAGGGTTATCTGAAACCTGCTTTACTGCGTAACGATGTCCATCTATTCCCTCGCAGTAAGTCTGACAGTCTGCAGACTCATCATGCTTAGGAAGCAGATTATCAACATCCACAGGCATCAGCGACAGCTGTTGAATAGCCACTGTCATATTCAAAATCCCTCTCAAAAATCAAAAAGTTCCTCATAAATTCTTAAGCATCTAAATAAGAATTAACGACTTAATATTATACTCTACCGTTACCCTTTCGTATCACCGCGACATATCTAATAAATACAGATCCAACCCTCTGTACAGTGGGCTAATTTCCAAGTCACGATTTACAACAACAATAGACTCTCGACCTTCCAACCATGGCGGATGATATGCCCATCCAGTTTTGCTCATATTTATATATTAATCCATGCTATCTTTGAATAAATTGACTATCTTTTCACAGAAATCCGCTCAACAATTCCCTTAAGTAACGAGCAATCTAACGCCTGCCTCGGATAAACCAGAAAATAACTCTTCTCCAGCGTCAGGCTGATATCACTGACCTTTATCAGCTGGCCGCTGGTGAGTTCTGTTTCGATCAGCAGTTGCTGGCCCAGCAGCAGGCCCTTGCCCTGGACGGCGGCTTCGATCGCCATGCTGGAGAGGTTAAAGCGCGGGCCAGGGGTTGGGGGCTGCTGGCCCTGTCCGGCGGCCGTAAGCCACTGCTGCCAGCCGGGCAGGTAGCGGTTATCGCTGCCCCAGTCGATATGGATCATCGGCAGTTGCAGCAGCTGTTGCAGGTCGTGCGGGTTGTCCAGGGTATCGAGCAGTGCCGGGCTGGCAACGGCGCTGACGCTATCGGTAAACAGCAGTCGCTGTTCCAGTTCCGGGTAATCCTGGTCGCCGAAAGCGATGCAGAGGTCGATATCACCGCGTCCGAAGTCGACCCGGGCGTGGCTGGCTTCGACCCGGATCTCCTGCTCCGGGTGGCGCTCCATCCACTGCAGTACCCGTGGCATCAGCCATTTGGAAGCAACCGAGGGATAGGTGGCGATGGTGATGCTGTCTGGCCGTTGCTGGCAGGCCAGTTGCTGCTGGCCAAGGCGCAGTTGTTCGAAGGCGGCGCGGACGAAGGTCAGGTAGCCTTCGCCCGCCGGGGTCAGGTGAACGCCGCGCGCGGAACGAACAAACAGGTTGCTATCCAGGTGCTGTTCCAGCTGGCGGATCTGCTGGCTGATGGCCGCCGGGGTGACACAAAGCTGGTCGGCAGCACGGGCAAAGCTGCCTGCCCCGGCAGCGGCTTCGAAGGCGCGCAGGGCAGCCAGTGGCGGCAACGCTTTCATGCAATCCCCTATGGTAAGTTTTCCTTAACAACAGGCTAAAAATTTATCGTTATTCCCGCTCACTGTCATTACCTAAGCTAATGACAGGCTTTTCCCCTGAGCCACAAAGCCGCCCCGAATAACAATCAGCAGGAGTGTCCGATGCAGCTTAGCGATATTGTCAGCCTGGCCGATTACCCGATCGAAGAACCTCATTTCCGCCAGCTCTGTAAGCAGCAGCTGGACAGTGTCGGGGCGCTGGTGATGCCCGGTTTCCTGACCCCGGCGGCCATTGCGGCTGTCGCCGGGGAGGGCCGGAGTAAGCAGTCTCAGGCCTACTACACCCGTGACCAGCACAATATCTACCTGAAAGAGCCGGACCCGGCGCTACCCGCGCAGCATCCGCGCAACCGGCTGGTGAACTCCTCCAAGGGCTGTATTACCGATGACCAGATCGACGGCGATTCGCCATTGCGGGCACTCTATGATGACGGGCTGTTCCGCAGTTTTCTTGCCGCGGTGCTGGGGGAGGATCAGCTCTATCCCTACGCCGACCCGCTCTCGTCGATCAACCTGCACTATGCCGCCGACGGCCAGGAGCTGGGCTGGCACTTCGACAACTCCTCCTTCGCCATTACCCTGCTGATCCAGAAGCCGGAACAGGGCGGCCAGTTCGAGTATGTCGAGGCGATGCGCGATGCCGATCGGGGTGAGATGAACTTTGCCGGGGTGCAGCAGGTGCTGGATGGCGAGATCAGGCCCAAGGTGCTGGATATCCAGGCCGGTTCGCTGGTGATGTTCCGTGGGCGCAATGCGATCCACCGGGTCACTCCGGCCTGGGGGGACCTGACGCGGATGCTGGTCGTACTGGCCTACAATTCGGCACCGGGAATCGCCCTGTCGGAGTCGGCGCGCATGACCTTCTACGGCCGCCTCTGACAGGTTACAAGGTTCAGCCTTTGCGGCTCAGGATCAGGTCGCCCCTGGCGGTCGAACAGCAGCTGAGGATATAGCCCTGCTGCTCTTCACGGGCGGAAAGGCCGCCCTGTTGCTGCATATCCACCTCCCCTTCGATCAGCTTCACCCGGCAGGTACCGCACTGGCCCTCCTTGCAGGCGGTCGGGATACGCAGGCCGGATGCGGCGGCGGCATCGACGATCGTCTGTCCCGCCGCGATCGGGAAGCGGTGCTGGTCCAGCTGTACCGCGCTGGCCCCCTCGGCAACCTCCAGCGCAACCGGCGTCTGTGCCGTTTTTGCGTTTGCCAGTGACGGGCTGCCGAAGGTTTCGGTGAGAAAGCGCTGCAGATCGCCGCCTTCGGCGCGGTAGATCGCCTGCACGCTGTCCATAAAGCCCTGTGGGCCACAGCAGAAGACCGTGCGGCGGGCCAGATCAGGCACCAGGGCACGCAGGCTCTGGCGTGACAGCAGTCCACGGGGGCCACGCCAGGCTTCGCCCGGCGGCACCTCGGTGACGGCATCGATATGACAGAGGCCCGGCATGGCACGGTCGATCGCGTCCAGCTCATCAGTAAACAGCAGGTCGGCCGGGGTGCGTGCCAGCTGCAGCAGGACCACATCGGTGGCTTCGCTCCGCGCCGCCAGCCAGCGCAGCATCGACATCATCGGCGTCAGGCCACTGCCCGCGCCCAGTAACAGCAGCGGCTGCTGCGGTGTATGTACCAGCGAGAACTGGCCAAAGGGGCCGCGTGCCTGCAGCCGGTCGCCCGGTTGCAGCCTGTCCGCCATATAGCGGGTGCCGTAGGCATGGGGCCCGGCCTTGATGGTCAGGGTCAGGCTGGCGTTATGGTCCGGTGCCGAGGCGATGGTAAAGGTGCGTACCAGCTCCTCGCCGTCCAGCGTCAGGCGCAGGGAGATCGCCTGGCCCGGATGGTGGCGAAAGCGCTCGCCATCCTCACGGCTGACGCTGAAGCGGTAGGAGGTGATGTCGGCGGTTTCGGCGTGACGCTCGATCAGCTGCAGCTGCAGCGCGCCGGAGCGGATCAGCGGTACGCCGGGCTTGCCCACCTGCGTATCGGGCATGTTACTCAGGTCATTCACAGCGTGATCCTCACTCCTGATCCTGCGGCCGCTGCAGGAATTCGCTCAGCTTGGCGCGATACCAGTCGGTAAAGTTGATCGCCATAAACTCGGCCACCTCGGAGTAAGGCCCCGGCTCGTAACCCGGCGAGCAGATACCGCGGTGGTTCTCCTCTGCCAGCTTACGGTCCTGATCGTTAGTGGCGCGCCAGACGGTGGAGAGCCGCTCAGGATCATAATCCCAGCCCTCGATCGCATCCTCATGCACCAGCCAGGTGGTGCGCACCTCGGTACGGTCCGGCCCCAGCGGCAGTACGCGGAAGTGCAGGATATGGTCGGAGAGGAAGTGGTGCCAGTTGTTGGGGATACGGAAGGCGCGCACCGAGCCGAGATCCTCCTCGGTCAGCTCGCCCAGCAGTTTCTTACAGCCCAGTTCACCATCCAGGGTCATTGACTTGATCCCCTGGCGGAACGGCAGGCGGATACAGCGGAACTCCCTGCCGCCATCGACCGGTGCATGAGGCAGGCCGAGCTGATCCCAGCGCTGCGCCTTCTGCTGCATGATCTCGAACTCTTCGCCGTTGCGGTCGTCATCCGGTAAAGCCATCTCCACCAGCGAGATCAGCAGCTCCGGATGGTTGCCGCTGCAGTGGTAGCACTCGCGGTTGTTCTCGATCACCAGTTTCCAGTTGGCCTCTTCGATGATGGTGGATTCATACACCACCTTGGTGCGCTCCGGCTGGTGCGGCGCTATATAGGAGCTGATGCTGTCGCGGAAGTGGTTAAAGTCAGGCGGCGTCTCGGCCAGGCAGATGTAGATCATGCCGTGCAGGGTTTCCAGCTGTACCGGCTTCAGCGGGAAGCGCCTGGCATCGAAGTCCTGCGCCATATAGCGGGTCGCCAGCAGCTCGCCATTAAGGTCGTAGGTCCACTGGTGATAAGGGCAGACCAGGCGATTGGTGTGGCCCTTCTTGTGCTCGCAGATGCGCGACCCCCGGTGGCGGCAACTGTTATGGAAGGCGCGCAGCTGGCCGTCCTGGTCACGCAGTACGATCAGCGGTGCCTTGTCGATCGTCAGGGTCAGGTAGTCGCCCGGCTGCGGGATCTCACAGCCGTTGGCGACAAAGACCCAGTCGTTATGAAACACCGCTTTGATATCCAGCCGGTAGAGGTCGGCATCGGTATAGAATGCCTGCTCCAGGGCGTAGCCGCTGCGGCTGCGGGCCAGCTCGCGGCGCGCCTTACGATAGTGGATCGGTTCGATATCGCTGCAATCGGCGCGGGTCGGCGCGATGGAGATGCGGTCGTTCATGGTCGGCTCCGGAAGAACTCGCCTGTTATTTTTATAGGAATGTCACTGGTCCCGAAACGGGCTCAGACGGTTTCATGATGAACGATACAATGGCGCAAAAATGGGAGGATTCCGACTTTATGAACGACAAATCCGACGTCGCTGATCGGGCCGGTCCGGCAGCGGCCGGGGAATAGCAGGGTTAGACCTGATCCCCCAGCAGCAGGTTAAGTTCGGCACATTTGGCATCCAGTTCGGTGATTTCGCGGCTCATCTCTCGGGTCATATTGATCATAAAGATGACAAAGTCGGCCGAGTAGCGCTCACATACCTGATGGAACAGATCGCAGCTGACCTGCAGCGCGACGGTTTCCTCCTCGGCAAAAACATCGCCGAGGCGCTCGATCAGGCCGATCATACCGACAAACCCCACCTGCTCACCCGGGGCAAAACTGCGCACATGTACCGGGCTGTCGCCGATATAGCGGAAGTAGGCGAGGCGGCCGGTCAGCAGAATATAGAAGTGATCAGACAGGTCGCCCTTCTGCATCAGCTGTTCGCCGTTTTCGATCATCATCACGCTGCCTTCATGCAGCAGATAGTGGACACACTCCTCGCCCAGGGCGCCAAACATCGACAGCTGGCGACAGAACTCGGGCGGGAAGCGGCGTTGGATCTCATAGGGTGAAAGCGCGTGCATGGGGGTTTCCTTAACTCTGTACCTTGAGTGTAGGTGATTTTTGAACGGCAGATTTTTCATTCAGGCGACCGGAATTTAAAAACTCCGTCACCTGAACGTAACAACCCTTTTCTGAACGCGCCAAGCAGGTATGCTTGGCGCTTCCAGCTAAACTGGTGATAGCTGTATAAAGACCGTGCCGACCTACAACCTGGCCATATGAGGCAGCCCAGCGTGCAGAAGTCCACCCCGAACACAACCGAGCGACGCCCTTTGCGCTATGGCTTTGTGCTGGTGCCTAATTTCTCACTGATTGGATTCTCCACGGCGCTGGAGCCACTGCGCATGGCTAATATCGTCGCCAGTGAAACCCTCTATGAGACCCTCACCGTCAGCCGTGACGGCGAAGCGGTGACCAGCAGCGGTGGCGTGCCGGTGCAGGTAGACCACAGTTTCGATAACCTGCCGCCGCTGGATGCCCTGTTTGTCTGCGGGGCCAGTCCGGTTGCCCGCACCGGCAACGAGGCCGTGATCGCCTGGCTGCGTAAGCGCCAGAAACAGACTATTGGCGGTATCGGTACCGGCTCCTACCTGATGGCCTGCGCCGGTCTGCTGGAGGGGCATAAGGCCACCATCCACTGGGGTGACCTGGAAAGCATGCGTGAGGAGTTTCCCACCACCCGCCTGAGCAACAACCTGTATGAGATCGACGGCAACCGCTTCACCTGCGGCGGCGGTACGGCGGCGATGGATATGATGCTGTTTCTGATCGGCCAGCAGCACGATATGAACCTGGCGGCGCAGATCTCAGAGCAGTTTGTCTGCGAGCGGATGCGTTCCAGCGAAGAGCCGCAGCGGGTGCCGCTGCGCTCGCGCCTGGGCACCAGTCAGCCGAAACTGGTGGAAGCGGTGGAGCTGATGGAGGCCAATCTGGAAGAGCCGCTGAGCAGCGATGACCTGGCCCAGCTGGCCGGTGTATCGCGCCGTCATCTGGAGCGGCTGTTTAAGAAGCATCTGCAGACAGTGCCATCACAGCACTATCTCGAGCTGCGGCTGGAGAAGGCGCGTCACCTGCTGCGCAACAGTGACCATCCGATTCTGGAAGTGGGTCGCCTGACCGGTTTTGCCAGTGCCAGCTATTTCAGCACCGCCTACCGCAATCACTACGGCATCTCGCCGCGTGAAGAGCGCCGTGGCCTGAAGCAGGTTCAGGAAAGCCGGGATCTGGCGCCACGCTTTGGTCATTCCCGCGCAGTACGTTCCGGCTGATCATCAGCGGCGATACAGGCGCTAGCCGATATCCTCTTCCAGCATGCGGCTGGTCTGCAGTGCCCAGCGGGTCGCCTCGTTCAGCAGTAACAGCATATTATCGCCCTCGGCAATGCACTCCTCACACTGATCACAGCTCTGCTGTTGCAGGCCGATGCTGCAGCTCAGGATCTCGCCCTGAGGCCCGGCCATATCAACGATCGCGGCCACCTGTTCCGGCGGCAATGGCAGTTCCTGCAGCGCCTCTTCGATCGAGCAGTCCATCAGGGCGTCCAGCAGCGAGAACATACCGACAATAAAGTAGTCCTCCGGGTCTTCCCTGCCCTGCTGTTCGGCAATCAGCCGGCACAGCTGGGCGCGCTGTAGCATGGTGCGGACCAGGGCCAGCGGCGTCGCCTCCATCCGGCACATGGCAAACATGGTGGCGATCGCCCGCAGGCGGATAATCCCCAGCAGCACCAGCACCTGGCGCAGGTTGCTGAAGGTACGGCTGCCGGCAACCAGCGCCGAGTTCACATAGCGGAACAGCTTATAGCTCAGCCCCGGGTCCTGACTGACCAGCGCTTCAAGTTCATCGAATTCGATATCGGGGTCGTTCAGGCGGGCAACCAGACGGAAGGTGGTGGCGCGGTTGTGGCAGACACTGCGGCCACTGATCAGCTGGGGTTTGGCAAAAAAGTAGCCCTGAAACAGATCGAAGCCGAGGGATTTGCAGTATTCGTACTCCTCCCAGGATTCCACCTTCTCGGCGATCAGCACCACCGGAAACTGCCGCAGCCGTTCGACGTGCTCGCGGATCGCCTCGCGCCCCAGTTCCAGCACATCCACTTTCACCACATAGGCGATGTCGACCAGTTCGTTATGCAGTCCGTCCAGGTTAAAGTCGTCGAGGGCGAAGCGGTAGCCGGCGGCGACCAGCTCTTCGATCTTGGCGCGCAGCTGCAGATCGATCTCGACATGCTCGAGGATCTCAAACACCACCTTCTCTTTCGGCAGTGACAGCTGATCCATATTCAGGATCGCTTCCCGGGTCATATTGATAAAGGCCGTGCTGTTGCCCGTCAGCTCCTTCAGGCTGGCCTCACTGAGGCTGGTGGATAACACCTGGGCGGTTGCCATATGGCCGGTGACCGCATGGGGCTGGTCTTCCATACGGCGGTAGAGTAACTCATAGCCAACAAGTCGTAACTCACGATCAACAATCGGCTGGCGGGCAATCAGGTACTGATGCCCCTGTCCAGCGTCATCCTGCGTTGTGCCACTTATCACTATTCAAGTTCCTTCTTGCTGATTCGGGCTGAAATGCAGACAGCATATGCTCAGGAAATGAGCATACAGACCCGTAACAATACGTTAATAGAGCAGCGGTTCAAATAAAAAAATCGCCTTAAACCGGCGTTTTAAAACAGGCTGTAATCCGGGATCCACCTGCGCCGGGGGCTGTGCCGGATATTCAAACAACTGTAATCCTGAATACCGTTCAATAACTTACCCACACCCTATACAGCACAAGATACACACAACTTAACCACAGCATACCCTTAGTCTGCCGTGGGCACAGCCGATCTGCCCACAGGCAGTGCCGCACATCTTAAATACAACTTACCCACAGATTAACCCCTGATTTATCCCGGCTATATCCGCAGCCAGGCTGTGTATAAACGCCTTTATACCTCTTTAAAGATAGCAGCCTCCAAGCGCCCGCCTGAGCCGGATCAAACAGACCACAGCATAAGGCACTGTAAACGAAGCTGCCGCCCGGGTGGGCGGCAGTGTCAGCGAGCTGTGAATAAAAATACCGGCTAGCGGTACTTAAACTCAGTCAGATATCCACTGGCAAACTCAGCATACTGTTTAGCCTTTCTCAGGCGACGCTTGTTCTTACCTTTTGAGCGCGCTACTTCGTCGCGGCATTTCTTCAGGTAAAGTACGGCGTCTGGCCCCAGCTTGGCCGCATCCAGCACCTCGATAGCATCATCGATATTGGCCAGCAGCGCGTTATAGGCACGCTTATGCGAAGCCTTGCGTTTCACCTTGTAGATGTTATCCATACTCTGGACTGCCTGGCGCACGTTTTCCCGGGCGTTCAGCACCCGCAGGAAGGCGGCGATGGCAGACATCTCACTGTTGTTTATGTTCAGGGTATTGGCAAACGGGCCGCCCGGACCAATCGAGCCATCGATATTCTGGACAATGGCTGCAGCCGGCGAGGTGACAAACTCAGGGGTAAAATAGAAGCCCAGGAAGGATTCCAGTGTCAGGAAGGCATTATCATGGCCATAAGGGCCACTATCCGCCGCTTCCACCAGACGCGGAATATTGAACGCCCCGGTACCAAAGCCTACGCCGCTGGGATGAGGGTCACGTCCGACCCCCTGGTCCTGCGGATTCAGGCCCGGCTCAAGTATGCGCCCCAGGGTATCGCCAATATCCTGGAAGCCGATATCCAGGTTGAGGTTGTAATCGCCCGGCGGAGTGATACCGGCTACGTTCAGGAAGCCCTGGCTGACATTACCGCCGGCATCGGCGTGGCAACTGTGACATTTACCCGCTCTGACGCTATTGCCCTGATCATCCTCGTTGAGGAATAACTGTCGACCGGCCTCGGCCAGAGGCTCATTCATCGTCATCGACGCCAGGTCCAGGTCCTGCTGCAACCCCAGCGACATCTGGAATGCCTCCATCGCATCCAGCTCATACTCGGTCGGCAGGCGGAAATCCTGCCCCTCGATACGCGCCAGTGTTTGCGGGGCATGCTGGGTCACGGCACCAATAGCGAAGCTACGCAACGAGCCATCACCCGGCGCGCCGTCGCCGCCCCAGCCCAGCCTGGACATCGGTGTCGGATTGTCAGCTCCCGGTTCCGGGGTGGTCGATACGGCCATCGCCGCCACGCCGGGTACACCGCGCATCACACCGGGATTTTCGAAGCCATCAACATTTTCCAGAATCAGCCCAAGCTCGCGCATCAGGCTCGGTACTTCCAGATCCTCCAGCGCAGGGTTGTTCTCGGCCACAAACAGCGGATCGTTTGGCGGCAGGCTGGCGACAAACTTCGGGTCGATGGTGAAGTTATTATCGGCCGGGTGACAGGTACCGCAGGTACGGCCGTTGCCGGCGAAGGTCTCTTCGAAGAAGAGGATCTCACCGTCACGCACCAGCTTGGCAAAGGCAGCACTGTTTTGCGGAATCGCATGCGCTTTCGGCACCAGGAAGCTGAACGGCGATGCGGACTCGGTCAGAGCTTCAGGCGCACTGTCCTGACGTAGTGCCAGGGTGGCGGACCTGGAGCTGTGATACATCCGCTGGAACAGCGTCGGCGCCCCGTACAGCAGACCGGCTTCGACCGGCGACACGCCTTTCCGGGTGACGCTGATCAGGTCAAGCTCCATGCCATTAAGCTGGGCCAGGTCCAGCGCCATCTCCAGGGTGGCGATGCCATCCTGATGTGTCAGCTCGCCGACCATCAACAGGGTATCGGCCTGCTCCGGCTTAACGTTCTGCCCGGCACCCGGGCGGTTATCGATAAGCCACACCTGATACTGCTGCTGTGGCTCCAGCCCGGTGACGCTGACCTTCAGGCTGCCATCGATCAGATCCACTGCGGCCTGACCCGCTGCCTCGGTAAACTGCGCCGACAGCCCTTTGCTGTAACCCAGCGGTAACGCCAGGCGGCGATCGCCTCCGGTCTGAACATAGACATCCTGCCAGCGCTGGTAGAGATCTTTAAGTGCATCGACATCACCGATGGCCGATACATCCTGTTGTGGTGTTTGTTCGGGAAGGTATGGCCAGCCGATAACCACGGTCGCCAATAGAGTACTCGCCGCAACTGCCCTCACCAGTTTACGACGATGGAAAGAAAGTTTGCTCATGTGGATGTTCCCCTGCCTCGCCCGCAGAGCGGTAACCTCCCTGTTTCCCCTCCATTGGCCAATCAGATTAAGGTTTGGTGAGAATAAAGTGCCCTGACGTTTGCAGGCGCTCGGGCCCCCTCTCTTCATCCCCTCTGAGCAATGAGCAAAAACCACACCATTCAAGCAACGACTCGCTAATACACTGATTTCAAATAACTTTTATTATCCAGCTGTATTCATTCGCGCGTCCGGCCCGCAGCGAGTGTAAACCACTCAGGGAACACCCTCGCCGCAGCCGCTGTTCAGGCGCGGGTCAGCCAGGCGAAAATGTCCAGCTTTTGAAAAATTAAATCCTTTTGTATCAATTAATTAGCAGTATCCGGCCTGAAATTGCACCAGGAATGTAACGAATGGCGCTGTGCTGGCGGCAGATGTTACAACTTACTTACAGCCGCCACCTCAGGCCTGTAAATTCATGCTCCGGGTTTTATAAAACAATAAGTTAGCAATCCTGCTCAAAACTGTTTCATCTCTGGGACAGCAATATCAGTTGCGGCGTCTATGCTTGGGGAAGGCAGATGGAGGGGGCGATGACCAGAAAGGGCCTGAAAAACGAGCTGTTTGCTGAAGCCGACCGCTATATGCGCATGCGTTACGGCATCTCGATTATCGAGGCGGGTTACAGCCGCCGCGAGTGGTTGCTACGCTATGCCTGCAGCAAGCCGGTCAATGCCGTCGAGGATCACGCCGAGCGCTTTGGCTTCAGGCCGGTGGATGACAACCTCTACTAAAGCAATCGCCCGCTTATGGTAAGATGCCGGCTCTTTTCTGATTGTCGAGTCACGGGTCTACACCTATGCAAACCCTCTCTGTGCCGCAGGGCGAATTCTGCCTGCAACGCTATCCGGTCCGTAAAAACGAAACCCTGCGCGCCTGGGATGCAGCGGATGAATATCTGCTCAGCCAGGTCGCCGAAGAGGACGGACTGACGTCGCAGAGCCGGATACTGATCATCAACGATCAATTCGGCGCCCTCGCCGTGGCACTGAATTCCTATCACTGCACCAGCAGCACCGATTCCTGGCTGGCAACGCGCGCGACCCAGCACAACCTGAGCAAGAACAGTCTCAGTACAGATGACCTGACCCAGCTGGACAGCCTGGCCACGCCACAAGGGCCGTTCGATCTGGTACTGATCAAGATTCCGAAAAGCCTGGCGATGCTGGAAGACCAGCTGACCCGGCTACGGCCGTTGCTTAGCGAAGACACCCGGGTGATCGGTGCGGCGATGGCGAAGGCGATCCACACCTCCACCCTGAAACTGTGCGAGAAGATTATCGGTCCGACGACGACCTCGCTGGCGAAGAAGAAGGCCCGGCTGATCTTTCCGACACTGGATAGCAGCCTGCAGCCGGCCGAGGATAAATATCCCAGCGCCTATACGCTGGAAAATACCGATTACACCATCTGGAACCACGCCGGGGTATTCTCCCGTGACAGCCTCGATATCGGGACCCGGTTTTTCCTGCAGCACCTGCCCGAGGCGCTGCATCCGCAGCAGATTATCGACCTTGGTTGCGGTAACGGTGTGGTGGGACTGATCGCCGCCGCGAAAAACCCTGAGGCCGAAGTGACCTTTGTCGATGAATCCTATATGGCCGTGGCCTCGGCGCAGAAGAACTTCGAGGCGGCCTTCGGCGACAGCCGTAAGGCGCGTTATATCGCCACCGACTGCCTCAAAGGTATACCGCAGGGCTGTGCCGATCTGGTGCTGAATAACCCTCCGTTCCACCAGCAGAATGTGGTGGGGGACTTTATCGCCCTGCAGATGTTCCGTGAGTCGCTAAAAGTGCTGAAGAAGGGCGGTGAGTTGTGGGTGATCGGTAACCGCCATCTGGGTTACCACAGCCAGCTGAAGAAGATCTTCGGCAACTGCGAACTGGTCGCCAGCAACCGTAAGTTTGTCATCCTGAAAGCGGTCAAGAGCCGCTGAGGCGCGGCCCGCTCAGCGGCCGTTAGTGGCGCTGCATAAAACCGGCATGCTGCAGCGCCTGCACCACCTGCATCCGGTATTCGTAGCGAAACGGCACTATGGCGGCCCGGATCAGCTGTTCGTAACGGCCGCTGCTGATCAGCTGCTTCAGGCCACGGTTAAAGCGATCGCGCGCCACCCGGCCGGCGCGGTCGCGGCTGAACAGGACGTAGCCTGAATGCTGCTGTACCACGGTATCCTCCAGCCGGTTGAGGCCGCGTGCAATCAGCGCCGCACTGGCCGGGTATTCACTGAAAATTGCCTCCGCCGACGCCAGCATCAGCGGGGTAGAGCGGATCATATCCACCCGGCCATCCAGCAGCCACTGCAGGCAACCGCGCAGGTCCTTCGCCGCCACCAGTTCGACCTTGCGATCACGCAGCAGGCTGTTGACGCGCGGCGCACGGCTCCAGCCCTGCGGCAGGCAGAGACGCGCCGTACGCCCGACATAGTCCAGGTCGTCAATATGCTGTAATACGCTGCGGTTGCTGTAGAAATACCAGCGGTTGGTGAAGATCGGGGCGGAGATATAGAACTGCTCCGGACGTTGCGGATAGGCCCAGGCATAGGTTCCCAGCGCCTGCCGGTGGGCGACCCGTTTATAGGCCGAACTCCAGCTGTCCAGCTCGATCTGCAGATCCAGATGTTCCTCATCCAGCGCCGCGCGCACGATCCGCGTCAGAATGCCACCGTCGTCACGGGTATCGGTAATGTAGGGGGGGAAATCCATCTTGGTCAGCAATCGCATATCGGCCGCCGTTGCGGTGGCAGAAAACAACATGCTGATCAGCATCATCCCTATGCCTGACCATATCTTCATTGGTTACTCCTGAGTCCGGCACAAAGGATACCAGTACCGGCCTCAGGTGCAATCAAATCATATCACCGGTTTGCAAATCGCCCGGCCGACATTCTCAGACTGAGGCAGACGCTGTTGCCGCACTTTGAGCTGTTCCAGCGCAGCCGATACCGGCGCCGGCCAGCAGGCCGCCCGGCGGCTGTTCATATCCACCCCCAGCAGCAGGGTTTCCAGCTCCACCAGCACTTCGCCGGTAATTATATCCCGCAGCTGGTGAAACAGCCGCAGGCGCTTTTCATCAAAGGTCAGCAGGCGGCTCCAGGCTTCGACTTCCTGCCCCAGCTGGCCTTCGGCCAGATAGTAGAGGGTATTCTGTACCGTAAAAGCACTGAAGTTCAGTTGCTCACGCCCGGTCGCATCCAGCCGGATGGCATCCAGTACGCTGTCGGTCGCCTTTGACAGCATCACCAGCGCATGTCCCTCATTCAGATGGCCGTTGTAATCGCAGGCCTCCTCAGCAATGGCGCCGTAGGCGGTCAGCAGGTACCCCTCTTGACTGAACGATGTATTCATTACCACTCCCTGTTTTCTTCTTTAGTGCCAACTTATGCCTTACACCTCCGGGACGCAATGCTGCTTAAGCAAGGATCGCCTGGCGAGGCCACTATAAACCCGGAATCCCCTCGCCGCCGCCCAGGCGATGACGCAAATTTAATACAAAATGTCGTATTTCTTTTAAGGCCGATTCGGGCAACGGTATACTGTTACTGGGTTGCCGTCGCGTCAGCCCACTGCGCCCGGCCTGTCTAATAAAAATAAATATCAGAATTGAGAGGCAGCGCGTGGAAATAATCGATTTCCTGGCACAAAACCTGGACCTCCTGCTAAAACTGACCGTCGAACATATCTCGCTGGTGGCGGTGGCGGTCGGACTGGCAACCCTGACCGGAGTCCCGATCGGAATCGCCATTACCCAGAACGAGCGCGCCGCCAACCTGGTGCTCTATATCGCCTCCATCATTATCACCATCCCGTCGATCGCACTGTTCGGCCTGATGATTCCGTTGCTCTCGACCATCGGCCAGGGCATCGGCTACCTGCCGGCCGTGATCGCCGTGCTGCTGTACTCCCAGCTGCCCATCATCCGTAATACTTACACTGCGATTAATAACGTTAATCCGGCCCTGCGCGAGGCGGCCCGGGGTATCGGCATGAGCCCGCTGCAGCGGCTGCGGATGGTGGAGATTCCGCTGGCTATCCCGGTGATTATGGCCGGAGTCCGTACCGCGGTGGTGATGAATATCGGCGTTATGGCGATCGCCGCCTATATCGGCGCCGGCGGCCTGGGCGTGCTGATCAGCCGCGGCATCTCCCAGAGTGATCCGCGGCAGCTGATCGCCGGGGCGCTGGCGGTAAGTATCCTGGCGATTATCGCCGACTTTGCGCTGTTGCGGCTGCAGAAACGCATGACGCCGCGCGGGCTGGAAACAGCCTGACACACCGACAGGCGATGCTGATTTACTGACGAGATAAGAATAATGATAAAAATCGATAACCTGACCAAGATTTTCGATACGCCGAACGGCCCGGTCACCGCGGCAGACAACATCCAGATGGAGATCCCGCAGGGGGAGATCTGCGTCCTGCTGGGCCCCTCCGGCTGTGGTAAGACCACCACCCTGAAGATGATCAACCGCATTATCCCGCCCACCTCCGGCCGGGTATTTATCAACGGCGAAGATACCAGCGGTCTCGATACCGTCGACCTGCGCCGCAATATCGGCTACGTGATCCAGCAGATCGGCCTGTTTCCCAATATGACCATCGAGGAAAATATCACCGCCGTGCCGCGCCTGCTGGGCTGGGACGTCAACCGCTACAAGGCCCGTGCCACAGAACTGCTGGAGATGGTGGCGCTGGACCCGGCAGTGTTCCTCAAGCGCTATCCGAAAGAGCTGTCCGGTGGCCAGCAGCAGCGCATCGGCGTGGCCCGGGCGCTGGCGGCCGATCCGCCGGTGATGCTGATGGACGAACCCTTCGGGGCGATCGACCCGATCAACCGCGAGGTGATTCAGGATGAATTCCTGAAGATGCAGCAGGAGCTGAAGAAAACCATTATGTTCGTCAGCCACGATATCGACGAAGCGGTGAAGATGGCTAACCGCATCGCCATCTTCCGCGATGGTCGGCTGGTACAGTACGACACCCCGGACGACCTGCTGGCCCATCCGAAAGACAGCTTTGTCGAAAGCTTTGTCGGCGACGACCGCGCCCTGAAGCGGCTGCGGCTGGTAAACGTAGCCCAGGTGATGGAATCACCGGCCCCCTGCGTCACACCGCAGGACTCGCTGGAGACCGCGCTGCAGCAGATGGAAGAGCATGGCTACTCCCATGCCATCACCCTGGTCAACCAGCAACAGCAGCCGATCGGCTTTGTCTCCAAGCAGGTTGCCCAGACCACCAAAGGCTATTGCGGCGAACATTATGTCGGACTCAAGGGGCTGGCAAACATCAATGATGACCTGCGTAAGATCGCCTCGCTGATGTTTACCCATGACAGCACCTGGATGCCCTGCGTCGACGACAGCGGCAGGCTGGTAGGGCATATCTCCCAGCGCGGCATCACCCATTATCTGGGGGCCACCTACCGACGGGATGGTCGCCAGGCCGCACCCTATAACCTGAAGCTGGCCTGAGCCGGGAGTTGTCTATGTTACGCCCGGCCCTTAAGCGCGCTAGCTATATCCTTGCCCTGATCCTGATGTTTCTTATCGGTGCCGAGTTGCAGAGCAACGGCTTTATCGAGGAGATGCTCGGCTATCAGGAGGACGTGGTCTACCTCACCGGACAGCATATCGAACTGGTCGCGATCTCCGGCGGTATCGCCATCCTGATCGCCATCCCGCTGGGAGTGCTGCTCAGCCGTCCCGGGCTGGCACATATCGCCGAAACGGCGATGCAGGGGCTGAATATCGGCACCACGATTCCCACCCTGGCGATACTGGCGCTGTCCATGAGCCTGCTCGGCATCGGTACCCTGCCGGCGGTCTTCGGTCTCTGTGTCGCCTCGCTGCTGCCGATCGTCCGCAATACCTATACCGGGTTACTGGAAGTCCCGGCACACCTCAGGGAGGCCGCGGCCGGTATCGGCATGACCGCCCGCCAGATGCTGCTGCAGGTAGAGATACCCAACGCGCTGTTTGTCATGTTTGCCGGTATCCGTACCGCGCTGGCAATCAATGTCGGCACCGTACCGCTGGCCTTCCTGATTGGCGGCGGCGGCCTGGGCGAGCTGATCTTTACCGGCATTGACCTGGATGAACCGGTGATGATGCTGGCCGGGGCGATACCGACAGCACTGCTGGCGATTGTGGTGGATCTGCTGATCGCCATGCTGGCCTTCCTGATCGTACCCAAAGGCGTTAACCCGCTGCGCTAAACCCTGCGAACCCAAGGCCTCTGCGCCTGAAGAACACAAGCTGAAAATAACAACAACAGGAGCACTTTGATGATCAAACAGATGTCTCAACTGGCTGCAGTAACCCTGCTGAGCGCGTCATTCACCCTGTCAGCCCAGGCCAGCGAGCTGGTGATTGGCGGCAAGAACTTTACCGAACAACAGCTGCTGACGGAGATCACCGCCCAGTACCTGGACACTAAG
Source organism: Marinobacterium jannaschii DSM 6295 (assembly GCF_000620085.1). Taxonomy (GTDB): domain Bacteria; phylum Pseudomonadota; class Gammaproteobacteria; order Pseudomonadales; family Balneatricaceae; genus Pontibacterium; species Pontibacterium jannaschii. The sequence goes on along the minus strand of NZ_KK211064.1, from coordinate 114,668 downwards.
GGCTATGAGATCGACCGCCGCGCCGGTATGGGCAGTGCGGTGCTGCGCAAAGCCCAGGAGAACGGCCAGATCGACCTGTACTGGGAGTACACTGGTACCTCGCTGCTGAACTACAACAAAGTGAAAGAGAAGGTGCCGGCCGATCAGGTATACAGCCGGGTGAAAGCGCTGGATGCCAAGAAAGGCCTGGTATGGCTGAACCCGTCAGCCGCCAACAACACTTACGCCCTGGCGATGCGCAGCGATGACGCCGACAAACGCGGTATCAGCAAGCTGAGCGACCTGGCCCAGGCGGTGAACGATAAAGTCGGCCTGGTGCTGGCGGTGAATGCCGAATTCTATGCCCGCAAGGATGGCCTCAAGCCGCTGCAGAAAGCCTACGGCTTCAAGTTTCCGCGCAAGGATATCAAGCGCATGGACTCGGGCCTGACCTATACCGCGCTGAAAGAAAACCAGGTGGATGTGGCGCTGGTCTTCGCCACCGACGGCCGTATCCCGGCGTTCAACTTCAAGGTTCTGGAAGACGACAAGCAGTATTTCCCGGAATACGCCCTGACCCCGGTGGTACGTGAAGACACCCTGTCGGCAAACCCAAAACTGGCCGAGCAGATGAACCGCTTGTCAGCCCGGCTGGATGGCCAGCTGATGTCGAAACTGAATGCCCGGGTCGATGTCGAGAAGCAATCGGTGGAGAAGGTTGCCGCCGACTTCCTCGCCGAACAGGGCCTGAACTGAGGCCGCACACTGCCGGACGGCAGCGCTGTCCGGCTTTTTAACCCACGCCAGAGGTAGCCACCATGCCGAATGCGCAACTTCAGGTCAGCATCGCCCAGATCAATGTCGGGCTGCGGGCACTGGAAGCCAACCTTGCCAAGCATGCCGACTATATTCGCCAGGCCCGGCAGCAGGGCGCCGAACTGCTGCTGTTTCCGGAACTGTCCCTGACCGGCTACCAGCTGGGCCGGGAGGTGCCGCAGGTCGCTATGGCGGCGGATGACGAACGGCTTCGGGCGCTGGCGGCGATCGCCCCGGAGCTCTGTGTAGTGGCAGGCTTTGTCGAACAGGCAACACCGGGCGAGTACTACAATGCCTGCGCCATTCTGCATAACGGCGCGGTGCAGGCGGTACATCGCAAGCTGAACCTGCCCACCTACGGCGGGCTGGAGGAGGGCAAGTGGTACAGCCGCGGCCGCCAGCTGAGCCAGACCGCAATCAAGCCCGGCTGGCGCGCCTCCACCCTGATCTGCGCCGACCTGTGGAACCCGGCGCTGGTGCACTGCGCCATGCTGCAGAAGCCGGAACTGCTGTTGGCACCGGTCAATTCCGCCTCCGCCATCGTCAGCGAGGAATTCTCCAACGAACGCAACTGGCTGACCAATATCGGCTTCTACGCCATGACCTATGGCGTCCCGGTACTGATGGCCAACCGCTATGGCCCGGAAGGCGATGCCTTCTTCTGGGGCGGCAGCCGTATCCTCGGTCCGCGCGGCGAGTTGCTGGCGGCAGCGGAGGAGGGCGAAAGCCTGATCAGCGCCCGCCTCAACCTGACGGACATTGGCGCGGCAAGGTTTGACCTGCCCACCCTGCGCGATGCCGATACGCCACTGATCAGGCACCTGCTGGATCAGTCCGGCTAAATACCCGGCTATACCCGGCTCAAGTTCCCTGCTGGCCTGCCGTCCGAGCCCGGCAGCCCGGCGCTGCCTGAAAAAGCCCGCAACGCCGCTGCCTTACAACCATAAACCCAACAGACGACAGAGCTATGCAACAGATTATCGACTTCATTCACGACCTGAGTTTTGACGACCTGCCTGATGAAGTGGTGCGACAGGGCGGTATCTGCCTGCTCGACCTGCTCGGAGTGGCCGCCGCCGGACACGCTACCCGGCTCAGCCGGATTATGGCCGACTTTGTCTGCAGCCAGTATCCGGGCGAAGTGCCGCTGCTGTTCAGCCGCCGCCGTGCCAGCGCCTGCGGGGCCGCCCTGTTCGGCGCTACGCTGATCGACAGTATCGATGCCCATGACGGCCAGGTGCTGACCAAGGGGCATGTCGGGGTCGCGGTACTGCCCGGCCTGCTGGCGGCAGCACAGGGTAAGGATCTCGATGGCAAGGCCTTTCTGACCGCACTGGTGCTGGGCTATGAGATCGCCACCCGTGCCGGGATCGCCCTGCATGCCACGGCCGACGACTACCACACCTCGGGGGCCTGGAACGCCATCGGCGTCGCGGCGGTGGTCGCGCGCCTCAACGGCCTGAGCCCGGAGCAGACCCGCGAGGCCCTCGGCAGCGCCGAGTTCTATGGTCCGCGCAGTCAGATGATGCGCTGTATCGACCATCCCACCATGCTCAAGGACGGCTCCGGCTGGGGTGCCCTGGGCGGCGTCAGCAGCGCCTTGCTGGCGGCAGCGGGCTTTACCGGGGCACCGGCAGTGACCCTGTCGGATCAGGCAGTGGCACCGATCTGGGCCGACCTGGGGCGGCGCTGGTATATCCTCGAACAGTACTTTAAGGCCTACCCGGTGTGTCGCTGGGCACAACCAGCGGTGGAAGCGATCCGTCAGATACGGGCCGGCCACAGCCCTGATCCGGCAGAAGTGTGCGAAATCCATATCCACAGTTTCCATGAAGCGATCCGGCTGCATACGGTGCATCCCGAGACGACCGAGCAGGCGCAGTACAGCCTGCCGTTTTCCGTCGCCAGCGCCCTGTTGAATGACGTGATCACTACCGGGGCAATTGCCGAGGATGGCGGGGGGCTGTTCTGTGAACAGCGCCAGGCGCTGAGTGCCAGGGTGATCTGTCATGAAGAGACGCGCTATAACGAGCGCTTCCCGGCCGAACGCTGGGCCCACGCCCGGCTGGTGCTGCAAGACGGCCGCGAACTGACCTCAGCACCCTGTATCGCCCGCGGCAACCCGGAAAACCCGCTCAGCGAGCAGGAGCTGGTCCGCAAATATCAGAGCCTGGCCACACCCGGCCTGCCGGCAGCTGTAGTCGACAGCATTCGGCGCCAGAGCCTGGCGATCGAGCGACTGCCCGCCGCCGGCCTGCAGGCCTTTCTGCAACTGCTGACCACGCCCGTCAGCTGACAGGCCAGGCGGACCCAAAGCCGGCGGATTAAGTCCTGTCTGCGGCCGCAGTGTACTCTGCGCGCCGCCCGGGCTAGCCAGAGCGGCGCGAGTCCGACAGTATGGGAGTCATTTCCGCCCGCAGCAGGTTAACTCCGTCTATGTCCTCCGATAGCGGCAGTCCCGAACATATCGGCTTCTTCCTGATCAACGACTTCTCGATGATGTCCTTCGCTGCCGCGCTGGAACCGCTGCGCATAGCTAACCGGATGAGCGGCCGGGAGCTGTATCAGTGGCATTTCTACTGTGTCGACGACCAGCCGGCCTTTGCCAGCAATGGCGTGCCGGTATGCCCGACCCGGGCGGTGCATGATGTGGCCGACCTCAGCTCACTGTTTGTGGTGTCCGGCATCGATGCCCATCTGGCCGGAGATGAAGCCCTGTTCAGCTGGCTGCGCAGCCTGCTGCGGCGGGGCATCAGCCTCGGTGCCACCTCCACCGCCAGCCTGCTGCTGGCCCGGGCCGGATTGTTACGCAACCGCACCTGCACCATCCACTGGGAGAACCGCGACAGCCTGGCGGAGCAGTTTCCCGATCTCAATGTCACCGGCGAGCTGTATGAGATCGACCAGAATATCTTTACCTGCTCCGGCGGTCTGGCCGGGCTGGATATGATGCTCTACCTGATCGCCATGAAACATGGCGAGGCGCTGGCCAAGGATATTGCCGAACAATGCATCCACCCGGCAATCCGGCCCGCCCATGAACAACAGCGGATGGAACTGAAACTGCGGCATCAGACCCGCCACCCGCGGCTGCTGAAGGCGCTGGAGCTGATGCGCGCCAATATCGAAGAGCCGCTGAGTTGTCAGGATATCGGCGAAATGGTCGGCCTTTCCACTCGCCAGATGGAGCGGCTGTTCCGCGACCAGCTGGACACCACACCGGCCAGCCACTATATGAACCTGCGCCTGGAAAGAGCCCGCCACCTGCTGCTGCAATCGACCCTGCCTGTACTGCAGATCAGTACCGCCTGCGGCTTCAGCTCCACCTCCTACTTTGCCCGCTGCTACCGCAACTGCTTCGGCCATACGCCACGCGAAGAACGCCTGCAGCAGCATCAGCGCAGCCTCTCCGGCAGCGAATAGGCACAAAAAAGCCGCACCCTGTCACCAGAATGCGGCTTGTTAGCTTTTAGCTTTTAGCTTTTAGCTTTTAGCTCAGCTTACGTTGGTCGATTCGAAGATCTTATCGGCGTTGGCGGCGATAAAGCCCTGGTACAGCTGGCCGTCGCTGTCGGCATGACGCTTGGCAAACTCGTAGAAGCAGCTGGCCACGCTGTGGCTGTCGCCACCGGCAAAGGTGACATCGATGCGATCCGCCATAGTGGAGCCCTGCTCCAGCAGATCGGCCGGTACGCCTTTGACGCGGCCGCCGGCTTCATTGATGGCATAACCGGCATCCTCAACCCGTTGCAGCACCTCGCGGATGCAGTCGGTGGATTCCAGCAGGTCGACGCTGACGGTGAAGTGGTTGACACGGATGCCCATCACCAGCAGCCAGGCGGCGTATTCGCTCTCTTCCAGCAGGGTCTGGTAGTGCTCCCAGCTCGGCATATTCCAGTGGCGGCCCGACCAGAACACGCTCTGTTCCAGCTCTTTTGCTTCGATCTGGTCGCAGTAAGGCTGCAGGATGGCCTGCGCCTGTTCGCTCAGCTTGTGACGCTCCAGCTCGGAGATAAACACCTTCGGCACCGTCGGGTCCGGATGGATAAAGCTGATCGCACGCAGTTTCTTGGCTTCGAAGTTGTAATCCGCCTGTATCTCATAGCCCATCGCCAGAATCAGCGGCTGCAGCTGCGCCAGGCAGAGCGGGGTATCGGAGAAGGTACGGAAGGCGACGTGATCGTTGATCACCTGCGGATCAGTCTGCAGGAACAGCTGGCGGATCTGTTCCGCCTGCGGAGTTACCTCGATGTAGTCCTGCCAGAGTGAGGAGAAGAATTCTTTCGGCTGCATCATATTCACCATCGTTATTGTTCTGTTCGCGGCCGGCCTTAAGCGAACCCGGCGCCGACGCTTTATTAGATGCTGAAAACCATAGTTTTATGCTGCCCATACGGCAAACAAGTAAATTTTACCTTGGCAGGTAAATATAATTGCAGCGGCCTAATCCGCCTGCTGTGCCGCCGCTTCGCTGATCTTCACCACCCAGTCGGCAAAGCAGCGGACTTCGCGGCGGTGGCTGTAGTCACGGCACAGCAGCCAGTAGCCCGGAGTCAGGGCCGGGTTCAGGTCGCTGATGCTCCAGTCACCCAGCGGCATCACCAGGGTACCGGCCTGACAGGCGGCGCGGGCCTCGCTCTCACTGATCAGGGCGATGCCCAGCCCGGCGATAGCGGCTTCCAGCATCGAAGCATGGCTGTCGAGGCAGAATACCTGCCGCGCCACATCCATATTCACCCCCAGCTGCTGGGCAAAGCGCTCCCACAGGTTAACCGACAGCTCGGTGCAGAGCAGGCGCAGCTGAGCCAGGTCCTGGGGCTGTTTCAGGGGATGCTGTTGCAGCAGGGCCGGGGAGCAGACCAGCAGCTTGTCATCGCGCAGCAGCAGCCGTTTATGCGCATGCGGCCAGTCACCGAAGCCCCATTTAATCGCCACATCCACCGCATCGTTCTCCTGCGACAGCTTCAGCGCAGCATTGAGGTTTACCCGGATATCCGGGTGCTGCCGCTCGAAGTCCGCCAGATGCGGCAGCAGATAATGGACGACAAAGAAGGGCGAGGAGCTGACCTGCAGCTGGGTCGCCTGCTGCTGCGAACTGATGCTGTTGATACCGCTTTCGATCAGCTCAAACGCCTGCTGCACATGTTCCAGCAGGGTGCGGCCGGCATCAGTCAGCTCAATGCCCTTGGCATTGCGCCGGTACAGCGGCACCTGCAGCCGGTCCTCCAGCAATTTCATCTGGATACTGACCGCCTGCGGCGTGACGAACAGCTCTTCGGCGGCATGTTTAAAGCTACCCAACCGGGCTGCCGCCTCAAAAGTGCGAATCGATTTCAGCGACAGGTTGCGGAATTTCATAGCGTTCTCATCAGGAATTACGGAAACAGCTCAGCACTCACAGGGGTTCAAACAAGGATCGGCTCAGATCAAACAGGGCAATATGCCAAATAAACCGAAAAGCCGTTAACTTGATTCAAATCATAAGAAAATTTCATGAAAAACAATAATCTGGTGCGCATATAAACAGGCCTTAATCGCATTTAAACAGCGGCTGGATTTGCAACTCCCTATGACCATCAAAAAATACCTGCTTCAGCGCACCATCCTATTTTCGGTTCTGGGCTTTCTGGTTATTTTCGTCCTCGCCAGTCAGGTTTACAACCAGAGTATTCGCGAAAATGCCTCCAATGTTGCCGAACGGGTCGCCCACCAGACGTTTAATTCCATGTATCTGGTGATGAGTCAGGGCTGGGACCGCCAGCAACTGGAGCGTTTTATCCAGCAGATGGAAGCCGACAACCTGAATGATGACCTGAAAGTCAGCGTTTACCGGGGACCGGTGGTAGAGGAGTTGTTCGGCCCCATCAATCAGCCGGCGATGGACAAGGTACTGCTGCAGGGCCTGCAAAGCGGCGACAGCCAGACCCTCACCAGCGACCACGGCGTGCGCTTTACCTACCCGCTGATTGCCAGCGAGGTCTGCCTGCAGTGCCACGTCAACGCCAGTGTCGGCGACAGCCTCGGCATTATCGACGTACAGCAGGATATCGAAGCGGCAGTGGACGGTGCCAACCGGCGCCTGATTCTGAATATGTTTCTGCTGGCCCCGCTACCGCTGTTACTGGGCTTTCTCGCCGTACGCAGCCTGACCGGCCGCTTCAACCGCTCTATCGATCAGCTGGGCCAGAGTATCAGCCGGGTGGACAGCCTGTCCGACCTGAAACTGCTGGAAAAAGAGCAGGATAAGCAGTCGTTTCAGGAACTGGCGACTATCTTCCGCCAGGTCAGCCAGCTGTCGTCCAAACTGCGCGAAGTAGCGGTCGATAAGGAGCTGCTGGAGTTTGAGATCCGCCTGCTGGAGAAGTTCGTCATTACCTCGGAAGTGGTGCGCGACTGGCGCGAATACATCAACTACCTGCTGATCGATATCAACCAGATTATCGTCGCACATACCCTGTTCTCGATCTTCAAGATCGATGATGAGGTATTCGACCTGGAGATCTTCTGGCTGCACCGCCCCACTGACGAGACCCGCGACTCGATGGAAAAGGCGATCCTGCGCCGCCTGCGCCACAGTGACAGTCAGTTCTGCATGCTGGATATCACTGTGCGCCACAATATTGCCAACAGCGATCAGCAGACCATCGAGCTGGACCAGGACAGCATCGAACTGCAGTGTAAGTCGCTGCTGGTGGAAGCGCCGAAGATCGGCGGCATCGTCGGTATCGGCGTGCAGTCCGACATCATCCAGGACCAGACCAAGATGCTGGTGCTGGAGAGTATCCTCTCGACCCTGCTCAACGTGGTCGGTTCGGTCCGCGCGATCTACAAGTACACCAAGGATCTGGAGTATTACGCCACCCGCGACCCGCTGACCAACCTCTACAACCAGCGTATGTTCTGGGAGCTGCTGGACTACGAACTGGACCGTTGCTCGCGCCATGACGAGAAGCTGGCGGTACTGATGATCGACCTGGACAACTTCAAGACCATCAACGACGGCTACGGCCACAGCTGGGGCGATCGCCTGCTGGCCAGCTTTGCCGAGCTGCTGCAGGGCGAGATGCGCAGCGGCGACATGGTGGCCCGCTACGGCGGCGATGAATTTGTCATTATGCTGCCGGGGAGCTCGCTGGAGCATGCCGAGAGTACCGGCCAGGCGTTGCTGAACAAGATCCGCGAATTCAGCGTGATGCATGACAGCGGCAATCCGCTGCAACTGACCGCCTCAATCGGAATCGGCCTCTATCCCGACCATGCCAGCAACAAGAAAGAGCTGTTCATGTTCGTCGATAACCTGATGTACCGCGCCAAGCAGGATGGCAAGAACCGCCTCTGCATCGCCAGCGAAAGTGAACTGGTGAATATCTTCAAGGATATGAACGAGAAGACCATGCTGGTGACGCGGGCGATCGAGCAACGCACCCTGATTCCGGCATTCCAGCCGATTATGCATACCGACAGCGGCGAAATCCGCGCGCTGGAGGTGCTGAGCCGCATCCAGCTGCCGGATGAGACCCTGATGAGCGCCGCCGAGTTTATCGAAATTGCCGAATCGATGGGTAAGATCCACCTGCTCGACTATATCGTGATGGATAAGGCCTTCGCCGCCGCCCGGGCCGAAAACTATCAGGGCCTGCTGTTCGTCAATATGTCACCGCGCGCGGTGATCATCAGCGACTTCCTCAGCGAGGTGAAGATGCTCACCGCCAAGCACCAGCTGAACCCGACCCAGATCGTGTTTGAGATCACCGAGCGTGACACCATCAAGAATATCAGCGTGCTGGAGCGCTTTGTCGGCAACCTGCGCAGCCACGGCTACAAACTGGCGATCGATGACTTTGGTTCCGGCTTCTCCTCGTTCCACTACCTCAAGCACCTGCCGATTGACTACGTCAAAATCGAGGGCGAGTTTATCGCCAATATGGCCAGCGATAACCGCGATATGGCCTTTGTCAGCAGCATTGCCAAGCTGTCGCAGGAGCTGAAACTGGAGACCATTGCCGAGTTTGTCGAAAGCCAGGAGGTACTGGAGATGGTCAGCAGCTGCGGTATCGACTATGCCCAAGGCTACCATATCGGCCGCCCCAACACCGACCTGCCCGCATTGCTGCGCCAGACAAGCCTGGCCGCTGCGGAGCCGCCGGAGGCATCACTGGAAGCGGCCCCGGAACACTGACCACACGCGCTGAGACGCAGCGGATCAGCCTTTAGCCTTTGATCCGGGCCTGCCATACTGCAGGTTCAGCGAACGGCAAGCTGGCTGAGGATAGTCTGTCGTTCGGGATTCTCCGCAACGGGCTACTTCAGGGAAGCGATTATGATGCCGCTGCATACTCTGCGCCGAACACTGGCACTGCTGTTCTGTCTCTCACTGCTCAGCGCCTGCGACCAGGCCGGGCAGTCTGACCCTGCCGATCAGGCCCCTGTGGCCACGCCTGCCGAAACCACAGGTGACACGGCGGCTCCCACAACGCAAGTCCCGGCTGTCGCTGCCGACACCGCGGTAGTGCAGGCGAATTCCGGTGCGGATAGCGCTGTAGCGACCACCTCTGAAGCCACGGCCGGGGCCGGGGCCACAGATCCGCTGACCCTGCTGGATATCAGCGAGCGCAACCATGACGGCCGCAACGAAGTGGCGATCCGTTTCTCAATCCCGCTCGACCCACGCCAGAAACTGCAGGACTTTATCGATATCAGCGCCAAAGCGGCCGATAGCAGCGCAACGGTTGCCGTCGATGGCGACTGGGTGCTGGATCAGGCGGGTAAGACGCTCTGGTTTCCCGCCACCCAGCCCGATACCACTTACCAGATCAGCGTCAGACGCGGCCTGAAGGCCGCCAATGGTGCCCTGTTGACGGCTGAATCACAGGCAGAGATCCGCAGCCGCCACCTCAATGCCAGCGTCAGTTTCGACTCCGACGGCCTGCTGCTCACTCAGGGACTGGGACGCGGGTTGTCGGTCAGCACGGTAAATGTGGCGGCGGTGAATATCGACTTTTTCCGTATCCGCCCCGACAAGCTGCCGCGCTTCCTGCGCGAGGTGCAGTACGGTGGCCGGTCCCTGTGGGGGGTCGAGAACCTGACCCAGTGGGGCGAACTGGTCTACAGCGGCCGCTACGACCTCGACCCGGAAGCCAATAAGCGCAGCCAGCGCACTATCAACGTCGAAGGGATCGACGCGCTGCAGCCCGCCGGACTTTACCTGGCGGTAATGCTGCCTCAGGGCCAGTACGGGCAGAAGCAGGTCAGCTGGTTCAGTATCACCGATATCGGCCTGCACGCACGCTTTTACAACGGACAGCTGGATATCTACGCCAGCTCGCTGGCCAGTGGTAAGGCACGACAGGCAGTTGAGGTCGAGCTATTGGATAAGGGCGGTAAGGTGCTGGCGCGGCAAGCGAGCGGGCCCGAAGGCCGCAGCCGCTTCCAACCACTGCCGGAGAAGGCCACGCTGGCGCTGGCCCGGCAGGGCAACCACTTTGCCCTGTTGCCGCTGAAAAGCCCGGCACTGGACCTGTCAGCCTACGACCTGGGCCAGCGGCCACAGCGGCCATACGAACTCTTTGTCTATGGCCCGCGCGACCTCTACCGCCCCGGCGAACAGGCCGACTTCGCCGCCCTGCTCAGGGATGGCGATGGCCGTATCAGCCAGTCACCACTGCTGGACGCCCAGCTGCGCCGCCCCGACGGCACTGTGGCGAAAAGCTTCCGCTGGCAGCCGGACAACGGCGCTTACTACCGCCAGCAGTGGCCGATCCCCGACAACGCCATGCGCGGGCGCTGGGAGCTGGTGCTGAGCGGTGCCGCCCTGTCACAACCGGTCAGCTATCCGTTTCAGGTCGAGCAGTTCCTGCCTGAACGAATGGAGTTGCAGTTCAACTCCGGCAACAGCCAGCCCCTGCGCCTGACACCCGGGCAGGCGCTGCAACTGCCGGTCAGCGGGGCCTACCTCTACGGCGCACCGGCCGCGGGCAACCGTCTCAGCAGCCGCATACAGGTAAGCCAGTGGCGACATCCGGTGGCCGCGCTGGCGCAGTTCCAGTTTGGCGATATCCGCGAAACGGCACCACTACAGCCGATCGAGCTGAGCGATATCCGGCTGGATCAGCAGGGTCAGGGCACGATTCAATCCCCCGCTCACTGGGCCAAGGCCCGATCGCCGCTACGGCTGAATATCAGCGCCAGCCTGTATGAAAGCGGCGGCCGGCCGGTGCAGCGCAGCTATCAGGCCGAAGTCTGGCCCGGCCCGGCCCAGCTGGGGATTCGTCCGGCCTTTGGTGACCTCAACCCACCACAAAACAGCCGGGTAGAGTTTGCCCTGGTCAAAGCAGATATCGATGGCAGCCTGCACCCCAGTAAGCCGCTGGATATCCGCCTGATCCGCGAAGATCGCAGTTATTTCTGGGTCTACAACGAACATCGCGGCTGGCATTACGAATGGAGCGACAAAGAGTATCCGGTCGCCGTGCAGAACCTGGCGCTGGATGGCCAGCAGCCGCAAGCGGTCAGCTTTGAGGTGGAGTGGGGCCGCTACCGGCTGGAGGTCTCCGAGCCGGCCAGCGGCCTGCTCAGCAGCCTGCGCTTTCGCGCCGGTGAGGACTGGTACGAGCGCTGGCAGCGGGCACAGCAGGGTGGCAGCGCGGCCCGCCCCGATCAGGTGGGGCTGAGCCTGGACAAGGCCGCCTATCAGTCCGGCGATACGGCCAGGTTGCAGATCGATCCGCCGGCGGCCGGCGAGCTATTGCTGATGGTGGAGGGCGACCAGCCACTGTGGATCAAGCGTATCCAGGTACCGGCGGAAGGGATGCAACTGCAGATCCCGGTCGATCCGGCCTGGCAACGTCACGATCTCTATATCAGCGCCCTGCTGCTGCAACCGGGCCGGGCCGATGCCACAGTGCAGCAGGCTGCCCGGCGCACACCGAAACGGGCGCTGGGACTGATCCACCTGCCCCTGTCACGCCAATCCCGTCGCCTCGGGGTTGAACTGCAGGCACCGGAGAAGATCGAACCGAACCGCACCCTGCAGGCCGAAATCCGCCTCAGCAGCCCCTCTGGCGAGCCGCTGCCACAGAATGCCCGGGTCACCCTGGCCGCCGTGGATGTGGGCGTACTCAGCCTGAGTCGCTTTGAGACACCCGACCCCTTTGAGGGCTTTTTTGGCCAGCGCCGCTACGCGGTCGAGAGCCGAGATCTCTACCATAAGGTGATCGAGGTCTCGCAGGCCGCCAATGCCCGGCTGCGCTTCGGTGGCGATGCCGACCTGGCTCGGGGCGGGGCGGAGCCTGCCTCCGATGTACAGATCGTGTCGCTGTTCAGCGAGGCGGTCGACGTGGACAGCGATGGCATTGCCCGGGTCGAGCTGGCTATCCCGCAGTTTAACGGCCGCCTGCAGCTGATGGCACTGGCCTTCAGCGATCACAGCTACGGCAGCGGCGAGGCCGAGCTGACGGTGGCTTCACCGCTGGTCACCCAGCTCTCCAAGCCCCGTTTCCTGGCCAGTGGCGACCAGTCAGTATTACAGCTGGACCTGACCAACCTCAGTGGACAGTCGCAGCTGCTGACCGCCGAACTGGCGATCAGCGGCCCGGTCGAGCTGGCAGCTGAAGCCCTGCCCGACCAGTTGCTCTCGCTGGACGATGGCGAGCGCCACAGCCTGCGCCTGCCGGTGATTGCCAGCGGTTACAGCGGTCGTGCAGAGATCCGCCTGACCCTGAAGGGCGAGCATCTGCAGCAACCGATCGAGCGCCACTGGACACTCGGTGTACGCCCTCCCTGGCCGGCGCTGCAGCGTCAGGATCAGCAGCTGCTTTCCCCCGGCGACCAATACAGCCCGGCACCGGCCCTGCTGCAGGGCCTGCGGCCTGAGACCCTGGCCGCCCGCCTGAGCCTCTCATCCAGCCCCGACCTGAACCTGGCGGCTCAGCTGGATGGCCTGCTGCAGTATCCCTATGGTTGCCTGGAACAGACCGGCAGCCGGGCCTGGCCGCTGATCTTTGCCGATCCGCAGGCGCAGCAGCTGTTCGACCTCAAGCAACTCGACCAGCAGCAACGCCGTCAGCAGGTCGAGGCGGCGCTGGACCGCATCACCGCCCTGCAGCGCCGTGATGGCGGCTTTGGCCTCTGGGATAACCGCTCCGACGAGGAGCACTGGCTCGGCGCCTATGTGGCCGATTTTATGCTCAGCGCCCGTGCACAGGGTTATAGCCTGCCGCAGGGTGTGCTGGAGAAGGCCCTGACCCGGCTGCAGCAGTATGGCCAGCGGCGCGGCGGCTTTTTCGATGAACGCTGGAGCGACAACAGCCAGCACTACCGCTTTGCCTACAAGGCCTATGCCGCTTATGTATTATCACGCAGCAATCAGGCCTCGCTCGGCAACCTGCGCCTGCTGTTTGATCGCCAGCGCCAGCATGCCCGCAGTGGCCTGTCACTGTTGCACCTGGCCCTGGCCCTGCATCAGGCCGGTGACCGTATCCGGGCCCAGCAGGCACTGGCTGAAGCCCTGAAAATCCGCCGCGGCCAGGGCTATCTGGGTGACTACGGCAGCGCAATCCGCGACCGGGCCATGATGATCCACCTGCTGCTGAAACATCAGCTGATCAGCGATAAAGCCCCGGCCCTGATGCTGGCCCAGCAACTGGCGACAGAGTTGCAAGGCCAGCGCTGGCTCAGTACCCAGGAACGCAATGCGCTGTTCCTCGCCGGGCTGGCACTGGAGCAGTTCGGGGGCGCGCCCTGGCAGGCGCAGTTAAGGCTGGGTGAGTCAGAACAAACCCTGAGTGGCAGCCAGAGCCTGCAGCGTGCGCTCGATGGCTCGGATATCAGCGGCCCTGCACGGGCTACAGAGCAGGGCAGGGCGCTCAGCCTGACCAACAGCGGTGAGCAGCCGCTGTTCCTGAACCTGCAGCTGTCGGGCTATGGTGACCAGCCACCGGCTGCGATCAGTCAGGGAATCAGTATCGAACGCCAGTGGTTTAACCTCAAAGGCGAGCCGGTCTCACCGGCCCGCGTGCGCAGCGGCGATCAGTTGCTGGTCCACCTGCGCCTGCGCAGTCAGGAGCGGCTGCCGGATGTGCTGCTGGTCGACCTGCTAGCGGCCGGTTTCGAACTGGAGAACCAGAACCTGGCCCATGCGGCCGACCTGGAGTCGCTCAGCATCGATGGCCGCAGCATCAGCGAGCTGCTGGCCGATACCCGGCTGAAGCATCAGGAGTACCGCGACGACCGCTATGTGGCTGCGCTGGAAGTCACGCCCTGGCAGGGTGCCGACCTGATCTACCTGATACGGGCGGTCACGCCGGGACGTTACAGCCTGCCCGCGACACTGGCCGAGGATATGTACCGGCCGCAGATCCGCGCCGTTTCGGATACCCCGGTCACGATTGAGATCAGCCCCGGTGGCACGCCTTAAACTGCCGGACAGCAAGGGGATACGGCGCCCGGCGGCGGCCCTGCTGCTGGTCGTGTTGACGATCGGGCTGACCGCCCTGCTGCTGGACTGGCGCTATCCGCTCAGGCTGCCACAATCGGAACAGCTGTTTGCCCGGGTCGTGACCGACCGCCAGGGCGAACCGTTGCGCGCCTTTGCCGATGCCCGCGGTGTCTGGCGCTACCCGGTGAGCGCCGATCAGGTCTCACCACTCTACCTGCAGGCCCTGCTGGGCTACGAGGATCGCTGGTTCTACCGGCACCCGGGCATCAACCCGCTGGCGCTGGTCCGCGCCGCCTGGCAGAACCTGCGCGCCGGACGGATCATCTCCGGCGGTTCCACCCTGTCGATGCAGGTCGCCCGCTTGCTGCATCCGCACCGTCGCAGTCTCGGCGGCAAGCTCCAGCAGATGCTGCGCACCCTGCAGCTGGAATGGCACCTGAGCAAACAGCAGATCCTTGAGTTATACCTCAACCTGGCGCCCTTTGGCGGCACTCTGGAAGGGGTGCAGGCCGCCAGCTACAGCTACCTGGGTAAGTCGGCGGCAGAACTGAGCCATGCCGAAGCCGCCCTGCTGGCAGTACTGCCGCAGGCACCGACCCGGCTACGTCCCGATCGTGCCCCGGCACGGGCACAGCAGGCGCGGGATAAAGTATTACAGCGCCTGGCCACACTGGAGATCTGGCCACCGACAGTCAGCCGGAGGGCAATGCAGGAGCCCGTGGCGGCGTTCCGGCCAGAGCAGCCCAACCTGGCACCGCTGCTGGCCCGCCGTCTGATCCGCCAGTACCCGCACCAGCGCCTGATCCGCTCCAGCATCGACCGCCAGCTACAGCAGGCGCTGCAGGATTATCTGGCCTACTATATCCGTCGCCTGCCGCCACACAGCTCGGCCGCGGCGCTGCTTGTCGATAACCAGGATCACAGTGTGCTGGCCTATGCCGGTAGCGCCGTCTTTGGCGACGCCGCCCGCAGCGGCCATGTGGATATGGTGCAGGCGATCCGCTCGCCCGGCTCGACCCTGAAACCCTTCCTCTACGGCATGGCGATCGAGGAGGGGCTGGTCCATTCCGAATCCCTGCTGAGCGATCTGCCGCTGGTCAGTGGCAGCTACCGGCCCGATAACTTCAGCAGCGGCTTTTCCGGCCCGGTCTCCGCCTCCGAGGCCCTGCAACGCTCGCTGAATATCCCCGCGGTGAGCCTGCTGCAGCGCTTTGGCAGCGCCCGCTTCGCCGCCCGGCTGGCCAACGCCGGCGCGCCGCTCAGCATCCCCGGCGACCGTGCCGGACTGGCAGTGATTCTCGGAGGCGCAGGGACCACGCTGGAACAGTTAGTTAGCCTTTACTCCTCACTGAGCACAGAAGGCCTGGTCTATCCGCTGCAGCTGACGCCCCCGGTCATGGGAGTTAAACCGGCAATACCACGCTACCTGATGGCCCCCGGAGCGGCCTGGATCAGCCGTCAGATCCTGTCCCGAATCCGCCGCCCCGGCGCCCCGCTGCGCCACAGCAGCCTGCAGGCCCGCCCGGGGCTGGCCTGGAAGACCGGCACCAGCTACGGCTTTCGCGATGCCTGGGCGATCGGCGTCAGCCAGCGCTACAGCATCGGCGTCTGGGTCGGCCGCCCGGATGGCAGCCCGCTACCCGGTCACTATGGCCGTATCACCGCCGGGCCATTGCTGTTTACCCTCTACGACCGGCTACAGGACGAGTCTGTACTGTCTGCGGCCCCCGATACCGTCAGTCGTGCTGCCATCTGCTGGCCGGAAGGCTTGAGTGTCGCAGAAACTCCGGCGGCACAGTGCCACAGGCGCCGTCAGGCCTGGCTGTTGCACCAGCAGATACCGCCCAGCTGGCAGCCCCACGGGCAAAACCCCGGGCAGGGCAGCCGGGTTCGCTTCTGGCAGGACAGCAAGACAGGTGAGCGCTTACTTCCCGGCTGCATCACGGACACTAAGGTACAGCGGGACGTCGCGCTCTGGCCCCAGGCACTGGAGCCCTGGTTACCGCCCCGCTGGCATCGCGCACAGCAGATTCCGCCGCTGTCAGCGCGCTGCAGCCACCGGGCACCGGATACAGCACCGTTACGGATCAGCGAGCTGCAGGCTGGCAGCCACTACCGTCTCAGTGACCGGCCGCAACTGACACTGACCGCCAGCGGCGGCAGCGGACAACGCTTCTGGTATATCAATGGCCGCTATCGCTACCAGGGCCCGCCGGATCAGGTGCTGCTGCATCCCCTGAGTCAACGCGGGCCGTTGCAACTGCTGGTAACCGACGAAAGCGGCAATATCGACCGGATCGCCATCGAAGTGCATTAAAAGACAGGGTAAATAGTCAAATAGCGCCCGATACCGATTGGTTCGGTCACGACGAAACGGTACCCTGCGCACTCCATCACCAAAGCAGCCAGCGAACAGTTAATTACCGATGCCTTTCAACCCGCGCCACCGAGCTATGCCTCTGGTCCTGATCCTGCTGGGAATCACCGTCCTCAGCCTGTTACCGATCGCCGGTCTGCCGGAAAAAACCGGCTTTACCGATAAGCAGAGCCACTTTATCGCCTGGGGCAGCGCAGCGCTGGTCGGCTTCACCCTGTTCCCCCGCGCCGGCTGGCGCATCCTGCTGTTGCTATTGTTCTGGGGAGTGGCGATCGAGTATGCCCAGCAGCTGATTCCCAAGCGCCAGTTCAGCGGTCTCGATGTGATCGCCAATACTCTCGGCATCGTGCTGGGCTGGGGCGCCGCCATGCTGTTACGCCGGCTGCGTTATGGCCGCTGGACACGGCAGGAGTGACGAAGTCCGGCGCCAGGCCCTAAGAACCGACTGCCATATTTGTCAGTCATGCCATTGACGACAGGTCAGGATCATCAGCAAGCCCGGTGACAGGCTGTGCCTGAGCCCACCTTGTCACAATATAAACCCTTCTAGATCATACCCTTAGACACCGTTCCCCAAAGCTGGCATCGCTGTTGCTATATCTGGTTAACCCAACGCTATAAACGGAGATTCCAGCCATGGCACATACACATGATGAAGAAGGTGTTGAAGTAATCGGTATTGTCCCATCCGTACTGATGGTGCTAGCAGGTCTGCTGGTCGCCATTTTTCCGGCGCTCGTGCAGCTGTATTTACTGATCGGCAACTGAGTCCGGCCCATCCGGCGCCGCAGACTGGCTGAACGGATGTCCCCCTCAGGCCTCTGACACAGAGGCCTGATCGCCATTTTCCTGTCCCGGCTTCCGGCCCAAGCCTCTATGTCACACCCTGATCTAAGTCCCTGATCCAAGCCTCTAGCCTAAGCTTCGACCCTTCAGGCCCCAACCGGGGCCTTTTTTACAGTGCCGTTCAGGCCTGCCGCACGCTTTCCGACTGAGGCGGCGGTGCCGCTGGCGCGCGCAACGCCACGATCATACCTAGACTCACCAAGCCGATACCCGCCCACTGCAACAGCACCACCGGCTGCGCCAGTAGCAGCAGGGCCGCCAGTGCCGCACCGCCCGGTGCCAGGGCACTGAACAGCGCGCCTTTTTCCGGCCCCAGCCGGATCACCGAACGGCCATAGGCAAATACCGCCACCACCGCCACCAGCAGGCCCTGATAAAAGCCCTGGAACAGCCACTGCCCGGCTGCCACGTCGGCAGGCCAGGGCGAGATCCAGTACAGCAGCGGTAGCAGCGGCAGGGAACCGATACAGGTGATGGCAACACCGGGCAGGGCCGGTACCTGCCAGCGCGCGGCGCAGACGGCATAAGTTGCCCAGAGCAGGGCGGAGGTACAGAACGCCAGCTCTCCAAGCCAGAACTGTTCGCCCAGCGGCTGGCTGGCGGCACCCGACGCAAACAGCCCCAGTCCGGCCAGCATCACCGCCAGGCCGGCAAAGGCACGGGGTGAGGGCCGGCGCCGTAGCCAGAGCCAGTTCAGTATCAGGGCGAATAACGGCACCAGGCCGAGGCTCAGCACCCCGGAGTGCGCCACCGGTGCGTACTGCAGGCCGGAGATATTGATCAGGCTGAAGGGAGCGCCGGCGGCACAGCAGAGCACCAGCAAACGCCACCAGCCCAGCTGGCGGAAGGTCGCAGCATAGCGCCACAGCAGCGGCAACAACAGTAGCGCCCCCACCAGAATGCGCAGGCTGACCAGGTCGTAGGGATTGAGTCCGGCCCGCAGGCCGAAGCTGGAAGCGGTGGTATGACCGCTCCAGATCAGTGCCGCCAGCAGGCCGTAGCCGACACCGCTGAGGCGGGGATCAGAATGTTTCATCGTTAGTCTCTCCGTGGTCTGGAGAGAAGACACAGGGGCCGGCCGATCATACGCCGCTTACCGCAGGATGGACAGCACCACTCAGGTGATCCGTACCGAGGCCGGGTCTACCTCCTTCAGCTCCAGCCGCTGGCGGGCAAACTGCTCGAAGCAGGTGATAAACTCCTGCGCCAGCCCGGTCAGGGGACGGTTGAGCGGGGTGATAAAGCCGAAATAGAACGGAATCGAGGGCGAAAATGGCCGGCTGACGCCGCCGCGCCGCGCATGCAGTTCGGCGGTAAAGGGGTCGATCACCGAGACCCCCAGCCCCTGCTCGACAAACGCCTGCACCGTGATAAACAGCTGGGTTTCGATATGCTGGTCCGGCTTCACCAGCGCCGCCTTCAGCGCCGCGTCGATACGGAACCGGGTCACGGTGTTAAGTTCGCCGATGGCGATAAAGGCTTCATTATCCAGTGCCGGGGCGTCGACCTGGGCCTGCCCGGCAAAAGGATGTCCGGCCGGGGCAATACAGCGGCATTCCACTTCGTAACAGGGACCGAAACTGATCTCGCTGCTCTCCACCGGCAGCATAATCACCCCCAGATCGGCTTGCTGCGCCCCCAGCAGGTTGGTCACCTCGACCGTATTATGTGGTGCCAGGTTGATCGAAACCCCTTCACGCCCCTGCATGAATTCCCCGATCACCTGCGGCAGGCAACTGAACGCCAGCGCCGGCATCGCCGCAATACGCAGCCGGCCGCGTTTGTTCATCCGGATCTGATCGGCGGCCTGGGCCAGGTTATCCATACCGATGAAGTGACGCCGGACCTCGACGAAGAAGGCATGCGCCTCCGGGGTCGGGTAGAGGCGGCTGCTGCGGCGCTCAAACAGGGTAAAGCCGAGCGATTCTTCCAGGTCCTTGATCAGACGGCTGACCGCCGGTTGCGAGACATAGAGCATCTGTGAGGCCTCGCTCATCGAGCCCGCCAGCATCACCGCCCGGAACGCCGTTAATTGCTTCGCATTCATGCAGTTACCCCATAGCTATCAGCTTTTTGTATAGATCGTTGAAAAAATTGTATTGGATGTTATGCGCTTGCGCCAATGATAATGAATCCACGAGAAGCACACAGGGCCGCGTTCTCAATTTTGTCCCACCCCAACCAATGGAGATCCTGCATGAGCATTGAACGTCTAGACAGCGGCAGCCGTATGAGCCGCGCCGTGATCCATAACAACACCGCCTACTTCTGCGGCCAGGTCCCGGCAGACGAAACGCAGGATATCCGCGAGCAGACCGCCTCCACGCTGGCCAAGATCGATGCCCTGCTGGCCGAGGTCGGCAGCGACAAATCCAAACTGCTGTCCGCCACCGTTTACGTGCGGGATATGAAGGATTTTGCGGCGATGAACGAGGTCTGGGATAGCTGGATCGAATCAGGTGCCGCACCGGCCCGCGCCTGTGTTGAAGCCCGTATGGCACGTCCGTCCCTGCTGGTCGAGATCTCTGCAATCGCAGCAGTCTGAGCCGCAGCCCGGGCTGTAACTGACACTGAACTGCCCCGGTATGCGGTAGCCTGCCGATACACCGGGTAAACTATAAAAATAAACCGAGGAAAGACAATATGACTTTTACCCTGCGCACCGTTGCCAAAGCCGTTGCCAAGGCCGCCGCAATTACCACCCTGGCTACTGTCAGCAGCCTGAGCATCGCCGGCGAGAAGTGGGATATGCCGATGGCCTATACCGACAGTAACTTCCATACCCAGAACGCCAAGGCGTTTGCCGAGGCGGTGAAGATTGCTACCGGCGGTGAGCTGGAGATCAAGGTACATGGCGGTGGCTCACTGTTTAAGGGCGGCGAAATCAAACGTGCGGTACAGACCGGCCAGGCCCAGATCGGCGAGCGAATCCTTTCCGCCCATGCCAATGAGAGCCCGGTGTTCGCCTTCGATTCAGTGCCGTTCCTGGCCACCTCCTTCGAGGAATCCGAAAAGCTGATGACTGCGGCCCGTCCGACACTGGAGAAGCTGCTGGATAAGCACAACCTGGTGCTGCTGTACTCCGTGCCATGGCCTCCGGGTGGTTTCTATGCCAAGAAAGCCCTCGACAGCGGTGCTGACCTGAAAGGGGTGAAATTCCGCTCCTATAACAGCGCCACCGCGCGCATGGCCGAGCTGTCCGGTGCCGTTCCGGTACAGGTTGAAGCTTCCGAGCTGAGCCAGGCGCTGTCCACCGGCGTGGCTGAGTCCTTTATCTCCTCCGGTGCCACCGGCTATGACCGTAAGGTCTGGGAGCACCTGACTCACTGGTATGACGTCAAGGTATGGCTGCCGCGCAACTATGTCTTCGTCAACAAGCAGGCCTGGAACGGTCTGGACGAAAACACCCAGAACATCGTTAAGGGTCTGGCACTGATGGCAGAGAAAGCCGGTGCGGCACGCTCTGAGCAGCTGGCCGGCTGGTATATCGAGCAGCTGTCCGCCCACGGCATGAAAGTCGCGCCGGCGGGTGAAAAGCTGGCAGCTGATTTCAAACAGATCGGTGACACTATGACCAAGGAATGGCTGTCCCAGGCCGGTGCTGACGGTCAGGCAATCCTGAACGCTTACAACAAGTAAGCCCCGTTCAGCGCTCCCCAACCCGGATATTTTCTGGCGGATGGCAACAGCCTCCGCCAGCTTTTTCCGCGCCACGGTTTACACTTAATCCTACGACGTACTTCAATATGAATAGCAAAACCATGACTCAGGCGCAGAAAGGATCTCCTGTGCTGGTGCTGCTGCGCAAATGCCTGGATGGGCTTTACACGCTGTCTGGTCTGGTTGGTGCCCTGTTTCTGGTCGCCATCCTGCTGATCATCGTGGCTCAGATGGCGTCGCGCTGGCTTGGTATCCAGTTTCCCGGTTCGGCAGAATATGCAGGTTACTGCATGGCTGCCTCATCCTTTTTTGCCCTTGCATACACCCTGAACAATAACGCCCATATCCGCGTCAGCCTGATCCTCTCCCACCTCAAGGGACGGGTACGTCACCTGGCCGATATCTGGTGCCTCGGCGTCTCCACCCTGCTGGCGGGCTATCTGGCCTGGTACTGCATCCGCAATGTGCAGCTGTCACAGCTGATTCACGATATCTCTCAGGGCCAGGATGCCACCCCGCTGTGGATTCCGCAGCTGGCGCTGGCGATCGGCTCGGTGATCTTCACTATTGCCCTGCTCGACCACCTGATCCGCACCCTGATGAATGCTGATCATACCTTTGACGATACCCAGCATGTAGAAGGGGAGGAGTTCTGATGGACCACTATCTGTTGACGGGGATCTTTCTGATCACCCTGTTTTTCCTGCTCGGCTCCGGTATCTGGATCGGCCTGGCCCTGATGGGCGTGGCCTTTGTCGGCATGGAGCTGTTTACCAGCCGCCCGGTGGGCGATGCCATGTTTACCACCGTCTGGTCGGCTTCCTCCAGCTGGTCGCTGACGGCGCTACCGCTGTTTATCTGGATGGGCGAGATCCTGTTCCGTACCCGGCTGTCGGAAGATATGTTCCGCGGCCTGGCCCCCTGGATGGCACCGCTGCCGGGCCGCCTGCTGCATACCAATGTGGTCGGCTGCACCATCTTTGCGGCGGTATCCGGCTCCTCGGCCGCGACCCTGACCACCGTCGGCAAGATGTCGATCCCGGAGCTGAAGCGCCGTGGCTACCCCGACTTTATGATCTTCGGCACCCTGGTCGGCTCATCGACCCTGGGCCTGATGATTCCACCGTCGCTGACCCTGATCGTCTACGGTGTCACCATCAACGAATCGATCTCCAAGCTGTTTATGGCCGGTGTACTGCCGGGACTGGTACTGGCGGGGATCTTTATGAGCTATATCGCCGGCTGGTCCTTCCTGCGCCGCGATCAGGTGCCTCCGGCCGAGCCGAAGATGAGCTTTGCCGAGCGGCTGTATAACTCGCGCTTCCTGATTCCGGTGATCCTGCTGATCGGCCTGGTGATCGGTACTATCTATACCGGTGTTGCCACCGCCACCGAATCCGCCGCCTTTGGCGTCCTCGGCGCCCTGGCCCTGGCGGCCGGCCAGCGCTCGCTGACCAAAGAGGCACTGATCGAAAGCCTGCTGGGCGCAACCCGTACCTCCTGCATGATTGCGCTGATTCTGGCCGGTGCCGCCTTCCTTGCGCTGGCGATGGGCTTTACTGGCCTGCCATCTACGGTCGCGGAATATATCGGCTCACTGGAACTGTCACCGCTGACGCTGATCTTCGCGCTGATGTGCTTCTACATCATTATCGGCATGTTCCTCGACGGCATCTCCTCGGTGGTCCTGACCATGGCGGTGGTCGAGCCGATGGTGCGTCAGGCCGGTATCGACCTGCTCTGGTTCGGTATCTTCATCGTAGTCGTGGTGGAGATGGCACAGATCACGCCACCGATCGGCTTCAACCTGTTCGTGATGCAGGGCATGACCAAGAAACCGATCGGCTATATCGCTAAGACCGCGTTTCCGATGTTCCTGCTGATGGTGCTGATGGTCGGGGTACTGATCCTGTTCCCTGAACTGGCCACCTACCTGCCGGAAAACATGCGACAAACGCCGGGCTAAGCCCCGGCGACTCCCGGAAAACCCACTAGATCCAACGCCTGACGGCGGTTGCTCCGGCAACCGCCGCGGGCTCCTGCGCGCTAAATAGCGGAGATTTTGATGATGGACAGAGATCAGGCACCCGATATTACGGTCATTGGCGCCGGAATTATCGGTATCTCCTGCGCCGTTCAGCTGCAGGCCAGAGGCCTGCGGGTGGCGGTAATCGATAAACTGGCCCCCGGCGATACCACCTCCCACGGCAATGCCGGGGTATTTGCCGTCTGCGGCTGTATTCCGGTGGCGACACCGGGTTTCCTGTGGACAGTACCCCGTCTGCTGCTGGACCCGCTGGGACCGCTGTCACTGCCACTGAACTACCTGCCGAAGCTGGCCGGCTGGGGCACTAAGTTTGCCCTCAATACCCGGATGGAGCGCTTTCGCCATATCAGTAGCGCACTGAATCCGCTGCTGGAGAATGCCACCGAGCTGCATCTGCAACAGGCGCAGATGGCCGGCGCCGAACAGTGGGCCAAAGCCTCACCTTACTACTACCTGTATAAGGACCAGGCTGCCTACGAGGCCGATAAACTGGCCTGGGATACCCGGCGCAGCTTCGGTATCGAGTACGAGATGTTGCAGGGCGAAGCGCTGCACAGCCGCGAAGAGGCGATCTCGGATCAGTTCAACCTGGCGGTGGCGCTGAAGCACCACGGCTTCAGCCCGAACCCGGGACAGCTGGTCAAAGCGCTGGCCGAACACTTCGTGCGCCAGGGTGGCGAGCTGATCACCGGCGAAGTGGTGAAGTTTGCGATCAGCGACGGCCGGCCGGACAGCGTCATCACCGACCGCGGTATCTATCCACTGAATAAGGTGGTGATCGCTGGCGGCGCCTGGTCCGCCCGACTGGCGGAGCAGCTGGGTCACAAGGTACCGCTGGAATCAGAGCGCGGCTACCATGTGGAGCTGAGCGATCCCGGTGTCGAACTGAAAGCACCGATCATGTTCAGCGCCGGCAAGCTGGTGGCGACGCCGATGGAGGGCGGTATCCGCCTCGCCGGGCTGGTCGAGTTCGGCGGCCTCAAGGCCGATCCCGATTACGACTTCTGTGACCGCCTGCTGCACCATGCCAGGACCCTGTTTCCGGGTATTAATACCCGGCAGGCGATTAAGTGGATGGGCCACCGGCCCTCGGTCAGCGACAGCCTGCCGGTGATTGGCCAGTGCCCGCGGCACGATAATGTCTACTATGCCTTCGGTCACCAGCATATGGGGCTGAGCATGGCGCCGCGTACCGGCCATATTATTGCCGATCTGGTCAGCCGCGGTGACTGTGAGCTGGATTTGTCGCCCTATCGCATCGATCGCTTTTAGGCCAGACGCAATCCGGCAGTAGTGCTATCCTCAGCGCCATTTATTATCAGGGGCCCTTGCCCGGAGCATTAATGGAGCTGAAACATCTGCAGGCCTTCTGCCTCACCGCCGAGCTGGGTTCGGTCTCGGCCGCCGCCCGGCGGCTGGGTAAGGGCCAGCCACTGCTGAGCCAGTGGCTGGCTGACCTTGAGGCCGATCTCGGCGTGCCACTGCTGGTCCGCAGTGGTAACCGCTGCCAACTCTCTGCTGCCGGTGAACAGCTGCTGCCCCAGGCGCGCCAACTGATCACGCAGGCCGGTCAGCTGGCCGGGGCGGCGACACAGCTGAGCCGGGGCGAGCCGCTGCATCTGGCGATTGGCCT
This sequence comes from Marinobacterium jannaschii DSM 6295, assembly GCF_000620085.1. Classification (GTDB taxonomy): domain Bacteria; phylum Pseudomonadota; class Gammaproteobacteria; order Pseudomonadales; family Balneatricaceae; genus Pontibacterium; species Pontibacterium jannaschii. The sequence goes on along the minus strand of NZ_KK211064.1, from coordinate 89,875 downwards.
GGATGACTGGCTGCCACAACAGCCGGTTACGGCGGCACTGTCACACTTCCTGCAGGCCCATCCGGAGCTCTGCATCAGCCTGCAACGCTATCCGCGCCAGGAACTGCTGCAACGCCTGACGTCAGGCGAGTTACAGCTGGCACTGGCAACGGAAGAGCAGATTCACCTCCCGGGCATCCGCTACAGCCGCATCGGCGTCTACGAGGACTGCCTGGTCGCCGCGCCGGATTTTGCCCTTGCCGGTATCAGCAACCTGCAGCCGGAGCAGCTGGTACAGCACCGCGAACTGGTGCTGAGTCAGGAAGGGGACGAGGATAGTCAGGAGCAGGGCTATGGCAGCTGTTTCGCGGCGATCAGCGATATGCCGCTGCTGCTGTCACTGCTGAAGTCCGGATGCGGTTATGCCATGCTGCCCAAGGAGAGCATTGCGGCGCCGCTGGCCGCTGGCGACCTGGTGCTGCTCCAGATCGCCTTCGAGCCGGCCGCGATGCTACGCCGGGTCGAGCTGCTGTGGCGGCAGGAGCTGGAGCAGAGCCAGGTGGTACAGCAGTTGCTGCAGCTGATCCGGGAACAGCATCAGTTCCGCACCCTTTAGCCGCACAGGCCGCAACGACTACAGCGCTTCGGCGCGCCAGGTTTCCTCTCCCGCCAGCAATGTCAGCAGTACCCGGGTCTGGCTGATCTTGCTCACCGGGGTGCTGAACAGATCCCGGTCGAGCACCACCAGATCCGCCGCCTTACCCGCTTCCAGCGAACCGGTCAGCGCGTCCTGTCCCATCAGGTAGGCCGCATTAATGGTATAAGCACGCAGGGCCTGGGTCAGGCTGAGGCTCTGGGATCCCCGCTGCAGGGCATGCTGGACGCCGATAAAGGGCGACATCGGGCTGACGGTCCAGTCACTGCTCAGCACCACCGTGGCACCGGCATCCTGCAGGTCCTTCAGGCGGTACATTTTTTCTGCCCGGTGTCCGACATAGGGCCGCTGCCAGTGTGAGTAGCCGGGCAGGGTAAAGGTCCCGGCCACCTGCATATCGGCGATCACGCCCAGCCCGGCGAAGCGTGGCAGATCACTGTCGGCCACCATCTCGACATGGGTCAGGCGGTGCCGGCGATCCTGCTGGGCAGATTGCCGCTGCGCCGTCTCGATTGCATCCAGCGACTCGCGCACCCCGCGGTCACCGATGGCATGGATATGAAAATCAAAGCCGACCGGCCCCAGCGCTTCGATATAGCGCTGCATCCGCGCCTGAGTGAAATAGTTCAGTCCCCGTGACGGCACCCGGGGCAGGCTTTCGCGGTAGGGCTGCAGCAGCGCCGCCGTGGTATTGTGCACGATGCCATCGCTGTACAGCTTGACCTGGTTAACCTGCAGCAGGCTGTCGGGATTGCGCTGATAGAGCCGTTTCAGGGTCTTCAGCTGCAGCTCATCGTCCATATCCGGATAGGCCCAGAGGCCCAGGTTGACCCGCGCATTAAGCAGGCCTTCCGCCTCGGCACGCTGCCACACCTCCAGCCAGCCGCGCTGCCAGTAGACCCGGGCATCACAGAACGAGGTGATGCCGTTGGCGGCCACCTCTTCCAGGGTATAGCGTAACCCCTCATAGTTGATCTCCGCCGCCAGCGGGTTGGGCTTGAGTGCAAGGTTGAATACCTGTTCTGCCGCCGCATCGAGCAGGATACCGTTGGGCTGGCCTGCGCCATCATGCAGTATCACACCGCCCTGAGGATCAGGCGTATCGGCATCAATCCCGGCCTGCCGCAGCGCCGCGCTGTTCACCCAGGCCGAGTGGGAGCTCTGCTCCATAATCGCCACCGGCTGCCCGGGCAGCATACGATCGAGCACCGCGCGCGGGCTCTCTTCCAGTTCCAGCAGCATCTCCAGCGAGTGACCATAGGCCAGCAACCAGTCACTGCCCTCGGCCCGGTCGGCACAGTCGCGCAGCTGGCGCGCATAGTCTTGTACGGACTCTACGGTCTCCAGCGAGCAGTTGCCACCGACCTCGCTGCCCCCCTCCAGTGCATGGATATGGCTGTCATGGATCCCCGGCAGCACCATCCGGCCATCCAGTTCGATTACCTCGGTAGCCGCGCCGATATAGGCTTCTGCGCCCGCATTGCTGCCGACATACAGCAGCTTTCCGCCCTGCATCGCCAGTGCCTGCACCACCCGGTCCTGTTGATCCGCGGTATAGATCACGCCATCCAGCAGCACCCGGTCCGCCGGGCCGGCCGCCAGGGCCGGTAGAGCTGTTACAGCCAGCGCCGCCAGCAGTGATTTAAGTTTTGCCATTATTCTGTCTCCTGATCCAGCCGCTATGCTACTCAGTCCGGATAGCGCGGTACAAATACTCAGTATCAGATATCCGGATAGCAACACCGGCCTGCCTGAGACTATCCGCTCAAAGCGCTGCCGTTAGCAGATCTCAGGGCAGCATAGCGGCACGGCAACGCACAGGAAGCAGGGACGCAGGGACGCAGGGACAGAGGGACAGAGGGACAGAGGGACAGAGGGACAGAGGGACAGAGGGACAGAGGGACAGAGGGACAGAGGGACAATACAGTCAGTCTTGCCGGGCCGGCGATTCGTCCGCCTTATAAAGGGCTGCATCAGGATAAAAGGCGTACCAGGCAAACCAGAAGACGGTGACGGCAGGCAATGGCTGTCCGGCCGGGTCAAATGCCGTGGCAGAGGCGGTGACCGGGTTATACCTCACCAGCAGCTGTTGCCCGCCAAGCTGATCGCGGATCTCCGTCAGGCCGCTGCGGCTCAGTTCACTGTAGGGATAGGCTTTGTGCTTGCCGCCCAGGCTGATTCCCAGTACCCGTTCTTTCGGATGATACTTCTGGCTGCTAAAGGCCACCGGAAAATACAGCCCTTCACTGCTGTCATAACCGGCGTAGGGATTGCGACTGTAATTACGCTGGTGACCGGTCTGGCGGGACAGCACCTGGCTGTCGGGGTGGAGGCGGCGCCACTCGCCCAGCGTCATCTGCTGCAGCGGCAACGAGGTCAGCCGGGTTCCCGCCAGAGGCCCGCTGATCGCTTCGGAGCGCAACTGCGACCAGAGCGACTCACTCTGGCGGTCGTACAGCAACACATCACTGTTGTAGAGCAGGCCAGAGACCCCGAACTGCAGGTTATCCTCAGCCACCGCCGCATCGAATGCCATGCCGCTGCCACAGAGCGGGCAATAGGTGATTGCCACCGCGCGGTCGGCAATACGGTCATTGACCACTTCATGCCAGTTCATAATCGCCAGCGGGTAGGCACGCGCCTCGCCACCGATCTCAAGCCCCAGTACCAGGGCATCATCGCCCAGCCAGCGCACGGCGATGGCAGCGGCTTCAAATCGCGGCTGGTCTATCGAGGGAATACCATCACGCGGCGGCCCGCCCTGATAGATCTCAGTGTGGGCAATACGGCTGTTATCGAGGTTAAAGCCATTCAGGCTGGCGGCCGAAAGAAACAGAGAGTGGCTGAGCAGCAACAAGGCGAGGGTAATAAATAGCAGTAAGCGAGAGAGCATAGGTCGGCCCGAAGCTGGAGAGATATCAGCTTGGAGTCAGCCTTGAGGGAAAGATTCCCGAATTACAGGCATAAAAAAATCACCCGAAGGTGATTCTCTTTGAAGCGGCACCAATCGAAGAACGATTGGTGCAGATGGGGAGACTCGAACTCCCACGCCCTTGCGAGCACTAGCACCTGAAGCTAGCGTGTCTACCAATTCCACCACATCTGCGCTGTCGTTGCGTTTTTCCGGTCGCCTCCGGCAGCTCTTACAAGCTGAATTTTCACTTTCGTTGCACCGCATCTATGCCTAAGTATAAGCGATAGATTTGGTGCAGATGGGGAGACTCGAACTCCCACGCCCTTGCGAGCACTAGCACCTGAAGCTAGCGTGTCTACCAATTCCACCACATCTGCGCTGAAAGTGGGGCGTATTCTAAGCAGGCTTCCGGAAGCTGTAAAGGCCTTTTTTCAAAAAAATTAATTTTTTTACTCAGGCCGCATAAAGTCGACTGTTCAGCGCCGGATTTTCTAATAAAATGCCGGCTTTCAGCCGTAGCACGATGAACATTATCTTATGGAATATCAAAAGCTTCACGTAATGGTTGCTGATGATATGCAGGCAATCAGGATGCTCACCCGCTCAGTCCTGCAACACCTGGGTATTCGTCAGATCACAGAGTGTCCCAACGGCTATATCGCCTGGAAACGCCTGCGCGAAGAGCACTTTGACCTGATTATCTGTGACTGGGATATGCCCGAGATGGACGGCCTGACTCTGCTGCAGCATCTCCGCCAGTCGGAGGAGGAAAGGCTGCAGCAGCTGCCTTTTCTGATGCTCACCGGCCATGCCTCTACCGATATGGTGAGGCAGTGCATCAAGGCCGGTGTCAGTGATTTCGTGGTCAAGCCGTTTCAGCCCAAGGCACTGAGCGACAAGATCAGCGCCCAGCTGGCTCAGCGTGACAGGCAACCGGTCAGCTGATCGGCCAGTCCCTGCAGGTAGCTCAGATAGGCACCGGCCCCCGGTTTCTGGTCCCGCGCCAGTGGATCCAGCACGCCATGGCCCACTTCGACCCCTTCGGTAATCGCCTCTACCACCGCCGCCTTAAACTGCGGCTCGCTGAAGACACAGACCGCGGCGTTGTTTTCCAGCTGTTCGCGGATCTCCGCCAGGTGACGGGCCCCCGGCTGGCGACCCGGATCAACCGTGAAGTAGCCAAGCTGTTTCATATGATAGTGATCGACAAAGTGGCCATAGGCATCGTGGAAGACGAAGAAGCCCTTATCCTCGACCGCACTTAGCTGCTGACGCATCGCCTTGTCCGCCTTCACCAGGCGGGCAGCGAAAGTCTGGTAGTTCTGCTCGAAGGCGGCGGCCTGTTCTGGCGCCACCGCTTTCAGCTGGTCACGGATTTTGCCGGCCATCTCCAGTGCCAGGAAGGGATCAAGCCAGAGGTGGGGATCAACATCGCCATGGTCATGTTCGTCATGACCTGCATGCTCATCATGACCTTTGTGTTCGTCATGACCTTTGTGTTCGTCATGACCTTCATGCTCATCATGACCTTTGTGCTCGTCATGACCTTTGTGCTCGTCGTGACCTTCGTGCTCTGCATCCTCGGCACTCGCCAGCAACTGCAGCACCGGTGCATTGTTATCAGCCAGCGGGCGTTCAAGGAAGGTTTCCAGTGACGGGCCCACCCAAACCACCAGGTCTGCAGCCGCCAGTTTGCGACGATCGGAAGGTTTCATGGCATAGTGGTGAGGTGAAGCACCTGGCGGGATCAGGGCGCTGGTTTCCCCCTGTTCACCGACAATTTCGTCGGCGATCAGCTGCAACGGTTTAATACTGGTTACGACGCTTAACTTGTCTGCCACAGCAATCGTCGGTAGCAGGCCGAGTATCAGGGTGGAAAAAACTCTAAATTTCATCGATCATCAGATCCTGTGCCAATTTGATTCGTTATAATATAACAAACAGCCAAAACTAAACGCTATGCATTCCGACCAGATCGCGTTTCATTCCGACCATAACCACCAGCACTGCATCGATACCGCGCTTCAGGAAGCGCGCACGCTGTGTCGTGCCCGTAAACAACGCCTGACGCCAATCCGCGAGCTGGTACTGAAGCTGATCTGGCAGAGCCACAAACCGCTGGGGGCTTATGAGATTCTGCCAACATTGGCCGAGGCAGGCTTTAATTCAGCCCCGCCCACCGTGTACCGGGCACTGGATTTCCTGCAGGAGCAGGGTCTGGTGCACCGTATCGCCAGCCTGAATGCCTTTATCGGCTGCCCCCATCCAGAGCACCAGCACCAGGGATCGTTCCTGATCTGCAGCCTCTGCAATACGGCACAGGAGATCGAGATCGACGAAGCCGCCGCCCAGATCAATGCCAAGGCCGAGGCGCTGGGCTTCAAGCCCCAACAACAGATGCTGGAAGTCCTGGGAATCTGTCCCAACTGCCAGAAAGGTGAAGAGCGATGAGTACACACCATGCGTTGGTGAAACTGCAGCATGTGGGCCTGAGGTATGGCGCACGCGAAGTGCTGAAGAACATCAACCTTGAGGTACACCGTGACTGTATCACCACTCTGATCGGTCCCAACGGTGCCGGTAAGACCTCGGTGGTTAGGATCGTGCTGGGCCTTAACAAAGCGTCCACCGGCAATGTATGGCGTGAAGCGGGACTGCGCATCGGCTATATGCCACAGAAGCTGCAGATCGACCAGACCTTTCCATTGACCGTGCAACGTTTCCTCCAGACCACCCAGTGCAAGGATAAGCAGCAGATGCAGCAGGCACTGGATGAGGTCGGCGCCGGCCACCTGCTGAGCCAGTCGATCCATAACCTGTCCGGCGGCGAAACCCAGCGCATCCTGCTGGCCCGGGCCCTGCTGCGCGATCCCAACCTGCTGGTGCTGGACGAGCCGGTGCAGGGGGTGGATATCAACGGCCAGATCGAACTATACGACCTGATCAGCCGGATCCGCCAGCAGCGCAAGTGCGGCGTGCTGATGATCAGCCACGACCTGCACCTGGTGATGTCTGCTACGGATCATGTGATCTGTATGAACCAGCATGTCTGCTGCTCCGGTCACCCGGCCCATGTCACCCAGGATCCGTCCTTTACCGAGTTGTTCGGGGTTAAGGGCGCCGAGGCACTAGCGGTCTACAGCCACCACCATAACCACCGCCACAGCGCCCACGGCGATGTGATTCCAGAGAGAAATAACTGCAACCATGGCTGATTTTCTGCTTCGCGCCCTGCTCGGCGGCCTGGGGGTCGCCGCGATTGCCGGCCCACTGGGGGCTTTTGTGGTCTGGCGCCGCATGGCCTACTTTGGCGACACCCTGGCCCATTCCGCCCTGCTGGGGGTCTCGCTGGGCTTCCTGCTCGATATCAATATGAACCTGGCGGTGGTCGCCTGCTGCGTGATCCTGGCGATCAGCCTGGTCACCCTGCAACGCCAGCGCCTGGTCGCCACCGATACCCTGCTGGGGATTATGGCCCACAGCGCCCTCTCCCTGGGCCTGGTGGCGATCTCCCTGCTGGAGGATGTGCGGGTCGACCTGCTGGCCTACCTGTTCGGCGACCTGCTGGCGATCAGCAGCACCGATCTTTACTGGGTTTTTGGCGGCGGCGTGCTGGTACTGGCGCTGCTCTGGTACCTGTGGGAACCGCTGCTGGCGATCACCATCAATGAGGAACTGGCCCAGGTCGAAGGGGTGCCGGTCACCCAGGTGCGGCTGGCGCTGATGCTGCTGATCGCGGTGGTGATCGCCATCGCCATGAAGATCGTCGGCATCCTGCTGATCTCCTCGCTGCTGATTATCCCGGCGGCGGCCGCCAGACGCCTGGCGGCATCGCCCGAGCAGATGGCGGTCGGTGCCGCCGTGCTGGGCTGTATCTCAGTCGGTGCCGGACTGGCACTCTCCTGGCACCTGGATACCCCCGCCGGCCCCTCCGTGGTGGTGGCCGCCCTGATCTGCTTCCTGCTGCTTTATAGCCTGCCGCTCAGCCGCAATCGATGAGCGGCATCAACTGGTTCGATAAGGCCCGCCACCGCCAGGTCTGGCAGCTGGCGTGGCCGATGATCCTCTCCAATATCACGGTACCGCTGCTGGGACTGGTGGACACCGCCGTAATCGGTCATCTGCCGGACGGCAGGCACCTGGCTGCGGTGGCGGTGGCGGCGATGATCTTCTCCATCCTCTACTGGGCCTTTGGTTTCCTGCGCATGGGCACCACCGGCCTGACGGCACAGGCCTATGGTGAGGAGGATGGACAGCGCAACCGCCTGCTGCTGGTCCAGTCGCTGATCCTGGGCGGCGCTATCGGATTGATGCTGTGGCTGCTGCACAGCCCGCTGATCGCCCTGGCACTGCAGCTGGTCGATGCCGCGCCGGAAGTGACCGCCGAGGCGGAGAAGTATGCTGCGATCCGGATCCTCGGCGCGCCGGCCGTGCTCTGCAACTATGCCCTGCTGGGCTGGTTCCTCGGCAACCAGAACAGCCGCATCCCGCTGGTACTGCTGCTGGCAACCAATATCAGCAATATGCTGCTGGATGTAGTGGCGGTCTACGGCCTGGGAATGCACGCCGACGGCGTAGCACTGGCGACGGTGATCTCCGAGTACCTGTCGCTGGGACTGGGGTTGTGGCTCTGCCGCCGGGTATTGCGCCGTACCGGCGGCCAGCTCGACAGGACGCGGCTATGGCGCTGGTCGGACTATACCGACCTGATTATGCTCAACCGTTACCTGTTCGTGCGTACCCTGTCGATCCTGTTTGCCATCGCCTTCTTTACTACCCAGGGCGCACGCCAGGGCACCGATATCCTGTCGGCCAACGCGGTGCTGCTGAATTTCCTGCTGCTGATCTCCAACGGCCTGGACGGCTTTGCCCACGCCACCGAGGCACTGGCAGGGCGCACCGTCGGCCAGCGTAACCTGCGTGCCTTCTACGATACCGCCGCTACCGCGCTGATCTGGTCGCTGATCACCGCGCTGGCTTTCACCCTGCTGTTCTTTATCGCCGGTGAGGGGATCATCTACCTGCTGACCGATATCGAGGCGGTGAGGCAGATCGCCATCAGCTACCTGCCCTGGATCTGGCTGCTGCCACTGATCGGAGTCTGGAGTTTCCTGCTCGACGGCATCTTCGTCGGCACTACTCAGGTCAAAGCGATGCAGAACACCATGCTGTTCTCGGTGTTTCTGGTCTATCTGCCGCTGTGGTGGCTGACCCAGCCACTGGGCAATCACGGCCTCTGGCTGGCCTTTATCAGCCTGTTTCTGGCCCGCGCCATCAGCGGCGGCTATGTTTACTACACACTCAGTAAACAACAGCGCTGGATCGCATGAACCGACTTTTCCTGCCGCTGCTGATTTCAGTACTGGCAGGAAGCGGGCCGGCCACCGCACTGCCACTGCAGCAGCTGACAATTCACGGCCCCCACGCCGACCAGCTTGCCCTCAGCCAGGCGGCTCAGGTTAACAACGCCCGGCAGATGGCTTTGGCGCCGGATGGCACCCTGTTTGTCGGTACCCGGCGCGCGGGTAAGGTCTGGGCGCTGCAGGATACTGACCGCGATGGCCAGTACGAACAGCGCTACCTGCTGGCGTCCGGACTGGGTATGCCCAGCGGGATCGCCTTTCATCAGGGAACGCTCTATATCGCCGATATCGGCCAAATTCTGCGCCTGCCTGACATTCTTAGCCAGCTGGCATCGCCCCCCGAACCTGAAACGCTGCCGGTGCGGCTGCCGGATGACAGTCACCATGGCTGGAAATACCTCAGGGTGGGGCCGGACGGCTGGCTCTATTTCAATATCGGCGCGCCCTGCAATATCTGCCTGTCGCAGAATCCGCTCTATGCCTCCATCGTGCGCCTGCCGCTCAGCGGTGGTGAGGCGGAAATTATCGCCCACGGCGTCAGGAACAGCGTCGGCTTTGACTGGGATCGCCACGGCTCGCTCTGGTTCAGCGACAATGGCCGCGACCACTGGGGCGATGACCGCCCGGATGATGAACTAAACCGGCTCGGCCAGCCGGGACAGCATTTTGGCTATCCCTTTCTTCATGCCGATAACCTGAAAGACCCGATCTTCGGCAAGCGCAGCGGCCGTCTGAGCCGCTACCAGCCTCCTAAGGCCCTGCTGGGTGCCCATGTGGCCCCGCTGGGCATCCACTTCTACCGCAACGGCAGTCTGGCGGGACTGGACCGCAACAGCCTGCTGGTTGCCGAGCACGGCTCCTGGAACCGCAGCCGCAAGGTCGGTTACCGGGTGGTGCAACTGCAGGTTAACGGCACGGAGGTGGTCAGTCAGACGGTACTGATCGATGGCTGGCTGCAGGGACAACGCCACTGGGGACGCCCGGTGGATATTATCGAAGACCTCGACGGTACTTTACTGATCTCAGACGACCATGCCGGGGTGATCTATCGGCTGTGCCGGTAAGCGGTAAGCGGTAAGCGGTAAGCGGTAAGCGGTAAGCGGTAAGCGGTAAGCGGTAAGCGGTAAGGAGTGTGGCGGCGGTGCCAGAGGAGATCAAACGGGGTGTTTGAAAAAAGACGCACAACGCGCGAAAAATTACGCGATGCGCGCCTTTCTCAAATCCTGAACACCCCCTACGGGGGCGAGCAGGTGATTCCATTAAAGCACATTGACTAAGGTCAAGTTTATAGTGTTTTTAGAATTTTTCAGACCAAAAATTCATCAGCTAGTAACAACATCGAATTAGGCAAATCGTAAAATCTGTTCTACCTGAGCCAATTTTCTGAGTACTGCTGCTTAGTGCTTCTTGGACGAGGGGTTGGGGAAAAACTTGATCGGCTGAGCCTGGACGGGTTCTGACTTAGGCGCCTTGTTGACGCGGGTTTCCAGCTCCCGGGGGTCCGGTTCGCCATCGAGGCGCATCGAGTCGGTGAAATCACAGCGCACACATTCACGGTGCTCGCGCTCCTCATCGCGATACATGCGCAGGGTATCCAGTTCGGCACAGCGTGGGCAGACAGCACCGGCGATGAAGCGTTTAATCACAGACATAAGTAACCACTCACTTGCAGTAAAAGAACGAACAGTAAGCCCATTATAAAGACTGGCAGATAATTCGCTATTATCCGCCAGTCGGAGAGGGGGCTGGCCCCTGTTCAGCACAGGGGCAAACAGCCGGTGTCAGGCAGCGATACCGCTGTGACGTAGCAGGGCATCAACCTTAGGCTCACGGCCGCGGAATGCTTTAAACAGCGCCATCGCGTCACGCGAACCGCCCATTTCCAGCACGTTATTCAGGAAAGAGCGGCCGGTTTCGGTATTGAAGATCCCTTCCTCCTCGAAACGGGAGAACGCATCCGCCGACAGCACCTCGGCCCATTTGTAGCTGTAATAGCCCGCCGCATAGCCACCGGCAAAGATATGGCTGAAGCTGTGCTGGAAGCGGTTGAACGCCGGCGGGGTCACGACCGCGACCTGGCTGCGGACCCGGTCCAGCAGCTGCTGGATATCGGTTTCACCTGGCTGGAATTCGCGGTGCAGCAGGAAGTCGAACAGGGAGAATTCCAGCTGCCGTACCATCATCATGCCGGACTGGAAGTTCTTCGCCGCCAGCATCTTATCGAGCAGTGCCTGGGGCAGCGGCTCTGCGGTCTGGTAATGGCCGGAGATCAGCGCCAGCGCTTCCGGCTCGAAGCACCAGTTTTCCATAAACTGTGATGGCAGCTCTACGGCATCCCAGGCCACGCCGTTAATACCGCTGACGTCGGCGCTGTCGATCCGGGTCAGCATATGGTGCAGGCCGTGACCGAACTCGTGGAACAGGGTGGTGACTTCGTTGTGCGTCAGCAGCGCCGGGTCATCGCCCACCGGCGGGTTAAAGTTACACACCAGGTAGGCCACCGGCAGCTGCAGGGCTCCGTCGTCGAGGCGACGGCGCACCCGGCATTCATCCATCCAGGCGCCACCGCGCTTCTTCTCGCGGGCAAACGGATCGAGGTAGAAGCGGGCGATCAGCTCGCCAGCGCGGCTGATCTGATACAGCTCGGCATCTTTATGCCAGCTGTCGAAATCGGCGACCTGCTCGATATCGATATTGAACAGCTTGTTGGCCACCGCAAACAGGCCGGACTTCACCTTGTTATAAGGGAAGTAAGGGCGCAGCTCCTCCTGGGAGATGGCGTAGCGGGCCTGTTTCAGCTTCTCGCCGTAGTAGGTCACATCCCAGGCCTGCAGGTCGTCCAGTCCCTGCCCGGCGGCAAAGTCGCGCAGCTCCTGATACTCCTTCTGAGCCTGCGGCAGGCTTTTCTCCGCCAGGTCAGTGAGGAAGCCCACCACCTGATCCGGCGTCTCCGCCATCTTGGTCGCCAGGCTGTACTCGGCATAGCTGTCGAAGCCCAGCAACTGCGCTTTCTCCAGCCGCAGGCTCAGCAGTTCCTGCATAATCCCGGAGTTATCCCACTTTCCGGCATCGGGTCCCTGGTCGGAGGCGCGGGTGGCAAAGGCTTCATAGACTTCACGGCGCAGCTCACGGTTATCGGCATGGGTCATCACGGCAAAGTAGGAGGGGAAATCCAGTGTCAGCAGCCAGCCCTGCTGGTCTTTCGCTTCCGCCAGCTGCTTCGCGGCGGCCAGCGCCATCGGCGGCAGTCCGGCCAGCTCAGATTCCGTTTCGATCAGTTTGGTCCAGCCGCCGGTGGCATCCAGCACATTGTTGGAAAACCGGGTACCCAGCTCAGACAGGCGCTGGGCGATGCCGGCGAAGCGCTTCTGCTGCGCTTCCGGCAGGGCGATACCGGAGAGACGGAAATCACGCAGGTGGTTATCGATCACCTTACGCTGAGCTTCGTTCAGGGCCTGATACTGCGGGCCGTTGGCCAGCTTTTCCACCGCCCTGAACAGGCCCTGGTTCTGGCCCAGCTCGGTCCAGTACTGGGACAGTTTGGGCAGGGCCGCATTGTAAGCGTCACGCAGCGCATCGGAATTGACCACCGAGTTCATATGGGAGACCGGCGACCAGGCCTGCGACAGGCGATCATTCATCGCCTCCAGCGGGGCAATCAGGTTATCCCAGTCCGGCTCTGTTACCTCAGCCACCAGTTTTTCAATCGCCGCACGGTTATCGGCCAGCAGCTGATCCACAGCCGCTTCGATCTGCTCGGGCCGGATCTGGCTGAAGGGCGGTAACAGATGGGTTTCCAGCAATGGATTGCTCATAGCATTTTTCTCTTATAAGTCCTTTGGGGTCTGCCGGGATGCAGCCGCGGTCCGGGGCGGTGCTACAGCGGACAGATCAGATCTTTCCAGTATAGATGGGGTGACAGTGCTGCCAATTCAATGTCAGGCCCAGGCCATGACCTGATCGAGACTGTGAATCGCGGCGGTAATGCGCAGCGCCTGATCGACCGCGGCCGGGCTTTCACCGCCGTTAAACAGCGCCATCAGATGACTGCGGAAGCAGGGCATGCCGTTGTTGATCGTGGAGATCGCGATACAGTAGTAGTGGTAGGCAGTCTCGTCCGCCACCCCGGTCTGCGCCAAAGGCCGTAGGGCAAGGGATTCCAGCGAGCCGCCAGCCGGGATATCCGCCACCATACGGGCCTGGAAGTAGGGATTGGTCATGCCCATGCGGCTCGCTGCCAGCAGCACGCTCTGCGCTTCAGCCTGGTTATTCAGCGCCGCTTTCAAGCGCATAATCAGCTCGCGATTACGGCAGGCCGAAGCGGCGGCCAGGGCGATGGCATAGCGGTAGCCCGGAGACAATTCGCTCTCCTTCTCCAGAACGTTTTCCAACGCCGCCCGAAGGTCGGCGCAGTGGGCGGGGCAGAGGATGGGTCATCGGATATTCCTTCGATCATTAAAAGCGGGATATGGCAGCCTTTGGTCTACAGGCAAGCGTTCGGGGAGATGTTAAGCTTGTCGCCCATCAACCCGGTGGAACAGTGTGACCACCGGAGCGTCCACAGGGTTCCCGACCGGAGAGTACCTCATGAAGCTAAGAAGTTATCAGGGCAACAGCCCACAACTGGGTGAACGGGTCTTTGTCGATCCCAGCGCGGTGGTGCTGGGCGATGTAGAGCTGGGCGATGACAGCTCGGTCTGGCCACTGACGGTCATTCGCGGCGATATGCACCGTATCCGCATCGGTGCCCGCAGCAGTATCCAGGATGGTTCGGTGTTGCATATCACTCATGCAGGTCCCTTTAATCCGGACGGTTTTCCGCTGATCATCGGTGATGATGTCACGGTCGGCCATCAGGCGATGCTGCATGGCTGCACTATTGGCAGCCGGATACTGGTGGGAATGGGTGCCATGGTGATGGACGGCGCCGTGGTGGAAGACGAAGTGATCATCGGCGCCGGTTCGCTGGTACCGCCGGGTAAGACGCTTGCAAGCGGTCACCTCTATGTCGGACGGCCCGCCAAGCAGGTCCGCCCGATCAGCGACAAGGAGCGGGAGTTCTTCCGCTATACCGCCGCCAACTACGTCAAACTGAAAGACCAGCACCTGCTGGAAGAGTATGCCCGACAGGATTGAAGCCTGTCCCGGGGCCAGTACCTGAACAGCCGCTTCGCAGTCTTCACGGCGGAGCCGGCTGACAGATTAGTCCTGCAGCCCGCCCCGCCTTGATCTGCATCAGCTGCTGTTAAAATAACCAAAAACACACCGTTAACGGTATTGATAATAATTCGCATTTTGTTTAGATTGTGCGCATTCATTTATTTTTCAGGGTGTGATGATAATGACTTTCCGCAAGACGCTGATCGCTGTGGCGCTGACCGCTGCGGCACTGACCGGTTGCAATTCCGCTGACACTAAGCCTGTCGCTGCCGTTGAAGTAACGCCGCAGGCGGTACTGGTAAACTACGCTGACATCGCTCACGCAACCTATGAAGACTCTCTGATCACTGCCAAAGCGATGCAGAAAGCGATCAATGCGCTGGTTAGCAATCCAACCGAAGCCACTCTTGCGGCTGCTCGCGAAGCCTGGGTCGCGGCACGTGTTCCTTACCAGCAGTCCGAAGCCTACCGCTTCGGTAACGCCATCGTTGATGACTGGGAAGGCAAGGTCAACGCCTGGCCACTGGATGAGGGCCTGATCGATTACGTTGCTACCGATTACGGTGTTGAGTCGGACGAAAACCCGTTCTACAGCGCCAATATCATCGCTAACCCACGCCTGAACATCGCCGGTCAGGAAGTTGATGCCAGCGTTATCACCAAGCAACTGCTGCAGGACCTGCACGAGATCGACGACGTTGAAGCTAACGTTGCGACCGGCTACCACGCCATCGAATTCCTGCTCTGGGGTCAGGACCTGAACGGTACCCGTCCGGGTGCCGGCAACCGCCCAGCGTCTGACTTCGATACCGCCAACTGCAGCAATGGCAGCTGCGCCCGTCGCGCCCAGTACCTGACGGTGGCGACCGAGCTGCTGATCGACGACCTGGAAGAGATGGTTGCTGCCTGGGCTGATAACGGCGCGGGCCGTCAGGAACTGTTTGCCAAGGGAGACAAAGGCGGCCTGGCAACGATGCTGACCGGCATGGGTTCGCTGGCCTACGGCGAACTGGCGGGTGAGCGCACCAAGCTGGGCCTGATGCTGCATGACCCGGAAGAGGAGCATGACTGCTTCGCCGACAATACCCACTGGTCCCACTTCTACGATGCCAAGGGTATCCAGAACGTCTACCTGGGCGAATATACCCGTGTTGACGGTTCTGTCGTGAAAGGTGCCAGCCTGTCCGCACTGGTTAAAGCGGCTTCTCCAGCCGTTGACAGCAAGCTGCGCGGCGAGCTGAACAGCACCCAGCAGGCGGCCCAGGCGATGGTTAATGCGGCACGCCAGGGCGCAACCTTCGACGTGCTGATTGGAGCCAATAACCCTCAGGGCAACCAGCTGGTGCAGACTTTCGTTGACTCCCTGACCACCGAAACCCGCAGCATCGAGCAGGCCATCACCCTGCTGAAGCTGGACGGAATCGAGCTGGAAGGTTCTGACAGTCTGGACAATCCGCAGGCGGTCGTGGCCGAGTAAGCCAGACAGCACGGAATACAGGCCGACTTTTTAGTCGGCCTTTTGCGTTTATTAAGAAGTAACCACATTATGCATCCTCGCTCCCTTTTCCCCGGATCACTGACGTCCCTGCTGGCCTCCCTGCTGATCATGGCGGCGCCGCCCTCTACGGCCGGCGATATCGACTTCAGTCAGCCGCAACCGGGCGAAGCCTTGCCGGGTGGCGCTGCCAGTCACAGTAAGGCGCACAACCGGCGTGCCTTCTCCCACCCCAATGGCAATATGCCGTTCGAACAGCGGCTGGATTTTCGTGTCGGCAATGGCGTTTTCAAGAAGATCTGGGTCAGTTCTCCCAGCTCCACCACTGCCAACGATGGCCTGGGGCCTCTGTACAACGCCCGCTCCTGTGCCCGCTGTCATATCGGCAACGGTCGCGGCCATCCGCCAAAGGACAGCGACGACAGCGCCGTTTCGATGTTCCTGCGCCTGAGCATCCCGCCGCAGAACGCACAGCAGAAGCAGCAGCTGGCCGCCGGACGGATCGGCGTTATCCCCGAACCCACCTACGGCACCCAGCTGCAGGATACTGCGGTACGTGGCCTGAAAGGCGAAGGCCGGATGCAGATCAGTTACCGTGAAATCAGCGTTGCACTGTCCGAAGGCGAAAGCGCCTCGCTGCGGGTGCCGCAGTACAGTGTCGGCGACCTCAATTACGGCCCGATGCACCCGCAGGTGATGCTCTCGCCCCGGGTCACGCCGGCCATGATCGGCCTCGGCCTGCTGGAGCAGATCCCGGCCCGCGCCATCGAAGCGGCGGCCGACCCGGAAGACGACGATGGTGATGGAATCTCCGGCCGCCCCAACCGGGTCTGGAACCCGCACAGCGGACAGCTCGAACTCGGGCGCTTTGGCTGGAAAGCCGGGATGCCGACCCTGAACCAGCAGAATGTCAGCGCCTTCAATGGCGATATCGGCATCTCCACCCCGGACATTCCCCGTGCCGCAGGGGATTGCACGGCACAGCAAAGTCGCTGTCTGCAGATGCCCGACGGCAATAGCGAACTGCACGATGGTGTCGAGGCAAGCCGGATCATGACCGACCTGTTGCTGCTCTACACCCGCAATATAGCTGTGCCCACCCGGCGCAAGGTTAAAGACCCGCAGGTACTGGCAGGCAAGCAGGCGTTTTACCAGGCCGGCTGCCAGCAATGCCACCAGCCAAGCTTTACCACGGCCGATAACCCGGACTTGCCGCAGCTCAGCCGGCAGAAAATCTGGCCCTACAGCGACCTGTTACTGCATGACATGGGTGAGGGACTGGCGGATAATCGTCCCGAGTTTGCGGCCAGCGGTCGCGAGTGGCGCACGCCACCACTGTGGGGTATCGGCCTGACCGAGACCGTCAGTGGTCACAGCTACTATCTGCATGACGGTCGCGCCCGCAACCTGCTGGAAGCCATGCTCTGGCACGGCGGCGAAGCTGAAGCGAGCAAACAGGCGGTTATCACGATGCCGAAGGCAGACCGCCAAAACCTGATACGTTTTCTGGAGTCCCTCTGATGGATAAGACCTCTCTGTTTTCCCGGGCCGGCCTGATCGCCCTGCTGCCGCTGCTGGTGATCAGCAAGCCAGGCCTCGCGGCTCCCTCGGAACAGCAATGGGCCGAACTGAACCGCGCTATCGCCGAGCAGCATATAGTGCCGCGCTATCAGGCCCTGGCCAGCGCCAGTGCCAGCCTGAAGACGGCCACCAGCCAGCTCTGCGCAGCCCCTTCAGAAGCGACACTGGCAGCGGCACAACAGGCCTTCCACTCCACGATGGATGCCTGGCAGGGAATCCAGCACGTACAGTTCGGCCCGATCACCACCCTGATGCGCAACTTCAGCATGCAGTTCTGGCCGGATAAGAAAAACCTCGGCGGCAAGCAGCTCAACAGCCTGCTCAATGCCAAGGATCACCAGACACTGGACGACGAGTATTTCCGCGCGGCCAGTATCGGCGTCAAGGGCCTGCCTGCGCTGGAGCGCCTGCTGTTCGGCAAGGCGCAGGCCAAAGTCATGGCCGAACCCTTTGCCTGCCAGCTGAGCGCATCGATTGCCGGCTATGTCGCCGGCATGGGGCAGGAAACCGCGCAGGAGTGGCAGCAGTACGGCCAGGAGTTTGTCGCCATCGACGGCAACGGCTACTACGAAGACAACACCGAAGCCGCCACCGACCTGATGAAGTCGCTGGTCGAACCGGTGGAAGTGGTACGCGATAACAAGCTGCTGCGGCCGCTGAATAAATCCGCCAGCTCACCCAAGCCGCGCCGCGCCGAGTCCTGGCGCAGCGAGCGCAGCCTGCGCAATATCCGCATCAATATCGAAACCCTCGACGCGCTCTACCGCGATACCGGTAAGGTGTCTGTGGCCAGCCTGCTGCAGGCGGAAGATCCGACCCGGGCGAAACAGATCGATAGTGATTTTGCAGCGGTCAAACAGCAGCTGGCCGACTTGCGGGACCCGATCGCTACTCAATTACGCAATCCGCAGGGCTACGCCGCACTGAAACAGCTCAGCGATCAGCTCAAGCAGCTGCATGGCAACCTGGAAGCGGCAATGCAGCCGCTGAATATCCAGCTGGGGTTTAACAGCCGTGACGGGGATTAATCGCCGCCGCTTCAGCCAGGTGCTGGCCGGGGGCCTCTTCGCCACCAGCTTGCCACTCCAGGCTGGCACGGCAGAGCGGCCCGGGATGCTGTTTGCCTCCGCCTGCAAAAGCCGGGATGGACGGCACTTGCTGCTGTTGGTGGATGAGGAGGGCAACGAGGTATTGCAGCACCCGCTGCCAGGCCGTGCCCACCATGTCGCCTGCCATCCGCAGCAACCGCTGCTGGCCGCCGTCGCCCGGCGTCCGGAGCGCTTTATCGACCTGGTCGACTTCCGCGATAAACACTTGCTGCAGCGGATCGACGCGGGCGAGGGACGCCATTTCTACGGCCATGCGATCTTCTCCGGCGATGGCCGCTACCTGATCAGCAGCGAGAACCGCCTCAGCGACGGCAGTGGCCGCATCACCCTGCGCGACAGCCAGCAAGGCTATGCCATTGTCGCCGACCATCCCAGCTACGGGATCGGTCCCCATGAGATTGCGCTGCTGGCCGGCGGCAGCCAGCTGGCAATCGCCAACGGCGGTATCCTGACCCACCCGGACAAGGGTCGCGACAAGCTCAACCTGGACAGCATGCAGCCTTCGCTGGCGATTATCGACCTGCACAGCGGCGAGCTGCTGGAGCAGCAGTTTATGCCGCCGTCGCTGCACCAGCTCAGTATCCGCCACCTGGACGTTAATGCCCGTAATGAGGTGATTATCGCCCTGCAATACCAGGGCGATGCCTGGGACGATGTGCCGCTGGTGGCACTGCATCGTCCCGGCCAGCCGCTGCAACTGCTGCGCGCCCCGGCCGGGGTGAACCGCCAGATGAAGCAGTATTGCGGCAGCGCACGCTTCGATCGCAGTGGCCGCTATGCCGCAGTTTCCTCCCCCCGGGGTGACCTGATCACCTTCTGGGACAGCCGGGATGGCCGCTATATCAGCCAGTCCCGCGTCCGCGACGGCTGTGCCCTCAGCGCCACCGGCCGGGCCGGTGAGTTCCTGGTCACCAGTGGCCGGGGCAAGGCCTACCACTACGACCTGCTGCGCGGCGATAAGCAGTTACAGCCGTTGCAACTGCAGCAACCGGTCAGCTGGGACAACCATATGACCCTGGTCTGAGCCGCCAGCGGCTCTGCTTCTCCCGCCATCGCCGGGGGCATCTGCTGCGTCAAGGTCTACACTTGGTGCTAGACCAAAAGGCTGGCCAGGCGACAATCAGGATTCCCGGCCTGGCAGCCCCGGCAGGAGGAGCCGGCGATGAATTCAGACTGGCATGCCCGCAGCAGCGAGCAGTGCTTCACCCAGCTCGATGCCAGCCCGCAGGGACTCGACAGCCAGCAGGCCCGGTCCCGGCTGCAGCAATACGGCGCCAACCAACTGGCCGCCGCACCACCACGTCCGCCCTGGAAGCGCTTTCTGTCGCAACTTAACAATGTCCTGATCTATGTCCTGCTGGCCGCCGCCGCTGTCACGCTGATGCTGGGCCACTACCTGGACAGCGGCGTGATCCTGGGAGTGGTGCTGCTCAACGCCCTGATCGGCTTTATCCAGGAGGGTAAGGCGGAGGACGCGCTGCAGGCGATCCGGCGAATGCTCTCGCCCCAGGCGACGGTACTGCGCGATCACCAGCGCAGCCGGATTGCCGCCACCGAACTGGTGCCGGGCGATGTCGTGCTGCTGCAGTCCGGCGACCGGGTACCGGCCGACCTGCGGCTGTTTCAGCTCAGGGGACTGCAGGCGCAGGAAGCGGTACTGACCGGCGAATCTCTGGCGGTCGAGAAGTCCACCGCGCCACTGCCGGAACATATTAACCTGGCCGATCGCAGCTGCATGGCCTATTCCGGCACCCTGATCACCTGCGGCCAGGGCAGGGGGCTGGTGGTGGCCACCGGCGAGCAGACCGAGATCGGCCGCATCAGCGTCCTGGTTGCCGCCGTCGAGAAGATCAGCACGCCCTTGCTGCGACAGATCGATCGCCTGGCCAACCGCCTCACCGCCACTATCCTCAGCCTGGCCGTAGCCACCTTCGCCTTCGGTATCCTGTTGCGCGACTACCCCAGCAGCGATATGTTCCTGGCCGCCGTCGGACTGGCCGTGGCAGCGATTCCGGAGGGGCTACCGGCGATTATCACCATCACCCTGGCAATCGGGGTACGGCGGATGGCGCAGCGCAACGCCATTATCCGCCGCCTGCCAGCAGTGGAAACCCTCGGAGCCGTCAGTGTGATCTGCAGCGACAAGACCGGCACCCTGACCTGCAACGAGATGACGGTTCGCACTATTGCCACCCCGGATGGTGACTTTGAGCTGAGCGGCAGCGGCTATGATTCCCACGGCGCGATCAGCCGCGACGGGCAGGAACTGGGAGCCGAGGAAGCCCCCCTACTGGCAGCGCTGCTGCAGGCAGGCGTGCTCTGCAACGATGCCTCGCTGCAAACCACTGAGACCGGCCCCCGGGTCAATGGCGATCCGATGGAGGCGGCGCTGCTGGTCGCGGCCGTCAAGGGCGGCCTGGCACCACAGGCTGAGAGTCATCACTACCCACGCCGCGACCTGATCCCCTTCGAGTCTCAGCACCGCTTTATGGCCAGTCTGCACCACAGCCACCAGCAGAGCGCCTTTATCTGCCTCAAAGGGGCGCCGGAAAAGGTGCTGGAGCTGTGTCGCTATCAACAGGGCCCGAAGGGGAGGGAGCCTCTGGCACGGCAACACTGGCAACTTAAGGTGGAAGCGATGGCGGCCCGGGGCCAGCGGGTACTGGCCATCGCCCGCAAGGAGGTGGGGCACTGCCAGCAGGAGCTGGCGTTTGATCACCTGGATGGCATGACCCTGTTGGGCCTGTTCGGGCTGATCGATCCGCCCCGTCCCGAGGCGGTGGAGGCGATCAGACGCTGCCACAGCGCCGGTATCCGGGTGATGATGATCACCGGAGACCATGCCACCACCGCCCAGGCGATCGCCCGTCAGGTTGGCCTGAAGCACTGCGACCAGGTACTGACGGGGCAGGCGCTGGAGAGCCTGGACGATCAGCAGCTGGCAGCAAAGGTCACCGAGGCGGATATCTACGCCCGGGTTAGCCCGGGGGATAAGCTGCGGCTGGTGCGGAGCCTGCAGTCCAGGCGACGTATCGTGGCGATGACCGGCGATGGGGTCAATGATGCCCCGGCACTGAAGCAGGCCGATGTCGGCACGGCGATGGGGCTAAAAGGCACCGAGGCGGCCAAGGAAGCGGCAGAGATGGTACTGGCGGACGACAACTTCGCCTCTATCACGGCGGCGATGGAGGAGGGCAGGACCGTCTATGACAATATCCGCAAGGCGATCCTGTTTATCCTGCCCACCAATGGCGGCGAGGCGCTGTGCATCCTGACCGCAATCCTGCTGGGTTACAGCCAGATCCCGCTGACGCCGGTACAGATCCTCTGGGTCAATATGATCACCGCCGTCACCCTGGCACTGGCGCTGGCGTTCGAACCCGGCGAGCGCGATATTATGCAACGCCCGCCGCGACCGGCGCGGGAGTCGCTGCTGCCGCCGCTGTTCCTGTGGCGCATCGGCTTTGTCGCGCTGGTGATGACCATCGGCACCTTTGGCCTCTTCAGCTGGCAGCTATCCCAGGGTAGCAGCGTGGCCGAAGCCCGTACGGTGGCGGTCAACAGCCTGGTGATGTTCGAGATCTTCTACCTGTTTAACGCCCGCTATATCCTCGCCCCGGTACTGAACCGCGAGGGGATGCTGGGCAACCGCTACCTGCTGCTGGCGGTGTGCCTGTTGCTGCTCGCCCAGCTGGCCTTCACCTACCTGGCACCACTGCAGACCCTGTTCGGCACCGCGCCGATCAGCCTGACCCAGTGGGCCATCCTGACGCTGGTGGCCTCTTCGGTGCTGTTCCTGGTGGAGATCGAGAAGCACTTTAGCCGGCGGCGATAGTCGAGAAAAGCTGAAAGCCAAGGGCGTCAAGCCATGCGCTGAATAAAAAGGGGAACGTTAAACGTTCCCCTTTTTATTCAGCTGTTTTGCTCAGCCCCGTGCTCAGCCCCGTGCTCAGGCCTTGGCCTTAGCCAGTTCGCGCAGCCGCAGCACTACCTTGTGGTTGACGCTGCGCTGGGTGTAGTTGCCATCCTCCTTGCGATGCCCGGCCTTGCGATCCATCAGGATCTCCAGACATTCATCGACTGTTGCCACGGCATGGATATGAAATTCACCGGCCTCGACAGCGGCCACGACTTCCGACTTCAGCATCAGGTTACGGACATTGGCTTTAGGGATCACTGCGCCCTGCTTGCCGGTCAGGCCCCGGGTCTGGCAAAGGTGGAAGAAGCCCTCGATCTTCTCGTTCACCCCGCCGATCGCCTGCACCTCGCCGTACTGGTTGATCGAACCGGTAATCGCATAGCGCTGCAGGATCGGGATATGGGTCAGGGCCGAGATCAGGGTGCAGATCTCCGCCAGCGAGGCGCTGTCGCCATCGACATAACCGTAGGACTGCTCCAGCGCGATCGAGGCCGACAGGGTGAGCGGAAAGTCCTGGGCATACTGGTGGCCGAGGTAACCGGACAGGATCAGTACCCCCTTGGAGTGGATCGGCTGGCCCAGCGCGACTTCTCGCTCGATATCGACGATGCCGCGGTTACCCGGATGCACCGTGGCGGTAATGCGGGCCGGGGTACCGAAGGCGACATCGCCCACCTGCAGCACCGTCAGGCCATTGGATTTCCCCACCGCCTGGCCTTCGGTATCGATCAGCACCGTTTCGTTGAGGATACTTTCCTGAATCTTCTCCGACATGCGCGAGGTGCGACGTTCCTTGGCCCCCAGCGCCAACTCTACATGCCCGGCATCGATATAGTCGCCATCGGCACGAATACGGCGGAAGTCCGCTTCACAGAGCAGGTCCACCAGTTCGCCGATATGGGCCGACAGCAGATCCTGGTCTTCCGCCAGGCGCGAGCTGTGCTCCACCAGCCGCGCCACCGCGGCGCGGGTCAGCGGCGCCAGTCCCTCTTCGTCAGCCAGGGTCTTCATCAGCCGGGCATAATTGCGGATCGATGCCGGCGTTCGCTGCACATCTTCATCAAAATCCACCACCACGCGGAACATCTTCTCGAAGTCGTGATCCAGCTCCTGCAGCAGGTAGTAGGTCTGGCGGCTGCCGATCAGGATCACCTTCACCTTCAGCGGTACCGGTTCCGGGTCCAGCGTAATGGTACTGATACCGAATTCGCTGGCCGGACTCTCGATGCGGATCTGATGAGACTTCAGGGCACGCTTCAGGGCGGAGTAGACAAACGGCTGTTCCAGCAGTTTTTCCGACTCCAGCACCAGGTAACCACCGTTGGCCTGATGCAGGGCACCGGGGCGGATCAGGCGGTGGTTGGTGACCAGTGCCCCCATCTCCGAGGTGTATTCCACCCGGCCGAAGAGATTTTCGTAGCTTGGATGGGCTTCATAGATCACCGGTGAGCCTTTGGTCTTGCGGTTATCCACCAGCAGGTTAACGCTGTATTCGGTCTCCACCATCGAGCGGCGCTGGCTCTCGAAACTGCTTTCGAGGGTCTTCTCTTCCCCCACCAGGTCCACAGCCGATTTCACCAGCGAGGTTTCCATCTTCGTCAGATAGTCCGGGACGCCATTGATGTTGGCGTATTTATCCCGTAGTGGCAGGAACAACGGCGTCACGGCCGTGCGGGCGGTATCACGGTCGAGCTGCTTCAGCTTCTCGGCGGCCTCGCGACGCCACTGGGGCATCTCGGTAAGGGAGTCATTCAGCACTTCCTCCAGATAGGCGATGGCCTGGTTGAAGGCGTCCCGCACGTCTTCGGGCAGCTGGGAGAACACCGCCTCGTCGATCGCCTGGCCTTCGGACACCGGGGTAAAGCCGATACTGCCGGAATCGCGGTAGAGGGCGATACTGTGTTCACGGGCCTGACGCTCAACATCTTCAATGGCTTTATCGTAGAGGCGGGTGAAATTACGTTCGAGCTTCAGCTTCTGACGCTGGTAGGCAGGGTTTTCAAATGCCGCAGGCAGCTCGACTAATATACTTTCCAGCAAGTGCTTGATATCACGCCGCAGCTGGCCGGCTTTACCGGCAGGCAGTCTGACAGAGATAGGGTGACGGCTGTCATCCAGATTATTGAGGTAAACCCAGTCATGGGGCTTGCGCTGCTTTTTCGCCACGCTTTTCAGACTGTCCATGGCAAAGGAGAAGCGTCCGGTATGAGGATTGCCCATCACAAACAGGTTGTAACCGGGTCGGTGCATCCCCACACCAAATTCCATCGCCTCAATGGCCCTTTCCTGACCAAAGAAACCGCTGAAATTTTCAAGATTTTCGGTTGTTTTGAATGGCAACAGCTCGGTATCGCAGACACGATACAGCTGTGAAGGGGCGAGTCGGGTGTCCTTTTCCATCGGGCTACTCCCACAGATGTCCGGGGCATCCCACCGCTCGCCGCGGTGGGCGTGAAGGCCGCCTCTGACGGGATGCTTTTCAGAGACGGTCTATAAAGTTATACGCCCTGATTCTCAGCCACGCAAGTTAAGCCCCGAGAAAACAAATCCGATTTTGCTGTTTAAAAATCAACCAGTTATCTGGTTGCGAATGGACGCGATCACAGCTCCGGTAGCAGGTTTGACGCCACGCCAGATACGGAAAGATTCCGCCGCCTGCTCCACCAGCATACCCAGTCCGTCGATCGCCTTTTCGGCACCCTGAGCAACCGCCCAGCGGTTAAAGGCAGTGGGCTCAGCCGCGTACATCATATCGTAGCACCAGGCATTTTCCGCCAGCAGGTCATCCGGCAAGGGCGGTACTTCGCCCTGCAGGCTGGCGGCGGTACCGTTGATCACCAGATCGAACTGCTGACCGGGCAGGGCATCGTAGCCACAACCACTGATTTCACCCTCGGCGGCAAACAGCTCGGCCAGCTCCACGGCTTTGGAGGCGGTACGGTTAGCAATCACCAGCAGCGCCGGCTGCTGCGCCAGCAGTGGCTGCAATACGCCACGCACCGCGCCACCGGCACCCAGGACCAGCACCCGTTTACCGGCGATCTCACCGCCGTTGTTGGCAACGATATCCTGCACCATGCCCACGCCATCGGTGTTATCACCACAGAGCCGGCCCTCGCCGTCGCGGTAGAGGGTGTTAACCGCTCCCGCCAGTTCGGCGCGGGGTGATCGGACCTCCGCCATCGCCCAGGCCTGCTGCTTGAACGGAATGGTGATATTCAGGCCCTTGCCGCTATCCTGCAGGAAATCAGCAACATAGGTGTCAAACCGGTCTTCGGGTACACAGATCGCCTCGTAGCTCAGCTGTTCGCCGGTATCCGCCGCAAACGCCTGATGGATCGAGGGCGACTTGCTGTGTTTGATCGGGTTGCCAAATACGGCATAACGATCGCTCATGCTCAGACCTCCAGCCAGTTGCGCGGCTTCAGGTAGCGCTCATAGAGCACCGCCTCTTCACTACCGGCCTCCGGCTTCCAGTCGTAGCCCCAGCGTACTTCCGGCGGCAGCGACATCAGGATCGACTCGGTCCGGCCGCCGGACTGCAGGCCGAACAGGGTGCCGCGATCGTACACCAGGTTAAACTCGACATAGCGACCGCGACGGTGCAGCTGGAAATCGCGCTGGCGCTCGCCATATTCCATATCCTTGCGCTTCTGCACGATCGGCAGGTAGGCGGCGATATAGGCATCACCGATCGAGCGCATCAGGGCGAAACTGTCTTCGAAGCCCAGCTCATTCAGGTCATCAAAGAACAGGCCGCCGACACCGCGCGGCTCGTCGCGATGCTTGAGGTGGAAGTATTCATCGCACCAGTTCTTGAAACGGGGATAGACCTCCTCGCCAAACGGGTCACAGGCGGCCTTGGCGACCTGGTGCCAGTGACGGCAGTCCTCATCGTTCCCGTAGTAAGGCGTCAGGTCGAAACCGCCACCAAACCACCAGACCGGTTCTTCACCCTCTTTTTCGGCGATAAAGAAACGCACATTGGCGTGCGACGTCGGCACATATGGGTTATGCGGATGGATCACCAAAGAGACGCCCATCGCCTGGAATGAACGACCGGCCAGCTCAGGACGGTGCGCCGTCGCCGATCCCGGCAACTTGTCGCCAAAGACGTGGGAGAAGTTAACCCCGCCTTTCTCGATCACAGCGCCATTGCTGATCACGCGGGTACGGCCACCGCCACCCGCTTCGCGCTGCCACTCATCCTGCTCGAATCCGGCCTTGCCATCCGCCTGTGCCAGCGCCTCACAGATATTGTCCTGCAGCGCCAACAGATAGGTTTTCACAGCTGCGATATCAGGTGCAGACATGACCGGTTTCCTCCTAGGATCAGTAAGTTAAGTACGCAGTACGCGATCGTTTTTCAGATCGCGAATCTGGGTCGGTTGAGCCAGATCGCCAAGTTTACCCGGAACCACCGCATCAAGACGACCATTGAAGTAACTATCGACCTGAGATTGGCTCCTGGCCGGCTCCTCACCCGCCGGGTTCGCCGAAGTCGACACCAGCGGTCCGCCGAAGGCGAGGCAGAGCTCCTGGACCTTGGTGTGAGCGCTCACTCTTACCGCAACACCGCTATGCTGGCCTTTGATCCAGTCGGGAATCTGTTTCTGCGGATCGGGCAGCACCCAGGTGACGGGGCCTGGCCAGTCGGCGGTGACCCGTTTGCGGTCATCGTCGGATAGTGCCGCCAGCAAGAACTCGACCTGCTGCAGCTCGGCGGCGATCAGGATGACGCCCTTTTCAACCGGGCGGGACTTCAGGGCCAGCAGGCGCTCGACAGCCTGATGGTTAAAGGGATCACAACCCAGGCCCCAGACAGCCTCGGTGGGATAGGCGATGACGCCACCTTCACGCATTGCCTGAACAGCCTGCCGGACCGGGCCGCTTTGATTATCGGTGTTCATTGATTTTCAGCCTTTCTACGCAGCTTCTTTTATCGGGTTGTGCGTCGTGGCCAGCGGCGGCTAGAATCCAGCCTGATTTTAGCTGTAATCTTCAGCCAGCTACCCTCAGGCAGCTCAGCCCGCTAAGCGCGGCTGCCTTCGACCCACTTTTTCCAAATTTTATCAGCAATTAACTGCGTTTTCGCCACAGTAAGCATAGGGTTATAAACCGACAGAGGCTTACTTCAGGCGCAGGTAGCCACTGCCCGCCGCTTCGATACAGCCCTTGAGCTCTAACACCACCAGCTGCCTGCTTAGCTCCGGCACTTGCAGCCCGGTCACCTGCAGCAGCTGCTCCAGCGAGATCAACTCATAGCCCATCGCATCCAGCACTGCGCGCTCGCCAGCGGCCAGTTCCGGCAGCGGATCTGCAACGGCGACCGGCGGCGCTGGCGCTGGCAGGTAACTGCCCAGCAAGGCACCGAGCTGATCGACAATATCCTGTACTGACTGCACCAGCACCGCGCCTTCGCGAATCAGTGTATGACAACCGTGACTCATGGGATTATTCAGGGCGCCGGGTATCGCGAACACCTCCCGTCCCTGCTCCAGGGCCAGACGGGCGGTGATCAGCGAACCGCTGCGGGGGGCAGCCTCAACCACCAGCACGCCGGCACTGAGACCACTGATAATCCGGTTTCGGCGCGGAAAGTGCTGGGCCAGCGGGGGTGTCCCGGGTAGCAACTCCGACAGCCAACAGCCTCCGGTTTCCAGAATCTGTTGCGCCAGCAGGCGGTTACGCGCCGGATAGAGCTTGTCGGGGCCGGTGCCGAATACCGCGACGGTAGGCAATTGCTGATCGGCGGCGGCCTTATGGGCGGCAGAGTCAATACCGTAGGCCATACCCGAGGTGATAACCAGGCCGCTGGCGGCCAGCACGCGGGAGAAGCTCTGCGCATGATCGCAGCCGGTACGGCTGGCGTTGCGACTGCCGACCACCGCTACCTGGGGCCGGTGTAATACAGATGGATCGCCACGCAGCAACAAGATCGGCGGCGGGTCGGCGATGGCCTTGAGCAGGGTAGGGTAGCCATCACCGCCAAGGGTCAGCAGATGGGCATCCGGGTAGCGGTCGAGCCATTGCCGTACCTGCCCGATCGCCTGGTGCAGCGGTCCCTGGCCGTTCTGATAGGCCTGCAGGGCCTGGCGTGCGCGGGGCTTCAGCCCCAGCCAGTGCCATTGTTCATCGTTTGCCGCCAGCAACCGGGAAGGCGTCCAGTCAGCCTGCAGCAGACGCTGGCAGGTGATGGCACCGATTCCCGGGACTGCTGCAACGGCGACCCAGTCCATGGGATTGTCCGTCATATCTGTTCCCTGAAAATGTTCTGCGGCAGGGCATCCCGCCCCGCCTGCGGCCCGTTCAGCTCAGGCCGGGCTTAAGGTTCGCGCAGACTGTCACCGACCGAGACCACATTGGAGCTGTGCAATACCAGGCCATAGCTGACTTTCTCAAAGCTGCGGAATACCATCATCAGACCGGACCGCTCCTCCGGCAGGGTGATCAGTTCACGGGTTACCGGGTCTTTGATCCGTTCGCCACGGCGGTAGATAGAAAATACATGACCCGGTTCCAGCCCTTCGCGCTGCCCGAGATTGAAGGCCACTACATTGAACTGGCCGCCATCATTCACGCCGCCCAACACCGACAGCACCTTAGCTTCACTCTTCTCCGGAGCCGGAGCCGGGTGGAACAGCGACTGGATACGCTCCTCTTCGGTCGGCACCACGCGGTCGAGGATGCGGATCTCCTTGTGCGAGCGGCGTACATCCAGTGTCAGTACATCGGCTTTCTTGTCCGCCACCACCACATCGGCGATCTTCAGCAGTTCATAGCCGAGAAACTCTTCTGTCTCCGGGTCGTAGTACTCACCGGCCGCGCGATAGATGGTCTGGCGCGGCGACTCGTCCAGCAGCTCACCCCGGGCATAGACCCGGTCGCCGGCACCGGCAATGATGCGCTCATTATTAGCACCCAGGACATAGGGGGAACGGGTATAGAGGTCGTCTTCCAGTACGCGGTTTTCCTGCAGGAAAGCGATAATATCGCGTAGCGGGATCGCCGGGATCGCCTGCTGCAGGGAAGTTACCCGTGCTTTCGGCATCAGTTTTACCATGCCGCGCTTGAGTTTCAGCTTCGGCTTGCCGTTGACCCATACCAGCTGGATCACATCGCCGGGGTATATCAGGTGAGGGTTGTCGATCTGGGAGTTGATATCCCAGAGTTCGGGCCAGCGCCAGGGCGTCTGCAGGAATCGGCCGGAGATATGCCAAAGGGTATCCCCTTTCACGACCACATACTCCTGAGGATGATCCTCACGCAGTGCCAGCACATCCTTGCGAACTTCGGCTGCCGCCGGTTCAGCCAGTAATAACCAACCCGTCAGCAAACCACAGAGCAGTTTTTTCATAATCTCTTCCTGATGCCGGTAAAACCCCGTTTTCAGCAGATCCTACCGCGATACATCCGACCTCATGTCCGTTATAATCGGTGGTAACACGATTTTCGCCATTCACGGCTAAACATTGCAACCGTAGCAACACGAAAAAACAATGGCAAAGCTTACTATTCTAGAATTCCCTGACCCACGTCTGCGTACAGTTGCAGCTAAAGTCGAAGAAGTAACGCCGGAGATCCGTACCGAGATCGCCGACATGTTTGAAACCATGTATGCCGCCCCCGGCATTGGCCTGGCGGCAACACAGGTTAACATCCACAAACGCATTGTGACGATCGATATCTCGGACGATCAGGATGAACCCCTGGTGCTGATCAATCCCGAGTTTGAAGTGATTGATACCGAGCCGCACAAGTACCAGGAAGGCTGCCTCTCTGTTCCCGGCTTCTACGAAGATGTGGTGCGCCCACAGCATATCCGTGTCACCTCACTGGATGGCGAGGGTAACGAACAGAACTTCGAAGCCCATGACCTGCTGGCCGTCTGCATCCAGCATGAGATCGATCACCTCAACGGCAAGCTGTTTGTCGACCATATCTCGCCCCTGAAGCGCAATCGCATCCGCAATAAGCTGGAAAAGCTGCACCGCGCTCAGGCTGCACAGGCCTGATCTGATCGCCACTCATCACAACAGGTAACTGAGGCCCAGCCCGGTTGAAGCTGGGTAGAAACACAGTGAGCGTAGGCCAGAGAAGGCAAAAGCCACGAGAAAGCGGAATTTACACGGGTAAATGAGCATTTCGAGTGGCTTTTTTAACGTCCTACGGCCAAGTCGTCATAGTTTTCACACCGCCTCAGATCCTGTTCCTCGTTTGGGAGTTTTATCGATGTCCAACCCTCTGCGTATTATCTTTGCCGGCACCCCGGACTTTGCCGCCACCAGCCTGCAGGCCTTGCTTGGCAGTGAGCACGAAGTGATTGCCGTCTACACCCAGCCTGATCGCCCCTCCGGTCGCGGCCGTAAGCTGACACCGGGTCCGGTTAAGAAACTGGCGCTGGAACATGATATTCCGGTCTATCAGCCCCTGAGCCTTAAGGGCGAAGCCGAGCAGGCGGAGCTGGCCGCGCTGAATGCCGATATTATGGTGGTGGTGGCCTATGGTCTGCTGCTACCCAAGGCGGTGCTGGACACCCCGCGCCTGGGCTGTATCAATGTGCATGGCTCTATACTGCCGCGCTGGCGCGGTGCCGCACCGATCCACCGTGCCGTACTGGCAGGGGATCAGAGCACCGGCATCACTATCATGCAGATGGATGTAGGCCTGGACACCGGCGATATGCTCTACAAAGTAGAAACGCCGATCAGCGACAGCGACACCAGTGGTGACCTGCACGACCGCCTGGCGGAAATGGGTGCCGGGGCACTGGTCGAAACCCTGGCGCTGATCCGCGATGACAAGGCCGATCCCGAGAAACAGGATGACAGCCTGGCCAACTACGCCCAGAAGCTCGAGAAGCAGGAGGGCAGGATCGACTGGAGCCAGCCGGCTGAGCTGATCGCCCGCCAGGTGCGTGGTCTGAGTCCCTGGCCGGTGGCTTTCTGCGAGCTGGACGGCCAGACGATGCGGATCTGGTTTGCCGAAGCGGATAATAGCGCGACCGCAACCCCGGGCGAGATTATCAGTACCGATAAGCGCAGTATCCAGGTGGGCTGTGGCCAAGGCTCATTGCGCCTGACCAAGCTGCAGCTGCCGGGCGGCAAGCCGCTGCAGGCCAGTGCCATCCTTAATGCCAAACGCGACCTGTTCCCGACAGGCAAACAGCTGGGATAACCACCGCAGATGAATATCCGTACCCTCGCAGCAGAAACACTGGCGCCGTTGCTGCGCCATCAGGGCTCCCTGAATGCGGTCATGCCGGCGGCGCTAGAGCGCTGCCCGGATAAAGACCGCGCCCTGCTGCAGAAGCTCTGCTTCGGCACGATGCGTGACTTCCCGCGCCTCAACCTGCTGGCAACACGACTGCTGAAAAAGCCGTTTAAGCCACAGGACTACGATGTCCGGGTGCTAGTGCTGGTCGGCCTCTACCAGTTGCGCAGTATGCGTATCCCGGCACATGCGGCGATCAACGAAACCGTCTCTGCGACCACAGACCTGAACAAGGGCTGGGCCAAAGGGCTGCTGAATGCGATTCTGCGCAACTACCAGCGCGAAGGTGAGGCGCTGGAACTAGCGCTGGGTGACAACCCGGTATGGCAATACAACCATCCGGAATGGTTTATCAGTAAGCTGAGCAACAACTGGCCCGATCACTGGCAGCAGATCCTAGAGGGCAATAACTGCGAGCAGGCCCCGCTGACACTGCGGGTCAATCGTCTCAAGCTCAGCCGCCAGCAGTATCTGGAACAGCTGCAAGGCGAGGGCCATGCGGCTCATGCCTGCCGTCACAGCCCGGATGGCGTGACACTGGAAGAAGCCTGTGATGTCGATCTGTTACCGGGATTCTTCTTTGGCGACTGCAGCGTGCAGGACGAAGCCGCCCAGCTGTCAGCCGGATTGCTGGATCTGCAGGCCGGGCAACGGGTACTGGATGCCTGTGCGGCCCCGGGCGGCAAACTGTGCCACATCCTCGAAGCCGAGCCTGCGCTGGCCAGCGTCGAAGCGGTGGAGCTGGAACAGCGCCGCCTGCCGCGCATCGAAGAGAACCTGCAGCGCCTCAGCCTGACGGCCACACTGCATCAGGCCGATGCCGCATCGCAGGACTGGTGGGATGGGCAGGCTTATGACCGCATACTGCTGGATGCCCCCTGTTCAGCCACCGGTGTTATTCGCCGTAACCCGGATATAAAATACCTGCGAAAAGGTGAGGATATTCAGCAGCTGAGTCAGATTCAGTGGGCGATTCTGAACAACTGCTGGCAGATGCTGAAACCGGGCGGTCGCCTGGTTTATGCCACCTGCTCGATCTTCCCGCAGGAAAATGAGCGCCTGATCAAGCGCTTTATGGCCGCCACAGCGGACGCCGTACATTGTGAGATCGACGCAGAGTGGGGAGAGCCGCGGCCATTCGGACGTCAGCTGTTCCCGCAGGATGGCGGCCATGACGGCTTCTTTTACGCAGTACTGGAGAAATCAGCGGATCAGGCTGAATAATTAAAGTGCAAGCATGAAAATCATCATTCTGGGTGCTGGCCAGGTAGGCGGCACGCTGGCAGAAAACCTCGCCAGCGAAGCAAACGATATTACCATCGTCGATACCGACACCAGCCGACTGCGCGAACTGCAGGACCGGCTCGATATCCGCACGGTGGAAGGCAAGGCCTCCTATCCCTCCGTGCTGGACCAGGCGGCCGCCCAGGATGCTGATATGCTGATCGCGGTGACCAACTCTGACGAAGTCAATATGATCGCCTGTCAGCTGGCCCAGACGCTGTACCATACCCCGACCAAGATCGCCCGCGTACGCGAGCATGACTACCTGAAGAAGAACCTCTCCATCTTCAATGACAAGGCGATCCCGGTCGACGTCCTGATCAGCCCGGAAGAGCTGGTAACACGGCATATCAAGCGTCTGATAGAACATCCGGGCGCACTGCAGGTACTCGACTTTGCCGAGGGCCAGGCCCAGCTGGTTGCGGTCCGCGCCTACTACGGTGGCCCGCTGGTGGGACGCGAGATCTCCTACCTGCGCGCCCATATGCCGGCGGTCGACACCCGCGTGGCAGCCATATTCAGGCGCGGCTCGCCGATCATCCCGAAAGGGGATACGGTGATCGAAGCCGATGACGAGGTGTTCTTTATCGCTGCGCGTAAGGATATCCGCGCCGTGATGTCGGAGATGCGCCGCCTCGACCGCCCCTACAAACGCATCATTATCGCCGGCGGCGGTAATATCGGAGCCCGCCTCGCCAGCTCGATCGAGAATGACTTTCAGGTCAAGATCATCGAGCGCAGCATGAGCCGCTGCGAGGGCCTGGCCCGACGCCTCAACAACACCATCGTGCTGCACGGCAGCGCTTCCGACAAGGACCTGCTGCTGGAAGAGAACATCGAAGACACTGATGTTTTCTGCGCCCTGACCAATGACGACGAAGCCAATATCATGGCGTCGATGCTGGCCAAGCGACTCGGCGTGCGCACGGTGATGACACTGATTAACAACCCGGCCTATGTCGATCTGGTGCAGGGTGGGGCGATCGATATCGCTATCTCGCCGCAACAGACCACCATCGGCGCGCTGCTGACCCATGTCCGCCGTGGCGACGTGGCGGCGGTACACAGCCTGCGTCGCGGTGCAGCCGAAGCCCTGGAAGCCGTGGCACACGGTGACGAGCGTTCCTCCAAGGTGGTCGGGCGGGCGATCGAGGAGATCAATCTGCCGCCGGGCTGTACCATCGGTGCCATTATCCGGAACGATGAGGTACTGATCGCCCACGATGATGTGGTGGTGGAAAACGGCGACCATGTGATCCTGTTCCTGGTCGACAAGAAACGGATCACCGATGTAGAGCGGTTGTTCCAGGTTGGACTGGCATTCTTCTAAGGCAGGACGCATCCGATGCACTACAAAGTGATCCTTCGTATTCTTGGCATCCTGCTGATGATCTTCAGCATCACCATGCTGCCACCGGTGGCAATCTCAGTTTCCTATGATGACGGCGCCACACTGGCCTTCCTGTCCGCCTTCCTGATTACCCTGATGACCGGCTTCTTTATGTGGATTCCGGTCTACCGGGTGCGGGATGACCTGCGCACCCGGGACGGCTTCCTGATCACCGTACTGTTCTGGGCCGTACTGGGACTCTTCGGGGCCTTCCCGCTGATGCTGTCGGATAACCCCCACCTCAGCGTGGTGGATGCGGTATTCGAGTCCCTGTCGGGACTGACCACCACCGGGGCCACGGTGATTACCGGTATCGACGACCTGCCGGAGTCGATCCTGTTCTACCGCCAGCAGCTGCAGTGGCTCGGCGGTATGGGGATTATCGTCCTGGCGGTGGCGATCCTGCCGATGCTGGGGATAGGGGGGATGCAGCTGTACCGCGCCGAAACGCCAGGGCCGGTGAAAGACTCCAAGCTGACACCACGTATTACCGAGACGGCCAAGGCGCTGTGGTATATCTACCTGGCCCTCACGGTGGCCTGTGCCATCGGCTACTACCTGGCGGGCATGAGCTGGTTTGATGCGATCAGTCACTCCTTTTCCACCGTGGCAATCGGCGGCTTTTCCACCCATGATGCCAGTATCGGCTACTTCGACAACCCGATGATCGAAGCGATCTGCGTGTTCTTTATGGTGATCTCGGCGGTCAACTTCAGCCTGCACTTCTTCGCCTGGCGGATGCGCTCGCTGAGTCACTACCTGCATGACCCGGAGTTTAAGTTCTATATCAGCTCGCTGCTGGCGATCTCGCTGCTGGCGGTGTTTGCCCTGATCCAGACCGATACCTACGCGCCGCTGGAGTCCGTCCGCAAAGCGGTGTTTATGGTGGTCTCGGTCGCCACTACTACCGGCTTCGCCACCGCCGACTTTGCCCACTGGCCGGTAATGCTGCCGTTCCTGCTGTTTGTCGCCGCCTTTGCCGGCGGTTGTGCCGGCTCCACCGGCGGCGGTATGAAGGTGATCAGGATCGTGCTGATCCTGAAGCAGGGCTACCGTGAGATCAAACGCCTGGTACACCCCAACGCCGTGATCCCGGTCAAGCTGGGCCGCAAGCCGATCTCGGACAAGGTACTGGAAGCGGTCTGGGGCTTCTTCTCAGTCTACCTGATTGTCTTCGTCGTAATGCTGATCATCCTGCTCGCCACCGGGCTGGATCAGGTCACCGCCTGGTCGGCGGTCGGCGCTACGCTGAATAACCTCGGCCCGGGCCTGGGTGATGTTGCCGCCCACTATGGGGATATCAATGACACTGCCAAGTGGGTGCTCTGCTTCGCCATGCTGCTGGGACGACTTGAGGTATTTACCCTGCTGGTACTGTTTACGCCGATCTTCTGGAAGCGTTAAGCTGTTCTCCGGGCGGCCTTCTGCGATGCGATTCAAGCAATGCAGCAGGCCGCCTGCACAAGCCAAGGCACCACAGAGTGCTAATTTCATCCATCGGTAAACGGCAAGCCTGTGCCAGTGCAGAGCCTTCCGGCCGATATTTTTCTGCCAAGAGATTTAACTATGCGTTATACCGTCTACCTGTCCGGCGAGATCCACACCGAATGGCGCGATCAGATCAAGCGTGCCGTGCACCAGAACGGCCTGCCGGTCGATATCCTGACGCCCAACACCGATCATGAATCCAGTGATAACTGCGGCGACGAACTGCTGGGCGCCGAACAGAGCAACTTCTGGAAGGATCACAAGGCCGCTAAGATCAACAGTATCCGCCACCTGACGGCGATCAAGCGGGCCGATATCGTGATCGTCCGTTTCGGCGATAAGTACCGTCAGTGGAATGCCGCCTTTGATGCCGGTATGGCGATCGCCCACGGCAAGTCCCTGATCGTCGAGCATGCCCCGGAGCTGACCCATCCGCTGAAAGAGATCGATGCCTGCGCCCAGGCCGTGGCCTCCAACACGGAAGAGGTGATCGAGGTACTGAAATACCTCTGCCTGGATTACTGATCCCTTACCCTGACTCAGTCAGGATAAGACGCCTCAAACGGACAGCCTCGGCTGTCCGTTTCTGTTTCTGTCAGCAGGCTTTCGGAGCAGTCCGAGCGGGCTGGCTTATCCACCTATCAAGCCGCTACAGCCCCCCGCTTGTGGCCAATTTTGGTGTATACTTTCGCTCTTATTTTCCGGAGGCTCTGCTGCATATTCTTAACACCCTGGCGGTGATGCAGCGTCTCTATCCGGCCAATTTCGTTAAATGGTGAATTCCGTGACTGACAAGGTGACTCCAGACGTAGGTACATTTCAGGGACTGATCCTTGCACTGCAGCAGTATTGGGCAGAGCAGGGTTGTGTAATCGTGCAACCACTGGATATGGAAGTAGGGGCGGGGACATTCCACCCGGCGACTTTCCTGCGTTCCATCGGCCCGGAATCCTGGCGCTCAGCTTACGTGCAGCCAAGCCGCCGTCCAACCGACGGCCGTTACGGTGAGAACCCCAACCGCCTGCAGCACTACTACCAGTTCCAGGTGGTACTGAAACCCAATCCGGACAACTTCCAGGAGCTATACCTGGGCTCTATGGCCCATATCGGTATCGATCCGCTGGTACATGATATCCGCTTCGTCGAAGACAACTGGGAATCGCCGACGCTGGGTGCCTGGGGGCTGGGTTGGGAAGTCTGGCTCAACGGCATGGAAGTGACTCAGTTCACCTACTTCCAGCAGGCCGGTGGCCTGGAATGCTACCCGGTAACCGGCGAAATCACCTACGGTCTGGAACGTATCGCCATGTATATCCAGCAGGTCGACAGCGTCTATGACCTGGTCTGGGCCCGTCACCCGGACGGTTCCGAAGTCAGCTACGGCGACGTGTTCCACCAGAATGAAGTAGAGCAGTCCACCTACAACTTCGAACATGCCGATGTCGACACCCTGTTCGGCAACTTCGACTTCCATGAGCGTGAATGTAACAAGCTGCTGGCGCTGGAAACACCGCTGCCACTGCCTGCCTACGAACAGGTTCTGAAAGCTTCACACACCTTTAACCTGCTGGATGCCCGCCACGCCATCTCTGTCACTGAACGCCAGCGCTATATCCTGCGCGTTCGTACACTGGCCCGCGATGTCGCCCAGGCTTATTTCAATGCCCGTAAAGCACTTGGCTTCCCTCTGGCAGAAGAATCAATCCGCCAGGAAGTACTGGCTGCCTGCGAGGAGGAAAACAAGTAATGGCTGCTAAAGATTTTCTGTTTGAACTGGGTACCGAAGAGCTGCCACCTAAGGCCCTGCTGACCCTGTCCAACGCACTGCAAAAAGAGATCCTGGCCGGTATCGAATCCGCACTGGGTAAAGATGCCAAAGCGCTGCTAAAAGACTCTGCGGTTAAATCCTACGCCGCACCACGTCGTCTGGCTGTACTGATCGAAAGCCTGGCCACGGAAGTTCCCGCCAGCACCTTCTTTATGCAGGGCCCACCGGCACGTATCGCCTACGATGCCGACGGTAACCCGACCAAGGCACTGGAAGGTTTCGCCAGGAAGTGCGGCACCAGCGTCGATCAGTTGGAAGAACAGGATGGAAAACTCTGCTTCCGTCAGGAAACTGCAGCCAAGCCGCTGGCCGATGCACTGCCCGCTATCATCCAGAATGCGCTGGACAAGTTGCCGATCGCCAAGCGTATGCGCTGGGGCGCCTCCCGAGCCGAGTTCGTCCGCCCGGTTAAATGGGTCGTGATGATGCTGGGTGACGAAGTGATCGAATGCGAGATCATGAGCCTGAAGGCCGGCCGTAAAACCCGCGGTCATCGCTTCCACTACAATCAGGAGATCGAGCTGATCGCACCTGCTGACTACGCGACAACGCTGAAAGAGCGTGGTTACGTGCTGGCCGACTTTGCCGAGCGCCGCGAGCTGATCCGTAGCCAGGCGCTGGCCGAAGCGGAGAAGGTCGGTGCCGAAGTAGTGATCGATTCCGGTCTGCTGGATGAAGTGACCGCCCTGAACGAGTGGCCGGTTGCACTGCTGGGTCGCTTCGAAGAGCGCTTCCTGGATGTACCTGCCCAGGCCCTGATCTCCTCTATGGCGGACCACCAGAAATACTTCCACCTGCTGAATAAGGAAGGCGAGCTGGCACCGTTCTTTATCACCATCTCCAACATCGAGTCGAAAGAGCCGCAGCAGGTGATCGAAGGTAACGAGAAGGTGATCCGTCCGCGTCTGGCCGATGCCGCCTTCTTCTTCGAGACGGATAAGAAGACCTCGCTGGAAACCCGTACCGAACAGCTGAAGAAGATCGTGTTCCAGAAAGACCTTGGAACCGTTCACGAGAAGACTGAGCGTATCGCCAAGCTGGCAGGTCTGATCGCCGAGAAAATCGGCTCCGACAAAGGCTGGGCCGAGCGTGCCGGTCTGCTGTGTAAGGCGGACCTGGTCTCTGACATGGTTCTGGAATTCCCAGAACTGCAGGGCCTGATGGGTTACCACTACGCCACCAACGATGGCGAAGCGGAAGAAGTGGCTAAGGCGCAGGACGAGCATTATATGCCTCGTTTTGCCGGCGACCAGCTGCCAACTACACAGACCGGTATGGCTGTCGCCATCGCCGACCGTCTGGATACCCTGGTCGGCCTGTTCG
The DNA here is from genome assembly GCF_000620085.1 of Marinobacterium jannaschii DSM 6295. GTDB lineage: Bacteria > Pseudomonadota > Gammaproteobacteria > Pseudomonadales > Balneatricaceae > Pontibacterium > Pontibacterium jannaschii. Next base: position 51,114 of record NZ_KK211064.1, on the reverse strand, counting down.
GTATCAACCAGCCACCAACAGGTTCTAAAGACCCGTTCGCCCTGCGTCGCGCGACGCTGGGCACCCTGCGTATCATCGTAGAGAGCGGCCTGGACCTGGACCTGCGCGAACTGTTGAAGATCGCTGCCGACAACCACAACGACCTGCCGGCGCGCGAAGGCCTGGAAGAGAAAGTCCTCGACTTTATGCTGGAGCGTTTCCGTGCCTGGTACGAAGACGCCGGCATCTCTGCCGAGGTTTTCCTAGCGGTTCTGGCCGTTAAGCCAACCAGCCCACTGGACTTCGACAAGCGCGTTAAGGCCGTTAACCACTTCCGCAGCCTGAGCGAAGCGGAAGCGCTGGCAGCCGCCAACAAGCGTGTCTCCAACATCCTCAGCAAGCAGGAAGTCAAAGGCACCCCAGCGGTCTCTGAGAGCCTGCTGCAGGATGCTGCCGAGCAGGCACTGGCCGCGGAGCTGCAGAATATCCAGCCGGGTATCGAAGCGCTGTTTGAAGCCGGTGACTACCAGGCCGCGCTGGAGAAACTGTCCGCACTGCGCAGCAGCGTCGACAACTTCTTCGAAGACGTAATGGTCATGGCCGACGACGAAGCGGTCCGCAATAACCGCCTGGCGCTGCTGAGCCAGCTGCGCAGCCTGTTCCTCGGTGTCGCCGATATCTCCATCCTGGGCTAATTAACCTTAGCTGTAGGAAGCAAAAAGCCGCTCTTCGGAGCGGCTTTTTAGTGCCTGTTTCTCGGAGGACACACCGGAGAAGCTTTTAGCTTTTAGCTTTTAGCTTTTAGCTTTTAGCTTTTAGCTTTTAGCTTCTGGCTTCTGGCTTCTGGCTTCTGGCTTCTGGCTTCTGGCTTCTGGCTTCTGGCTTCTGGCTTCTGGCTTCTGGCTTCTGGCTTCTGGCTTACCATGTTCCACGTGAAACACCTCCGGCACTATCCGAGGAGTTTTCGGAGTAGGTTGGGATAAGCCTGCGCATCCCAACACAGCATTTCCAGAATAGCTTCCGCTTACTACAGCCCCAACAATGTCTTCCAGGAAGGCCTACCAGACTCCCCAAATACATCTCGACGACGGTCAGTCCTAGGGAATCTATCTGTCATTAAAAATGACATTACCGAGTATTCGGTCAACGATCGTCCATACCGCTAGCTCAGAGACCCAACCAATCGGTAAAGGACTAGGCAGAATTCGAAGAGCCAATAGAGCAGCTAGAAGCCGGCAATCCAGCAGACCATACACGCTGCCAACCACCTATTAACCGTTGTTGGCAGCTGTACTTATAAGGAATACAAAGCGACCTGCTTACTGCGTTATATACCTGTAAAAGGATGCCTGGATTACGGAGAAGGGTAGATGGTTGCATCAAACCAAGCCTTAAAAACCTCAGGCTCATCGTTCACGATTACTAGCTGGAGGTAACGGTTTCACGTGAAACATCCATTAGATAGGTCAGCAGCAGATAAGCTCCAGGGGTCGCTTCAGGGGCGAAGGCCCAGGGGATCAAACAACATATATCCATCTAGGCTCTAGAGAACAAATTAGCCAAGCGGCTCTGGTAAAGATATTCGGCTCAGCTCTAAGTGAAGTCAGTAATGGGGGATAAGTAAAAGGAAGGGGGGAAGTTGATCTATCTTAGATCCACTGCATTAAACTAATGACAACAGAGGGGAGTTGGTCAGGTAGGTGTTTCACATGAAGCAGCGATCACGATTACCAGTTTAAGATCTATCGCTGCCATACACAGTAGCTTCAGTTAGCGTTAGACCGAGGCACTTTGACAATACCCATCTAGAGCTAACTGCACAGATCCAGAGCTCAGACTTCCCCATCGTCTACTCCGCTCCTTTACCGATCCCATAATCAGACAGCACGCTTCCCGCTCAGATAGAAGCACATAGCAGGCTCTCTCACTGCTTAGGTAGCAATCTGAACATTGCTTTAGCCAGAAGGTCGCTGTACTGATAGCACTGCCGATACCCCTCCCAACAGAAACCAGCTTCGATACTTGGCAATTAAGCCCATAACGTACCCAACCGCCAGACCTTACTCTATGGTGACTTCCTCTTCTGCATAGCCTCACTAAGTACACTAAGGCTTGGCATAGCTAGTGGCAGTACTAACCATCAGACATCGCTCGCCACAGCTTAGTCATCAGCCATATCACAGTAGGATAACTCGAACAGATAGCAGGTTAGTGCCAAAACAAATCTGTGAACCGATCAATAGGGAAAGCTTGATACGCTGCCTTGCCAGTATTGGTTTCACCTGAAACCCAACAGAGCCATCTTGAATTTTTGCTGGTCTGCCGATAGCAACAACAAGGGCCACTAAAGAGCCTTCAACGACTGAGCAATCTGTTACACCGTCGAGGTCCGTATTTTAATGATCTGAGGTGAAGGTAGTCGGGCCTGAATACGATCGCTAAGCACAGATAGAAACCGAAATAACGTGACAATCTCGTCTTCCCAAAAGAGAGGAGTTACCGCCCAACCTAACTAATAAAGCTTTCAGATCAAGCTGCCTCTCAAGTGTTTCCCAGAGATCTACTGCCCCCAAAGTGCCATCTGAAACAGACCAACAACCACAACTCTCAAACATGGCTCTTTAGCCGACGGCAACGAAGCACAGACCAAACTAAAACTGCGACATGCGCCTGTCACCAGCATTCGCCAACGTGGGAAAGCCGCATCTACCAAAACACAAAAAGCCGTCAATCTACCTAAGCGATCGATCGATTGGCACAGCTCTTTAAAGTTCTTTCAGTAAGTCTGCCAGTGTGAGCAAAGTGAGCCTGATCCAGACTAAAAGTGTCGAGCGAGGAAACTCCCTTCAAGTAGTCCCAGTATTAATGGAATTATTTTTGTAGCGCGAATTTACCTGAGAAAAGCTTGGCGAAGAACGCAGGTTAAAATCCTGGTAGGAAACCCCGAACCGCGAAAGTCCATTTTCACACTATTATTCCCACATCACAGCACTGGCTTTCAGAAAAAATTTCTGCGGCTGAGCCACCGAAAACATGCTAGAACTGCAAAGTGTTTCACGTGAAACAGCAGCAGGGAAATCGATCCTGCGGATCAAAGTAGACGGCAATAAAATCGAATCTCGCTGCTAACTAAGTTGGGATATCAGTCATCACTAGTGCGACCAACGAGCGAATAGTTAGACAAGAGGCAGGCTGAAAGCTGAGAGGAAAAGAGGGATAGGCAGGGACCAAAAGAAGGAACAACAAAAAGTAAAAAGGCGAGCCCGCTGAGGCTCGCCTTTTCAAACTCTACTGCTCCGAATATCCGAAGCGAGCTAGCGGATCAAACGTCCAGGTTAGCAACGTTCAGGGCGTTGGACTCGATGAAGTTACGGCGCGGCTCGACCTCATCACCCATCAGGGTGGTGAAGAGCTGGTCGGCGGCGATCGCGTCTTCGATAGTCACCTGCAGCATGCGACGATGCTCCGGTTCCATGGTGGTTTCGGCCAGCTGGTCAGCGTTCATCTCACCCAGTCCTTTATAGCGCTGGATAGAGTGGCCGCGACGGGACAGGCCCAGCAGCCAGTTCAGGCCATCCTCAAAGTCGTTCAGCGGCAGCGTACGCTCGCCACGCTTAAGATAAGCACCTTCTTCAAGCAGTCCACTCAACAGCTCGGACATATCGGCCATGCTGCTGTACTCTTTGGAACCGAAGAAGTCGCCACCCAGTGTGTAGTCATGCTCGACACCGTGCTGGGTCATCACGACTTTAGGTACGAACTGGCTGTGTTCTTTGTCTTCGGCCACTGCACAGCGATACTGCACGGCGTTGTCGCTCAGTTCTGCCAGAACATCATCCAGCTGGTCGCTCCACCCGGTGACAGCATCTTCGTCGCTCAGCATCGCGCTATTCATCCGGGAGATGGAGAGCAGTGACTTAAGCACCGGTGCCGGGTAGAGGCGGGAGAGGCGGTTTACCGTGGCGATGACCGTGCGGTATTGCTGTACGATCTTCTCCAGCTCAACGCCGGTGATGCCCGGGGCATCCGGATTGACATGCAGGGTGGTGCCTTCCAGCGCGCCCTGCAGCAGGTAGTTATCCAGCGCATCGTCGTCTTTCAGGTACTGCTCCTGCTTTCCTTTCTTGATCTTGTACAGCGGTGGCTGGGCAATATAGATATAGCCGCGCTCGATCAGTTCAGGCATCTGACGGAAGAAGAAGGTCAGCAGCAGGGTACGGATATGCGATCCATCCACATCCGCATCGGTCATGATGATGATGCTGTGGTAACGCAGTTTGTCCGGGTTATATTCTTCACGGCCGATACCACAGCCCAGTGCGGTGATCAGGGTGCCGACTTCTGCCGAGGAGAGCATCTTATCGAAGCGCGCTTTCTCGACGTTGAGGATCTTACCCTTCAACGGCAGGATCGCCTGGGTACGACGGTCACGTCCCTGCTTGGCAGAACCGCCAGCGGAGTCACCCTCCACTATGAACAGTTCGGACAACGCAGGATCTTTCTCCTGACAGTCGGCCAGCTTGCCGGGAAGGCCGGCGATATCCAGCGCACCTTTACGGCGCGTCATTTCACGCGCCTTACGGGCCGCTTCACGGGCACGGGCGGCATCGATCATCTTGGCGACAACCGACTTGGAGTCCTGCGGATTCTCCTGCAGGTACTCCGCCAGTTTCTCACCCATGCACTGTTCGACCGCGGTCTTCACTTCGGAAGAGACCAGCTTGTCCTTAGTCTGGGAAGAGAATTTAGGGTCCGGCACTTTGACCGAGATAATTGCCGTCAGGCCTTCACGGCAGTCGTCACCACTGGTGGCGATCTTACCGTTCTTATTGAGGCCTTCGGATTCGATGTAGTTATTCAGGCAGCGGGTCAGGGCGGTACGGAATCCGGACAGGTGGGTACCACCGTCACGCTGCGGGATATTGTTGGTAAAGCAGTGAATGCTTTCCTGGAAGCTGTCGTTCCACTGCATCGCCACTTCGACACCGACACCGTTTTCATGCATCACGGTAAAGTGAAACATGTTATTCACGGTGGTCTTATTGGTGTTGAGGAAGCCAACGAATGCACTCAGACCGCCTTCATATTCGAAGACCTCTTCACGACCGGCACGCTCATCCTTCAATACGATACGTACACCGGAGTTGAGGAAAGAGAGTTCGCGCAGGCGCTTAGCCAGCAGGTCGAACTGGAACGTCGTATTGGTGAACGTTTCTGTCGAAGGGAAGAAACGGACATGGGTACCGCTGCTTTCGGTTTCGCCGATCACTTTCAGCGGCTCGCGCGGTACACCGTGCTCATAGACCTGTTCATGTACCTTGCCATTGCGTCGCACCGTCAGGCGCAACTCGGTAGACAGCGCATTTACAACGGATACCCCGACACCGTGCAGGCCACCGGAGACCTTGTAGGAGTTGTCGTCAAACTTACCGCCGGCATGCAGTACGGTCATGATCACTTCGGCAGCGGAAACACCTTCCTCCTCGTGGATATCGGTTGGGATACCACGGCCGTTATCAGAAACCGATACGCTGTCATCCGGATGGATAACGACTTTGATTTCACTACAGTAACCAGCGAGCGCCTCATCAATAGAGTTGTCGACGATCTCGAACACCATATGGTGGAGACCCGTACCGTCATCGGTATCACCGATATACATACCCGGGCGCTTACGAACCGCGTCCAGGCCTTTCAGAACCTTAATGCTTGAGGAGTCATAATTCTGGTTGTCGTCGCTCATCAAAGTCTCCTAACTCATTTATACTCGCGACAGAGCGCCGGATTCGATTGAGAACCGAGCGACATCCGTTTGTGTCGACCATGGATACGCCAATGCGTCAGCATCGACACAGGTAATAAAACACTGATTGGAGGATTCCTCCAAAAACTCGCAGAACAGCCGGCTATGGTGGCTGTCCAGTTCGGACGGCAGGTCATCGATCAGATAGATACAGGGCCTGGAACTCATCTGATTGAACAGCGCTCCCTGGGCCAGCTTCAAGGCGCTGACCACAAGTTTCTTCTGTCCCCTGGAGAGGCGTTCGCTGGCACTGTGGCCATTGGCCTTAATACGCAGATCGGCGCGCTGCGGTCCGGCATTGGTAAAACCCTGCTGCAGCTCTCGCTGAAAAGCCTTCTCCAGAACCACGTCCAGATCCGCTTTGCGATCCCATCCCCGATAGAAGCCAAGGGCTATTTCAACGTCGGGCAGGAGGCGCTTGATGATCGCCTCGAAATGGGGTTGAAGCTGCCGCAGATAGTCGATTCTGGATGCCGTTAACTGCTCGGAATAGCTAACAAATTCACGGTCCCAAACCTGCCGCATGCGATGGTCAATTTTACCATATTTCAGCAGGCTATTCCTTTGTTTAAGTACCCGTTTAAAACTCCGCCAGCACTGAATAAAGCGGCGATCAGCATGGAACACACCCCAGTCGACAAACTGGCGCCGGATCGAGGGCGATCCCTCCAGCAACTGGAAGGTATCGGAGTTGATCACCTGTAGCGGCAACAGTCCGGCCAGGGTGGAAAGGTCGATGTTCTCACCGGCAAATCGGATATTAAGATCGCCATCCAGACGCCGTTCTACACCCAGTGGCTGTCGGTGACCGGCACTGTCCACCTGGGCATGCGCCACACACCCCGGCTGACCGGACTGGATCAGATGGCGAACCTGGCTGGTACGGAAAGAGCGGGCCAGTCCAAGCAGGTGAATCGCCTCCAGTACACTGGTTTTACCACTGCCGTTTTCACCGCAGATAATATTGATACGGGTGGAAGGCTGCATGGCGACTGCTGACAGGTTACGGACTGTCTGAATACGCAGATCGAGAATAGACATTCAGGTGGGAAGTATCGAAGGGCGGGTCACTGCGCAGCCGCAGCGACCCGGAAGAAATTACATACGCATTGGCATAACAACGTAAAGTGCACCTTCCTCATCGAAACCTTCGATCAGGGCACTGCTGTTCTGATCGCTCAGTTTGAAGCGCACCACATCGGAGTTGAGGATAGACAGTACATCCAGCAGGTAATTTACGTTGAAGCCGATCTCCAGGCTGTCGCCTTCATAATCCACTGCCACCGTTTCTTCTGCTTCTTCCTGCTCCGGGTTATTCGCCATCACCTGCAGGAAGCCATTGGACAGGGTCAGACGTACGCCGCGGTACTTCTCATTAGAGAGGATCGCAATACGGCTGAAGACCTGACGCAGTTCCTGACGATCACCCAGCATAAACTTGTCGCCGTTACGCGGGATTACACGCTGATAGTCAGGGAATTTACCGTCCACCAGTTTAGAGGTGAAGATAAAGTCTCCCACATGCGCCCGGACATGGTTGGCACCAATCACCAGGCGTACCGGGTCATCGCCCCCCTGCAGCAGTCGCGCCAGCTCAAGGATACCCTTACGCGGCACAATCACCTGGTGGTTCAGGCTGTTATCGGCCTGCACTTCGCTGACACAGGTCGCAAGACGGTGACCGTCCGTCGACACTGAGCGCAGCTGGCCATTGGCAATTTCCAGCAGCATACCATTGAGGTAGTAGCGCACATCCTGCTGTGCCATAGAGAAGCCGGTCTTATCGATCAGCTGACGCAGCTGGCTCTGCAGCATGCTCAGTTCCAGCGTCTCAGGGCTCTCCTCGACATTCGGGAACTCGGCCGCCGGCAGCGTTGACAGGGAAAAGCGGCTGCGGCCGGATTTGATGATCGCCTTCTGACCGGAAAGGGTCAGCTCGATCCGGCTCTCGTCCGGCAGAGACTTACAGATATCCATCAGCTTACGCGCTGGCACTGTCACAGAGCCTGCTTCAGCCGGCTCATCCAGCTGCACGCGCCCCACCAGTTCGACCTCCAGGTCTGTACCGGTCATCGAAAGCTGATCGCCTTCAGCCGTTAACAGGATGTTAGACAGTACCGGCAACGTCTGACGACGCTCGACGACACCAGCCACAAGCTGTAGAGGTTTGATTAGCGCTTCGCGCGAAATGACAAATCTCATCGGTTACCCACCTTTTGACCGAAACGGCTACGCTGTCAAATGACGTAGCAGGTTCTGATAATCTTCTCTGATATCCGTATCACTCTCACGTAGCTCTTTAATCTTACGACAAGCATGGAGTACTGTGGTGTGATCTCTACCGCCGAAGGCATCGCCGATTTCTGGCAGACTATGGTTAGTCAGCTCCTTCGACAAACTCATTGCCACCTGGCGTGGACGGGCAACGGAACGGCTGCGACGTTTAGACAGTAGATCGGAAACTTTTATTTTGTAGTAATCAGCAACTACCCGCTGAATGTTATCAATACTAACCTGTTTGTCCTGCAAAGCCAGCAGGTCTTTCAGGGACTCTTTGATAAACGGCGTGGTAATCGGATTACCGGTGAAATGTGCGTTGGCGATCACGCGCTTAAGGGCGCCTTCCAGCTCACGTACATTGGATCGAATTTTCTGTGCCAGGAAGAAAGCAGCATCATCCGGCAGCATTACCTGGGCCTCGTCGGCCTTCTTCATCAGGATCGCAACCCGCGTTTCCAGCTCCGGAGGCTCGATGGCCACGGTGAGTCCCCAGCCAAAACGGGATTTCAGACGTTCTTCTACACCATTAATCTCTTTCGGGTAGCGATCAGATGTCAGGATCATCTGCTGGCCGCCCTCCAGCAAGGCATTAAAGGTGTGGAAAAACTCCTCCTGGGAACGTTCTTTACCGGCAAAGAACTGAATGTCATCGATCAGCAGCGCATCGACGGAACGGTAATAGCGCTTGAAGTCGTTGATCGCATTCAGCTGTAATGCCTTAACCATGTCCGCCACAAAGCGTTCGGAATGCAGATAGACAATCTTGGCATTCGGGTTACGCTTCAGCATCTCCATACCCACCGCGTGCATCAGGTGGGTTTTACCGAGGCCAACACCACCGTATATAAACAGTGGGTTGTAAGAGCTGCCAGGATTGTCGGCAACCTGACGTGCCGCCGCCAGTGCCAACTGGTTAGACTTACCCTGAACGAAAGACTCAAAGGTAAAGGAGGCATTCAGATTGGACTGATGTCTCAGGCCACCTTCAACATCGACGGTGCGCTCCGGCATCCGCACTGCGGAGCTGGGCATCAGCACCTCGGGTTCAAGCGGCAACTGCGCCTGCGGTTCCGGCTCGGCCGGAAGCACAGAAACCTGTTCACCGGGTTGCGATGGAGTCTGGAACGGTGCCGCAGCAGCCATCCGGGCCGGCTCAGGCGCTGCCTGATGCGACATGTGCGGAGCAGCTGGCGGTGCCATCGGAGCAGGGCGGGGGGCAGGCCTTGGTGGAACCGTCCGGGGAGCAGTGCGGCTGCGAGCCGCCATTGAGCCACTGGTAACCTGTGCCACTTCAAGCCTGACGTCGGCACTGATATCGCCGCTGACCTGACAGACAATCTCCCGAATACGGGAAAGAAACTTGCCACTCACCCAGTCACGCACAAAGCGGTTGGGGGCCAGCAGGATCAGGCTGCCCTGAGAATCCGGAGATACTTTTAATGGTCGAATCCAGGTGTTGTATTGCTGAGCCGGAAACTCTTCCTGCAGACTCTGCAAACAACGATCCCAAAGTTCCATCGACATAATATAACCGGTCCTCAATTGGCAGCTGTGACTATCGGGCCAAACAAATAATTGCAGTGATTCTACCTGCTAAAACCCCACTTATCCACAATGTTTGTTAATTAATTGAAAGCTGTTTACAACTCAGGAAAGCACTGTGATTGCAGGCATAGGGAGACGAAAAAAAGCGCCCTGAAACCGACTAATTCACAGTAGCAACAGCTCATCAACCTATTATCAATAGAGTTACCAACACCCTAATCAGTTGTTATAAATAATATTAACTAACTTTTCCACAGAAAAAACAGAGCCAATAGGGCGTCCCAAGGGGCTGTTGTGCTGGAAAAATATTCAGGTTCTTTTTTCACCGAAAGTAAGAATAAGGCTTGATCAGTGCCGATATATTCCCTAGAATTTCGCGTCTATTTTTTACACACGTGGATACTCAGCCACCTAACTCAAACGTTAGACACGACTGGACTGACCAATGAAAAGAACATTTCAACCAAGCGTTCTGAAACGCAAACGTACTCACGGTTTCCGTGCCCGCATGGCTACCAAAAATGGCCGTCAGGTTCTGAACCGTCGTCGCGCTAAAGGCCGTAAGAGCCTGTCTGCCTGATCTCAGGCAGCAGGACCGGTTTTTTACATGACCGATTATGGATACCCTCGTCAGTTACGCATACTAACTGGCGGGGGTTTTCAGCGTGTATTTGATGATGTCACGCTGAAAGTCCCCGATCAGCAGATCCTCATTCTCGCCAATCACAACGGACTCGACCACCCCCGGCTCGGGTTTGTGATCTCCAAAAAAAATGTACGACGAGCGGTGCAACGTAACCGTGTTCGGCGTATCATTCGCGAGTCTTTTCGCCTTAATCAGCACGACCTTCCACCGGTGGATATAGTTATTCTGGCCCGCAAAGGCCTGGATAGTCTCGATAACGAGCAAGTTCATCGTCTGGCAAATAAGTGCTGGTCACGTATGCGAAAGAAAGCAAAGCGAGCCCATCAGCAAAAATAACGGTTATCCCGCCATGGATGTACAGCGAGTCATATTGGTTGCCGCCCTGGCACTGATCTCTTATATGCTTGTACTGCAGTGGAACGAAGATTACGGTCAGGAGCCTGCAGTGGCCCAGACCGTATCCTCAACCTCTGCCTACAGCACTTCGTCTACCGATTCTGAACTGCCTCAGTCCGATGAGGAGCAGAAAAACGCGGATATTCCCGCGGCCGGTGACAACAAAGCCCCGACAACAACTGCCCAGCTGATCACAGTACGTACTGACGTTCTGGACGTGATCATCGACCGTAAGGGCGGTGACATTATTCAGGTTGCACTGCCGGCGCATAAAGCAGTTCAGGGTGCTGAACAACCTTTCGTCCTGCTAGAACAGACACCGAACCGTACCTATGTATCACAGAGCGGTCTGGTGGGTGCAAACGGGCCGGATGCCAGCAAAGATGGCCGTCCAGCCTACAGCGTCGCGAAAAAAGAGTTCCTGCTCGACGGCCAGGAAAGCGTACAGGTTGATCTGAAACTCACCACTAAAGACGGTGTACAGATCACTAAACGCTATACCTTTAATAAAGGTTCCTACAATGTCGGCCTGGATTACATCGTCGACAACCAGTCAGGCAACAGCTGGCAGGCACGCCTGTTCGGTCAGATTAAGCGCGACCAGAGCGCCGACCCGACCTCGACAACCGATATGGGCATGCAGTCCTATCTGGGTGCCGTATTCTCTACCGCCGAAGACAACTACCAGAAAGTTGATTTCGACGATATGGATGAAGCGCAGTTCAAGCAGAAATCCCAGGATGGCTTTGTTGCCTTCGTGCAGCACTATTTCGTCAGTGCCTGGATTCCTGAGCCGGGTGCGGAATACAGCTACCAGAGCCGTAAGTCCAACGGTAACTATATCGTAGGCTTCCTGTCTCCGGACTTCACTGTAAACCCAGGTGATAGCCAGACGGTAAGTGCCCACTTCTACGCCGGTCCTAAGGATCAGGAGCAGATGCAGGCCGCTTCAGAAAACCTCAAGCTGACCGTTGATTACGGCATCCTGTGGTTTGTCGCGTCCCCGCTTTACTCCCTGCTGACCTGGATCCACGGCCTGCTGGGTAACTGGGGTCTGGCCATCATCGGCATTACCATCCTGGTTAAAGCGGCGCTGTTCCATCTGAATGCCAAGGCATTCAAATCGATGGCGAAGATGCGTAAGTTCGGCCCGGAAATGCAGCGCATGAAAGAGCTGTATGGTGACGACCGCCAGAAGATGTCCCAGGAGATGATGAAGCTGTACCAGAAGGAAAAGATCAATCCTCTGGGCGGCTGTCTGCCGATCCTGGCGCAGATGCCAATCTTCATCGCCCTGTACTGGGTACTGATGGAATCGGTAGAGCTGCGTCACGCAGAATTCCTCTACTTGGCTGACCTGTCGGCAAAAGATCCATACTTCATCCTGCCTATCCTGATGGGTGCCAGCATGTTCATTCAGCAGATGCTGAACCCGACACCGCCGGACCCGATGCAGGCTAAAGTGATGAAGATGCTGCCGATTCTGTTCACCTTCTTCTTCCTCTGGTTCCCGGCAGGTCTGACACTGTACTGGGTGATCAACAACGTACTCTCCATCGCACAGCAGTACTTGATCAATAAGCAGATCGAACGCGGTGATGAAGACGTGCCGGCGAAGAAAGCCTAAACGTTATCTATCCTGTTAAAAGGCTCCTTCGGGAGCCTTTTTTAATTTCCGCAGTTAAAATAGACCGCTATGAGCATATTAGATCAGGACACTATCGCTGCCCAGGCCACCCCACCCGGTCGTGGTGGCGTGGGCATCATCCGGCTTTCCGGCCAACAGGCACTGGCGATTGGCAAACAGGTTCTGGGACTGACACCCAAGCCGCGCTATGCCCATTACGGTGCTTTTCTCGGCCCTGAAGGAGAAGAGATCGATCAGGGTATCGCCCTCTATTTTCCCGGCCCCAACTCATTCACCGGTGAGGATGTACTGGAGCTGCAAGGCCACGGCGGCCCGGTAGTAATGGACTTCCTGCTGCGTCGGGTGCAGCAGCTGGGGGCACGACTGGCCCGTCCGGGGGAGTTTTCCGAACGAGCCTTCCTCAACGATAAGCTCGATCTGGCCCAGGCCGAAGCCATTGCCGACCTGATCGACAGCGCCTCAGAACAGGCTGCTAAGTGCGCCCTGCGCTCTCTGCAGGGCGAGTTCTCCCGCCGCATCCATGAGATGGTCGAGAGCCTGATTCAGCTGCGCATCTACGTCGAAGCGGCGATCGACTTCCCCGAAGAGGAGATCGATTTCCTGGCCGATGGCAAGGTCGCCAATGACCTGAACAGCATTATCAGCCAGCTGGAAGCCGTACAGGCAGAGGCCCGTCAGGGCAGCCTGTTGCGTGAGGGTATGAATGTGGTGATCGCCGGCCGTCCCAACGCCGGTAAGTCCTCACTACTGAATGCGCTGGCAGGCAAGGACAGTGCCATCGTCACCGATATTGCCGGTACCACCCGCGATGTCCTGCGTGAGCATATTCATATCGATGGCATGCCACTGCATATTATCGATACAGCCGGTTTGCGGGATGCGCCGGATGAAGTAGAGCGGATCGGCATCGACCGGGCCTGGCAGGAGATCAAGAGTGCCGACCGGGTACTGCTGATGGTAGACAGTACCACCACAGAAGCGGAAGACCCGGAACAGATCTGGCCTGATTTTGTCCATCAGCTGCCACAGCAGGAGAAGATCACCGTGATCCGTAACAAGGCTGAGCTGACTGGCGAGACGATCGGCCATCGCCAGAGCTTTGGCCATGACCTGATCAGCCTGTCCGCCAAGCAGGGCGAAGGGATCGAACTGTTACGCAGTCACCTGAAAGCCTGCATGGGCTTCAGCGCCACCACCGAAGGCGGTTTTATGGCGCGACGCCGCCACCTTGATGCCCTCGAACGAGCCTATGAGCTACTCGATACTGGCCGTATGCAGCTGGAAGTCAATGGTGCCGGTGAGCTTCTGGCGGAAGACCTCAGACAGGCGCAACAGGCACTTAGCGAGATCACCGGAGAGTTCAGCAGTGATGATCTGCTGGGACGTATCTTCAGTTCATTCTGTATCGGAAAGTAAGGAGAGTTCGAATGGCTATCAATATCAGTTGTCCACACTGCCAGGTGAGCAACCGTCTGCCGGAAGAACGACTGGGCGATGGCCCGAAATGTGGCAAATGCAAGCAGGTGATATTCACAGGCAAGCCGCTCGATATCACAGCAGCAAATATAAGCGCCACTCTCGCTAAGAATGATATTCCGGTACTGGTCGATTGCTGGGCCAGCTGGTGTGGTCCCTGTCAGCAGTTTGCACCGGTCTTCAACCAGGCGGCGCAGCAGTTTGAACCCCATCTTCGACTCGCCAAACTGGATACCGAAGCACAACAGGCCATTGCCGCACAGTGGCAGATCCGCTCCATTCCGACCCTGATCCTGTTCCGGCAGGGCCAAGAGGTGGCACGACTGAACGGAGCCGTTCCTCTGGCACAGCTTAAACAGTGGCTGCTGCAGCAGGGTATCAGCCTCTGATCTTAACTATCCACAACCGCTGCACCCAAGGGCCTGCTGCCAGCATATGACAGCAGGCCTTTTTTGTGGATATCAGCTCCGGTCATACCCGATGTGGATAAACAGCAACAGCGTCTGACGGCACTGAGCAGAAATACAGGGCAGGAGCGGAACCCAGACTTTCAGAGCGGACTGTGAATAAAAGGTGACGGGCAGCGAAGGTCCGGATGAAATGCTGACAGATTAAAATGATCCCTTGCTCAGTGAGACAGCAGGATCGGCTAAGCAGCGCAAATCTAAATCTAATTGATATTTATTTGCATTTAAATCTGTTACCCGATATGGTCGAGTAATCATCTCAAGGAGCATCGAACTATGGATTCCAGATTTAGCTTTCCCCTGATCTCACTGGCGGGCGCTGCCATGCTTTGCCTGATGTTACTGCCATTACCGTTCTGAGACAGAACCCTGTGCATAACTATGTGAATTATGTGTAAAAAGATGGGGGAGTAAATCCCATCATGTTATTAACACAGGGCAAGCAACCCTGGAATAAGCGCTCCATGACGGAAAATCTGATGAGAATAATCAGTAACATTATGATTACAAACAACTATTTTTATACACATTGAACCCAGATATCCAAGCCAACAGTAGCGGTTCCGCCCAGAGCTGTTCTGACTCAAACAGCCGGCCCACTGTGCATAACCTGATTACGACTGGCACCAGGGAATATCAGACAACAAGGTCGGCCACTGCCGTGCCCACCAGGTCCAGTCTCCGCCACGGGTGATTACCCTGATCCTGAGACAACTGCGATCCCGATACCTGTCCGCGTAAGCAGCCGCAACCACCTCCGGCATTAGATCGTCCCCAACCTCGAACCAGTGTAGCTGGGGAAGCCGCTGTAGCAGATGATAAAACTGCTCGGGACCGGCGATCATCGGCCGGACATTATTGATAGCCGACATCTTTTCGAAATCCAGTGGTGCAAACAGCGTCCGCACCGCGGTCACGCGATGGTCCTGCGCTGCCGTCAACATTGCCAGCGCACCACCGTCGTAAGTTCCGATCAGCTCAAAACCTATCTCTCCGTAGCGTCCTTGCAATGATGTCAGTGCCTGACGCATAGCGCGGACAGAAGCGGCCCCGAACCTGGGCTGTTCCTGATAGTAGCTGCGACACCAGCGATCACTGAAGGGGCTGTTACAGATATTTCCCAGATAGATTTTCTGTGGCGAAGGATCCGTCAGGAATAACCTGTAGGCCAGAGAGAAAGGCGCAATACGCGGTATTTCGAGGTTCCAGAATGAAAGATCTCCCTCGATATAGACCCGCAGCGCCGTTAAGGGCTGTTGCGGCGGCATCACGGCGATCCAGTCCAGATCCGCGGTTTCCAGTCGACCGGCCTCGAAGCCGAACTGATCCAGTGGGGGAGGGACCAGTAAAAGCTGTTGTGTATCCGAAGTGGAAGAGGGCATTGAAGTACTGCAGCCACTCAGTGTTATCCACAAAGAAATCGAAAAAAAACTTACCCACTGTCTGAGCAGCATTTGACTCAAAAGCTCCCTTTCACCTGAGTGGCAGACTTACGCACAGCGGTTTATCCCCGCTTTTCCACTACTTATCCACCTATTATGATTAATCCGGATTACACTTATTGACAGCTAATCAACCGAATATATAACCATCTATCTAATTGATATATATAATAAAACTATAATTACACAGGGCAGTGGATCAACCTTCCGGTATAGCCGCTGTGGATGACCTTGACAATCAGGCCTTAAAGCTTCCCATTCCCATCGTTATGATTGTGTATAGCATTTGATTCACAATCAACCCCAAGCTTACACACAGGTACCGCTGTTATCTGTACAGGGAATCAGGCCCAATCCGTTGGCAAATTCCCGTCCGGTATATCCTATGGATAAGGTGTCAGCCTGAGGTTAAGTAACCCCGGGATAACCGTGTGGACAGATTGGCCTATGGATAACCCGCCTCTTTATAGACAGCTTATACCAAGGCAGAACACCACGGGTCCGCACCTTCTTTACATAGTTTGGTTCCTGATAAATTCATGTTTTATAAGGATTTTATTAGGATAGACACAGAAAGGGGCAAGCCTATTAATAACAAACAATAACAAAAGATCTTTATATATATTCTTCTTATATATTTTTATCAGGTTAGACAGAGAGAAAGTCATTCAGTCTGACACTGTACAAATTTTGTACCATTCCCTCGTTGCTTAGAGAGAGGTATAATCAGCTCCCTTTTTGTTCTCTCCCGATTCCGGGAAGTCTTCTGAATTTATAAACGAGGTAGAGGCGTGGATTACCCAAGCCGATTTGACGTCATCGTCATTGGTGGTGGTCATGCAGGAACCGAGGCTGCCCTGGCAGCTGCACGCATGGGCGCACAGACATTACTGCTGACTCACAACATCGAAACACTCGGGCAGATGTCATGTAATCCGGCTATCGGTGGTATTGGCAAAAGTCATCTGGTGAAAGAAGTTGATGCACTCGATGGTGCCATGGCACGGGCAACAGACCGCGGTGGTATTCAGTTCAGGGTTCTGAACTCACGCAAAGGCCCGGCCGTCAGAGCAACCCGGGCTCAGGCTGACCGGATTCTCTACAAGGCGGCAATCCGACATATCCTTGAAAATCAGGAGAACCTGGTTTTATTCCAGCAATCTGCCGACGACCTGATTATCGAGGGCGATCGCATCAGGGGAGTGGTGACCCAGACCGGTATCCGTTTTCATGCCGAGTCGGTCATTTTGACAGCAGGCACCTTCCTCGCCGGTAAAATCCATATCGGACTGGAAAACCATGCGGCAGGTAGGGCGGGAGACCCTCCTTCTGTCGCGCTGGCTGATCGTTTGCGTGAGCTTCCCCTGCGCGTTGAACGCCTGAAGACCGGAACGCCTCCGCGTATCGACGCTCGCAGCGTTGACTTCTCACTGATGCAGGAACAGCCCGGAGATACGCCGACGCCGTTGATGTCCTACATGGGATCAGCAGCGGAGCAGCCGCAGCAGATCAGTTGCTACATCACTCACACCAATGAACGTACCCATGAGATTCTGCGCAGCGGCCTTGACCGCTCGCCACTCTATACCGGGGTGATCGATGGTGCCGGTCCGCGTTACTGCCCCTCCGTCGAAGATAAGATCATGCGCTTCGCGGACAAGAACCAGCATCAGGTGTTTGTCGAACCGGAAGGTTTAACCACCCATGAGCTTTATCCCAACGGCATATCAACCAGCCTGCCGTTTGATATTCAGCTGGCCGCGGTACGTTCGATCCGGGGTTTTGAAAATGCCCATATCACCCGTCCGGGCTATGCCATCGAGTACGATTTCTTCAATCCCCAGGATCTGAAACATACGCTGGAAACCAAACATATCAGCGGCCTGTTTTTCGCCGGTCAGATCAACGGTACCACCGGCTATGAAGAAGCGGCAGCCCAGGGATTACTCGCGGGTTACAATGCGGCGGCCCGGGCCCAGGGCAAAGAAGCCTGGTACCCACGCCGCGATGAAGCCTATATCGGCGTACTGGTGGATGACCTGATTACTCTGGGCACTTCTGAGCCCTACCGGATGTTTACCAGCCGTGCCGAATACCGCCTGATCCTGCGTGAAGACAATGCTGACCTGCGCCTGACTGAGAAAGGTTATCAGCTGGGACTGGTCGGCGAAGCGCGCTGGCGCCAGTTCTGCGAAAAACGTGAACAGATCGAACGCGAACAACAGCGTCTGCAAGAGACCTGGATTCAGCCGGCCACTGAAGCCGCCGAGCAGCTGAATGCAAAGCTGAAGACGCCGCTGAGCCGGGAATATAATCTGGCGGATCTGCTGAAGCGGCCGGAACTGAGCTATCCGGATGTCGCGGCCCTGAAGGGGGAGGCAGTGGAAAATCCCCAGGTCGCTGAACAGGTTGAGATCCAGTTTAAATATGCCGGCTATATCGATCGCCAGAAAGATGAGATCGAGCAGCTGCGACGCCAGGAAAATACGCCGCTGCCAGCCGATTTCAATTACCAGCAGGTAAGTGGTCTGTCGAATGAACTGACCAGCAAGCTGGAAGAGATTCGCCCGGCAACCATTGCCCAGGCTTCACGTATTCAGGGCATGACGCCGGCTGCGCTGTCATTGCTGCTGGTCAATCTTAAAAAACGTCAATTGGCAGACAAACAGCAGAAGGCAACAGGTTAATGACGCTGGATCCAACACTGGCAACACAACTGACCCGGGGCATCTCCCGGATGAACCTCGACATCAGTCAGCAGCAGATCGACAAGCTGCTGGATTACCTGGCGCTGCTGATCAAGTGGAATAAGGCCTATAACCTGACTGCGGTGCGTGACCCGCAGGAGATGGTCAGCCGTCACCTGCTGGATAGCCTGTCGATACTGCCATTCGTTTCGGAGCTGCCGATTATCGACGTTGGCAGCGGGCCGGGCCTGCCGGGAATTCCTCTGGCGATCTGTCGACCCGAGCTGGCGGTGACTACACTCGACAGTAACGGTAAAAAGACCCGCTTCCAGAATCAGGTCAAGCTGGAACTCGGGCTCGAGAACCTGACCGTGGTACATACCCGCCTGGAAGAGTACCGGGTTGAGCCATTCCAGCAGGTGATCTCCCGCGCTTTTGCTTCACTGCAGCAAATGATCCAGTGGACCGGTCCACTGTGCCATCAGGATGGTGTTTTTCTTGCAATGAAAGGACTGTATCCTGACAGCGAGCTGGCAGAACTGCCTGCCGGCTACGAGCTGAAACAATGCCACCCTCTGGATGTTCCTGAAACAGAAGGGGAGCGGCATCTGCTGATTCTTGGGAGAATCTGACCGTGGCTAAAATCCTGACGATCACCAACCAGAAGGGTGGTGTGGGTAAAACGACCACCTGCGTAAATCTGGCTGCCTCGCTGGCTGTTACGAAAAAGCGGGTGCTGCTGATCGATATGGATCCACAGGGTAACGCCACAATGGGAAGTGGTGTGGATAAACATACACTGGAAGGATCCGTTTACGAACTGCTGACCGATCAGGCCAGTGCGGTCGAGACTCGTATCAGTAATTGTCCGGCCGGTTATGACCTGATCGGTTCCAATGGTGACCTGACCGCTGCTGAAGTCGAACTGTTGCAGATGCCGCGGCGGGAGTTCCGGCTGAAGATGGCACTGCAGCCGATTATCGAAGAGTATGAATATGTGCTGATCGATAATCCGCCGTCACTCAATCTGCTCACCGTCAATGCGCTGGCAGCCAGCAGTGGCGTTATTATTCCTATGCAATGCGAATACTACGCCCTGGAAGGTATCTCCGCCCTGGTGGGGACTATTAATAAGATCAATCAGCGCCTGAATCCTGAGCTTAAGATCGAAGGCATACTGCGTACCATGTTTGATCCGCGCATGAGCCTGACAAAAGATGTCTCTGATCACCTGCTGGAGTATTTCGGGGAAAAGGTCTATCGCACCGTCATTCCCCGCAATGTACGCCTGGCTGAAGCGCCCAGCCATGGCCTGCCGGCGCTGCTTTATGATAAAAATTCCCGCGGCGCTGTTGCCTACCTGGCGCTGGCCGGTGAACTGATTCGCCGCAGCCGCCAGGCGAAAAACGAAGTATTACAGGAAGCTTAAGATGGCAGTGAAGAAACGAGGCCTGGGACGGGGCCTGGATGCACTTTTGTCCGGAGTCGAGGATACAGCGCCTGAACTGTCGACCCCCATCGCGGCAGATAGCGCCGCTGAAGTGCGTGACGGTGCCCTGGTACACCTCGATCTTGACTGTATTCAGCGTGGTAAATACCAGCCTCGCCGTGACCTTGAGCCTCAGGCACTGGAAGAGCTGAGCGACTCGATTAAAGTCCAGGGGGTGATGCAGCCCATTGTGGTCAGGCCCGTGGCAGAAGGTCAGTATGAGATCATCGCCGGTGAACGTCGCTGGCGGGCAAGCCAGATGGCCGGGCTGACGGATATCCCGGCGGTGGTAAGGGATGTCCCTGATGAAGCGGCCATCGCCATGGCGCTGATCGAAAATATACAGCGTGAGAACCTTAATCCCATCGAAGAAGCACTGGCGCTGCAACGACTGCAGAGTGAGTTTGAACTGACCCAGCTTGAAGTGGCACAGGCGGTGGGGAAATCCCGTTCGGCGGTAACCAATCTGCTGCGCCTGCTCAACCTGCAGCAGGACGTGCGTAAACTGCTTGAGTATGGCGATCTGGAGATGGGACATGCCCGGGCCCTGTTGGCTCTGGACGAAAGTCAGATCGATGCCGCCCGCCAGGTGGTTGCCAAAGGGATGTCTGTGCGCCAGACCGAAGCTTTTGTGAAAAAGATCCAGGCTGCCAAAAGCAACCCGGCGCCGGAGAAGCCAGCTCCACGGGCTGACTTCAAAGAGTGGGAGAATTCACTGTCGAAGCAGTTAGCGACGCAGGTGAAAATCAGTGAGAACGCCAAAGGCAAAGGTAAAATAACGATTGCCTATGAAAATGCTGAAATGCTGGAAGTCCTGCTGAGGCAGCTGAGCTGAAGCGCTTTGGCACCTCGCTGTGCAGCCCTGAAATCGGATTGGTAGGACGCTTGTCGCAAACCGTTTTACCCTCACTTTACTACATTAGTGCAAATACCTATTTAGCTGGTTGTTTCGCCTCCAGTTAGCTCATATAATCTGCACGCTATTCGGATGCTTATGCGCTGAATAGGGGCAGAAAACTGAGGTCAGTCGGGTTGTATCGGGAAATGGGTAGAAAACAGCCGAAACAGGGTGCCCATAGTCGGGCAGCACGTAAGCAGGTGTTTAAAGTTCTACTCTGGCAGGGAATCTTAATCCTGCTAATTAGTGGTGGACTTACCCTGGTGGGAGAAAAAGAGGCTTATTCAGCTCTGAGTGGTGGTCTTATCTACCTGATTCCCAATCTCTATTTTGCCTCTCGCGCTTTGTCCGATGGCAAAGGGGCGAGTGCTAAAGGCGCACTGGCCCAGATGTACATAAGTGAAATATGGAAAATGGCGATAACTATCCTGCTTTTTGCAGCGGTATTTATCCTGGTTCGCCCTGTGAGCCCATTTTCCTTATTTGGCACTTTTATGCTGATGCACCTGATTTACTGGGTGACACAGATAAAGGCTAACAACCGGTTCCTGAAACTTTGAACGAGAGAAACTGAGAATGGCAAGTGGAAGTGGAACGCAAACATCCTCAGAGTATATAACTCACCACCTTACCAACCTGACCTTCGGTAACCATCCCGATAACGGCTGGTCTATCGCACATGGCGCGCATGAAGCGGCTGAAATGGGCTTTTGGGCAATCAACCTGGACACTATGTTCTGGTCTGTTGCACTGGGTCTTTTGTTCTGCTGGTTCTTCCGCAAAGTTGCTAAGAATGTGACCTCCGATGTACCTGGCGGTGCCCAGAACTTTGTCGAAACAGTGATCGAGTTCGTTGATGATAATGTCAAGGGTATCTTCCATTACAAAAATGCTCTGATTGCACCTTTGTCGCTGACAATCTTCGTCTGGGTTTTCCTGATGAATGCGATGGACCTGGTGCCAGTTGACTGGATTCCGTTTATTGCCAGCCAGATGGGTGTGGAATACATGAAAGTCGTACCTACGACTGACGTGAACGCAACCCTGGGTATGGCCTTCACCGTGTTTGGTCTGATTATCTTCTTCAGCATCAAACAGAAAGGTGTTAGCGGCTTCCTGGCTGAGCTGTCTTTCCAGCCGCTGGGTAAATGGCTGCTGCCTTTTAACCTGTTCCTGGAACTGGTTGGCCTGCTGGCTAAACCGATCTCTCTTGCACTGCGACTGTTCGGTAACATGTACGCGGGTGAGATGGTATTTATTCTGATCGCACTGCTGCCTTTCTGGGTACAGTGGGCACTGTCCGTGCCTTGGGCGATCTTCCACATTCTGGTTATCACGCTGCAGGCGTTTATCTTCATGGTGCTGACAATCGTCTATCTGGCGATGGCACATGACGATCACTGATCTGACGCGTCTTAATCTGATAAACAAGTTTTTCTTAAACCTCAAACTTTTAGTTAATTAAATTACTGGAGAAACAACGATGGAAATGGGTACTGCTTTGCTGTACATCGCTGCTGCACTGATGATGGGTCTGTCTGCAATTGGCGCCGCTGTTGGTATCGGCATGCTGGGTGGTAAGTTCCTGGATGGTGCTGCACGTCAGCCTGAACTGGTTCCACTGCTTCGCTCTCAGTTCTTCATCGTAATGGGTCTGGTTGACGCTGTACCTATGATCGGTGTTGGTCTGGGCATGTACATCCTGTTCGCTGTTGCCGGCTAATAAAGTAGATATGTAACCTCCTCCCTCTGAGGCGAGGAGCTACTTGTTTGTACGACAACTGCGAGGGTTAATGGCGTGAATATCAATCTCACCATCATTGGTCAGGTCATCGCGTTCGCAATTTTTGTTTGGTTCTGCATGAAGTACGTATGGCCGCCTATTACGGCCGCACTGGCAGAACGTAAGCAGAAGATTGCTGAAGGCCTGGACGCTGCTGATCGTGCTGAGCGCGACCTGCAGCTGGCTAAAGAGAAGGCCGCTGCTGATCTGCGTAAGAGCAAAGAAGAAGCAGCCGCCATCATTGAGCAGGCTAACAAGCGTGCTAACCAGATCATCGACGAAGCCAAAGAACAGGCTTCCGACGAAGCTGGTCGCGTTAAAACTGCTGCTCAGGCGGAACTGGATCAGGAAATCAATCAGGCTCGTGAACAGCTGCGCTCTCAGGTAGCGGCGCTGGCACTGGCTGGTGCTGAAAAAGTTCTGGAAGCTTCCATCGACGAAAAAGCACACGGCAAGCTTGTTGAAAAACTGGCCGCTGAGCTTTAAGCGAGGAATAAACGATGGCTGAAGTCAACACCGTCGCTCGACCTTACACCAAGGCTGCTTTTGAGTTTGCCGCGGATAAGGGAAGCCTCGATCAGTGGTCCGTAATGCTTAACCTGGCTGCTGCTGCGGTACAGGATGAGACTGTAGCCCGTGTACTGGGTACACCGTCTCTGACTGATGCGCAGAAAGCAGAAGTTATGGTTGATCTGTGCGGAGAAAAGGCTGACGAAGCGGGTATTAACTTCCTTAAGCTGC
Source organism: Marinobacterium jannaschii DSM 6295 (assembly GCF_000620085.1). Classification (GTDB taxonomy): domain Bacteria; phylum Pseudomonadota; class Gammaproteobacteria; order Pseudomonadales; family Balneatricaceae; genus Pontibacterium; species Pontibacterium jannaschii. Next base: position 27,834 of record NZ_KK211064.1, on the reverse strand, counting down.
TGGCAGATAACAAACGTCTGTCGGTTTTGCCGGAAGTTGCTTCTCAGTTCGACAAGCTGAAAGCGAGCCGCGAGCAGTCACTGGATATTGAAGTGACTACCGCTTTCGCCTTGGCAGACGAGCAGGAACAGAAACTTACTCAGGCACTGAGCAAAAAACTAGGTTGCGAAGTGTCACTCATTGCTCAGGTAGATAAATCTATCCTGGGTGGTGTAGTAGTACGCACCGATGACCTGGTGATCGACGGCTCCGTTCGCGCGCGACTCGCGAAGTTGGCCGAAGCGATGAATTCCTGAGGGGAATAAAAAGCATGCAGCAACTGAATCCATCTGAGATCAGCGAGATTCTCAAGAAGCGCATCGAAAAGCTGGATGTGTCTTCAGAAGCCCGTAATGAGGGCACTGTAGTCAGCGTGTCTGATGGTATCGTAACCATCCACGGCCTGGCTGATGTAATGTACGGGGAAATGATCGAATTCCCTGGTGGCGTTTACGGTATGGCTCTTAACCTGGAGCGTGATTCCGTAGGTGCTGTAGTACTGGGTACTGCTTCAGGCCTGGCAGAAGGCGCAACTGCACGTTGCACCGGCCGTATCCTTGAAGTACCTGTTGGTCCGGAACTTTGTGGTCGCGTTGTCGATTCACTGGGTAACCCGATCGACGGCAAAGGCCCGATCGAAGCTAAACTGACAGACGCTGTTGAAAAAGTAGCGCCTGGCGTAATCGAACGTAAGTCTGTAGATCAGCCTGTACAGATCGGTTACAAAGCAGTAGACGCAATGGTACCTGTTGGTCGTGGTCAGCGTGAGCTGGTTATCGGCGACCGTCAGACTGGTAAAACTGCCCTGGCAATTGATGCGATCATCAACCAGAAAGGCACTGGCGTAAAATGTGTATACGTCGCTGTTGGTCAGAAGCAGTCTACTATTGCAAACGTAGTACGTAAGCTGGAAGAGCACGGCGCAATGGATCACACCATTGTTGTTGCTGCCGGTGCTTCAGACCCTGCTTCTATGCAGTACCTGGCGCCTTACTCCGGTTGTACTATGGGCGAATACTTCCGTGACCGCGGTGAAGACGCGCTGATCATCTATGATGATCTGACAAAACAGGCATGGGCATATCGTCAGATCTCCCTGCTGTTGCGCCGTCCGCCAGGTCGTGAAGCTTACCCGGGTGACGTTTTCTACCTACACTCCCGTCTGCTGGAGCGTTCTGCGCGTGTAAACGCCGAATACGTAGAAAAATTCACTAACGGTGAAGTGAAAGGCCAGACAGGTTCCCTGACTGCACTGCCGATCATCGAAACCCAGGGTGGCGACGTATCTGCGTTCGTACCAACTAACGTTATCTCCATCACTGATGGCCAGATCTTCCTGGAAACTGACCTGTTCAATGCGGGTATCCGTCCGGCGATCAACGCCGGTCTGTCCGTATCCCGTGTAGGTGGTTCTGCTCAGACTAAGATCATCAAGAAGCTGGGTGGCGGTATTCGTCTGGCTCTGGCTCAGTACCGTGAACTGGCTGCATTCGCACAGTTCGCTTCTGACCTGGACGACGCTACGCGTAACCAGCTGGAGCATGGTCAGGCTGTAACCGAGCTGATGAAGCAGAAGCAGTACGCGCCTATGTCCGTCGCTGAGATGGGCCTGAGCTTGTACTCTGCCAACGAAGGTTACCTGAAAGACGTTGACCTGAAGAAAATCGGTGCATTCGAAGAAGCCCTGATCGCTTACTTCAAGTCTGAGTATGCAGACCTGATGGCGAAAGTGGACGAGTCCGGCAGTTACAACGATGAAATTGCTGCTCAGTTCAAGGCTGGCATCGAGAAGTTCAAGTCTACACAGACCTGGTAATCACTTCGTGTGATTGAGGTGGTCTGCACGCAGATGCTGTGCAGACCTCAGCAAAATATTAGGTCAAAGGTAAGAACTTATGGCAGTCGGCAAAGAGATAAAGACGAAGATTGCGAGTATCGGTGGTACGCGTAAGATTACCAGCGCCATGGAAATGGTAGCTGCATCTAAAATGCGCCGTGCCCAGGACCGTATGCAGGCTTCCCGCCCGTACTCTCAGAGTATCCGTGGCGTGATCCAGCATCTGGCTAAGTCCAACCCCGAATACACGCATCTGTATCTGCAAGAACGTGAAGTCAAGCGAGTTGGCTTTATCGTGGTTGCGACTGACCGCGGCCTTTGTGGTGGCTTGAACGTAAACGAGTTCAAAGCAACTACGCAGGCGATGAAAGAGTTCGCGGATCAGGGCGTAGAGATTGATATCTGTGCGCTGGGCTCCAAAGCAGTGACTTTTTTCCAGAGCTTCGGTGGCAATGTAGTAGCCGCTAAGACCCATTTGGGTGAAGCACCGGAAGTAGCGGACCTGATTGGTTCCGTTAAGGTCATGCTGGATGCCTACGACGAAGGTAAGCTGGACCAGTTGTTCCTGGTATCCAACTCCTTTGTAAACACCATGACTCAGAAGCCAGCTGTCGAGCAGCTGCTTCCGCTCAAGGCAGACGATGATGATACGCGTCTCAACCATCACTGGGACTACATCTACGAACCTGAAGCAAAAGAGCTGTTGAACGGCTTGCTGTCACGTTACGTAGAGTCCCTGGTCTTCCAGGCCGTGGTTGAGAACAATGCCTGTGAACAGGCAGCACGGATGTTGGCGATGAAGAACGCCACAGACAATGCTGGCGACCTTATTGATGAGCTGCAATTGGTTTATAACAAAGCTCGTCAGGCTGCGATTACTCAGGAAATCTCTGAGATCGTTAGTGGTGCTGCTGCTGTATAACAGTGAACAGGTTCAAAAGATTAAGAGGATCCGAACATGAGTAGCGGACGTATTGTTCAGATTATCGGCGCGGTAATCGACGTGGAATTCCCACGTGACTCCGTACCGAAGGTCTACGACGCACTGACCGTTGATAACGCCGGTCTGACACTGGAAGTTCAGCAGCAGCTGGGTGATGGTGTTGTACGTGCGATTGCTATGGGCCAGACCGAAGGTCTGAACCGTGGCCTGGAAGTTGCCAACACTGGCGCTCCGATTTCTGTACCTGTTGGTCAGGGTACTCTGGGACGCATCATGGACGTTCTGGGTAACCCGATCGATGAAGCCGGTCCAATCGATGCTGAAGGTTCAGCACCGATTCACCGTAAAGCCCCTGATTACGCTGACCAGTCTGCCGGTATCGACATCCTGGAAACAGGTATCAAGGTAATCGACCTGATCATGCCTATCGCCAAAGGTGGTAAGGTTGGTCTGTTCGGTGGTGCGGGTGTAGGTAAAACCGTAACCCTGATGGAGCTGATCCGTAACATCGCGATCGAGCACTCCGGTTTCTCTGTATTCGCCGGTGTAGGTGAGCGTACTCGTGAGGGTAACGACTTCTACCACGAAATGCAGGAATCCAACGTACTGGATAAAGTAGCCCTGGTATACGGCCAGATGAATGAGCCACCGGGCAACCGTCTGCGTGTAGCTCTGACCGGTCTGACTATGGCAGAGCACTTCCGTGACGAAGGCCGTGACGTACTGATGTTCGTAGACAACATCTACCGTTACACCCTGGCGGGTACTGAGGTATCTGCACTGCTGGGTCGTATGCCTTCCGCGGTAGGTTATCAGCCTACTCTGGCTGAAGAGATGGGTGTACTGCAGGAGCGTATCGCTTCTACCAAGACTGGTTCCATCACGTCCTTCCAGGCGGTATACGTACCGGCGGATGACTTGACTGACCCGTCTCCGGCAACCACCTTCGCTCACCTTGACGCGACTCTGGTACTGTCCCGTAACATCGCCGAGCTGGGTATCTACCCTGCGGTAGATCCACTGGACTCTACTTCCCGTCTGCTGGACCCTCTGGTAATCGGTAACGATCACTACGATACAGCACGTGGCGTACAGGCTGTACTGCAGCGTTATAAAGAGCTGAAAGATATCATCGCGATCCTGGGTATGGACGAACTGTCTGATGAAGACAAGCAGACCGTAGACCGTGCTCGTAAGATTCAGCGCTTCCTGTCTCAGCCGTTCTTCGTAGCTGAAATCTTTACCGGCGCACCAGGTAAGTACGTACCGGTTAAAGAGACGATTGCCAGCTTCAAAGGCATCCTGGCCGGTGAATACGACCAGCTGCCAGAGCAGGCCTTCTACATGGTAGGCGGCATCGAAGAAGCGATCGAGAAAGCTAAGAGCCTGTAATCGTTCCTAGCGGAAACCTTTAAGAGGTAATAAACATGGCTATGACTGTTCACTGCGATATCGTCAGCGCTGAAGAAGAGATCTTCTCTGGTCTGATCGAATTCGTATCCGCAACAGGTAGCCTGGGTGACCTGGGTGTATATCCAGGTCACGCTCCGCTTCTGACGGAACTGAAACCAGGCCCTGTCGAGCTTCGCAAGCAGGGCGGCGAAGATGATGTCTTCTACGTTTCCGGCGGCTTCCTTGAAGTACAACCGCACAAGGTTATTGTGCTTGCAGACACTGCGCTGCGAGCGGCTGACCTGAACGAAGCGGCTGCAATGGAAGTTCAGAAACAGGCTCAGCAGGCGATGGCGAATAAAACTTCCGAGTTTGAATACTCGAAAGCCGCCTCTCAGCTGGCTGAAGCTGTTGCACAGCTGCGTACCCTGCAGCAGGTTCGCAAGAAAGTTGCTCGTTAATTACAACGTGCAGACAAAAAAGGCAGCCCTCAGGCTGCCTTTTTTATTGCTTCTGTGGCCGGGCTGGCATCGTCGGCTCTAGCGCCTATCAGAGCAACCCCCACAGGGTATCAAAGACGATCTGCTGTGCCGTTGCGACTTCCTTTGACTGAATGACCACTGCCGTGGGGTAGTTTTCTGAAGCCAGCGAGATAATGGCACATTTCGGCGGATAGACCGCAATATAGGCCGCGTCGACTTTCCCCTCCGTTCTGATCCACTTTCGTTCTGACAGTGCGGCATCCTCACCGCCGTCACCGATGGCAATCACCTTAACCTCGATACCTTTCTGTACCCGCTGCAGGGTAAAGTTGGGAAAGGGGCGATAGAGGTGGGCACGGATTGGTTTAGAGGAGAACACCGCATACTGTTTCTTGTCCTGGGAAGAAACGGTGTTCAGGATGTCACGCAATACCCACTCGATGCCTTCGTCGCCCTCATAAAACTGTACATTGGCGCTGCTGAAATCCGGCCTCAGGTGATTTAATCCTGGAATGACCGACTCTTTCAGGTTATCAATCGCCGAATCCAGCGCTGAACGGCGGGCTTCCGCCAGTTGCAGCAGCACCTCGGGTTCTCTGGGCGAGAAGTATCGCCGCTTGCCTTTAGGCAGGTAGGTAACGACACCTTTCTGCTGTAATTCCTTTAAAGTTTCATAGCTTGTGCCACGATTTATACCGGCCTTTTCGGCGATATTACGAATCGAAGCGGGGCCAAGGCTCAGTAAGGCTTTGTATATACTGACTTCTCTTGGCGATAGGCCAAGCTGATCAAAAATATCATTACTCATAGTTGTCAATTTATCTATGACAAGTGGTATTGCATAAGATAGTGGTTCCTATAAAGTTCGTCCAATCTGTTTATTTTGTGTATTTATCTTTTCTAATTTACACGGTCTCACGACCAAGGAATGTCTGACAAAATGTCTGTAGATGTCGTTATTCTTGCTGCAGGACAGGGCAGTCGCATGAAGTCCGCGCTGCCTAAGGTTCTGCATGCAGTGGGCGGTAAGCCCATGGTACAGCACGTAATTGATAATGCTTCAGCACTGGAAAGTGCATCCGTACATGTTGTGGTGGGCCATGGTGCCGACCAGGTTAAGGCGACCCTGGAAGGACAGGCGGTCTCTTTTGCCCTGCAGGCGGAACAGCTGGGCACCGGTCATGCCGTCGCGCAGGCGCTGCCTCAGGTTGCCGCGGATAGTGTGGTACTGGTGCTATATGGTGATGTACCGCTGACAAAGACCGAGACGATGGCGGAGTTGGTTGATATTGCCGCAGGCGGCAACCTCGGCCTGCTGACTGTCGATCTGCAGGATCCGACCGGCTATGGTCGTATCGTACGGAATGAGGGCGACGAAGTTGTCGCGATCGTTGAGCACAAAGACGCCAGCGATGCGCAGAAAGCGATTCGCGAAGTGAATACCGGTATTCTGGCGGTCTCAGCTGCCAAGCTGAACGACTGGCTGCCACAACTGTCCAGCGAAAATGCTCAGGGTGAATATTACCTGACAGACATAATCGCGATGGCTGCGCAGCAGGGTGTTTCTATTCAGGCGATCCAGCCGGAGACCGAGCAGGAAGTGCAGGGCGTCAACAACCGTGTCCAGCTGGCAGAGCTGGAGCGCTGGTACCAGTTACGCCGTGCTGAAACGCTGATGCTATCCGGTGCTACCCTGGCAGACCCTGCCCGCATTGATGTGCGTGGAGAGGTCGAGCTGGGCACCGATATACGTATCGATGTGAATGTAGTGCTGGAAGGTAACGTCCGTATCGGCAGCAACGTTGTGATCGAATCCAACTGTGTTATCCGCAACAGTGCCATCGGCGATGGTACGGTGATCAAGGCCAACTCCGTGCTTGAAGATGCTGTGGTTGGAGAACAGTGTGATATCGGTCCTTTTGCCCGCCTGCGTCCGGCCACGGTGCTGGCTGACAAGGCTAAGGTCGGTAACTTTGTCGAGACTAAGAAGGTCACTATCGGCGAAGGTTCCAAGGTAAACCACCTGACCTACATTGGTGATGCCGTGATCGGTAAGGACGTCAATGTGGGTGCCGGTACTATCACCTGTAACTACGATGGCGTGAATAAGTCGCTGACAGAGATCGGTGATGGTGCATTTATCGGCTCCAACAGCTCGCTGGTTGCACCCGTTAAGGTAGGTGCCGGTGCTACCGTGGGCGCAGGTTCAACGGTGACCAAGGAAGTGGCCGACAACGAGCTGGCAGTAGCCCGTGGTAAGCAAATCAATATTAAAGGCTGGCAGCGTCCGGTTAAGCGCAGTAAGTAAGGGAAGGGATAACGAATAATGTGTGGAATTGTAGGTGCCGTTGCGGCACGTCCTGTTGCTGAGATCTTGCTGGAAGGCCTGCGTCGTCTGGAATATCGTGGTTATGACTCTGCCGGTATGGCAGTGAGTAATGGTAATACTACAGAGCGCCTGCGTCGTACCGGCAAGGTACAGGCATTGGCAGATGCGCTGGCTGAGAACCCGCTGTCAGGCCATCTGGGTATCGCGCATACCCGTTGGGCGACACATGGTAAGCCGACCGAGAACAACGCCCACCCTCATATGTCAGGGGATCGCCTGGCGATTGTTCACAACGGTATTATCGAAAACTTCGAAGTCCTGAAAGCGGCACTGATCAAGCAGGGCTTCCGGTTTACCTCTGACACCGATACCGAAGTGGTTGCGCACCTGCTGCAGGCTGAACTGAATGGCGGCAGCGCTATCCTTGACGCGGTGAATACAGTTGTGGCGAAGCTTGAAGGCGCTTTTGCCCTGGGTGTAATCCAGATGGATAATCCGGGACAGATGATCGCTGCACGTAAAGGCAGCCCGCTGGTGGTTGGCGTCGGTATCGGCGAGAACTTTATTGCCTCCGATCAGTTGGCCCTGTTGCAGGTGACCGATCGCTTTATGTTTCTGGATGAAGGCGATGTCGCCCGTATCAGCTGTGACGGAATCGAAGTCTGGGATCAGGCGGGTGCGTCTGTCGAGCGTGATGTTGTGCGCTACGAGCATAGTGTTTCCTCTGCCGATAAAGGCGAGTATAAGCACTACATGATGAAAGAGATCTACGAGCAGCCAAAGGTTCTGGCCGCCGCGATGGAGGGTCGCCTGAGCAATGGCCGTCTGCTGGAGCAGGCGTTTGGTGCCGGAGCTTCAGAGATCTTTGATCAGGTGAAACAGGTCCAGATTATCGCCTGTGGTACCAGTTATCATGCCGGCATGGTCGCCAAGTACTGGATTGAAGACCTGGTGGGCATTCCCTGTAATGTGGAAGTGGCCAGTGAATACCGCTACCGTCCGGTGGTGTTGCCGGAAGGCACCCTGTTTATCAGTGTCTCCCAGTCCGGTGAGACGGCTGATACCCTGGCGGCGCTACGCGAGATTAAGGATCGCGTGCTGGCCAGCCTGACCATCTGCAACGTGCCGGGCAGCTCTCTGGTACGTGAATCTGACCTCTGCCTGATGACCAATGCCGGGCCTGAGATCGGCGTCGCATCCACCAAGGCGTTTACGACACAGCTGGTAGGCCTGTTGCTGACTACACTGGCGCTGGGCCGCCGTCATAACCTGAGCGAAGAGAAAGAGACTGAAATCGTAGCTGCGCTGCAACAACTGCCGGAACTGACCCGCCAGGTGCTGGAGATGGATAAGGATATCGAGCTGATGTCTCAGTCGTTTGCTGAGAAGCATCACAGCTTGTTCCTCGGCCGCGGCCCTATGTACCCGGTGGTGATGGAAGGCGCTCTGAAGCTTAAAGAGATCTCTTATATTCACGCTGAGTCCTATCCGGCCGGTGAGCTGAAGCATGGCCCGCTGGCGCTGGTCGACAAGGATATGCCGGTCGTTACGGTAGCTCCCCGCAACGGTATGCTGGATAAGCTGAAAGCCAACCTGCAGGAAGTCCGTGCCCGCGGTGGCGAGCTGTTTGTCTTTGCCGGCTGTAGCGAACAAGTGAAGCCAGAAGAGGGTATGGCGGTACTGCATATGCCTGAAGTCCCCGCGATCCTTGAACCGATCGTCTTCACTGTACCGCTACAGCTGCTGTCCTATCATGTAGCAGTGCTGAAAGGCACCGATGTGGATCAGCCGCGTAACCTGGCAAAATCGGTGACGGTTGAATAAGTTACGCCCGACCTGAATAAACCGGTGTCGGTGAGTAATAAAGTATCATACTAAGCAATAAAGTATCATACTGAGTAATAAAGTTGCATACTGGAACCGTCGTGCCTATGCTCGTTTTATGAGCAAGGTTCGGCGGTTTTTTTATGAAGTCACAAAAGAATGGGCTTACAGAGGCCCGGCTAGCAAAGATGGTCAAGGAAGGCCGTGGCATAGGTCAGCATTCTGACTACAAGCCCTGGCTAACAGTTCGGGATCTACCCTCCTTGGGACGAGTCCACCGTGTCTTTGGACATAAGTCCAAGCGCACACATCACCTGTTATCAGATCTCGAGTTATCTGTCTTTTTGATGCTGGAATGGCATAGCGAAGTTACCCAAATTCGAGAGCAATTCCCGTTAGAAAGAGATATTACCCGCCGACTCGCTGCAGATGCGGGTATAAAGCACCCCAAGGTTGCGGGTGTTGATCAGTACATGTCATCTGACTTTCTAGTCGATTCAAGTAATGCGAAAGAGCCTAGATTTGTCCTACAAGTGAAGTATAGGGATGCATTGAATGATCGTCGGACTGTGGAAAAGCTTGAGCTAGAACGTAGATATTGGCATGAGAAAGCGTTGCCTTGGTATCTGATCACGGAAGCAGAAGTGCCTGCTGTGGTTGCGACAAACATTAAGTGGCTTTATCCAGCACAGCGAGAAGAGGAAGAGAGTACGGAGATAGATCTTCAGCAGATAAAGTTTTACGCCCATCATCTCGAAAGAAATCGGGATAAAACAGTTATCTCTATCTGTAAGGCATTGGATACAGCCTACGATCTACCGCTCGGAGAGTCTCTCCACGAAGTGAGGCAATTGCTGGCTAAGCGTTATTTCACCTTCGATTTGTTTATTCCAACCACCAAACTTAAGGCTTCGGATCTAAAACTCGGAGAGCTAAATTTTATCCGGGAGGTGTATCTTGTTTCGAATCAATGATGTGCTTCAGTTCGGTGACCGCCGATATCGTGTTCTGCAACTGCTTGGCGAGCACCTCGTCTGGATCGATATAGATGATGAATCAGCTTTTCCCGAGATTGCGATAGTTGAAGAATTGATTGAGGCTATCGATCAAGAGAACCTTCAACGGCTGGAGGATCCTTATAAGGACCTGGCTTTTGAGTCCCCTCTGGAGGGAAGCGTTGCTAGAAGCAAACGCGATAGTAACTTCACTCTGATAAAGCCACTAGTTGAACTGCCTGATTTCTTTGAGCCGAAAAGCCGTGGGGCTATTATAAATCGCATTCTCGCCGAAAAGGGTTCGACCAAGCAGACATTGTATCGTCTGGTTAGGAGATTTTGGCAGCGTGGCCAAGTACCGAATGCTCTGTTGCCTGACTACAAAAATTCTGGTGGGAAAGGTAAAAGGCGTCATGCCAAGGATAAGAAGCTTGGGCGCCCACGTAAAGATGCGCCTGGAGTTGGCGCTAAATTAGACGAGTTCACGGAACGCTTGTTTCGTATCGCTATCGATCGCTATTTGCTTATAGATAAAGGGCATTCGTTCCTCTATGCGCATCGCCGCTTTGAATCTATGTATCGCAATTACTTTCCAGATACTTCGGAGTCTGAGCTACCTAGTAACTGGCAAATGCTGCACTTCTACAAGCGCGAGTATCAACAACCAGAAACCCTCAAAAAGCGAGTTTCTAGCATTGAGTACAACAAGGATATTAGGCCTTTGCACAGTAAGGCAAATACGCAAGTGCTTGGCCCAGGCTCTCGTTATGAAATCGATGCCACCGTCGCCGATATTTATGTCGTTTCTGACAGTGATCGCGGGAATATTGTTGGTCGACCAGTAGTGTATATGGTAATCGATGTATTTAGCCGCATGATTGCAGGCTTCTACATTGGATTTGAAACGCCCTCTTATGTAGCTGCAATGCAAGCACTGTATATGGCGGCCTCAGATAAAACGGCCTATTGCAGTGCATTAGAGTTCGACATCGAGCCGGAGGATTGGCCAAGTGTTGGATTACCTGACGCCGTTTTAGCCGACAGAGGGGAATTGTTAGGACACCAAGTTGAGAATCTAGAGAGTAGTTTCTCGGTAAGGATAGAAAATACACCGCCTTATCGGGGAGATGCTAAAGGCATAGTGGAACGGAACTTTAGGACGATCCAGGCTTCGTTCGGTCATTTCGTACCTGGTTATGTTTCTGGCACTACGGTGAAAAAGCGAGGAGGCAGGGATTACCGCTTAGATGCCAAGTTGACGGTGAGAGACTTTACCCAAATCATTCTCTCGAGCGTGCTTTACCACAACCAATACGCCGTATTGGACAAGTACGATAGAGATGCCGACATGCCTTCAGATCTTCCCAATACGCCTATAGAGCTCTGGAATTGGGGATTGCAGAATAGAACCGGGCGCCTAAGTCAGGCTGATTCAGATGCAATTCGAATCGCGTTACTACCTAAAAAAAGGGCAACCTTGTCAGAGCAAGGTGCCTGTTTGTTTGGTCTTTACTACACATCGTCAGAATTATTGCAGAAAGGCTGGATGCATCGAGGTAAGAGTGTAAAACGCCCTGGTGCTATAGACGCAGCTTATGATCCTCTAGTTGCAGATAGAATCTACCTCTTTCCTGAAAGGGGGTCTATTAAGTATTGGGTCTGTAATCTGGCCGATGTATCTAGGGAGTTTAGAGGGGCCTCATTCTGGGATGTTTGGTTGATAAGAGATGAGCAGAAGAAGACATCCGCCAGGGCAAAAATTCAGTCGAAAGCGAAGAAGCGTCAACATGAGGAATTCGTCATTGATAAGATTGCCCAAGCCGAGAAATCTGCCCCAGATACATCGAGTTTATCTAACGCTCAACGAATCCGTGCTATCAACGAAAATAAACAGAAGGAAAAGACTAGGGAAAGGAAAGAGATGGCGCATCGTCCTGCCATAGAGCATAGCGAAAAGCCTGGCGAGGTAGTAAGAATCGACCGCTCGGAACCAGATCTAGACTATCCGGACTATATCGACGAACTTTTTGGGGAAGATGACTGATGCCTCTCCCTGAAAACTTCGTTGAGGCTGTCTATATTGATCCAGGTATCGAGCGTTACCGTGGTAATCCTTTGATAGAGGCTCTTCCACCAATCATGGACTTGCAAGACCTCAAGGTTCAGTTGAGTGGAAGGGTTATCTTCAATCCGCAAGACTGCTTCGAAAAGGCGCATATTCGTGCTCACCAGATCAGTATGCTTTTAGATGACTTCTTTCAACCCTTATCAACTCATAAGCAGTTGGAAGAGAAGGTGTCTGTCATGATTCGGGGAGGCTACGTTGGTCGCAATATAGCGGATGGCTCCCTGAATAGAAAGATGCAGGAAGGCTACCAAAGGATTATGTCGGGAGCCTCTAACAGTTTTCAATTTGCACAGTCCAAATCGACGGCCAAAAGTTTATCTCTGATTGGTTGCTCTGGTAGTGGTAAGAGCTCGACCATAAACCGAATCCTGGCTACCTACCCGCAGGCTATTTATCACCAAGAATACAATTTCGTTCAACTCACTTACCTGAGAATAGAGTGCCCTTCAGATGGTTCGTTGAAGAGCCTTTGCTTGAACTTTTTCCGTGAGGTTGATCGCACTCTTCATACTAGTTACGAAGAGAAATATGCACGGAAACGCCATAGCACAGAAGTTCTGCTTTCCCTGATGGGTCAGGTGGCGACACAGCGGGCATTAGGCATACTCGTCATCGATGAGATTCAGCGCCTGACCCTTAAGCGTTCAGTAAGTAAGGAAGCGATGCTGGAATTCTTCGTAGCCTTGGTAAACGTGATTGGGGTTCCCGTAGTGATGGTGGGTACCCCGAAGGCTCGACCCATATTTGAAATGGAGCTCCAGTCTGGTCGACGGAGTGCAGGGTTTGGTTCTCTCTTTTGGGGGCCTATGCAAAAGGGTCTGGCCAGGGTTGATCCGCAGACCGGTAAAGTAAGAAAAACTGAGTGGCAGGCTTTTACCGATAAGTTATGGCAATACCAATGGTTGACCAAAAAAGATGAAGTGTTAACTGAAGAGATTCGAGATTGCTGGTTTGAACTGTCCGTGGGTGTGCTTGATATCGTCGTTAAGCTATTTGTACTTGCTCAAATGCGTGCTATTGCCACTGGAGTGGAGCGAATAACAGCGAAACTGCTTCGTACAGTTTACGATCAGGAGCTGAAGCCGGTACATCCTATGCTTGATGCATTGCGGCAAGACAAACCGGAGCTTATCGTTCAGTACTCTGACCTTCAGATGCCAGAAATTGATAAGCGGCTTATAGAATTAAAGAAACAGATCGACGAGAAGCAAGCAGAGAAGGAAAGCACTCCAGCTTTCAATGGCAATGAAAAGGCTTTGCGCCTCTACAGTATGTTACAGGCTATGGAGTGCGAAACTAGCTTGCTGCATCCCCTAATTGAAAAAGTCTTCAGAGAATATCCGAATCTTTCCCTGCCGGAATTGAGTCGGGTCGTACTTGATTGGTATTCAGAAACGCCTGTTCAGGATAAGCCAAAGACAGTGAATATAAAACCGGCTGAATGGCATACGCTTCCGTCTGACGATTTGAGATTTAAGTTTTCCCAAGCGGATAAGGGATGTCTTTACGAAGACCTCAAATACGGTCAGGACTTGTTTGATGTGCCGAGCTGGATGAAAAGAGTGGGATAACATGTTGGGTTTCCCCCTGCCTTATCGTGATGAACTGCTCTATAGCACGATCGCGAGGTATGGGGTTCAATGCGGCATTACATCTGCCAAGGAACTAGTTCGAGATGTCTTTGGCGACAGCAAAATCATTGCTACCTCCGATCTCCCGGGACACCTGAAATTTATAGAGGCGTTATATCCGAAAGAACTTGGAGTAACAGGGGCCGAGCTGCTGTACAAGCATACGCTGTTTCCTGTCTATGCCCCATTTGTGGGGGAAGAAAGACGGAACCGCCTCCTCAATGAGCTCTTAACGCATCGAAAGAATACTGTTTATCTAACTGCAGGTATTGCGGCTTCTCGCATTAAGCAGCCCCGTTTTCTGAGATATTGTCCAGGATGTTTTAACAATCAGATGCTCATGCATGGGGAATATTATTGGCGTAGAACTTGGCAAGTTCTTGGGGCTGAAAGCTGCCCGGAACACGGTCAACTAGTCGACTCTAAATTACTTCGTCATGATACCAGGAGGCACTCCTTCCTAGCTGCTGATGGAGAGATTTGCCCTCAGGTTGGGCAGCAGCGAGGGGCTTGGCAAAGTGACCTACTGGCAATCAGCATAAGCGACCTACTAAATATTGGAGCAACCCCCGTACCTGAACTCCTCCAATGGGGGATCTTGTATAGGAGATTGGCTGTCGACCACCACTTTAATAGGGGCAATCAGATACGCCATGATTTGGTGAGAGATCTGATCGTTCAGTTTTGGGGAGCCGATTGGCTAGCACGATACGGACTTTTACAAGAAGCGGGAGAGTCTTTCTGGCTGAAAGATATGTTCAGGAAGCATCGTAAGGCGTTTAGCTATCTCGAGCATCTGGTGGTATTGCATGCCCTACTGGAGCCAGGATGGTCTATATCGGACATTGTTCAGCTTGCGGCTCGAACTACATCTGTTAAGAAGACTGCGAGCAAACGGCCTATGACTACTAATCGTAGACGGGTAAACGAATACCGTAGTTGGTGGCTTTCAGCCGTTGCAAAGCAAGGTGTTAAGCAAGCTCGCTCGAACGGAATTGGTCATGTCTACGCATGGTTATACCGTCACGACTACGTCTGGTTAATGGAAACGAACAGAAAGCATAAAAAAATAAAACTAGGCCCCCTGCTCAGAGCGGATTGGTACAAGCGAGATAGATATACTGTTAAGAAATTATTCGTAATCCGTGACCAAAGCGAACAGCAGCTGTACACTCCTAGAAAATCGAGGAACTGGTACCTGAACACGCTGGGGCACAAAGCCAGTATCGAAAAGCATTTAGCTAAGATGCCTTTGTGTCGTATGTTCTTCGAGCGCTATTGCGAAAGTATATTTGAATACCAAATTAGAAGAATAACTCGCACCTTTATTCGCTTCTCGAAAGCAGGAAAGTCACCAAAACGTTGGCAGGTGCTAAGGTGCTCGGGATTGAGCGAAGAGCGGCTTACGAAGCCCGCTTACCTGTTCTTAAAGGAGATACTCGGAGTTTGAAAGGAAGCATCTACTTGAAAGGATTCAAGGACGATACCTGGATCAATGGTATCGGTGATCTATTCCGCAGAACTGATGGAACTAGGTGGGGCGTTAACCTAAGTATTTATCCCAGCAGGGAAAGCGGGCGGGATGCTACATCTTTATCCAATGCGCCTGTACTGGTTCGCAAGAAGATAATTAACCAAACCAGCGAATATTCCCTCACACGATACGAAAAAAGCTTCTCGGTAACTTCGACTAATGATTGGTTGGTTGAAAGTCTTGGGAATTGCCCTGCCCTGGAAAGAAGGCTTCCTATCGAGCGCCAGCAGTATTGTTTTGTGTTCCCGCTACCCGATGGAACTAAACTCTACCTTCCTCAATTTGAGCTGGCGAGAGCACTGTTTTTCCACAATGGCTACTTGGCCCGTACTTCACTGCTACATGATGCTTTAAGCAATGAGTTTTCAGTAGAGTTTGGAGAGACTGGAAGGGCCATTATTAATGTTCTGGATACCTGCAACTGCCCAGTAGACCTATTCAATGATTATGGCTATCGCAGAGTACTCGCCTGGATATTAATTGATGCGGATGCGAGAGCCTCCTTTGAGAGCATCGGCAATCTCCAGATGCTTGATGGGTATTCTGTAGGACAGTATAGAAGATGGACCTTTCAGTTCGCACCTCCCCCTTTGGAAGGAGCGAGATTGCATGTAAAAGGTCACTTTGATCCGGAAAGTAGAGCCTTGCTCGTATACGAGATCAATGGAATAAGAGAAATACCCTCCAACTTACCAGACAATATCGAGTTCTTTAGTCCCAAGTTTTATTCGCAAGTGGCGGGTAAAGGTCATAAGGTTGGTGATGGAGCAGATAGGCCCTCTGGTCATAACGTAGATGACTCGGTTGAAGCAAGCCAAGAAAACAGGCCTGTCTTGATTGGCGATATCTCAACGGAATTCTCGTTAGCACGGGCAGTAGAGACATCGAAAATAAGCCAAAAGAGACGACCGATAGGCTTAGGAGGTGATCATGAAGGGGAGCTCTCTGAAGCCTCTCGTGATGTTAGCACCGAAGAGCAAGGGCCTAATGGTGATTTACCGAGTGCTGAATGGGACAATCTGGATGAGCAGACAGACGATGCCCACCTCTATTTGAACAAATTTACCAGCTACTTCGAGATGCTGAAGTTGCTTCAGAATAATCATGGCTGTCAGATCATTCAGTATCCGCTTAGAAAGCTGCCTTCTATTGGGAGGTGCAAGAAGCATATTCTGAAGTCTGATGGAAACCCTAGGTGTTTCTCCGTAACCCGAGTCAATACCAGCAATGGGACCTATGTTCTGTTAGAGGTTGATACATCTGACTCTAAAGAAGCACTGTCGACTAGAGTGATTAATGCTAGAGCTATAAGTAACTTAGAAGAGAGCATATCTGAAATTGAGAAGAGGCTGTTAAAGGCATCTTTATCATGGCCAACGGAGTTCTTAGATAGCCTGTTCGGAACCAAGAATCACTTTGGGATACCACATCAAAAATCAGGTAATGATGGAGTATTAACAGTTGAAGATGTACAAAAGTGGGCCCTGAGGTTCTCGATAAAAATTGTATGAGCTGTATCGGAAAAGCTATTAATAATAGTAAATATTAATATTCTACCGAATATGAAATCCCATATTTTACTAATTAAAACAATGAGATAGGATTGAATGATTCTTTCGCTCACACCTGGTACGTACCTTCCTACACTGTTATCATTGTAAGCTTCAAATCCCCATCGATCATAAAAATGAGCTATTGATAGTGAATGCACATAAGAAGGATCTAGATCTCCAGAGTAGGATAAGCGCGTATACACTGGAAGATGAAGAGTACTGGTCATTTAGAGGACGATCTGTACGGCATCACTGCCATGACTTGATACAATATCCTGCAATGATGATACCTGAAATGCAGGGGGAACTTATTGATGCGGTTCTAGAGGAAGATCAAAGCATCCGTAGAGTACTAGATCCGTTTGTTGGCTCCGGCACTACACTAGGGGAAGCTATGTGTAGAGGTTTGGACTTTCTGGGGATAGATATCAATCCACTTGCTGTTTTAGCTTGTGAGGTAAAGAGTGGGCCTCTTTATATTGAAAAGTTAAAGGATAAATCTGAAAAAATATTAGATACAATAAAGAACGATTTATCTGATGAAGTATCTGTGGAATTTAGCGGAATAGATAAATGGTTTACCTTTACCGCAAAGGTAGAGCTAAGTGTTATTCATCGAGCTATAAAAAAAGAGCCCTCAAAGTGGGCAAGAAAAGTATTTTGGCTCTCAATGAGTAGCACCGTACGGGCCGTATGTAATTCTAGAAGCTCTACATATAAGTTGCATATAAAGTCAGATGATCAAATAGAAACGATCCCATCTGCGATAGAGGTTTTTGAAAAAAGGCTTCGAAAGAATATAGAAAGAATAGAGGCACAAAAGAAAATATTAAAAGAAAGAAATGTGCTCAAGATGGCTTCATCAATTAGTAATATTGTTATTAAAAACACAGATGCTTCTGGAAAAATAAGAACTCCTTATAAGTATGACTTATTAGTTAGTTCACCTCCCTATGGCGATAACCAGACTACGGTTACATATGGACAGTTTTCTTACTTACCACTGATGTGGATAGATTTGAATGATATTGATAACCTAAGAAAAAATGACTTCTTGGCTCATCAGAACGCCATTGACTCTATGAGTCTTGGAGGATCTATTAAGGATGCAAAAGAGAAATATAGCGAACTAAGATACAAGTCTGAATCTTTGTGTAGTTGTATAAGTGAAATTGAGGAAGTAAATCCACATAATATAAAAAAATTGACATCATTTGTATATGATTTAGATAAAGCATTAGTAAACTCATTAAGTATGTTACGGGACGATGCTTATATGATATGGACTTTGGGTAATAGAAGAGTTTCAAACATTGAAGTCCCATTAGATCGTATAATGAGAGAGTTACTTGAGTTCGAAGGGTGTCATTTTGTTCATAAGGTTGAGAGAAAAATACCGACAAAGCGAATGGCTGTCAGAAATAAAATAGCGTCGACGATGGGGAAAGAGTCCATTCTTATTATGCGAAAATAATAGGAGTGGTAGTTTTGATTTTATAGATTCTGATCTTTATATTTGGAAAAGATTAGAAGTTTTTTAGAATAAGGAGGTTTTAAATGTCAACTACTTCACTGCGATTTAGTGGAAACCTAATAGAAGAGCTATCGCAAAAAATACCATCGTCACTGTTTGCATTAAATGAACTGATTAAGAATGCATACGACGCATTTTCACCTGATGTCACGATTAAATTATCTCAATCAAAGCAAACAATATCGATCTGTGATCATGGAAATGGGATGGGAATGGAAGAAATTGATTCACTATTCCACATTTCGAAAAGTTCGAAGAGTTATGGTCATGAAGTGGAGCAAGATGGTATAAAACGGCTTACTCAAGGATCAAAGGGTCTTGGTTTCCTTTCTGCTTTTAAGTTTGGTGACAAAGTTGAATGGGTAACTAGTAAGAATGGAACTCGTAGTAAGTTTTCGGTCTCTAAGTCAGAGCTAGTTGCGAAAGATGATGTTTCTGGAACTGAAATCTCGGTAACTACAGACTTATACGAAAAAAGTGGAACAACAATCACAGTATTCTCAGAAAACGGTGAGCTTGATGAGCTGTTATCAGATTTATCTGATAGTAGAGTAATCGAGAAGTTGGCAGCAGCAATTGTAGATGACACCTTCAATATTAAAATAGAAATTGAGAATCAAGAACAGATAGTTTCTACTGATAGCCTTAAGTCTTTTCAGAAGGAGAAAGAAGACTGTCAGCTGTTTTATGTTGACTATGACTCATCAAAAAATGAAGTAGACTTTTATCACAAAGGTGAATGTATTCGCTCTTTTGATTTCTCTTTAAGTCGATTGGATTACTTAGTTAATGTTAAACTAGTAATATTTAATTTTCCTAACGGAAAGAATTCTAAAACCATATCTCCATTAAATAAGAGAGTTCATGATAGTGCTCTTTATCCTCTGGTGTATGTAAACAGAAATCTTTTTAATAACATTACTGTATTTGATCCTGAGCTGCTAAGGAAGAAAAGAACAGAAGATACTTTACCTCAGATAATAGGCAGAGTTAGTGTGACGAGTCATAGTGAAGGTATCGATTTTAATTCAGATAGAACAAATTTTGTAGATAGCAGCTTGACAAGGTGTCTAATTAAAGACTTGGAGAGCCTTAATAGATTGATTCAAACTGAAGGGTCTAGGTTAAAGAGGGAGTTAAGAAAAGGGAAAGTAGTTCCCACAGGAAAAGCTTTTCCCAATAAAAGCTCTGATAATAAAAGAAATGGAGTTGCGTCGATATTTATTGATAGGCAAAGGGCAGTGAGGTTTGATATACCATCAGATCAGATAGACTTGGAGAGCTTTCTATTTCAAGTTAAAGACAGTTCAGGTGCGACTGTAGAAAATTCAGAAGTAGAAATTACCGTTGATGGAGAAATATCAAGTAGCCGAGTGCTTCCCTCAATCGAAGAGCCTTGTAAAAAGAAGATTATATTTAAATACGTTGATAATGTAACTGGGGTTGTTTCCAGGGATATTATCATTGATTTTGAGCAAAAATTTTCAAACCTCTCTGGTGCCGTTCATGAAAAGTCCCTTTTTAAAATAAAGTCAGGGTCCGAGTATGTTGTTCGAATGGAAACAGTGTCTGATATTATAAATGCTATAGATAAAGCATACTCATCTAGGTGTAAAGAAGATTACTTACCACTAATTGCTTGCTCGATTAGATCAATATTTGAAATCTCTTCAGATAAATTATCTAAGCGTCAATCACAGTGGTTTTCTAACTTCGATTTAAATAAGTGTGAAAATTCAGTTAAAAAAGAGCTGAGGGATCAGCTGTTAAAAGATGTTGTTGGCATAATAATTCTGCTGAAAAAAAATCCGAAACTTGTAACTGAGATAAGTAGAGCAACAGGTATATCCTACTCAACTCTAAATAACTCTCTAGATGTAGATGACTTTAAGGTTTCAGTTAAGAAGTCACATATTGGAGCTCATCAGTCGACCCGATTCTTATCGAAGCCTAAAGTAGAAGCTAGCGCAGATAATTGTGGACTCTTTGCCGCAATATGTGATGTTTTAATTAATCTTGACCGCAGTATAGTAAGCGAAATTAGTATTAAAAAAGTAGATGAGTCAGATTTGAATAAATATTTAGGTTGATGACTTTCGAGATGGTGTGAGGAAGGGTGTTCATAGCTCTGTATCAGACAATAGCAGTCACACCACACAAGGAGTGTCAGTGCAGACCATATTAGTATGATACTTTATTACTTGAGGAGCGTGTAACGATTAAGGTTAAAGTAACTTCAGTATGATACTTTATTTTGTAGAGGGATTGTCTTGGTTACCGTGGAATGCTGCTTGAGGCTATCCTAAGTATGATACTTTATTACTCTCCCACAACCGGAGCCTGTTGAGCTCCGGTTTTTTTTACCTGTAATTCAGTCGTACCGGTCACTTATCGGGGGGAGGGTACCGGTGGTATTTCCGGTTGAATGATCCATACTGTCTGGACGTAAATCGAGAGGGAACTCTGATGCTCAAGCCTCTGTTACTGACAGTCGGTATAAGTCTGATACCGGGTATCGTTGATGCGGAAACCCTGACACTGGGAGTTGTTCCACAGCAGTCGGCAAAGAAGCTGGCACGGCTTTGGACCCCGGTACTTATCTATCTGAGCGAAAAGAGCGGACACCAGATCAGGTTTGCCACCGCCAAGGATATCCCCACCTTCGAAAAGCGACTGGCGAATAGCCAGTATGATCTCTCCTATATGAACCCCTACCACTACACGGTCTTCCACCGCAGCCCGGGTTATGTCGCCTTTGCCAATCAGAAAGATAAGAAAATCAAAGGCATAATGGTAGTGGCTAAGGACAGCGAGGTGAGTTCTCTGCAGCAACTGGAGGGACAGGGGCTGGCATTTCCATCTCCGGCAGCCTTTGCGGCCAGTGTACTGCCAAGGGCGAGACTGAATCAGGACCGGATCAGTGTCCGTTCCCGCTATGTCGGCTCTCACGACTCTGTCTATCTGGGCGTTGCCCGGGGCTTCTTTACAGCGGGCGGCGGCGTGATGCGCACATTTAACAATACCGCGCCGGAA
Source organism: Marinobacterium jannaschii DSM 6295 (assembly GCF_000620085.1). Taxonomy (GTDB): domain Bacteria; phylum Pseudomonadota; class Gammaproteobacteria; order Pseudomonadales; family Balneatricaceae; genus Pontibacterium; species Pontibacterium jannaschii. The sequence goes on along the minus strand of NZ_KK211064.1, from coordinate 6,580 downwards.
GTCCGAGACAAGCTCAGAGTGCTCTGGACTACGGATACCTATACGCCCCATGCTTTTGCCGCTCATCCCCGGGTGTCCTCCGAAACCGTTGCCCAGGTCCGGCAGGCGATGCTGGACATGACCGCTGACCCTGAAGGCCTGGCACTGCTTAAGTCACTCAACTTCAAAGGATTTCAGCGCGCCAGCAATGAGGACTGGGATGATGTCCGCAGTCTGGGATTGGATCTGCTGGACGGGCTCATCCGCAATAAACAGTAAACGGCTCAGGAGTCAGGATGTCTCTACGCTGGAAAACGATCCTGGGCATTGCCCTGATTGAAGCGTTGTTGCTGATCTTACTGATCACCACGGCATTGGAGTATATGCGCTCGACCAATAGTGAGGGACTGGTCAAGCGTGCCCATACCGCCGCATCCCTTTTTGCCACCACGACGAAAGATGCTGTTCTGTCCTATGACCTGGCATCGCTGGATGCATTTGTCACTGAAGTGATGGGGAATCCCGACCTGCTGTATGCCCGGGTACTCGATTCCGAGGGCCGGGTGCTGGCTCAGGGAGGTGATCAGGCGTTACTGGAAAAGGCATTTATGGCCGACCACAGTATGCAGATTGTAAAGGATGGGGTCTTTGATACCTATGCAGAGATCAGCGAAGCCGGTGTGATCTATGGCCGTGTTGAGATCGGCCTCAGTACTGAGGAAATTGTCGCCGCACTAAACGAGATCACCCAATGGAGTCTGCTGATTGCAGGCGCAGAAATGCTTCTGGTGGCGCTGTTCTCCTATATTCTGGGTGCCTACCTGACCCGGCAGCTGGTAGGGCTGCAAGCTGCTGCCCGGCGCATTAGAGAGGATGATCTGGACATAAGAATGCCGGAGGGGGGGGCGTGATGAAGTGGCCGATGTTGCCCGCGCGTTCAACCTGATGGTGGATAGCCTGAGAAGCAGCCGGCAGAAACGCGATGATTACGAGGCACAGCTAAAGGAGCTTAACCGCTCGCTGGAAGCGCGTGTTGAGCAACGTACGGAACAGCTAAGGTCGCGTAACCGGGCCCTGGTTGAAGCCAATGAACAGATTCGCCTGACCCAGGGGCAGCTGCTGCAGTCAGAAAAGATGGCATCTATCGGACAGTTGGCTGCCGGTGTTGCCCATGAGATCAATAATCCTATGGGTTATGTAATGGGTAATCTCCATAGCCTGAAAAGCTATATGGCAAGCTATCAGCGCCTGCTGGCTGAGTATCGCCGCCTTGCCAGCTGCACTGAATGTGACTCTGCGGAGTTCAAGGCATTACAGGCGGAGATCGCAGCACTGGAACACTCGCTCGATATTGAATTTATCGATGAAGACTGCGTTGTCCTGCTGGAGGAATCGATTGAAGGTATGGAGCGGGTCAAGTCAATAGTTCAGGGGCTTCGGGATTTTGCGCGTGAGGACAGCGAACAGTTTGAGATGGCTGATCTCAACAACTGTATCGAGTCGACCCTTAAAATCGCCAACAGCCAGATTCAGTCCAACAGCCAGATAGAAACGAAACTCAAGCCCCTGCCTGCACTGAAATGTAATATCGGACAGCTGGGGCAGGTGCTGCTGAACCTGCTGGTCAATGCCTCTCAGGCAATCGATAAACCCGTGGGTGTCATCCGTGTCAGCAGCGAAGTCCGCGACGGCCTGATACGCATTAGCGTCGAAGATAACGGCCGGGGTATTAAAGCAGAGCATCTGCACAAGCTTTTTGACCCGTTCTTCACCACCAAGGCGGTTGGAGAAGGTACCGGCCTCGGACTGTCGATCTCCTACGGCATCATGCAGGAGCATGGCGGTCGTATACAGGTTGCCAGTCAGTTGGGGCAGGGGTCATGCTTTGTACTGGAGTTGCCCCTGTGTATCACCGATAAAATCCCCGATATGAAGTTTTCTGCGCCGGATCCTAATTCCTGAAGGAATTCACGTTAGGATATGGGGCTGAATCAGCCCCGTGCCACGCACCGGAGCTAACAGAGAACGTACAGAGGGATATCGATGTCAGATCCGGTAAGCAGCTTCGCTATTAACTTTGTCGCCATCTTTGGCGGCGTACTTCTGTTGTTACTGGTCTCTGTACTGGTGCTGGCATTGGTGATCTACCAGCTCGATAAGCACCAGACCCATCATGCCATTCGGCGCAACTACCCGCTGGTGGGGCGGTTTCGCTACTGGTTTGAGCACCTCGGTGAGTTTCTCCGGCAGTACTTCTTTGCCATGGACCGCGAAGAGATGCCCTTTAACCGCGCGCAACGCAGCTGGGTCTATCGGGCGGCCAAGAACCTGGATAATACGGTCGCCTTTGGTTCCAGCCGTGACCTCCGTGTTCCCGGTACCTATTACTTTCTGAACTGCCCTTTCCCTACCCTGAAGGAGGATGCGGCCCCCTCCCGGCCGCTGGTAATCGGAGCCGGCTGTCGCCAGCCCTACCGGGCCGCATCCTTTTTTAATATATCCGGCATGAGCTACGGCGCACTTTCCCGGGTTGCCGTGGAGTCGCTGGCCGCCGGGGCACGGCAGGCCGGCTGCTGGATGAATACAGGGGAGGGCGGGGTATCACCCTTCCACCTTCAGGCCGGTTGCGACATCGTCTATCAGATTGGTACCGCGAAGTATGGCGTACGTGATGAAGAGGGACTGTTGTGCGATGCAAAGCTGCGTGAAAAGGCGGCCCTTGAGCAGGTGAAGATGTTTGAGATCAAGCTGTCCCAGGGGGCAAAACCGGGCAAAGGCGGTATTCTTCCGGCTGAGAAAGTCAGTGCCGAAATTGCGGCCATTCGGGGAATTCCCGAAGGACAGGCTTCGATCAGCCCCAACCGTCATCCGGATATAGCTTCAATCGATGACTTGCTGGATATGCTGATGCGCGTCCGGGAAGTAAGCGGAAAACCCTGCGGTTTCAAGCTGGTACTGGGAACGACAGACTGGCTGGATGAGTTCTGCGCCGCGATTATCCGGCGTGGTGCCGAGAGCGCGCCGGACTTTATCACTCTGGACAGTTCAGATGGCGGTACGGGCGCGGCACCGATGCCATTGATGGACAGTGTTGGTTTGCCTCTGAAGGAAAGCCTGCCGCTGCTGGTTAACAAGCTGCAGGCGAACGGGTTGCGAGACCGAATACGTATTGTTGCCTCGGGTAAGCTGATCAACCCCACCGATGTTGCCGCGGCTATCTGTATGGGGGCTGATTTCGTTGTCAGTGCGCGCGGCTTTATGTTCTCGCTGGGGTGTATACAGGCGCTGCAGTGTAATAAGAATACCTGCCCGACTGGCATTACGACGCACCAGCCGGAGTTGCAACGTGGCCTGGTCGCTGCCGATAAGGCGCAAAGAGTCGCCAGCTACCATCAGCATATAGTGCATGAGGTTGAGATGATCGCCCATTCCTGTGGCGTGACAGAGCCTCGCGGACTGGATCGCCAGCATGCAGCGATCGTGCTGGAGGGGGGACGTTCAGTGCCCCTCAATATCCTCTATCCGCAGGACTGAGTCGCCGGCTATCCCGGACGCATCTCTCAATCTGCTGACCTGTTTCCCGGTGACATGACCGGGAGACGGCTAGTCGTCTAGATCGTCTAACCAGTCATCTTCGACACTGCGGACCAGTTCTTTCTCTTCGTAGTGTCGTTCGATGGCACGGCGGGCTTCAAGTGCACGGCGGGTTGCGTGCTGCTTGCGATTGATTTTCGCTTCATCCTCGAAGCCAACCATCAGGTCGAAAATCTCGGTCTGGATATCGTTAAGATTCTGTTCTTTTCTAATCAACATAATTCCAACTCCCGGACAATCGAAGTTGTCAGAGTGCCTTCAATGGGGGCTGGAACAGGGTCCCATTGAAAATTCTCTGAGACAGCCTCGTTAACTTTGTATATTAAAGCTGATCAAATTTCAATCAGTTTGGAGGCGGACTAAAGCTTAAGGGAGAAGGATGAAGAAAAAATGAAAGCGGTGTCCGATATGCGGATGGAGGCATACTGGCGCTGCAAGGTGTTGTCGGATTCAGGCATGCCAGTGCTGTTCAGCACTGGGAGTGGTGACAATAGCGGTTGCTCAGCTATTGTCGTTATGCAGCGGATGGCGCCGGATAGGCGGACGCTTATCGTTCTGGCGCAATGAGCGCAGGCTGCGCTTGATGGTCTTGAGGTGGTCCAGCAGGCCCGGTCCCAGTTTCATCGCCACGCCAACGGCCAGTACATCGATTACCACCAGATGCATGACGCGGGAGGACATCAGCGTACTGAGATCCTTATCTTCCTCGACATCGATATGGATCGGGATGGTCGCCAGCTCAGCCAGCGGGGTGTTGCCCGGGCAGAGTGATATCACGGTTGCGCCGGTATCCTTGACCAGCTTAACAGTGTGCAGCAGATCCTTGGTGCGGCCGGTCTGGGAGATTGCCACCACGACATCGCCCTCGCGCAGGGTGACTGCGGAGATGGTCTGCATATGCGGGTCAGAGTAGGACGCGGCAGATACCTTGAGGCGGTGAAACTTATGCTGGGCGTCGGTACACACCGGTGCCGAGGCGCCGAAGCCGTAAAACTCGACCCGGGAGGCGTTGGCCAGAACCGCAATTGCCTCTTCCAGGGTGTTGGAATCCAGCTGTTCGCGGATATTGATCAGGTTGCCGATCATCGAGTCGAAAATTTTCTGCTGAAACTCGGTGACGGTATCTTTGCTGTTGAGGGAGAACTGTTCGAAATTCGGATTGGAGGCCACACCCTGTGCCAGTGTGAGCTTAAAATCCTGGAAGCCGTCATAGTTCAGGGCACGACAAAAGCGAACCACGGTGGGTTCACTGACACTGGCTTCAGAGGCAAGGTCAACAATACGCATATGGATGACGTCATTGGGGTTAGCCAGAACGTAATCTGCGACCTTTTGCTCCGATTTGCGCAGTTTGGGCCGTGCATCGGCGATAGACTTCAGCAGGTTGAAGGAGTTCAAAGCTCATCCTCATACACAACAAACGTCGAAAGTATAACAACCTTAAGCTGTCGAGCGACAGAACCCATCGCAAATTGCGGGGAATTTGGCCCCATGCTATGTTCATTCGGGCTGAAATAACAACAAAAGAGGGACTTGTCTCGTGAAACGTCGTCAATTTCTGAAGGGGGCCGGTGCTGCTGCGGTAGCTGCGGGGGCTATGACCTCCACAACGGCTCAGGCTGCACCTGAATTTAAATGGAAAATGGTAACCACCTGGCCGAAGAACTTCCCGGGCCTGGGTACCGGAGCCAACTACCTTGCCAAGCTGATCAATGAGATGAGCGGTGGCCGTATCAAGGTAAAAGTCTACGGCGCCAAAGAGCTGGTGGGCGCGCTGGAGATCTTCGATGCGGTTTCCCGTGGTACGGCTGAGATGGGGCATGGTGCCGCCTACTACTGGAAAGGCAAGAGCCGTGCTGCACAGTTTTTCGCGGCGGTACCGTTTGGTCTGACGGCTCAGGAGATGAACTCCTGGCTGTACCACGGCGGCGGTATGGAGCTGTGGGAAGAGATCTATGCCGAGTTTGGCCTGGTGCCGGGCGCAGCCGGTAACACCGGTGTGCAGATGGGCGGCTGGTTCAATAAAGAGATCAACAATGTAGCTGACCTCGAAGGCCTGAAAATGCGTATCCCGGGCCTCGGTGGTGAAGTACTGAAGCGCGCTGGCGGTACACCGGTGTTGCTGCCGGGTGGGGAGATCTTCCCGTCACTGCAGTCCGGGGCGATCGATGCGACGGAGTGGGTCGGGCCATACAATGACCTGGCGTTTGGTCTGCATAAAGCGGCTAAATACTACTACTATCCGGGCTGGCATGAGCCGGGTACTACGCTTGAGTGTTTCGTCAATAAAGAAGCGCTGGAAGCGTTGCCGAAGGACCTGCAGGTGATCGTGCGTAACGCCATCCGCGTAGCCAACCAGGATATGCTGGCAGACTTTACCGCCAAGAATAACCGTGCGCTGGAGCAGCTGGTAACCCAGCACAAGGTTGAGCTGCGTAAATACCCGGATGAAGTGCTGGAGAAACTGAAAGCGCTGTCTGACGAGGTTGTGGCTGAGGAAGCGGCGAAAGATCCGAAAACCAAGAAAGTGTTCGAGTCCTTCGTTCAGTTCCGCGATCAGGCGGTTAAGTGGCACGGCGTCTCCGAACAGGCTTACCTTAACGCCCGTACCCTTTCCTGATTACCCTTGGGGTAATAAAAAAGCAGGCTTCTCAGCCCAATGCTGTTCACTTAAGCCAAAAACGGCATAATTGAATAAAATCCAGCATCCCTGTCGGTTGCTGGATTTTTTTATGCCCCTACACCAAACCTTGCTTGAGATTGATGAGCTGCACCAGTTCTCAGATCAAAGCACCTTCACTCAGAACATCCCGATTGAATGGATAGAGTCAGCGCTGACCCTGACTGACAAGGCGAGTATTCGCCGACGACGTCTACCGTCTGATCAGGTTCTATGGATGGTCTTGGGTATGGCACTCTTTCGTGATGAACCCATCGGTGATGTTGCCCGGCGTCTCAATATCTGTGCCCAAGGGTTAGCAAACGAGAACCTGTTGGCACGAAGTGG